>JADJTX010000001.1 GCA_016710985.1 Ignavibacteria bacterium
TAATATAACTAGGCTACGGATTTCTTCCCCTGTATCAGTCTTATTAGAACTGCCACAACAGCCAGTACTATTAAAAATGCAGGAATCCGCCCATAGTATATGAACTTACCATTCCCAAAAGCCAAAGTACCAATAGAATAATTGCAATTGTCCAAAGCATGATAGTTTCTCCTTTAAAAGTTAGTTGTTCTTAATTTATTGTTTACCGCTCTTACCTTCATTTTTTATTTCCGGAACCGGTGTTACTGTAACTACTGCAGGATTGGAAACATCGCCAAATAAACCGGTTTCAGAGGATGCGACTCTCCATTGTTGAGTATATGTTCCCGGAGAGTATGGAATAATATCAAAATTAAAAACTTTTGATCCGCCGGGTGTAATTGTTTCATCCAGACTCACAGAATAACTGTTCCAAAAATTTCCGGTTAATGGATTGCCTGATGGATCAAGCATTATAAGTCTGTAACTTCCTTTATCCCAACTTGTCTTACCTGTATTAGTATAACTTATCATCACTTTGTATGACTTTCCTGCTTCCATCTGCGAAGGTACTGTTTGTTCAACAAATGCGCTGCTGTTTAATGCATCATTTAAACCAACATTTCTGCTGACAGATATTTCTAATATTTTACTCACATCACCAAATACACCCGCAGAATTTGTAAGCTGCGAACTGATCTTATAAACTCCTTCTTCGGATGGAGCCGTTACTGTGATCTCAAAGGTAGCAGTGTTCTCTGATTCAATTGTTTTTTACCAGGTCAAGCTCTGAAACTGCCCATACGGGTGTTTTGGAATCTTCGTTAGAAAATAGTTTCAATCTTACTTCACGGGTACCCATGAGGTGCTTCCTGAATTTTGAAAAGTTACAATTAGATTGTATTTCTGCCCGGGAGTCATTCTGTCAGGAATTGACTGATTTACAAACTTGGAATCATATCCCATTTTTGTTTGTGAATTGATATTAAAACCAAATAGCTGAAGTGCAATTAATGCAAATACAACTCTTACTAATAGTGTTGCTTTCATTTTTATGTATTCTCCTTTCATATAAATAATAGTATCAATTACCGTGCCAATCTTTGAATGTTTTTAATATATGAAGTATTCAAAAAACGAAATTTTTTGTTCAGAATTTGACAAATCAAGTTGTATCGTCTGTCAAAAATGTCAGATGTTGTATAACTGAGGGATTATTTGACCGATTTTCGTCATGAATAATTGGCACAATGATTGAAGAATGCTGTAGATATAATTTAGGAGGATACCAACATGAAAATTTTTCTGGCAATCATTTTAACTGTTAGCTTAGCATATTCACAAAGTGCAAACGGCAAGAGTTCCGGCAGCATTGTTAGTTTATCTACCACAAGCAAATCCCCGGTTTTAACTCAACTAAATGTTGATCTAAATGCAGATGGACAAGCCGAAAATTTAAGAGGCGAGAGTATTATTGTTTTAAGTGATAATGAAGTTTGGGTGAAAAATACCGAACTTGTTTCAGAAAACGGAGATGAATACATGTTTGGCAATAAACTGAAGAAAAATGATATTAACCTGATCAGGCAGGTTTCTGCTGAATTTGGATATATACTGGTTTATGGTGAAGGAAATAGTGAAGTGCTTGTTTATTTGGCCGGAGTGAATGGTGAAAAGGATTCCGATGCGTTTTCGATTGAATTGTAATCTTTGAAGGTACTTAAATGAAATGAAAAGGGCTGTTACTCAAAAGAGTGACAGCCTTTTTTCGTGCAAATGTATATTTCAGAGTTATCAGTGACATGTGATTTTTTAATAGTTTCCCCGTGAATTATACACGTGAAATAATTCATACAAATTACTGAATTTAATTTATCACAAAATTTTACTATTCTTGTATTATTAGGTTATGCTATGTATAAACAATAATCAAATTACTAGAATAACCCTTTGTTTTATCATTTGTTTCGGGGTGTGGCTCAGCCCGGTAGAGCGCCTGGTTCGGATGATGTGGAAATGCCCTTTTTAACTCAAGAATCAACAAAAACCCTTTAAATTCTTCTCCCAAATTGTTCAAATTTAGCCTGTTTTGAGGGTGTTACTGACACTTTTACTGACAGATTTATGATCAGTTCTGATTTGACATAAGTCATTTTCAATTTTTTTGAGTGTACTATTATTGTTTGAAAAAATTATTAACTTGTATATCATGTGATACCGCAAATAGGTTATTTATTCTTTATCTTTATATAATAAAAAGTTACCATATTTGCTAATTTTCGAGTTTTTCTGTTGGATTCTATAGTTTTGAATTTCGGCATCGCTAATTACTCATTCATGTAGTTAACTTAAAAGTAATAGTAGATTGAACAGAAGAAACCATCTGGAAATGAAAAAACTCATAAACACTGCCCTTATAGCAGCATTAATAATACTTATTTTATACAACATCAGCTTTTCCCAGGAAATCTATAGGTTTAACAAAATTGGGCTTAAAGATGGCTTACCTTCGGGTACGGCACCACTTTCGATTGTCCAGGATAGTCTAGGATTTATCTGGTTTCCGGTACTCGGAGGAATTTCAAAGTATGACGGATTCAAATTCAGCTCTTACAAAACTTTTATTGGACCAAAAGACACAACTTACTTCCCGGAAATTTTCTGTGTATTTGAAGATAGCAATAATGATCTGTGGGTTGCGGGGAATAATATATTGGGAAAGTATGACAGAGCAAAAGACAATTTCTATTGTTATAAGATATTTGAACCTAGTACAGAATCTCTCCTTACCTTCAGTGTATAGCATAAGGGAAGGAAAGAATAACATTCTTTAGTTAAGCTCATATGAAAGGGGTTTATTTTCGTTTGACAAAAAACTCAAAAATTTAAGCAATATAATCATGAAGTAAATAATAGCAACAGTATTAGCAGTGATACTTTATCTGATTTAGTAATAGATGATAACGGTTCTATCTGGATCAGTTTTTTTGCAAAGGGCTTATGTAATTTCGAACCCGAAAAGAATCAGTTTACCAGATTTTCAAATGGCAATCTTCAAAGCAACAATATTTTATCCGACTCAGTTCATGCTTTGTATAAAGATAAAACAGGCAAGATTTGGGTTGCTTTTAGGAATCAAGAGATAGCAGAAATTGATCCAAGTAATAATGACATCAAATACTTTAGTATCAAAGGTGATAATGTTAATTCTTCTGCAATAATAACGAAGATTTTTGTAGACAATTCCGGTTTGGTTTGGATTGGTACATATAGAGAAGGTTTAATTTTATTTGATAAAGAAAAAACAAATTTACAGGTATTAAAAACAACAAAGAAAATGCTGCAAATACTATTAATTATGCTTATTCTATTTATCAGGATAAGGCTGATTTGATTTGGATAGGTGACCTAGAAGCCATACATACATATTCCCCATTTTCACAAACATTTATTAATTATTCTGAAAACGAATTATTTACTCAAAGTATTAATAATGCAGGAATCCAGGATATAAAATCAACTAACAATTCAGATTTGGCTGGCTACCACAAATGGGCTGTACAAATGGGAACGAAGTATCAATAAATTTAATCATTATTTAAAAGACCCAAACCCCAATAGAGATCCTAAACAGTTTGGCAGCAATTCCGTTTCAAATATATATTTTGATAGAAAAGGCAACCTTTGGGCTGCAACATTTAGCGGATTATATAAATTTGATACTGCAACATTGAATTATAAAGTGTTCAAAAATAATCCAGATGATTCAACCAGTATTGGACCCGATGGTCCGGATAATATGTATGAAGATAGTCACGGAAATTTTTGGATATCAACAGATTATACAATAGATAAATTTGACCGGGAGAGTGAGACTTTTAAACACTACAAAATTTCTACTGTCAGATCTTTTTTTGAAGATAGTGATGGATTACTATGGGCTTGCTCAGGCTCCCGTGGTGTTTATAAGTACAACCGGGATAAAGATCTTTTTGAAGAATTTTATGATGAGAAATCCTTTCATGGCTTTTCTATGGTTCAGGAAGATAATAATAAGGATTTGTGGGTAGCCAGTTTTTATTCAGGAATCAATTATTTTGATGAAAAAACATTCAAATATCAAAGTTACAGTAGTGAAAGCGGTTTGCAATCCGGATTCGTAAATAATCTGATAAAAGATAATTCAGGGATGTTATGGCTCACAACAAGACTTGGAATATCAAGGTTTGATACAGAAAGAAAACAATATAAACATTTTGGAGAATCAGAAGGCTTAAAGGTACGGGATTTTATAACCACTTCTGTTTTTAAATCCTCAGATGGTCAGATCTTCATGGGAGGTAAAAACGGACTTGTTAGTTTTTACCCAAAACATTAAATGTCAAAAAGCCTGGTATTATGTTTACCGATTTCAAGATACACAATAATTCAGTTATCCCCTCAGATACATCTGTGTTGAAACAAAACATAAATATTGCTGAAGAAATTGTGTTAAGTCATAAAAGCAATTCTTTTACATTTGAATTTGCATCTTTGGATTTTAGTGATCCCTCTAAAAATCAATACTCATACAAGCTGGATAAGTTTGATGAAGAGTGGTCGCAGCCATCCATTGATCATACTGTAAATTATACTAATCTGAATTCCGGCGATTACGTTTTTCGGGTAAGAGGATCGAATGATGATGGTATCTGGAATGATGAAGGCAGGTCAATTAAAATTACGGTAAATCCTCCGTGGTGGAAAACGTGGTGGTTTACAGTTAGCTGGATTGTAATTGCGGCCTCACTTTTTGGAGGGACGATTCGTTTGATATCTGTGCAAAATTAAAGAAGAAGTTGAATCTCATTAAGCAACAACAAGCAATTGAAAAAAGAAAGGATGAGAATTTCAAAAGATATGCACGATGAAGTAGGATCGAGTTTAACCAGAATTACTTTGCTTAGCGAAATTGCAAAGAATAAGATCGGGGATCATGAAGAATTAAACAAAATTAAAAGCTTCTAGGGAAGTGGTTAACAACATGGATGAAATTGTATGGGCAATTAATCCTAAGAATGATTCACTGGATAATTTGGCAGCATATATTCTGCAATTTGCACAGGAATATTTGGAAAATACAGGGATTGATAGCAGATTCGACTTTCCGGAGAGTATTCCACAGATACCCTTGCAATCAGACGTAAGGCATAATATATTTTTGACCGTAAAAGAATCGCTCAATAATATTGTAAAACACTCAGGTGCAACTGAAGTTTGCATAGAACTGAAATTATATTCGCACAAATTTGAATTTATCATCAAAGATAATGGAAAAGGAATTAATTTCGACCAAATCGATAGATTTTCAAACGGATTAAACAATATGCGAAAGAGAATTGAAGAAATTAACGGTAGTATCTTGATTGAATCTGATTAGGGAACCTGTATCAGAGTTAGTATGCCGATAATTGAAAATTAACACTATTGTGTTATTGTGTTTGATATTACAACAAGAGTATTTTTATATTGTTAAAATAATATAATGCCAATAAAAGTATCAATTGTTGAAGATGACAGCGGGATAAGAGAAAGCCTTGAGATCCTGATCAACGGCTCTGACGGGTTTAGTTGTTTAAATACATACAAAAATGCTGAAATTGCATTAAAGCAAATACCGGTTCAAATTCCTGATGTAATCTGATGGATATAAATTTACCAGGAGCAAGCGGAATAGAATGCGTAAAAAATTAAAGAAATACTTCCTGATATAAATATTATTATGCTAACAATGTATGAAGACAGCGATCATATATTTAATGCACTATCTGCCGGGGCTATGGGCTATTTGTTAAAAAGAACTCCTCCAATGAAATTAATAGAGGCTATTAGGGAAGTTCAGCAGGGAGGCTCCCAATGTCCAGCCAAATTGCCAGAATGGTTGTTAATTCGTTTAAAAAAATGGGTGTCTCCTCTGAAGAAATGAAGAACCTTACAAAACGAGAAGAAGAAATTCTTGGTTTACTTGCGAAAGGATTTAAATACAGAGAAATTGGTGAAAAACTATTTATTGGCACTGAAACTGTTCGCAGCCATCTAAGAAATATTTATGAAAAACTGCAAGTTCGTTCAAGGACCGAGGCAGTAGTGAAGTATTTAAAAAGATAATTTAATTAAACAATTAAGATGTCATGAAAAAGTGTATTTTAATAGCTATGTTACTCTATAACAATATCAATTCATATTCACAATCCATCTTTCAGATAGCGGTTGGCGGTACGGGCAATGAAATATCAAATTCATCAATACAAACAACTTATGAAGGTTTTGTATTTTCAGGGAATACAAACTCTTTTGGAGCAGGTTTAAGCGATATATATGTGACCAAAGTTGACATTGCAGGAAATGTTGTTTGGACAAAAACAATTGGAGGCACAGAGGCAGATAACGCTGCTTCAATTATTCAATCCTCCGATGGCGGCTTGGTTTTAACCGGAAGCACAAGTTCGTTCGGAGCAGGACTATCAGATTTGGTTATTGCAAAGTTAAACACAAATGGTACTCTTATATGGTTTAAGACAATTGGTGGTGTAAATTCAGAAATTGGCAGTTCAATTTGTAGAACTGCTGACGGTGGATTTGTCATAACCGGCAATACCGGATCTTTTGGGGCTGGGAGCGAAGATATATGTTTTGAAATTTGATGGTTTAGGAAATTTACTATGGAATAAAGTGATTGGCGGTGAGCGCTGGAAAGAGCTTATTGTACAACTGCAAGTAATGATGGCGGTTATGTAATATGCGGACAAACTCAATCGTATGGGGCTGGTGCTAATGATGCAATATTACTAAAACTAGACTTAAACGGTACTTTCCAATGGAGCAAAACATTTGGTACAAGTCAAGGAGAGGTGGCAACGCGTAATCCAGTCTAATGATGGAGGTTATGTATTAACTTGCCATACTGGTCAAAATCAAACTAATCAATGTTTAATAAAGGTGGATTCTTCAGGTTCAGTACAATGGCAGAATTATATAACGGCAGCTTCAGGTTTTGGTACAAATATGTCTTGTTTTCAATCTCAAGATAATGGTTTTCTTATGTCGGGTTTTACAACATTAGGTGCAGGTTCCGAGATTTCTATTTGGCTAAATTCAACTCCGGCAGGTTCTTTTCAGTGGATGAAAACTATTGGCGGTACTGGTTTTGATGTGGCTACATCTCTTTTGCAAACTATCGATGGTGCTATAGTAATTTCAGGATACACCAATTCATATGGGGGCGGCAATAATGACATGTATATTGTAAAGTTAGATGAAAACTATAATTCCTGTGAAAACGTTGTTAATCAGTCAATTTCAAGCGATGTTTGGGGAACTGTGTTAACTAATGTACCGAATGTGATAAGCTCAACACCTCAAGTTAATTCTCACACACCAATTACTGGCTCCGGAGGCACTTTGACCACAATTTGTAGAGTTGTTATCTCACTAATACATATTTGGAAATTCCTAATGACTTTAAACTTGAGCAAAATTATCCGAATCCATTCAATCCAACAACTAATATCAAATTTCAAATTTCGCATAATTCAAAAACAGTTTTGACAATTTTTAACACTTTGGGAGAAGAACTGTCTGTTCTGGTTAATGATAATTTAAAACCCGGCGTATATGAAGCAGAATGGAATGCGGAAGATTATCCCAGCGGGGTTTATTTCTATTCTTTAACTACAGATAGTTTTAAAGAAGCCAAAAAAATGATATTGATAAAATGAAAAATGCTATTTTATTTTCAATTTTTTTATGTTTACTCAATGCTGAAATCCTAACTCAATGGTTACCGGAAGTTAGGTTAACAAATGCTACAGGCATATCATATACATCATATAATAATGCATGGCCTATTGCCGCAAATGGAGATACTATTCTGGTTTTTTTCAGTGATAACAGAGATGGAAATGATGAGATTTATTATAAGAGATCTTTTGATGGAGGTGATTCCTGGAGTTCTGATTCAAGACTTACGAATGCCTCATCACTTTCGTGGTGTCCTTCAGCTGGTATTTCAGGTGCGGTAGTACATGTAGTCTGGTATGATGACAGGGAAGGAAACAGTGAGATATATTATAATAGATTCTACTGATGCAGGAATTACATGGGGGTAGATGAAGATTAACCACCGCGGCTGGGTATTCTGGAACTCCTTCACTGGCATTAACCGGTTCGAGTCTTCACGTAACCAGGCAAGACGCAAGAGATGCCAATAATGAAATATATTACAAAAGATCAACTGACAAACGTTTAAAGTAAGAAAGTGATCAAAGATTGACTAATGCTCTTCAAGTATCTGAATTTCCATCTATTGCAGCATCAGGTTCATCTATTCAGGTTTGCTGGGATGATAGAAGGGACGGGAATTATGAAGTATACTTTAAAAGATCTACTGATGGTGGAATTACTTGGGGTGAGGATAAAAGATTAACTAATAATATACTTTCACAGTATTACTCTTGTATCGGAATATCGGGTTCAATGACACATGTTGTTTGGTATGATAACAGAGTAGGATATGAGGAAATTTATTACAAAAGGTCTATTGATGCTGGATTAACATGGAGTGTTGATACTAGGCTAACAAATACCACAAGCGTATCAGAGTATCCGAATATTGCAGTTAATGGCGATAATGTTCATTGTATGGGATGATGACCGTAATAACAGTGCTTCAGATATTTATCATAAATGGTCACTTGATGGTGGGTTAACTTGGCAACCTGATACAAGAATTACAACAACTCCCACATTATGGAGAGATTTTGCTTCAATTGCTATTTCGGGAAGTACTTTGCATGTAATATGGGAAGATACTCGTCAGGGTGATGGCTGGGAAATATATTATATGAAGAATGAAAACGGTAACCCAATTGGTATTTCAAGCTCAAATACAGAAATACCCAAGAAATTTGTATTACAGCAAAATTATCCAAATCCTTTTAATCCCGAAACCAATATCGACTTTAGCATTCCAGAATCTGATTTTACGAAATTAAGCATATATGATAGATTGGGGAGGGAATTAACCGTTTTAGTTGAACAGAATTTAAAGGCCGGAAATTATCATATAAAATGGGATGGAACAAAATATCCCAGTGGTATATATTTTTACAGAATTCAATCTTCACAGTTTAGCGATTCTAAAAAGATGATTATGGGCAAATGAGAAATTTACTTGCAATAATTATACTTTGTTTTATCTGCACATTACAGTTTCGCAAATTCAAGGTGAAAATTTTCCAGTCCTTTTCTTTGACACAAATAATAGTCAGCACGATTACTCAATAATATATCCAAAATCACCCGGTCATTATACTTGCGAGCAATGGCGAGAAAGAATTGATTCTGTATGGGGACCGGGCTTACCAACCTAAAATTAAGCTTTCCATCTTTGATAAATTTTGGTCAAAAGTTGATTCTTCATATGCTTGTTTTAATAATAAAATTGTCAATTGGGATTCATTAAAGCAAGTATACAGACCACAAATAGTTTCAGGAGTTAGCAGAGGCAGGTTTATAGGCATACTGAATCATTTGACAATGATTTTGCAAGAATCACATACAAAAATAATTGATTATGGTTTAAACATTTCAAATATTGAAGATAAACCCCTTTTTATATTAGGCGGATGGAATAATAATGGTCATTTTGGAGCAGGTCTAACTCCTTTGCAGGATAGTACATTGTTAATATATCAGGTAATTCCTCAACATCCGCTGGGTTTGGAAAGAGGTGATGTAATTCTTGGATATGACCGGGTTCCATGGAAAGTTCTTGTGGAAGAAATATTATCTTGTGAATTTCCTATAGTTTATGATTATAGCTGGATAGGGTCATCTCCCAGCGCTTTCAATCATTCATTATTAATTAGCGCAGGAATGAACTGGCATCTTTTTGATACAATTGACGTAATAAAATATTCAACTGGAGATACTTTGCATCTTTCAACAAATCCATTAAGAAATCAAAAGATGCAGTTATTTTGTACAGAACAAATGAACATTCCGGGAATTTCAAAACCCGTTTATGATCAGCAGCTTTGTTCATATGGAATTGTTCCGGGGACTAACATAGGATATATATATGTCTGGGGTTGGTGGGGAAATGTTTCAGGTCAGTTTTATAATGCTGTACTATCATTATTGAATACGGAAGGGTTAATATTAGATTTCAGATATAATGAAGGAGGCAATATGTTCCTTAGTGATCCAGGCTTAAGTTTGATGTTTGATACATCAAAACAAACAATTGATTGGGGCTACAGGTGTTCTCCAAATCCTATAGAAATGTGCATCGAAAACAATCCTGATCCTTATAATATTCCTGGTGAACCACCGGGATATAATAAACCAATAGCTGTTTTAACGGGCCCGGGTGCATTAAGTTCTGGAGATCAGGTTGCATTAAGAATGAAATACCATCCTCATGCAAGATTTTTTGGTAAGTCAACAGCAGCAGCATTCAATGCACCATATTGGTACCAAATGACGAATAATTATTGGCTATTGATAGCAGAATATGATTCTTATGAATTGAATAACCCGGGAGTTTATCTTACTCACAAAGAGTTTGAAGTTGACGAAAATATTTGGCTTAGCAAAGAGCTTGTCAGACAAGGAAGAGATGATGTGGTTGAAGCTGCAATTTGCTGGATAGATTCTTGTGTTATCGGAATTTCCAGTACCGGGTCAACAATTCCTAAATCTTTCACTCTATCTCAAAACTATCCAAATCCATTTAATCCAGTAACAAAGATTAAGTTTGATGTACCCCAAATGGATTTTTACGGGATCCTCTAATGAACAAATTGTAACTTTGAGGATTTACGACATATTAGGACGGGAAGTGGTTACTTTGGTAAATGATAAACTTGATCCCGGTAAATACGAAGTTGACTGGAATGGCAATAATTTTTCTTCCGGGCTTTATTTTTATAAAATGGATGCAAATGGTTTTTCAGATACAAAGAAAATGGTATTAATCAAATAATTAGCATATAATAATAATTCCAAAACCTTTACAAATTTAATTTTATTAAATAGATATTCCTTCATTTTCTAACACTTTAGTGTTAGAAAATGCTTCTTTATACGCCAATATTTCAACAAAATTCACACAGTTGTGCTATAGTTACAACAGAAATATACAAATATGTTTGTATAAATATATTACTTAATCAAAATCAGGAGTGTATAAAATGAAACATCGCAGACTAGCAGTAGTTTATATGATTCTTTTCAATGTTCTGTTGTTTTCACAACACACAACATCGCAATTGAATCTTGAAGAATGTGGAACTATGACAAATTACGAAAGACTAAAACAGGAAGACCCTTCTTATGAAAAAAGACAGAGTGATCTGGAAAAAATAGTTCAGGAGTATCTCTTGCAAAATCGGGATAATCCATGGCAGAATATAAATATACCCGTGGTAGTACATGTAGTGTATAAAACCGCTTCTGAAAATGTATCAAATTCCCAGATAAATGATCAGATAAGGATACTTAATGAAGATTTCAGAAAATTAAATACAGATGCATGGAAGGTACCAAGCTGGTTTCAGCCATATGCTGCTGATTGCCAGATAAATTTCTGTTTAGCTACAAAGGATTCCCGCAATAAAAGTACGACCGGTATCATTAGGAAAAGTACAACAAAAACTTCCTTCCTTGTAAATGATGATGTAAAATTCAAAATCGTGGAGGAAGTGATGCATGGCCCACGGATAAATACTTGAATATTTGGGTATGTAATCTTGACCAGGGCGGAATTATTGGTTATGCGCAATTCCCGGGTGGTTACGCTGCTGGTGATGGTATTGTTGTTGATTACCAGGCATTTGGAATTTCTGCAAATAATTTTCCGGAGTACAACTTAGGCAGAACTGCCGTTCATGAAGTGGGTCATTGGTTAAATTTAAGGCACATTTGGGGTGATGATAGCACTGAATGTACGGGAACAGATTTTGTTGATGATACACCTAACCAGGGCAGCCCAAATGTAGGCGGCATTGCAGTGAATTCTATTATCATCAGCTGTGATAACGAACCATACGGTGATATGTGGATGAATTACATGAATTCAACATGGCATGTTTCGAGGTATTTATTCACAACCGGCCAGACGGACAGAATGCAGGCTGTCTTTGCCACAGACCCGAGAAGGATGGCTTTACTTAACTCTAACGGCTGCGGAATGAATAATGCACCATATGTAAACAATGAAAAAGAAGCAGACTTCAGCCTTTCTGGCAACTATCCCAACCCATTTAATCCATCGACAACCATCAGCTTCAATCTGCTGCTAAGCGGATTTACGACTCTAAAAGTATATGATATTATGGGCAGGGAAGTAAGTGAACTTATCAGCGGTGAATTAAATGCCGGAAGTCATTCCGTAACTTTCAACGGAGATAATCTTGCTTCAGGGATATACTATTACAGGCTTGAATCATCAGGCAATGTTGCAGTTAAGAAAATGCTGCTTGTAAAGTAAAGAAATTAGTATACCTAACCCCGGTATGGCGGGGTTGGGTATAAATATTAAAAAAGATATATGAAATCTACGAATCAAGGTCGTACCAGGGTCGAAAAAATGATGTTGATAAAATAAGTTCACAAATCAGAGAAAGAACAAGCATTTTTTGATTTATAATGGAGTCTTTTTGAAATTATGTGTTCACAACTTTACAAAATTTTCTTTGGATTAGAAGAAATCAAACAACAAATTGAAGAAAGAAAAGAAGATTCATTTCAATTACGTAAACTATAAAAATAACATGGCTTTAAGGAAACGAAGTACCTCAGCGAAAGTTACGAAAGCCGAAACGCGGCTTGAAGCAATGAAAGGAATAAATGCTGCACATGGAAAAACGATTAATTACGGCGGAGAGCAATATCCGCTGAGTGAATCCGAAATGAGAAATTCCATAGATGAATGCAGGGTGCTTATTAATGAATACAACCACATGCTTGAGCTTGCTGATGCGAAAGCGGTGCAGATTAAACAGGCAGAAGAAAAACTCGGTGACTATTATACGCGGGTACTTGCCGGCGCTAAAAGCATATTCGGGGTTGATAGCGATGAAGTTACAGCACTTGGAGGTACGAAGAAGAGTGAAAGAAAAAAGACGATTTAATCATAAATCAAGGGGTAGTTATGCACAAAAATACCAAAGTATTAATAATCATAATATCATGTTTAATGAATTTCAGTTCAATTTTATCCTCTCCCTGGGTAAGCGGGTTTCATCTTCCCAATGGAGTTTCTTTGACTGTTTATGCTTCAGTTGTAATGAATGGAGAATTGTATATCGGTGGAAGTTTTCAGGCAGCTGGAGATAAGAAAGTAAACAATATCGCCAGGTGGAATGGTACAACTTGGTCTGAATTAGGTTCAGGACTTAATGGTGATGTTTATGCTTTGGCCAAAATAGGTTCTGATCTTTATGCCGCAGGTTACTTTTTACAAATGCCGGCGGGATTCCGGCTAACAATATAGCAAAATGGGATGGAACAAATTGGTCAAGTCTGGGAACAGGTTTGAATTCATGGACTTACTCTTTAGCTGTAAATGGAACCGATCTATACGCCTGTGGTGATTTTGGAACTGCAGGTGGAGTAACACCAACAAAATAGCTAAATGGGATGGTTTCAACATGGTCACCATTAGGCAGCGGACTTAATAACAGGGCTAATGTCATTTACTATGTAATGGATGCACTCTACGCTGGCGGTCACTTTGGAACGCGCAGGCGGAGTTTCTGCAATACGGATTGCCAGGTGGAATGGTTCCAAGCTGGTTTGCTTTGGGTTCAGGATTAAATACCGGTGTAGGTTCTTCGGTTCATTCAATTTCGTCTATTGGCTCAATATTATATGTAGGCGGTAGTTTCACTGCAGGTGGTGTTGCGGCGAATAATATTGCCGGCTGGAATGGTTCATCCTGGACTGCGCTTTCAAGCAGGACAAACGGAAGAGTTTACTCGCTTACACCATCAGGAATCGATATGTATGCCGGAGGACCTTTTTACGACCGCAGGCGGTGAAACTGTTAATGGTATTGCCAAATGGGATGGCTCGGCCTGGAATCCGGTTTCAAGCGGAGTATCCGGCTACATCAAAACAATTACCTTTTTTGAGAATGAGATGTATCTGGGCGGTGGGTTCAAATCCGCAGGCAGCCAAAAAATGAACAATATTACTAAATGGAACGGTACTGTTTTTTCACCGTTAAGTGCGCCGGGAGGGAATGGGTTTAACGGGATAGTAAATGCAATGGTTAACAATTCTGAGAGCGACTTGTTTGCCTGCGGAAGTTTCAGCTCACCAGGTAATACAGATGAGAATAATAATGCAAAATGGAATTGTACTTCGTGGTCTGCGCTAACAACCTCATTAAATGCGGAGGTGAAGTCACTTGCAGCCCACAACAATGTTGTATATGTGGGAGGGAGTTTTACCACTGCAGGCGGAATTAATGCGAACAATATTGCAAAATGGGATGGTAATAATTGGAGCCCTTTGGATAATGGTTTGAACGGCACAGTTGATGCTTTGGCAATGATCGGATCAGATCTTTTTGCAGGTGGAAATTTTACAGAAGCCGGAGGCACAAGTGTAAATTATATCGCGAAGTGGAATGGCTCATCCTGGAATTAAAATATGATGGGTCTGCATGGCTTCCAATGGAAAGCGGAGTTATTTATGCTAATACCACCGGAAGTGTTAATTCTCTATGTGTTTTAGGCAGTAACCTGTTTGTGGGTGGTAGATTTGAAGCTGTAGGCACAATACCTTCAAACAACATAGCAGTTTGGAATGAAACTCCAACAGGTGTAATAGGGATCGCTAATTTGCCCCAAGAATTCAAACTTAACCAAACTACCCCAATCCTTTCAATCCTTCAACAAGTATCAGCTTTAGTTTACCTGAAAAGTCATTTGTTACTTTGCGGGTTTACGATATACTGGGTAGGGAAATAGCTGTTCTGCTAAACAATGAGTTAAACACGGGTAATCATTCAATCAACTGGGATGCTTCCAACTACCCCAGCGGAGTTTATTTTTATAAGATCGAAGCGGGCTCTTTCACAGAATCAAAAAATGATCTTGATAAAATAAGTTTACAAACCTAAATAATAAGTAGAGTTAATTAAACAAAAGTATTAAGGACAAATAGTTTAATCTAAAGGAGAAGTATCAAAATGAAAACATTTAAAACACTGGCAGTAATCTGCATATTATTTGCAGCAATCACGAGCCTTCATGCTGATGACAAGATCAAAATTGAGTTAAAGCAACCCCCGCCAAATCAATTGGGAGTTGGTGATATGTGGAACCTTACTTGAAAACACAACCAAAAGTGATATTAAAATTTATCTTACCGGAACCGCAACGGAAGAAAAGGATGGTTTGATCATTGAAGGTAAATCAAAAGTGTTTACGATAAAACCCGGAAAGACCAATTACAAATACAACGATTTTTCCGGCGCCGAGGTGAAGTACAACAACGGCAAGTATAAAGAAATTATACTTAGAACAGGTAATGCGCCGGAAGGCAGCTACACGATATGTGTAACGGCATTTGATGAAAACGGAACGGAAGTTGGCAAAGAAAACTGCATTTCACAGACTGTTCAGCAAATGGGAAGCATTACATTACTTACCCCGGGTGATGACGAAGAAATCGATCCTCAAATGCCAATAATGTTTACATGGACTCCGCTTTCAAGTACCCCTAAGGATGGCTATTCAATTAGAATAGCAGAAGTTAAAGAAGGAAAATCACCTGAAGAAGCATTAAATATATGGCCATGGTATGATAAGCAATGTCCACCAAACTGCATTTTCGATAATAAATTTGTGTTACCCTTAGGAGAGAAAAAGTTTGAAGAAGGGAAAAAATATGCATGGCAGGTATCTAGTGGTGATGTCAAGAGTGAAGTATACATGTTTGGAAATGGTAGTTGGCAGTCTGGAAAAAGCAATACGGCTGGTATAATAATCAATGTTGGCGGCTCAGCGGATAAGCTGATACCTATGATTGGTACAAACATTAAGTTAAATAGTGGCAGCAACACATTGGAAGGTACAACTGATAAAGAAGGCAAATTAAGTTTCATCAAGTTGAGCAACGGATCATATACCCTTACTATGGGAAAGACAGATTCTGAGTGGATAGGATGCCTTGTATACGTTATGCCGGAAAGTGAAGAATCGGGTTATGTATTTTATCTTGATGGACCCGCGGAGATGTTCAAAAATGGCTTATGCTTTATTTTACCAAACAGCACTTTTGTGACAATTAGGGGGTAGTGCCATCCGTTGATAATATTGTTAATCCTTGCAAAGGTGGCGGTCATTTGACAGGTTGTGGAACCTGTAAAGGTGTACATTGCTCCAATTTCGATTGTCTATTGGATCCTGATTTCAAGCCAAGTAAATAGAGTAGAACTGATGGATGAATTTTCAGAAACGAGGTTTTGTACTATTGCAACAAAGTTGATTCACAATACCAGAGCACTTAATGTGTAAGAAAATGATCTTCACTGGAAATGGCTGTTTACGAATAAAACGAAGTTCACAACCACGTAATCTATTCTAAACATTAAAATAGATTGCAGACAAAACTGAAATAATATATAAACACTCAGCAACGAAACGAAGCAGGGTATTCAAAATCTAAAGGAGAAACAAAATGTTGAAGGCAGAAAAATCCCGGTATACATCGGGGAAGGCAGTTTATAAAGTATTTTTGACACTATTGGTCATCGCAGCGGGATTCACAAATCTATATGCACAAAATCAGGTTGATATCAAACTTAAACAGCCGCCGCCAAACCAAATGGGAGTTGGCGATATGTGGAATCTAGAGCTGAATAATACTTCGGGAAAGGACTTGAAGATATATCTGACCGGTACAGCCACAGAAGAAAAAGACGGTCTAATAATTGAAGGTAAATCAAAGCCGTTTAATAAAGACAGGTAGATCGAATTACAAATACAATGATTTCTCCGGTGCCGAAGTTAAGTACAATAACGGCAAGTACAAAGAGATAATTTTAAGAACCGGCAATGCTCCCGAAGGCAATTATACTATCTGCGTAACTGCATTAGATGAAAGCGGTACAGAGGTTGGCAGGGAAAATTGTATAATCCAGAGTGTTGTGCAGATGGGAAGCATAACTCTGTTAACGCCGGGCGATGGGGAAGAGATCGATCCAAAGATGCCAATTATGTTTACATGGACTCCTTTGACTAAAGGCGGTCCGTATTCATTAAGAATAGTGGAAATCAAGGGTGATCAATCACCTGAAGTTGCGATGAAGCAAAACCGCGCTATATATGAAAAGTATGATATCAAATCTACAACCCATCAAGGTGATCCAATTCATGGTGTAGATGTGAAACTTGGTATGAAATATGCATGGCAGGTAAGTAGTGGAGATGTGCAGAGCGAAGTATTGATGTTTATAATGAAATCCGCAGGTGGAATTTTCCCTTATGTTTCAATAAGAGATAATTTGTTCAGATATCCCTAACCAATATAATTTTGTACTCGATGTATCAATATTAGCTGGAACAACATATGATCATGTAAACATTTTGAGCGCATCAGATATTACTATTTTTTCTACTGTTCCCCCATCAACACCAACACCATCGATAACGGTTTCATCACCAACAAGTTTTCCTATTGTATTTAATTCACCATATCCACAAACTGTTAACGTAGCAGGTAATTTTAATACCGGAGGTATGAGCATTACAGATGTTGAATTTAATGTAAAGTTTTCATATGCAGGAAGAACTGCCGAAGCAGGTGCGGATACAGTGCTAAATAATTGCCAAACCCCAGGCTGTGAAAATAATCTTATAACAAACGGAGATTTTGATGAATGCTCTACCGGAAATCATCCTCTAGTGAATGGATGGTCTGAGATATTTCCGTATGACAACGGCAGGTACAATTTTGTATGTGTACCACCTAACAATGCTATATCTACAACTGAACCGCAGTATACTTTCTGTGTGCCAACACCTACGACCGGAAACTATATAGGTTTTGGGTAAGCAAACATGATCTAAATTATTACGAAGGCGCATTTAATAAATTAACTGTACCCATTCAACCCAATACAGGTAATTATGAGTTATCTTTGATTTAGCGAGTTTATTAACTGAAGGAAGTGGAACGGAACCTGCAAGTTTAGTTGTGTATGGAATTTATAATCCTTCTGATGTTTTAGGTGTAACACCTTCTTTTTGGAACTGAACCAGCGACAAATCTATTCCCGGGCATGGTTAGATTAGGGGAAATCGTTGTACCACCAAACAACCCTAATTGCGTAAAGACAAGGGAAACTATCATATTTTCAACAAATTCAAATTTTCTTACAAATGGCATAACACATATTTTGATAACAAGAAGTGACAATATGCATCTTAACGCGCTGGAATATGTTGCCGTAGATAATTTTTGTTTGACAAAAACCGATAAAATAACTGGTATTACCGATTGTGATAGCTGCGGCAACGGGCCAGTTTGGTATTTTGGAAATAAGGCTGGTTTAGATTTTAGCAATGGTGACCCGGCTCCTTTAAATAGTTCTGCGATGACTTCTGCTCCAGATTTCACTACTGAAGGAACGGCAATAATATCTGATGCTGAAGGAAACATAAAATTTTACACAGATGGGGTAACGGTATGGGATAGGAATAATCAAGTATTTGTACCTAATCAAGTTTTGAACGGCGCACAAACATCAACACAATCTGCAATAATACTGCCTATGCCAGGAAATTGTAACAAGTATTATGTATTTACTGCACATGGAACTGATGGAGGAGATCCACATATAGGCCTAAGGTATACTGTAATTGATATGACTTTAAATAACGGGTTAGGAGGGGCAGATCCTTCTCTTACAAATATACCGCTTCAAGCAAATGCAACCGAAAAACTTGCAGCTGTAAGAAGACCAGATGGAGGATACTGGATAGTAGCTCATGGGTTTGGTCCTGATGGTGAGAAATTTTTCACGTATGAATTAACAACAAATGGACTAACACCAAATCCGACAATAAGCACTATCGGCAGATCTCATACAGGTTTAATTAGTAATAAAGTAGGTCAAATGAAAATTTCACCGAACGGTAATAGGATTGCAGTCGCTGTTTATGAGGATTCGTTCATTGAATTATTTGATTTTAATATGAATAATGGAGTAGTTACAACATCCACTGGATTATTTGAATTAACTGAAATACAACCTCCAAGGCGTTATGCATATGGAATTGAGTTTTCACCTAACAGTCAACTAGTTTATTTCACAACAACTAATAACCCACAAACAAATGGATTGTATAGGATTAATTTAAGTAGTTCTCCAAATTATACTATTGAAACTGTATTTGAAATCACACCACCAACAAGAGGTGACTTTCTCGGTCAACTTCAACTGGGACCCGATGGAAAATTTATGTTGCAAGAAACAAAAGTAATCACCTAGGAGTTATTCAAACCCCAGACAATCCGGAACCAAACTTTGTTGATTTAGGTGTTCCATTGCTATCCGAAACAAATAGTGATTGGGGTTTACCAACATCAGTTGTTTGCCCGACTGAGACAAAATCACAGGATGCGATTGTGAAAATAATATCCTGCAAAACGGAAACTATGTAAATGGTTTTCTAACTGGAGACTTATTAGTCCCCTTGGTAGAGATTTGCAATCCTATTTCTCCAATGATATGGGCTGTTGTGATAATGGATATGTGCCATTTTGGGGTAATAGAACAGTAGGTGTAACTTTAAGTCAGCAAAATTTGAATATTGAACAGGGAAAGAGATACAAGATCACATTTTGCGGCAGATGGAGAGAAAATCATTCTTTAGTAAGATTTAGATTCAGAGCTTCAAATGGACAATTCGGTTATGCTGACGGTACATTGATTGGTATTTCACCGGACATTACATCCAGCAATTGGGCTACATATACTATTGAAGATTGGACTGCACCTGGAAATTTCAACACAATTCTGATAAATCCTGAAAACAACTTTTCACAGAATGAAGGTGAATATACATCTTGGGAGATATAGATAATATTTGTATAACAGAAATTGATGAAAAAGATAAATGTGATTGCAAATCAGGAAAATGGGATTTACAAAAGAGCAGGATATCATATGAAATTAATGAACTGAAAAAGGATCAGCCTTTAAAATGCGATGACACATATTTTGTTAATAAAAATAGTTCGGTTACCTTAAATCCGAGTTACATTTGTCCAATAGAATGTGGAACGTCAAGTTATTCATATAAAATTAATGGTGGTACAATGTCACTACCGCAAACAGCACCGTTTGTTATATCTAGCATAAATAATACTACAGGGGTGTTGATATATATTTGGTGCGGAGACAAAATTTGTGATTCCTGTACGGTAAAAATAGAGATGAACGACAAACCAAAAGGTTGCTTGAAAATCGTATGGGATTCAACTTGGTGCTTAGAGACATTCCAAAGCAAGAAGAAATTCGGTTTTAGTATAAAAATAGATAACCTAACGGGATCAGCTTGCGCACTTTGGACAGGTTCCATTAATCCGGGAATTTTATCAACAATTGCAGGAATCGGCGGACAGTCGATTCTCCCAGGTATTACACAGATAAACGGGGAATTTTCAGGTATGCCTAACCAGCAGGTTCCTAATCCTTTGTGTATGAGATTTTACGCAATTAATAACGGTGATACCTGCACATATGATCATTGTTTTAATTTGCCAAAATGTGATGACGAAGGATGTAATTGCGGAAGCTGGCAAATAAGGACTGTTAGTTACTCTGGACCATGGCTTGACGCTATCAAAAATGATACTTTTGCAATAAAGAAGAAACTTGACTTCTTAAATAAAGAAGTAGAGTGTGGAAATCCTGTTCAAGTCAGTAAGGGAACATACAAGATTACAATGCCCGCTTATACATGCCAACCGGAGGGCTGCGGTAACACAACATATTCATGGATTCTTACTTACCTTGGTAACACAGTGGCAGAGGTGTACAGAGTAACAATAGATATTTTGAATATAATTTTCAGAATTACGGAAACTACGTCCTCAAATACTATGCTTTTTGTGGCGGGAAGCAAACCGTGTGATTCGTGTATCGTAACATTTTCATACCCTAATCCAAATCCGGCATGGTGGTGGCTTACTCAGCCAGGTGTGCTTGACGGAGAAAATGATCCGATTAATATTTCTTTAAATAAAGCTAGAGAAAAGCTTTCGGAAACAGAAGTTGGAAAACGTATAGAAAATTGGTACGAAACGCTAAATAAATCAAACTGGACCGAGAAAATTCTCTCAGATGCAGACAATTTATCACTGGCTAAACAGCTAGTAAGTATAGGTAGGCGTGTAGCCGTTGATGGAGGAAAACTTACCAAAGAGGATATCCCGGTTATAGAAAAATCGTTATTCTTGATAGAAAAAGAGGGTGAGGCTGCCCCCGGGAATCTGATTGAATCAGTGATGAAAGTTATTAATGCATCAGTTGATCTGACATGGGAAGAAATAATCAGTAAACTTTCCGAGGTTAAGTAAAATGAAAAAGATAATCATATTAATAATGATTCTTGCGGGTATTTCGTTCGGCCAGCAATCAAGCTCACCCGGTGATGAGGGGAGTATTAAAGACCTGATGGAAGAAACAAAGCTTCAGCTTAAGATTCTGATATCGGGGAAAGGCTAACAGCATGGCACACTGGAGCTTAAAGCTAACAGTTTTAAATTAAAGATGATCTTCGATGAAGAAGGATTTGTGCTGATGCTGAAGATGGTAAGTCTGGGAAAAAAAATGTCAAATCCTGAAAATACACTGAGTGATACCGATACAGGTAATATTATAAGCTTCATATCCGCGGCCGAAAGGCTCGGATGTGAAGCTCCTGAGGGGCTAAAGGAAATATTGGTAAAAAGGATCGGTAACAGTTCAGGTAAAACGTGGCAGGGAGAGCATCCACATTTTGAAAGGTAATTAAAAAATAAAAATGATCATGAAAAAAACATTATTCGCTTTATTAATACTTATAACGTTATCACTAAACCTCTATGCTCAAAGCGGCAAAGTTATAATAATACTTAAACAGCCGCCACCGCTTGCATTCAAGCTTGAAAACATGTGGAAGGTTACTTTAAACAATCTCTCACAGCAAACATACCGTGTGCAGTTGCGCGGTGTGGCTACCGAGGTAAACGAAGGATTTATCGCAGATGCAGTAACAGGGGTCTTCACATTACCTCCTGGTGTGAAGTCCGTTACTGCCGGTGATATTAAGCCTATAAAGGTAAATGAAACAAATCCCAAGTACGAGGATGTAGTTAAAAATGTGGGTACAGTACCAAGCGGCAATTACGATATCTGCGTGTACGCAATTGATGCAGAAACAGGCATGGAGCTTGCAAGTGACTGCATCTCAACCGAAGTGCTTAATCTTTCGCAGGTTGATCTCCTTTCGCCTGAAGATAATTTTTCGGTTTCAGGGTTTAGTGAGGATATTGAACAAAAAACTGAAACTAAATATGAGCTGTATAGTACCCGTTCATCACAACCCGTTTTGTTTTCATGGTTGCCGCCATCACCCGTAAGCAGCGGGCAGCGTGTGACTTACAGGCTGAAAATAGCGCAAATGTACCAAATGCAATCTGCTTATGATGCGATGCAGTCTAATCCGCTGTATTATAGTGCTGATAATCTAATGGCTACTATTTATCAGTATCCTGTTGCTGCCAGACCGCTATCTGAGGGCAGATATGCATGGCAGGTTGAAGCTTTTGTGAACGGTGTCCTTATGTCATCAAGCGAGGTATGGCAGATAAGAGCAGGCAATGAACCGTCAATTGTATCCAACGAAGAAAAGCTTAAATTTATGAGAAGGTATTGGGCGTTAAATGATGGAACATACAATTCAATGGGCTCAGAAAGTCAGCAAAAGAAAAAACCATTTATGTTCTCTTTCAACAGCAAGTTGTATGGTGAAAATGCCAACCGCTCCGGAACCGGTTCAGATAAAGAGCCTGAATATGGTTATTGGGAGGTAAACCCTGCACTTTCTTTTTACGGACTTCCTTTTTCAGCGCCGATGCTTTTTTCTTCTGAGAACTCTGAATCTCGTCAAAACATTAACACGCTTAACTTAAGCCTGGATGCATCAGTGATAAAAGAATTTATTATGGAAAAAATTGAGCGAGAAAAGAACAAACTGCTCGAAAAAGGGAAAAAGGAATTTTCTAAACTTACCGATAAGCAAAAGGATAAGCTCGAATCGGATGCAAAAGGTAAAGTAAGCTCAAAGCTTAATCCCATGCTAAAGATAATGTCTTCATTCAGATCATTGGCATTGGTACTAGCTACCCGGATTACACACCATTAACTGTAAGAGGTGTACCATTAACAGGAGTTAATGTTGAAATCCAATCCGGGGCTGTTGTACCTGGCAATAGGCGGATTTAAGAATCAGAAACCAATAGATAATGTAACTTACCGGCGTGATATCTATACAGGAAGGCTGGGAATTGGACAGAAAGATGGGAGCCATTTTTATTTTACTGGTATGTATGCCAAGGATGATGAAAATTCAATAACGCTTGATCCTTCAAATCAAACTCTAACTCCTAAAGCCAATTACCTGTTCGGAATGGAAGGCAAGCTGGAGCTATTCAGGAAAAAGCTGTCGTTGGAAGGTGAAATTGCAGGCGCAATGTTAACCCGCGATACTAGGGAGGCAGATCTTGAAAATGAGGCTATACCAGAGTGGGTAAAGAATATGGTGCACCCAAGATCTCAAGCTCAGTGGATTATTCATACACTCTTAAAGGAATATTTAACAACGAAAAATCTGCGACAAAGGTAACAGCAGGCATGAGAATGCTTGGACCTGGTTACACATCACTCGGTATCCCGAACCTATCAACTGACAAATTAGAAGTTAAATCAAAAGTAGAGCAGAAACTATCAAATAAGCAGATAAGTTTGAGCGGTGAATTCATGTGGTATCGGGATAATCTGATTGACTGGAAAAGATTTACCACAAGTGTTACCCGTTTCAGCATAAACGCGGGATTCAGATTCAAAGGAATGCCGTCGGTCAATATTCTTTTGCACCGACATTCATGACCAATAACGCGGTAACAGGTAGCAGCGATAAGCTTGATAATAAGTTTTTGTAACAAGCGTATTTACCGGTCATGCATACAAAATAAAAGATATGAACCTGTTTTCATCTGTTTCATATTTTATGAACTCCTCGAGTAATCTGGATTCCATCATAACAGAAAACGTAAGCGTTCATAATTTAATGTTTAGTCAGTCTGTAGGATTTACATTTCCACTCAACATATCAGGTTCGTTTTCAATGAGCTTTGCCAAATACCCGGGTGATTATTCACGGATACTTTCGGGTGATCTCAGCGCTGATTACACATTATTCGATGTGGTGAACAGTTTTATTGGATTTGGCACATCTTACGAAAAAGGTAAAAACAAAAAAAATACATTCTATATTGGTACAAGTCTGGGTTATGAAAGATACATAAACCTGGAAATAAGGGCGGAAAAGAATCTGTATCACAGCTGGCAGGATAGAACTACTAATTATGACGAATTTATGCTTAAAGGAATAGTTACAACTACATGGTAATCATTAATTGAACAAGTCCTTTGAACTGAATCTATTGAGATAACGATAAGCCTGAAAGTAGTAAAATTCAGGCTTTTTCTTATTATGTGCAAATAATTTACACAAAATAAAAAGAATGAATTAAACGAATAAATATCAAAAAATTAGATAAAATGAGGATTTATATTTCGGGATGATGTATCAATATTGTAAAAACAATAACTTACTCCAAAAATTCCTTCCATTTTCTCCCCAAAAATCGCAATTTTGCCCCAATTTTGAGGGGTGGCACTGACACTTTTACTGACAGAATATAATCTATTTATTTTATTCGTTTTTTGATTAAGTTTTAATTTTGTCTATAATTTTGTTGCTTATTAGCATCATTCATGGCTATAATCTGCATTATTGTTGCTTAATAGCTATAGAAAATTTGTTAAACTACATTAAATGTGTTATATTTGTATATGATGGATCAAAACAGCAAAATCAAATGGGAAGTATTGGCTGACCGGTAATAGTAAAAGAGATAGGAAAAGTTTAAAACAAATCAGATTAAACAAAAATATTTCTCAGGAGCAGCTTGCTAAAAGTATCCGGTTTAGATAGAACTACTATTAGCCGGATGGAGTCAGGC
The DNA here is from genome assembly GCA_016710985.1 of Ignavibacteria bacterium. GTDB lineage: Bacteria > Bacteroidota > Ignavibacteria > Tepidaquicellales > Tepidaquicellaceae > JAGPCH01. Next base: position 25,333 of record JADJTX010000001.1, read on the forward strand.
AGAGCTGCGACTTTGCTGACTCTAATTCAGGTATTAAGAGCTTTTGGATAAATTGGATATCTTAAATGCATTTCTGGAGGAACCTGAGATAAGTCCATTAAATTTATTAAAGATCCAGGAAAGTAAACGTAAAGGCATCTTCAAACAGAGTAATTAAATTATTCCTCAATATGAATACTGTCGCTAAAGTTAATTTATGGGGAAGTATGGTTGGGGCTATTGCCTGGAATGATGATTCAGGATTCGCTGCTTTTGAATATGAACCTGGTTTCCTGAAGAAAGGATTAGATATTGCGCCGATAACTATGCCATTAGTTAAAGCTATAAACGAAAATAGTATCTTCTCTTTTAGAGGATTAAATAAGGAGACATACAAAGGATTGCCGGGTTTATTAGCTGATAGCCTGCCAGATAGATTCGGGAATAAATTGATTGAATCCTGGTTAGCACAACAAGGCAGAGACCCTGCTGGATTCAATTCGGTTGAGAGATTGTGCTATACAGGAAAACGTGGAATGGGAGCTTTAGAATATGAACCTGTGATCCCTTCTGTAACAGATAAATCAGAACCAATAGAGATTAATGAACTGGTTAAGCTAACTAAAGATGTACTGGCTGAAAAAAAGAACATAAAGCTTAATATTCACAAAAAGTTCTGAAGGATTATTAACAATCCTTAGAGTAGGTACATCAGCCGAGGTAACAGAGCTAAAGCTGTAATTGCTTATAATGAAAATACAGGAGATGTCAGATCAGGACAAATTGATCTTCTTGAAGGCTATAGTTATTGGATAATAAAGTTTGATGGGGTAAATGATAAACAATTAGGTGATCCCAAGGGATATTGTAAGATAGAGTATGCCTATTACTTAATGGCTAAAGATTGCGGCATTAATATGACAGAATGCAAGCTTCTGAAAGAACATAAACAGGCTCATTTCATGACCAGGAGGTTTGACCGTGTTGGGACAAAGAAACTGCATGCAGACATTGTGCGCAATTGCTCATTTTGATTACAATTCAGCTGGAACATATTCTTACGAACAGGCATTTCAGATCATGAGACAATTAAAACTACCATATAGAGATTTTGAACAGCTTTACATGCGATTGGTTTTTAATGTAATAGCCCGAAATCAGGATGATCATACTAAAAATATTTCTTATCTTATGGATGAAACCGGAAAATGGAGCTATCCCTGCTTATGATCTTACTTATGCTTATGATCCTGCCAATATCTGGATGAGGGCTCATCAAATGTCGGTAAATGGAAAGCGAGATGATATTACAAGAGCAGATTTAACAGAAGTGGCTAAGAGAATGAATATCAAAAAATCAAAGGGAGATTATTGATTCTGTTCTAGACTGTTTCTAATTGGTCAAAGTATGCAAAAAAAGCTGATGTTGCTATTCAGCAGATAAATATGATTAAAAAGTTTTACGTTTGAAAATATGATGATTTATTTTGAATCAAATCGGTTTAACATTTTCTTTTCGTAATATTAATGAATGGAATTATTATACCAGTAAATAATATTGATTTATCATTTTCATAACCTACTTTTTTCAAAAAATCTGCAAGCCAGTCTTTCATAAAATAATAGGGTTTGATACGACACTTTTAACAGTATTTTAACTCAAATGCTTTGATTTCGTTACTTAACATAATATTATTTATTCTGATATACTTTAGAGTATAATCCACAAATGTAAGGTAAGCATTTCTGAAATGCTCACCAATATCCTTGTGAGTTTTGATGTATTTTTTGATCAGTTCAATAATATCACTTGCCGCTAACAGATCATTTTGTATAAGTGCTATACGGAGTTCGAGGAATTTGACATCAAAATACATTAGATAATTTTCGGTTTTAACTTTAGTTAATAAATATCTTGCTGTATCAAAATCTTCTTTAAAGAACTGTAACTTGGCAGATAATAGATTTGTAATATTATCTGCATTGCTATCTTTAATTAAGTTTTTGGTCCTGTTCAGAAAATCTAAACCCCATTCGTTTTTTTTAGATCAGATAGCGCATTCAATTATGATTTTCAGATCTAAAAACGTTAAACCATATTTCCTTAATATGTTCCTGTTTTCCATCAAATCCGCTAATTTTACAACTTCCGCTTCAATGCAATGTGATAAATTAAACATTTGTTCCAGATTTAATCTATTTGAATGCTCAAAGGAATCAAAAAGCTGAAAGAGAAACAGTTTATTAGCTATATAGAACTTATCCAAATAGTTGTTAATAATATAACCATCATCATTTTGCAATTCGTTAATGTTTGATTCGAGAAAATAATATCTCTTAGAGTAGAGCTGCAGCATTTCTAAATAATAGGTATCATCCTTTATTGCATTTCTTTCAATGTATTCTTTCAGCCGATAGAATTGCTTTTGGAATTTCTTCATATCATTCTTACTTTTATACCAGTTAAGATATAGTTTTCTTTTAGTAATTACATCTGAAGAGAACTCATAATATGGTAAATTCGTTTACCTTGTTTCTATATTCCGACAATAGTTTCCTGATACTTGTATAATTTTTTTTAGAGTCTTCACCTGGGTAAAACTCAGCTTTGATTTTTTTTTCCTGAGAGATTTTATCTTCGTTTCCCTTTAATATATCTTAAAATAGGCCGTAGTAGTTTTGTCAGTCTTTTGGGAATGTTAAAAAAAATGGTGAGTTAAAATAATCCGTCAAAGCTGTAGTTCGTCTTGGAAAGTTTTAAACAAACCTGAAATACCACTTAACATAATTTTTACAACTGTAAAATTCACATATTATACCCTAAATTAATGATAAAATGAAATCCCAATAAAATTATGCACGTAAAATCAAAAAACTTCAATTGATAATTTTTTCTTTGGATTTGGTATAAATATTTTAAGATGTTAGGAACAAATTTCCAAATGGTTTCTTAAAAACAAAAAAATGGCTCTCAGAAGAGAATCTCATCAATAAAATTGCTAATGCAATAAAAAGACTAAGCAATGAAAAATATTGATAAGAGATATAATAAGACCATAAATTATGGATGGGGCGAACCCGCTGACAACGTCTGAATTGAATATACAAAATTGAAGAATATGTCATAAACTGATTAATGATATAATGCCGCCCTCGAAAATGCTGACAGGAAATCAATTGAACTAAAGATGCTGAAACGTTACTGGTGATTTGTTTACACGTGTACTTGCCGGCGGAAAAAGTATTTTTGGGGTTGATAGTCCAGAAGTAACTGAACTTGGGGGCACCAGACGAAGTGATAGAAAACGGAAAAAATCAAATTGTTAATATAATGCTGAAATACCTAAAAAAACTGTTTAATGCTGATGTAACAATTTCCCCGGTTGTAAGCATAAATGACGAAGAAGTTAAAACTTATAACACAGTGTTAGAAGCAATTGCAGATTTGAAAACGATCCAAATATCCCAAAAGAAAAACTGGATAAACTGAAAGTTACTCTTTGTGAGCTTAAGCTTACGGGAAAAGTTAAAATTAAGAACGGGGAACTCATAGATAGTTAATTTTTATTTTTTTGACTTAAGTCAAATGAATTGAAATTAAACATATTTATTATTACCGGTTAAACTGGATCAAAATTTTAGTTTAATCTTACTCTTACTTTTCGATCTGATACGAATGGCACATGTAATAAAAATAATTACAGTAAATAATTTATGCAAAAATTAACAACAATAATCATTGATGATGAATTTCCGGGCAGGAGCATTTAAAAATCATAATGCAATATTGTTCGGAAATATCAGTTATCGGTGAAGCATCTAATGGAGCAGAAGGAAGAAAGGCAATAATGGATCTAAATCCCGATATTGTGTTTCTTGATATATCCATGCCTGATATGTCTGGATTTGATGTAGCAAACAGCATCCCTGACAGAAATTTTTACCTGATATTTCAAACAGCTTATTCTGATTTTGCCATACAGGCTGTAAACTGCAATGCCGCCGGTTATCTGCTAAAGCCAATCAGTATTTCATCTCTTCAGCAGACAGTAAAACGTGTTATTGAATTAAACGAAAAGAAAAGAATTACCTTCTCAGGGCTCAGCATGGAAGAGAAACAGAGAAAATCATTATAGCCCAGTTCCAGGGTTTCCAGATAATTGAATCCAAAGAAATAGTCAGGCTTGAGGGTTCCGGAAATTATACTAAAATAATTTTAAAATCCGATAAAGAAATAACATGCTGTAAAACATTAAAAAATTTGAAGAAATTTTATGCAGGCAGCAGTTTATCAGAATTCATAAATCCCATATTATTAATTTGGCTTATTTAAAGAATTCACAAATCTTGAAGGCGGTTTCGCATTTTTGGCTGATGGTTCAAAACTGGAAATATCCAGAAGACGCCTGAGTGAATTTGTTCAAAAAACCCGGCAATTTTTAAATGTAAACTGAATTTATTTTATTATTCTGTTATCTGGATAGTCTTTTTACATTGCAGAATTTTTTCCCAAATATTTCCATTTAATCATTATTCTGATGAAGAAGGGCTCCCAAGTACTACGGTTTATATGTGTCTTCAGGATAGCACGGGATATATGTGGTTCGCAACCCAAAATGGCGCTGCTAAATTCGACGGACACACATTTCAAAATTTCACAACCGGAAGCGGGTTAAACTCTAATAATATTACTTCCTTGTATTATCAAATGATGAGAAAATTTTCACAGGTTCATATGAAAACGGGTTAAATCTCATTCAAAATGACCGGGTATATGATTATTTTAACGAAAGGGATTTGAATCCGTTAATAAGGGAATTATTTTTAATAAACGGCACATTTTACTGTACATCTCCTTCTGAATTCAAATTCATAGCAAATAAAAAATTAATTGTGAACCCGGGACCTTTGGAACAGGATCCGTTCCTGATGAATTTACATGTAATTCAGTAAGCAAAGGTAATAACGGCACATTAATGTTTTCTACTACAAAAGGAATTTATGAATATTATAATAAACAGTTTACAAAAATTACAGCTGTTAATGAACCGGTATTCTGCACCTTTACCGATAGAAATAATTATTTGTACGCCGGATTAAACGGCAGCATAAAAATATTTAAAGATAATAAATTAAAAGATGAATTTACCGTAAAAACGGAAAATGATAATAAAATCTGGAAAATATTTATTGACAGCCGGAACAATATTTGGTTTTCATTAATGAGCAGGGGGCTTTTTCTAATACCGGCAAACGGTAAAGATATTAAATATCAGGTAAAGCTTGAGCTGGAAAAATCACAAATAAATTACCTTTACGAAGATAAGTCACAAAATATTTGGGCCTGTCTTTTGGGAAAGGTGTTTATTGTTTCAGCAGTTTGTTCATCAATAATTACAATGACGGGGATGGTTTATCCAATAATAATGTTAGGGCACTGGAGCTGATTGGCAATAACAGGCTTGCAGTTGGCACATTTGACGGGTTAAATATTTTTGACGGCTGGAGTTTTAATATTATTAATATAAATGACCCCGGTGCAATACATAAGTATATTTATAAAATATTTTATGACGGCAGCCGGTATATTTATGCTTCTTACAGCAGTTCAAACACAAAATTACAAAACATTGTAACAGGTGGTTCAAAATTCAGAATTTTTCCGGTCCTTCATTTATTATGACGGATACCACTTTATTGTTAGGGCACTGGGGTGATAAATTATTTTTCTCTTTCTGCAAATTCAACAAAATAAGCTATGATTCATCTGTTTGGATATTTGACAGCACGATTAGTAAAAATAAAATTTTGATATCCATTTGGATAACTCAGGTAAACTGTGGATTGCAACGGCCAAAGGATTATGTACCATAACAATGGAACCAGTTACTTTCATGATAAACCCGTCTTAACTCTTCGTTAAATAAAATATATATTGATTCAGATGAAAAAATATGGATTGGCGGGGATAAAGGAATCGCTATATACGCAAGCTGAAAAATCATAGAAGTTTTTGCTGAATGGTTTAATTCATCAACTTGTTTTGCAGAAGATAAACAGGAAACATCTGGATCGGAACAATGCATGGTTTATGCATGCTTAAAAATAAAAAATATTAGATTCGGAAGATGTTGAAATTGCAGATAATTTATTATCTGTTCCCCGGACTATTTATTATTTACAAAAATACAGCGGTCTTCCTTCGGGAGAGGTGTTATCTTTATGCCCGGATACAGCTAATAATATATTGTGGATAGGAACCTCGGCGGATTAACCCGCTTTGATATTGATCATTATTATTCATTACCCGAAGATAGACTAACACTACAAATAAATAAATTATTAATAGAAGATTCCGTTTATAAATCTGATAATGAACTTGAACTGGAGAACGGAACAAATAACATTAAAATAGATGTTAGCTGTATGTATTATAAAAACCCGCAGGAAATCATTTACCAATCTAAATTTTTCAACGAAGAACGCTGGCATGAAAGCTCAGAAAATATTGTTAACCTGCAGGGTGTAGGTGCAGGAGATTACATATTTCAGCTCAGGGCGAGAACATCGAATTATGAATATTCAGATATAAAAGAAATTGCATTTTCAATAGCGCCTCCGTTTTATGATACATGGCTGTTCAGAATATCAGGAGGAGTTTTTGTTTGCCTGCTTGCGGTTTATATTGCAAACAGAAAAATTAAAATTTCAAGGGGAAGGGATAAAGAGAAACAGGAAATACAGAATAAAATTATTTTACTCAACACCAGGCGCTTTCTGCAATGATGAATCGCATTTTATTTTTAATTGTTTAAACTCGGTTTCATATCTTGTAAATTCGAGTAAACACGAAGAAGCCAATGAATATATTGCGGAGATGTCGGGATTAATCCAGGATAAACCTGGACCTTGCT
>JADJTX010000002.1 GCA_016710985.1 Ignavibacteria bacterium
GCCGGGTGGAATTAATATTCTCACTAACGAAATAATTTATGAATATGATTTTACACAAGAAAGAAATCAGGCATACGGAAATAACTTACAGTTGAAAAGTGGAAAGTATTGTCTGTACGGAGGAGATGTAGATCAAAACAATTTTATCGACCTTACTGATTTAATCCAAATCTTTAATGATTCTAAAAGTTTCATATCAGGACAACATCTGGCTGAAGATTTAAACGGGGATTCAATCGTAGATTTGACTGATATATCACAGTGTTACAATAACACAATAAATTTCATCAGAGTGAGAAGACCTTAGTTTTCTTTTGTCACGTCTGACGTCTGACGTCTGACGTCTCACTTCTCATAATACGCTATACTCGACCCCACCCAAGTCTTATCCTTATTGAAATCCACTCCCATCATCTTTCCTTTGCTCAGACGGACGAGATTATTTATAAGCATTGGTTTGTCATCCCATACAAAAAGCAATCGTATCTCTGCTTTTGCAGGAGTGTCGGGAGTAAGTATGGAAGCTTCGTAGTTCGCTTTTCTCTGTAATATGTAATTAGATTTGTCTTCTATCGCATCAAGAGTTTCTTTTTTAACATCAAATACAACGCCTGCTCCGGCAAATGAATATAAAGGCTTCAATACATAATTTTCGAGGTCGGACGGATATTCTTTTATATCACTGAGAAATTCGGTTGGCGGAACATACTTATTTTTCAGGAACGGCATTGAGTATTTGCTTATCTTGAAAAACCAGTTAGGATGCGCGATCCATTTCACATCAAGCTCTTCTGTAAATCTGAAATTATAATTCAGATCTTTTCTTTTGGAAAGTTCATCATAGATAACACGGTTGTAAATTCTGTCAATCGGAGTTTTCTTCCCGTTGTTATCATAAAAAAGCTTCTTACCTTCTTTTGTAATTTTAGTAAGACATACAGGTTTGACGCCGATATATTTTTCAGTGCAGATAAAATCTATCGCCGTCTTTTGCTTCTCGGGTTCGATCTCAAGAAGAATTACATTTTCCGGATCCGAATCACCAACTATGGTTTCTTTGAATTTCGCTAAGTAAGTTTCCCTGTTCAATCCGTTAAAGTGACTGTTAAGATTATCACCAATATCAAAATGCTTTCTCATTGTTGAATTCAATAGCTCCTGATAGCAGTACAGCGATGCAAAACCCTGCAGCTCGATCAGCTGCGGTATAAAATTTCTGTTTTCATCTTTACATATTGCAAAGTCAATGGCTAGCAAAGATGCATGTTCGTCTTCATTCGGAACGGCAAGCTGTTTCGGCAATGCATTCTTTGAATATTCTTTAAATTCCTTTGTCTGAAGAGCGTCAGTTATTTCTTTAGAGGCGTTAAGGAGTTCATTCAACAAATGCTTGGGAAGGAATATCGGTGTCTCTGCAATCCTGAAATCTATTTTTTTATTGTAAACGGTATCTAAATCTTTTACAAAAGCATTATACTTTTCTTCCGTGAATTCTGAGTTATATTTTTGCCTGAGTTCTTTTATCATTTCAAGTTCGTTAAGTGTGTAGAGTGTATAGAGTGTATAGAGTGTGTAGAGTGTGTAGAGTTCGTTGAGTTCATTGAGTAAGCTGAATTTGTTGAGTTCACTGACTTCGTTAGATTCATTAGGTTCTGCAATTTTAATTGAATAGTTGAGTCTATTAATCCGAATATTTCATACACTCCACACAAACACACACTCAACACACACCATACACTCCCATACACTCAACACACTCAACACACTCTACACACTCAACACACTCTACAAACTATATAAGAAACTTTCCGTTCTCCATCACCTTTTCATCTTCAAGCCAGATATCCATGTTAATTCCGACGCAGTCAATATGTGTAGTTGAAACCCAGTCAGCTCCTGTATGTTCGGCATAAGGATGCCCGAACGCCATATGAATACTCGGCAGCTTTTCATCCTGAAGAATGTGACCTATTACTTTTGTCAGGGCAATGTTCGTTCCGATAGCGAATTCACCAACACGGTTGCTGTTTTCATCAGTCATCGAATATGCAGTAAACTCATCGAGTAAAGCAGTGTTGCTGCAGTCCATCTTTTTGATTCTTGAGTCTTCAATTTCTATTGAGAGAGGAGTATTTTTAAGGTCACCGTATTTCTGGCACAGGTAATCACCAACCACACCGTCGACTACAAACAGTCCTTCAACATTCATTGGTGATGTGAAAATTTCACCTCCGGGTAAGTTTCCCCATTTATCTATCGAAATAATTCCGCTTGTCTTGAGCCAGTTAATTTTATGAGAAAATTCCGCAACAATATCAGTCCCGCCTTTTGATTTACATTTTATATATCTTGCCTTTCTGGCTTTTTCAATAAGCTTCTGACTCAGCTTATCAACTTCAAGAAAGTTAGCCCGCATGCCTTCCTTCATTATCTGCTTATTAATATTCACCATGTGCCCGTGACGAATTTTATGCGAGTTTACTACTGCAGTCATCTGTATCCTTGAGCTTAATTCACCTGTCTGCGCCTGCGCACAGAAAACACTGACCTGTGACTTTGCCAGATCGTCAAGAATTTGCTTTGGCATATTTGGTGTTGGTCTTGGCGTATAGTCTTCAATCACCATCAGGCTGTATTCCGAGCCGACTTTTTTTATTTCACTCACAAGAGAGCAGGCGATCTCAAGTGAATCGTTATCAGTAATTATTGTAATTCTTTCCTCGGGTTTCAGCCGCAGGCATGCATTAATTGCATTATTTGCACCTTCGATAAGGTCATTATCAAAATCAACATCAACAATAAAAGAATTTTTCATTTTGTAGTTGTAGGTTTATTTGGATTTTGTAGGTTTTAAAGTTTTTGAATTTGGTTTAGCTTTTGTTTTAATTTTAGGCTTGGGTTTTATGTTTGTTGGTTTATAATCAAGTCCCTCATATGTTTCTTCCACAATGTAATCAACAAGCTTTTTATAATTCTCCCCGTTTTCATAAAATGTTTTTATCTGCCTGTCTGCGCCGGTTCCCTGTTCCATCATTCTGAATATATAATTTATTTCTTCACGGCTTCCGAGCTCATCCACTACATCGTCGATAAATTCAAGCAGCTCTTTTGCAAGCTCCGTAAAAGGAACTTCAGCCTGTTTTCCGAAATCAATAAGCTTCCCGCTTATACCATATCTCGACGCTCTCCATTTATTTTCCATCATCAGCGCTCTGTCATAAATTCTGAATCCGAGATTCTGCTGGATCAGCTTATGCAGCTTCACTACAACAGCCTGTATAAGGGCTGCAAGCGCGATTGTCTCGTCAACTCTCATCTGAACATCGCAGATCCTGAACTCAAGAGTATTAAAGAAAGGATGAGCCCGAATATCCCACCAGATTTTTTTTGCGTTGTCTATACAATTGGTTTTTATGAGAAGGTTTATGAAGTTATCATACTCCGCTAAACTGGAAAAAAAGTCCGGTATGCCTGTCCTTGGAAATTTATCAAAAACCTTGACCCTGTAAGATTTAAAACCCGTATCTCTTCCAAGCCAGAAAGGAGAGTTTGTAGATAAAGCGAAAATATGAGGCAAAAAATATCTTGCCGCATTCATGATATGAATTCCGATCTCCCGGTTGGCAATACCGACATGCACATGCATACCGAAAATTAGATTTGCCCTGGCTGTTTCCTGCATTTCTTTTACAATCTCAACATATCTCGGATGGTCGGTTATTTTCTGATCTCTCCAGTGTGAAAACGGATGCGTTCCCGCAGCTGCAATCCTTAGTCCGTGCTGATCCGAAAGTATTGCCAGAGCGGTGCGTAGATTTGTGACCTCTCTTCTTGCTTCCTGAATGTTCTTGCAGATATTAGTACCGGTTTCAATGACTGACGCATGCATTTCCGGCTTAAAGTTCTCTTTTAATAAAAGCTTACCTTCTTCAAAAATCGTCTGAATGTGTGATTGCAGCTCCCGCGTAACGGGATCTATGATCATAAATTCTTCTTCAATGCCTAATGTATATTTTTCCTGATTTTCTAAATGCAAAATATTTTATTTAGTTTTTTCCTTCTTTGCTTTCGGTTTGTCTTTAGGCTTTACAGTTTTAGACTTTTTTTTTCCTTCCGTTCCGTTAGTTTCAGGTGGCATTAATGAACCCCCCTGAGAGTAAGATTTTACAAATGTTCCCCAGGTAAGATTGTTTGTTCCCTTCTTATGACTCTTTGCTCTTCGGATTGCCATATTAGCCGCAGCTTCAACTACCCAGTCGAAATTTTCCTGACCGACAGAATTTACATCAGCATCCGGCGCAGGATTACAGAAATCAATAGCGATAGGAACTCCATCCCTGACTGCAAATTCAACTGTATTGAAATCATATCCCAAAGCGTTGTTCAGTCTTAATGTATAATCTTTAATAAGATCCAGAAGTTTTTGTTCGGCCGGTCCTGCATTTGAAACATACCTTAAATGATGGGGATTTCTCGGTTCATACGGCATTATCAATACGTCCTGCCTGTCTATGCAATAACATCTGAAATACAGATCAAAATTAATTTCTTCCTGAAGCATCATTACAAGCTGCTCAGTCTCGTTGTATTTCTCAAAAAAATCAGCAGGGTCTGTCACTTTATAAACACTCTTCCATCCGCCACCTGAAAACGGCTTAAAGTATGCAGGGAATCCTGTATAATTAAACATCCCTTCCCAGTCCAGTGGAAATGCTAAATTTCTGAATGAGTTCGCATTTGTGTCAGGCGGATTTTGATTTGAAGGAAGTAAAACTGTTTTCGGAACCGGAACACCGACTTTTGTAGCCAAAGCATTATTAAAAAATTTGTCATCAGCAGCCCACCAAAATGGGTTATTCAATACAGCCGTCCCCGCAATAGCTTCATTTTTAAGATATCCCCTGTAAAACGGCACATCCTGAGATATTCTGTCAATAATCACATCATAGCCGTGTGATTCACCCTGTACTACTTTATCAATATTTACAAATTCAGCAATAATGCCGTCTTCATTTTTTTCGTTAACTCTTTCCACAAATGCCTGCGGAAAAGTGTTTTCCTGCCCAAATAAGATTCCAATTTTTTTCATTTTATTTTTTATGCTCCTTAATTTACTTTATTTAGTTTATAAAAATATTTATTGCCCACCGAAAACAGCAAATTTAAAATTTTCTCTGAATTAATAAATTTACAGTATATTAATTTATTTCATTGATGAGTTATACAAATTAATAAATATTTGTTTAAAATTATATGGAGAAGGTCATCAATTTGAAGTTCCCGGTGAATTTTTAAAGTTAAAGAAAAGAACATTCAAACAGTATGACATTTGTCATATAATGGAATGTTTATTTATTTAAAAATAAATTCAGATACATGATTAAAATACTTGATATTATTTATTAATGGGTTTATATTTGAGCCGGACAAAATGTCAAAATTAAAAATACATATAAAAATTCTATTACTGATCCTGATTTCATCGGGATTCCTCTATGCAGCAGTTACTCTGCAGTATTTCACTGCAAGGGACAATTCCACCGGGGTATTCGTCGAATGGAAAACAAATGATGAGAGCGGAACCGTAAAATTTGAAATTGAACGAAGCGCTGATAAACCCGACAACTTTATCTACATTAATAATAAAGACGCAACAGGTAATAACTCTTACTATTCCTATCAGGATAATTCAGTTGACTATAACGGCAGTGGTGTAAGGACAACATCAATTTATTATTACAGATTAAAATGTATTGAAGGAAACGGTAACTTTACATATACAAATCATATTACTGTCACCCATACAGTTTCCGGAATCAGAAGTACCTGGGGCAGTATCAAGGCTATTTTCAGATAGAATTTGAAATTCTCTTTTAAACTAAAAACACTTTTCGAAAGGAGAACTAATAAATGGCAGAGTCAACCAGAAATTTAAATATCACCCCCGAAGAGATTCAGCAGGGTAAGACAATGGCTATCATTTCTTACCTTATTTTTTTTATACCGCTTCTGATGGACGATATGAGAAAAAATAATTTCGTTATGTTTCATACCGAACAGTCAATTGTACTGTTGTTACTAAATATAGCCGCCGGCATCATTGGAACAATCACCTGCGGAATCGGATTGGTGCTTTACATTCCATGGCTGATCCTGCTGATAATGGGTATTATGAATGCTTCCAACGGAGAAGTTAAAGAGCTGCCGGTGATCGGACAGTACGGAAAGATGTTCAATCTGGTAAAGTAGTTACTTTAAGTTTAAAATATGAAAAGCAGTCGTCCCGTCGGGTCGATTGCTTTTTTGTTTTACAGATTCTCTGAGTTAAAAAATCTGTAAGTTTAATTCTAAACCATTAAGTTAACAATTTAAAATCAAAGACGTATCTCCTTTTATTTTAAACTAACTTAAATCAGAATATAATGCCCTCAGAATTACAAACAGCAAAGACTTTTTTTCTTGTATCAGGAATTTTAAACATTCTCGGATTTCTCGGATGGGGAACATCAACAGTCGCAGGCGGGATAGCATCATGCGGAGTATGTTGTTTCATCGGATTTCTTCCGGTAATTAATGTCGTGAGCTGCATAATGGATTTCATTGCTTACAATAAATTAAATGTTCTTAATCAAAAAGGAACGTTCAGCACGGTTCAGACCGCGGCAATTTTTCAGATAATAACAATACTTACAGGAAATGTTGTCAGCTTCATATTTGGAATCATAACTTTAAATAATTTAGGAAAAGAGCCGGTAAAGGTTTTTTTACGGGAGAAAGAAGTTTATTAGATATGAGATATGAGATGTTAAGATAAGATAAAGATGAGATATAAGAGATGAGAGATGAGATGTGAGATGTGAGATACTTAAAGTTAAATTAACTGGTTAATTGAGGAGATAACGTATGAGTAAGTCAATTTTGAAAGATAAATCATTTGATTTAGCAATTAAGATTGTAAAAGTTTATAAAATTCTTTCGACAGAAAAACGAGAGTTTGTAATGAGTAAACAATTACTTCGTTCAGGAACTTCGGTGGGTGCTAATATAAGGGAAGCGAAGAATGCCGAGAGCACAAATGACTTCATTCATAAACTTGGTATTGCACAAAAGGAATGTGATGAAACACTATATTGGCTCGAATTACTTTTTGTAACCGGATTTCTGGAAGATAATAATTATCGCACTGTGACAAATGACGCGAATCAAATACTTAAAATAATTAAAAGTACAATTTTAACATTAAAACAAAAAAAGCTCATAACTCATATCTCATAACTCATAACTCTAAAGCCTTTGTTTGAAAAATTAGAAAAAGTAAAATCACGTTATCACGAGATCGCCGAACTGCTTGCAGCTCCCGACATTACCAATGATCAGAACGAATTCAGAAAGCTTTCGAAAGAATATTCGGGACTGGAAGATATTGTTAATGCTTACAACAATTATTTGAAAATAAGAAAAGATGTCGAAGATAATAAGCAGCTCCTGTTTGAAACGAATGATACCGAAATGAAAGAGCTTGCAAAAGCCGAACAGGAAACACTGGAAGGCAGGCTTGAAGAAGTTGAAAAAGAAATTAAAGAGCTTCTGATTCCTAAAGATCCTGTTGACGATAAAAATGCCATACTCGAAATCCGCTCGGGGACGGGCGGCGAAGAAGCTGCTTTGTTTGCAGCTGATCTTTACAGAATGTATTCGAGATATTTTGAAACGAAGAGATGGAAGGTCGAGCTGATAGAATTTAATGAATCTTCTACTCCGGGAGGGTTGAAGGAAGTTGTTTTGAATGTAAGCGGAAAAAGTATTTACGGTGATCTGAAATATGAAAGCGGAGTTCACCGCGTACAGAGAGTTCCGAAGACTGAAGCTAACGGCAGAGTGCATACTTCGGCTGCATCAGTTGCTGTGTTTCCGGAAGCTGAAGATTTCGACATTGAGATAAATGAAGGTGATCTGAAGATTGATGTGTTTCGTTCGGGCGGCGCAGGCGGACAGAATGTGAATAAAGTTGAGACTGCAATCCGCATAACTCATCTTCCGACGAATACAGTTGTACAGTGTCAGGACGAGCGCTCTCAGATCAAAAATAAAATGAAGGCGATGAAGGTACTGCGCTCGAGACTATATGAGCACGAACTCGCAAAACGCGATCAGGAATTAGTTTCACAAAGAAAGAAAATGGTAAAGTCAGGTGACAGAAGTGACAAGATCCGAACATACAATTTTCCTCAAAACCGTCTCACTGATCACAGTATAGGTCTCACGCTTTATAATTTATCTGATGTAGTAGAAGGTGATCTTGATGAGATCATTGACAAGCTGAAAACCGCTGACAGGGCTGAGCGGCTGGCGGATACTGAAGTATGATTTTGATTTGGGATTTGGGATTTCGGACTTGGGATTTTAAAACTTGCAGTGAAATATTTATAATTAATACTAAATGCCCACGAGTCTTTAAGTTCACCACTTAGTTTATGAGTCTTTAGACGTTTGTCAAAAAGGATTAATACAAATGCAGCCATAGCATTCCAGAAATTTTTCTTGAGCAGAATAGAGTGACTAATTTTCTTCTTGTAAGTTTTCTTAAAACCTTTATCCCAAATTACGTTAATCATTTTCTAAGTCTTTATACAAATCTTTTATCGAACCCTTTTTAACATTTCCTTTCTTTAAATTTGCCCTGGATTCTTTAACTCTATTTACAATTTTTTTTCGGTTATCATCTGACATCTGTTTGTTAATAATTTCAAGAGCATATTCTTTTTCATCGTTTTCCAGTTTTCCAAAACTCTCTAAAAATTTGTTTAGCTTTAATGCCTCCATTTAACACTCCTTGTTTTTTAAAAATTTACTTAAATAAAAATTATAATTCAGTATCTTATTCAAACCCTTTAATACCTTATTTCAAAAGCACCATACGCTTTGCTTCACTGAGCATTCCGTCCACTTCTAATCTGTAAAAATAAATCCCGCTTGACAATTGATAGTTGACAGTTGATAATTGATAGCTGTAGTTTCCTTTGTTTTGTTTTTCATTAACTAATACTGCAACCTCATCTCCAAGTACATCATATATTTTCAATCTGACTAAACCATTTTCGGATAACAAATAACGAATCTGTGTATTCGGATTAAAAGGATTCGGATAATTCTGCCTAAGAGTATATCCCGATGGAATATTTTCTAACCCGGGGTGAGCTTCAGCCGAAGTGATCAGTCCGCCTCCGTCTGTTGTTTTTAATATTGTCCCGTTATCACCTACGGCATATCCGATATTATCATTTAAATAAAAGAACACGGAGTTAAGATCTTTATCCGTTCCGCTGTGTTGAAATCCCCAGTCAACTCCTTCATTCGTAGTCTTAAGGATCAATCCGCTATCGCCGACGCAGTAAATTCTGCTTGTATTGTTCACGGAAAATTCCACAGAGCGGATTGTCTTTTGAGTAAGGCTGTTTTGTGAATACCATGACCCGCCGAAATTAGTGCTTCTTAATATTAGTCCGTTCTGACCGACAGTTATGTTGGTGCTTCCGAATAACGGCACTCCGTAAAGATTATTTGTAACTCCGCTTGGTGAAATATCCCAGCTCATTCCCTGACTGATCCCTTTCAGAATAATTCCGTCTTCACCAACAGCATAATACCCGAAAGTTCCTGAAACTGCATACAAATTTTTTATAGTAGGACTTGAAACTGCAAACCAGTTTAATCCCTCATTTGTACTTTTTAATATCACTCCGCTTTCGCCGACAGTTAAGAAATTAAAATCACTGATATCTCTTAATGTTTTTCCTGAAGGTGAAGGGACAATTGTCCAGTTAAACCCGTTATCGGAAGTTCTTAAAATTATCCCGTTCTCTCCGCACGCATATACCGGACCTCCTGAAATTTCCATAAACACAATTGCAAAAAGATCATTTGTTGTCCCACTATTCTGCAAAATCCAGTTAACACCGCCGTTGGAAGAGTATAAAATTACGCCGTCCTCACCGCACGCCCAGACAATGTTGTCATTTCCGTGATTAAAATTTACACTGTAGAGATCGCTGCTAACCGGGCTTGTTTGAAAGAACCATCCGGCGTGGGAAACTGATACGAAAATTAGGACTGAACATACAATGAATAAATATTTTATCATGCTAAATTTTTATTACAATAAACTAAGAATAAATCTATAAAACATAACCTTTTTTTATGTAAATGTATGATTCAAAATTATGTAACGGTGAATTGTTTTAGTTTATTATGATTGGCAGAAAACTCATTGTTCAATTATAATTAACCGATTTAAACAGTCAACTAAACCGGTTTCCGTAATACAACCTTGTTTCATACTTCATATCCACTTTTCCGTTTACATTATACTTTTCAAACATGTCTTTTAATTCTGCAATCATCTTTTCAAAGACTTCACCATCGAGCGGGATATATGAAGACGAAAGCAGTCTTCCTTCAAGACCTTTATAATCAAGAGGATGAGTGTGTTCAAATATCTTCTTTTTGAATGAAAAAAACTCCCCGATAGTTTTGTCATTCGTAACTATTGAATGGTTTATTTTTTCGTAATCTGTCCCGAATTTTTCAAGCAGATCATAATAAGCTTTCATGAAATCATTCGATGAAATTTTTTCGTTCCACATCAGGACTACATACCCATCATTCTTCAGAATTCTTCTGAATTCTGTTTTACATTTTTCCCTGTCAAACCAGTGGAATGCCTGTCCTGCAATAATAAGATCAATGCTGTCACTCTCGAGTGCGGTAGCTTCAGCTGTTCCGTTTATGCTGATAAAATTTTTTGAATCTTTAAAAATTTCTTCTGCAGCTTTTCTCATGTTCTCATTAGGTTCGACAGCATAAACAATATTCCCGTTTGCAATAAAATGTTCGCAGGAAATTCCCGGACCCGAGCCAATGTCCGCTACGATCCTGCTTTGATCAAAACCGCATTCATCATTCAGGAAAGTAATGATCTCTGCGGGATAATGAGGACGGTACTTAACATAATTTTCAATCCGGTTTGTAAACCGTCCTACGGAATCAAATTTTTCTTTTTCGTTCATATAATTATTAAATTTTCTATGACAATGAAGCAAAAGTCTGCCACTAATTTTCACGAATTTACACTACTTGAATAAACTATAAATCATTAAAATAATTTGTGCAAATTAGTGTTAATTAGTGTTAATTAGTGGCAGAAACAAAATTAATTTATTTCCTTTTTTATGGAAATTAAATGATTTAAGTTTTGTTAGAAAGGTATAATCCGAATTAACTTTAACTTACCCTATTAATGAATGAAAATCAAAAAACACCACTTCATATTTACTGCTGTTCTATTTTTAATTTCACTATCCTTTAATTTCAGCTATGCGCAGGACAATAACTCTGCTGATAAATACAGCCGCGTAAAAATATATGCAAAGTCTTCAGAAGATTTGAAAACTCTTCAGCTCAACGATATTGATATTGAACATTATACAGGAAAAATTCCGGATGGGATTGTATTGACTGTCAATCAGAAAGAACTTAACAGGATAAAAAATACAGGACTTCAGTACGAAATTCAGATTCCGGATATGGAAAAATATTATCTGCAGAGAAAGTTACCTTCCAATAATAAATTAATGCAAAGCAATGAGATATTAATGAACGACAATGTGAACGGGTTTTCTTACGGAAGCATGGGAGGATATTATACATATGTTGAAGTAGTTCAAAAGCTTGACTCGATGCGTCTTCTTTATCCGAATTTAATTTCCGTTAAACAAAATATAGGAACATCTGTCGAAGGCAGAACCATTTGGGCTGTAAAGCTTTCCGATAATCCTGATATAAATGAATCAGCTACCGAACCTGCCATTTATTTTGATGCGCTTCATCATGCGAGAGAGCCTCAGTCAATGGCGTGTCTGATGTATTATATGTACTGGCTGCTGGAAAATTATCAGAATAACGGTGAAGCGGGTTACCTTTTGAGCAACCGCGAAATATTTTTTGTACCTGTAGTAAATCCCGACGGTTACGTTTATAATCAGACTACAAATCCGAACGGAGGCGGGTTCTGGAGAAAGAACAGGAAGAACAGCGGCGGCGGTGATTTCGGTGTGGACCTTAACAGGAACTATCCTTACGGCTGGGGAATTAACACCGGGTCAAGCAGCGATCCCGGATCTGAAACTTACAGAGGACCTTCTGCCGGTTCAGAGCCGGAGACACAAGCAATCATGAACTTTATTTCGCAGACACATCCGAAGATATCATTTTCAATGCACTCTTATGCCGGACGATATCTGAATCCTTACGGGTATAATGATTCGACTGTTAAATACGAAGTTTATTCAGAGTATTCATCTGATTTTGGCGCAACCAATAATTACCTATACGGGACAGTTAAAGAAATGCTTGACTACTACTCAAGCGGAACTACCAGAGACTACCTTCATTCACAGGGAACATACTGCTGGACACCCGAAGTCGGCGGAACTGATTTCTGGCCTGAGATACCCGAGATCATTCCGGTTGCAAGTGAGAATCTCTACGGTTTAAAATATCTTTCAAAAGTAGGAGGCGGGTATGTTGATTTCAGAAATTATAAAATACTTGGAAACGGATATGTAGAAAGAAATGATACACTGCATCTGCAGGTTACAATAAAAAACAGAGGTCTGTCACAGGGAGTGACGTCAGCTTCTGTCACGGTAAATTCACTCTATCCAAACGTAACACCAAGTTCACAATTTTATTCATTTACTTCCCAGACAATACTTCCCGGGGAAAATGCAAATACTGGTTCAATAGACTTCAGAATATCATCACTCGCAAATTATATGGATGAAATGAAATTCGTAGTCTTTGTCGGACAGGAAGGTGTTTTGACATCAACGGATACCATAAGAATCAATATAGGAAATCCGCAGATCCTGTTTTCAGATAATGCAGAGAACGGCATCTCAAGATGGACACGGGCCGGGACAGGAATTCTTGCCGATACTACATTCATTGACCCGTATGAAGGAAGTAAGAACTTTGCAGATTCAAGATACGGCAATTCCCGGAACAGTTCAAACAATACCATTACACTGATTGATACAATTAATCTTATTGAGACTCAAAGCCCGAGGATTGAATTTGCAGCTAAATGGGCGACTGAAGAAAATTTTGATTACATCAGGGTTCAGGTAAGTACAAATTTCGGAACGTCCTGGATAAATCTTCCGGGAAGATATACAAGCCCTGTGTCCGGACAGCCGTCTTATACTGCGATGAAGCACTGGGTCAATGAACAGATAAATTTAAGCCCTTATATCGGACAGAAAGTTAAGATCAGATTTAATGTAGTTACTGATAACGGCGTTCCCGGAGACGGATTTTATTTTGATAATTTTAAGATTCTGAATTACAGGGACACAACAACTTCCATTAGCTATAACGGTACTGCCATCCCGGATGAATTTAATTTATCCCAGAATTATCCAAACCCGTTCAATCCTTCTACAAAAATAAATTTCGACATTCCTCAGGACGCAGGAGGCGGGGCCAGGACGTGAAGCTCATAGTCTATGATATCTCCGGAAAGGAAGTCATGACATTGGTAAATCAAAAGCTTGCGGCGGGAAGCTATACCGCTGATTTCACCGGAACGAACTATCCGAGCGGAGTTTATTATTATAAACTTGAGGCGGAAGATTTCAGTGAGGTGAGGAAGATGATATTGCTGAAATAAAAATACTAAACTTTTTACATTATGAAAAAATTATTTTTTTTATTAATGTTTTTAGCTTTCCGGATTTGTTTAGCCAATCCTACTCTGAAGCAGTCAGAACCTTCAACGGATATGCAGGAGCTTCAGACTATTGTACCGATGCTGTCAGTTCTCGGACGGAGGAATGATCACAACCGGTTACAGTTCGGACGGATTAACTTCCTTCGCAGTATTAATAAAATATAACTCATCGGGAGGAAGAGAGTGGCTAAGGACTTTTCGTGAAGGAGTTAACGGCACGGAGAGTTATTCAAAGATCACTTCTGATCTTTCGGGAAATATTTATGTTGCAGGCGGTTCGTATAATGAAGTTTCCAATCATGACATTTTGATCCAAAATATTCATCTTCAGGAAATCTGACATGGACAAAGAAGGTTAATTCATTTTCAAATGCTTCGGATGTACCGGTTGATTTTAAAAGAGATTATGCCGGAAATCTTTTGATCCTTTTTAATGAGCAAGGCAGCAATTCACATATCAATCTTGCCAAGATAGACATATCCGGAAATTTACTATGGCACTATCGTTTGGCTGATACAGTTTCAACGGGCTTATCAATGTCCGTAGATTCTTTGAATAATGTTTATATCTCAGGTGACCGTTCGGATGGAAGTTTCAGTAACGTTGCTTTCATGTTGAAAATTGATATGAACGGAAATTTGAAATGGAAAAAAGATGGAATCCCGGGCAATGACCGGGATGTAAGATATTCAAAAATTAAGGTGAGCAGTAAAAATGAGATATATGTTTTAGGTGATAAGCAGGAAGGCTTTAACCAGTTCATGAAAATTCAGAAAATAGATTCGGCCGGAAATTTAATTTGGTTCAAAAATATCATTGTTGATATTAAAGGGAGAATGATCTCAAAAGCACTCGAACTGGATAATTCAGGAAATATTTTTTATGCAGGTTCTTTGATCCCAATTGTTACAGATGATCAGGGACAGAACTATGTAGGATATATCATGGGACGATTCAGTCCGCAGGGTGATTCTGTATGGAGCAAGTTAATTAACAACTGGGATATATGGAGTGGTGATGATATTTTTATGAAAATAAATAATATAAATCATATAAATATTCTTTGTTACATGAGAGATCCCAAGTTTAGAGGAAAAGTGATAAAGTATAACACGGAAGGTGACTCTTTATCATCAGGAAATTTTAATGATTCTTATGGCAGTATACTTTCACTCGCATTGGATAATGACGGAAATCCTTGGGGTGCGGATCAATGTTTCAAAATTATAATGAGTACGATCATTTTGTTAAATCCTATGACGCCTTCTGCCAGACAAACTGGGAAAGCAAATATGACTCGAAAGGATTCAGTGGTGACGGAACCGGTAAGGTTCTAGAAGATAATGAAGGAAATATTTATGTGGCAGGTTACAATAACCGCCAGGCAATACTGATCAAATATAATGAAGCTATGACGGAGCAGTGGAAATATATAGTCAGCGATTCGATTGGCTATGAACCGTATTACAATTTTGAACCCTCGATAGCAGCTGATCCTTCCGGTAATATTTATTTTTCAACTTCAGTAAAGTTTGACAGCACTGCATACGACATTCTCATTTCAAAAATAGATCCTTCAGGTAATATTTTATTTTCAATAAGAATTGGAGCACCTGGAAATTCGACGGCACAGCTCAGGGCTATTACAACAGATGATTTTGGAAATCTTATTGTCAGCGGAGCAACCGATGTTGGTTTCATTGCAAAGTATTCTCCTACGGGAAACCGGATGTGGGTAACAAATTATACTGAATTTTATTACTATCAGAAATTAATTGCTAAAGATGACGATATTTATTTCATGGGTGATAATACAATAATAAAATATACCAAGACCGGGGATGAGCTATGGTCGAGCAATTTTCAGCCGAATAGTTTTGTAAATTTCTTCCTGGATTTTAAAGTTGATAAAAGAAATAATGTAATTGCATGCGGATCAGGCGTGCTTCAGGGTTCATCGGAAAATTATATAATAGTAAAATATGATACGGACGGAAATGAGATGTGGAATAAATATTATAACGGTCTCAGGAATTCATATGATGAAGCTAATTCAATTGCGGTGGATTCATTGAACAATGTAATAGTTTCAGGCAGAGCGTTTGAATCCGTAACTTCTCCCCGTGCATCGCTTACGATGTTAAAGCTTGACACTGCCGGAAATGAGATCTGGAAAAAGATCATTTCAAATCCTTCCGGCGAAATAGCACCGGGAAAGGTCAGTGTGGATAAATTTGATGATGTATATATATCTTCAGGCGGCGGACGTAATGCCGGTTGCGCAAGTATTGACTTTTCTTATTTACTTGTCAAGTACAGATCAAACGGGGACAGTCTCTGGAGCACAGTTTACAACCATCCTGAATACAGAAACTTTGCTTCCGATTTTGTCATTACAAAAAACAACAGCATAGTAATGACAGGAAAAGCATACGGCAATAATACAAGCTATGATATTACAACTTTAAAGTATTCTCAGACATCAAACATTCAGACAAATAACACTGAGCTTCCCGTTAAATTTAAACTAGAGCAGAATTATCCTAACCCGTTCAATCCTGTTACAGTTATTCGTTATTCAATTCCGTCAGACGTCAGAGGTCAAACCTCAGATGTAAAACTTGTTGTGTATAATAATTTGGGGAAAGAAGTTTTAACTTTAGTTAATGAAAAACAAAATGCAGGCAGCTACTCCGTTGATTTCAACGGAGCAAATTATCCAAGCGGAGTATATTATTATAAATTAGAAGCCGGAAGCTTCATTGAGGTGAGGAAGATGATCCTTTTGAAATAATTTTAGATTTTAGTTGTCTGGAAAAAATTCTTTCAAAGTCTGAGGAAAATTTTCAAGCTTATTTCAGAATTTTCGGATTCAGCAAAATAAAATTCCAAATCCGAGATCCCAAATTCCAAATCAATGCAGCGCTCTCCTCTTTATCATTCCACCCTTAGTATCATTTATGCTCTGCATGACTACAAAGGCATTTTCATCAATTATGTTAACTATGTTTTTAAGTTTTGAGATCTCAAGACGTGTGATCACTGTATAAATAATATCTATCTCGCCCTCAACTTCTCCTCTCTTGCCGTATCCTTTCTTACCTGTGTAAATTGTAAATCCTCTTCCCATTTTTTCGATGATAGTTTTTCTGATCTCATGGCTCTTTTCAGAAATGATAGTAACACCTGTATATTCTTCAATTCCCTCGATGATAAAATCAACTGCCTTTGAAGCCGCAAAATAGCTGAGCACGGAGTATAATGCTTTCTCTATTCCGAGAACTATCGCTGCTACGGAAAAAATAATCACATTGATAAGCAAAACAACATCACCAACCTTTAAGCTTGTCTTGCGGCTTATGTAAAGCGCAAGTATTTCCGTACCGTCAATTACACAGCCGCCTCTTATGGCTAAGCCAATTCCGGTGCCGAGACAAAATCCTCCGAATGCAGCAACAAGAAGTTTATCTGAAGTCACGACAGGAAAAGAAATTACCGCAAGACACATAGCCAGTCCCGCGATCGCAAGCGCTGCTTTTAAAGCAAACATTTTTGAGATCTGAAAATAGCCCATTATTATAAAAGGAGCATTTATCAAAATTAAGAGGATTGATAATGGTATCCCTGTCAATTGAGTGACAAGCAATGAAATGCCTGTTACTCCTCCGTCGATGAAACCATTCGGAAGCAGAAACCCTTTAAGCCCGAGAGCTGCTGAAAAAATTCCGGCTGATATGAGAATTAAATCTCTGATAAGATAAAATACTTTGTAACTTTTCTTCTGAGATCTTATTTGTTTACTCACCAAGAATTTTTTTATTCTTTAAAATAAATTTATTTAATACCATTATTGCCGTAACCTAAAAATATTTTTTCCGTCAAAATACAGAATTTTGAATTCTAATAATGCTTAAAATAATGCTCGTTAAAGTTTTTATGATTTATCTAATGACCTGCTGCGATCTTTTATCACAGGTCAGCTCAGATTCATCATCAAAAAAAACTTTTTCTGATTCAACACTGAGCTTATTTTTACAAGATTCCACTGCAGGTCCGTCAGGATCGGACACTGTTTCTGCGGATACTTCATCCGCTGAAAATCTTTTCGCGCCGAATGTAAGACCTGAGCTTAACATTCCGAAATTAAATCCGGGAAAGCTAAACATAGACGGGATCATTAATGAAGAAGTATGGAAAGAAGCTGCCGTAGCAGGAAATTTCACAGAGATAAGTCCGGGCGATAATGTTTCACCCGAAGTGAAAACTGAGGCAAGAGTTTTCTATGATGACGAAAATATTTATTTTGCTTTTGTATGCTATGAAAAAGACATGCCGAGTGTAAGGGCTTCAATTTCCGACAGAGACAAAATGTACGGCGATGACTGGGTAGGACCATTCATTAATACTTACGGTGATCTCAAGCAGGGATTCGAAACGTATGTAAATCCTAAAGGTATTCAGGGTGATCTTTTATGGACAACCAATAACGAGGATTCAAACTATGACATGATCTTTGAATCTGAAGCTAAAATGTATTCGGATAAATGGACGGCTGAAATGAAGATACCTTTCAAGAGTCTCAGGTTTCCTGATAAATCCGAACAGGTTTGGAGAGTTCATATCCTGAGGAACAGGCCGCGCGGCGCAAGACAGGAAATTTACTGGGCTTCTGTATCAAGAGATGATCCGAATTTCATGGGACAATCCGGCTATCTGAAAGGAATTAAAAATGTAAAACGCGGTACTGACATTCAGATACTTCCCTACGTTCTCGGAAATCAGATCAGCGGACTCGAAGATCAGTATGATCCGGATTCAAAATATTCACACAACGGTTTGCAGGGCGAAATTGGTCTGAGCGCAAAATACGGAATCAGCTCTACGCTTACACTTGACGCAACAGTAAATCCTGATTTTTCACAGGTAGAAGCCGATGCCCCGCAGATCAATATCAATTCACCGTTCGCACTCTTTTATCCTGAGAAAAGACCTTTCTTTCTTGAAGGAAAGGATAATTTTTCAACTCCGATAAATATTGCTTATACAAGGTCTGTAAATAATCCTATCGCTGCGGTTAAGCTGTCCGGAAAAGCAAAAAAACTTCACATAGGATTCATGAGTGCATATGATGAGGACACTCCTTTCATAGTTCCTCTCACATTCAGAAGCTTTTTCCTTTCGAGCAATAAAAATTCCGTTTCAAATATTTTAAGGCTGAAATATGATCTTGGCGAAGAAAATCATATCGGCGCGATAATTTCAGACAGGGAAGAAAGCTCTGACAGCTCGGAAGCATTTAACTTTACAGGCTACAACAGAAATTACGGTATAGACGGAAACTTTAATTTTGCAAGTAACTACTATCTCACTTTTCAGATCACTCAGAATAATACAAAGGAAATTAATGATACAAATTTTTATTACAACACTCTGAAAGATTACCGTTTTGATAATGAGAAATATACCGCTTTGTATGACGGAGAGAGCTACAACGGGACAAACGCATACATATCTTTCAACAGAAACGCCCGCAACTGGAGCTTTTATACGGAGTATTTTTATCAGCCGTCAACAATAAGGAGAGACAACGGATTCATTCAGAAAAATAATTTCCAGTATTTGTTCATGCAGCAGGAATACAATTTTTATCCGGGAAACTTTTTTTTAAGAAGGATTGATCCCGAGTTAAATTTTGAAGTTCAGTATGATATAAACGGCAAGCTGATGGGACAGTTCTTTGAGCTGAATCTTGTAACTGACTGGACAAACGGGCTTTGGTCAGGGATCGGATATTCCGTTGTCAACAATGAACTTTATGATGACATCTTTCATAAAAATGTAAACAGATGGCATATAAATCTTGAAGCTAATAATCTTAGCAAAGTTCTCACAGGCGGATTTTATTATGAAGGAGGAAATTATGTCGTGAAGTTTGAATATCCTTCTTATGTAGGCTTCGGGCATGACTTCAGTCTTTACGGCACATTAAAACCATTCGATCAATTGAGAAACGATATTAACTTCAGTTATTCCGAGCTTGCCAGGGAACGAGGCGGAGAGCTTCTTTATGCGGGATATGTTGTAAGTGATAAAATTTCTTATCAGTTCAATAAAAATTTTTTCCTTCGTGTACTTGTTCAGTATGATCTCTTCAGCAGAGTATTTAATGTTGATCCTCTTCTTAGTTATAAATGGAATCCATATACAATACTTTTTTTAGGGGCTTCACAAAATATAAGCGAGCTTACAAACGCTCAGGGATTTTCGAATTATGTTGAAACGAACAGACAGTTTTTTCTGAAGTTTCAGTATCTTTGGAGTCTGTAGATAGTTGATAATTGATAATTGACAATTGATAGTTATTCGTATCTTTAATCTTTAATCTTTAATCTTTAATCTTTAATCTTGGATACAGAAAAATATCTTAACACAAACAAGGCTCACTGGAACGAGAGGGTTTCCATTCACAGAAAATCAGAGTTTTACAGTCTCGATAAATTCAAAAGAGGTGTGAATCAGCTTCATTCGCTCGAACGTGAAGAGCTCGGAGACATCAGAGGCAAATCTGTTTTGCATCTTCAATGTCATTTCGGAATGGATTCATTGTCGCTTGAAATGCTCGGGGCTGATGTGACAGGAGTTGATTTCTCAGAGGAAGCGATTAAAACCGCAGATGAAATTCGTGACGGACTGGGAATGAAAGCGGAATTTATTTTATCGGATATCTATGCTTTACCGGAAAAGCTCGATAAAAAATATGACATAGTTTATTGTTCATACGGAGTGCTTATCTGGCTTCCGGACATTACAAAGTGGGCGAAGATCGTCAGTCATTTTTTAAAGGAAGGCGGTTTCTTCTATATTGCAGAAGGTCATCCATTATCTTACGTCTTTGATAATTCATCCGGAGCAAATAAGCTTGAAGTAGTCTATCCTTATTTCAGTAAAAAGGAGCCGCTAAGATTCGATGAAGAGGGAACATATGCGGAAAAGAATGCAAAGACTTTGAATAATGTGACATATGAATGGATACACAGTCTTTCGGATATTTTTATGTCACTGATCAATGCGGGTTTAAAGATAGAATTCTTTCACGAACATAGGTTTACTGTGTGGCAGCAGTTCCCGTGGATGAAGAAAGGTGAGGACGGATATTACAGGATAGATGAGGATATTCCGTTGTTGTTTTCGCTGAAAGCGGTTAAAACGTGAAATGTCAAACGTGAGACGTGTTCGGGATTTTTCAATTGATTAAATTTTATTACCGGAAATTTTATAAATATTTAAGAGCCTGCCACTAATTTTCACGAATTAACGCGAATTAATGAAAGAAGTTTTGATAATTCTCGCCTTTCGGATTCATTAAATCCGTTATTTTCCGTTTAATCAGAGTTATCCGTGTTCCCTTTTTGTAGTGTACAGAGGATAATTCGTATTTACCAAAAACAATATTTAATCTTGTCCGTAATTTGTATAACTTGTTAACCAATTAATTAAACCAAAACAAATTTTATGCGTCGTGTACTATTTTTATTTATCATTTCCATATCCTTTTCAAATTTATATTCCCAAACCACTCAAAACGAAAACTATCAGTTCTTCATTAATCTGAATAATGTTGAAAATGATCAGCTTACCGTCGAACTTATAACGCCTTTAATTACTGAAGATAAAATTTTGTATAAATTCCCGGCGATGGTTCCCGGTACATATAAGATCTATAACTTCGGCAGATTCGCTTCGGACCTGAAAGCATTTGATAATTCAGGAAATGAACTGTCAGTCAGTAAAAACGATGCCAACACATGGGAAATATCAGGCGCAAACAGTCTCTATAAAATAACTTACAAAATTGATGATACCTTTGAAGATACAGCTAAACCTACTATATTTGAACCTGCCGGAACGAGCATTCAGAAGGATACAATTTTTGTATTCAATAATCACGGATTCTTCGGATATTTAGACGGCTATATTGAAAACGATTACGTTCTTAATTTTACCAAGCCGGAAGGATTCTTTGGTTCAACAAGTCTTGACGCTGCCGAGAGAACTGAAACTCTGGAAATTTTTACTGCTCCTGATTATCAATATGTGGTTGATAATCCGATCTTCTTTAATGTACCGGATACAGCTACAATAAATTTTGACGAAACAAAAATATTAATTTCAGTTTATTCACCCGGTAAAGGCCTTACTGCAAAGGACACACAGGAATCGCTGAAACCGTTGATGGAAGCTATCAGAAAATTTCTCGGCGGAAAGCTTCCGGCTGATAAGTACACATTCCTTTATTATTATTCAAACAGCACAAAAGGCAGCGGAAGCTTCGGCGCACTGGAGCATAATAATTCCTCATTATATTTCATGCCGGATGTGCCCGTTCAGGCAAAGTCTTATATGCTTGCCCAGCTTCAGTCTACCAATGCTCATGAATTTTACCATATCGTGACGCCCCTTAATCTTCACTCTGAAGAAATCGGGAATTTTGATTTCAATAATCCTGTAATGAGCGAGCACCTGTGGCTTTATGAAGGTGTAACCGAATACTTCTCCGAGTACATTCAGCTCGTAGAAGGGCTTATCACACTGGAAGAATATAACGGAGCAATTGAAGAAAAATTAAATGCATCATCAAGATATAATGATACTTTGCCATTCACTGTAATGAGTAAAGGTGCATTGGATATCCATGAACCGCAATATACAAATGTTTATGTAAAAGGCGCTTTAATAGGATTGTGTCTTGATATACTGATCAGAGAAGAATCAAACGGGAGCATGGGCTTGCAGGATGTGATCAATAAGTTACTTCAAAAATACGGGAAGGAAGTATCTTTTAAAGACAGCGAGTTATTCGGAGAGATAGAAATTTTGACTTCTCCAAAAGTAAGGCAGTTTTTGGACAAGTACGTTGCAGGACCGAATAAAATCCCCTATGATGAAATTTTTGCAAAGGTAGGTTTGAGTGTAAATAAAACTCCGTATGAAATGATAAATGTTGCCGGAGTCACAATGGGATTTAATCCCGATAACTACAGACTGAAAATAGAAAATGTTGAATCAAATAATAATAAATTCATTAATGAACTTGGATTAAAATCCGGTGATGAGTTAATTTCCTTTAATGGTAAATCCATTACATTTCAGAATGCGCGAAGCATGTTCGGATCAGCTCAGAATGAAATTAAAAAAGGTGACAAGTTTGAATTAGTAGTTGCAAGATATGATGCAAGCGGTAAAGAGACGAAAGAAACTCTGAAAGCCACCATAACAGAAACTAACACCGGTTATGATTTTAAGTTAACTGCAGATGAAAAGCTGACGGATACACAGAAGTCACTGCAGAATGCATGGCTGGGAAAGATGTGATCACTGATTTAATGATTGCTTGATTGTATTGATTTAAAGATTGAAATTGTGTGCTTATAATAACTAGCTTTTTTAATCAATGTAATCATTAAATCATTTAATCCGCGATTCTTTAATTGATTTAATCTTAGATTTTAATCAAATGTAATCATTCCGCGTTTAATCAATGCAATCATGCAATCATTTTAATCAGCGATCAGGGTTTCCTCACACTCACAAAAGCTGCAGCGTTATTGTATGCAAGAAGGATGTCCGTTAAACTCACGGTTTTGTCTCCTGTTATATCATTCGCAATATATCCCGCATCGAAATTTGCTGCGCTGTTATGGATTTGAATTACATCAGTAAGGTCAACATTCCCATCTCTGTTCACGTCACCGCCGAACACCGCAAATTTCAAAGGTGAAGTATCAATGTTTATCTGATTACTTCCAAACGCTTTCGAAGCCGCCGTAGTAAAATCAAAGGCTGCTGATCCGGTATTAAATTGTATTGCAGAAGAGCTCCAGGTTTCAATTGAGTTCCTGTGATTTAAGACAGCATAATAGTTCATACCGTTCTCTGCTTTGTTAAAATAAAAATTTGCGCTGCCATTAGAATCAAGAACTGCCTTAGAAGAATCAACCACTGCATAAGGCGGTAAAGCATTTCTCAATAAAACTTTAGCCGTATCACCAATCATTTTGTTTGTAGTGATATTGTAAAATCCCTGGATCAATGCAGAAAGGCTGAGTTTTTTCTGAGTTTTAAAATTTAACCCCCAACCATGCATGTATCCGACATCAGGAGATGCATAATCAATGATCTTTAATTTCCACCATCCTTTTCTGTTCTGACCGTTAAACACAGATAAAGACTGAGTGGCTTTGATCAGAGGACTAAAAGGTGAATTTATTCCCGGACCGTTGACATTAATTCCTTTTGACGGAACGGAATCCGCGGCATCAGAAAATATTGTCATTACATCATTTCCGCTGAACCCGTTTTTCTCAAGGAGATACACTGAAGAACCCGAAGGAGCTATAAGAATAAGATCGATGTCGCCGGTATAGCTGTGAGACAGCATTACACAAGCTCTTAGATCATTAACCGGACTTCCTTCCGGTATATAAATTGAATCAGTTATTCCGTTTATATCTGCATCCGGTACAAAAAATTTTTTATGACTCATTACCGAAGATGAAGAATTAAATTCACCGCGCGGATCATGAATGACCGGTGAGGTAATATTTTTTGTATTTGCATGTGACGAGCTGACCGTTGCATTGCCGAAAAATTTAAGTCCGCCGACATGAGAACTCCCGCCGACATGCACCCCCGATTGGTACTTATCAAAAGTAACGTAAATGACACTATCATAAGTTTGCATATTCCGGATTTTATTGCAGAACATGTTTTCTTTAATCTCCTTTGCAGTTCTTTCTGACTTATACCAGATCTTTATATCATCTAGCTGGCCCTTGAACTTATTTGCAGAATTATTAGAAGCTCCCGTGGCACCAAAGAAAATGTGATAAGGATTATTCTGAACTGCCGGATTTCCGGAAAAATTTGTCCCTGCAGCCGAATCACCATTAACGTAAATTACAGCTTTTCCGTCATACGGATCATAAGAAGCAGCAACGTGTGTCCACTGTGCCGTTTGAACGGCAGCCGGCGCCTGCAGTATACGGGTATAATTATTGATAGCAAAATACAGATTACCCTGCTGGGAGTCGAAATATAATCCATAATCAAATACATTAGTGCCGCCGCTTTTACTGATAATGTTCTGATACAAAGGCTGCGTTCCTGTTGTATCCCGTTTGATCCAGGCCTCAAGAGTAAATTCACCCGGCATGCTGAACCACCCATTGTGATTCTCGTGACTGCAGTAATCAGTTGTTCCGTTAAGTAAAAGATTATTATTATAGTCGATGAAATTAACGGCTTTGTTGAAATAATTAATGTATGTAATATTTATTCCATTTGCTCCGGTTGAATACCCTCCTCCGCTGTACAGATCATTATTAAAAAGGAAGCTTGAGCCTAAAGAAGCATATTTTCCGGAAGGAATATACATGGAGAATGGTATGAATCTGTCATCTTTGATATCAGAGGCGGAACGGGCTGTTCTCCACAAGCGGACATTATCCATGTATCCGTAAAAAAATAAGTTATCTATTCCAACTCTGTCAGCTCCTATACGGATTGAATCGCTGTTCTGAGTCAGAGCGCCGGTAATGGCTGTAGTGGATGTATCAAGGTTTCCGTTTATGTATATTGCCGTGAAGGCGCCGTTGTATGTTGCGGCTATATGCGTCCACTGATTCTTCGGGATAATTCCCGTAACACGGCTCCTGAGTGAACTGCTTCCTTTCGGATAAAAACTATTCTTCCCGTAGCCTGAATGCCGAGAAAGAAACCGGTCGAATAGTTTTTCCCTATGACGGACATTGTAGAAGGACCCAGATCACTTGGATTGACCCACGCTTCAAGAGTATAAGCTGTTGCAGTGTTCAGCGGATTTCCGTCAAGTGCAACATAACTGTAAAAGCCATTGAACCGTGCGACATAATTTTCTGGATTTTGAGAATAGGAGATATTCAGGAAACTGAATATTATGATAATTGAATAAATAATGTTTTTCAATTTACTTGTTTTTGAGTTCTTAAAATATTTTTTAATGGAACATCAAATGTTTCGTGTGCAAATTATAGTTATCAGTCCGGTTCTACAAATAAATTTTTTATTAACTGCATCCTGACTTTAAAAAAACTGACGTGTGATATATTTTATAAACATGAAAAACAGCGCTGTTTCCATACTAAGTACTTTTACCCGTGAAGAAATTAATTCGTTCGGGCATTTTCTAAACTCTCCTTTTCACAATAAGAATAATAAAGTTATACTGTTCTTTGAACTCTTAAAAAAATTTCATCCGGGTTATGATAACACGGAGTTGTCAACGGAAAATCTCTTTACCGCGCTGTATGGGAATGAAGCTTTTAAAGAATCGTACATCCGTAATCTGTTTTCAGATCTGAAAATACTCGCGGAAAAATTTCTTATCCACAGTAATGTTTCAAAGAGTCCGGGCAGCAGCAAAATACTGATGGAAGAGCTTCATGACAGGGAGCTTACAGGATTGCTGAATAAGAAAATCGAAGCTTTTGAGAAAGAAATTGAAAAGAAAAAATTAAAGGATCAGGAATATTATTCAAACAAACTTTTCGCTTACGAAATAAAAAGCTTTCTGACTGTTGATATGACTCTTACAGACAGCTTCCGGAAAGATCATATATCTTCTCTCATAAAGTTCTTTTTAATTTCAATACTGGAAACTTCATTTCATCTTATAATAGAAGAGCAGCGTGTAAAGATAAAGCACGACTTTACATTTCTGAAACACATACTGAAATATGTGAAAAATAATCTTGATAAGTTTCAGGATGTTCCGTTGCTTATGATCTTTTACTATTTATGGATGGGTTTTCTTGAAGATGATAGTGAGATCAATTTCGGCAAAGCGCGTAAGATCTTCAAACAGCATTTCGACACGCTCACACAGATCGATAAAAGAAATATTTACTCTGTCATGCAGGCATATTATGATAATAAAATTAAAGAAGGCGAGACTAAATACAACAGGGAACTTCTGAACCTGCTACTTGAAATGCTTGAATTCAATGTCCTCTCTCATAACAGGAAAAATTCGATCCATCTTAATTTATACAGAAACATTCTGATACTGTGTTTTAAGCTAAATGAAAAAGAAAAATTAAAAAAATTTGTTGCGGGATATCTTAAGTTTGTCCGCTCAGAAAGCAGAAGTTCAATTTCAGCTTACTCGCTGGCGCACATAAATTTTCTCGAAGGAAATTTCGAAGATGCTCTTATGCAGTGTAATAAGATAAACTTTAGCAACTTACTCATTACAACTAATGAGAACCTTTATTTTAAAATTGATGTCAGGACACTGATCCTCAAAAGCTTGTTCGAGCTTAATTCTATTGAAAACGCTATTTCTCACTTACAGACATTCAGACATTTTCTCATCAACTCAAAGATCATTAAAGAAGCCACGAGGCAAAAATATATGAACTTTCTTAAAACAGTAAATGAAATGATCAGCCTTAAAATAAAATTTGATGAATTTAAACTGATGAATCTTAAAAAGCAGGTTATGACTTCAAAAGATCTGCCCGGAGCTGAATGGGTGATGGAGAAGCTGGGATCGCTGATTAAATGATTGCTCACGATTGCGTTGATTAAATCACTGATTAGATGATTTCATGATTGCGTTGATTAACTGGATTTGATTCGTTGATTTAAATCGCTGATTTAATGATTTGCTGATTCAGTGATTAAGGGATGCGATAGATTTAATGATTTCGTTTTGCTGATTACATTTATTAAGATTGAATCGCTGATAATCTGATTTCACTTTTCAACTTTCAACTTTCAACTTTCAACTTTTAACTTTCAACTTTGTAATCAGCGAAATCAGGTAATCAGCTTAATCAGCGATTAAAAACTAAACTTGAATTAAGAAAACCTAATAACTATTTTGACAAAATTTAAAAAAATATCAGAGGAGCGAATCATGATTCTTGTTAAAAAATTATTTACCTTACTTGCAGTTATTTCAACTGTAATAATCTTAGGCTGCTCGGGAGCTGTATCACCGGATTTCGGAAAATACAAAATGGCTTTAAGCAATCAGATGCAGGATATGACAGATGTTTTATTTGCAGGACATTACAATCAGTTTATGTCAACATATGTTGACCCGTCATATATAAAGTCAATGGGAGGTGTAGAACAGGCATTGCTCCAGTTCGACAACACCGAACAATCGAGATTATATGCTGATTTAAAAATAGCAAAGAATATAACACCTTTTTATGATCCCGATGTAAATCAGATGGTATATCAGGGACCTCTGCTTATAAAACCAATTGCCTTTGTACAGAAAAGCGGAAAATGGTATATGATGGGAGATTGGTTTAAGAATTAATTAGTGCGTTGAGTGTTTGGAGTGGGTTGAGTGTGTTGAGTGTGTAGAGTGTGTGGAGTGTGTGGAGTGTGTGGAGTGTGTGGGGTGGGTTGAGTGGGGGGAGTGCGTTGAGGGTGTTGAGTGGGGGGAGGGTAATTTGTATATTTGATCAGTTGAAAATATTTGAAAGGAGATGTAATTATGAGCAGGATAGAAAAGTTTGAAGATTTAATTTGCTGGCAGAAATCAAGGTTATTGGTAAAAGATATATATGGAATTACTTTTAGCAATTCATTTGCTAAAGATTTTGCACTAAAAGATCAAATCAGGAGATCATCCATTTCTGTAATGCTAAATATTGCTGAAGGATTTGGAAGAAGGACTCATAAGGAATTTAAACAGTTCTTATTCATTGCTCACGGATCAATTGCGGAAACACAGTCCTGCTTGTTTATAGCGTTTGATCTGAATTATATAAGTGTGGATTCATTTGAAAAGTTGTATAACACCTGTACCGAAATTTCCAAAATTATTTCCGGACTAATAAAATCTTTAAAATGAATTAATTACTCCACGCACTCTATACACTCCACACACTCAACACTCTCCATACACTCAACACACTCAACACACTCCACACACTCCACACACTCAACACACTCAACACACTCAACACACTCAACACACTCAACACACTCAACACACTCAACACACTCAACACACTCAATACACTCAACACACTCAACACACTCTCTACTTGATAAGAGCCATTCTCTTCGTTTCAGTAAAATTCCCTGAATCAATTTTATAATAATAAATCCCGCTTGGAAAACCGGCTGCATCCCAGCTGACTTCATACGTCCCGGCTTTTTGATTCTCATTAACTAATGTCGATACTAAATTTCCTAATACATCATATACTTTAAGTTTCACCTCTGACGTCTGACCTCTGACCTCTGACGGAATGGAATAGCGGATTACCGTAACCGGATTGAACGGATTCGGAAAATTCTGATAAAGAACATAGCTCTGAGGAATTTCACCTGAAATATTATTAACCGAAGTAAGCCAGTTGTTAAACAAAACCTGCATAGAATCAATGGGGTCTCTTCCAAACGGTGCATTCAAAACCTGCAGATCTAAGAACAATACTCCCGTCGTATCACCCGGCTTTGCAACTTTAATAAATGCTGACTTTGACGATGTATTCCAGCTAGCGCATCTTGTATCTGCACCGACTACTTTCGCACCCTGCATTGCAGCCATTAATTTTATCGAAAGTGAACCCGGAGTATTCAGGAACCTTGAATGCATAGAATCCAGTATTGCCTGTCCGAGAAGTATGTTTCCCTGTATGGAATATGTCGGACCTGTAATATGATTTTTATAATTCAGACAATTTACACCTGTATAGGCAGCTGATCTTCCACTGCCGGTAAGATCCACTATCCCGTATTGTCTTACAGTCGGATTGCCCTGAGCATCATGTAAAACAAGTGAGTCTATAATTGCCTGCGGAGATAATTTAAGATCCATAAGCGTCCGCGCATAGTTTTGATTTGCAGCCAGCCACGACGCCTGAGTATGAACAACACCATAGCCCGGATGAACATCCGTAAGAATTGTACAGTTGTTCACACACGACGCTCCTGCACTCCCGACTTCACCCGTCACCGGATCCACAGCACAGATAGAAAATGTATCCTGCGCTTTTACTGAATCAATCTTTAATAAAAATAGCAGTGCACATAAAATTGATATGTATCTTTTCATAATAAATTTTTTGTAAAGTTTGTAATGTTTGTAATGTTTATAAGGCGTCTTCAAAATTGAACAATGATTGGATTCTTCACTTCACTCCGCTGCGCTCCGTTCGTTCAGAATGACAAAACGTGTAACTTCACTTATAATTTGTTAAGTTTAAAAACTTTACAAACTTTATGAACTTTACAAACTTTACAAACTTTATGAACTTAATGAACTTAACGAACTACTTTATTTCAATCGTAAGAAAATACTCACCCTTCCACGGATCACCCGACATCATATTTTCACTCAGCACTAACTTCCAGTCGCCGCTTTCATTGAGAGCGTAAGTCATCTGATTTCCAAAAGGTCCGTCTGCCTGTCCGGCGGGATTTATTATCTGAGCAATTCTGATGTTACCTGTAGCCGGATTTGGCTTTACTGAAGCAGTCAATTTCTGACCTTTGCTGACTTCGAACACATATGTTATGTTCTTTCCGAAACCGTCTATGGTTCCGTTCAGAGTTACCTGAGTCGCACCGGTCGGAAAATTTACACGTATATCGTTTGTTTTATTTGATGATTCTCTTCTGTCTCCTTCGGGTTTTTCTGATGCAGGTTTTTCTTTACTTGTCA
Organism: Ignavibacteria bacterium; assembly: GCA_016710985.1. GTDB lineage: Bacteria > Bacteroidota > Ignavibacteria > Tepidaquicellales > Tepidaquicellaceae > JAGPCH01. The sequence goes on from JADJTX010000002.1 coordinate 30,523, forward strand.
GTTCGGCTTCTGTTGTAGATTGAGGAGGTTTGTTGTTTTCATTTGTATTGCTGCCGGATGATTTGGGCTGGTCGGACTTTTGTCCGCACGATGAAAATGTTAAACAGCTATCACTAAAAAAATAGATGCAGTTATTTCATTGTAATTTTGATTTTTTTTATTATTAAAAATTTAAATCATCACTATAATTTACATCAAATTTTCAAATTTGGATGCTAAATTAAGTCCTTAGGTAAATTAATCCTTGGGATTGAATGGACCAACATTTTTTGATTCAGTATTAGAAATAATCGCATTCATCTACGGTGTCTTATAATAATAAAAATCCCAAAATAAATTTGATTAGTTGCAGAGCTGGTAAAGTTTCCATTGATCAGTTTATAAAATATCCCCGCAAGATTTTCGTAAAGTTACTATAATTCCCGGCATTCTGCTCTTCATTACTAAAGCACATCTACTTTCAATAAAGTTACTAAAAGTCTTACATCGATTTTCGATTAACGAATAACGAATAACGGTACTCGGGTTGAAAGGATTCGGATAGTTTTGCGACAAACTGTAACCGGTTACATTTTCATTACCGACCGGATCAACCGAAACCGGATTTTCCAGAAGCTTTCTTTCGTAGATCCCGTTTCCGTATGTAGCAACTCTCAATTTTCTGTTTGGATAAACAACTGTGACATCAAAGACCAATGCATAAGGCATCCCTGCCCTGTATTCAAACCAGTTCGCACCTGCATTAGTGGTAATATATACTCCAAGATCATTTCCAACATAGATATTCTGAGTATAAACAGGATCCATCACTACACAATGGTGCGGAACATCCGGAAGATTTCCGGAAATATTCTGCCAGTTATTTCCTGCATTCGTTGATCTGAAAACATGACCGGTGCCGAAGCCTCCGAAAGTGACGATCAACTCGTTGGATCTGTTTGGATTGACGGTTATGTCAGTTGCATATCTGTTCGGGGTAATACTGCTGTCAGTAACGTTAGTCCAGTTCAATCCTGCATTCACACTTCTGAAGATCCTTCCGTTCACAGCCCCGCAGTAAAGCGAATCAACTGAAGTATTAGAAGAGCTGAGAGACAAAATTTTTGTACCGCCGAACACAGCAGCACCGTATGGTCCCTGCCATGCACTCCCTCCGTTTGTAGATTTATAAACCGATTTTCCGGCGACATAGAGCACATCAGGATTTGAAACGCAGCAAATATAAGGAGTGGCAAAACAGTAATTGCTTTCGCTGCCTGAGCCGGGAGGAGGGATCGGCTCCCAGTCAACGCCTCTGTTAACTGATTTATAAATAGCTCCGTAGGTATATTCAGTATAGCATATCTGATCATTCTGTGAATTGATCGCACAGCTCATTCCGTCACCGACAAAAGTCTTATACCAGGCAGTGTTTCCTTCGTAGAATGCCGAGCGGTTATCCTGCATACCGCCCAGACAGAAAACCGAATCCTGATATGAATTTGCAAAGGAAGCATAGAACTGTGATGTCACAAAACCGCCGTTGCAGGAATAGTAGGTTTCTCCGAAATCATTAGAACGGTATAGTCCTCCGTCAGCAGCTATGTATATTTTATTCGGGTCTTTTGGATTGGATTCATAATAATGAACATCAGCATGAACAAAATTTGCCGGACCTTCAGGCTGACCCGGCGGTGTTGCGCCTTCATTCCAGGCGGACCAGTCTGATTTAGTCGTGAATGTTGACCCCCCGTTTAAGGATTTTACGACGTTGATCGTCCCAACTAAAATTGCATTGGGATCATTTGATTTTACCATGTGTCCGTTATTATACCATCCCTGATTTCCGATAGGAACAGAAGTACTGCCGGCAGACCAGTTCAATCCCCCGTTAGTACTTTTGTAATATCCTACATAAGACAGATCATTAGGAATGCTTGCATACACAAGTTCCTGATTACCTTTATACAATTCAAGTGTAGCTTTCCCTGACCAGTTAGCCGGCAAACCTCCGGCAAGCTTGTTCCAGTTATTTCCGCCGTTAGTTGATTTAAAAATTCCTTTATCAGTGAGCGGAACATTGTTTGTTAAATTTCCGATTGAAGCATAAAGAATGCTTGTATCGGTACTATTTAATTTCAGATCCATTGCCATTTTATAATTCAACTGTTGTGTCCAGCTGCTGCCGGCATTTACGGATTTAAAAATTCCTTCGCTCGTTGCAGCATATAATACATTTGAATTTTTGGGATTGATCAAAACTTTCCAGACTCCTCTTTTATTATCATAGGTCCAGTCCAAAGATTTTGTCCATGTAATTCCGCCGTCGGTTGTTTTCAGAATTCCGATGCCATACATTCCCCTTGTAACCCTTATGTCGACTCCATTTTCTGACAACTGATATCCGTAATTTTCACCGGTTCCAATATACATCACGTTCGGGTTTGCGGAATCAATCGCGATCGAGCTCACGGCAGAGCTTGGAAAGCCTGTATTTATCAATGTCCACGCGCTTGCTCCGACGCCGCCCGTAGTTGATTTCCATAAACCGCCTGAAGACGCGCTCATAAACACCGTATCCGTATCAATCGGGTGAACAGTTATACACAGGTTTCTTCCGCCGATATTATTCGGTCCGATAGATTCCCATTGATCGAGACCATCCCTGTCATTTACCGACTGCAGATTTTCCTTGGAATATTCGAAAGCTTTATAAAACTTATCCGCCGGAATATCAACATCCGGGTAAGCTCTTACCTGAGTCATCCACTGCATTGATTCCAAAGCGCCGGAGGCTTTTTTCCCGCCCTCTTCTTTTTTTGTTTCATAATTTTCGGAAGTTTTTTTCTTAGTAGTCTTATCTTTAGAGGCTGTCTTTGTCTTTTCAATGAGCATTGATAAAAGAATTGTCAGACCAACAAAAACAATAATGGCAAAAGTAGTATGAGTTTGGATTTCATAGAAATTTATTTTTGTGAAAAGTAGATTAATTAAAAATTTGATTAAACAGAAAAATGATTCTAGGGGATAGAGGAAATTTGGAATTTGGAATTTCGGATTTGGAAATTAAAGTATTGAAGAACGAAACATTCTGAAAATCCTAAAACAAAATTCCTGATATCAAACTTGTTAAATATACCAAAACTTGGTATTTTTATAAAAAAGAATATGGCACGAAATACATCAATTTTGTTGGGTGAATACTTTGAGAATTTCATCCGGGAACAAATCACATCAGGAAAATACAACTCTGTAAGTGAAGTTGTAAGAACAGCATTAAGGGTTTTTGAGCAGGAAGAAATAAAAGCAAATTCTTTAATCAAAGAACTTAAACTAGGCGAAAAAAGCGCTAAGATCAGAAACTTTGACCATAAGAAAAACCTTAAGCAACTTCATGCTAACTTTCAAAAATAATGTCAATATACATTATCAATAAAAAAGCTCTTGAAGATATTGATAATATTTGGATTTACACAGCGGAAAATTGGTCAATCAAACAGGCTGACAGATATTATAATTTAATTTTCGATGAAATTGAATACATCGCTGATAATTTTGAAATGTCTCGTGATTGTGGACGAATCAGAAAAGGTTACCGGTATTCAAAAGTAAAATCTCATTTAATATTTTTCAAAAAATCGAATGATAACGAAATAGAAGTTGTAAGAATTCTACACGAACGAATGGATATTGAAAACCGATTAAAATGATTAGCAAGAGAGCTACGACAACATTGGTTTTGCATCAGGCGGACGTGGGGTGTAATATGAAGCCTTATGTTTCCAATGATCTTTTTTAATGATAAATTTATAAATGAATCTTTGTGATCTGCCGCAGTCGTGTGGAATTACAAACCGAATTCAGATTTCCTTATTCAAAATACCAGCTTAGAAGCTTAGTAAAATTTCTGATAGTAATGCCTGTAATTTCATTTGTAAGGGGATTAAACTGAAGAGAATATCTGTCATTTATATCTTCTATTACTTCCTTTTTGTTTCTCCAATATCTGCGGTATCGTAGAAATGAGACTCCGTCGGTCTTAAGCAAGCTCTTTAGCTATTTCTTCCAGCTTCATAGTAAATATTTTTTCTTTAGTCTTCTGACAAAATAAGATGTGATAATAAAACCATCATCACTATAAATTACAACACAAAATTTATTCTTTGATAAAGGAGATTTTTCAAATCTTTTTATTGCATGCATTTCTTTGTTGTCAAGTTCAATTAAAAAGTCAGGATAAAGCAGCGTATCTTCAATATATTCAATCAATTTTTCCATTTCAGGATGCCTGTCAATGATATGAACCCAACGTTCTATCGACAATCGGAGCATATTTCCCTGTGAATCCTCTAAATACTTTTTCATTTTATCAACTTAGTTATCGTAGTCACGTTTCAATACATTTATTAGTTCTCCATACACAATTGAAAAAGGAATTTTAAAATCAAATCACATTGGCAAACACCACACCACGCCATTGAGTTGATAATTTCTAACAAAGAAAAATCTTGAATGGATTTAGTTAATTTGTTAATTTACTAATGTGAAAACCGGCAAAAATGTTCTTTTGGAATTACAATTATATAATAAAGATTTAGTTATTTAAAAATCAATTTAACCCTTTTCAAATTTATGAAAGCATTCTCTACTCTTTTTACCTGATTGTTCTGAGATCAACCATTTCTTTTTCACAAGATCCAACCCCGGCTCTTATCGGATACTGGCAGAACTGGAACGACAGTCAATGCCCGTACATTCCGCTTACTCAGATTGATACGAGCTATAACATAATCCCGGTTGCATTTGCAATTCCGGCTTCAGGGACAAGCTATAATATGACATTCGATCCCGACGGCATATCACAGTTAACTTTACAAAAGCAAATTGATACAATGCAGCTACGGGGTAAGAAAATTATAATTTCCATTGGCGGAGCTAATGATCCTGTTTCACTGAATGATACTAATCAGAGAAATATTTTTATTTCTTCAATGATGACAATAATAAATAGTTACGGCTTTGACGGAATGGATATTGACCTTGAAGGAAGTTCAATCTCTGTAAGCGGAGGAACAATAGCAAATCCAACCGATGCGAAAATCATTAACCTGATTTATGCAATCAGAAAAATAATGGATTCATACCGGACTCAGTACGTGAAAGAAAATGATCCTGACCATGGCTCCTGAAACTGCTTTTGTAACAGGAGGAATGTCGGCATACAGCGGTATCTGGGGAGCTTACCTTCCGGTTATAAATGCGCTCAGGGATTCCATCGAAGTCCTCCATATGCAGCTTTACAACAGCGGAAGCATGTACGGTATTGACGGAAATATTTATGAACAGGGAACGGTTGATTTTATTCTTTCACAAACTGAAGCTGTCATACATGGCTTTAATACAGCCGGCGGATACTTTAACGGATTAAGAGCAGATCAGATCGCGGTCGGGCTTCCGGCTTGTTCAAATGCTGCAGGAGGAGGTTATGTTAGTCCCGATTCTGTCAAAACAGCGATCAATTATTTAAGAGGTCAGATCCCGCAGCCGGCAAATTATCATTGTCTTAGTTCATATCCCGGTCTTCGCGGAATGATGGACTGGTCTATCAACTGGGATGCAGTTGCAACCTGCGGTGCAATATATGAATTTGCAAATAACTTTAACAGAATTTTCCGTTCTGCGCAAACTTTAAACCTTAATGTTTTCATACAGGGATTATACATTCCTGCAGCAGATACTACACGCCGCGACACAATAAGGGTTTATTTAAGAGATACAATTTCACCTTATCCGCTGAAAGATTCTTCAAAGGCATTACTTAACACAAACGGCTCTGCAGCAATCAATTTCACAAATGCGCAGAATAATCACAGATACTATATTCAAATTAAGCAAAGAAATTCTCTTGAAACCTGGAGCAAAGCAGGGGGAGAAGTTTTTTCAGCTTCAGCATTAAATTATAGTTTTACTGCATCAGCTCAGCAGGCATTCGGAAACAATATGATTAAGGTTGATGTCAGTCCTGTGAGGTTTGCAGTTTACAGCGGAAATGTAAATCAGGACAGCTACATTGATCTTGCAGACATAATCCAGATCTCTAATGACGCATCAGCTTTTCTTACAGGGTATGTAAATACTGATGTGAATGGTGATTCTGTAACTGACCTGTCCGATATATTGATTGCATTTAACAACGCCGGTAATTTCGTACAGGTGTTAAAGCCGTAGAACATTATTGATCGCAGCACAGATTATCAGACAGAATCCAAACGACATTTGTATTTTAAATCACATCCGTCCAAAATAAAGAAAAACTTGCCACGAATTTCACGAATGATCACGAATTAAAAATATTATCACTAATTGAGACTTCTGAAAAACCCTTAAATTTTTAAAAACGTTTTGGACAGCAATGATTTTAAATGATAATCTGTGCCGGGTGTGGCTATTAATTCATCCGCTTTTTCCATCAGCCATTTTTTACTGACGATTTTAATGCAGTTATCTATTTCTTCCTTTATGAAAGAAGGATCTTCTTTGCTAATTCCGTATTTTACCCTGAGCAGTTTCTTATAAAATTTTATGAAATTTCTGTATAAAATTTTAGCGAATTCCGGTATTTTTTTGTTGGAATCAATGAAGTGCTTATATGCATCCAAAGTGCTTACTGCGAGTTCAAATGAGCTGAGTTCGTAATAGATCTGCATAGTAAGATGTTTGACATCTAACTTAAATACATGGAATTCATTGTTCTTAACAGTAGAAATACAGCTCAGTGATCTTTCAAATTCATTTTTCAAAAAATAAAGATATGCATAAGTATAATGTCTTAAGTTATCCCTGTGATCAACCGGAAGACAATCGGCATAATTTTGTATTAATTTATTAAGCCATCCGGAATCCTTCATTGAATAAGCAAAAAGAACCATTGTTCTATAAATCATCACAGCAATGTTCTGACCGGCCGAAGGAGAATACGAGTCGTTTTTAAACATGCTTTTGAAAATATTCAGTGTCTCTTTACGAAAGTCATTGGCATTACTTTCTGATCTCTGAATGCAGTAGTTTCCAAGATGCATAAAGAAAAAATATTTTTCTTCCCTGTTCAGGCCTGATAAATTCCGGAAAAACAAATTTTTAAGTAAATAATAGTAATTTAGTTTATCTGGCTCATCTATTGTTTTAAATACATAGTAATATAATCCAATGTTTGGATTTTTTATGTAATCTTCCTGCTCAAACCTGTTTAATAATTCTTTAAAATTAACTATTTGTAATACTTCCTGAACAAATCTGTTACACATGTCTTTTTCGCAATTATGGCGCGCCACATTCATATAATTTATATACTGTACATAATCGAAAATAAACTGAAGAACCGATGTTTCAAAAATGTCCTCAATGCTTTTGGTGACACTTTCCAGGTGATTATTTTCATTATGATATTCCAGTTTCAATTTGGTGAGCCGTTTGAGTTTTGAAGTATAATCTCTATCTGGAGAAAATGTCGGATGAAGTTTTTTTTCAATGATCTTGTTTATTCTGTTGGATTCATCATGGAGATTTTTGTTAAGATATCCCTTGCTGAGATTTAACAAAAATTCCGGTTGATCTTCATAAAATGTGCAGTGGGCTAAAAAATGCTCAGCGGATTTTGTAAGATCAAATATGAGATTTTGCAATTTCCTTTCATTGTAATCCTCTCCTGTGAATAGCTGACTGAAAATCTCCTGCTTTCCGGGCAGGCGAGAGTCATAATCAGGATGCAGATTCGTCAGGTAATTATATAATTCAATGGTATTTCTTGTTTGAAGCAGAAATGGTGAGCTGACAAACTTTCCGAAGGATTTAATTTCTTCCTTAGTAAATGTTTTTAATAATTTGATCAAACGGATATCTTTCATATTGTTTGTATCTTTAATTTTGAAAAAGATAAAATTTTTTTTGAGTAATTCAAATTCACAAATTCTTCAAAAATTAAATCAAATTAAAGAAAACATATTACCGTGAGAAAAATTTTATGAGTATTTCTTCCAAATTTCTCTTTGCAATGTTTTGCAAATAATATTACGTTTGCATTAACAACCCCAAATAATCTAAATTTAAGGAAAATCAAATTATGAATAGACTTCAGAAATTTGACGGCTGGCGCCTGCTTAAAAAGATTCAGTCCTATGGATCTGCAGAATAAGTCTGTCAAAAATCTTCTTAAGTTTAGAATCCTCTTATTTTCATTTCTCCCTTCAAGTACCGCCATTCAATTTGAAGTCTCAATTGATCAATGCAACAGCTTCTAATTATGCTTTTTCAATTGAGACTTTACCGGATTCAATTATTGAAAGTAAAAATAATATTGAAATATTTTTTTTAAACTTAAAATAAAACATTATGAAAGACATTTACAAACTATTCCTCTCTCTTGTAATCACCATCTTTCTTTTTCAACTGGTTAAAGCTGATACGACATTTGTATCGGGGATATTGTAAATCAGAACTGGACAATATCGGGTCACCTTATGTCGTGACAAATGATGTAAGAGTTGTCCGTTTATTCATTGATCCGGGAGTCTCAGTATTATTTAACGGTAATTATGAATTTCTCGTTGAAGGTGTCATCGAAGCTATAGGAACCGAGCAATCAAAAATCTCCTTCACTACGAAAAGCGGAGTATCCAGCTGGAAAGGGATCAGATTTCAAAACAGTAATTCCGGGTCGTATATGAAATGGTGTATTGTTGAGAAAGCAAATAATAGCGGGATAAGATAGTAGAAAGTCATCTTCCAGTCTTTACAATTGTACAATTAGAAATAATCAATCATTGATTTTGGAGGAGGTATATTTATATCAAAATTTTCAAAGTCAACTGTATTTAATTATCAGATTGCCTATTTGAAAACAATCCAGCACCTTAATTGGAGGAGGAATTCGGGTAATCAAATGGATTGGTGGTGGTTGTAAAATTGATATAATCCAGGAATGCAAGCTGTTTAGGTAGGATGCCGATTTCTGAATAACAATTTATTACAAGAAATGCCGTTATTGGAATAGGTTTTTTGGAGCTTACGGTGGAGGAATATTTGAAGATAATGGAAATGTGTCATTAGAAAATTGTATAATTAATGAAAATAAATGTACGGAACAGGTGGTGGTAGTTGGGCAAATGGGGAGGAATATACAACGAAGAGGAATACCACAATATTAAATTTATCATTGCATATGATTCCGTTTCAAGCTGGAAATCAAGATCGAAGAAGGGGGAATCTATACGTCAGTTGGGGTCAACTTAAAATTGAAAATAGTACCATAGCTTATAACAAAATAAGCAATTATATTAGTGAATTGGTGGTTTCTTACTTCAATCATTTTCAATACTATTTATTATAACGGGTACTCAATTAATGGTTCGTTTACTGTAACATATAGTGACATCCAAGGTGGATTCACGGGTATAGGAAATATTAACTTAACCCAAGTCTTGATAGTTGCCTTAAATCTTAGTCCGGGTCACCTTGCATTGATGCCGGGAAGCCAGTACAATTTATAAAGATGCGTGCTTCCCGCCTTCACTTGGCAATCTAAGAAATGACATGGGGTCAAATGGCGGTCCAGGTGCCTGTAATTGGTTTGGTGTTCCGGATACCTGCGTACCAATGGCCTGCATCATCAATCAACATAGAGCTTACTGCACTTATGGAAGGTTTATACAACCCTGCAACCAATTTGATGGTAAGACCTCAGGTGAGAGAATGTACCTTAGAAATGCGACATCGCCGTATTCGATTGTCGAGCCTGCAGCCGCTACATTAGGCAGAACGGAATCTCAACCACCGAATTTATTTTTAACTCTGCTCCATCCGGCACTTACTACTTAGTTATAAAGAACTGGAACAACTTGGAAACATGGAGCAAGACCGGAGGTGAACTGCTTTACAATGACGGCGAAACCAGTTATTACGATTTTACCTCTGCAAGCTCACAGGCATACGGAAACAACCTGAAATTAATAGGAAGCAAGTGGTGTACTTACACCGGTGCTGTGACTCCGGACAGTTCAATAGACCTCGCCGATGTCCTTCAGATCAATGCAGCTTCGAATGCTTTTACAGCCGGTTATAATATTAACGACCTGAACGGAGATAATCAGGTTAACCTGACTGATCTGTTGATTGTATATAATAATTCGGCGGCGTTTATAAGGGTGAAAAATCCGTTTAATCCGTAAGAGAGTTTTTTAAGTTTATAGAGTTATTTGAGTTTATTGAGTTTCTTCATTGATGTTCCTTTCAGCTCCCTATTCTTTCCCGGGCTTTTATTTTGCCTGGGAAAGTAGGAAGTTTTAAAGAATGTGTGAAAAATTATTACTGCATTAACGTTGTTTGAAATCGTAGCTGTTCAAAAAATCAGTGATATTTTAAAACTAAGGTATAAGACAAAAAGAGGTTATTTTTTTTGTTTATTTTTTTAAGCATTTTCTTAGTGCAGTGCCTTAGTTGTGAAATATAATTTTCTTGTCGTTCGGACTAAGACCACCGGTGCTTTTCCCCGGATTCACCGGTCATAAAAACTACCTGAAATCAAACCCAATCAAATATGAAAAAAACAATTACCGTTCTTCTCACACTGTTTTTACAAGTAAATATTTCTTTTTCACAGAGTCTTGAGGAAAACCTGCAGCAGGTTGGTCCGAATTACGGCAAGCTGTATCTTCAGCCATTGGCGAATGCAATGGGTGTTAATGTAAATTCAAATTTCTTTTATACTGCATCGGTTCCGTTCAACAGTAAAAAGCCGGCTGAATTCAATATCGGTTTGAGACTCAGGCTGATGAACACTTTCCTTACAAGTGATGATCAGAAGTTTAATTACAGTTATTCGGATACGGGTAAAGTGAACGGGCTGCCGGTCACCGGAACTTATACAGTAGTTAATGCTCCTACTGTCATCGGAAATACAGATGAAGCCGTTGCTAAATTTACTTATAACGGAACGTATTATCCTGAAAATGATATAGAATTAATCGGAGGTATAGTGAAGACTACAAATGTTCCCCTGTTCATACCGGAGATCACCTTCGGTACTGTCTATGCAACCGACGCTTCGATCATTCTTCTTCCTACAATTAATATACATGATTTCGGCGCATTCAGAATGTTCGGATTTACACTAAGGCATAATTTCAGTCATTATGTAAAGAATTCGCCTGTTGATTATGCATTAATGCTCGGATACCAGCGAATGTCACTTACGGAAAGCGATAATAATGACCTGTGGAAATCAAACAGTTACTTTATAAACGCTCAGCTAAGCAAATCTTTTACAAAAGTAATTACCGGATATGTGGCGCTGCAGTTTGAACAATTCAAGGCTGATGTTTCATATAACTATGATGATAACGGAGACGATATCCCGATAACTTTCAGTATTGACGGAGATAATACATTCAGAGGAGTCATCGGAGGAACCGTAAGAACGGGTATATTTGCATTCAATCTTGACGCGAACATAGGACAGCAGTTTGCGCTGTCGTGCGCGTTTAATTTTATTTTTATGTAGTCTAATCGTAGCACAGATTATTTGATTGAATTTAGACGGAATTTATATTTTAAATAATATAATCTGTGCTACGGAAATTATATTTGCAATAGTAATTTAAAATAATAATCTTTGCTTCGCTGACAATGAAACTATTTTGTAGCACAGAATAATATTCTGTACTACCCGATATAAGTTTAGAAAGGATTGAAACTATGACTTTTACAAGAAGAAACTTACCGCACTTACATTTCGAATTTGGGATTTACTTCGTTACCTTCAACTTGGCAGGTACATTACCGAACGTAGCACAGATTAATAATACAAATGTAAAATCGAATACAAATACGTGCCGGGAAAAGATTCAACATTAATACCGAACGTAACACAGATTAATAATACAAATGTAAAATCGAATAGTACAAATTCGAATAATCTGTGCTGCGGTAAAAAAGATTCAACAATAATAGTACCGAACGTAGCACAGATTAATAATACAAATGTAAAATTGAATAGTACAAATTCGAATAATCTGTGCTACGGCAAAAAAGACAAACGGGTTTTTCAAAAATATGACGATATTCTCGATTCAGAAAAGTATGGTGAAAAATATCTTTCAAATGATAAAATTGCCGGAGTCGTAAAACATTGCCTGCACTATCCTGATAATAAAGACTATAATTTAATTTGTTACAGTATAATGTCCAATCATGTGCATATAATGTTCAAATTGATAAAGGGCAATAAAGGATTGAGCAAAATTATGCAGTCAATAAAAAGAATCTCAGCCACGAGATCAAACAAGATTTTAGGCAGAACAGGAACATTCTGGCAGGATGAAAGCTTTGACCGGTTAATAAGAAATGAAAAAGAATTTTTGGCAGTACTCAGATATGTTTTAAATAATCCTGTAAAAGCCGGATTGGTTGCTCACTGGCAGGATTGGAAGAATAGTTATTGTCATACGGATTATTTAACGACCGTAGGACAGATTATTTGACAGAATCTAAACGACAATAAATGCTTAAAATAATAATCTGTGCTACAACAGTTTCTTTAATCACAGAAACCTCATTTGGAACAAATACAAACATTTCTGTTGAAGAGTGAAATTCATACTTGATGTAGGAACTTCCTAATACTATTTAATGCTTTTCATATAATTTATATTATTTTCATAATTAAAAATTATGTGTCTAATATTATTTGGAATAGTATCATAATAATAAATATAGGATTACAGATTTTGCAATATGCTTTATACATAATTATTAAGTAATCCATAATTATTTATTATGTATTTTTAATTATCTTTTATATATACAATATAGTTTATTTTGATTTAAATATAAACATTAGTGTGATACATATAAATAGTGATGATTACAGTATAAACTTTACGGAGTTCCTTGCTAATTATAAATAAATGTCCTATGTTGACAGATGTATATCCGCACCGTGCGGAGATACATCTAAATCACATATTCAAAAATATATTATATCGGAGCACAACATTATGAAGAAGGATCTAATCCCAACAAGGTACACAAACTTCGTTAAACTTGAGAGAAACTTCCTGGAGAAGTATAGAGGTTATGCTGAGACTCTGGGAGTAGAAAAATCAGAGGTGGATAAAACAATTAATATTCTGAGCGAACATATTAAGAGTCACTCTGAAATGATCTCAAAGAAGGCGGAGTCCAAAGCAGCGACTGAAACTCATATCGCAAATAATAGGAACGCAGTTAAAGAGTTCAGGCGTGTTTCTAAAATGATAAGATCTCTGAGAGGATATTCACCGGAAATGGGAGAGAATCTCGGTATTGTTGCTACACAATCTGCAGAGAAAGATTACTCAGAACTTCAACCCACATTAAACGTAAAGGCGATAGATTTCATTGTAAATATTAAATTTAAGAAACAGAGAATGGATGGTATTAAGATCTACACTAAACGTGGTGATGAAAAGGATTTTACATTTCTTGATTACTGTGCAACTTCCCCGTACAAAGATGATCGTGAAAAGCTTGTTGAATCCATACCGGAGAACAGAGAATACTATGCTACCTATGTTATGAAGTTTAAAGAAGTCGGATTTACATCCAGTATTACAAAAGTTGTAGTTCCTTAAGATATACTCATCGGAATATTGGCAAATTGTTTCTCAAGAAACATTGCTGAGTTTAAGTTAATTATTGCAACAAAAATACCACAGAGACGCTGAGAACACAGAGTTTCACAGAGAAATTTTTAACATTTTTTAAATGCTAAATTCAGCACAAAATGAGTTATATTTTTAAAACATAAGGGCTTGTTCTATCGGGAAATTTTGTGGAATGTTTTAAGAACACTCGCTTTCGGGATGACCCATTGTTTTTCAGAAGTGACAATATAGTAAAAAACATAAAAATCTGTTTTCCGAATTTCAATTAGTAAGTAGTTTTATAAAATTATTACTAAAGAAGAAATGCCTCTTGCGTATCTCTGTGTACTTAGTGCCCTAGTGGCAAACTGTTTTGAGGTATAGAAAATCTCCTATTATAACTTATTTTTTCAATGCTATATTCAGCACAAAAATGGTTGTTTTTTAAAACATAGGGTTTGTTCTATAGGCATGCTCTGTGGTAAAATGTTTTTAGAACGCTCAGCTTTCGGGATGACTATTGTTTTCAGAAGTTTCCATATAGTAAAAAACACTACAAGAATCTTTCTTTCCTATTTTTTAGCAGAAGAATTACCTCTGTGTACCTCTGTATACTTAGTGCCTTCAGTGGGTAACTGTTTTGAGGCATAGAAAGTCTGAATTAAAATAGCTATTTTCCATTTCATGAAAAAATACTACGACATAATCGTAATCGGTGCCGGTCATGCCGGGATTGAAGCTGCTTATTCTGCAGCAAGAATGGGTTGCTCAGTCGGGCTCGTGACTATGGATATTAATGCAATCGGAAGGATGAGCTGTAATCCTGCTATCGGCGGAACTGCTAAAGGACATTTAGTACGTGAGATCGATGCACTTGGCGGAATTATGGGACAACTTGCTGATAAAACAGGCATACAATTTAAAATGCTTAACACCTCAAAGGGTCCGGCTGTCTGGTCTCCGAGATGTCAGTCTGATAAAAATCTGTATTCTGAAGAAGCTGCAAATATTATTAAGGAATTCGATAGAATTGAGATATTGCAGGATATGGTGAACCAGTTACGTGTTACGAGTTACGAGTTACGGGATGGAAAATATAAATATATTATTACAGGTATTAAGACAGAATCCGGAACTGAGATAGAATGTAGATCTGTAATAATTACTTCAGGGACTTTTTTGAATGCGATAATGCATACAGGGAAGGCGAATGTAGAAGGCGGGAGAATTGGTGAAAAATCTGCTACAGGGCTTTCGGAATGTATGCTTAGTCTGGGTTTTGAAACGGGGAGGCTTAAAACCGGAACACCTCCGAGATTAGATCTTGATACAATTGATTTTTCAAGAACTGAAGTTCAAACCGGTGATGAAAACCCCCAGCCTTTTTCACATAAAAAGTATGCAAAGTTTCCTTTTCTTGAACAGGTTAACTGTTATCTGACTCATACAAATGAAAGCACACACGAGATCCTTAGAACCGGTTTTGAAGATTCGCCTATGTTCACAGGGCGTATTAAAGGTGTAGGTCCTAGATACTGCCCTTCCATTGAAGATAAGATCTCACGCTTTTCGGAAAAGCCGCGGCATCAGATATTTCTCGAGCCTGAAACTCTTGACGGCAAGACTATTTATATGAATGGCTTTTCAACGAGTCTTCCTGTAGATGTGCAGGAAAAAGCTGCACGAACTATTAAAGCCCTGGAAAATGTAAAATTGGTTAAACAGGGTTATGCAGTTGAATACGATTTCTTTCCGACTCATCAGATCAATCTTACTCTCGAGACAAAATTAGTTTCCGGACTTTATACCGCCGGACAGATCAACGGAACTTCAGGTTACGAAGAAGCCGCAGCACAGGGTTTGATGGCAGGTATCAATGCGGCTCTCAAGATTCAAAACAAAGAGCCGTTTATTTTGAAAAGAAGCGAAGCCTACATCGGAGTTTTGATAGATGATTTAATAAATAAATGTCCTGACGAACCGTACAGAATGTTTACCTCCTGCGCTGAATACAGGCTTGTGCTGAGACAGGATAATGCCGACCTGCGGTTGATGAAATACGGAAATGAGCTTGGATTGATTGATGATGAGATGATGAATGATCTAAATGAAAAAATGAATCTGATTAAAGACGGAGGTAATTACTTTAATATAAATACGATCAATCAAAAACTGGTTAATGAATATCTGAGAAGTGTTAATGCGAATGAGATTTCACAGGGAGAATTTTTACATAATCTAATTAAGAGAAATGAAGTTCTGCTGAAAGACATAGTCGAACTTGAGTGTTTTAATGAAAATGAACTGATACAAAAAATTAAAGAAAATAAGGAAGCTCTCAATCAGATTGAAATTGAAATAAAATATAAAGGATATATTGACAGGCAGGACGAACAGATCAGTCACTTTGTAAAAAATGAAGCGATTAGAATTCCGGATGATTTTAAGTATGAGAAAATCAGATCACTTTCGACTGAAGCTGTAGAAAAATTAAGCAGGATCAGACCGAACTCCATAGGGCAGGCGATGCGGATAGCAGGCGTGAGACCTTCGGATATCTCGGCTGTGATGATTTACATGCGTGGGTAACATTTAGATAAGACTTATTCAACACATAGGCACAGAGACACAGAGGTGTCATATTTTTTATTAAATTATTGAAGAACAAAATATTTAATTTTTTAGTTTGTTTCGATTTTAGGTTTTATTTTAAATGGAAATTACATTAATTATTTTAGGACAATGATGGAAAATTTAAATGAATTAAGTGGCAAAGTTTTAGAATGTGCAATTGAAGTTCACAGAAATTTAGGACCGGATTGCTTGAAAGTATTTATGAAAAATGTCTTTGTAAAGAACTTGATTTTAAAAAAATAATTACAAACGGCAAGCTACCATTCCAATTATTTATAAAGGTGAATATTTAAAAAGTTTTTAAGAATTGATGTTTTGATTGATGAAAAAATAATTGTAGAGGTGAAAGCAATTGAATCAGTCATACCTGTACATAAAGCTCAACTTTTGTCATATTTAAGATTAACAAAATT
This sequence comes from Ignavibacteria bacterium, assembly GCA_016710985.1. Lineage (GTDB taxonomy): Bacteria > Bacteroidota > Ignavibacteria > Tepidaquicellales > Tepidaquicellaceae > JAGPCH01. The sequence continues at coordinate 47,225 of JADJTX010000002.1, forward strand.
GAAATTAGGTCTCCTTATAAATTTCAATGTACCAAAATTAATAGACGGATTTTCCAGAATAATAAATTAGTCAAAACCAGTATTTCTAAAGAATAAATTTTAATATTTTCTCTGTGTTTCTCTTGGTTATATGGGCATCTGTGTTGGAAAGTAATAAACACAAAATGACCTTAAACAATAAAGACATTTCATCTGTTTTATCAGATCTCAAAAAAGCCAATCTTAAATTAAAAAGCTCTATCCCGGAGACAGCGCCGACAGACAGCCGGTTCAGACTGTGTACGGCGGGGCTCAGCTTTTTAAAAGAACTTCCATTAAAAGAATGGGAGAACTTGCCCTTAAATCATTTTCTGAATACGCTCCTGATGTAAATGTGTTTGCTAAAGCATTTGAGCTTGATGAAAAAAATGAACTGACTGGAAAAGTTTATTCAAAGGTAATTGAAAAATTAAAGAAAGAAGCTGTTGAAGATTTCCGTATTGACTTCGAAGACGGTTTTGGAAACCGACCGGATAAGGAAGAAGACGAGACTGCTGAGTTCACGGCTATGGAAGTTGCGAATGCAATGAAAGAAAATCTGCTCTCACCCTTTTTTGGAATCCGGATTAAAACTTTCTCGGAAGAATTAAAAAGAAGAGCTATCCGGACTCTCGATATTTTCCTTTCAACTCTTTTAAAAGAAACCAAAGGAAAACTGCCGGATAATTTTGTAGTGACATTGCCGAAGGTAACTGTACCGGAACATGTCACAGCACTCGTTGACATTTTTAAAATACTGGAGAAGAAGCTGAAGTTACCGAAAGGAACTTTGAAAATGGAGATCATGATTGAGACCACTCAATCTATATTTGACTCAGACGGGAAAGCAAACTTAATTTCTCTTATCAAAGCCGGCAAAGGAAGATGCAAAGCGGCTCACTTCGGAGTCTATGACTACACTGCATCATGTGACATCACTGCAAAACTTCAGGCGATGGATAGTTCTGTCTGTGATTTTGCGAGGCATATGATGAAAGTTTCACTCGCGGGAACAGGCGTCTGGCTCTCGGACGGCGCTACTAACGTAATGCCTGTCGGACCGCATAAGGGAGATAACTTAACTGAAGATCAGAAAAGGGAAAACAGAGATGTAGTTCACCGTGCATGGAAATTAATGTATGATCACGTTCAGCATTCTCTGAGCAATGCATTTTATCAGGGATGGGATCTGCATCCTGCTCAGCTTCCGGTAAGATATGCGGCTGTGTATATGTTTTTCTTGGACGGACTTGAACAGGCGTCTGCCCGCTTAAAGAATTTCATTGAAAAAGCGGCGCAGGCTACATTAGTCGGTGATGTATTCGATGACGCTGCTACAGGTCAGGGACTGCTGAATTATTTTCTGCGTGCATTGAATTGCGGCGCGATAACAGAGGAAGAGATCTTACAGACAGGACTGACACTGGAAGAGGTAAGAGGGAAGTCGTTTTTGAAGATACTTGAGAACAGGAAGAGATCTTAAGTATTGGTATTTGTATTTTACCACAGAGACTCAGAGGGCACAGAGAATCACAGAGGCAAGTTTCATGTAAAAATTAATTTACTTTTTTATTTCAATATTTGGATCAGATTAAAGCACCAAACTTAACAGACTGCTTTTATAGAATAATAAACTAAAACAATGTAATACCTCTGTGTGTCTCTGTGACCTCTGAACCTCTGTGGTAAAAAAGTTTACTCTTAATCCTCACAACTCTATACTGATAATTTCCACCGCATTCTGCTTTCCTTTCAAATAGATCAATCCAAGTGACTCCGTTTTATAATTCTCATCTGTATTAATATTGTCAAACAAAAATTTCGAGATCAATAAGCTTTTATTATGCTCATTACAAATGCTCTGTATTCTTGCTGTTGTATTTATAGTATCTCCGTGATAAGCCAGGTCCCTTTTTATTTCACCTATTTCAACTATCGTAATTTTTCCCATGTGAAGCCCGGCTTTGAATTGCGGGATGGTGTTGTAATTTTCCAGATAGTATGACGATCTTTTTTTAAACTGTTCACCGCATGTGAAAAAAAATTTCAGACAGGTCTGTTCTTTTAAACCATTCTTCAAAGACCACATGATCACAATTTCATCACCTACGTACTGGTATATCTCAGCATTGAATTTATTTAACATTAGATTAATGTCCATAAAACTGTCTCTTATAAATGAGCTGTATTTAATATGACCAAGCGTCTCGGCAATGGTAGTCGAGGATTTCAGGTCCATGAACATAAATATTCTTTCTTCTTCCTTTGGATTCCGGTATTTCCCGAGCAGCAAAGGTATCAAAATTCCAGGTCCGTATTTTTTGTTTACCTGATTTATAAAAGTTATTATCAGGATCATGACAAAATTATATACAATGAAAAGATAAAACCAGTATTTCCAGAATTGTTCATTAAAGTAAGGTCCTGACTCCGCGAGAAATGGTTTGATCAGTTTTTCAAACAAAATAAATCTAACCATGCTAAACAGAGTTACAAATACTATGAAAGAAATTATTGCTTTCATCAGAAAAATTATTCCCAGTGACTTCCTTCTGAAATACTGAGCTTCGAATAAATAATCAATGAATCCAATGATCAGTCCGCAAAGAATCCCCAGCATTATGCCTACTGATATGTTGTTAATTAAATTAATGCGGAAAGGTAATTGGAAAGCCTGACTGATTGCGGATAAGAAAATATTTATCAAAACACCAAGCAGCATTTCTGCTGCCACCCAGAAAGCTATCTGAGTCATTATGAAACTCAAAAAAGGAAACCGGTTGGCGAAATTTTTTGCTAACCCGGGATAGTCAAATTTTTCTGACACTTAAATGAATTTTTATTATTTGAATCTCTGTCTTCATCAGTTAACTTAAGGACGGTCTGACGGTTTTGTATAACTCTCAGCAAATAAAATCCCAAATCCAAAATCAAAATCACTCCCATTTAAACACTTTCACTGCAATAGCATAAACTACAATTCCCCAGATCACTAATATCAGAATATCATACCATACATCAAAAATACTAGCCCCTTCAAAAGAAATCTTTCTCAAAGCTTCGTTAAGATATGTCAGAGGTAAAGCTCTGCTGACGGGCTGCAGCCAGTCCGGAAAATTTGAGATAGGAAAGAATGTGCCTGCAAGTAAGAACTGTGGAAGTGTGATGAGATTGGCAATCGGCGGAACAGCGTTCTCATTCTTTGCAATTCCCGACACTACAAACCCGAATCCGAGAAATACTATCAAAGCTATGATCGAAAGTATGATCATATTTATAAAAGTAACAACCCCGTTCACGAGTGTGAAGCCAAAAAAATGTTCCTATCAAAATAATTATCACCGAGCTGAATATTGAAAAAATCAGTCTGCTTAATGATTCACCAAGAATAATATGAGCTTTATTTATAGGCGTTGCAAAAAACCTTTTTATGACGAGCGTCTGCCGAAGGCTGATAAAAATAAAAGCAGTTCCGAAAACCCCTGCGCTCAACAATGAAAATCCCAGTTGTCCCGGAAGTATGAAATCAATTGTCTTATACTTTCTGCCCTCAACAACTTCTTCTTTTAATTCAGTCATCGGAACTTCAGTCCTGGTCATAGACAGATTTTGCTCGTCAATGATTTCACTCAGCATCACTTTAAAAAAAGAACCTCTTTCGGGAGATGCTTTCGTGGTCTTCATATCTATTACCAAAACCCCTTTTTCATTTCTGACAAAGCTGACCATCGCATCAACTCTGCCTTTCTCGAGTTCAGAATACATTTCTCCCGTAGCCTTTTCTTTGATCAGATTAAGAGTGCTGATCTTTTCTAAACTTTGAAAAACAGGATTATTCATATCCGAACCTTTTTCCACCGCTACATCAATCTTAAACCTGCCTCCGCTTATAAATCCGAATACAATTATGAATATTAACGGAAACACTAAATTGAAAACAACTGCAGAAGGATTCCTGACAATAGAATGCAGGCTCGCCTTCGTAATCGCAAACATCGCTCTGAGCTGACTGTATTTATTCAAAAGGTATTAGGTATTAAGTATTGTGTATTGTGTATTGTGTATTGTGTATTGTGTATTGTGTATTGTGTATTGTGCATTGTGCATTGTGCATTGTGCATTGTGCATTGTTTGTATTTATACTATTATAATTATCAATTATCAATTATCAATTATCAATTATCAATTATCAATTATCAATTATCAATTATCTCTAAGCTCTTTTCCCGTCATATTCAAAAATACATCTTCTAAAGTCGCAAGCTTCAGCAGTTTCGGTCTTTCAAAACCTGTCTTTATCAGATCGTCAATCAGATTATCCGGTGTATCAATAATTACTATTTTTCCATTATCTATAATCCCAACTCTGTCACACAGCACTTCAGCTTCGTCCATGTAATGCGTTGTCAGCATAATAGTAGTTCCTTTCGATTTGATCTGTTTAATCAGCTCCCAGAGGTTTCTTCTTGCCTGCGGATCGAGACCGGTTGTTGGTTCATCAAGAAAAATAATTTTAGGTTCATTGATAAGAGTGGTACAAATGGAAAACCTCTGCTTCTGTCCGCCTGAGAGTTCTTTGAATTTTGATTTCTTCTTCTCCTGCAGGTCAACAAGCTTAAGCATCTCATCCGGATTCACTTCTACATTATATAATCCGGCAAAGAGTTCGATGAGCTCATATAAATATAAATTCGGATAGAACCCTGCTGACTGCAGCTGAACTCCTATGATCTGCTTAATTGCATTCTGATCTTTGTCTATTGATAAACCGTTTATGATAACTTCACCTGAAGTTTTCTCACGAAGTGTTTCCATGATCTCGAGCGTAGTTGTCTTGCCCGCACCATTCGGACCCAATAGTCCAAAGATCTCGCCTTTACTGACATCAAAGCTGATACCGTCAACGGCTGTGAGGTCATCGTATTTTTTAATGAGATTTTTTACCTGTATGATTGGATTCATTAATATTTATTTCGGAAACTTTTCTTAAGATCTTTTTAGAAAACTATTAGAGTTGAAATTACGAAGACTTCAGTTTTTTTATTATTTGGGTCTTAGGGACTGTTTCATTTGTTTTTAATTTCTCCATCAAGGAACCCAAAACAAAATCTTCAAATTCTTCTACCTTCAGTGTAAAAACTTCATCACGAGGTTTTTTCTTCAGCTTAAAAATTTCCTTATAGGTTTTTGAATCGACTTTGAATAGTATCGAGCTCATATTTTTTAATTATTGGTATCGTAACTCGTAACTCGTAATTTGTAATTCGTAATTTGTAATTTGAAATTATTTAAGATACGCCGCCAGCCCGTGCCTGCCGCCTTCTCTTCCAAATCCGCTTTCCTTATATCCTCCGAACGGTGATGCCGGATTAAATTTATTATAAGTATTCGACCATACAACCCCCGCTCTTATCTTGCTTAATGTCTTAAATATCTTCGAACCTTTATCGGTCCATACTCCTGCCGACAATCCGTAAAAAGTATTGTTAGCTTTCTCAACCGCTTCAGCCGGTGTTCTGAATGTAAGTATGGATAGCACCGGTCCGAATATTTCTTCATTTGCAATTCTGTGTGACTGCGCTACATCTGAAAAAAATGTCGGTCTAAACCAGTATCCTCTGCTTGGCAATTCACACTGACTCTGATAAAAAGTTGCTCCTTCATCTATCCCGATTTGCACAAGCTCCTTTATTTTATTCAGCTGCATCTTAGAATTTATCGCACCGACATCAGTATTTTTATCAAGCGGATCACCTACTTTTAAAGACTGCAATCTGTGTTTCAATTTTTTTATTACAATGTCTTTCACACTTTCCTGAACAAGAAGTCTCGATCCCGCGCAGCATACATGCCCCTGATTAAAATAAATTCCGTTTATGATCCCTTCAATGGCAGCATCGAGTGGCGCATCTTCAAAAATTATGTTAGCAGCTTTACCGCCGAGTTCGAGTGTAATTTTTTTATCCGTTCCGGCAATCTGTCTCATGATAATTTTCCCGACTTCGGTCGAGCCCGTAAATGCGATCTTCTTTGTTTTCGGATGATTAACAATTGCCGCGCCTGTCATTCCGTCTCCTGAAATAATATTTACAACTCCTTCGGGGAGTTCGGCTTCCTGTATGACTTCAGCAAGTTTATATAATGTTAAAGGTGTTGTCTCTGCAGATTTTATCACAACCGTATTTCCGCAAGCCAGCGCCGGCGCTATTTTCCATGCTGCCATGAGCAGCGGAAAATTCCACGGAATTATCTGTCCCGCAACTCCAATGGACGAAACTTTTCTTCCGGCAAAAGCAAGGTCAAGTTTGTCAGCCCATCCGGCATAATAAAAAAAGTGCGCAATTGCCAGTGGTATGTCAACTGTCTTGGATTCTTTGATTGCTTTTCCGCCGTCCATGGATTCTATTACAGCAAACTCCCTCGCCTTCTCCTGTAATATTCTTGCAATACGAAATATATATTTTCCTCTGTCCTTAGCGGAAATCTTACTCCATACTTTATCATAAGCTCTTTCAGCCGTTTTAACGGCTTTGTCAACGTCACTTTCGGACGCATAAGCAACTTTCGCTATCACTTCCTCATTAGATGGATTTATCGTTTCGAAGTATTTTTTTGTCTTTACCCATTTACCTCCGATGAAAAGATCATATTCCGATTTCAATTTTATATGCTTCTGATCTTCGATTGACTTAGAGTAATTCCATTGTTGTTTTTTCAAAGCCCCGGTGCTTTTACCGTTAGTCTTTACAGGATTTCCGTTTGGTGAGATCTTTTGTTTTTGTTCGGTTAAGGTTTTCATTTCTTATGCTTTATTATTTGCAAAGATATATTTCAATAATTATTTATAAAAGAAAATTTTTGTTATCAGAGATCTGTCTTTTTATTAAGTTACAAATTATTAAATCTTTTATAAATTCTATTTTCAGAAAACTATTCTTCTATAGCCATAGATGTCCAAAATATATTAATTTTATTTTTGTTTTTCCTTATTCCTTATGGGGGGAGGCTGCAGCCTTCAGGAAATTTAAGATGATGCTGAAATAATTTCAAAGCTCATTCTAACAGAGATAAATAGTACCTGTGAATTCTGCAAACAATAATTTAGTCAACACACTTGCTATTGGTTACCTGATGGGGTAACTTAGAAACGTCAATAGAATTAACAAAAGGAAACATAAGGATTTGATGATATAATCAGGAATGTAATACTATAAAGAAAGGATCGTTTCTTTGAAAAACGGAAAGTCAGGTGTACCGGCCGGTTTCAGCAAAAATACGGGACCGGTTTACAAAAAGAAAAAACAGGATTTAAAAAATGTTTTTGAAAGTGAAATAAAAACTCTCAGTCTCGGAACAGTAATTCAGGAAGCAAGAAAACTCAGGCAACTCACTCAACAGGCGCTTGCATTAAAATCCGAAACAACCAAATCTTATATTTCCCGGATAGAAAATAGCGGAAGTGATATCCGGTTTTCCACTCTTATGAAAATAGTTCATGAAGGTCTCGGAGCAAAATTAAATTTCTCAATCGAGATAAAGAATTAACTATTCTTTAAAAATTAAACAGACAATAAATTTACAAAATCAAATTAAAACCAAAAATGAAAGCAAGCCCATTAGATTTTATAGTTGCACGAACCAATACAACCCGTTCCAGATACACAACCGGCAGGAAAATCTCCTTTGGTACTTTTGTAGAAGATTTTATAAATGGTAAAATAGATATAACCGGAAACTTTGAAGATTTCATGAATTGCCGCTCTGATTTCTTTGATTATGCCCTTACTCCGCATCACTTTAAGTTTTTATCCTCACGTTTTATTCCCGAAGTTTTAATTCATTCAAAAAATCAGGATGAAAGAATTGTTCGTGAACACTATGACAGAGGCAATGATTTCTTCGCGGCCTTTCTTGGTCCGCGCATGGTTTATACAAGCGGATTCTGGGAAGACCCCGAAACTGAAACTCTCGAAAAAGCGCAGGACCGCAAAATGGAAATGGTCTGCAAAAAATTAATGATGCAGCCGGATGATAAATATCTTGACATTGGATGCGGATGGGGTACACTTGTTACTTATGCCTCTAAATACTTCGGAGCAAATGCAACAGGAGTAACTCTCGCTCAGGAAGGAACTGACTGGGGTACACAACAGATCAAAGATCACGGAATAGATGCAGATCAGGCGAGAATTCTCAGAAAGGATTATCGTGACATTCCGAAAGGTCAGAAATGGAACCGCATTTCCTGTCTTGAAATGGGTGAACACGTTGGTGTCCGTAAGTTTAATGGCTTTATCAAAATGATCTATGATAAACTTGAAGATGACGGCAAATTCTATATACAGCAGGCAGGTTTGCGCGCTAATCCGGGAATTTTCAAAAAAGGAGAACACTGGCAGGATCTGGTCTGGGGCATGTTCATGAGTGAATATATTTTCAGCGGAGCTGATGCGTCTTTGCCGCTTAAATTTTTAGTGGGAGCGCTGCAGAAAGCAAATTTTGAAGTGGGACATATTGAAAATATCGGGATTCATTATTCACACACAATTCATCACTGGTATTATAACTGGATGAAGAATGAAGATTACATAAATAATAAATACGGTAATTACTGGTTCAGATTATGGCAACTGTTCCTCAGATGGAGTGTTGATATTGCCAAACAGGGAAGCTCTACATGCTGGGCGATTACGGCTCATAAAAATCTGGATCAGGTCAATCGCAACCACTATATTTCACAAGCCAACATTGGTTTATCGATGAATCTGAAAAACCCGAGGAAGTTAGAGAGGACTTTTGATCAGCCTTATGCATCACTTTACAGGGGTGCGTCTGAAATAAGCAAAAATAAATATACAGCGCCGCATGTGTTTGCTGAAGAACTGATTCTTCAAACAAACGGAGTAAAACATTAAGTTATATAACAATAGCTATTTTATTTCGGGTAACCCTATTAACAATTACCTGTTGGCAGGGTTACTTTCTAAAATCCTTTCTGTGAGCTGTCACCTTCTTTTTTCGTTGCAAACTCACCTTTTGAAAGTCTTACCCCTGTTTTCATTACTCCAATTATCTCCTTTTCCAAAACAATTGTTACTAATCCGATTACCTATTTAAGACAAAAGGTATAAATAATATCTGAAGGTATTTATAACTGCGTTGATCTATTTATTTTGGGGGTAATATTTTAACCGACCGTTCAAACAAAAAGAGGGCGGCACATATAATTTGCGGTCAGGCAAATAAATGTAATCGGATAGTTCATCTGATTCTGTTCTTCAGGAAAATTCTTTAGCGAATTTAATAATTTGAATACAAATATCTTTACGATTATGCATACAAAGCAATCATAACCAACAACCGGACAATGTTTTACATAAAAAGTGCATTGACTATTATTCAGAGAGGGGTACATTTTGTAAAAGTTTTATAACCCAAATAGAATTCTTTAAAAAACCCCGATCTTCTTACGGCCTCCGGAAACATTTTATAATGCTCTCTAACTTCAAATATTTATCATGAAAAAGATAATTTTATCAATACTTATTTTTCAGTGTTCATTACTCATTGCGCAGGCTCAATGGATTCAGCAAACAAGCGGAGTGACCTCTCCTTTATATGATATTGAATTTATAAACAAAAACACCGGATGGTCTTGCGGTGAAGGAGGAATTATACTAAAAACTACAAATGGAGGAACAAACTGGGTACAGCAAACAACAAATGTACCAACAAAACCCTTATTAGGAATTCATCCGGTAAATGAAAATGTAGTCTATTCAGTAGGATGGTTTGGAACAATACTTAAAACCACTGATGGTGGTGATAAATGGATTGCAATAGAAAACGGAGTTGTCGGAGATGGAAATTATTTTTGCGTTTTTTTCTTGAATGAAGATTTGGGTTGGATAGGTGAAAACAATAACATGGGTCAGGGTGACGTAAAGAAAACTACTGACGGTGGAATGACATTTACCTCATCCTTCACATTCGGCTGGCCAAGAGACCTTTATTTTAAGGATAGTTTAAATGGAGTTGGTGTAGATGGTGCAGCGACTATTCATAGAACAACAAATAGTGGAACTAACTGGATCTCCTTCACAGTCGCCGGCACAGGAGACTTTTATCGAGTTTCTTTCATTGATGGTTACACGGGATTTGTAATAGGTGGTGCATCTGAGATATTGTATAAAACAACTAATTTTGGTCAAAATTGGAATAGCATAGGTTTTATACCGAATGTTACAGGTTATTCAACCAGTATTGAATTTATAAATGATAATACCGGCTGGGTAGGAGGGACTAATGAATTATACAAAACAACCAATGAAGGTTTCAGCTGGGTAAGACAAAATGTTAGTCCCGGAGTTTTATCCACAATACAGGCAGTAACGGATAGTTTGGTTTGGGCTTGCGGAAATGGCGGGAGAATCTGGTATACAATAAGAGGAGGAGATACATTAACAAATATCAAACAGATAGCTTATTTGACTCCTGAATATTTTGAACTTGAACAGAATTATCCGAACCCATTTAATAGTTCAACAAAAATAGTATTTAAAATTAAAAACAATGGAATTTATAGATTGGATTTGTATAATAGCTTAGGGCAAGTGATAGAAAATATATTCAGTGCAAAACTCACAGAAGGGATTTACGAGATAAAATATAATGCTGAAAATTTAACATCAGGAATTTATTATTATTCTTTAAAGGGAGAAAATAATACTGAAACAAAAAAATTCATTTTAATAAAATAAAAAGGAGGTCTTATGTATCGGTACAGAAAACCGGTAAAATTAAAGCGATATAAAAAATTATAAAAACTTAAAGAGGGCGAAAGACTCTTGGAAGATATGAAGTTACATTTGACGGACAGAATTTTGCAAGCGGGATATATTATTATAAAATTGAGAGCGGAAATTTTAGTCAGGTAAGGAAGATGATATTGATAAAATAAGTACTGTAAACCCTGTCAGTAATTTTCTTTAGCTGACAGGGTTCATATTTCAAAAAGCTTCCTGTGAACTGTCACCTTCCTTCTTCGTTGCAAACTCACCGAGATCCTTTCCTTCAGTCTCGATGAATTTTTTTATAACATCTAAATTTTCCATTATTAATTTTGCTTTCGCCAATCCGAATGAAAACGAAAACTTGCTTTCGGGATTGAGACATAATACTTTGTTTCCTTTGAATTCTTGTATTTCAGGCATGATTGTTTGATTTAAGTTAATCTTTATTTTTAAAATTATAACTATCCGGATTACTGATGATTGAGTAGTTATCTTCAACTGACTTTCTAAGTTCGTTCTTTATGCTGCTTTTATTGTCGCACTTATAATTCTTATCAAAGAACTTCCATCCAGCATCTTCGTTACCGACAATTTTTTGCTGTGTGCTGTAAGCTTCGTAATAATTTCCAACACTGCTGCCGGCATCGCATTCACCTGAAGCTTTTGTATATTCATTGATCAGATCGGAATAATCTTCTTCAAAAGGAACAAGCTCTTTCAGCACTTTGCTGTCTTTTGTATTTGTATTTAAAATTAATTTCCCATCATTATACAGCAGCGAATATGAATATTTTGCTTCCATTTTTGGATCGCCTATCCTTACATTTGAAATAATTTCCGGGACTTTGTCAACATTGGAAATTACTTCGGCATTATGAACTTCACATAGCGGCTCCGCTCCTTTTAAAAAATCAAATATTACATACATGTTGTAATCGCTTCGTGTATTGCCTGTGCCCAGCTCTAATAGGAATTCACTGCTCCCGTCATTGTTCAGATCAGCGGACTTATCGGAATTATATCCCGAATGAAAATTATCCGCGCTGAATACAGTGCTTCCGTCTGAGTTATTCTGCACCACCATCCCTCCGGAAAAGAAAACAGAATCATTCCACGTGAGTATGATTTTATATTTATCTGTAAGGATCTCTTTTGTTATTATTTGAGACTGAACAGTTGACCAATTTATACAAAAGATTAATGCTAAAAATGTTTTTCGCATGTTTATTTTTTTATTGCTTAATATAAAACCTGACTAAAATTCCAAATCCGAAATCCCAAATTCCAAATCAATCTAAGCTATAATAATCCGCTCCCTGATAAAATCCTGTCTTCTGTTTATCTATCTGCATCAGAATATCATTCAGCACTGAACTCGCTCCGAGCCTGTACAGATCCGGTGTGAGCCAGTCTTCACCCAAAGTCTCTTTCACTAAAACCAAATAAGCAATCGCATCTTTCGCTGTCTTGATTCCCCCGGCCGGCTTCATTCCGATCTTAATTCCTGTTTCATTGTAATAATCTCTTATAGCTTCAAGCATTACAAGTGTCACCGGTAATGTAGCAGCCGGCTGAACTTTCCCGGTCGAAGTCTTAATAAAATCTCCGCCTGCCATCATCGCGATCATGCTTGCTTTTCGGACATTGTCATAAGTTTCGAGTTCGCCTGTCTCAAGAATTACTTTCAAATGTACTTCATGATCCGTTTTGTATTTTTCCGAATATTGAATTGCCGAGCTTACACAAGTTTCTTTAATCTCTTTTATTTCATTAAAAACAAATTCATAATCACCCGACAAAAATTCACCTCTTGAAATTACCATGTCAATCTCATCCGCTCCGTCTGCAATGCATCTCTTCACATCTTCCAGTTTTAATTTCAGCGGATACTGACCGGACGGAAAGGCAGTTGCTACCGATGCAACTTTAACTCCGGAATTTCTAACTGCATCTTTTGCAAACTTAATCATATTCGGATAAACACACACCGCAGCAACGTGAGGTATAGTATCATCTCCCGGTTTAGGATGAATTGCTTTCTGACACATTGCATGAACTTTACCTTCAGAATCTTTTCCTTCCAAGGTTGTAAGATCTATCATTGATATTGCCATCTTCAAAGCCCAGATTTTACTGTCTGTTTTAATGCTTCTTGATGCAAGCATTGCAGCTCTCTCCTTAGCGCCGATCTCGTCGACGGAGAGATTGAAGTTGTTAAGAAAATTCATTAAATGGTTCATAAAATTTTATATAAATGCTTTGAGAATTTTTTGCTGATTTTTTATTAAATAGTTCTTCACCATTTTCCAGGTTGTTCCGTTTAAAGATTCGGGTTCCGGCGTATTTTCAACATAATCAAAATTAAATAAACACTTCATTAAATGATATAAATTGTTTCCATTCACTCTATATTTTTCTAAAAGCAAATTTCTAACTTCCATCGGCTGAAACATTTTAAAAAGTTCATAGATATCAAAATAGTCTCTCTTTTCGGCTCGATCCGAAATCGCAGAACATTTCATGCACACCAAATCTTCTAAACTTGCTAATTCAATACTGGAGAATTGCTTGGAATTTCTTATTAATTTATATGGATAAATAAAAAATGATATTCTTATTTTGCCGATCATACCATTTATTGTGTCATCACTTTTTGAAAAAATTTTCCCTGAAAAATCTTTTAAAATAATACTTTGAAATTTGAGGGAATCAAATTTACTATAACTAAAAAAATCAAAATCATAACTCCTTCTGTGTCCTATCTGAAGTGCTAACGCAGTTCCGCCTGCTAAATAAAAAGATTCATTTATGCTTTTAACTTTAGAAATTTCTTTTAAAAGCTCCAGTTGTTTTTTACTAAGGATTTCCGGAAACATAAAATATCTTTTTTAGGTATTTTAAAATAGAGTGACCAAAAATTAGCGGTTTTGCTATCAATGTTGTAAGATGATTTTACAGTTTCAATTAGTTCTTTATCAGTATAATTCTCCAACATCCATTTCACATGCTCATGTCTTCCGAATTGCATGATTCTTTCCAATATAAACTTTCGGTGTTTTTTAGAATCTAAAGTTTGAAAATTAATATCCCACATAACTTCAGAAAGTAAATCCTTTTCCGCTTGAGTCATTTTAAACTATTGTATTTTTTAAAAAGATATTCAGCATAGTCTTTTTAATAATCGTAATTTTTTGGAAGTTTTATTACCCCGACCAAACTCTTTACTATTGGAGTAATTTCAACCTCATCAATGCTGATTTTTCTCTTTGACGTGCTTACTTTATTTCGCCGGTTTGTACTCTTATCGATTTTAATTTTTGGTTTTCTCATCTGAACTTAACTTATCCATTTCGAATAATTTTAACAATTCAATTTATCCTAAAATCATTTATCTAACACTTAATAGTTTGAAGAATATGTTAAAATCAGTGATGAAGTATCAAAACTTCTTTATCTTACTCATGATCTCTTTCAGCTTTTCTCCCATCTCGTCTTCAGTCAGTTCAGCGGACTTTTCTGTTTTCCCTTTTTTAACTTTCCATATTTTTTTCCGCTTTCATCTCGGACTCCTTGTCAATTCTTTCTTCTTTCTTTATTTCGGGCTCCGGTTCGCTTTCCGCTAAAACAACTTTCGGAGTTTCCTTCAATTCGTGTAATTCTGATAACTCGTGTAATTCAGGTTCAGAACCTTCTTTATGAATTCTTTCCTCCTCCTTTATTTCAAACTCCGGTTCATTTTCTTCAGATGTGACTTCCGGAGTTAACTTCAATTCGTGTAATTCTGATAATTCGTTTAATTCGGGTTCAGACTGCACAGACTCGACGGACTCCATACACTCTTTACTCTTATCTAATTTATATACATTCATCGCCAGCGGCGGCAATGTCACTTTTATCGAATTCAAAAACTCAAATCTCGGAGCATCTTCCGAATGAACGCCGCCAAGATTCCCAACCCCGCTTCCTCCGTATTCTGCTGCATTGCTGTTCATGATCTCTTTATAATATCCTCTGAACGGAACACCGAATACGTAATTCTCTCTGAGTACGGGAGTCATATTAAAAGTAAATAAAAGCATTTCACTTTTATCGGAATTATATCTTACAAATCCAATGACACTGTTGTCCGAATCAGAAAAATCCAGCCACTGAAATCCTTTACTGTCGAAATCTTCTTCGTGAAATGCCGGATACTCTTTATATAATCTGTTCAGCTCTCTAAAATAGAAATGAAACTTGTTATTGTATTCATAATCAAGAACTTCCCAGTTCAAAGATATTTCGGAATTCCATTCAGTGTATTGTGCAATATCATTTCCCATAAAGTTCAGTTTCTTCCCGGGATGAGCAAACATAAAACCATAGAGCAGTCTTGCATTAGCAAACTTCTGCCATTCATCTCCGGGCATTTTCTCTATCACAGCTTTCTTTAAATGAACAACTTCATCGTGAGAGATCGGCAGCAGAAATTTTTCATTGAATGCATACCATATCGCAAACGTAAGTTTACCGTGATGAAATTTTCTGAATATAGGATCCATCGAAAAATAGGCGAGTATGTCGTGCATCCATCCCATGTTCCATTTCATGTCAAACCCCAGACCTCCGAGATGAACAGGAGCGGTCACGCCGGGCCATGATGAAGACTCTTCGGCTATCATCATTACTCCTTTGCATTTTTTATGAACTATCTCGTTTAATTTTTTGAGAAAACTAACAACTTCAAGATTTTCATGACCACCGTAAATATTCGGCTCCCACTCCCCTTCCTTCCTTGAGTAATCCAGGTACAGCATCGAGGCAACAGCATCCACTCTCAATCCGTCAACATGATACTTTTCAAACCAAAACAGCGCATTGGAAATCAAAAAATTCCTTACTTCATTTCTTCCGTAATCAAAAACATAGGTTGCCCATTCCTTATGAAAACCTTTTCGCGGATCTTCATATGCATAAATTTCCTTTCCGTCGAACTTCCCGAGCCCGTGTTCATCTGTCGGAAAATGCGAAGGCACCCAGTCGAGTATAACCCCAATCCCGTTCTGATGACAATGATCTACGAAATACATAAAGTCTTCCGGCGTCCCGTATCTGCTCGTCGGTGCAAAATAATTTACAACCTGATATCCCCAGGAGATATCAAGCGGATGCTCCATTACGGGAAGCAGTTCAATGTGTGTGTAATTGTTTTCTTTAACATACTCAACGAGTTCATGCGCTAGCTGCCTGTAACTTTTGTATCCCCATTCATTCGGAGAACCCTGCTTTTCAAAATCATTCTCAAAATCCTTTTTCATGAACCAAGGTGAACTTCATAAATTGAAACCGGATTTTTTTTGTATTGAGCATTCGCTAAAGTAATTTTTTTCCTTTTATCCATCCACTCCTTATCATTCCAATCATGATTTTTAAGTGAGTCAACCATCGAAGCATTACTTGGACGATGCTCGGTCTTAAAAGCATATGGATCTGATTTAAAAACCACATCTCCTGATTTTGATTTTACAGCGTATTTATATATCGTGTCCTCTTTCAATCCAGGAATGAACATGTTCCAGAATCCCGAATGATTTATTTTATGCATTAAATTTATTCCGGCTTTCCAGTCATTAAACTCTCCCACTACACTAACTGCTTTTGCATTCGGAGCCCAGACTGTAAACTGCACTCCTTTAATTTTTTTAATGGTTTTAATTTTTGCACCAAGCTTGTCAAAACTCTTATAATGCTTTCCTTCTCCGAGTAAATGGAGATCAAGATCACTTAATGCTGAAGGAATCTTCTTCAGAACTGAATCTTTGGCTTTATGCTTTTTTGTTTTCTCTTTTCCGGGAATTGATCTGGTTTTGTCTTTTTTCGGCATATAAATGAATTTACTTTTAAAATCATTAAAAGAATTCAAAATATAAATTCAATTTTAAACTATGGTAAAATGATTTAAATGTTGAACGCCGCCTGAGTACTGCATAAATTATTGTATCCGATGCAAATCATGAAAAAAAGTTTTGGACGGAAATGATCCGATGCATGATCCTGGATTTGTTCTATAAAGATTAATTATTTTTTTATTATTATATTGAAGCACAATTTTTGAATTTTAATCAATTAATTATGAATTCCAAAATACTACGCAATAGAAATTTCAAAGAGTTTGCTTCAATTCTTTTTCTGACAATTTCCGTAATCATTTTTCAGGGTCAGTACAGCGGACAGGTTTTCAGAGATGACGATCCGAATATTGAGCAGCCAACTTTAGAATCATATTCACATTATAAAAATAATAATAGTCACTCTGAGAGCGTAGTCACTATTAATGATTTTGATAATTTTGATATAGGTGTTGATAACTGGGAGCAGAATGCAACTTCAAATCCTAATAACCCTTTATGGATCTTTTTTGGAGTTAATGCAAATCCCCAAAATGCCCGGATCACAACAAACGGCGGGATGAACTGGTTTTTAAATAATCCTTCGTATCATTCGAGCACATGCTGTGACCCGTGGAGTACATATACCGGTAGCGGGATTTTAATATATGCATCCGGAGTGAACGGACAATATATTTACAGATCTACAAACAACGGATTAAACTGGAGTTCACCGGTTTTATCTGTTGCAGGTGTTGACAGAAATCATGTGTCTGCAGAATATACAGGAACAGGTCCTTATGCAAATTATGTTTATGCGGGAATTACACCCGGGAATTTCGGAAGAAGTACTGATGCAGGATTAACCTGGACTACTACGTTTACTCCAAGCAATACTCAACCGGGGTGCTACATTGCCGTCGGACCGAACGATTCAATTAACGGCGGGTCTGTAATTTACGTTACCAATACCGGGTCTACTTCAGCGCGGACTTATGATTTTTACAGATCGACAAACGGCGGCGCAAATTTTACTCTGATGTCGAGTCAGAATTTCGTTGGATATGTCGGATCACTTAACACTGCAGGCAGATTCGTAATTAACGGTGCAAGAACCGCACCTCATCCGAAAATTGCAATGGATAACAGTGATGGTCCTTACAGGGGAAGATTGTATTTGGTTTATGCAACTAATGATCCTCCGGGTAACGGAAACAAGCCTGACGTCTGGCTGAGATATTCTACCGACTACGGCGCTACATGGTCTCCTCAAAAAATAGTAAACGATAATCCAGATCCGCAGCTCAGCGATCAGTGGTTCCCGGAAATTTCCTGTGAAAGAACAACGGGAAATCTTTACATTCACTGGTATGATGACAGAAATGCTCCCTCAACTTTCGGAACAGATGTTTATGCAACTTACACAACAAACGGGGGTGAGTCATTTGTACCAAATCAAAGAATTACAAATCAGACATTTACATATCCAAATCCACCGTGCGCACCAAATACCAATTGTTACAGGGGAGATTATACCAGCATAACCGCAAATCAAAATACTGCATTCAGTGTCTGGGGTGATCACAGAAACGGAAATGCACTGAACATGGGAGGTTTCTTTCCGGATTTTGCAATGAGGGTCACACCCGGCGCTGATACTTTAAACGGTCAGTCTGACAGTTCATTTCATTATGCCTCAATCCCGGGTGTAAAGCTTTGGGATAAAACCGTAAAATTTTCTTCAACCGTAAATCCTGTTCCTGCATCAGGATCAATTTCGGTTTCGTTTTTAAACAGAATTACAACTGATACTCTTGACTCACTGGTAATATTTCCGGATTCATTGATTGCAAAAATAAATTCGTCCGGTGGTGTTCCAACCGGAGTATATACCATTACTATAAAAGCAAACGGCACTAACGGAACACCTGTACACACAAGAAATATTAGTCTTACTGTTACAAACCCTGTTGGAATTTCCAACTCTCAGATTCCCGTTAAATTTGATATTCGGCAAAATTTTCCGAATCCATTTAATCCCGTTACAAAAATAAATTATGAGTTACCTGTAGCCGGATTTATCACACTAAAAATTTATAATGTCCTGGGAAATGAAATTGCAACGTTAGTTAATGAAAAGCAAAACGCGGGAGTTTATTCAGCTGTGTGGAATGCTTCAGATTTTTCAAGCGGTAATTATTTTTATACAATTGAAGCCGGGGAGTTCAGACAAACAAGAAGCATGATCCTTCTGAAATAACGTAAACTTGCTTTCTCTATTGACTTACTTTATTAGTTTGATGTGATTAAAAAATTGTTAAATCAAAATTGAATATTCAGCAGATACAACTTTCAGACATTGATTCATTAACTGAGTTACAGCCTCCTGACTGGAAAGAGGATATTAAACCGCATTTCATATTTTATTTTAATTCTTCTTTCTGCGAACCCATAAAAATTACAACTGAAGATAAAATTGTCGGTGTCGGAACGACATACAAACACAGGGATACTGTCTGGCTTGCACATATAATCGTTCACCCTGAGTTCAGAAGAAGAGGAATTGGTAAAATGATTACAAATGCGCTTGTTAAAAGTGTTGACAGAAGAAAATATAAAACGATCTATCTTATCGCAACCGAACTTGGTTATCCGGTTTACTTAAAATCCGGATTTGAACCTGAAGGTGAATACGTACACTTTGAATTCGAACCCGGAAGTAAGAAGCCTGATGCTTCGACATTGATAATACCTTATGATGAAAAATATAAAACCGAAATATTTGAACTTGATAAAGTCATTACAGGTGAATTCAGGGAAGTAATATTAAACGGAAGTATTAAGAACTCTTTTATCATTCTTAAAAACGGGAAAGTATCCGGTGTATATTTTCCGCCCCTTGGAGACGGATTAATAATCGCTGACGATTCTGACTCAGCAATTGAACTAATGAAATTCCGTCTGCAGTCGGAAAATGACGCAATTTTTCCCTCAGAAAATAAAACTGCTTTTGAATTTTATTCCGGGATTAATGCTAAGTTTATAAAGACATCACGACGAATGAGATTAGGAAAGAAAAGGATCCGGCATCCTGAAAATCTTTATAACAGAATCGGCGGTCAGCTCGGATAATCGTTATTCGTTATTCGTTATTAGTTATTTGATAACAGATATTCGATATTTGTTAATCGTTATGCGGATTATCATAACGACTAACGATTTTCGATTAACAATTTTCGTTTAACGATTTTCTATTTCGGTTCAGGAGTTGAGTTTCCACCGTCGAGTGTCATCTTCCAGCTCCCGTCATTTTGTTTTTTCCAGACAGTAAAATAATTTCCGTAAACAGTTGTGTCTTTTAAAACCAACTTCCAGTTGCCCCAGGTATATCCGAGATCCCCTGATTGTGCAACATCTGCTTTCACCGGCTTCCAGGTAAGTGATTTCGATCCCGGCTTATCTTTGAACATTTCTTCAAATTCTTTCTTTCCGATAACAGGATGAGTACCTTCGTTTAATTTTACGAAATCATCTGCAGCATATTGATTCAAAGCGCTGAAGAATCCTTCTTTGGTTGCAAGTTCACTCATAGAAAGATCTGATTTTATAATTTCCTGTTTTAATAGTTCAGTGTCAGTATTATCAGAAATATTTTTAGAGCATGAAATCAGTACAACGAGCCCAAGAAATGAAAAAATTAATATCTTCATGTGTATAAATTTTTAAGATTAAAAATCAAATGTTTTAACTTTTTAGACAGTAACAAAAGGAGCTTGTGACAAAACAATTTCTTTCTGAATCTATTTCTGACTTTGTGATTTGTTATAAACCTAAGTAAAAATTTTACGTAACTTATTCTAAAAAAATTTTAAAGTGTATGAAAATGAATTTCAAAATTTTACTTTTATTCTTTCTGACAATGACTTTCAAAAGCCCGGCACAGGTTATTGATTCAACATACCCTGAAGATATAGATAAAATGCCTTCGCTTAATTGGAAATATTCTTCCGGTAAACCTATCTTTTCTTCACCTGTGATTGCAGATGGAATGGTTTTCGCAGGAGGGGATGACAACATCTTCCGTGCTCTGGATCTTGAAAACGGAATTTCACTTTGGGAATTCAAGTCAAATGGCAGAATCCGTTCAGCACCATTGATTGAGAATGATCTGATCTATTTAAACGGCGGAGATGGTACTCTTTATTGTTTGAATATGAAAGGAGATGTAATCTGGTCTTCATCTGCCGGATATGAGAAGCAATATGATTTTGCAGATTACCATCAGTCATCACCTGTCATTTATGATAAAACTATTTTTTTCGGACTCGGGGACGGTTATGTGTATGCGGTTGATTCAGAAAACGGAAAGCTCAAATGGAAATATGAGACTGGAGGAGTTGTCCACTCAACACCTGTTATTGACAGTGGTAAACTGTATATCGGCTCATTTGACGGGTATGTTTACGCTTTAAATGTTTCAGACGGATCATTGGTATGGAAATTTAAAACAGTCGGACATCAGTATTTTCCTTTAGGTGAAGTTCAGGGAAGCCCTGCAATTTACAATGATCTTGTTTTTATAGGAGCAAGGGATTACAATGTTTATGCTTTGGATAAAGACAAGGGTTATTGTCACTGGAATAAAACTTTCCGGAAAGGCTGGGTTCTCTCGAATACGGTTAATGATACTGCATTATTTATGGCAGGTGCAGACGAAAGAATTCTTTCCGCTGTTGATCCACAGACCGGAAAAGAAAACTGGAAAAAGGACATGGAGTTTCTGATGTTTGGAAAACCTGCATTCAGCAAGTCAGTACTATATATAGGAACTACCATAGGTAAACTGCACGGAATAAATTCAAATACGGGTGAAAAGCTCTGGACATATTCAACTGACGGATATAGAGACAACAGACTGAAATACTTTAAAGAAGATGATTCCTACAGAAATGATATTTATTCAATCATAAAATCGAATGAACAATTTCTTGAAGTTGAGATAGAGCTTGGCGGAATTTTTTCAAGCCCGGCACTGCAAGACGGATACCTTGTGTTTGCAAGTACTGATGGCAGTTTGTACTGTTTGAAGAATCAGTAGAAGTTAAATAAAAGTCTTTTCATACTTGACAAATTACAGAAGAAAAAAATATTTATTTTATTATATTGCTTAAAATTAATTACTAAGAAATAGTTGCTTCATTTGATTTTCAAAACTCACATACCGTCATATCCTTTGAATTTGTTTATAGATAATTTTTTCTATTATGAAGGATTCGATCCTGAACACAGTATTGACAGATTCTTGCCTGACGGAAATACGGAAATAATTATTGACCTTACCGAAGAACCGAAATACATTTACGACAATAATACTCTGAAAGAAATACAAGCCTGCCATCATGTCTGGGTTAGCGGTGTTAGGACAGAGTTTATTTCCATTCCATCAGGAAAAGAAAGCCGCATGCTCGTTGTTACTTTTAAGAAAGGAAATGCATATCCGTTTTATCCGATGCCTGTAAATGAATTAACTGATTATGTAGTTGATGCTGATCTGATATTCGGAGATAAGATTATTTTTCTTCGTGAACAGATCTTATCTTCAAAAAACATTGATGAAATGTTCAGACACGTTGAAACCTTTCTTTATAGTGCAGGCAAGAATTCGCTGTTTCACACAGCTACCTCGGATTGTGTAAATTTTGCTTTAACAAACATCATAAACAATCCCGGCATTTTGAATCTGGAATCTATGAGTTACAAAATCGGATATTCACACAAACACTTTATCAGTCTGTTTAAGAAACAGGTCGGTGTCACTCCGAAAAATTATATGAAAATTCTGCGTTTTCAGAAAGCGGTTTTGGAAATTGAAAAAGATACTCTTATAAACTGGAGCAGTATCGCTATCGAAAGCGGTTACTATGATCAGGCACATTTCATTAATGACTTCAAGCTCTTCTCCGGTTTCACTCCATCTGAATATTTAAACAAAAAATCGGACAATCTGAATTACGTGCCTGTCAGGTAAATTTTTTCCAATACAATTTTTTTTAAACCCGTTATTTTTGAATAAAATTATAAAAATTAATTTAAAAAATAATTATGGCAAAAACATCAGGTGAAATTGAAAAGGAATTTATAGAAAATTTAAAAGCAGCTACAGGTAAAGACCTCAGCGGATGGCTGTCAGCAATTAAAAAATCCGGCATTGAAAAAAGGAATGACATAATCAGCTGGCTGAAAAAAGATAACCCATTTGGTCATATGAATGCATCACTTCTTGCCGGTATTTATTTCAACGATGGCAAGCCGGTTTACGGCAGTGAAGAAGACTTGCTTGAAAACCAGTTCAAGGGTAAAGATGGAATACGAAGTCTCTATAGTGATTTTATTTCATTCGCTTTGGAAAACTTTCCCGGCTCGACCGTACTTCCGAAGAAAACTTATGTTTCAATTAATGCTAAACGTGAATTCGCCGCGATAAATATAAAAGCTAATGAATTAAGGATAGGATTGGATTTGGGAAGCATGCCGTTCAATGACTTAGTTCAAAAGTCGAAGCTCACCGGACCGATGCCGAGAATTTCACACATGATAATTATTACCGATAAAGAAAATCTGAATAAACAGCTTAAAGACTTAATGGCGGAATCTCATAAGAAAGTAAGCTGAAAAGTTTATAAAGTTTACAAAGTTGGTAAAGTTTGTAAAGTTGATTCATGCTCTTTCATTAAATCCGGAAATTTGTAAGTTTTTAAAATTTTTAAATTAGTTTGTTCTGTAATTTATCTTTTAAAAATTAGTTTTGAAATTAGGTATGCATTAGATAATAAGTTATTAACCTTAAACTTTAAATAAAATATTTATGAAATTCACTTGTGAGGTCGAAATCAACAAACCAATAAAAACTGTAGTAGAAATATTCGATAATCCTGATAATATGGACAAATGGATGGAAGGATTAATAAGTTTTGAACCGCTAAGCGGAACACCGGGTCAGCCGGGAGCTAAATCAAAACTGAAATTCAAAATGGGAAAAAGGGAGGTTGAAATGATCGAAACAATTACAGTTAGAAATTTACCTGATGAATTTACTGGCACTTACGAAGCTAACGGTGTATATAATATTTCAAAAAATAAATTCATTCCAATAGAACCGGATAAAACAAAGTACATAAACGAACAGGAATTTGAATTCAAAGGATTTATGAAACTTATCGGATTATTAATGCCTGGAGCATTCAAAAAGCAGTCAATGAAATATCTGATTGACTTTAAAAACTTTGTTGAAAATGGTAAGACAGTAAAGAAAAGCTAATCCATAAGGAAAGGATTTCAATTTTCCTTCATACCGTTCTTCTTCAGCTCCATCAGATACTTAGTGATCAATGCTTCGTAATCCTCAGTATATCCTTCCTTCTGAAGCCTGAGGAAATCTTCTTTAAGAGCATTGAAAGAATTCGGTCCCTGTAAAACTATTTCCGGCGGGGAGTTTCTCATTACATTATCACCGGGCTTTGATTCGCGCTTTGGCTCGAAGTCTTTTTCGCGCTGAGATAACTGAGCATCGAGCATTCTGGAAAGTATCCTGTTTTGCTTTTCTATAAGCTTGTCATCATATTGATTCTGTTCGAGCTGTTTTACGACTTCCTCCATTTCTTTCTTCACTTCATCAAGATCACCCAAAACTTTATCACCGCTTCTTTCCTGCTCCCTTTTTAATTCTTCATTCAGCTGCTCCATCGATTTTTTTATCTGATCCTGCTCAAGGCTTAATCTCTGCATATCGAGTTTCTGACGGTCGGTTAAGTCATTCGGGCTTGTTCCTTTTCCGTTGTTTCCCTTTTGTCCGTTTTCACCCTGCTCACCGTTTTGTCCCATCTTTCCGGTCTTCCCGTTTAGTCCCATTTGCTGAGCAATGATCTCACCAAGACGCTGCATCATTTGTCCCATGTTTCCCGAGCCGGGTTTTTTGCCGCCTTTGCCGCTTTTACCATCCTGTCCCATTTGTCCTATCATATCTCCAAGCATCTTCGCTGCATTATCGAGTGATTGCTTTGCTTTACCCTGATTCGAAGAAGCATTTTCTTTTTTCTGATCTCCAAGTTCCTGCTTTGCTTTATCCATTTTATTATAAGCATTGCCCAGCTCTTTACCCATTTCAGGACTTATCTGCATTCCCATCTTTGATGTGTTCATTAAGTCATCTATGCTTTGAGATAGTTCATTTTGCAGATCTCCCTGATCTTGTTTCTGATCCTGAAATTCACTCTTATCAGATTTTTCAAGTTCATCAGTCTTTTCTTTTAGCTCCTGCTGCTTTTTGCTCATCTCCTCAAGCTGTTTCTTAATCTGCTTCAGCTTATCCATCAGCTTATTATTCATGTCCTGTGAATCCATCATGTTTGACATAGCATCCTGCATATCCTGATTCATCTCATCAAGATCTTTCATTATATCTTCCTGAGTTTTTTCGGAATTACTCTTCTGGCTTTTCTGAAGTTCATCTCCTGATTTCTGCATCTTGCTCTCCGGGTTTTTCTGCTGCATCTTATTTTGAAGCTTCTCCAGATCTTCAGCGCTCATCTGCTCTTTCATTTTATTGATCTCGTCAATGAGCTTTTTCAGTTCATCACTGAATTCTTTAGTCTGTTCTTTAATGTCTTTCTGTTTATCAGACAATTCGTTCAATTTATTCTGGTCATTTTTGTCAGAGTTTTCAGTTTCTTTTTTCAGATCTTCCTGTTTCTTTTTTATTTCATCAAGCTTCTCTGTAAGTTCACCGAACTTCTGCATGTTCTCGATCTTCTTCAAAAGCTCCATGGCTTTTTCCATGTATTTCTTAAATGCTTCCTCATCAAATTTAAAATTCTTCAGCGCTTCTTTCAGCTCTTCGGGATTATTTTTCTTCAATGCTTCACGGAGTTTTTCAAGCATCTTCTGAAGCTCGGGAGTGTTGATCTTGTTAAACATCTTCTGAAGCTCCATATACTGCTCAAGTGTCTTCTGATCAAGCATGTTCTTCTGCTGCATCTCGTCCATGTTCTTCTCAAGCTGCTGCTGTGTAGAGCTCATGTTCTTCTGAAAATTCTCAAGCTTGTTTTCCATTTGTTTCTTTCTGTCTTCATTCAGGCCGAGCTCTTCATTTCTCTGAACTTCCTTCTTCATTTCTTCTATCTCTTTCTGAATATCCTGCATCTGGTCAAACACAGACTTCAATTCTGTCTTCAGTTCCTTTGTCATGCTTTCCTTTTTCTTCAGCTGATCTTCCTGTGATTTATACTGGATTGTCCTGATCTCCGAACGCGTTGATTTGCCTGTATTATCTGTCACTTCCATAAAATACTCTGCACTCTCCCCTGAGCGTAAACCTATCTTTGAAATTTCCCACATATAAGGAACTTCAAGTGAAGTAGCATTAAGATTTTTTATGGGAATGTTATCATAACTGAAAACCGGAGCTGAAGCATTTCCCGCTATAGCTTTTATTTTCCTGTATCCTACAACGAGTTTTGAAAATCCGTAATCATCTGATATACGCGCTCTAAGTAAAAGCTCTCTTTCACCATTTAAGATATAGTTCACCTGCGCCGGTTCAATAATCGTTATCTTCGGAGCTTCGTCATTCATTACCTTTACAGTGTAAAGATTGCTGTATCGGCTTTCACTTCCTTTTTCATCTTTTAAAATAAATTTATATGACCCGCTCTCTTTAATAATGACAGAGCCTTTTGCGCCGTCACCGTTGGTTTCAAAGTTTATGAAATTGTCGTTAAGCAAAATACCTGCTGAAGATAAAACTTTATTCGACTTCAGATCAAAATTTACAGTGCTTCCTTCCGGACAATAAATATCACCTTCGTTTTCGGCTAATGTCTTTGACGGGATTCCCGTAAACTCCGGTGGATATATGGAGACACTGAAACTTTTCACGACAGGATAATCGGCAACTGTAATTTTGAACTCAGAAGACTTAACGTTTTTATACTGAACAAAGTAAAGCAGATCTGAATTTATGTTTTCTATCGTTGTCTGAAAATTTCCTTCGGGCGAGATCTTTAATCCCAGCGGATCTGAAAGTATTTCATAATCATCTGAAGTGATTTGTTTGGTAAAGAATTCAATCTCTTCGATTTTAAAGTCCGGTTTTGTTGAATTAACCATTACTGTAACAAATACCTTTTCACCTTTTGAAATATCTGCATCACCCGGCAGAATGTCAAAAGTAATTCCAAACTCATTATCAATATAGTTGAAATTATAATTTATGATCCTCTTTACAGAGCCGAACATCTGCGATGGGAAGATTGAAAATGAAATTATGTAAAGAAGAACCGAGGCAATTAGAATATACGCAGTCTTTTTCAGTTTGCCGAAATCTATGATTGAAGCAAGATTCAATCTGCCTGCTCTGGTATTTATGTCTTCAATATCAGCCGTAATAAGCTCATCGGAAAAGACCGTGTTGTTTTTACCGGTGCTGTATGTTTTATAAAGTGAAAGTGAGTTTGAAAGATTGTCCTTAATTTCATCAAAATTATCGCCGACTTTTTTAGAATAAGAGATCAGATCAAAAGACTTTATGATGCCTGCCGTTTTTAAAAAATAATTGATCAGAAAATATACGATCGTCGTGACAGAAGTGGAAAGGAAGACCCAGTAGAAAATTTTTCTTACGGGAGAATTAAAGTAAAATATTGATTCAAGCAGTATCAGCGCAAATGCAAGCAAAAGGAAAACGATAAACGTATAAAGTAAATTTTTTGTAAGATTAAAAAGAAGTTCTTTTTTATTTATTGCAGTGAGTTTCTTTTCGAATGATTTATAAATCGCAGCAGCGGAGTTTGAAATATTCATATTAGAAATTTTATTAAGTATAACTGATTGGTTTCAATTTTGTTTCATTATCAACATAGAGAAGATTGTAAAAGTTATCAATGGAGAATTATTTTTATAGATGGATTATCTGAATAACTAAGGGTGTGTTTTTAAAAGCTGCTCCACTCACTCCCGTTCCATTTAGCTATATGATTAACGCTTACTCCTCCTGCTTCTGTAAAATCTCCGCATGCATATACATCACTTCCATTTACTACAATTGACCTTACCAGATTATTTAAACCGCTTCCTAACGCAGACCAGCCTGTTCCATCCCATTTTGCAATGCGATTTGCTTTGACTCCTCCTATGGTATCAAAACCTCCTCCAACATACACATCATTTCCGTTAACAGCAATTGTGTGCACACTGCCATCTGTTCCGCCGCCTAATTCAGTCCACTCTGAGCCATCCCACTTCGCGATACTTTTTGCAATTGTTCCTCCGGAGTAATAAAAATCCCCGCCGGCATAAACAAAACTGTCATTCACTGCAACTGCATAAACAAGATTGTTTAAACCATTCCCTAATGCTGACCATGTTGAATCTTTCCATTTTGCAATATTATTTACCGACTCTCCCCCTGCTTCATAAAACTGACCTGCGGCATAAATATCATCTCCTTTAACTATAACTGTTTCAACCCAGCTAAAAATGGAATATTGTATTCCATTCCCCAAAGCAGACCATGTTGAACCATTCCATTTTGCAATAGAATTTGCCGGGACTCCTCCGATTGTATTAAATCCTCCTCCGAAATACACATCATTTCCGCTCACTGCTACGGAACTAAGAAAGCTGCTTGATAAATTTATACCACTTCCGAGAGCAGACCAATCCGAACCATTCCATTTTGCAATTCCGCTTGCACCGGCTATTGTAAAAACTCCTGTTACATAAACGTCATTTCCGTTTATTACAGCCGAACTGACCGTACTGTTTAAACCACTCCCTAAAGCTGACCAACCTGATGCATTCCATTTTGCAATATTATTTGCGCTTACCCCTCCTATAGAATTAAAAAGCCCACAGGCATATATATCATTTCCGCTTATTGCAAGAGTGCGAATAAATAGTTCATTCTGATTTGGATCATTTGGAGAAACGGAATCATCTTTACTGCAGGATGAAATTGTTATAACCAGTAATAATATTATTGCGTGAAGAGTTTTCATATCAATCGGCTCAATATCTTTAATGATCATTCAGAACATAAAGAAGATTGCAAAAGTTATCAATGTATATCAGCGATAGCATCAGGTATATTCGATGCCACCGAAAGAGATTAGATCTTCTTAGGCGTTGTATTAACCACTCCTCTATTAATACTTACTCTTGAATCAAGCGTTAATTATTATTAATTTGTTAAAATTTTATTTTACGAACACTGTCATTAAACCAATACACCTTGCACCAAACCCGCATGTTAACTTTCAGGCGCACAGAAAAAATTATGAAAGTCACTAATAGAAATGATAAATTACACATATGAATGAAAATCCTGATGACTTCGGTACATATAAGCAGAAAGAATTCACATTAAGTGATTTTATAAAGATATACCGGGAAAAGAAAAAAAAAATATTAACCGTCTCAGTAATCATGGGGATTCTTGCCGCCATTGTTGTTTATTTTATAATGGATCCTATATTTTTGTCATACGGAACAATTAAAACCTCAGGTAAAGTAGTCGGATTAAATTTTGGAATTCCCGGATCAGAGATCGGAGATTTCGGAGAAGTATTGACCGGTACTTCATACACCAAAGAACTTGCCTTCTATGAAAACATTCTTACAAGCAGGCGCTGTCTGGAAGAAGCTATCGTAAAATTCAATCTGATGGAGGAGAATGGTTATAAAAACATGCAGAGAGCAATAAAGGATTTCCGGGAAAACATTCTGTATACTGTCAAAGACAAGATTTCCGGAACGATGGATGTTGGTGTTTATGACAAAGATCCTGCACTGGCAAAGGAAATTTCTCAGTTTTTAATTCAACAGCTGGATAAGATAAATATCGAGCTTAATCTTTTGAACGCAAAGAATCAAAGGGAATTCATTGAAGAGAGATATAAACAATCTACTGAAAAACTGATCTCAGCAGAAGACAGCCTGAAATTATTTCAGGATCAATTCGGTATCTCACCTGATGCTCAGATAAGAGCTGCTTCTGAAATTGAGATACAGCTTGAAGCTGAAATTGAGTCAGAAAAAATCAAACTTGAACTGCTTCAGAAAATTCTGAGTGCAGATCAGGATGAAATAAAGCTTCAGCTGGAAAAAATCAATGCGCTTGAAAAAAGATTATCCAATATTCAAAATTCAACCGACGGCTCGTCTAAACTCCAGCTCAAAGGTTCACCGGATATAGTCCTGAAGTTCGTAAGATTAAAAAGACAGGTGGAGATACAGAATAAAATTCTCTCTGTTTTGCTACCTCTATACGAACAGTCAAAGATAGAAGAGAAGAGAGAGATTCCTACCATACTTGTATTGGATCAGCCGTTTATTCCGGACGAGAAAACCAAACCCAAGAGAATTATTACGATACTTGCAGTCATGATGATAAGCGCTATTGCTGCATACGGATACTTTTTTATTCGAACTCAATTAAAAAGAATTGAAGGAATTAGCTCTTAATAAAATCCATTCAGACCGGTTGAGCATTACTCCTGAATTATTATTGCTTCTTACACCTCTGACTTTCATTGCAGGTAACTGGTATTTATCTGCTATGAGCTTACTGGCTGTTCTTTTTTTTATGCTCATCCGCTACATCCGCTTTGGAGATCATGAATTTACCATTCCGAATATTGTTCCATGGACATTGATTCTTGGCTGGGGACTTTATGTCTGTTATATTACCCCTGACCCTGTAATTGCAGTTAAGTATTATGCAGGTACGATTTTAATGCCATTCCTGATTTTTATTATCTTTGACAATCTGCGCCTTGATGACAAAATACTGACTCATTTTTTCGATGCAATGCTGTTATCCGGCGTGGTATTGGGAATGTACTCGGTATATATATTTTTCTCGTACGGAATGAGAGAAGGAATGAGGGTTCCTTCATTCTGGAATGACTTTAACATGGTTTCCGCATATTACATGATACTGTTTATGTTCAATCTGTCATTCCTGATTAAAAGCAAAAATAATACAAGAAGAATATTCTATTTTTTCACGATCTTTTTCATTAGTCTCGGAATTTATCTTACGAAAACCCGGGGGGTGTGGCTCGCAATGATAATTTCAATTGCGATCTTTGTTATCAAAAGACCAAAGATAATTATTCCGGTTATTCTGATCTTTGGTATAATGGTACTTGCCTTTTATAACATCATAGAAGACAGGTTTTTATCCGTCGTTAATTTTAGTCAGGACAAATCTTCTCTCGGCAGACTGCAGGCATGGGCTTCGACTGTTTTAATAATTTTAAAAAATCCATTCTTTGGATATGGTTTCGACACTTATCATTTGCTTCAGTATGATGTAATGTCTTACTACATAGTGGATGTACCTCATCCGCACAATACTTACCTCAGGACAATTCAGGAAATGGGACTTATCGGAACTGTCTTTTATTACTATCTGATAATAAAAGCCGTATTCTATTCCTTTAACTTCGGGAAATATGTTAACGACACCGTTTACATAAAATATCTTGACGGCTTACAGTTAAGCCTTGTAGCATTGCTGGTTGCTTTTAATTTCGAACCGTATTTAAGCCTTTTCGGAGGAACAACGATAGCAATATGGATATTGGTAGCCCTGACCTTCAGAATCAGGAAAAATGCCCGTAATCAAAAACAGGAAGCCATACACCATTTAAATAATTAAAATGAGCAAAACTTCAAAGATTTTTTCAAAATTATTTTTGATCGTTCTTTTTATAAAAGTCTTTGATGTTTTCAAAAATCTTGTCATAGCTTCATTACTGGGTGTATCTTCTAATGCAGATATTTACACTGCCTTGATTTCCATACCGGACAGCCTAATTGTAATACTGGGTCTGGATACAATAAGAGGTGTTGTCAACAGTGAATACGCGCATTTTAATACACTCGGCAAAAAGGAGGAGATGTGGAGATCATTCAATAATCTTTTCAATATTTTATTTCTCATAGCCATAGTCGTTGTATGCGCTGTAATTTTATTCAACAACTTTATAATCAGCATTCTTCTCCCGGGATTTGACGGGCTAAAAAAAGAAAAAGCCGTCGAGATATCTTACATTATTTTTCCGATAATATTTCTTAAGATATTCATCGGGTATTTTCATTCGGTTTATAATGCCGTAAAAAACTTTTACTTCCCTGTCATCGCTCCGGTTGTAGTCGGAATTGCTCTTTTGATCTCGATATTACTGCCGTACTATAATAACGACGTAATTTTTAATTTATCTTTTGCTAATCTGGGGGGAAATGTAATTTTATTCTTGTTAATGACAGGCGGCTTGATCAGACTGGGGGCGACTTTAAGGATACAGAAAATTAAAGTTGATGAAGTAACTTTAAAGGTTTTAAAAGGTTCGTTGTCCATTCTTATACTGGTGATCTGCAATCAGCTGTATCTATTTTCAAAGAATTATTTTGCATCTTTTTACGGAGAAGGAGCGATCTCATCTTTGCATTATTCCGGAACGATCACAAGCGTCATTGTCTCAATTGTCTTTGCTACTTTTTTTACCGTATTGATCTCAGATCTGTCATCTATTTTTTCAAATGAACAGAAGGTGAAAGCAAGAAGATTATTTCTGAATACTTTTTCATCATTAATTTTCATTGTAATTCCTGTAATCGTACTTTTCATCGTTTATGACAAAGAGATCCTGTCGCTTGTATATCTCAGAGGAAACTTTACACAGGCGGGAATTGAAATGACATTAAAACCTTTCTTCTGGGATGCGCTCTCACTTCTGACTTTTATTCTTTACATAATACCAACAACTCTGTATCTCGCCAGAAAGGAATACTTACTCCTGACAAAGATCGGCAGTATTGTTTATTTGTCAGGCATACTTTTAAATTACTTGTTGACAGGATATTTCGGATATTATGCAATCTCCATGTCAGCATTTTTTACGACAGGACTCTACGGAATAGTACTTTTATTTTATTCAAGAAAGATTATAGGAAGACTCGGAATATATGCAAATCATATTATCCTTATTATCATAAGCGGATTATTAACGTTCTCAATAATTTTACTTTTAAAAAATTATTTATTTCAGCAATTCATCTCATTTGGTTTTTGGAATTTACTCTTCGTGATCATCATTAATTCGCTGATTACTTTGTCTGTTTTCTTCGGAATAACCTACATTTTTAAGGTAAATTTTACATCCCGGCTCCTGAAAAGCTTAAAAAAATAAAATGAATACTACATATCTTTGAATTATGTGTTTCCTTAATCTGTATTTTATAACTAAGTTTGAACTAAAGTTTTTGATTACTTTATAATGACCATTAATTTCATTTTACCGTTTGCAGGGAATAAGCCGATTGGCGGCTTTAAGATCGTCTATGAATATGCGAACAGGTTAGCTGAAAAAGGGCATATTGTGAATCTTATACATCCGTCTTATACATTTAAGGAGTCCGCTTTAAACAATACAAAATACTTTCTGAGATATTATCAGAGAAAATTAGATAAAAGCTATAATCCTGACGGGTGGTTTCAGCTTGATCCGAAAGTGAATTCGCTGTGGATCAGGGAGATCAGCAATGATAATGTCCCTGACGGAGATGTACTGATAGCAACTGCATGGAGAACCGTTACGTGTTCTCAAAATCTGGAACGCAGCAAAGGAGAGAAATTCTATTTTATTCAGCATCATGAAACTTGGAATGGTCCTGAAGATGAGGTAAACGCTACGTGGAAAATGCCATTCAAAAAAATTGTAATATCGGGATGGCTGAAAGACATAGCAGACTCAATGGGGGAAAAAGCATATTACGTTCCGAATGCGTTTGATTTTTCCGAATTCGGAATTGATGTTCTGCCTGAAAACAGGGACAGGAATAAAGTCATGATGCTCTACAATGATCTGGAGTTTAAAGGAAGTGAGTACGGCCTGCAAGCATTCAAAAAACTGAAGGCGGATTTTCCCGAACTCGAAATCACTCTTTTCGGAGTTCCTCAAAAACCCGATGGACTTCCAGGATGGATGAAGTATTATCAGACTCCTGAAAGGCTGCTGCTCAGAAAACTCTATAATGACTCGTCCGTATTTTTAAGTCCGAGCTTAGCAGAAGGATTTCCTCTTCCTCCTGCCGAAGCAATGATGTGCGGAGCAGCACTTGCCTGTACTGACATAGGAGGTCACCGTGAGTATGCAAGAGATAACGAGACCGCAATTCTTTTTAAACCGAAAGACAGTGATGAAGTTGTGAATGCTCTGAAAAAATTACTTTCGGATGATGAATCAAGAATTCGTTTAGCGTATAAAGGAAACGAATTCATAAAACAATTTACATGGGAAAAAGCCGTAAACAATTTTGAAAAAGTTCTGGAAAGCAATGAATGATTTTTTAAAAAATATAATCTCTCAAACGGGTAACGTAATATTCTTTTTTAAAAAGAAAGAGATCAAAAGAGAAAAGATAAATAAGATTTTAATAATATCACTTTATTTCAGAGGTGACGTGCTGTTCAATACAGTTGCAATTAAAATGCTGAAGAAAATTTTCCCTGATGCTGTGATTGATGTAATGGTAAAGTCGAGATCAAAAGAAGTGCCTGAAGGAAATCCAAACATTAACAGACTCATTGTTTTCGATGATATAAAAACCGCCGACTATAACGACAACCCGGAACTTAAGCTTAAGGAAAAAATTAGCCTTCTGAAAAAGATTAGAAAAGAAAATTATGACCTTTGCATAGATTTTACAGGCAAATATTCAACCGCTTTGATTGCACTGATAGGAGGATTCAGATACTCACTGGGTTTGAATTATAACGGGTTCGGTTTTTGTTATTCGAAACTTGTAAACATAAATACACAAAATACCAAAGGTCTTCTTTCTGAAAAATACCTAAACACTTTAAAAGAAGGTCTGGGAATTAATGAGAGTGAATGGTTAAAATTGAATACCGGCTTTGATAATAATTGCGAGATCTTTCTCAGCCCTGCGGAAATGTCCGCAGCTGAAAATAAGCTGAACTCATTAAACCTTAACCCGGATAAACCTTTAGTTTGCATTCAGGTAACTGCAGGGTGGAAAGCAAAGGAATGGAATGAAAAAAACTATTCATCATTGATCAGTGAGCTGATTTATACAGATCATGAATTTGTATTGATCGGTTCGGACGATGATAAAGAAATCAACTACAAAATACTGGATGCAGTATCTCCGGATCTTCGTAAACATTTTCTGTCATTACCATTAAAGATAAATGCTGCAATAATCAAAATGTTAGATCTGTTCATTGGAAGCGATTCAATAGGTCTTCATCTTGCAGGAGCGGTGGGAACACCTTCTATAGGGCTCTTCGGACCGACAAATCCTGATTTTTCAAATCCGAACGGAGACATTCATAAAGTCATTTATAAAAAGCTGACCTGCTCTGCGGGTGACAGCAGCCAGTACTGCACAAGGGATGCCGGCAAGAGCTGTCCGGATATTGAGTGCATGAGAAATATAAGCACAGGGGAAGTGTTGGAGAATGCAGAGTTTTTACTGAATAAATATTTTAATCAAAAAAAATTACTGCTTGAAAAAATCAAAGTGCTTCATATTTCACCGGATTCTGTAATTCATGGAACGGAACGACATATACTTTCAATATTGAAATATTCAGACAGGGAAGAATTTGAACACTCTGTCGTAAACAGCAAGACAGAAGGCATATTCGGAAAAGATTCAAGAGCGCTTTATAAATTAATAAAAGAAGGAAAGTTCGACATAGTGCATTCACATTTAAATTCATACGGCGGTATTATTGCAAAGCTTGCAGGAGCTCCGGCTGTAGTACATACAAGACACGGTGTGTTCTGGAGCGAGGACGAACTCAATAAAATTTCATTTACGGAAAAGTATTTTCAAAAGCTGAAATCAAAAATGTTTGACATGACGATTGCACTCGGGGAATATGAAAAGAAGACACTGACGGAAAAATTTAATTATGATGAAAAAAAAATAGCTTCGACAATAAACGGTGTTGACATAGATGACATAAATGCAGGCGTAAATAAGCTTAAGACTAAAAAGGAGCTGTTTGGAACCGATGAGGATATCATAGTCGGGCTTGTCGGCAGGCTGGAAAAACAAAAAGGATTTGATTATTTACTTGATGCTGTAAGCTTAATCAAAGATAAGATTGATGGAATCAAATTTGTGATCATAGGAAACGGAAGCTTAAAGGATGAACTTATTGAGAAAAGAAACAGACTGGGGCTTGAAGATAAAATTCTATTTATTGAATATAAAAAAAACATTCTCGACTATGTTTACAATTTTGACATGATGGATCTCACATCATTATGGGAAGGACTTTCCTATGCAGTGCAGGAAGCAATGGCATTGAGCAAACCGGTTATTGCGCTGACTTCACCGAATGTTTCGGGTGTAAAAGAAATAATTGTTAACGGAGAGACGGGATATCTTATTGAGTCCGATTATGTAAATGAACTCGGAAAATACATACTCGTGCTTTCAAAAGACATTAACAGAAGATTAAAATTCGGCAGAGCTGCAAAGGAAAGAGAAAGTGAATTTTTTCCGGAATGGAGAACAGCAAGTGACATGGAGAACGTTTACCGTGAATTGTATAACACGAAATTCAGGAACGGTAAATTTTGAAGATACTTTTTATATCATACGATTTTCCCTATCCGCCATCGGGCGGATCTATAAGCAGAGATTACAATCTGATAAAACAGCTTTCCAAAAACCATGAGCTGTACTGGATCAACAGAACAATAAGAGGTGAAATAAAACAGGAGTATAAAGACGAGATGAAAAAATATTTTAAAGAAATGAAAATCATAGAGTGGAATTATGATCAGAGCCCTGCCGGTTTGCTGGAGAGTCTTGTAACAAAGACACCTTACATTATCAAAAGATTTGAATCCGAAGAGATGAAGAATTTTGTAAGTGAAACTATCAAAAGAAATAACTTTGATCTTATCTTATGCGATCACATTTATTTATCTCAGTACATTCCTGACAGCATTACCGGAAAGATACCTGTAATACCGAACAATGAAGATTGCGGTTTTACTTATTATAAAAGAATGACTGAGAATTCAGGTTTTGCGCGGAGTCTTTACGCCGGTTCGCAATGGAAGAAGCTGCTGAATTATGAAATAGAAGTTTTGAAGAAATACAAAGTTTATATCACTACTTCCGGAAAGGAAAAAGAACTGATCTCTGAATACTATAATGAAGCAGAGATTGGTGTGATAGAAAACGGAGTTGACACGGAATACTTTTCAGAGCGGGAAAGAACAGATCTCAATCCCAATATAGTTTTTACTGCGTGGTTCAAATACTATCCGAATGCTGTTGCTGCAATTGATTTTGTAAATAAGATCTTTCCAAAAATAAAAAAAGAAATTCCCGGTATAAAATTTTATATAGTAGGAAAAGAACCGCCTCAGAAAGTAAAAGATCTTGAAAAAACAGAAGGTGTGATCGTAACAGGATTTGTAGATGATATAAGAAAATATCTTGCAAACGCCGATGCAGCCGTAATACCGTTGCAGATCGGCGGCGGTACACGGCTCAAAATACTCGAAGCGATGTCAATGAAGATCCCGGTTGTGTCAACTGTATTGGGAGCCGAAGGTCTTGAAGTCGAAGACGGAAAAAATATTCTCATTGCCCGTAATGACGATGAATTTGCGAAGAAGGTAATCGAGATCATAACGAACAAAAATCTGTCGAAACAATTGGCAGACAACGGCAGAATACTTATGGAGAAAAAATATGACTGGGATAAGATCGGAGTAAGGCTTAATGATTTTATTAATGCATTTGTAAAAAATTTCAACGCGATAAAATGAAATACGATCTGCTCATACAAATCATAAATTATAATACTAAAAAATACCTGGCGGTCTGTCTTGAGAGTTTATTCAATGATCTGAATGATTCCGGAATTAATTACAAAGTAATAGTTCTTGATAACAACTCGAATGACAACCTTGAAGAACTTGAGAAGATTTATGCGGACAAAAGCATTTCATTTCATTATTCAAAAAAAAATCTTGGCTTTGGCGGCGGACATAATTTTATTTCGGCTCTTGAGGAAAGTAAATACATACTCATTCTAAATTCCGACATAAAATTCATTGAGAAGGATTCAGTCCGCAGATTACTTGATACACTGACATCATCAAAAATTTATAAGGTATCGGGACCAAAATTAGTTGAAGAAGACCTGGCTCAGCAGAGATTTGATCACGGGGAATTACGCGGGATAGTTTCGTGGGTAAAAAACAATTACGGTTCATCTTACTGGAAACCGCGTGAGAAACCGGTTGAAGCAGCCTGGGTGTCCGGAGCTGTCTTTCTGATCGAAACGGACTTATACAGGAAAGTAAAAGGATTTGATGAAAATTTCTTTTTGTACAAAGAAGAGGAAGATCTTTGTAAAAGAATAAGAACCGAAGGCGAGAAGATACTCTATGATCCGGCAGTGAGTGTAATGCATTACGGACATGTAGTTGCAAAAAGAAGCGAGCACTTTTCAAACTCCATGAACTATTATTTAGATAAACACTTCCGTGATAATTTAAGCTACAAGGTTTTGCACGCTTTTAAGGTGTTTAAAGATATTGCTTTACACGGAAAAGTAAAAGAAAGAAGATAATGAAGGTAATAACATGGTTAACCGGAGTAAATTTTTTAACCAAGGCGTGATAGGTATCATAAATATTACTGACTTTGGTCATACTCACATATTCCGGGAGCGCATAAATTTACAAATGTTAAAATTCATCTAACAGAGTTTACAAATAATTTTATTAACTTAATTTTGAAAAATAATATACCGTTTTTTAAAGGAGAAAAAATATGAACATTCTTTTTGTAGCAAACAGGTTTCCATATCCGCCATTCCGAGGTGACAAGCTGAAAATTTTCAACCTGGCAAAGCAGCTAAGCAAAAAACATAATCTGAATCTCATCACATTCATTCAGGATAAAAATGATTATGCATATATTGACGATCTGAAGGAATATTTTAATGAAATTGAAGTTGTTTATTTGTCAAAATTTCAGTCTGCGGTCAATTGTCTTGCAAATTTATTTTCTTCAAAGCCCATGCAGATACATTATTTCCGGTCGCATATGTTTGAGAAGCTGGTGAATGACTTTATTTCAAGACAAAGTATAGACGTCATTCATACACAGCATTTGAGAATGGCGCAGTATACTTACCATATTCAGAATATCCCGACTGTGCTGGACCTGCCTGATGCCTATTCGCTTTATTGGAAAAGAAGATCAATGCTGTGCGGAAATTATTTTAAAAAAAAGTTTGGTATGATTGAACATAAGAAAGTTCTTAAATACGAAAGTATCATTAAAAATTTTGATATGACGCTTGTATGCTCTGAAGAAGATAAGTCACTTCTTGAGAAGGAACACAAGTATGACAATCTTAACATTCTCCCAAATGGCATAGACACATCTACTTTTCAATCCGATTATCACGACTACAGTATCAATAACCGAATTATCTTTACGGGTAACATGGATTATTTCCCAAATTCCGACGCGGCAGTTTATTTTTCTAAAGAGATCTTTCCGGAAATTTTAAATAAACACCCCCATGTAAAATTTTATATTGTCGGGCAGAAACCTCCGAAAAAAGTTCTGGATCTTCAGTCTGAAAACATTATCGTTACAGGATTTGTAAATTCAATCGCGGATGAATACAGGACAAGTTCAATTGCCGTATCCCCCGTAAGAGTGGGCGCAGGGACATTAAACAAAGTCCTTGAGCCGATGGCAATGGGAATTCCTGTTGTTTCATCACCGATTGGTTTCGAAGGTATCGGAGCTTTGCACGGTGAGGAAATAATTCTGGCAAATAATAAAAGAGAGTTTATAGATTCAGTCATAAATCTATTATCTGATCAGAGTTACAGACAGCATATTGGTGAAGGCGGTAAAAATCTTGTTACTCAAAAATTCAGCTGGGACAAAGTCTCAGATCAGCTAGAAAGTTACTTTTATCAGATCTGCGGAAATAAAGAGAGCGTTCATCCTCATACACTACAAAAAGCTGTTTAGAGAAATGAGCAATGAACAATGAATAATAAACAATTAGTAATTAGCAATTAATAATTACCTGTCCTACCTAATCTCCTCAAAAATAATTATATTTACAGGTAAACCTTTTTTAATCCACTGGCATCTTATTAATGAATCGTAAATAACAGCATGAGCTCATCAGCAGTTTCATTAAACCTAATAGTTAAAAATCCCGATGAAGATTTCAAGCTTGTCGAGCAGGCAATCGGAGGAAGCAATGAAGCCTTCAAAGAACTTTTCATGAAGAATGTCACACGTGTTCATTCACTTTGTCTGAGAATTTCAGCTGATGTACAGATTGCAGAAGATCTGACTCAGGAAGTTTTCATTAAAGCATGGGAAAAGCTGAATACTTTTAAATTCGAGAGTAAATTTTCTTCATGGCTTCACAGCATTGCCGTAAATCAATTTCTTATGCACCTCCGGAGCGACAAAAGAAATACTGAAAAGGTCAGCGAACTGAATAAAGAAGTTTTTCAGTCAATTGACTCAAAACCTCCGGAAGATTTTAGAATAGACCTTCAAAAAGCTGTAGATAAATTACCCGGGCAGGCGAGGACAGTGCTGGTTTTACATGATATCGAAGGCTATAAACACAGTGAAATTTCAGAAATGATGGGAATACAGACAGGGACTTCAAAAGCCCATCTTCATAAAGCAAGAAAAATTTTAAGAAAGGAGCTTTCAAAATGAAGAATGATAATTATAATGAATCAAGAATTAACTTAAGTCAATGCGAGCAAACCGAATTACTCATTGACGAACATATTGAAGGAATGATCTCTTTGAAGGATAAGGATGTTATGGATGAACATCTCGCAAATTGTGATGCCTGTTCAGATTATCTGAAAGAAACATCTCTACTTGTTAAAAATCTTAGCTCTCTGCCGGCAGTTGCTTTAAATCTTTCCGCACAAAATAAAAATGATATGTGGAGCCGTGTCGAATCTAAAATTGATTCGGATAAATATAAAAACGAAAATTCAAGGAAAACAGAAATCACTTCTTCCGGCGATACGGACCGGAACAACTTTTTTTTCAAATACCGGTATATCATTTCTGGGTGTGCCGCTATACTTGTCCTGATATTCATTATTTATGGGGTGAAGAACATGAAAATTGAGAATGACCGTTTGTCACAGCAAAGTGCTTTCGGTTTCGGAAATTACTGGAAAGTCTCGAACTTACAGGGAAATTCTCAGATTGGTGATGTAGCTATGGGTAATAATGACAGCATTAAAGAAGGACAGTGGATACAAACAAATTATAATTCACGGGCAGAACTTGTAATAGCTGATATTGGAAAAGTCATCATTGAGCCTAATTCAAAAGTTGTATTCTTGAAAAGTAAAGAAGGTGACAACAGGATCCTTGTCGAATACGGAACTATCAATACGGATATGAATCCAAATGCGAAGAGCTTTTTTGTTGAAATGCCATCGGCAGTAGCAACAGATAACGGGGGATCATATACATTAACAATTGATTCGAC
This sequence comes from Ignavibacteria bacterium, assembly GCA_016710985.1. Classification (GTDB taxonomy): domain Bacteria; phylum Bacteroidota; class Ignavibacteria; order Tepidaquicellales; family Tepidaquicellaceae; genus JAGPCH01. The sequence continues at coordinate 88,540 of JADJTX010000002.1, forward strand.
GGGTGACGGACTGGTATATGTAAAATCCGGGAAAGTTGAAATAGAATCGCAAAACAAGGAAGCGATCATACCGGCAGGAATGTTGGTTTTAACAAAGAAGGATATTGGAGTTGGAACTCCTTTTAATGAAAGCTCATCTGCAAAATTCAAAAATGCACTTTTCAATTTTGATTTTGGTAATTGCGCTGGCGCCTGTGTTGCAACTTTGCTGAATAATGCCAGGATGTCCGATGCTGTTACTCTTGTAAATCTGATTCCGAATGTGGAGAAGGAATATTCTGATCAGGTATATACAAAACTTGCAACTTTTGTCGCTCCTCCTAAGCCTGTTCCTTCTGACAGCATTCCGTTTTTAAATGAAGAAGAATTAAATCAATGGATTGAAAAAATACAGGTTGAAGTCCAGCAAAATGTGGAAAAGAGCATGAAGGATGTGGAAAAAAGTCTTGAACAAATAAATAATGCCGAATATTTCAATGAGGAATCATTGAAAGATCTTGAAGACTTTGCAAAGAACTGGAATTTTCAGATTAAAACTTCTCCTGAAGGAACTTATGTTTGGGAAGAAGATTCTTTAGGTTTTGACAAAGAGCAGTTCAAAAAAGACATGGAAGAAATGAAACAGGATATAGAAGAATATAAAAAATTTAACAAAGAACAATTAAAAGAAGATATGGAAGAGCTGAAGGAAGATCTTAAGGAAATGAAAATTGAATTAAAGGAAAATTTGAATATGAATAACGAAGAATTGAAGAAAGAACTTGAGAAGGCTAATGAGGAGATGAGAAAGGCAATGAAAGAAGTTGAAAAGATCAATATTCCGGATTCGGTTCGTCGTAAAATTAAAGTAAATTCAAAAGACGGATTTGAATATATCGAAACACCTGAAGTCCAGGAATCTCCTGTAACACCGGAGACTCCTGAATCTGAAGCTAAATAAATATTTATTCTTATTTAATATTCAGGTTAATTTTATGCCGGACCTCATATAAGCTGAGGTGCGGCATTTTAAATTACTCCCGTATCTCCGATCATTTCATACCTGACTTTGAAATAACACGATTTAACACGATTCAGCATTTATAAAATAATTGTATGTATAAGAAATAATCTTTAGTTTGCAACTAAAATTTTAACCCTTCGGCTATTGCAGGATATCACCTACTATATAAAAATTTTTATAGCTCTATCTGTTCTTGTAAATCCAATAGAAGGAATACCTGTTTTTCTGTCAAATACACGCGGACAGACCATTCAGCAAAAGGCTGATATATACAAAAAAACTTCAATTGCCGTATTCATTATTTTAATGATCTCTCTTTTCTTTGGCAGATACATACTCACGCTTTTTGGAATCAGCATACCTTCTTTTTCTCTGGCAGGCGGTATAATCATTTTTATTATAGCGCTTCAAATGGTATTATCAAAAGATGACTCCGGAGAAAAAAGTCTGACAAAAGCCACTGATTCGGATTATAGTGATATTGCCGTGGTACCGCTTGCGATACCGCTGCTTGCAGGACCGGGAGCAATAAGCAGCATAATAGTTTACGGAAGCAGAAGTTCGGGAATTTTAGATGATGTTTTTCTATCAGGAATTGTGCTGTTGGTATCAGTATTTGTATTTTTTTCTTTCCGGGCAACGACGAGAATGGAAAAGGCATTGAGTCCTGCGCGGATAAAAATAATAACGAAAATTTCGGGTTTACTTGTAGCCGCAATTGCTATAGAACTTATATTTTCCTCTGTAACGAATCTGATCAAGATTCATCAGTCAACTCAGTAAAATTTCTCTATTAAGAGACTCAGCGAACCTTATCAACTATTTTGACAAATAGTCCTGCAGATAATTTAATATTTGCTCGAAAGCGTCCGGATCTATGCCAATATCTCCCGTAAACGGGTGATCAAGAGCTAATATCATCAGGATAACAATTGCATTTGTCATAGCAAAAAGGGATGTCATGCTTGCCTGAACGGCAAGACTCCTTGTTCCGAAAAACAAAGAGAATCCTATTGATGTAAGAGATCCGATAATTATCACTGTCCAGATTATTGCCGGGACGTGACTCTGACTGCTTAAGATCCTTAATCGTCTGAATTCTGCGATCTGATTTAATTTACTTAAAGACTCGGCAAAATATATTTTTTGTTTATCAGTTTTAAGCGAATCCATTCCGGTATATAACCCGAAAAGTTCTGTTAAAATCTTCCTCGATTCGGGATTAGCTTCTTCTATACTCAGCAGCGGCCAGTCCTGATCTATTACACTACGCATGTATTCAATTATTTTTTCTTTTATGGGAAGTTGGCTTGATTCGGGAAGTCCTTCTGAATCTAAAAACAGATCCTGTAAAACATTTGCCTCGTTTTCACAATATACTTTGGCTGAATCATATTCTTCCCAGGTTGCATATACTACAAACGCAATCAGCACTGCATAAATCAACCCCAATGCATTGAACAGAAATCCGCCTACTTCATGATTTTCCTGGAAGGATTCCCAGTTGAGTTTTTTCCTGATAATTAAAAGAGCAACAATTGAAATCCCGGCGCCTATTAAAATTGCAACCGCGCACATTATAAAGGTCGGAAGACTTAGAAAATTTTCAATCATAAAATCATTTTAAATTTTGAAATTATTTGAGTTTTGATTTTAAAAATTCTGATATCATTTTTTAGTTTCAACCGCAGGATCAGATAATTCATGCAGAGATTTTAATTCTGCAATTCTCTTCTTCTCGGCTTTGGTTATGAACGCAACAGCTATTAAGATGAATACAAGTGAGAGCCAGTCCTCGCTGTTTGGGAATTTTCCGCCGAAGAAAAAATAAAACAACAGTGTTGCTGTTGTCCCCGCTATTAAAGAAGTTAAACGGTTCACAAGTCCTGCAAAAGTAGCAGTCCTGCCTTTAAACATAAATATAAATACCGAGAAAAAGGCAACTGCCCCAAAAGCCGTTCCCGCAATGATTGCCCAGCCCCACATCGAATCCGGAGTGTGAAAAGCTCCTATGAACTCTGTGATCTGCTTGCTCTCCCACCCGAAGATTTCCGGTGAGTAATAAAAGACCAGACCTAACAGGAGCATTGTAACTGTCGCAGCGATTTGTTCAACAGCAAAAAATCCTTTATTATCCTGTCTTACTCCTTTCCCTCTCGTATTCTTATAATAATTCATTATGTAGATGCGTATAAAATACGCTATGATGTAGCTGACGAGAATTGTAACCGCCGCTGCATTATAAATAAAATCGAATCCGCTGTCCTTTCCGTAAAAAATATTTATGGCAACTGCAAGTAGAGCAAAAACTACAGCAATATTTTCTTCCATATAAACCCGCTTCTTTAATATACCCTGTTTGATCTGAATAGCATCTACTATCCTGCTGATGATTATTACACTGCCTCTCATTATTACCATTGCTACCATCACTGATATTGGAAGAGAATACATCAGTGTAGTTGTTGGTATTACTATTGCGGTACAGATCCCGGACGGAATAATGTATAAAAATTCTTCCGGCATTTTAAAACCTAAGAAATTTATTATTTGATTGGATTGAAGATTATACCATTTCAGTGCCAGCACAATTGACAATGCAAGCAGGTTACCCCCGACAGTGCTGTAGATTAGATACTGCATGTCCGGCATTCCTTTGCCCAAAAAGTATTTTACGCTTATACCGGTGATCACATAAAACACAAAATATCCTATACAAAGCTGGATCAGACGGCCGGTGCTGCCTTCTACAGTCTTCCACATACTTTCAGTCTCCGTTTTTTTATTGTGTTAATATATAATATTTCTGATTTAATTTTCAATGATTAATACCGCTATATATAAGATCAATCCCAGACTGCTGACTGCACGGTGATACACACCTCCTTTATTTCCAAAAGGCAGGATCAGCATAGCTGTCAAAGACAGAGTGCAGAGAACAAAACTTATCATCGAAAGCTGAACAAAAAATATTGTTGATATGAGGCTGATAATTATTGCGGCAAAAAAAATCTGATGTGTTCTTTTGGTAATTGAAATGATTTTGAAATGAAGAAGCCAGCCTATTGTGTAGTTGGTAATGTAAAGAATTAAGCCGGTGAGGAGGAGATAGTTAATTCGTTAATTGGTTAAATCGTTAATTGGTTAATTGGTTAATTCGTTAATTGGTTAATTCGTTAATTGGTTGATCGGTTAACCGGTTAAGTGTGTTTTATAATGTTCAAATGGTTCAACAGATCAACTAATCAACTGATCAACTAATGAACCAATTAACCAATCAACCAATCAGCCAAATGTATTTCCAAAATAATCACTGAATGCAAGTTCATTAACAGATTTTCTCTGAGATGACTTCCAGTCAATCGCAGGCCGTTTCATTTCCGGATCGGTATATCCCATTCTGAATATTGCCATCATTTCATATTCTTCAGGAATTTTTAACATGCCGGAAATCATTTTCCAATTCCCGGGAATTTCCCCCGGCGTAGAGATGAACTGCATTCCCATTCCAATCGCTGTCGTAGAAAGCCACAACGTCTGTATCACTGCACCCATTGAGATCACTGAATAAAATCCTGACAGCTCTTCTTTTTTATATTCATCCTTTGTAAGAAGTATTATAAACAGCATCGGTGAAGTTGCAACAAGCTTTTCTTCATCATTCCCGAGTATTCTCGAAATTTTAAATCTCGAAATGATCTTCCCACCGGCTTCCGAAAAAATGTTTTCAGCAAATGGTTTCAGAAATACCGGCAAATGATCAATGTGAATTCCATCTTTGGTTTTCTCCATTTCTTCTTCACTGAATCTGAAATATTTCCTGTATTTTTTCCAGAACGTTCCGTCATCCATCAGCTGCACCATAGAGTCACCGGCAATCTTCGCAATTTTCTTTATAATGTTTTCATCTTCGACTATGATAAACCTCCACGGCTGTGAATTAAAATGGCTCGGTGAATGTGATGCCATCTTTATCAAAAGCTCCTTATGCTCCCGGGACACTTTCTTATTTGCGAATGCGGTGTTAGTCGTTTTACGTTTTACTATGGCTTCGAATAAGTTCATTATAAGTTTTATTAAAAAAATCTACTGTTTATATTCTCTGTGCCTCTGAGTCTCAGTGTTGAAAAAATTTCACCGGTCCGGATCATCTTAAAAACTCCTGCCTGATAAAATCTCACCTCCCGAAGTCATCTTCAATCCTTCTTATATCATCCTCATCCGAAGGATTTTCCGGGAACTTGTGAATCCATATCTCCGCAACGATCCCCCAGTCGTCCATTCCTACTAATCTGTGCCTTGTTCCCAGTTCCATTTCTACCGTTTCATTTTCATTATAAACTTTCATGTCATCCGGCTGAACGTCCGTCGGGCTTGTGTAAATTCCGACCGGACCTTTTACTACACGCCACAGCTCAGATCTTCTTTCGTGCGACTGCCATGATAATTTTTTTCCGGGCTCGACAATCAGGATTTTCGGACTGACAGTTAATTTTGTAATGTCAAACGGAAGCTTTACTCCGGAAAATATATTGACAGAAAATCAGTTAAGCTTTCATCTGCAATTTTAAAAAAACCGCCCCACGGTCTTTCAAAATCTTCCCCGGATATTTTTAAATTCTTATCTGTTAAATCTTTTCTGATCTCTGTGTAAATTTCTTGTTTAGTTTTCATTTGATATATAATTTTTTATTCAACCTGACTGATTTAGTTTTGCGAAAAAGATCCGCCACGAATTGCACTAATTTTCACAAATTAACAAAAAGGAGTTTTTAATAAAATTTGTGAAAATTCGTGATAATTCGTGGCTGGGTTTCGAATTCAATTTTAGAGCAGTCAGCCTGAATTATCTTAAATAATTATTAATTACTTTTTCCGCTATAGTCTCCCCGATCGAAAGCGATGATGTCGCCGCAGGTGACGGAGCATTACACACATTTATGACCCTTTCATTTTCGATGAATAAAAAATCATCTATTAATTTTCCGTCCTTACTGCAGGCCTGAGCCCTTACACCCGATCCTCCGGAAATCAAATCTTCTCCGGTAATTTTCGGAACAAGTCTTTGAAGTGATTTTACAAATTCCTTCTTTGAAAGAGACCTGTACATTTCATAAAATCCCGTCTTCCAGTATTTCAAAGCTATCTTATGAAATCCTTTGAAGGTCAGAGTATCCCGGGTTTCATTAAAGTTAAAATCACTTTTCTTATAACCTTCTTTTTTAAAGGCAAGAACTGCATTCGGTCCGGCTTCAACTGTTCCGTCTACCCTCCTTGTAAAATGGACTCCGAGAAACGGAAACTCCGGATCGGGAACAGGATAAATTAAATTTTTAATTAATCCCTTTGCGGATGGCTTTAGATCATAATATTCACCTCTGAACGGAATAATTTGAAAATCTATATTGTCATTCAGCATTAATGCGATCTTATCCGAATAAAGTCCCGCACACGAAACCAATACCCCGGAATTGAAATTATTCTTATTTGTTTTAATTTCAACTTTACCGGAACTCAGCTTTATATCTTTTACTTCCTCGCCAAATTTTATTTCAACTCCCTTTTTCCTGATGAGCCCGGATAATTTTTCCGAAACAATTTTGTAATCAACAATACCTGTCTGCGGGACAAATATTCCCTTTATTCCCCTTACATTCGGTTCATATTCAATCAGTTCTTTTTCAGATAAATTTTCCAGTCCCTTAAGTCCGTTTGCTTCTCCTCTTTCATAAAGTACTTTCAGCGGTTCTAATTCTTTCTCTTCGGTCGCAACAATGATCTTACCGCATATATCGTATCTGATATCATTCTCGTTGCAAAAATCAAGTAGCATCTTATATCCGGTAATGCAGTTAATTGCTTTGAGACTTCCGGGTTTATAATAAATCCCGGAATGTATCACGCCGCTGTTATGTCCTGTCTGATGTCCGGCAACTCTGTTTTCTTTTTCAAGCAGGCATATTTTAAGAGACGAATCTTTTTCGATCAGCTTATAGGCAGTGCTTAAGCCAATGATACCTGCGCCGATTATAATTATGTCAAAATTATTCACTGAAATTACTTTTAAAATATTAATCCTGAATTTAAAATCATATGGCTCAACAAAGGTATTTATCCCAAATTGTTCAATAGAAATTTAAAAAGTATTTAAACGTAAAGTGCGCAAAATACTTACGCAAAGATCGCCAGGAATTTTTCTTGCAAATCAATGTTCTCTAAAACCCTTTGCGTCCTTCGTGCCTTAGTGGTAAAAAATTTCTAATGAAAAATCCGGGTTCATTAATTCTTTTAACCCTGAACTTAGTTTCAAATGTGAAATCAAATAAAAAAACCGTCAGTATTTTTTACTGACGGTTATAAAATATTGACCGATCCGTTATACGGATAAGTTCATTTTTAATGAGTTCGTTATTTTCTTGTTGAAGATGGCGTACCAAGTCCAAACGATAATCCAACGATAAGACTTAGCGAATTTGTCTTTGTACTGCCGCCGGATGTGTAATCACTGATGTTGGTAAGACCAATATCATCTCTAACCTCAAATGTCAGTAAAGTGCTTTTCGCTACAGAGAACTGTAGTCCTATCCCCGCAGTAATTCCGAAATCAGTGCTCTTAGTGCTGTCAGTATTATCTGTGACTCTTTCAGGTTGATTAGTGGTGGAATTAGCATCCAGTGTAGTTTTGTTGGTCAGCAGTATTCCGATATACGGACCTGCATTTGCAAAAAATTTCAGGCTTGAAGTACTTCCGAATTCACCTCTGAAAAGTAAAGGTATGGTAATGTAATCAAGTTTTAATTTTCCATCCTGTACATAACTGAATCCTGCTGAATCCGGCTGGGAGATCTCAAGCTTTGATCCCTTTTGCTGATAGTTCGCCGCAAGCTTAAGAGAATAAGTGTTGTTAAAATTATACTGACCGAATATCCCGACGAGAAATCCGAAATTCGGTTTTGTATCCAGATCAACTGCATCATTTCCGACTGTAAATGTAGCGCTTGGTCCGCCTTCGAATCCGGCGTTCCATTGTTTGTATTGAGCCGATGATGTATTAAAAAGACCGAAAATGGATACCAGTAAAACTGTAAATAGTAGATGTGTGGTTTTCATGAACCTTCCTTTTTATTTTTTGAATAAGGGTTTATTAATTAACTTCAAATTTATTAAGATGTAGTTCGTTACTAAGCCATTACTTCATTCAGATCCGGAAGCTTTCCGAATCTTTTCAGAGTAAGTATGTGAGAATTAAGAGCTTCACTGAATGTCTCGTTTTCAAGATATTTAATTCCGAACTCTTCAGCAGTCTGTTTGACTATACCTGCTATTTTTGGATAATGAACGTGACATATTCTGGGGAACAGATGATGCTCAACCTGATAATTCAGTCCTCCGAGATACCAGGTAAGTACTTTGCTGTTTCTTGAAAAATTACATGTTGTATTGAGCTGATGTATCGCCCATAGATTTTCTATGTTTCCCTGCGCATCCGGTAATGGATGTGTAGTCTCTTCTACCGTGTGAGCAAGCTGAAAAATTGTTGATAATATTACACTTGCAAAGAAATGCATTATAAAAAATCCGAGAAATACTTCGAGAACCGGTATATTAAAAAACACTATCGGCGCGATCAGAAAAACAAAAAAATAAAACGCCTTGACTCCAATTATCCTTAACAATGTCAGAGAATCATTTATCTTTGAAGTCGAAGGAGAAACACCGCTTTTTCTGAACTGAAAAAACTGCAAAAAATCCTTTAAAAATGCCCAGTAAATTGTAAGGAAACCATACAAAGCAAAAGCATAAAAATACTGTATTTTGTGAAACTTCTTTACAGGTGTATGCGGAGAAAAACGCAGAGCTACTCTGTCATTAATATCCTCGTCCATGTCTATGATGTTGGTGTACGTATGGTGTAAAATGTTATGCTGTAATTTCCAGTTTTCAACGTGTCCGCCTATAAGATTCAGCGTATGTCCCACTAAAAAATTTACGCTTTTATTTGAAGAATACGCGCTGTGATTTGCGTCATGCATTACGCTCATTCCAATGCCTGCAAGTCCGAGTCCCATTACAAGCCAGAGCAGAAGACATATCCATAACGGCGGATTGTAAATAAGGATCAAGGCAAACGGAGTGAAATAGATCAGAAGCATTGAGATGGTTTTGATTACCATCGTTGTGTTGGCGTGCTTTGACAGATTGTTATCTATGAAATACTGATCAACTCTGTCTTTCAAGACATCAAAAAAAGAACTTTTGTCTTTACTTACGAATTTTACTTTACCTTTGAGTTTCAAATATTAATATTGCGGTATAAATGGTTTGAAAATTTTTCTGTTTAAAATAAGGATTTTGAATTGATTTAGAAAGATACAAAGAAAGAAAATTTATACAGTCAATCACAACCTCCAAAATAAAGAAAAGCTTGCCACGAATTTCACGAAATGATCACGAATTAAAAATATTATCACTAATTTTTTAAATAGAATTGAATACTCATACCGGAACATATTTCTCATATTTAAAACAAATAAAGATAACAATGCTCTGAAAATAAATGTTATCGAACAACTTCAATGTAACTCCCAAACAAACTGTAAAACTTTTAAATACCATGGCGGTTCAAATAAGTGTAGTAAAATCTTTTCGGCACTAAGAAAATAATACTTCTTTACAATTTGTTGTTACATTCGCGTGATGCGTTGGTACTTTCCTGCTGCACGGATGTACATTCGTACCGTATAAATGTACCAACGCATCGCAGGAATGTACCAACGCACGGCACGTTGGGACTAACGCACGGCACGTTGGTACTAACGCACACACGTTGGTACCAACGCATCGCAGGAATGTACCAACGCACGACACAATACGTTGGTACTAACGCATCACAGGAAAGTACCAACGCATCGCAGGAATGTACCAACGCACGACACGTTGGTACCAACAAATCATTTTGCAAAAACAGAAAACGTTAAAATTTTAAAAAAACAGTGTTTTGATTTTAATCCCATTCCTGTTTTCATTTAATTTTCAATCACTGATTTACCGCAATGCTCCTGAATCAATTCGTCAAAAATTGCTTTTTAAAAATAAATAACATTAAAATTCAATCTGTTTTGATAATATATTTGCAACAATTCTTAATCATTCATGAAATAATTGGCAGGCTTTTTCTTAATTTTGAACGGATGTGATCTTTCATTGCTGTCAAAACGTTTTCGAGTCTTTTTAAATCAACCTCCTGATCCATCTTCTTATTATAATTATGCTGTCAAAAATAAATTTATGTTAATTCTATTTAAAAATTAGTGATAATATTTTTTAATTCGTGATCATTCGTGAAATTCGTGGCAGGCTTTTTCTTTATTTTGGACGGATGCGATCTGTTTCATTGCTGTCCAAAACGTTTTCGAGTCTTTTTAAATCAACCTCCTGATCCATCTTCTTGTTATAATTATTCTGTCAAAATAAATTTATATTAATTCTATTTAATAATTAGTGATAATATTTTTTAATTCGTGATCATTCGTGAAATTCGTGGCAGGCTTTTTCTTTATTTTGGACGGATGTGATCTGTTTTTTAAAGATATTATTTTCTTTCTTTGATTTAAAATTATATTTTGAGTATGTTGAAAAGAAATTTTTTTCCGGATAATCTCATATAACCAAATCAAACACCCATGAAAATTAAATTTAATTTACCGGTGATACTTCTTTTAAACATGACCGCCTTTACCGGCTTTCATGATCGTAATGCTTTTTCAAACGATAATTTAAAAAAACCGGACAGTTTAAAGAGCATTCGGCAGATTCTCGCGCCAACTGTCGTTCAGACTTTTCAGGATCTGAATGTTCCGGGCGCGATTGTCGGCGTCTTTGCCGGCGGATATGAGCCGTATACCGAAACACTCGGTGTTCAGAACCTTGAGAACAAGCAGCCAATTGTTCTTTATGATAAAATGAGGATCGGGAGCATCACAAAAACATTTACCGGAACGGTTTTACTGCAGCTTGTTGATGAAGGTAAGATCAGTCTCAGCGACAAGCTTTCAAAATATTATCCGGATTATCCGAACGGAGATAACATTACCATTCAGATGCTCGGTGACATGAGAAGCGGTATTTATAATTATACAGAAGATTCGGCATTTGTAGCCGGGTTCATGGGAGAACTGGATAAAGCGTTTACCCCGGAAGAGCTGATTGCAATTTCATTAAAGCACGCTCCGTATTTTCCACCCGACTCCGGAATGCATTATTCAAATACAAATACAATTTTTCTGGGATTAATTATTGAGAAGATCACCGGTAATCCTTTGCAGACTGAAATTCAAAACAGGATACTGAATCCGCTCGGCATGAAAGAAACTACCTTTGCTCTAAATTCAAATTTTCCCGATCCTCACGCTCACGGATACATGTATCTTGATTCAGCGTCAGCTGAACCAACTGATGTCACAGGCCTGAACCCAAGCTGGGGCTGGAGCGCCGGTGCAATTATCTCAACACTTGCAGATATTCAGCTTTATGCTAAGCCTGTTGCAACCGGTCAGCTTGTAAGTAAAAAGTCTCAGGAAGACCGTCTCGACTGGAAAACCAATATGGAAATAAGATCAGGAGCATGGAACGGAAGAGATCTGAAATACGGATTTGCGATAGCAAGCTTTGACGGAGCGATCGGACACAACGGCGGCATTCCGGGATTCAACAGCTTCATGGGATATCTTCCCGAAAAGGATGCAACTATAATTGTGCTTGTGAACATGCAGGACAATAAAGCCGGTATCGGACCTGCGGATTATATTGCAAGGAAGATAGTTGAGAAATTGAAGGAAATGTGATCGCTGTAAATTTTAATTATATATTTATCTGGATTGAAAATATTTTAACAAAGATAAATTACATATTTAATAAGTAGTTACTGATTTTTTAAAAACTAAAAGCAAACTATCATGTCTGTAAAACCAATACCCGAGGGATACCATACCATCACACCATACATCATGGTAAATGATGCGCTTTCTTTCATTGACTTTTTAAAGAAAGCATTCAATGCGGAAGAAATGCATACTACGTTAACCAAGGAAGGAAAAGTAATGCACGCTGAAATGAAATTAGGAGATTCAATGATTATGGTTTCTGAAGCGGGCGAACAAAATCCCGCTACTTCGGCAAACTACTATCTTTATGTAAACGATGTTGATTCAACATACAATCAGGCGCTGGCTGCCGGCGCAATATCCATAATGGAACCCGCAGATCAGTTCTATGGAGACAGAAACGGCGGTGTAAGAGATCAGTTCGGACTCAACTGGTGGATCGGAACGCACGTTGAAGATGTAAAACCCGAAGACATGCAAAAACGCGAGGAAGAGTATAAGCATAAGAAATAGTTAGTAAACTTATGACAAAATACAAGAAAGCGTTTCTGATCTTTGGCTCGCTTACCGGTTGCGCCGCGCTCATACTTCAGTTTTACATTACACTTTCCTACTCTGAGGAATCCGGATTAACGTATCTTCAGAGCACTGTAAAATTTTTCAGCTTCATGACCATTCTGACAAACATTCTCGTCACACTGACTTATACAATTCCTCTGCTTTCTCCGGAGTCAAAGTGGGGCTTGTATTTCAGCAAGCCGATTGTACATAGCGGAGTATTGGTTTACATACTTATTGTCGGAATTATCTATCACTTTATGCTCGCGCATATCTGGGATCCGAAGGGAATGGAAAAATTTGTTGACATACTTCTTCATTATGTCATGCCTGCGCTGTATCTTTTATACTGGATCTTCTTTACGGAAAAGGGAAATCAAAAATTAATTAATTGTATCAAATGGCTGAGCTATCCTCTCATTTATGTGGTCTATGCTTTAATACGCGGACAGATCAGCGGAATGTATCCGTATCCGTTTATTGATGTCTCGAAATTTGGATTCGGGACAGTGTTGGTTAATATTTTCTTTATCACAGTCGGATATATTGTGATGGGTCTTATTGTTATTTACTTTGATAAAATATTATCGAAGTTTTACGGGAAGAAAAGTTCTGCTTTAACATAGTGAAGTAAAATATGTCTCTCACAGATGACACAGATTTTCACAGAAATACGATTTACAATTATCTGTGGTGTTCAAAAATTATTGGTGGAAAATTCAAAGCGTTTATCTGAGAAAATCTGTGTCATCTGTGAGAGATAATTTTTGTTTCATTATTCAGACTTAAAAAACCACCTGCCTTTGTTTATATTGCTTACCATGTCAAAAATAAAATCAAAATACGTTTGCCAGAACTGCGCTTACTCTTCCGTCCGATGGAGCGGTAAATGTCCCGAATGCGGAACATGGAATTCCATGGTTGAAGAATTAATAAGTTATGACAAGCTTAAACGTGATAAAAAAACTTCATCGGCTCTTCTTAAAGTAAATCAGGATTCATATCAGTCTTTATCCGAAGTCACTTCAATAAATGAATCGCGGACGCAGACACATATTGCAGAGCTTGACAGGGTTCTCGGCGGTGGAATTGTTGACGGATCCGTAATACTTATCGGCGGTGATCCGGGGATCGGCAAATCAACTCTGATGCTTCAGCTTGCGGAAAAAATTTCCGGGAAAAAGATTCTGTATGTCAGCGGCGAAGAGTCCGCTTCGCAAATAAAATTACGCGCCGACAGATTAAATTATAAATTAAGTAATTTTTACATTCTGTCTGAAACCAATCTCGATATAATACAAGCTGTCATTGAAAAAGAAACTCCCGACATTGTCGTGATAGATTCAATACAGACTGTTTACCGCACCGAGATCGAAAGCGCTCCGGGAACTGTCTCGCAGCTGAGAGAGTCCACAGCTCTTCTGATGAACCTTTCAAAGAAGAATAACTTTTCTGTATTCATCGTCGGTCATATTACAAAAGAAGGCGTGATTGCCGGTCCGAAAGTTCTGGAACATATGGTCGACGTAGTATTACAGTTCGAAGGTGAGCGCACTCACTCATTCAGGATACTGCGCGGAATAAAGAACCGCTTCGGTTCGACTAACGAGATCGGAATTTTTGAAATGACGGACATGGGATTAAAGGAAGTTCTGAATCCAAGCGAAGTATTTTTATCACAGCGGAATTACGGCGCGTCCGGATGCGTAATTTCTTCTTCGATCGAAGGAACACGGCCGATATTAATAGAGGTTCAGGCGCTTGTTACGACATCTAATTACGGTATCCCTCAGAGAACATCAATGGGTTTTGACTATAAAAAACTCAACATCATAGTGGCTGTTCTTGAAAAAAAACTCGGACTATTCCTTAACAAGGCTGATATTTTTCTTAACATAGCCGGTGGAGTGAAGATCGACGAACCCGCAATAGATCTTGCCGTGGCTATGAGCATATACTCTTCGCTAAAGGATATTCCGGTTGACTCTGAAACTGTAATACTCGGAGAAGTTGGTTTGTCGGGTGAAGTCAGGACAATTTCTTATGTAGAGAGAAGAATTACCGAAGCTGCAAAACTGGGATTTAAAAGAATAATTATCCCAAAAGGGAATATGAAAAATCTTAACTCGAAAAAATTTAATGCGCTTATAATCGGGGTGGAAAAAATTAAAGATGCCGTGGAAAAACTGTTGTGAACCTGTTATTTCACTAACTCTTTCAAAGAGATCCGCTTGACTTTATTTATCTGATCGATCCATACCTCAATAGCTTTTCCTTATTATTTTTTTTACAAAAGCTTAAAAATTTTCTGTGGTTGGTGGTGTCATAGCTCTTGGTTTGTTTAATTACATATAGTTCATTAAGTGTTCTTATATTGTGAAGGTAAATATCATCAATCAAACTCAGAATAAAATTCAATTTTGAAGGACCGAAAATTGTTTTTGCAAAATCCCACAGAATATAACCCACCTTGCTGAAGTCACTGCACATTTCGACTTTATCAAGTAATGATTCTGCTCTTGAATAAGTTTTTTCATTGTACTTCGGAATAGCCTTTTCCAGAACGACGGGAGCAAGTAATCTATAAAGAACCGCCATTTCCATTATATGTTCATATGTAATTGTTTTTACAAAGCTTCCCCTGTTTGCAATTACTTCTATATAACCCTCGCTTTGTAAGATCCTGAAAGCTTCTCTTACCGGGACCCTGCTTACGCCGAATTTTTTTGAGATTTCCGATTCCTTAAGATGATGACCCGATTTCAGGTTGGAGTAAGTTATTTCTTTTCTTAAGAATTTTGCAATTTTATTTACCGTCGAATCCTTTTTCTTCATAATAATAATTGTTTACATAACACTGTAATTGAAACAAGGGTTTTGGGATTTCAAGATCGCGATTACTTTTTTAAAATCAAATTGGTCATATTATCAATGAATTCGGACCATAGGGCGATAGCTTCGTCTCCCCTTTTTTGTCTGCATAATGTGATGAACTCTCTGTGAGCGGTTACTTTAAATGTTGCATTTTCTTTATCCCGAAAAAATTCATTTAATAACCTAATACTGTGCTGATAAATTTCATCAAATATACTAACCATGTATTTCATGTTTGAAGGGGAATAGATCAATCTTGCAAAGTCCCATAGGAAATAACCTACATGATTAATATCTTTGCTCTTTTCAATTTTGCAAATTATAGCTTCGGCTCTTAAGTATGTTCTCTCATTATATTTTGGGATTGCTTTTTCCAAAACAACCGGCGCTAACAATCTGTAAACTGTTGATGTTTCCCGGACAAATTCCAAAGAGATTTTTCTGACAAAGCAGCCTTTGTTTGGTATTACATAGAAGTATCCTTCGCTCTGAAGTATTCGAAATGCTTCTCTAACCGGGACTCTGCTGATTTTAAATTTTTTGGCAATAGTGGATTCGCTCAGATGCATTCCGGGTCTTAAAGAATTGTTTGTCACTTCCTGCCTGAGGTATTTGGCGATTTTATTAACCGTTTTACTATTGCCCTTCAATTTAATTAATATTTGATTTTATATAATTTGGGGTTAGCGTTTCTTCGTAAAGATAAAAAAATTTATTTTAATAATAATGGGAATAAGCCATGTTGTTTACATATTCTCAGCGCACAATAAAAATGGAACACGGATAAAGCTGATTAAACGGAAAAATATCGGATTTTTTTGAAACAAATGAAAAACTTTAAATAACTAAGTTAGTAAAAAATATTTTTTTTAATTTTAAAACAAATAATTGCCCCTGTTATATTGTTTAGCTATCCGCGAAAATCAGCTAAATCCGTGTTCTCCGTGTTCCAAAAAAATTTGTCGTGTTCAGAGTGTATAATTTTTTCATCAAAAAAATAATTATATTTTGTCTGTTATTATTTGTAAATTAATCAAAAATTTTAGACATGAAAAAAACATTTACGCTAATTTTAGTATTGTTTGCCTGTATTTGCTACTCGCAGTCAATCAGCAATATGAGTTTACTGGGGACTAAAAATGAATACACATCCGGGGGAACACCTGCCGGCTGGTATTACGCTTCATGCTGGGGTTACGTAGCAGGAGGAAGAGAATATGCCATTATCGGACATTACGGAGGTACGACTGTTTACGACGTTACAGATCCTTCCGCCATAACAAACGAGGGCACAATACCGGGACCCGGTTCATTTTACAATTACCGTGAAATGAAAACATACTCGAATTATTTATATATAGTATCCGAGGGAGGAAGCGGTGTTCAAATTGCTGATTTACAATACTTGCCGGACTCTATTCATTTTGTAAAAAATTATACCTTTTCGGGCTATCTGCGTTCGCACTCGATTTCTCAGGACGGAAGATTTTTATATTGTAACGGAGGTAATTATAATAGCGGCGGAGTTTTCATTCTTGATCTTCTTGATCCTGAGAATCCCGTCAAGCGGGGACAATGGGGAACACGCTATATTCACGACTGCTTCATAAAAAATGATACGATTTACGGCGCTTCAGTATACGACGGGTATCTGGTAATTCTTGATGCAAGGAATAAGGATTCCATAAAATTCATCCGCGAGTTTACTTATCCAAATTCAGTAACCCACAATGCCTGGACTTCAGATGACAGAAAAATTCTGGTTACAACAGATGAAGGGGGTTCAAATCACGCAAAGATCTGGGACATAAATGACATCACAAATCAGATTCAAATTGCGGATCTCGTTCCCTACGACGGCGCGTCTATGGTTCATAACGCATACATCAAAGGAGATTCACTTTATCTCGCCCATTACAGAGCAGGCGTGATTGTTTATAATATTCAGAACCCTTCAAACCCGGTTGAAGTCGGACATTATGATACTTATCCCGGGGTTAACAGCACAGCTTATCAGGGATGCTGGAATGTTTATCCGTTTCTTCCATCGGGGAATATTATTGCAAGCGATATTTCCACCGGATTGTATGTATTAAAATTAGGAACAGTATCTTCAGTTGGTAATAACGTGAATAATGTAAGAGATAATTTCAGTCTGTCACAGAATTATCCGAACCCTTTTAATCCTTTGACTGTGATTACATATTATCTTCCCGTGAAAGGTCTTGTAAAAGTTACTGTGATGGATGAACTTGGAAGAGAAGTAAAAACACTGGTAAATGAAGTTCAGTCTAAAGGAAGTTATTCTGCCGAATTTAACGGCGACGGCTTATCGTCTGGTGTTTATTATTATTCTATTGACGCAGGTGAATTTAAGCAAACAAGGAAGATGATTTTGGTCAAATAATAATATTAAAGTTGTGTAAATCTTTTAACTTAAAAAAAGGAATTCTGAAATGAAAATTATTACTTTTATCTTATTAATTCTCACTTTGCATTTTACCGAACCTGCAGCTTCACCAAAAATTAATTTCGAAGAACTAATGGTATCGTCAGAGCAGAATAACAATCTTATAAATGAAGCTCATAAGATTGCATTGTTTCAAAAGTTACCTGTTACAATTATGACATCGGATGGAGTAATTATTGATGCAAAAGCGGTCGAATCCGGAAAGGTGGTCTATGCCGTAATTACCGATAAGGTGAATGTATTTAATAACGGGTATACGGCGTTTTATGAAGACATTATTAATTCGGTTGAACTAAAAAACTCTAAAATCATCTATGCTGACGGAACTGTCACCGACAATTCCGGAGGCAAATTTAATTATGAAACTAACGAAAGTTTAGGAGCGGATGAATATCTTATGGTGCCCGACTGGACTTTTGATCGTGTATATTTATTCAGCAAGCAAAACGGAAATTTAATCGACACAGCATTTATTCCTTCCTCTCCGTCGGTATTAGCGAGTCCTAAAATGGCTATGCAGCATTTTAACGGGAGAAGCATACTTGTTTCGGATCAGATCACTGATGGTGTCTACAGGTTCGATACAAGCGGATCTTATATGGGAATATTTGCTCCGGCGGGAGGCGTTAACACAGCGATACTGGACAACATTCGCGGAATAAGATACCGGGCAAATTATAATCTGATGGTGTGTGTTGCAAGCGGAGCAAGCCAGAACACCATTCAGCAATTTGACACAGCCGGCGTTCATACCGGAACTTTCATCGGCAGCACAAATTTAAACAGCCCGTTCGATATTTTAATAAGAGATAACGATATGCTGATCACAAATTCATCCGGTACAAACAGAATTACAAGGTTTGATTTGAACGGTAATTTTTTATCAAACTTTTATACCGGTACAAGCTTTGCATTTCCGCAGCAAATACAAAGATTACCTAATGGTAATATAATCGTTGCCGCTTTTTCTACTCCATCAGGTATAGCGGTACTGGATTCTAACGGGAGTTTTATGAGATTATTAACAGGCGCAACAGGTCTGAGATCCGTTTATTTATTAGACAACGGAAGATATTTGGTAACTAACGCCGGCGGCGTTCATGAAGTTGACAGTTCCAGCGGCGCAATTATACGGACTGTTGTAACAGGAGCTAACTATCAGTACATCACTTTATATAAGCCTGACATGTTTGTATCGGTTGGCAGCAATGATAACGTAGTAACTAATAATTTTGAGCTGCACCAGAATTTTCCAAACCCCTTTAACCCTGTCACCAATATTTCTTACAGCTTAACGAAGAAAGAGTTTGTTAAAGTAAAAGTGACTGACATTTCCGGGAAAGAAATTAAAACACTTGTAAATCAGATTCAGACCGCGGGTAATTACTCGGTCAGGTTTAGCGACGAAGGACTGGCTTCGGGAATTTATTATTACTCAATTGAGACAGGAGATTTTAAACAGACAAGAAAAATGATTTTGTTGAAATGACTGTTGAGTAAACAGGTCTTGAGTAAAAGAGAGATTAGTTAATCTAATCTCTCTTTTTGTTTAAAGTATAAAAAACTAAAAGCTCGTGTAGAAAATTTTATTACCCGTCTTTGTATTTTGGAGGATTAATAACTTCAAGATTGAGATGCTTTTTTTCTTCTGGACTGATAGATCCGTAGCCCCATAAGCCTCCGGATGCCTGTGCTACCTGCGTAGATAAGCTTAGCAAACTTTTATAAAGCTCTACTGCAAAATCCGGATCAAGTTTTGGAATTACGCTGTTGAGTTTGCTGAGTTCCTGATTTATTTTTTTACTTCTTTCTTCAACTTCTTTGGGCATCATTTCAATAAGCTGTTTCAGCGTCTCGTTAAAATTTTTGTCTATCTCCTGGTAATAATTCTGAAGAATCGTGTGTTCATTTGCCCTAAAGTGAGTGATTTTAGATCCCCAGTCTATTTCTTTCTGATCTACATTGCCTTCTGCGCCTGCGATTAATAGTGTAACCAATGCCGGCGTCATCAGCATCAGACTGGCTTCATCTTCCTTGAGGTTTTTAAATTCGTGTATCATTAGATTTGATTTATTAATTTATTACAAATAGCATAAAATTCTTTTAAGTATAAAGGAAGAATTTAAATCATTGAAATTATTCTTTTAAAAAACTTTTGCATATTATTGTGTATTTAAAAATCATTTCATTATTACAATATTGACTTTAAAAAATTACACGTTTTGAAAAAAAATAAATCTCCGGAAAATAACAATTACGGAAAGTATCTTTTTGCAGGTGTATTGCTTGCTGCAATTATACTGATCTTTTTCTCGCGGTCAGATGATGATGAAGTTCAGGTAACAAAAAAGACTGTTCATGTCTGGGCAGCTGAAACAGATTCAATGTTCGTTAAAGACTGTTATGATAAGTACAAACCCCAGGTAAAGGACGATCTTGTAAAGCAGGAAACGATGAAATTGTTTTGCAGATGCATGCTGGAAAAAGTAAAATCAGAATATGATGAAGGTGATCTGGATAAAATAAAAGATATTGAAATAAAAAAATGGGATTCTGAATGCCGTGATAAAATTTTAAATTCGAATTTTTTAAAATAAACACAGCGGTCTTTTGTAGTTTTGAAAAAATAATTTACATATGCTGTTAATTGATAATAAAAATAATAACGATCCTTTTTTAAATCTTGCTCTTGAAGAGTACTGTGTCAGAAATCTTGATATGAGCGAAGATTATCTTTTACTCTATGTTAATAACCCTTCAGTAATAATTGGAAAGCACCAAAATACAATTGAAGAGATCAATAATGATTTTGTAAAAGAGAAGCGGATTCATGTTGTAAGAAGAATTTCCGGTGGCGGGGCAGTATATCATGATAGTGGTAATCTGAATTTCAGCTTTATGACAAAATATACACAGCAAAGCATTCATAATTTTAAAAAGTTTACCGGACCGGTGATTGATATGCTGGCAAATTTAGGAATAAAAGCTGAACTCAACGGAAGAAATGATATCACGGTAAACGAAAGAAAAATTTCGGGTAATGCACAGTTCACTGATACAAAATCCATGTTTAGTCACGGAACCCTTTTGTTCAATTCTGACCTGGAGAATGTTGTAAAAGCTCTTAACGTAAAGCAGGATAAAATTTTAAGCAAAGGAATAAAATCTGTAAAAAGCCGCATTGCCAATATTGTAGAGTTCACCAAGGAAGATCTTTCCATTGAAGAGTTTAAAAGCAAACTCATACAAACTATTTTTAAAAAAGAGCATTCTGAAATTATTTTTAATTTATCCGATGAACAGTGGAAAGATGTTTATAGATTATCTGATTCCAAATACCGTTCATGGGAGTGGAATTACGGCAGATCTCCCGAGTTTAATATCCGGAAAATAAACCGGTTTGGTTTTGGTCAGATTGACCTGAGACTTCATGTTAAAGACGGGATAATAACTGATTTAAAAATTTACGGTGACTTTTTAGGTCACGGCGAACTTTCCGAAATAGAAAAAAAACTGATTGGAATAAAATATAAAAAAGATTCAGTAACAGATGCGCTAAAAGATTCCGATTTACAATTGTATTTCGGAAATATCAGTTTAGAAGAGTTTGTTTATTTTATTTTAAACTAATTTTTTTTTGTATACATTATTGGGAATCTTTTAAATACCACTTAAGTTAGGAATATCAGCTTGCCAGACAAGCAAATGTTCTTTCATATTTGTTCTTCCTTTAATTAATCTTCACACAATAATTTTACTTAATTTATTAAGTTTAAAAGTTGTGTGGAGGTTTTTTATTTTAGGGCAAAAATTCAGTTATTTATCAGTTCAAGTGCGCTTTTTACAGAGGCTTCCGTAACTTTCTCTCCGCTGATTAGTTTTGCTACTTCGTTTATTTTTTCTTCTTCGGAAAGGTTCTTTATACCGGCAATAGTTTCGTTTTTATCTCCTTTTTTACTGATATGAAAATGATTATCGCTCATTGCGGCAATTTGAGGAAGATGAGTAATGCAGATTATTTGATGAGACTTTGATAATTTCTTTAAAATTTTTCCGACTTTCTGAGCAACTCTTCCGCTTATTCCTGCATCAATTTCATCAAATACCAAAATCTCAATATTATCTTTTTCCGACAGCACTGTTTTTATTGCCAGCATGATCCGGGAAATCTCACCACCGGAAGCAGATTTCTGTAAAGGTGTGAATTCAAACCCTTTGTTTGTCTTAATTAAAAATTCAACGTCATTGAATCCTTTGTTTCCGAGTTTTATATACTCTTTTGATAGTTTGTATGATAAAATATCTTTCTCGCTGCCGGTAATGTTATTTATCCTTACTTTAAACTCTGCATTCTCTAGTCCAACTTCTTTCAGTATAATATTTATGTTTTTTTCAAGATCTTCGGACTTCTTTTTCCTTTTTTCAAATATTTTTTTTCCCGTAGAAAATACAGCCTCTTTTTTGATACTTATTTCTTTAAAAAGTTTTTCGAGTTCAAAATCAAAATTTTCAGCGAATATCAGTTCTTTTTGAAGCGTATCTGCTCTTATTATCAATTCTTCCAGACTTAATGAGTATTTCTTTTTTAAATGATTAATATCATTCAAACGGTTTCTTATCTGTTCAATTTTTTCGTTATCAAAATTTATTCTGTCTCTGTAGCTGTTAAGTGAATCTGAACTTTCCTTCACAAGAACATATGAGTTATCAAGGTCTTTAATTATTTTTTCAATATCCGTATCATATTCAGCTATCTTTTTTAAATCTTTAATTGCAGAATTTATCAGGCCGGTCGAATTTATTTCATCTTCATAAAGTAATTTCAACGCATTGCTTATCCCGGTTGTAATATTTTCTGTGTTTTCGAGTTTATTAAGTTCGTTAGTGAGTTCTGAATCTTCCCCTGTAATCAAACTCAGATTATTCAATTCTTTTAGTTCAAATTCCAGGAAACTTCTTTTTGATATCAGCTCATCTTTTTTAGTTATTAATTCACTGTAATTTTTTATTAATTCTTTCATTTCCTCAAAATCACTACCGTACTTTTTAAGTAAATCTTTTTCATCACAGTAATTATCTAAAATTTCAATATGAGTATCTTTATTTAATAACGACTGGTGATCATTTTGAGAGTGAATGTCAATTATTACATTTCCAAACGACTTCATCTCCGAAATATTTACGGGATTATCATTTATGAAATTCCGGCTAACTCCTTTTCGTAGTAATTCTCTTCTTAAAATCACACTGCCTGAAACGTCTTCATCTTCAGGTAATATCTTCCGCAGATAATCCGTTAAGATTCTGTTATTTTCAAAATTAAAATGACCCTCTACAACAAGTTTGTCCTCCTCCGGCTTCATCTTTGAATAATCTGCCCTCTCGCCAAGTATCATAGCCAGCGCATCCAGTATAATTGATTTACCCGCACCGGTTTCTCCTGTAAGTATATTCAGTCCGCTCTTAAAAATTAACTCAGCTTCTTTTATGATCAGATAATTTTTAATATAAAGTTTCTCTATCATTATTATTTAATATATAAAATATTAGTAGCAGTAGTAGTGGTGTTAGTTTTGTCAGTATGTACATGCATCCTTTAGTCTGCTGCTCAGACAGCCTTAGTAAGATGTTAATAAAAATAGCTTAATTAGGAAAAATTAACAATTGAAGTTACAGTGGTTTTAAAATTACTTCAAAGTTGTCAGTAAAGTATACTTATTAATAAGATACTGATAACTTACTGACAAGTATAAAAAGGCAAAAGCAATGTTGTCAAAAACATTAAGTTTTTAAAAAGGTAAAATTTTCTGCGCGTAAAGTGTTAAGGATAAGTTAAGGTGGTTTCAGAAAATTAATCAGAGATTTTTCAAAAGCTCTTTAATTTCTAATATCTGATTTAATACATCTTTATCCTTCTTTGTAAGATTTGAAACGGAGTGATATGAGTAAAGTACGGTTGCATGGTCCTTTCCTCCGAAATTCAGCCCTATTGTTTCGAGCGTAAGGGAGGTTAGCTCTTTTGCGAGAAACATTGCCACCTGTCGGGCAAATGCAATGTCTTTTGTTCTTTTTCTTGAAAGTATCTGGTTCTCTGAAATATTGTAGTATCCGGCGACAGTGTAAATAATGTTTTCTATGGAAATATTTTTTGCTCTTCTTACATTGCCTACAACGCGGCTGATCACATTTTCGGCAATTTCGAGATTTACTTCGCCTCTGAACCGCAAGACACTGTCTGCAATGATTCCGACAATACAGCCTTCAATGGTCCTGATGCTGTCCTTTACGTTTGTTGCTATAAAATGGATAACCTCTTCGGGAGCGTCAATGTTTGTTTCTTCAAACTTTTTCTGAATAATTGCAACTCTCATTTCCCAGTTAGGCGGCTGCATGTCAACAGTAATTCCCCATTGAAATCTTGAAATGAGTCTTTCTTCAATTCCCTTTATCTGACTAATAGGTTTGTCGCTCGAAAAAATTATATGCTTCTTTTCATTATAAAGTGTGTTGAAAATCTGATACATAAAATCCTGAGTTTTTTCCTTTCCGCTTAAATACTGAATGTCGTCAAGTATTAACACATCAAGAGACTTATAAAACGAATCAAGTTTTTTTGTACCGTTTCTGTTGGAAGAAAAATCAATGCGGCTTTGAGCGATATTGGTTGTGAACTGTGTTGTAAAATCAGGAGCTGTTGTATAATAGATTTTTTTGTCCGGAAATTTTTTAAAAATTTCATTACCTATCGCCTGTACAAGATGAGTTTTACCCAGACCAACACCACCGTAAACGAAAAAAGGGTTATAGGTTTTTCCGGGGTTATTTGTAATCGCGTAAGCTGCCGCAACTGCAAGCTCATTGCTTTCGCCTTTTACAAAATTATCAAAAATATGTTTCTGATTCAGATTAGAATTAAATTCTTCATCAAAACCGGAATCAACAGATTTAATATTGTCAAAAATATTCTTTCCGGATGAAAGTTCTATTACATTTGATTTTGGCTCGGAAGCGGGTACATTTTTTTCTTTATCGGAATTGCTGAATAAACCCATTTGAGTGATCTCGTAATTAAGTCTTCCATCGGCACCAAGCAAAGTTTCGACAATTTTAGATATGATTTTATTGTATCTGCTTTCAATTAAACTGTAATAATCTTCGCTGGGAACAATAATGGTAAGAATATTATTATCCAGGCTTTTTGGAACGATCACCGAAAACCATGTATTAACTTCGCTGGACTTTAAATTATCGGAAAGAAGCTCAATAAATTTAGTCCACACCGAATGAGCTCTTAATTCAGATTCTGTTTTGAGATTACCGGACTCGCTATTTTGATTTACTATTTCAGAACTATTATCTAAAGAAGAAGGAAAATTATTTGTCACGCTAAGAGTTTTAAAAAATTATTAACAAATGAAAGTTAGTTAATATTTTACTTTATGTACCGTAATAAAATTGACGGGGAAAATTTTTTAAAAACCGGACTTTTCAACAAAATTAACAAATCTTAACCGCTATATATTAATAGGTGTTAAGGATGTGTAAATAAGTTATTAACAATGATTGTTAATAATAATGATTTGTTTACACAAAGTCAGAATAATTTAAAGAGCAAATTTACAATTGTCAACAAGTTACTAACAGAAATTTTTAAGTAATTTATCTTAGATAATATTACTTAAACTGTTTTATATAGTCAAGTTTGATTTTATAATAAATTAAAAATTTCTGAAAATATTTTCGCAAGAAAGATAAATAAATAAATTCTTTTTAGTTAAAAGTTTTTTTACTTTGAAAAATGAATTTTAAAAATCGAGGTAAAAGTTATCCTGATACCTATGCGGAAATAGATTTAAACACACTCAAAAAAAACTTTAAGGCAATAAAAAATTTTTCAAATAAGGGATCAGCCGGTGAAGTAAAGATATGTTCAATAGTTAAGGCAAACGCTTACGGGCACGGGATGAATGAGGTGGGAAATTTTTTATCTGAATCGGGAACAGATTATCTCGGGACGGCAGATTATGAAGAATCAATACAGCTAAGCGATCACATTAAAAAATTTTCTAAAAAAAATACTCCTGTTCTTTGTCTTGGAATTCTGACAGATAAAAAAATTTTTGAAGACATTGCCGGCAGAAACATTGATGTGACAATTACTGATTTTAAAATCGCATCTCAGCTCAATGACTTTGCAAAAAGCAGAAACACGATCATAAACATTCAGATTCAGGTTGATTCGGGTATTAACAGAATAGGTTTTAAAATTAAAGACGTTTCCGAAGCAGTAAATAAGATAACCGGGTTAAAAAATCTAAGACTAAAAGGCATATATTCCCATTTTGCAACAAGTGAGATTCAAAACAACAGTTATTCTGTAAAACAGCTCAGAGAATTTAAAGCCCTGGTGATGGAACTGGAGCAAAATACAGTAAAGTTTGATCTGAGACATATCAGCAACTCCGGGGGTATATTAAACTTTAAAGATGATTATTTTAATATGGTGCGTCCGGGAATTTCTTTATACGGATATTACCCGGACAGAAAAAAAGCCGTGAAAGATATCGGTATAAAACCCATAATGAGTTTAAAGACAAAGGTAAAATTTATCAAAACTCTTGACAGGAATCAGAGTATATCATACGGGAGAAAATATTTCACAAAGTCCAGAACCAAAATAGCATCATTGCCATTAGGCTATGGTGATGGTTATTCGAGGTTATTGAGCAACAAAGCCAGCGTTTACATAAACGGCGGGTATTACAGAATAGCCGGAACGGTTTGCATGGACTGGGTGATGGTCGATATAGGGATAGATTCAACGATTAAAGTTAATGATGAAGTAATAGTTTTCGGCAAAGAATATCCGGCATACAAGCTTTCTGAATTAATGGGAACAATACCATATGAAATTATATGCAACATTTCACAAAGAGTAAAAAGAATTTACACAGGGAAATAAAACATTACAGGTGAAAGAAAACCTTAAACGAGATTATTTAAAATACTTATTTCACAAAACCCAGACTAACTTAACACGTTACAGAATCAGCAATACGGATTCGGAACTGATAAGAAACATCTTCAGCAAGCTAAGCCATTCTGAAAAGTTAACTGCCGAACTGTATATACTTTTCAATATCAAGGAGTTCAAAAACCTTAGTAAATACTTTATTTACATTTATAAAAAAATAGAAGACGATGTAATAAACTTTGATAATCTTCTTCAAAACCTTCACGCCGATTCCGAGTATATTGAGAATGAAATTTTAATTTACCTTTCAAATCCAATGCGCAAGGAAATTTCGGTGCAAAATTTTACGGAAGAAAAACATGAATCTGAAACTTTAATTCCGCAGATAGACCGTACGATAAGCTATGATGATAAAACCGAAGAGGAAGATAATACCGAAGCGAAGGAAGATGAAGTTCCGGAATCAGAGATCATCAAATTCAGGGAAAGTTATCTTGAGCTGATCAAATCTGAAGAAGGTGACGCTGAAGTAGTATATGAACTTCCTGATTCAAAAAATGAAAAAGATAAAGATCATTCCGAGACGGCATTTGATCTTCCGGGCTCAGAAATATTTGATACCGGGGATGAAATTACCGCAGATGAAAATATCACTATATCCGGTATAGAGACGTCAGAAATTATTAGTGACATAAAGGAAAACTCACGTGATGAAGAACCGTCCGGTAAAAGCGATAAAGGTGAAGAAATACAATCAGAAGGAGGAGAATTAATTATAAGGGATGAAGACAAAGACGACGAAGTCATTACCCTTGAGATTAAGGAAGATGACAGAATTCAGCTAAGTGAAGAGATACAGGAAGAGCTGAATCTGTTTAAAGACAGCGATGAAAACATTGAAGAAGAAGAAGCTGCAATAGATGAGGAGTCCGGTGAGCCGCAACAGGCAAATGCATTGTTTCTGGAATTCGAAAATGAAATAAAGGAGAAGAACAGATATCTTGAAGCTGAGTTCATAAAAATGATCGGCATAATTAATGTAAAGAACAGTGATGAAGAAGAAAGATCTAAAATAATATCCAATATCACACGAACAAGCAGCTATCTTGAAGACATTTCAAGAAAGATGACACTGGAAATAATTTCGAATGTTTATCAGACCATCACGCTCTCTTTCGAAAAGATCTCCGAATCAAAATATGATATTTCAGAAAGCACTTTAAATTTATTCAAGAAAGGCTTGTCATTAGTATTAAGCCTGATAAAAGGAGACGATTACTATGGATACAAGGACATTTTAAAATCCATAGAAAATATCAGAAATGCCCTGCTAGAGGAAAAGCAAAAGAGGGAGACATATCTGAAACGTCTGCAGGAAAAACTGGATCTTGAAAAAAATCTGAATAAAAAATTCCCGAATGACATACAGAAAGAGAAGTTAACATATTTAAAACAAATAATTAAAGACACCGAACAAAATTTTAAGTCACTGGAAAAGATCTCCGGTGAATATCAGATATATGAAGCGCTCAGAGGTCTTTCGGGTAATCTGAATAATTTTAAAGACATGGTAAAACTGGCAAAAGAGCTTCAGATGAAAAAATTGGTTCAGCTGGCAGAAGCCGGATATATTTTTGTTAAGTTCCTTCAGAATTACAGAATAAACCCTGTTACCATTGAATCAACAGAGATATTCGGCTACATCATATATAATTTAAAAGCTCTTGTTGTCGAAAAGCCAGTTGACGATATTGATTTATTCATCTCATACTTAAATGATCCGGTAAAAATATTTTCAAAAACAGAAAAGAAAAAAACTTAAAATTAAATTTATGAATAATTATGCCGTTATAATGGCGGGAGGAGTTGGAACAAGATTCTGGCCAAAGGGAACAACTAAAGTTCCCAAACAATTTTTAAAGATTGCCAGCGAAAGCGAATCGCTTATTCAGCAGGCATATAAAAGGCTTGAAGGGTTGTTTTATGATTCTAAAATATTTGTAGTGACGAACATTATTTATAAGAATGAAGTGAAGAAGCAGCTTCCTAAGATCCCGGATGAGAACATTATATGCGAACCGATGGGAAGAAATACTGCCCCGTGCATTGGTCTTTCGTGTCTTTTCATAAACCAGTTTGAACCCAAGGCAAATGTACTGGTTGTGGCAGCAGATCATTTAATAGACGATGTAAATGAGTTTCACAGGATAATAAAGAGCGGACTTAAGTTTACAAATGATAATGGCGGTATTGTCACTCTTGGCATTCATCCGACATTTCCTGAAACGGGTTACGGTTATATTCAGTATGATGCCGATAAAGTTACGGAAGTCGAACTGGAAAAAAATGGCGAAAGCAGTTTTGAGAAAATTTACAAAGTAAAAACATTTGCCGAAAAGCCAAACCTCGAAGTTGCAAAGGCATTTCTTGAAAGCGGTGATTTTTGTGGAACAGCGGGATGTTCATTTTCAGGACTGATACAATGATGGAAGAGATAAAAAACTATATGCCGGCTTTGAATGAATCTTTAGAAAGGCTTTCCCAAAATTTATTTGCATCGGATTTTCCCAAACTTCTTGAGACAGAATATTCAAAACTAAAAAGTATTTCCATTGATTACGGCGTGATGGAGAAGTCCAAGAATGTTTATATCATACGAAGTCATTTCGGCTGGAATGATGTCGGAGCCTGGGATGAGGTTTTTAATATTAAAGAAAAAGACAGTGATGGAAATGTAAAGCAGGGCAGGACAGTTACAATAAATACAAAAAACTGCCTGATAATAAATGATCAGAAAATTACGGCAACAATCGGAGTAAGTGATCTGCTGATAATAGATACAGATAACGGACTGCTGATCTGTAAAAGAGGCGAAGCGCAGAATGTAAAGGAAGTTGTTGATTATCTGAGAAGGAAAGGGCTGGATCAGTATCTCTGAGTTCATTGAGTTCATTGAGTTCATTGAGTTCATTTGAGTTCATTGAGTTTATGGAGTTAAAAAATAGCCATACGAACAATATATCTCAACAAACTCAACAAACTAAACGAACTAAACGAACTAAACGAACTAAACGAACTAAACGAACTAAACGAACTAAACGAACTTAACGAACTAAACAAACTAAAATGAAACTTGCACATATCGGCATAGCGGTAAAATCTTTAAATGAATCTGTACCTGTATTTGAGAAGATATTCAATGTGAATGCAAGTAAAACAGAATTTGTAGAAATGCAAAAGGTAAATGTCAGAAAATTGCATCTTGAAAACTGTGACATAGAATTACTCGAAGGAACAGATGCGGATTCTCCTATCACAAAGTTCATTGAAAAAAAAGGAGAAGGGATTCATCACGTTTCTTTTGAAGTAAGTGATATTCAAAGTAAGCTAGACGAAATAAAAGAAGGCGGAATCAGGCTCATAAACGAAACGCCGGTCATTGGGGCTGATGAAATGCTAGTGGCCTTTCTTCATCCGAAATCTACAAACAGCGTATTAATGGAATTTACAGAGAAACAAAAACAAGATTAATTTAAGTTAGTATGAAGCAATGTCCGAGAATAACGAAAATACTGAAAATCAGAATATACAAATCAGCCCAGCTACGCTTGAGGACAAATTAAAAAACCTTCCCATAACTCCAGGTGTATATCAGTTCAAAGATCTGAACGGAAAAATTCTTTACATAGGAAAAGCAAAAATACTGCGCAGCAGAGTGAGGCAATATTTCCAGTCCAAGCCTGTTTCGGGAATTCTGAGCATAATGATAAGCAAGATAGCTGATGTTGAGCTCATATCTACGGACAATGAAATTGAAGCGCTCATATTGGAACAGAACCTGATCAAAACGCAAAAGCCCCGTTACAACATTAATTTAAAAGATGATAAATCATTTCCCTACATTGTAATAACCAATGAACAGTTTCCCAGAGTTTTTCCAACGAGGAAGAAGCGCTCCGACGGCTCGAAATATTTCGGGCCTTACACCGATGTAAAGAATATGAGATTTGCACTGAAGACAGTCCGCGATATTTTTATGATACGGTCATGCAATCTTAATCTTAGCGAGGAATCGATTGCGCAGGATAAATTTAAAGTTTGTCTTGATTATCACATTCATAAATGCGAAGGTCCCTGTGTAGGCTTTGTTTTAAAAAAAGAATATAACGACATGATCAATCAGGTTGCCGGGCTCTTAAACGGAAAGACAAAGACACTTTTGAATGAAATGACAGAGCAAATGAACAGATATTCGGAGGAGATGCAGTTTGAAAAAGCTGCGCGACTGCGCGACCGGATCGAAGCTATAGAAGTGTATTCATCTAAGCAGAAGATGGTGGATGATGAGATCATTGACAGGGATATCTTTGCGTTTGACAGAATTGAGAATGACTGCTGCGGAATGATATTAAAGATCAGGGACGGTAAGGTGATCGGCAAGACACATTACTTTATGAGTAATGTAATGGAGAAATCGGATGCCGAAATTTTAGAGAATTTAATTACTAATTATTATTCAAAGAATGATTTTGTACCCGATGAAATTTATCTCATGAATGAGCTTGAGGATGAAGAAACAATTAAGAGATGGCTTGAGAAAAGAAAGCAGGGAAAAGTAGAGTTTGTATTACCGAAGATCGGAGATAAGTATAAATTGGTTTTCATGGTAAAGAAGAACGCGAGACTTTTGTTAGATGAATTGATCTTAACAAAGATGAAACGGGAATTTATACCTCCGTCAGTAGAATCGCTGAAAAGAGATTTAAGATTGCCTAAGCTTCCCAGAAGGATAGAATGTTTTGATATTTCTCATATACAGGGGACTGATACGGTTGCTTCGATGGTAGTTTTCTATGACGGCAAGCCGAAGAAATCTGACTACAGAAAATTCAAGATCAATACAGTTCTTGACGAAGCCGGAAAGCCGGATGATTTTCTTTCCATGCGGGAAGTAATATACAGAAGATTTAAAAAGATAGCTGAGAAAAATACTGAAGAAATTATAACACCTGAGAATGGCGAGGATGAAAGTTTCGGTTCGCTGCCCGATTTGGTAATAATAGACGGAGGCAAAGGACAGCTGTCATCAGCTGTAAAAGTTTTAGATGACCTGCAGATAAAAAATCAGAGCATAATCGGATTGGCTAAACGTCTTGAAGAAGTTTATTTTCCGAATGAAAGCATTCCGCAGAATATACCAAAAACATCAAGCGGTCTGAGACTGCTTCAGCGGGTAAGGGATGAGGCACACAGATTTGCGATAACATACCACAGAAGTCTTCGTGATAAGAGGACTTTTACGACAGAGCTTACTGAGATAGAAGGAATAGGAGAAAAGACAGCTCAGAAGCTTTTGATAGAATTTGGTTCGGTGGAGAACATAAAGGAAATTTTGAAAAATAATTTCAATATTATAGAAAAGTCTGCGGGTAAGAAGACAGCGGGGAAACTGAAGGAGTGGTTTGGGTTTTGATGAAGAAGATATCTTTTTACAGGCAGATGAATATATAGACGGAACAACCAAGGTTCTTTTAAAGCCGGAACAAAGATTATCCTATATAATTTTTTTTAAACCTTTAATCATTCGTTCTGCGTCTTTTTGAAATCGTTACGTCTTACTAAAAACAAAATAATCTAATTTTGGCACAAGATCTCTCAGTCATCTGGAATACTTTTAACAAAGACCTGTACAGGTATATTTTAAGCCGTGTAAAAGACAGTGACACAGCAAAAGATATTTTGCAGGATACATTTATCAAGATTCAGAAAAACATATCTACTCTGAAAGATGAGAAGAGTTTAAAGTTCTGGATTTATAAGATCACATACAATTCGATCATAGACTATTTCAGGACATTGAATCATGACCGTAATGATTTGAAAGAAATATATGATGAAAATGGTAATACGGATAAAACCGAAAAGGAAGACAAAACTTCTGAGTTAGCCGAATGCATTGTACCTTTCATAAATAAACTTCCCGACAAATACAAAGAAGCACTTACACTCACAGAATTTAAAAATTACTCACAGCTTGAACTTGCCGAGCATCTCGGCATTTCTTATTCCGGGGCCAAGTCCCGCGTTCAAAGAGCTAAATTAAAACTGAAAGAAATTTTCGAAGAATGCTGTAATATTTCATATGACAAGTATGGGAATATTATTGATTATAAATCGAGAAATTGTAAAAAGTCTTGTTGATTTGTTGAGTGTAGTCATTTGGTCTAATTACACACTCAATACACTTAATGCACTCGATACACTTTACACACTTTACACACTCAATGCACTCTACACACTCTACACACATTTGCGTCTTTTTAAAATTGTCACGTCTTATATATGAACTTAAAACTTAAACAAATACTAAAATGGAAATCACAGAAATTAAAAAAACAGTAAAAAAAGCTTATACAAAAGTATTAACGGAAAGAGGCTCGGGTTGCTGCGGCACAGATTGCTGCAGTAACGGAGATAATATGGCTGAGGACTACACAAAGCTCGATGGCTATGTAGCGGATGCTGATTACGGCCTCGGGTGCGGAATACCGACGGAGTTTGCAAACATAAAAGAAGGTGATACGGTGCTTGACCTTGGCTCAGGTGCCGGTAACGATGTTTTTATTGCGGCTAAAACAGTTGGTGTAAAAGGAAAAGTGATCGGACTGGATATGACCGAGGCAATGATAGAAAAAGCAAATGCTAATAAAGACAAACTTGGTATTTCAAATGTTGTATTCAGGTTTGGCGAGATCGAAGAAATGCCTGTTGAAAATGACAGTGTAGATGTTGTGTTGAGTAACTGTGTTTTAAATCTTGTGCCGGATAAATCAAAAGCATTCGGTGAAATTCACAGGGTATTAAAGAACGGGGGACATTTTACAATTTCGGATATTGTAATTTCGGGAGATCTTCCTGGAAATGTAAAACAAGCCGCTGAGATGTATGCCGGTTGTGTTGCAGGAGCCATGGAGAAAAAGGATTATATTGATGCAATCAAAGCAGCCGGGTTTAAAGAAGTAAAAGTTCTAAAGGAAAAGACAATTGAAATTTCGGATGAATCCATGCTGAAGTTTGTGTCGGATAATGAGCTTAAAGATTACAAAGACAGTGGAAGAAAAATACTGAGCATTACTGTCTACGGGATCAAATGATTTTAGAAATTTTTAAGTCCCTATTATAATACTATTTTCAAAAAGACCATCAAGGGAATATATTTTTCCGATGGTCTTTTTATTTAAGATCAGCATTAAGTTTAGATTGATGATTAATATATGAATAATTATTTTGATTCATAAAATTCTTTTAAAGAAGTGAAGATGCAATTATTGTCAACAATAACCTGTCCGCATTGTAATTATTCAGAGGATGATATAATGTCACTAGATTCATGCCGCTGGTTTTACGAATGTAAGAATTGTAAAATATTGCTTAAGCCTAAACCCGGGGATTGCTGTGTATATTGCAGTTACGGTTCGGTGAAATGTCCGCCTGTCCAGCTTGCAGGAAAATGCTGCTGAGTAAAACAATAATAAAAATAATAATTGATTTCGCAGAGAACTAAATATGCAATTAAAGCGCTGATTCATCTTGCTAAACAGGAGAAAGGAGTTTTATTTACTACCTCTTCAATTTCCGGCAATGCGAACATCCCGAAAAAATTTCTCGAGCAAATACTTCTTGACCTGAAAAGAGCTTCAATGGTTTCCAGCGTGCAGGGTGCGAAAGGTGGCTACTATCTGAGTAAAGATCCCAGGAAAATCAACCTTGCCGATATATACAGATTATTTGACGGAGCTGTTGCTTTGCTTCCCTGTGCTTCGGAAAAATTTTACGAACATTGTAAAGATTGTCCGGACGAAGAAAGCTGTTCTTTGAAATGGGGTTTAATGAAAGTAAGGGAAAAGACCTTTAATGCTCTTAAAGATATATCCATTTATAAACTGGCAAACCATAAGTAAGATTTTTTTAAAAATAAATCCTACTAACTTGATAGAATTTATGTAATTACTTTAGTATATTAATGTAAAAAATATTATGAGTACTCTATTAGCTCCACGGCATATCGGGATTTTAATTATCATATTAAAGACAACTCTTGTAGTTTTTATAATACTTCAGCTTACCGTTTTTTCTCAAAAGGGCTTGGATATTTCTTTAGACGAGCAATTTTTATTTTTCGCAATAGCGGGATTCATAGCTCAGCTCATAGACGGTGCATTAGGAATGGCTTATGGTGTGAGCTGCACAACTTTTTTACTTAATTTCGGAATACCACCGGCACTTGCCTCAGCAAGCGTGCATACCGCAGAAGTATTTACAACCGGAGTTTCGGGATTATCACATTTATTTTTAAAAAATGTAAATACAAAACTGTTCTTTAAGTTAGCCATACCCGGAGTTATTGGAGCGGTAGTTGGAGCTTATCTGCTGTCGGCTGTATTAGACGGAGGATTAGTAAAACCTTATATTGCGGCATATTTATTTTTTATCGGAATCTTCATATTGATAAAGAGTTTCAAAGTTTTCAAACCGAAAGAAGAAGTAAAGAAAGTTTCATTGCTTGGACTAACGGGGGGTTTTTTTGATTCAATAGGCGGCGGCGGCTGGGGACCGATTGTAACTTCAAATCTTATAGCGCAGGGTAAAACTCCAAAAGAAACAATTGGAACAGTAAATACGGCAGAATTTTTTGTGACATTCTTTAGCACAGGTGTTTTCCTCTTTTTCGTCGGCATTGACAGCTGGAAAATTATACTCGGGTTAATTATAGGAGGTGTTATTGCAGCACCGCTTGGAGCTTTAATGGCTACTAAAGTAAAACCCAGAGTGCTGATGTTTCTTGTCGGACTGGTAATAATAATTACTTCTTCATATACAATATATAAGAGTCTAGGATAATTCTGTAATCTATGTGATTTCTATACTTCTATTATAATACAAGTTAAAATTCATTTCTTGTTATCTCACGGGATATTTTATAAATTACCTCAAAAAATTTTTATTACCAGCAAATCACATTACAAAAATGGAATACAGTTATATAATAAATTCTCTAAAAAAAAACGCTCCTGTATTTAAAGATCTTCTGTCGGAAATTTCCAAAGAAGAATATCTATGGAGACCTGTTCCTGAAAAGTGGTGCCTGCTTGAAATAGTTTGTCATTTGTATGATGAAGAGCAATACGACTTCAGAGCAAGGACAAAGCATGTGTTAGACAACAATAAAAATGATCCCCCGAAAATCGATCCTGCAGGGTGGGTGAAAAGCAGGAGTTACATTGAGCAGAATTATAATGAAGTCCTGGAAAAATTTCTGGAGGAAAGAAAAAAATCACTTGAATGGCTAAATGCATTAAAGGATCCAAACTGGAAGAACGAGTATATTCATCCGACTTACGGGGCCATGCCGGCTGAGTTTTTTCTGGCTAACTGGCTGGCGCATGATTATCTTCATATCAGACAGATCACAGCACTTAAATACAAATATCTTTTTCATAAAACTCAAACCGATCTTGGCTATGCAGGAGACTGGTGATTAAAATTTAAGGATGGAAAAACCAAAAACATATTGTGAAGCTGTGGAAAGAATGGAGAGGTACAACGTTCACAGGATCTATCACGATACAGCTTACGGATTTCCCATATACGATGACAATGAATTATTCGAAAGGTTGGTACTGGAGATCAATCAGGCAGGGCTAAGCTGGACTACTATATTAAACAAGCAGTTAAATTTTAAAAAAGCTTACCATAAGTTTAACATAAAAAAAGTAGCTTCATATAAGGAGAAGGATATAAACAGACTGTTGAATGATGCAGGGATAATACGAAACCGGCTGAAGGTCAATGCTGCAATTGAAAATGCAAAGACAATACAAAAGCTTCAGAAAGAATCCGGCTCATTCAAGAACTGGCTTGATTATCATCATCCGCTGTCAAAAGAAGACTGGACAAAACTTTTTAAAAAGACATTTAAATTCACCGGCGGTGAGATAGTAAATGAATTTCTGATGAGCTCCGGCTATTTGCCCGGCGCCCATACCGAAAGCTGTAAGGTTTATAAAAATGTTTTAAAAACAAAACCCGCCTGGATTAAAGCCCATGGGAAGAAATAGATGTCTGTTTTACTAATAAATAACTTTTGACAGCACTGCAACACAGCAAACTTCCTTTAAATATATAAATATGATTCGCTTTTTGTTTTAATTAAAATTAATTTTAACAAACACAATAATTTTCCGGTAAACAATAATTTTCAATATGCCCAAATATTTTTTTGCAATATTATTTTTTTCATTCATTACAGGCTGTAACAAACAAAACGAAATACAGAAGGAGCAGCGGGCAACTGTCAAAGCCGACTCTGTAAAGAATGAAATTAAGTCCGGTATTTATGAAGGTATTTACAATATGAACAAGCATACGAATACATTCATCGATTGCTCAAATTCAGATTCTGTCTATTTTGTGATTGACGAAACAAACAAACTTGAAGATCAGTATGACAAAATGTTCGGAGAGAAAAGTGTTTACAATTCTGTCGTTCTTAAAGTTAAAGGCGATGTAGAAGTTACGTCAGATCTCACTGAAGCCGAGAAATATCCCAGGACTCTTCGTGTAAGAGAAATTATTTCGGTAGAGAAAAGAATTTCAGGAACACTTGCGTACCCTATGATTTCTGGGCTTTGGGCAATGAGCCTAACTGGTCTCTTGAAATTTCCAAAAAAGAAAATCTGATTGAATTTATTCTTCCCGGAGAATCAAAATCCTATTATTTTTTCTATAGCGAACCTATACAGGAGAACGGATACATAGTTTACAGAAATCATAATCCTATACAAAGGTATTTAATTGATATTAAAATAAAGAAAGAGCCATGTTCAGATACAATGGCAGATATTTCCTATGAGTATTCCGCTGAAGTGGAGCTGTCAGATAAGAGAAAATTTAAGGGATGCGGTATAAAGTGGAAAGAGTAGAGGATCAGCACACAGAATCTTAAAACAAAATAAATATGTAAATTATGAAGAGCATATATTTTTTATTAATCTTAATTATATATTTTTTTTCCTGCGGAAATTCAAATACAAAAAACAAACCCTTAACTGAAAACAGCAGTTCAAAAGCCGACTCATGTGACGGACCGGATTCAGATATTGGGTGTTGTTTTTTAAACATGCCTTCGGAGATCAATAATATAATGAATGTTGCCGGAAGTTCTGAACCGGGTGAAAGGATTGTCATCAGAGGTCAGATTCTTGATGAAGAAGGAAATGCTCCTTACCCTGGAATTATTATTTATGCGTACCATACGGATAATGGCGGCAATTATTCAAAGAAAGGAAACGAAACTGGCTTTCAAAAGTGGCACGGATATCTTCACGGCTGGTGCATGACAGGAGCTGACGGAAAATATGAAATTCATACCATTAAACCGGGACGATATCCTTCAAACGATGCGCCGGCTCATATTCACTGGGCGATCAAAGAGCCTTCCGGATACATGACATACCTTAATGATTTTGTTTTTTCAGATGACAGCCTTGTTAACAAAGAATACCTTTCTTATCTCAGATTACCTGGAGATGACGGAGTAATAACATTAAAGGAAAATGGCTCAGGCATATTGGAAGGAAACAGAATCACAAAGATAAAGACGCAAAGATAATTCTAAATTCATTTAACCGGAACTCAATTATATCTCTGTACAAGACAAAAAAGGAACACGGATAACACCGATCAGGCGGAAAAATAACGGATTTTTTTGAAAATTTAAAAACAAAATATTTGTGATTTTTTGTTTATCCGCGAAAATCAGTTAAATCGGTGTTCTCCGTGTTCTAAAAATTTTGTCGTGTACCTGGCAATTATAATTTCAGTAATGCAAAATGTTAAACTCAACCTTAATCGAAATTCTGAAATCCTTCAGCAAAGATGAGCTCAAGAGCTTTGAAGAATTTGTAGAATCACCTTTTCATAATAAGAAAACACCCGCAATAAAACTTTTCAAATATCTGAAAAAACATTCCCCGGATTTTAATAACCCGAAGCTTCAAAGAGAATCAGCATGGAATTTTTTATTTCCGGATAAAGAATATAATTACGGAGTAATGAAAAACCTGATACATGACCTTACAAAACTCTCGGAAGATTTTATTTCAATTTCAGGCGAAAAGAATGATCCGATGAGAAAAGAATATAACATCATTAAATTTCTTAACGATAAAAAAAAGTATAAGCTTGCAGAAAAGTATCTCGATAAAACTGATACAAAAATTAAAGACTCAACGACAGGTGATTCAGATTATTATAAGAATATTTTTAATATCGAAAAAGTAAGGTTATCAATTCTGTATTCAAGAATCTCTGATAAGCATAAGCTCAATCCCGGCGCAGAATTTGAGCAGAGCAGCAAGTATCTGATTGAAAGCTTTCTGATCTCAATACTGGAGAATTATGTTCTGATAAACAGTTTAAATAAAGTTCACAAGTCAGGATTCGGAATGCCGCTGCTTGAGGAAGTGTTAGCTTTTGTAAAAAGCAATGAGAGCTTTCTTGAAAACTTTTATATAAAAACTTATTATTACATTTTGCTTCTTGACAGGGAGCAGGATGAGAAATTTTATTTTGCATTAAAAAAAATACTGACCGAAATTGATGACAGTGTTGCTGCTTCATTTAAATATGCGCTTTGGGAGAATATAAGCAATTACATTACGTTCCGTTTTCATGCAGGTGAAAAGGGAATAATGCGTGAGCAGTTTGATCTTTACAAATTATATTTAAACAAAAAGATCTATTATGCTGAGGATGAATCAAATTTCTTTATCGTAAATTTTACGACCTTCTTCAATGTTGCTGTTGGTCTAAATGAGCTTGACTGGGCTGAAGATTTTTTAAATCAATATGCCGGTAAGCTTGATGAGAATGCGCGTGAGGATGTTAAGAACTACTGTCATGCGAGTATCTGCATTAAGAAGAAGGATTTCCTGAAGGCAAACGAATATCTGAGCAAAGTGAAAAAACTGCATGAGCCGCACATGAAGGCGGGACTAAAGCTGGGAATACTGATAGTTTATTATGAACTTGGCTGGTATGAATCTTCGATCAGTGTGATAGATTCTTTTAAACACCTGCTCGATAATGAAAAAAACATTCAGGAAGTAATCAAAGAGAAGCACAGAAAGTTCATTAAAGGTTATTCAATGCTTATTGACATAATTTATAAAAAAGATGATTCGGCAAAGCTGAAACTTATTCAGTATTTAGAGAAAACAGAAGGGATCGGCTCATCGCCATGGCTAAAAAGAAAAGCCGGTGAACTGGGAATCGAATTTTAATATTTTCATTAAATAGCTGACATGCTTTTACTAAATTCTAAACTCGCCATTCTTAATTATATCAATCTTCTTTCCGTCCCGAGTAACACCTGTAACATTTATTTCATCCGAGCCTATCATAAAATCAGTATGAACTAGAGAAAAATTACATCCGTTCTTTTTCATTTGCTCAGGAGTGTTGAGTTCGTCCTTGTTAGAGAAGCACATTGGAATGCCGCGCCCGAGCGCAATATGGCAGGCGGCGTTTTCATCATACAGAATACTGTTGAAGATAAGCCCGCTTTTATGAACTTTAGAATTCTTATCTACCAATGCAACTTCACCAAGGTATCTTGCGCCTTCATCAGTACTGAAAAATTTTTCCAGTATTTCTTTTTTTGAATCAGCTCCGAAGTCTGTGATCTTTCCTTCTTTGAATTCAAACCAGATCCCGGTAAGAAGATTTTCCAGGACTTTGACGGGTTTGGTTACTCTTACTTTACCATTAGTACGTCTCAGATCAGGCGAAGTAAAAACTTCTTCAGTCGGAATGTTAGCCATAAAGTCCCTTCCGTTCTGCGCTTTGGTAAATCCTGCTTTCCAGATATGATTTATACTCAGACCGATCTCCAGTTCCGTACCGGGACCTTTGAATATTAATTTATCAAGCTTCATTCCCGTAAGAATATTACTTCTTTGAATTAATTTATTACCAAAAGATTTCCATTCTTCGACAGGATCATCTTTATCCAGACGCAGAATATTTATCAGTTCATTTGAAAGCTGATCTGTAAGTTCATCAGAACTTTCCTTATTGAAAACTTTTGCTGCCCATTTCGGACCGGGAGCAGCAGCTATGCACCAGGCGATCTTAGAATTTGAGACTGCATTTGACATACGGCTGTTTGAAACCTGTTCTGATCTCATAAGGGTACCGAGTTTGTCCGGATCAGTATTTTTTAATTCATCTATTTCTTCGAGGTTGTCGATACGGATGAATGCCCAGTCGTTAGCGATGATTTCGTTAATTCTTGCCGATAAATAATCCGGAAAGAATTCCAGATCACTTTTATTCTCCGAGCTTCTGATCCTGCTGTTTTTGAGGACATTGCTGACAGGAATTAACTCTACATACTTTGCTCCGAGTTTATAAGCAGTTTCAGCAAGTCTGATCACAAAACCGGTATTGGTCAGATTAAAACCTATGGCGACGGACTGACCTTTATACAAATTTATCCCGACTTTAATTATCAGTTCACAATACTTTTGAAGAAATTGATCATTCATATTGGTATTTTTAAATTTTAAAATTTTTATTGGTTTCAAAGTTAGTTAATTTTAATAAAAAAAGTTAGCCACCAACACGTGAGACGCAAGACGTGAGATGCGAGATGGCGAGATGTGAAATTTGTGAAGTGAGAGGTTTTAATTTTAATACAAGTTTATGGAGATTATTTTTATAAAGGATAAGAATATTATCGAAGAGCATTTCCGGAAGAACACGGAGCTGAATATTTATTCAATTGGTGATCTTGATGATTTTTTCTGGGAGCGCTCAAAATTTTACGGGATTGGTTCGTATGAAAGTATTGAAGAAATAGTACTTTTGTATAAGGGATTTGATACACCAACTTTCATTGCGCTGACGGATAAAAGATCTGATTCGATGGAAGAGCTTATTAAAAAAATTAAACCACAGCTTCCCGTAAAATTTTATACTCATTTAACTCCGGGGCTGATTAGAGCATTTAATGAGAAAGGCATATTAGAAAACTTTGGTCTTCATTACAAGATGTCATTAATAGACAGGAGCCTTCTGATGAATGAAGAAAATGAGAACATAAGACGTTTAAGTTCTGAAGACATATTACAGATAAAGGAGTTATTCAGGAGAAGTTATCCGGACAATTTTTTTGATGAAAGGATGCTTGACACAGGAAAGTATTTTGGATATTTTGACAAGCAACAATTAATTGCAATTGCAGGAATACATGTTTATTCAGAAAGATACCGAGTTGCAGCTCTGGGAAACATTACTACTGACATTGCTTACAGAGGAAGATCCATTGCGCAAAAATTAACAAGTGCACTATGCAAAGACCTGTTAATAACCGTCGACAACATTGGCTTGAATGTTTTTACGGAGAATCAGGCTGCCATAAATTGTTATAAGAAAATTGGTTTTGAGATCACGGGTGAGTATGAAGAGTATCTGCTGGGATGAATAGAGTGTATAAAGTGTATGGAGTGCATGGAGTGTATGGAGTGTGTGGAGTTATTTTTGAGTTTGTCAGAGACGGATAATGCAGTAAAGTCATACTGATTTTTAATTGAATAATGTTAATTTAGATAAACCCAAAATGAAATTTGAATTCAGTCCTCACATAGCTTTTCAGGTTAAAGATTATGATAAAGCTAAAAAGTTTTATGAAGAGGTATTGGGAATGGAAACAGTAAAAACTTCGGAGAAAGAAACTCATTTTAAAAAAGGTGACATGAATTTTTATATGGAGAATTCGGATTCGGGATTTACATTTTTTGAGTTTAAAGCTGAGGATATAAAGGCAGCGAAGGAAGTACTTGAAAAGGAAGGTTGTAAAGTAACGCAGGTTTACAGTGATAAAAGTATAATGTTTGCAGATCCTTACGGAATGCGTTTTCATGTATGGGAAGATTAGATCTACCATAGAAATAATAATTTTTGTTTAGCTTGAAATATAATTCTATGCGGATTGAGTAAGTTTCATTTGTCTCTTTAAATCAACACTTAAATCCAACCTTAAGTTATGCTTCTGCTGTCCAATAAATTTATTTTAATTCTATTAAAAAATTAGTGATAACATTTTTAATATCGTGAGCTTTCGTGAAATTCACGGCAAGCTTTTTTTATTTTTGACGGTTGTGACCTTGCGAACCTTTTAAATTGAAAATAATATAGATTATAAAATCTATTTAAGTTAAATTATATAAAACTAAGACCCCAACCTTTGCGTAGTTTCCTCTAAATAAGATTTCAAAAATTTTAAACTTTATTTTAAAATGAACAATCCGGGTTATAAAAGATTTCCAACTATACATGATACGAAAGTAGCTTTCGTCAGCGAAGATGATGTTTGGGAAGTTTCCACATCAGGCGGAATAGCAAGAAGGCTTACTTCAAATTCCGGCGAAGTAACAAATCCATTTTATTCACCTGACGGAAAGTACATTGCATTTTCCGGAAAAGAGGAAGGTGAAAAAGATGTTTATATAATTCCTTCAGAAGGCGGTGCAAACAAAAGACTGACTTACCTTGGCAAGAATACGAAGGTTGTCGGCTGGACCCCGGACAGTCTGAATGTAATATTTTCTTCGGATGCGAGCCAGCCGTTTGTAGGCAGGATGGAGCTGTATAAAGTTTCTGTCAGCGGAGGATTGCCGGAGAAGATGCCATATGGAATTGCAAATAATATAACTTACGGACCAAAAGGTGAAATACTACTCGGGAGAAATACTCTGGATCCCGCCAGATGGAAAAGATATAAAGGAGGAACTGCAGGAAAATTCTGGATAAAAAGAAAAGCTAACGGTAAGTTTGAAAAGTTCCTCGAAAAAATAAACGGCAACTTTGCAAACCCA
This sequence comes from Ignavibacteria bacterium, assembly GCA_016710985.1. Lineage (GTDB taxonomy): Bacteria > Bacteroidota > Ignavibacteria > Tepidaquicellales > Tepidaquicellaceae > JAGPCH01. The sequence continues at coordinate 132,242 of JADJTX010000002.1, forward strand.
ATGTGGATAGGTGACAGGATCTATTTTATTTCCGATCATGAAGGACTTGGAAAATTATATTCATGCACACCGGACGGAAAAAACATTAAGAGTCATTCAAAGAATAAAGAATATTATGTTAGGAATGCGGCGACTGAAGGAAGGAAAATTGTATATCACGCAGGCGCTGAAATATTTTTGTTTGAACCTGAAACAAATGAAGAGAGAAAAATCGAAATTCAGTACTATAGCCCGCAGATACAAAGACAGAGAAAGTTTGTAGATGCTGAGAAATATTTAGAAGACTATAACATAAATCCGGACGGTAACTCGGTTATCATTACTTCACGGGGAAAATCTTATGCATTCTCGAACTGGGAAGGACCTGTTGCTCAGATTGGAAAGACTCACGGGGTAAGATACAGGCTTACTCAATGGCTTTTTGACAAAGCGACGATTGTAACTGTTTCAGATGACAGCGGAAGCGAAGCTATTGAAGTTCATACTATTAAAGATGATAAAAGAAATGTGAGAAGATTAAGCAAGCTTGACATAGGAATTGTTGCACGATTAAAGGTCTCTCCAAAAGAAAACATAATTGCTGTTTCAAATAACAGGTACGAATTATCTTTAATTAATTTAAAAGATGACAGCTTAATAAAGGTAGCGCGAAGCAAATTTGAAAGAATGGATGATTTTGCATTCTCACCTGACGGTAAATGGCTTGTTTACAGCATGTCCGATGCGGAATATCTTTCATCAATATATTTATATAATCTCGAATCAAAAGAGAATCTCAGGATCACTCCTTCCGGGTTCAGGGATTATCAGCCGGTGTTTGATCCTGAAGGCAGATACATTTACTTTTTATCCGCAAGAGAATTTAATCCCGTTTATGATACAAGTTATTTTCAGCTCGGATTTCCGCTCGGAGTCAGACCATATCTGATCTCTCTGAAGAAAGAAACACCTTCTCCGTTTACACCTGAATACAGAAGAATATTCGGAAAGAAAGATAATCATTCAAAAAAAGATAAAGCTGAAAAAGATAAGAAGGAAGAGACTGTTAAAGTTGAAATAGATACGGAAGGCATTCAGGAAAGAATAATTTCATTCCCTTTACCCGAAAAAAGTTATGTGAAGATCGCAGCGGTGAGAGACGGACTTGTATTCAGCAAAGAGCCAAATAAAGGAGCTCTGAATCACAGGTATTGGGAAAAAGGCTCTAACACAGAATCCATTGAGAGATTTGATTTCAACACACAAAAATCAGAAATAATTACGAAGAAAGCGTCGAACTTTAAAGTAGGAATGAACGGAAAGACGTTGATTTACAGAAAAGAAAAGAAACTGTATTTAGCTTCGGATCTTTTTGAAGAGAGCGCAATGCATCAGGAGATGAAGGAATTCGGAATGCATTCTAGAAGCAAAAGCGACTGGCTTGATCTGACAAGAGTTAAAGTCAATCTGGATCCTATGAGCGAATGGAGACAGATGTATTCAGAAGCGTGGAGACTGCAGAAGGAGCATTACTGGACAAAGGACATGTCAGGCATTGACTGGAATGTTGTTTATAAAAGATATTCCCCATTGCTCGATAAAATTGCAACGCGTTCGGAGTTTTCGGATCTGATCTGGGAAATGCAGGGTGAGCTTGGAACTTCTCACGCATATGAAATGGGTGGAGATTATAAACCTTCGCCTGACTATAAATTAGGTTCTCTTGGTGCAGATTATGAATTTGATGAAGAAAAGAAAGCATATATAATTAAACACATAATAAAAGGTGATTCATGGAAGGATGATTCTCCATTGAGAAATCCGGGAATAGATGTGAAAGAAGGCGATTACTTAATTGCCATTAACGGAGAGACACTGAGTGCGGAGATTACTCCGAATTCTATACTGGTAAACCAGGCAAAGAACATTGTCAGCATAACAGTTAAATCCGGGTCAACCGGAAAATCGAAAACATTTGAAGTCAGGACGATAGTTTCAGATACAGATGCGCGTTACAGAGAATGGGTTGAGAACCGCAGGGAATATGTTCACAAAAAATCAAAAGGAAAACTCGGATATGTTCATATTCCCGATATGGGAGCCAACGGGTTTTCGGAATTTCACAGATACTATATTTATGAAGCAGCAAGAAACGGTCTGATAGTTGATCTGAGAGACAACGGAGGAGGTCACGTTTCGCAGCTGTTACTCGAAAAGCTTTCGAGAAAGCATTACGGATACGGAGTGTCAAGATACGGAAGCGTTGATTCATATCCGAGTCACAGTGTCGCCGGACCGATGGTAGCAGTGACGGATGAATGGGCAGGTTCGGATGGTGATATATTCAGCCATCAGTTCAAACAAATGAAGCTCGGCAAACTTGTAGGAAAAGAACCTGGGGCGGGGTAATCGGAATCAATCCCCGTCTTGCGCTTGCAGACGGTACAATGACAACCCAGCCGGAATACGCTACATACATGAAAGACGTGGGCTGGAAAGTCGAGAATTACGGAACAGATCCGGACGTTGAAGTTGATGTTGCTCCGGAAGATTATGCAAAAGGCAGGGATCCTCAGCTTGATAAGGCAATTGAGATAGCGCTTGAGCAGCTTAAGAAGAAACCCGTTGAACTTCCGGATTTCAAAGACAGACCGAAACTGCCGCTGCCGGTGTTTGAGATAGCAAAGAACGGAAACGGGTCGGCGCATAAGTTAGTTAATTAGTTGATTGGTTAATTGGTTAATTGGTTAAATAGTTAAATGGTAAACTTTGGTATGATGATTAACGTAATTCACATTAAACACAATTAACCAATTAACCATTTAACCAATTAACCAATTAACCAAAAGCATAATGGAATTAAAATCAGGCGATGTAGTAATGCTGAAATCAGGCGGACCGAAGATGACGGTACAGAGATTTGTCGGGGACGCGAACGATGTTTCGACCAAAGTTCAGGATGAGGCATTAAAAATAATCAGAGGAAACAAGACCGGGGATGTTGTATGTCAGTGGTTTGACGGGAATGTTGCTAAGAACGATATCTTTCCGGTCGGGTCACTTGTGAAGCTCGGTGAGTAGAATTTAGTTTTAAGAATACTCTTAAAGCCACACTGATATTTGAACAGTGTGGCTTTTTTATATATTTTAAACTTTGTCTCAATCACCTCACTCGAAGTCTCAAAAATCTCACACGGAGTCTAATTAATCTCACTCGAAGTCTCATTAATCTCACTCAGAGTCTCATTAATCTCACTCAGAGTCTCATTAATCTCACCCGAAGTCTCATTAATCTCACTCAGAGTCTAATTAATCTCACTCGAAGTCTCATTAATCTCACTCAGAGTCTCATTAATCTCACTCGAAGTCTCATTAATCTCACTCGAAGTCTAATTAATCTCACTCAGAGTCTCATTAATCTCACTCGAAGTCTCATTAATCTCACTCAAAGTCTAATTAATCTCACTCCGAGTCTAATTAATCTCACTCCGAGTCTAATTAATCTCACTCGAAGTCTAATTAATCTCACTCGAAGTCTCATTAATCTCACTCGAAGTCTCATTAATCTCACTCAAAGTCTCATTAATCTCACTCGAAGTCTCATTAATCTCACCCGAAGTCTAATTAATCTCACTCCGAGTCTCAACGAGCTCACTCTGAGTCTCAACGAGCTCACTCTGAGTCTCAACGATCTCACTCTGAGTCTCAATCACTTCACTCTGAGTCTCAACGTGCTCACTCCAAGTCGTAAACTCGTAATTCGTAATTAAATACGGGGAATTTTACCACACAGAGAAAATTCAAACAACTACTACAGAAGGAGAATCACCTTTCTCCTCATTTCTAAACCTGTCATTAAATTTCAATTATCTTCTCAGTAAGCCATTGCTTCTCGGCGGGCAGTGAATTTTTCAATTCCTTTGACAATATATGCCTGTCAATCTTTTTCTTACCTGATCTTTTTTCAGTCAGCTCCTTTAATATTTTCAGAAAATCAAGTATGGTTTTCTTAATGCTGCCCGGAATATCGGATTCTCTTTTAAGAATGTGTTTGTAAGAATCTATCAGAGAAAAAATCGCTTCGTACTGACCTTGTTCGTAATAGATCTTAAGCGTGAGATTTTTTATCTGGAACTTCAGCTGGTAGTGATCAAAATTTATCTTCGAAAGATGACTTAATGCTTTCTCATGATCACTGTTATGAAATGCAATTGAAGCATAGCAAAAATTCAGGATAGTACCTTTAATGTCAGGATTCAGAAGATCAGAGTTTTCTTTGATGAACTTCTCAAGTTCTTTCAGCTTTTTGAACTTCATGAACATTGTCACTATATTGATGAACAGAAAACCGGATATATATTGTTCAATCAGGCGCTTCTTAATGATCTCGAGATTTATGTTAAGTATCTCTTCCAGAAATCCGGGTAATCCTTTCTCAGATCTTTCAACGGCATAATTGGCAAGTATTGTATAGCTGATCTTCAGCTGATTTTTGTCAAGCTTCTTTTCTTCCTTATGCAGTAACTTTCTTAATTTAAAAAAACTGTCATCATCATCGCTCCGGCATAATATAAGCTGAAGATACAATATGTAAATGACAGGATCATTTAAGAATTCATTTTTCTTAAGATATGAAATTATCTCATCGAACAGGGGAAGCTCAAACTCCTGTGATTTGAAAAACCTGTTCTCCATAGATCTTTCAATGTATTTAGACAGGAGAAGTGAAAGAGAATATTTTAGGAAGTACTCCATTTCCGTATCATATTTATTCAAAGCGTTGCTTCTCTTTCTTTGAAAATAAAAGAACTTTTCCTTGGAGATCAGCTCATACATTTTCTTGTTGTAATAATCATTCCGGAGATCAGTCTTCTCCAGTTCTTCATACGACTTCCTTAGTTCAAGTTCAAAAATATTTCCGAGCTTTCTTTCATTCAGCTGAAATAAAACATTATCCTTCATATCAATCTCACCGGAAACATAGGCTTCAACCGCAAGAAAATCCGTCTGAAATTTATAAAGCTCCGAAGTAAGCTTCCTGAATCTTTCGTCACTGTATTTTTCCTTTGGGTATAACTTTGCATAAATTTTTTCTTTAATCGAATTCGCTTCATCATACAAGGGATGATATCTGATCAGCTCTTTATAAAAACGAATGATGTATTTTTTCCCTTTGTTGAAATACGGCGAGTTTAGGAAATCCTCAAACTTCCCGAGCTCTTTCTTTGTGAATGTCTTTAAGACTGATATGGCTTTTATTTTTTCCAAGTGCTTTTATTTTTTCAAAATAAGAATCCGGAATGTTAAGTGAAATTTAAATAAATAAACTTTACTTAAAAAATTCACAGAGGTTCAGTGATACCGGACAACACAGAGACTCAGAGGCACAGAGGAAATGGAGAAATAAGAATGAAGTTCTCTGTGTCTCTGTGACTCTGTGTTAAAAATATTTGATAGTTTAACAGGGTAAGAGTTGAGAGTTAGTAATGCTCCGCTCACAAAGCAGCTAAGTGTTTCTTTGCAATTCATTGCCGTCAGTATTAAATTTGTACTAAAAATACAGACATGAAAATCACACACAAGAAATTTTCCTTATTATTGATATCATTAATGTTCGTCAGCGTCAATTCGTTTTCACAGTGGACGCAGGCAATCAACATTTCAGGACAGTTTGTGAAGTCTATAGTAAAATGCGGGAATAATTATTTCGCAGGGACAAGCACGGGTATTCTTAACATAGGTCAGATATACAGATCAACAGATGAAGGATTGAACTGGTCGCTTGTAAATACAGGCTTTGACATCAGCGGAGTTTTTTCAATGGCGGTAAAAGATAATTTAATCTACGTAGGAACTTATGAACACGGACTTTTAAGATCAAGTGACGCAGGAGTCACATGGACTCTGAATGATCTCGGGATCTGGAAACTCGGCGTGTTCGGTGTAGGAGTCAGCGGAGAGAATAATGTCTTTATTTATATCAACCACGGGACAGGGATGAGTCTTTCGACTGATAAAGGTCTGACATTTGCTCCATTAAGTCATAATAATCAGTTCAGTCAGTTTCAGACGTTTTCTGACCTTCCCGGAAAATTTCTGGCAGGAAGCAGAAAGGGAGTCGCACTTTCAACTAATAGCGGTTCGAACTGGAGCTTACAAATCAATACCGGATTACCTCAAAATCCTGACGGCACAAAACCTGTGAGAGCTATTTATTATTTTAACGATAAATTGTTTGCAGGATGCATAGACAGAATGTATATATCCTCTGATTTTGGAAACAACTTTACTCCGACAAATTTTCAGTTAAATAATTTTGAATATTTTACTTCAATGGCCTCTGCAGGCAATAAGTTATTTGCCGGATTAACTCACACTTCGGGCTCTTCTAATCCATCTGTCATAATGACAACTAACGACGGCGGTGACTGGGTAAATTATCAGGGCGATGGCTTTCCAGGGAAAGGAGTATATTCGATCTGCGTAAGTAATGATTATCTGATAGCAGGTACAACACAAAGCGGGATCTGGATAAGACCTTTGGAAAAAGTAACCCTGACACTGACAAATAGTTTTGAAGCCTTTTCTTTACAGGACACAATTACTGTTGAACTGAGAAATGCAGTGTCTCCGTTTAATCTGATAGAATCAAAAAAAGGTTTGGGTCCGCAGTTCACATTTACAGATGCATCCGGAGGTATTCCGTATTTTATCTCAGTCAAACACAGAAACTCCATCACCACCTGGAGTAATTTACCGCAGACCTTTAAAAACAATCTGCTGAATTATGACTTCACCACTGCTGAATCTCAGGCGTTTGGAGATAATCTGGTAAACGTGAACGGTCTCTGGTCAATTTATACAGGTGATGTAAACACGGACGGAGTAGTTGATCTTTCTGATATCGCATTGATCTACAACGATGTTTTAAATTTTAATAACGGGTATGTTTCAACTGATCTAAACTATGACGGAACGGTTGATCTCGGGGATATTGTATTTGGATTTAATAACAGCTCTAAGTTTGTATCGGAAAGAAAACCGTAATCAGTTACGAGTTACAAGTTACGAGTTACGAGTTACGAAGGTAAATTGTTTTAACTACTAACTGTACTCTAACTGTTACAGGACAAATTTTAGATTCATCAACTTTTTAAAATTTTCATTAAGATTTTCCTGGCTAAATGTTTATGACCAATGTAAAGTAAGGGTCATTGTGGCATTTGAAAAGTCAGACATTGTTTCGGTAAGAGACATGCCTGCAAAGATCCAAAGGCAGAGGATTATTTGATGAAATAGATTTTAATGTTTTCATATTTTGTTTTTGTATGAAAATAAATCGGTTTTAAATCTCTGACTTCTTTAAGTGCCGATCAAGTAATATCACGAATAAATTATTAAAATATTTTATATTGAGTTTCTCATTGATAAAATAATTTTCAAATGAAAAAAATATTTTACTTTATTCTTGCCATATACTTTTATTCCTGCTCATCTTCAGTACAGCTCCCACGCGAAAGTAAGTTTCTGAACTTTTCCGATGTACACTTTGATCCGTTTTATGATACGACACTGGTTGGAAAGCTAATTCAATCGGAATACACACAATGGGAGAGCATCTATGAATCATCCGAAATTAAAAGTCTGAGCAGTTACGGCAGCGACTCTAACTTTCCGCTTTTTAAATCGGCAATGGAAGAGATGCGATCAAGAATTTCAAATCCGGATTTTATCATTATCACCGGGGATTTCATGGGACATAATTTCAATGAAGAGTATGAGCAGTATTCCGGAATAAAGAATACTGATTCATTAGATATGTTCATAAAAAAAACTATTCAGTTCATTACTTCTTTTATTGTGAAATATTATCCGAATACTCTCATCTACCCGATGGTTGGTAACGATGATTCATACTGCGGAAATTATATGGTCGAACCTAATGGTCATTTTCTGAAGATGCTGGGTGAGGTCTGGCAGCCACTGGTAAATAAAGGAGTAACGAATAAGAATTTCAAAGATGATTTTTCAAAAGGCGGATACTGCATGCTGGATTTCCCGGGCACAGATGATTATAAAATGATCATTCTTAATACAATTTTCTTTTCAAGTAATTATCAAAATCTGTGCGGGGATTCGCTTGATGATCCGGGTGCGGATGAACTTGTATGGCTTGAGAGAACTCTGAAGAAGTGCAGAGGCGACAATGATAAAGTATGGATATCATATCACATTCCGCCGGGCATTGATATCTACGGAACGATCAACGGCAAAGGTGACTGTGAACAAAAAATTTTCCCGACATGGAAGAAAAAATACAACGATGAATTTCTTAAAATTATGACGGATCATGATGATATCATTAAGTCAGGTTTTGCGGGACATTTTCACAGAGATGATTTCAGAATTTTTTACGAAAACGGTTCGCCGGTTTCATACATTCACTTAACACCTTCCATCAGTCCGATCTATCAGAACAATCCCGCCTATCAGGTTTTAGAATATGATAAATCTAAATTTGAATTAATTAATTATAAGACTTATTATTTAAATGACATAACCGGATCTGCTGACTGGACATTTGAATATGATTTTCAAAATACATACAGGCAGAGCTCAATTTCAGCAAATACTTTGAATACTATTTCAAAACTTATTTTCTCCGACAGCACATACAGGAAAAGCTATATTGAACTATATACTTCACGTGACAGGAAAGCTTTTCCAAAGGACTACATCAACTGGAAATACAACTGGTGCGGGTTTAGAAACCTGACTGTCGAGGATTTTGCGGAGTGTATGTGTAAGGATACTTTAGATTCTGATAAATAACTTTAAATTTAATTTCGTAAGACAGACTAAATTTAATAACCGCCCATACTTTTCATACTTAACAATCTCTCGTGTTAATTCCATTCTCAAAATAATTCATTAAGTCTTAGACTTAAATAGTCTATATTTGTAAAATTTTTTTTAAAATAAATCATACCATGAAAAAATTACTGTTACTTCTTGCCGTTTTGTTTTTAGCAACAGATCTATCCTATTCACAAGCCGACACAACAAAGTTCAGAAAGAAAACTCAAAGAGATACAACAGGATATAAAAAAGGCTGGACACCTCTGGGAACAATCGGAATGGGTATAAGCCAGGTAGCCTTGAGCAACTGGACACGCGGCGGTGAAAATTTAATTTCAATAACCGGTAATTCCGATTTCAATGTAATATATTTCAGCAATCCTTGGCTCTTAAAGAATAACCTGAGCGCTACTATCGGCTCAACTAAAACCGGCAGCGGTAATTTTCAAACCAATGATAATGCTATGCTGCTTGAAAATGTTTTAATTTATAAAGTAAGCAATGTTATCAATCCGTATGTGAGCAATGAAGTCCGGTCAGGAGTTCTAAACGGGTATGATTACAGTATTGACCCGATAATACAGACTTCTGCTTTCTTTGATCCGGGTTATATTACTCAAAGCATAGGAGCTATTTACGATAAACCAAACTTCTCATCGAGGCTGGGTCTTGCATTCCAGGAAACCTTCGCAAACCAGTTCAGGCAATATACTGATGATATAAATACAACTGATGTGTCGGAAGCGTTTAAATTTCAGACAGGTGTTGAGTCTGTAACAAGCACAAATTTCAGAGTAGCCGATAATCTGTTTTTCAATACCCGTTTGAGATTGTTTTCCGCATTCAATCAGCTCGACGTATGGGATGTAGGCTGGGATAATACATTAGCAGCAGTGATAAATAATTTCATGACAGTTACACTCGATGCGCTCGTAGTTTATGAAAAATCACAGTCGCCAAAAACACAGTTTAAGGAAGGTCTGCAGCTCGGAATAAACTATACGGTGTTTTAAGTTTAATAAGTTCGTTAAGTTCGTTAAGTTCGTTAAGTTTGTATAGTTTGTATAGTTTGTATAATTCGTTGAGTTCTTATAGTTTTTATAGAGTTCTTAAACCAATTAACCAATTAACCAATTAACCAGTTAACCAGTTAACCAATTGACCAAAGCAGAGCAAGACATAGAAAAAAAAATAGCGGCTGAGAAAGCAACTGAGTTTGTAAAAAGCGGAATGGTCATTGGGCTTGGATCAGGCTCGACAGTTTACTATGCTGTAAAGAAACTTGGAAAACTGGTTAAAAAAGGATTGGACATAATAGCTGTTTCAACCTCGGATTCAACGACAGAGCTCGCACAGTCTGAAGGAATAAATCTGTTTCACATAAACAAAGTTGATAAAATTGATCTCACAATAGACGGAGCTGATGAAGTGGACCGATCATTCAACGGTATTAAAGGAGGCGGCGGCGCGCTGTTGTTTGAGAAGATAGTTGCTCTAAGCTCTGAGAGAAACATTTGGATTGTTGATTCGGGAAAGGTTGTAGATAAGCTGGGAAATTATCCTTTACCTGTTGAAGTGATTCCTTTCGGATACAGAAGGGTTTTTAAAGAACTCGAAGCAATGAAGTTAAGCCCGGTATTAAGAATGAAAGGTCATGAATATTATTTTACGGACAGCCGAAATTTTATTCTTGACCTGCATACAAGCGGTACAGATGATTTACAGAAACTTAATGATGAAATAAAATTAATCAACGGTGTAGTAGAGACAGGGCTGTTTATAAACATTGCTGATACGGTAATTGTCGGAAAAAATAATTCAGTTGAAATAATTAACAAATAATTTATAAAATCTAAAAAATTTAAACATGAGAAAAGAGAGTTACGAGTTTCTTGAAAAGTATATTAACAACGCATCTCCTACCGGATATGAAACTGCAGGACAGAAGATCTGGCTGGAATATATCAAACCTTATATTGACACATACATTACTGATACTTATGGAACAGTAGTAGGCATAGTAAATCCTGATGCAAAATATAAAGTAGTGATCGAAGCGCACGCGGATGAAATTTCATGGTATGTAAATTATATCACAGATGAAGGATATATCTATGTAATCAGAAACGGCGGATCCGATCATCAGATAGCTCCTTCAAAGAGAGTAAATATTCACACTAAGAAAGGTTATGTAAAAGCCATATTCGGTTGGCCTGCAATACATGTCAGAGGAAAGAAGGAAGAAGATCAGCCGTCTATAGATAATATTATACTTGACTGCGGATGCAAGAATAAAAAAGAAGTCGAAGCTCTCGGTGTGCACGTAGGATGTGTCGTGACATATTATGACGAACTAATGACACTCAATGACAGATACTATGTCGGCAGAGCGCTTGATAACAGAATGGGCGGATTCATGATAGCGGAAGTTGCACGGATGTTAAAAGAGAAAAAAAATAAGCTTGGCTTTGGCTTGTACATAGTAAACTCAGTGCAGGAAGAGATTGGTCTCCGCGGTGCAGAGATGATCTCAAGGAGGATAAAGCCTGATGTTGCAATTGTAACTGACGTAACGCACGATACGCAGTCTCCTTTATATAAAAAAGAAAAGCTCGGAGATGTTGCATGCGGTAAAGGACCGACTCTTACTGTCGGACCGGATGTTCAGAACAATCTGCTTGAAATGTTAACCGGTGTTGCTGCGAAAAAGAAAATTCCTTTTCAATGGGAGGCATCATCGAGTCATTCGGGGACGGATACGGAAGCATTTGCTTTCTCGGCGGAAGGAGTTGCATCAGCACTGATCTCTCTTCCATTAAAGTATATGCATACTACAGTGGAAGCAGTTGATAAGAATGATGTTGATAGTGTGATTAAGCTGATGTATGAGTTTTTGATACAGCTAAAGGCGGGGCATGATTTCAGGTATATTAAATAGTATTTGGTATTGTGTATTGAGTTTTGTGTATTGAGTATTGAGTATTGAGTATTGAGTATTGAGTAATTTTAAACTTTCAACTTTTAACTTTTAACTTTTAACTTAAAGAAATGAATATTAAAGATTCAAAAATTTTAATCACCGGAGGAAATTCAGGTATTGGAAAAGCGGCTGCAAAACTTCTTGCAGATAACGGCGCTAAAGTCGGTATAACAGGAAGAGATAAGGATAAACTGGAACGCGTCGCAAAGGAAATTAATGCGTTGGCAATTCATACGGATGTTTCAAAGGAGGGTGATATTGATTTAACTTATAAAATATTTCTTGAAAAGTTCGGTACATTAGATTGTCTTATTAACAATGCAGGTATAGGTGAATTTCCCACACTTGAAGAAATTACCTTAGATGCATTTATGAAAGTGTATTCTGTAAATGTTTTCGGAGCTGCTTTAATGGCAAAGGAAGCTGCCAAGATCTTTAAAAAACAGAACACCGGCGGTAATATAATTAACATAGCATCAACAGCTTCCCTTAAAGGATTCGCGAGAGGTTCGATCTATTCTTCTTCCAAGTTTGCTTTAAGAAGCATGACGGAGTGCTGGCAAGCGGAATTAAGACCTTTCAATATCAGAGTTATGCAGGTCAATCCGAGTGAAGTTACGACAGCATTTGCAAATGAAGGAAGAAAAGAGCGTGATGAGGTAGCGAATAAACTCACGAGTGATGAGATAGCTCATACTATAAAAGCGATGCTTGAAATGGATGACCGGGGAATGATCCCGGAGGTGAAAGTATGGGCGAGGAATCCGTTTGAAAAAAAGTAAAGAGTTGTGATGTAAAGATTTGACTGTCAACAATATTGTAAAATAATTAACAAATTATGAATTATTTTAAAACGAACGGTTATCAACGCAGATACCGATGCGCGGAAGCAAAATGGAAGTTATGAAATTAAAGCAAAATTACATTCGCTGATAGATAAAGTTGAAGATGTTGTTGTTCTTGAGCAAATGAATAATAGTTTGAGTAATGCTAAAATAAGCTGGAATTCTTTGAGCGAAGATGAAAGAAACTCTATTGAAGTAGGTTTAAAACAGCTTGAAAATGGTGAAGGTGTTGATTTTGAAGAGGTTAATAAAAGTATTGATGAATCTTTAAAAGGCTAACTTTCTCTCACAGAGCTATAGAAAATTACTTGCAATTTGTAATCTGTAATTTGAAATTCTCAATTCCAAGAAACTCAGCCGCATTCTTCCAAAGCAATCTTTCTTTCGACTCCGCACTCAATACACTCATAGACTCAATCAACTTTCCCGGATGATGTTCGCCCAGCGGGAACGGATAGTCCGAACCGAGAACAATCTTTTCATCTCCAACGAGATCAACTAAATATTTCAAAGCCATCTCATCATGCACAAGCGAGTCCAGATAAAATTTCCCGAGATAGTCTCTCGGATTAACTTTATTATCCACTGCAACTAAATCAGGTCTGACATTAAATCCATGTTCGATCCTTCCAATGGTAAACGGAAACGAGCCGCCTCCGTGAGAGAAACATACTTTAAGTTTTTTGAACTTTTCAAACACTCCGCCGAAAATCATCGAACAAATAGCAAGCGAAGTTTCAGCGGGCATACCTACAAGCCACGGCAGCCAGTACTTAGGCATCTTCTCTTTACCCATCATGTCCCACGGATGAACAAATATGGCTGCACCGAGTTCTTCGGCAGCTTCATAAATCGGAAATAAATTTTCGTTGTCGAGATTCCAATCATTGATGTGAGAGCCGATTTCTATTCCGGAGAGATTTAAATCTTTGATGCATCTTTCCATTTCTTTAATGGCAAGATCCGGTGACTGCATTGGAAGTGTTCCGAGACCGAGAAATCTGTTTGGGTAATCATTTACAACAGATGCAATGTGATCATTTAAAAATTTAGAAAGGTCGAGAGTATCTTTTGGCTTAGCCCAGTAGCTGAACATTACGGGAACAGTTGACAATACCTGAACATCAACATTTGTATGATCACAATCTTTTACTCTGACTTTCGGATCCCAGCAGTTATCCTGAATCTCGCGGAAAAATTTTCCGTCTATCATCATCTTAGCGCAGCATGGCTTGTAGTGATCAAGACTTACAAATCCGCAGTAGCCGTACTTTTTACTGAGGTCAGGCCAGTTTTTTGGAAGTATGTGTGTGTGAATATCAATTTTCATTTTAACTTATAATTACAAATTTCAGATTACAAATTACAAAAAAATTATTTGAGTTTGTTATTTAGGGATGCTTTTGTAGTTATTTGAATCCTGGATAAAATTCTAAGAATTTCCTCACAATCTTTTAATAAAGATTGGAATAATTTTTTATCAAGATAGTCAGTGTCAAATAAAATTCTTAACCAATAGTGTGTTTCACGAGCTTCGCGATATGAAATTGAAAGTTTTGACAAAAATTCTTTCTTACTAAATCCGCCAGTTGCTTCTTCAATGTTTGCACCAATCGATGTACCGGATCGAAGTATTTGTTTAGCTAACGAATACTCTTTATGTTCTTTAATTAAATATTGATACAATCGCACAATTCTTATTGAAAAAGAATAACTCTTCACATGTATAATACTTTTCTCATTCATAAAATCCTCCTTTTAAAATAATATTCCACCAAACATACAAAAAATAGATAACTATTTGTAATCTGAAATTTGTAATTTGAAATTTTATTTAACTGGTGGCTGCATTATTTCGCCGCATTTTTTACATGTCCTTTTACTTTCATCACCCCAGTATTTTTCGAAGATTGGTGGTAATTGCGTGACTATGTTTGTAAGCTTTACAAATTCTTCATAGAGCTTTTCACCGCAGTTCTCGCAATACCATTGAAATGCATCAAGCTCCTTTTCATCTCTCTTTCTTTCTATTACAAGTCCGACAGTATTTGCAGGACGTTGGGGAGAATGTGGAACGTTCGGCGGAAGGTAAAACATTTCACCTTCTTTAATGTGAATATCTTTCGGCTTTCCGTCTTCAATGACTTTTACAGTAATGTCGCCCTCGATCTGATAAAAAAATTCCGCTCCGTCCTCATAATGATAATCCTTACGTGCATTAGGACCGCCTACAACCATTACGATCAAGTCCCCGTCTACCATGCATTTATTACCTACAGGCGGTTTGAGAAGATGCCGGTTTTCTTCTATCCAGTTTTTAAAATTAAATGACTGAAGCATATTATTTTCTCCTATTTTATTTTTAATTTTAAACAATTACAAATTACAAATTACAAATTACAAGTTGTAACTAAGAATTTATGCTTATCACCAAATAAAGTATATTTTACTATTTATCTTCTTCCTTGCAATATAAAATATTTGTAATTTGTAATTTGTAATTTGTAATTCGTAATTAAAGAACCGCTTCGGCTTCTATCTCTACCATCATCTTAGGATCCACTAAAGCGCTTACTCCGACAAGTGTCTGCGCAGGTTTAATTTCTTTAAATGATTCACCAAGAGCTCTTCCGACTTCTTCCCACCTTGAAATATCAGTAACATAAACCCTTAGCCTGACAACTTCTTCCAGCTTTGAATCCGCTTTCATTAAAACCTCTTCAATTTTTTTAATTATAGTTTTTGTCTGTAAATAAGGATCATTCTCTCCTGTAATTTTTCCGTCAACTATTGAAGTTGTTCCTGATATCAGTATCCTGTCGTCAATCTTTACCGCACGGCTGTAGCCGACAATATCTTCCCATATCACTCCGGAAGAGTACTTAGTTTTGTTTTTCATTTTCTGTTTTATAAAATTTTTTGTGCAGGGATTTTATTATCTGATAAGAAGCATAAGAATAGATCAATCCGGCATAGACATCAATTGTATAATGCGCTTTCTGAAGTATCACGGAAACGCCTACGGTAATAGTTGCCAGCAGAAAATAAGTTTTAAGATATTTATTCTTTGCAACCTGAAATAACATGAAGGCGGTCGATGTATGTCCTGAAAAAAACAGATCCTTTACTATTTTTTTTCCTGTTCCCATGATGAACACAACGGGATCCTGAAGATCAATACAGCCAACAGGCGGATCCAGCGGGATCAGCCACATAGCAAGCATCCTGAACAGCACAAGCAAAGTGTAAGTCTGAAAAGCCGTGATCAGCTGCTGAGGATCAAAACTGAATGCAATCAATCCCAGCAGAAGCGAAGAATAGATTGTTATGAATAAAAGCAGGTTGAGATCGATCGCATTAAAATATTGAAGTATCGGGTCATCAATTATTGCTCCGGGACGTGTTTCATTATATTTAAGATACTGACTGAAGGAATAAACAACAGCAACAAGCAAACCTACGGTTAATAAGAATTCAATTGTTTTCGGCTTGCTGCGGAATAACTTTTTCCAGTTGGAGATGAAATTTGATTCAGACAAATGTGAGGGAGGATTTATATTTCATAAATTAAATCTGATTTTAATGTTTACTTTTTCCGGATTTGGCGGTTATGATTCCGAGCTGTCCGGCATGGTACAACTGATGAAGGTGCCACGCCATTATGACTCTTTCTTTTGTTTTAAAATAATCTTTCTCAAAGTCTTTTACCAATGCGTGCGGTTCCGGTAATTCATAATCAGTTAGTTCTGAATAAATCTTACGGTTCTTTTCGCAAACTTTAGACCACGCATCTTTCAGTTCGGATACAGGCGGATAATCACCCGGTGTAAGAAGTTTGCTTCCCTGCCCGAACAATTCATAATACTCAGGAAACATAACATCACCTTTTCCCATAAACATTGAAAAATCATCATCACTAGTCACAAGATGTCCGAGCAGCCATACTCCGTGGTTTTTTCCGGGAGTGATCTCCATTTTAAATTCATCATCAGTAAGCGGATCTATCGTTCCGTTCACCCATTCAACCATCATTTCATACTGACGTTGAAACTGCTTTGATATGGTATTCATAATTTCTTATTTACTAATTTAGAAGATTCTAATAGCGAAAGCAAGAACTTGAACCTTTAACCACAGAGATACTGAGAATACAGAGTTACACGAGATTTTTTCCTTAAGCTTGTTTGATTATAAAATATAAAATCAAACTGTTCAATTATAAAGAAACTAAAGTAAAATTTAATTTTAGATTCTCTGTGAGACTCTGGTTCTCTGAGTCTCTGTGGTGAATGTGCTTATTAAAGCCAAAATATTTTTCCTAAAATTTTCTTGATTTTTCTAAATTTCTTGTATGCAGATAAGATAGTTTAATTCCATTGTCAGAAGTTATGAATCAACAGTAATATTCTCTCCCGGCAGGAGATCAAGGAAATGCCATATGTTGCAGTAAAAATCTCCGGGACCGAAATAATCTTTTGCTACTCTTCGTATCTTTCCGTCATCACTTTTTTCAAACACAGATACACCGGGCCAGTAATTATGCTTTCCGTCTTTAATGAAATCATAACCCATATCAAAAATAAAATCTGTTCCCGCAGCAGAGTATGTCGGATAATTCCAGCCGTGTGACTCGGCAAATTTTTTATGAACTTCCGGCGTATCCGGACAGACTAAAACAAACGGCGCTTTCTTTTCTATCTCCTTGTACGTATCTTTGAATCCGTCAGCCCACATAGTACAGTACGGACAGCCTTTTCCCATATTGTGAATAAGGATGAGATTTTTTTTATTACCAAACATTTCTGAAAGTCTGACATCTTTTCCGTCTCTGTCCTTCAAAATGTAATCCTTAACATCCATTTCCGCAAGTTTAGAGTTAAGCTCAATTTTTTTCTTCCGCATTGTTTCGATCTGCTTTTCCAGATCCTGAAGCTCACCCTCTATCTTTGTTTTTTCTTCGGGTGTTAAAGTTGCTGTACCCATGACATTTATTTTTAAGTTTTAAAATTGCCTCTAAGTGTGATCAGGATTTACTAACTGAAACCAGTTACCATCCGGGTCTGAAAATGTCAGGCATTCATCCGAGCCGTCAGTGCCTTTAAATTCAAGTCCCCGCTCAATTAATTCATTCCTGGTTTTTTTCAGATCATCAGTATATAAAACAAATCCTGTATTCGAATTCCTGTATTCATTTGCCGAAAGATCATTCTTGCCCGGCCGGAGAAGAAATAAATTTTCTCCCAGTTTCAGCCAGACAAATTTTTCATTCTGAACTTCAACTAATTCAAACCCGAGAATATTTTCATAAAACTCCTTTGCTCTTAGCGGATCCTTAACGAATATTTCTATGTGCCCGAATTTCAACTATGATGTTATTTGTTTTAAACTATGATTTAAGTTTTTTGAACTAGGAATTGTAATGATTAAATGATAACGATGAGCAACTTGATTCAAAGCACTAATCTATTTTTAAAAAAAATCTGTTCATAATATTTTATTTATAAAGTTAAGTATCATAGATTTTTATTTTTATCA
Organism: Ignavibacteria bacterium; assembly: GCA_016710985.1. Classification (GTDB taxonomy): domain Bacteria; phylum Bacteroidota; class Ignavibacteria; order Tepidaquicellales; family Tepidaquicellaceae; genus JAGPCH01. Next base: position 150,440 of record JADJTX010000002.1, read on the forward strand.
TTAAATCATAGTTCAAACAACTAATCATAATTCAAAAAACCAAATCATTCAGATAAGGCTTTCATACGTTCCAGTCTTTCTTTCTCGTTCGCTGCCAGCCATATATCTTTTGAAAGCAGATCATAAGCAAGCGCAAAACATTTTTTTGATTCTTCTTTATTTTCTTTTAAAAGATACAACTCTCCAAGTTCTTCATAAACGTAACCGTCTTCCGCTAATCCCTTTTCCTTAGTCTCCTTCATTATGCTATTTTGCATTTCAATTGCCTTATCAATCTTATTCAGTGAACGTAACGTACGGGCAACACTCCATTTTGCAATGATCAGCTGTTCAACAGATTTTCTGTTTGTATGCCATTCAACATTTTTTTCAAACACTTTTAAAGCTTTATCATATTCTTTGTTATCATGATAATTCCATGCCGTATTATTGTAAAGCGGTCCCAGCCATCTGCGGGCTTTTTCATCCTTAGTTTTTTCAGCTAGCTTCATTGCCAGTTCATTCCAATCCTGAGCTTCTTTGTAAGGCTCAATTATTCCCAGCATGTGCGCAGCGTCAATTGTGTAATCATCCTCTTTATGTTTTAATCCAATCTCATATGCTTCGAGAAACAGGGGTCTGGATTTTTCAATCTGCTTTGAAGATCTGAAAGTTCTTCCCCTTTCAAGTAAATATCTTATCTTAGCTAAATAAAATTCATCACTAAGCTGAGGCTCGACCTCATCTAATATTTCATGAGCTTCATCGAACTTCATCTGAAGACCATATGTACGCGCTATTTGTGTGAGCAACTGCAGGTAAGCTGATCTATTGCCCGAATCCTTTTACGGCAGGAAGAAGTTCTTTAAATTTCTTTTCGGTTTCCGCGGGATTATCGTAATCCCAGAGTTTATCAAATTCAAATATATTTGAAGAGTTTAATTTTGTGTTTTCAGGCATTCTGTCTTGTTTTGTTTTCACAAAATAAATTAACTGATTTTAATATTCAATAAAGTTAAACGAGAGACGCAAGAAGTAAAACACGAGATGGGAGATGCGAGGTGCGAAATTGAACTTACAACTTACAACTTACTTAACTTTCAACTTTTAACCGTGTATAGACTTTATCTCTCAGTTTAATATCAGTAATTTGTATTCAAAAAATATTTAATGAAATTTTCAAACATAGGATTTGGCTGTTACAGGATAAGTAATAAAATTGAAGAACATTATCAGGCATTGTATAAAGCTCTTATTGACGGCATTAATCTCATTGATACTTCAGCAAATTATTATGACGGGGGAAGTGAACTTCTCGCCGGAAGAGTCATAAATGAATTAATTTCCGAAAGTAAAATTAAACGTGAAGATATAATCATTGTAACGAAAGGAGGATACATTCAGGGACAGAATTTACGTCTGGCGAAAAAATTAAAAAGCGAAGACAAGCCGTTCGGTGAAGTAGTAGAAATTCAGAACGGTCTCTGGCACTGTATCAGTCCGGATTTTCTCGAAGATCAGATCAACAGGCAGCTGCACAGACTTGATACTGAATACATTGATGTTTACCTGCTTCACAATCCTGAATACTATCTCGATTGGGCAAAAGAAAATGATATTCAGATAGAGATAGCAAGAGAAGTTTATTATGAAAGGATCCGCAAAGCTTTTGTTTATCTTGAAACGAAAGTTGATGAAGGAAAAATAAAGTCTTACGGAGTCTCATCTAACACTTTTATTTCTTATTCAAATCAATATAATTTTACTTCTCTCGAAAGGGTTTTAGATACTGCAAACTCCATTAAAGCTGATAATCATTTTAAAGTAATACAGCTTCCGTTTAATTTAGTCGAAGCCGGTGCGATCAAAGCTAAGAATCAGATCAGTAATACCGAAACAGTGCTTGATCTTGCAGATAGGACAGGTATGATAGTATTAGTTAACCGGCCGCTGAATGCAATAACATCAAAAGGTCTCGTCCGCCTCTCTGAATTCAGCGCAGAACCTTTTCTCGAAAAGGATTTCATTAAACAGATGAAACTGGTTTCTTTAATGGAAGACGATCTGCTTACAGAAAAAATTACCGAAGAAGATCTCAGCGAGGAGGAATTGAAAAACTTAAAGGAATATCTGACCTTCGGAAGGATCGTTGAAGAGAACTGGAAATTTTTCGGCAGCATAGAACATTACAATGACATCATTACACAGCTCTTTGCTCCTAAGATCGATTTTCTTATAAAGTTTTTTGATGAGAAGATCAGGGATGAAAACGTAAAAGACTTTTTCGGAAGGTATATTAAGGAATGTTATAAGCTGCTTAACTTCGTTTCGAATTATTATAAAATGCGTGCGGAGAAACGGAGTAAGTTTCTTAATTCAATCATAGATAAAAATCTTGACGAAAAATTTCACAGCTTAACATTATCAGAGAAAGCAGTCCTGTTGTTGAATTCAGTTAAAGGAGTTAATTGTGTACTGCTCGGAATGAGAAAGGAAAAATATGTTGATGATGCTTTGAAGGTTTTAAATAAAAATGACATTGCAAATGCGGAGGAAATAATCCGTTTTGTTTCAGAAGAAATTCAAAATGCAGAAACATAGATGCTGAATAATGAAAAAGCAAAAATAATATTGATCACTTCTCTCAGTGCTCTGATAATTATTCTGTTTTATTTTTATGTTTCTTCGGATGATGATTCAACAAATCAAACCCAAAACTCAGAGCTTCGTGTTGTTCCTCTTTCAAATGATAAGATAGCACATGACATAGATTCAATCCTTTTTTCTTTTGGCATTAGCAAAGAATGGATAAAAGAGATAACATTTAAAGGAAAGGATGTTAAAAATTCAAATGAACAATTTTTAATTTCGAAAGAAGTAAAGATACCGATTGATCTTCTGACCATTGATCTGAATTATGAAATAACGGATTACCTGAGAAGTAACAATTTCAGGAATAAGGTTACTGAAGATCCAAAGACAAAGAACATAGTAATAAATATCATTTCGGCAGCGGACAGTGCCGGGAAGGAAGCCGGAATTCTGAAATTCAATTATGACGATTCCGTCAAACGAAAGACAGCTGATATTTGCCTGGTGCTTGACAGCATTGATGAATACAGTTTAAGTGATCTTGAAAGCATGCTTAATTCGACACAGGAATATTCCGTAATCCTTCCTCTTAGAAATGACAAAGCGGATTATCAGTCTAAGATCATAGAGTTAAAAAAAGATTATCTGATGAAATTTTCCGTTGGCACTGAAGATGATATAGATGCTGACTTTAAGATTGACATGAAAGAAAGCACACTAAAATCCAGGATAAGGTCTCTCAGCATTAATTTTCCCGATGTCACAGGAATAATTCTGACAGGAAATAGCGGCAATCAGGAATTTTATAAAACCGTGAAAGAAGAATTTATAAAAAACAATTTGATGGTTTATTCTGATTCAATGTTTTCATCATACAGAGACGGTGACAGCAAGGTTACAAATTTATTTGAAGACATAATTTCAGAAACTAAAAACGGAAAAAATTTTTTGTTTTATGATGTTAATTTTAATCCTGATGAGTTCGATGCTTTCGACAAGGCAGTTTATTCGTTGAAAAAATCAGGATACAGATTCTTTAATTTTAAAGAATTAATGAACCTGATCGGAAAAAACAAATAACTTAAATAATGACGACAGAGAAATATGACTCAGAATGAAATATATATGAACTATGCTTTTAAGGAAGCTGAAAAGGCATTTGATAAAGGAGAGATTCCCGTCGGCTGCATCATAGTATTTCAGAATACTATTATTGCAAAAGCATTTAATCAGGTTGAATCTCTAAAAGATCCCACCGCCCATGCAGAAATTGTTGCAATTACTTCTGCAGCTGAATACCTTCATTCAAAGCAGCTTGTAGGCTGTTCGATGTATGTGACATTAGAACCGTGCTCGATGTGCGCCGGAGCAATAGTTTTAGCAAAGATAGAAAATCTTTTTTTCGGAGCATATGATCTGAAGAGCGGCGCCTGCGGGAGCGTGCTTAACATTACAAATCACAGGTCGCTTAATCATAAGACCAATGTGCTCGGCGGCGTAATGGATGAGAAGTGTAAGGAAATTCTGAAGAGCTTTTTTGAAGTAAGGAGACCGTGAATAGTGAATAGTCAATGGAAGAACGTAATTCCTAATTCCTAATTCTTAATTAATATAAAGTTTGACAGTATCTTAAATTCTTCAATTGTAACATTCTCCGGTCTTCTTGAAAAATCAAATTCTATTTTTTCAAAATCTATATTATTTCTTTCGAAGAATTTCTTTAGGGAATTTCTCATTGTCTTTCTTCGTTGCCCGAAACTTTCTCTGACAAGTGCTTTGAAAAGGATTTTATCATTCAGACCCGGGATACTATTCTTGAAATCAAACTTTACTATGGACGAATCAACATTAGGTTTTGGAAAGAATGCCGTAGGAGGGACATTGAACAATATTTTCGGAATAGTATGAAGCTGAGTCTGAATGGCGAGTATTCCGTAATCTTTTGTGTCAGGCTTTGCTGTCAGACGCCTGGCAACTTCCTTCTGCATCATCAGTACAGCCGAACCGATTTTATCATTCGAATCATAAAGTTTAAATAAAATTTCAGTTGTAATGTTGTATGGAATGTTACCTATAATTTTTATTTTCCCACTTTCAACGGTATCTATGTCTTTACTAAAGTCCAATTTCAGAAAATCCTTATGAATTAATTTTAACTTCCCCTGATATTCCTCACTTAATTTTTCGTATATGGATTTATCGATTTCAACCGCATAAAAATTCTTTGTAAACCCTAAAAGATATTTGGTCAGCACTCCCTGACCCGGACCGATCTCAATGACAACATCATCAGGTAAAACATCAAGTGAAGCCACAATTTTCTTTGCAATATTATTATCCACGAGAAAATTCTGTCCGAGGAATTTTTTCGGTTTGTACAGCGCGTATTTTTGCTTTGTCGAAATCAATATATGTTATTCATTATTCGGCAGGTTCAAGAGCCAGCAGTTTAAGATTTTCCTTCTTCAGATATTCGAAATCAGTTGAAACTTTTTATAATCACCTTTAAGCCAGAGCCGCGCCTGGTCGTTATAATTTCTATGAAGAGGCTGACCGGACTGTCCTGATGAAATTATTGATAAATAAGTTTTTGCATTTGACAGGTCAATGATCATCCGCATTGAAGGTCCGAGATAAACTTCAAAGTCTCCGGTTTTTAAGGCATTTGAGAAACCATACTCCAGATTATTTACGGTAGTGCCGTTGCCAGAAATTTCAAACGGTCCGATATTCAGCATTGAGCTTAATGAAGGCACCACTCCGAGAGGATGCTTCATGAGAACTTTGTGAACCTCACCCCACTTCCAGTTATTAAATTCAGATCCGTGTTTAACCATTAAATTTGAAACTGCATCGTAAAAGCTTTGTCTTATCAGCTGAAGCTTTGCAAAATCATTTTCAAACAGTGCAGATGAATTCAGTTTCAGAAGTTTAGCTGTATTTCTAACAGGGACATTTTTCAGGAACAGATAATTTTCAAACATCTCTTCCCCGAGCGCATCTTTATAAAGTCTCTTATACAATTCAATTTCAAACTGAGCAATTAAAGTTGCCGGGATGCTGTTTGTTTTAAACTCATAATCCCAGTTCTTTAAAAGATCCAGATAAATTTTTATGTCATCGGTTAAATTTACCGTATCACCGAATGCCTCGAAAAGATATTTACAGAAGTCCTTTGCCTGAATGCTGTAAACATCTCTCTGCATGAGTTTCATTTCATCTTCAGTTATGACAGGATTTGCATTGATCAATTCCTCTATTCTTTCAGCCCGGTAAGGTGGTTCGTATAAATTAGATATATAATATTTATAATTGGCTGAGGGTTTGTTATTTGCTGATACGATATATCCTTTTTCAGGATTAAAAGAATTCGGCAACTCATTAAACGGAATGAAACCTGACCATTCAGCGTCCCCGGGATACGGGTAGTTTGAAGAGCTTTCATCAGTAATGCCTTTTCTTAAGGGGATCAATCCCGCTGCATGGTAACCTATGTTTCCGGCAGTATCCGCATATACAAAGCTAAGAGCAGGCGCTCCAAAAGTTATCAGCGAACTCTGAAAATCCTTCCAGTTGTTTGAATTATTAATTTTATAAAACGTTTCCAGTTCATCACTCAATTCATATCCTGTCCACTTAAAGGTGAGTATCTCATCCGGATTGCCGTTTCTGAACTTTTGTTTATTAATAAATCCTGTTGTCTCTAGATTTGAAATCACCGGTCCGATTTTGGTTCGGTAAACAGTAAAGACATGGTCATCAGGAACATCTTTTATTTTGATTGTCTCAACTGTACTGTCAAGTTTTATGATCTCGTTATTATAAACATAATTTTTAATTTCTGAAGAATCTTTTTTTAAAATAAAAAAATCAGCATCATCGCACATAAGATTTGTAAGACCCCAGCTGATGGATTCATTATATCCGATTGCAATAGCAGGGACTCCCGGAATGGAAAATCCGCATACACTGTATTTTTTTTGATGATCATACAAACTTACTTCATACCATTTTGACGGAACCATAAGCGCTAAGTGCGGATCATTAGCCAGTAAAGGTTTGCCGCTTTCAGTTTTATTGCCTGAAATTACCCAGGCATTGCTTCCGATGTGCGTTCCTTCGATGCCGAAATAGGTTCTGTAATTTTTTGACAGGTCAAAATAATTTTTCCCTATATCATAAACCGATGTGTAATATTTTTCCGTCTGTTGAGAATAGCCTGTGTTGCTGAGTCCGGGTATTTTGCTTTCTTTCGGTTTGGATGTATCATTTTTGTTTACTCCCGTTTCATTACTGATCATAAACGGCGCGTCTTCAGGATAATCAGGGAAAAAGTCTTTCGCTTTTTCTATCCCGAATTTTTTTACGATCTCCCCGAACATTACATCGGTATACCATGATAAGTTCAATTCCCATCCCATCAGCCGAATTAACATAAGAGAATGTTCAGGCTTCCAGGTTTCCGGTTTATAATTCAGTATATCAAATTCAAGCGGTAAGTTTTTGGAATTCGTCTCAATGAAATAATTCACACCTTTGCAGTAGGAATCCAGGATTGATACGGATTTTGAAGAAAGATTATCGATCTGTCTGTCAGCTATTTTATTAATTCCGATGGTTCTGAAAAGAATGTCATAATCTAAAGCTTCTTCTCCGAGAATTTCCGAAAGTTTTCCTTCAGCTACTCTGCGCCCGAGATCCATCTGCCAAAGCCGGTCCTGTGCGTGCATATACCCAAGTGAGAAATACATGTCAGCTTCATTATCCGCAAAGATCTGTGAGACTCCAAGCTCGCTTTTGTAAATATTAACTTTTTGGGAAATTCCTTTTATTTTTACAACCCCGGATTCTTCGTAATAGGATTTTTTTGTAAGACTGTTAAAAAGCAGACCGACAGTTACAAATACGATTATCAGTAAAATTAATATTCCGAGAATGTTTTTTAGAATAGAATTCAAGTTTAACACTTTTATTAAAATAAAACTTTTAAGAAAGCAAGGTTTTAAACAATCAGTGAAAATTATTAAATCATTTCAATCAGAGTTCAAAGTTACTCATTACAGATTTCTTTTTATAGAATAAAAAAATTGCGTCTGCCCCGTTTATTTAGATTCACATTTCAAACAATATTTATAATAATTATATTTGAAAAGTTAAAAGTTAAAAGTTAAAAGTTGTCAACTGTTTAACTGTTAACTACTAACTAGAAAACGGGATGTGGCGCAGCTCGGTAGCGCGCTTCGTTCGGGACGAAGAGGCCGCTGGTTCGAATCCAGTCATCCCGACTCACTTAATTACAAATTACGAATTACAAATTACAAATTTGAAAAACAAATTCATATTTTTATTTCTATTTATTGTTATAAGCAGCTCATATGCCCAGCAAAAACCCGCCTCTAAAAACATAAAAGAAATTACTATCCTTCACTGGAATGATTTTCATGCGAGGAATCTTCCTTACAGGGTTTCCAAAAAAGATTCAGTAACCGGAGAGAGTACTTCCTACTATATCGGCGGCACATCGAACATGCTCGGCTACATAAATAAGTTCCGTAATGATAATACACTTTTATTAAACGCAGGCGATGATTTTCAGGGAACTCCTATCTCTTCGATTACAAGAGGGAAATCACAAATAGAACTGTTGAATCTTTATGATGTGGACGCTATAGTAATAGGCAATCATGAATTTGATTACGGAAAGAATGCTCTTGACTCCGCTTTGATGATTGCCAACTTTGATTATTTGGCAGCAAATGCTTTTGTTAAATCTGAAAATAAAACTTACGGAAAACCTTATGTTATCAAGAAGATTGACGGTGTAAAGTGCGGTATAATAGGCCTGACAGCTCTCGATCTTATGACTTTGACAATTCCTAAAAATGTTTCCGATATACAAATGCTGAACACAGATTCAGTAATCACTGCAGGCATAAAATATCTGAAGAAAAAAAAATGCGATCTTATAATACTTCTTACTCATATCGGCCTGGATAACGATAAGAAACTTGCTAAAAAGTTTTCAAAGGATATAGACATTATTATAGGCGGACATTCGCACACACCAATGTTTAAGCCGTTCATACAGGACGGAGTGGTAATTGCGCAGGCAGGTTCATACTCAAGATGGCTGGGAAAAATTGATCTTAAAGTTGATGTAAAAAAAGATTCACTGCTGAGTTTCAAATCAAAGTTAATTGAAACTGTGATGGACTCAGCTGTTTATGATAAAGCTGCACAGCTTAAAGTTGAGAATATGGTTGCTGCAATACAGGGTGACCTCCTGAAAGTTATCGGAACACTGCAGACCGACTGGAAGCGCGGATTCTCCGTAGAAAGCAATCTCGGGCAATGGGAGGCAGATGCGATTAAAAATAAATTAGGAACAGACATAGCTTTGTTAAATTCAGGAGGGATCCGAAAAGATTTGCCAAAAGGAGATATTACTGTTGGTGATATCTGGGAAATAAATCCGTTCGGAAATACACTTATTACTTTTGAAGTAAGCGGCAGCATATTGAAACAGATGATGAAGAATAATCTGAAGAACAGGGTTAATGAAATAAACGAGCTTGGCTCAAGTGATATGATAATTGTATCGGGTCTGAATGTTGTCTATGACTCGAAGAAAGTTTTAAGCGGTGATGATGATTTTGTATTGAGTTTCAAGGTGAATGGCGAAGATCTGGATGAGAATAAATTATACACGGTATCAACCAATAATTATGTCGGTGCTCAGATTAAAAAATATTTCGGTGAGTTTGGAGAAGAAATAAGTTTTACCGATTCAAATATAATTGACAGGGATCTTCTGATAGAGGCTGTCGAAAATCAGAAAGAAATTAATTCGATACTTGAGATCAGACTGGAAGATATTTCAAAACAGGAAGTTAAAAATTAAAAATAACGGATAATATAAATGGCAGAACAAAGGATAGTTCATTGTTTAAAGTTAGAACAGGATTTACCGGGAATGGACAAGCCGCCGGTAACCGGCGAGCTCGGACAAAAGATTTATGACAACATTTCGAAACAGGCTTTCAAAATGTTTCTTGATCATTTTAAAATGATAGTCAATGAATACAGGCTGGATCTCACTTCACCCGCGACGGATAAAGTGTTTGAAGATCAGATGAGGGAATTTTTCTTCGGAGGCGGGATAAAGCTTCCGGATGAATACGTGCCTCCGGATGGAAATAAATAAGGTGTGAAAATTTCAATTCAATTTTTTAACAAAGTAAAAAACTCTTATGAAGGTACTGAAAAAAGGTTCAAAAGGTACTGAAGTAAAAACACTTCAGGGTTATCTGAAACAGCTCGGATATGAAATTGACATTGACGGTATTTTCGGAAACGACACAAAAAAAACTGTAATTCAATTTCAAACAGATAACAATTTAAGTCCGGACGGGGCAGTTGGTCCGAATACCTGGGGCAAACTTAACGAGCTTATCGGGAGCACCACCATATATGGAGTCGATGTATCACATCACAATGGGATCATTAACTGGAGTAACGTAAACAGAAATCAGGCGAAGTTTGTAATTTGCAAAGCCACTCAGGGAAAGACTTTTAAAGACGGTCTGTTCAATATTAATATGAATCAGCTTGCGGCTCTTAACTATATCAGAGGTGCATATCATTTTTTCACATTTAAAGGTGTAACAGCAGATGAACAGGTCGATAATTTTTTAGGATGTAATATTGATTTTCAGATTCCCGGTATGCTGCCTCCGGTAGTGGATGTAGAATTGCAGGGAAGTGAGAGTTCTGATAATTATGTTTTCAATAACCGGAGTGCCTGCGCAAATAAGCTTAAGAGCTGGTTAGTATCCATCGAGAATCAGACAGGAAGAAGACCGGTCATTTATACTGCCAAGGGATTTTGGAACGGATACCTAGGTGCACCGTCCGGATTTGAAACTTATGATCTTTGGGTAGCATCATACCGAAATGACAGACCTACAATGCCGGGGACATGGCCAAAATATCTGATGTGGCAATATACCGAAGGAGGTCATGTAAGCGGAATTCAGGGAAATGTAGACAGGAATATTTTTAACGGAAGCGAAAAAGCTTTGAAGACACTTGCACTGCTTTAATAAATTTTTTTACTTTTTCTAAAATCTGAATCTGATCAATATCTTATTTTTAAAGTTTATTTGTTCTTCTCCTGCAATTGAAATCCGATTTTCAATTTTGGTCTCGATCTCCTAGTAATCAAACTTTCTATCGCTTTAAATATTAACTTGTATCTTTTTATCATTCTCTTCGAATCTTACGTAGTAATTTTTAGGGGATCTTAGATTTTCTCTTACAATTCTTTATCCGAGTGTGTTCTCATTCTTAGAAATGTTGTCATTGTAGCAATATTGACTTCAATTGCACTGTCTGAATTTAACACACCTGAAAGCATGGCGACACGCTGCTCTTTTCAGCGTTGTCTTTAATTTAAATTAAAGTTGATTCAAAAATCCTTCAGTCAAATGGTTTTCCATTAAATAAAATGAGTAAAGACCGTCAAAATAATTCAGCTGAGATCTAAGTTTTATTCATCCGAATAAATTTTGGAATGAAACTATACCGGTTTTATTCAGGAAGATTCTTTTACTTATACAACCTGTGAAGAATTTCCTTTGCCTTCTCTAAATTTGACTTTGCTGTTTCACTCAGATTCGACCCTGCGCGATTGATATAAAAATCTAATCTGTCCATCGCTTGTGCAAGTCCGTCTGATGAGGCTTTGAGACCTTCTGCTATTTTTTCCGAAGACTGTTCGAAGAAGCCTTCTTCGGGGTGCCAGTGAGTTTTTACATCACCTGACCATAAGTTTTTTTTATCGTCTGCCATGGTAAGTTTGTAAAGTTTGTAAAGTTTGAATTAGGATTCATAAGATTAGAGGATGATAGGACTAAAAATATTTTGAACATCGTTTTCACCAAACAAGTCATAATCCTAAAATCCATTAATCCAAAAAATCCTAATTCAGACTTTTATAAACTTTTCCTGCTGCCACCTTTAACTTAAGAAATATTTTCAATTCAGTAAATCCACTTCATAAATCTTTTCGTTAATCATTTCACAATGAAACAACCAACCCACAAAATATTTTACAAACTAAACGAAAAGGAAACAACAATGCGTAAGAAAATTATTTTACTATCAGCATTAGCGGTATTACTGATCGGCGCTGCGCTGATCACTACATCGCAATTCACAACAGCTTCAAGTCATCGTGAAGCACCGATTATTTCCACAGACCCTGTCGCTGACAATACAGATGTATATGCTTTCAGACCTTATGATGATCCGGGATCTCTCTGTATCATCGCAAGTTATAATCCCCTGGAAGAGCCGGCAGGAGGACCGAATTTTAATAAGTTCGGTACTGATGTCCTGTATGAAATTAAGATTGATAATGTCGGAGACAGAATTGATCACATAAGTTATCAGTTCGAGTTTACCGATGTAGTCGGAAACGGAAATACATTTCTGTATAACACAGGAGATGTAACAAGTTTAAACGATGCTGATCTCAATGTAAAGCAAACCTATGTTGTAAAAAGAGTTGTGAACGGCGTTACACAGTGGACATCATCTCCGCTTCCGGTTCCTCCGGCTTATGTCGGCGGTACAAGTCATTCGGATCCGAATTATGCAGGTCCGCCTTCAATGTCAAATTATTCTGCACTGATGACAGAAGGTGTAAAAGATCTTCCAAACGCCGGCGGTAAAGTATTCTGCGGTCCGACTGATGATCCTTTCTTTGTAGATCTCGGAGCAGCATTTGATCTGTTGAAGATAAGACCTGCGGCACCCGGAGCGGGCGGCGGCGGAAAAGATGCTTTAGCCGGCTACAATGTTCATTCAATTTGTATCAAAGTTCCTATCGCACAGGTGACAAGAAACGCTTCTCCGAATCCGAATGCAGCTGACTCCAATGCAATCGTTGGTGTATGGGCAACAGCAAGCAGGAAAACCACAACAGTTATAAATAATAACGGAACAAGAGTTGGAAGCGGTAACTGGGTTTATGTATCACGGTTAGGAATGCCGCTAGTGAATGAAGTTGTATTACCGATAAGTCAAAAAGATAAATGGAATGCTTCGATACCGGTCAATGATGCACAATTTTTAAACTATGTAACGAGTCCCGAGCTTGCAGGGATCATTAATGCTTTGTACCCGGTCACTGATGACATTCCAACTACTAACAGAACAGATCTTGTATCTGTGTTTTTAACCGGTGTAACAGGATTAACTCAAAGACCTCAGGATCTGAGAACACCATCAGAGCAGTTGAGAATAAATCTCGGTATTGCTCCTGTTGCATTCGAAGCAGAGAACAGGCTTGGAGTAATAGCAGGTGATAATGCGGGATTTCCAAATGGCAGAAGATTAAAGGATGATGTAGTTGACATTGCGCTGAGAGTTGTTGCCGGAGTATTACTAGGACCTCCTTTCAGTACAGGAATAAATGCACAGTTAGGTGATGCAGTTCAAAGAAATGATAAAACATTCGCTTCAACATTTCCATATCTTGCAGCTCCTTTCGAAGGTTACGCGAACTCACACGGAATGATAGTGTCAGTCTCAGGTAACAGTCAAAACATAAATCCAACTGAATACGGATTGATCCAGAATTATCCGAATCCATTCAATCCTTCGACTCAAATTAAGTTTAATTTACTTAAAACGGATAATGTTACATTGAAAATTTATGATATGCTCGGAAAAGAAATCAGGACACTAGTAAGTGAAAAAATGAATGCAGGTGAAAAATCAACTGTCTGGAACGGACTTGATAATACCGGTAAGGCAGTTGCTTCAGGTACATACTTTGTAAAACTTGAAACATCAACCGGCGTTGATTCAAAGAAGATGACTTTATTAAAATAACCAATTAAAAATTTACAGGAGCTGAAACTGATCAGCTCCTGTAATTTAATACTATGAACACAAAGAAAATAATAATAATAGTTTTATCAATCCTTGTAATTAGTGCTGTATCTTGGAAGGTTTATGATTATAAAACCAATACAAGAAATTATTCTACAGGGATATACGAAAGAGATATAAATTATATCAGTAATACAAATTCATCGGCAGACAGATTCATTACAACACTTCATGAACAATTATCCGAAAATCCTGATAATTCAAAATTATTAACTAAGCTAGGAGCAGCATATATTCAGAAAGCACGGGAATCCAATGATCCTGAATTTTATTCACTGGCAGATGATGTTTTGAACAGGGCAATAAAAAATGAGCCGGATAATTTTCTTGCAATGGCTGAGCTGGGTTCTGTTTATCTTTCACGACATCACTTTAAAGAGGCTCTTGAGCTATCCCAAAAAGCTCTGAGTTTTAATCCTTACAGTTCATATTCATACGGAGTACTGGTGGATGCGCAGGTCGAATTAGGAATGTATGATGAAGCAGTTCAAAGTGTGCAGATGATGATAAATTTAAGACCGGACTTAAGTTCTTTTTCCAGAGTGTCATACATTCGTGAATTGTATGGTGACATGCAGGGCGCAATTGATGCTATGAAATCGGCAGTGACTGCAGGATCTCCAATTGCAGAAAATACAGCCTGGTGCAGGGTTCAGCTTGGAAACTTATTTTATAACAAAGGGGATGTTGAAACGGCTGAAAAAATATTTGAATTCGTAATTAAAGACTTTCCGGATTATAATCACGGGTACGGGGGATTAGCGAAGATCAAAGTTTTTAAAAATGACTACAAAGGAGCAATCGAACTATATAAGAAAGCACTGGAAAAAAATTCACTGCCGGAATATTTAATTGCGCTCGGTGATGTCTATGCTTTGACCGGTGAAAAAATAGCAGCCGAAGAACAATATCAGAAAGTAAAGTTTATTATTACAATGTTTAAGGAAAAAGGAGTTGATACGGATCTAGAGCTTGCGTTATTTAATGCAGATCACAACAGGAATTTAATGGAGTCACTGGAGGATGCCCAAAAATCTTTGGAGAACGGTTCGAAGAGTATTAAAGTGTATCACATACTTGCCTGGGTTAATTTTAAACTCGGAAATTTTGAAGAAGCCGGGAAAAATATTGAAAGGGCACTGCGTCTCGGAACGAAGGATCCTTTAATGTATTATCACGCGGGAAAGATCTGTGAAAAATCAGGACAGCCGGAAAAATCAAAAGAATATTCTGACTTTGCATTAAAAATTAATCCTTACTATGAAAAATTATATGCAGCCAAATAAAAAAATATCAGTCTTTTACACATTTTTCATAACTGCTTTATTCTTCATCTTAAATTCCGGTTCTGAAGCATTTGCTCATCCCATTGATCTTGAAAATGTTTCAGGGATTGATATCGGCCGGATATACCTTCAGCTTGGTTTCACTCACATACTGCCGTACGGTATTGATCACATACTTTTTATTATCGGTATATATTTGTTAAGTCCGAATCTTAAAACAGTACTTATTCAGGCCACTGCATTTACTATAGCACATACAATTACACTGACACTTTCCACTTATCAGATCATTGCGGTTGAATCGAGTATTGTCGAACCAATAATTTCAATTTCAATAATGTTTATCGCCATAGAAAATATTTTTGCGAAAGGCATTAAGGCATGGAGAGTTGCTTTAATTTTTATTTTCGGATTGATTCACGGATTGGGCTTCGCAAGTGTGCTTAACGATCTGGGATTACCTCAGTCAGAGTTTGTGACTGCGCTGGCTGCATTTACTATAGGTGTCGAGCTAGGTCAGATCACGGTTATTTTGTTGGCTTATTACATAATTGGAAAATGGTTCAGTGCAAAGCAGTGGTATCATCAGAGGATAGTAGTAAGTGCATCATTGATGATCGCTGTCATTGCTCTTTACTGGACAGTTGAAAGGATCTGGTATTGATTGAGTTATGATAAAAAAGTTTTTTAAATATTCATCAGTAGTTTTTATATTTTCAGTGTCCCTGATCATTATGATCAATAATTTCAGAATACAGAATGCTGAAGACTTATCTCATGCTGAAAAATATTTAAAACACCTTACAGCTGATCACAAAATAAATGATGTCAGATACGATTTCATTCAAATAAATTTTAGTCCGGATAATTATGTCGGGAAAGCAACAGACAGAGAGATAAACATTGTTTCTTCAGTCAGCTCATTCTTATTACCTTTGAACGTAAATATTTATCAATGCTCCGCCGGAAATAATTTCTCCGCAGAGAAACTCCTATTTAATGCCGGTTTTAAAATCTCACATCTTCAGCCTCCGAAATACTATTCATAGTTTACATTTCAGCTCAATTCAATTTATATTAAAAATCAATATTCTGTCAGACCAATGTTTTTCAATCATGACAGTAAAGACCTTCGTGCACTTTCTGAACAGGTAATTACTTGCCATACTGAAAAAATTAAAAATAGAAATTTAAAAAAGCATAACTATGGAAAACATTTTTAAAATTATTCTTACAGCTCTATTTTTCATTCAATGTAATTTTGCATTATCCCAAAATTCAGTCATAAAAGGAAAAGTGTATGACAATGAAACTAAGCTGCCTTTGAACGGAGCTGTGGTATCGTTAACAGATTATTATCAGACTACATCATCAAATGAATTAGGGGACTATTATTTCCCGAATCTGTTCGAAGGAAGCTATAAAATAAAAATTGAATTTGTCGGGTATAAAGCGCAAATAATTAACATTGAGCTTAGATCCGGTGAAACTTCAACTCCAACAACTTACTTAACGGCTAACGCCTTAACTATTTCACAAATTGATGTCACCGCAACAATTGATTACGGAAAAATTTCGGTCAGTCCGATCGATATGATATTGAGACCAACCTCTACAGCTCAGGACCTGCTTAAGCTTGTTCCCGGATTATTCATTGCACAGCACGCCGGAGGAGGAAAAGCAGAACAGCTTTTTCTCAGAGGATTTGATATTGATCACGGGACTGATATAAACATTCAGGTTGACGGCATACCTGTGAACATGACTTCTCACGCGCACGGTCAGGGATATGCTGATTTACATTTTGTGATCCCGGAAACTATCGAAGGATTTGATGTTTACAAAGGTCCATACTATTCCAAATTTGGAGATCTTGCGACTTCGGGCTCAGTGGAGTTTATAACAAAGAATTCCATTGAGAAAAGTATGGGACTTCTTGAATATGGAAGATTTGATTATTACAGAGGACTGGTTATGCTGAATGTTCTCGGAAAAAAAACTCACCTGCTTTCAAGAATGAAAGAGAGTTTATACTTAGCTTCTGAATATACTTATTCCAATGGTTATACCGATGACCCGCAAAAGTTCAACCGTCTGAATGTATTCGGAAAATATTACGGTATGCTTTCGGACAAAACTATATTATCATTGTCCGGCTCAACATTTTATTCACACTGGAATGCTTCGGGACAGATCCCGACCCGTGCTGTAAATGAAAATATGATAGGAAGATTCGGCAGCATTGATAATACTGAAGGTGGAAATACTTACAGAACTAATTTTAATTTTAACTTATTAAATTCATTCGATAGAAATGTTTCACTTACAAATCAGTTTTATTATTCAGCATACGGATTCAATTTGTATTCAAACTTTACATTTTTTCTGAATGATTCTCTTAATGGTGATCAGATCAACCAGTATGAAAGCAGAAATATTTACGGGTATAAAGGAGTTCTATCAATACTAAATCACACCGATAAAACAAATTTTACAACTAATATTGGAATTGGTGTAAGGATCGATGACATAGATTCGATATTTTTAGCACATACATATAAAAGAGAGTTCTTAAGTTTTACAAATGCCGGAAAAATATTACAGCAAAATTACTTTACATATTTAAACGAAACAATTGAGATTGAAAAATTTGTATTTAATCCCGGTCTCAGATTTGATTACTTTAATTTTAATCTGAATGATGATCTCAATGATTCAAACTCCGGAAATGTAAGTGAAGTTAAGTTCGCACCAAAGCTGAATCTTTTTTATAATTTAAATGATAAGACACAATTTTATATAAAGACCGGCGTTGGTTTCCATTCGAATGACGCAAGGGTAGTGGTAGTTGAAAAAAACGAGAACACATTACCCGCAGCGCTAGGATATGAGATCGGAACAGTTTTCAATATCGGTAATGCGCTGATCAGTACAAGTCTCTGGGGATTAAATATTGAAAGCGAGTTTGTTTATGTCGGTGATGAAGCAGTGGTGGAACCAAGCGGAAAGACAAGACGTCTCGGGATTGATTTTTCCGGAAGGTATCAGTTCAATAACTGGCTTTGGGCTGATCTTGATCTTGATTATGCAAAGGGAAAATTTCTAGATGAACCTGAGGAAGCGAACAGGATCCCGCTGGCTCCTGTATTTACAAGTGTAGGCGGATTATCTGTCAGATTAAACAACGGAATCAGCGGTAGACTTGGCTACAGGTATCTGGATGACAGACCGGCTAACGAAGCTAACTCGGTCATTGCAGAAGGATATTTTGTCGTGGATGCAGTTTTAAATTATAATTTTGCAAAAAATTATCAGATAGGTCTGACGGTTGAAAATCTTACCAACAATTCAAACTGGAATGAAGCTCAGTTCGATACTGAATCACGTTTACAATCCGAAACAGATCCCGTATCAGAGCTTCATTATACGCCGGGTACTCCTTTCAATGTAAAAGGAAACTTCAGCATTTATTTTTAATTTGTCTGAGGGAATATAAAACCGGACAGAATGTATTTTGTCCGGTTTTTTCTTTTTACCGCGTGAAGTAAAAATATTAGTAAAATTCAAAATTGGTATTGACATTAAAATTCATCTGCCGTAAGTTAAACGCAACTTAAAAAATCATACTGCAATAAAATTCTACCTCTTTACAAATTAAACAAAAAATTATCCAATCATTTATTTCTCTTTTTTGAAAAACATGTAATTCATTTTTTCAAAATAAATTCTTTGGTCAGAATCCTGACATAGCATGATCTTGAACCGGGTAATTAATTAACCTAAAAAGAAGGGAGTAAATAATGAGAACGAAATCATTTTTTGCAATGCTGGTAATAACAAGTTCAATTTACAATGAGCTTTCAGCTCAAAGCATATCAGACATAACTTCATTAAGTAACAAAGGCTACTGGAACCTGACCTATTCAATCGGAATTGGCAAAGACTTAATCTCAAACGGATACACACAGACACCTTCAAACGGATTCGCTTACAGTGTTGATGCATCCTATACACCCAAAAATAACATAGGGTTTTTCGCTAACTATTCTTTGACGGACTTAAATGGCAGCATAGATGATATTACAGATATACGGAGAAATAACCGGGACTTTAATTTCTCACAGATCACAGTCGGACCGAGGTTTTTTTCTAATAATAAAATATTTTTTATTGATGCAGGTCTGGGGTATTATAACATAACCGGAAAAAAATTCATCGGATTAAATGCAGGAGCCGGAGCGAAGATCAAGTTTTCAGATACATACGGCATACTAATAAACGGAAGAATTCATAATACATTTGTTCACAGACCGTATGCCCGTCAGAAAAAAGAACCTTTTGTTTATTACGGAATTTATTTAGGTCTGGAGTTAAATAACAGCAAGGATAAAACTTTTATGGACAATAAAAAAAATGAATTCGCAGTTGCTTTATTGGGAGGGACTTTTAACAGCGGATTAAATTTCAGCGATGCAAACATGACATTCGGAGCGGAGCTTTCATATGACATCAGCTCAAAAGTTTCGGTTCTGTTTAATTATTTTTACGCTCAGTCAGAAGGTGATAGAAGCTTTTCAAACGGATCCATTATTTTTAATGATATCTCTAATTACAGCAGCAACGACTTCTCGGGGGGATTAAGGCTGTATCTTACCGGGAATAACTTCAAGGTGTTTGCAGAGAGTGCGGTTAATTTGTATTTTTTGAAAGAACAACTGAGTTTTCAAATATTTACTATTACTCTAAAAACACATCTGCGAAAAATTATTTCGGAATTAATTTCGGAGCAGGAGTGGATTTTAAATTAGTGAATAATCTATCCGGCATTTTTAAAATGAATTTGGGAACGTATGTAACCGAAGGCTTTTATTACAACGGTATTTACGCGGGACTGAAGTACGGGCTGTGACCGCTGATTAAAAATGATTAAAAAGATTTTGTTGATTTGATTAAATCAGGATTGGCTGATAAAACAAATCAATAAAATCTTTTGATCAGTTTGATCAGCGATCAGAGATCATTCATTTTTTTCAACAGCCAAAGCTTATTAATGAGAGATTTGTGGTGAGTAATTTCCTTTTTCAGACTTTGAATTTCAAACTCATCTTTGTCCGGAGCATTTTTCAGGTCGAAAAGTTTTTTGAGAATAAAATGTAATTCATAATGTATTCACGGCTGTTTTCGCTGAGAAGCTTGTCATTCTTTACAAAATGCCTGTAGCTGTCAATGTGTGAATAAAACGGCTGATCCTCATTTAACTCATAATACAGCTTCAGATAAAAAGATTTAAGTTGATGTTTGTAAGACAGATCATCAGATACAATTTTCGAAGCGAACTCTATTGCCTTATCATAATTCTTTTTCCTGAGATGGAGCAAGCGAGAATGAAAAATTGAACATGTTTTCACGGTGCTCATTTTTCAGTTCACTATTATACTGCCGAATAAAATCTTCCACCCATTCAAATTCTCCGGCATCCAGTCCGGTCGTTACTACATTCATAAAAAATATATGCGAGAGAAAATCACGGTCACCTTTATAAAGTTTTTTTTCTATGTTAAGTTTGTAAAGCTTGAATTGTTCATCTACAAATTTCAGTTCGCCGTTATTGATCCTGTAATAAGAATAATTTGTAAGTGTTGTAAGAATATTTTTTCTGTCAACAATGCCGAGAGATTCTATTTCATTATTTATTATGTCCCTTAGTTCAAAGAAGTATTTATCATCATTTGACTGAAAGATCTTGATGGAATAATAATAATATCTAAGGTACAAATTTGAAGCAAGCAGATCCGGATTCTTAAGAAGGTAGCTTTCGATCTCATCAAACAGAATCAGGTTCAGCTGCTCACCGAAGAAATTTTTGTTCGAATTAATTATAGAAGCATTTGCTTTTAAAATACTTATAAGAAAAGAATTGGAAAGATATTCAAAGGAACCGGCTTCTTCTTTATTTGTAAGCACCATGAAATTTTTTGTGATCTTCCTGAATTCATCATTGAGATTTTCAAGCAGGTACTTCTTAAGAAAGTAATCCTCGTTCTTAATTAAATTCGATTCAGTGAATCTGTCAGCTTCTGCCTTATGCTTCACAAATAAACCTTCCTGTTTCTTTAATTTAAATTCTTCCAGAAGAAAAAGTCTTCTGTGAAAATTATCATTTCCCAGATGATTAACATAAAGAAATTTTTCTGAAAGCCTCAGCATCTTCGAAAAAGTATTTCTGAATATCGAATCATTATATTTTTTTCCCGGAAAAAGTAATTCATAGATTGCTTCTTTTTCAAATCCTTTAGAAGAAAATCCGGGATAATCCTGCTTTAGTATTCTATACAGATCAATTAGCACACGCTCCTTGTTAAAGTAAGGCGAACTTACAAAGTCTCCGAAACTTTTAAATTCCTCTTTTGAAAAAGCTCTTAAAAGTGGTATTAATTTTCCTTTGATCATATTCTTATTATCGGATTCCATTGTTCAAATTATTGTGAATGCTGATTAAAAAACAGGAATATTTTATGCTTAACTTAATAAACTCATCCGGAATGTTCATAAGGTATGTTCCGGCTTTTTAAATTTCAAATCACTTGAAATATCTTGACCATAGAACGTACAGTATTTAAATTGATAAACCTCAAGGAGCATATGAAAGTTTATCTAATTTATTTCAGCTTTTTAATTTTAATAATTCAGGTCATTTGTCCGGTCATTTCCTACTCACAAAAAGTAAGTTTAAAAACAAATAGTACAAATCCGTTTCACTTGGGCATTGAAACCGGAAGTATTTTATATTTCGATCACTATGAAAACCAATCTTCAGAATCTTTAAGAAATATTGGATTTTTTGGGTTTGCAGGAATAACAACCAAAAAAGAAATTTCATTTATTAAATTAGAATTGGGATTATTTAAATTTTTTAATACTTCATCAAGCGGATACTTTGCCGGAACGTTCAATCATAAAATTTTTCAAATAGGTCAGGACAACAAATTTTACGGAGCATTAGGATTTACACTTTCTTATGGACTGGGTATTATCACAAGCTTAAATTACATTTATTCAGTCAGTAATTTTTTAGGATTAACAGCAAATTTGAAATACCTTATAGGCAGAACAATATTAATCCCTTCAGTTGGTATAAAAATTTTTAATAATTAAATTTAAAGAAGAAAAACAGATATGAATTGTAAACTATTGCAATAAAGAAATTAAATATGGAGGATTTTATACCAATCTTGAATTAGGAATTGGGTGGGCTTTCTAACTCATAACTCATAGTCATACCTCATATCTCATATCTCATAACTCAAAACTCATACTGATACAGTTCTTTCTCCATCTCAACTATCTCTTTCAGCTGGTTCAAAAACCACTTGTCTATTTTAGTTGAATTGTAAATCTCATCTATGGTTACATCGAGAAGCATTGCATACCTGATGAAAAAGATATTATCGCTGCGTGGTGTCTGAAGTTTTGTAAGGATTTTTTGCTTCAGGATTTTTCTTTCATCATCCTTCAGCTTTGTCAAATACTCAAATGAGCAAACATCTTTACCGTCAGCGCCAAATCCTGATCGTCCAAGTTCCAGTGAGCGGATCGCTTTCTGAAATGCTTCCTTGAAATTTCTGCCGAAGGACATGACTTCTCCTACGGATTTCATTTGTACACCAAGCACATCATTATCCGGACTTGAAGAACGGAATTTATCAGAATCCCATCTCGGAATTTTTACAACAATATAATCAATGACCGGCTCGAAGCAGGATGGAGTTGACTTTGTAATATCATTGGGAATTTCATCGAGTGTATATCCGACTGCCAGCTTAGCCGCGATCTTTGCTATCGGAAAGCCGGTTGCCTTTGAAGCTAGAGCCGAACTTCTTGAAACGCGCGGATTCATTTCGATTATTATTACTCTTCCGGTTTCAGGATTAACAGCAAACTGAATATTCGAGCCGCCGGTCTCAACACCGATCTCTGAGATTACTTTCTTTGCGGCGTCGCGCAATTCCTGATACTGCTTGTCACTTAATGTCTGAGACGGAGCAACAGTAATTGAATCCCCTGTATGAACTCCCATCGGGTCAAAATTTTCTATTGTGCATATCACGACAAAATTATCATTAATGTCTCTCATCACTTCCAGCTCAAATTCTTTCCATCCGATAAGAGACTCTTCAATCAGAACTTCATTAGTCGGTGAGGCATCTATTCCTCGGTTTACGATTGATTCAAATTCTTCAATGTTATAGGCAATTCCTCCGCCCGTTCCTCCGAGTGTAAATGACGGTCTGATAATTATAGGGAATCCTATTTCATCAGCAAAATCTTTTGCTTCTGAAAAATTTTTGATAAATCTTCCTTTAGCGACATCCAGTCCGATCTTCTGCATTGCATTGTGAAAAAGTTCACGTGACTCGGCTTTTCTTATCGAATCAATCTTCGCTCCGATAAGTTCGACGTTATACTTTTCAAGAATGCCTTTTTCATAAAGATCCATCGCAGCATTTAGAGCTGTCTGACCTCCCATAGTCGGAAGTATCGCATCCGGCTTTTCTTTCTGAATTATCTTTTCAATGTAAGTGCTTGTGATGGGTTCAATGTATGTAGCATCTGCAATTTCCGGATCAGTCATAATTGTTGCAGGGTTTGAATTTATCAGCACTACCCTGTAACCCTCTTCTTTAAGTGCTTTTACTGCCTGTGTACCGGAGTAGTCAAATTCACATGCCTGCCCAATTACTATAGGTCCGCTTCCGATGATAAGTATTGTTTTTAGATCAGTTCGCTTTGGCATTAATTGTTTGAACTATGATGATATGATTTAAATGAATATTGTAAACTATGATGAAATGATTTGAATGAAAACTATGAATTAAGATTGAATGATTGGAAGGATGACACATTCCCTGAATATTAATTAGCAAACAAAATAATATTAAGAATGTCAGATTCTTCATACTTAATTTTCCCGGCTTTAAGCTTTAAAAATATAAATTTTTGCACTGTATAAATTTAATTTAATCTGAGTTAAGATTTTTATGCACACCGTTTGTCGTAGTAATTTTTTTAGAAGTAATTTTTTTTCCTCATGTCCTCTTTCAATTCCTTTTCATGTTTCTTTATGACTTTCTTAACGAAGTCTTCCTGAATGTTTATTCTGTCAAAAGGTTCATCTGATATTTTTAAAAGCTCTTCTTTCCTTGTATAATTTCCGTTGCTGCTCATCACCCACGTTTTGGCTGTATCAGTAAGGTACAGTCTCAATATTTCTGTTATGTCTTCTTTGATCCTGATGTCATCTATGGGAAAAAGAACCTCGACTCGCCGGTCAAAATTTCTCTGCATTACGTCAGCGCTTCCCAGATAAAGTCTCGGATTTCCGTTGTTGTGAAAATAATACGCGCGGCTGTGTTCAAGAAATCTTCCTACTATACTGTAAACATTTATATTTTCACTTAGATCTTTTACCTTTGGTCTCAGCCTGCAAATGCCCCTGGCAATGAGATCAACCTTAACTCCGGCTTTTGACGCCTGATATAATCTCATGATCACTTCTTCATCAACAATGGAATTTACCTTAAACAATATATATCCGTTGTTGTTTTCTTTATGAGATTTGATTTCATCATCTATCATCTTTAAAATTCTTCTTCGGAGATTAAGAGGCGCAACTAAAAGTTTTTTGTAGCTTCTCTGTTTTGAATATCCTGTTAAATAATTAAACAGATGCGAAGCGTCTTTGCAGTAATCCTGATTTGCAGTAAATAATCCGAAGTCAGTATAGATCCTTGATGTTACCGAATTATAATTTCCCGTACTCAAATGAAGATAACGACGCATTCCTTTTTCTTCTTTCCGTACAACCAGCGCGATCTTACAGTGTGTCTTCAGACCGGCTACTCCATATACTACATGTACGCCGGCATTCTCAAGGGACCTTGCCCAAATGATATTATTCTCTTCATCAAATCTTGCCTTCAGCTCTACGACTGCCGTAACCTGTTTCCCGTTTTCAGCTGCTTCAATGAGTGACTGAATAATCGGTGAGTCTCCGCTTGTTCTGTATAATGTAAGCTTGATCGCATACACGTTCGGATCTTCAGCAGACTGGGCAATGAATTCACTAACTGACGAGAATGAATAAAACGGGTGATGTAAAAAAAACATCATGTTCTGAAATTGTCTTAAAAAAATCTTCTTCCTCACGGAAATAGGATGAAATCCGGGGAGTATATCCTTCATATTTGAGATCGCGCTTTTCAATTTTGAATAATGACATGAGATCACCAAGGTTTAACATTCCGTCAACTTTATAGATCTCATTATTCTCCGTATCAAGAATGTTTTTCAGAAAGTTGAGCAATTTATCAGGCATTTTCTTGTCAACTTCAAGCCGAACTAAAATTCCAAGACGTCTTTTCTTTACTTCCTCTTCTATCAAAGTCAGAAGATCAGCTGCTTCTTCCTCTTCGAGTTCGAGATCAGCATTCCGCGTGATCCTGAATGCAAAGCAGTCGATAGCCCTCATTCCCGTGAAAAGCTTTTCTGCATTGGCTTTGATAATGTCTTCGAGCAAAATATAGTTGTTCTGATTCTCCGTCTCCAGTGAATAGAATCTTGAAATATTATTCGGGATCTGAATTACGCAGACCTTTTCCTCGACCTCTTTTGTATCCGGATCATCGAGTATTATGATAAGCGCCAGTGAGCGGTTGATTAAATTAGGGAACGGATGAACATTATCTATTGCAAGCGGAGTAAGCACCGGAAAAATTTCATCTTCAAAATATTCATCTGTTTTTTTTCTATCGTCGTCATTGAGTTCATCATATTTAAAAAACCTTATGTTATTTTCGGCAAGTTCGGGAATTATCACATCATTAAAAATTTTATGCTCCTCTTCCACAAGAGGGGTCAGAATTTCATAAATTGTATCCCTCTGCTCTTGCGCAGACATTCCGTCGGTAGTTAGTTCATTAACTTTACTTTTTACCTGCCTCTTCAGACCGGCAACCCGGATCATAAAAAATTCATCCAGATTTGTGCTGAATATTGAAAGAAATTTAACCCTTTCGAGAAGAGGCTGTGTAATATCTTTTGCTTCTTCAAGAACTCTTTTATTGAATTCTATCCAGCTAAGCTCGCGGTTAAGTAAATATTCAGATTTGTGTTTTATCATAATTAGGTATTAATAATTTACTTCTTATAACGTTTACATTCTATGTAAAATTTTTTTTTAAAATGACTTGAAAAAAAAATCTAACTTTGTGATTATGTACAAACCCCAAGTTTATTTTTTAAATCAAATTATAACACATGGGGAAAATATATTTAGTATTTCTTTCTATTTCATTCATATTCATTTCATCCGCGTACTCTGCGGGAGATCCAAAACAAGAAAATTTAAAATTCGATTTATCGAGTATTGATCCTGAGACGGCAAGCTGGCTTGCAAGGGTTGATTCAGCGGGTGGTACTGTATCAGACAGTATCATTGAAGCAGTTGATGATTATGTCAAGGAAATCAAAGGATTAAAATTTCAGTCTGTCAGCATAAGATCTCTTATTCTGCGGGAAAACTGGTTTTGCGGGGATTTGAATTCGGCTTTTGTTCCGATTTTCAGAAATTCAGGTACGGGTTCTGCAATTCTTGGGTCTGTACAAGATATCAATCGTAATTACCCTTTAACCGGCTACAATGAAACAGGTCCGGAAAGCGGCCTGAAAGGAAATGGTTCAAACAGGTATATTGAAACCGGTTTTACTCCCCTTTTGGTAAATGAATTACCAAAAAATGATGTACACTTCATGGTTTACAGCATGTCGAACTTTAATGATGCCGGAAGACTTTGCTGCAGAAATTCAAACGGAGACGCTTTGTATTTATATCCGCGATACACAAACGGTTATGCTTATTTAAATATTAACAGTGTTACTGAATCCAACTTTCCCACACTTTCCGCCAATGGGTACATAATGGGTCAGAGATATTCTTCTCAATTACTAAACGGTTATTATAATGATGTTTTAGTTAACTCTATTCCGAATAATTCTTTGAATAAACCGAATGTGCCAATTACTATCGGCGCATTTAATAATAATGGAGTGATCGGTAATTATATGTCAATGCGTCTGGGAGGATACTCAATTGGAAAGAGCTTAACGCAGGTACAGCAATTGATTCATTACAATGCCGTTCAGAGATTAATGACCCGCTTAGGGAGAAGCAACATTGCTGTGCAGGCTGCAGATTTTAAATCCAAGCTGATAACTTTCACAGGAAATAAATTAATAATTAATTACCAGACACGTCCCGGAGGGTATCTCCAGTTTGAACTGCAGGATGCGCAGGGAAATCCTATTCAGAATTTTTCACTAAATGATTGTCCTCCGGTTTCCGGAAATGAATTCTTCAGGGAAGTAAGCTGGAATTCAGGCAGTGATCTTTCTTCTTTAGTCAATACTCCGGTTTTTTTAAGAATAAAAATGTTCAGTACAGATTTGTTTTCTCTTCAGTTTAAGAATCAGATTTCAGCAACGGACAGTTCTAAAAGCGGTTTTAAAATCGGGACTTACAAACAGTTTTTTGCTGATACTTTAATGTTCACCGGTAACATACCCGCATTAAGAAAAATGCATAACCCTGTAAAAAAGCCCACACCTGTCATCTCACCGGAAATGCCATGGGAAGGAAACGGTTTGATCTTAACCTACAGTAATATAGGACATTCAAAGAGCGTTATTACAGATGAAATGGTTTACAAAATCTGGATCAGAACATCAAATCCTGTTTACGGAAGACTTCCTGTTTATTATGAATCAACCGACGGGGAAAACTGGACCAGACCGAATCTTGAGTCTTACAAATACAACGGCAGCATGGACAATAACATTATAAATGACAATCCTGTGTCTCACGGAGGTTTGTATACTGTCGTTGAAGATTCAGCTCAGAGTGCAGCAGATTCAACAAGAAGATATAAATCAGTTTACAATACTCATACTACAAGAGCTGACAGCAGACTGAATGTATCGTTTTCCAGAGACGGATTAGTTTGGGTTCCTTACAGCGGTAATCCGATAAGGCACAGCGGAGAAGATCTGACAAGCTCAGGTTGGAACCCGGTTCTTGGTAAATATCTTGGATATTTTCGGGATTCAGTAGGAATAAGAAAAGTCGGCAGATATTTAAGTACTAACTGGACTGACTGGACTTATACCGGTACCATTCTGATTCCGGACGCGATTGACATGAAAACTACAGATTATTATTACATGAATGTACTTTTTAAAGACAGCGTTTACTGGGGATTCTTAGGACACTTTCAGATGAATATAAATGCAGATGAGAATCCGGGAAGTCCTACAAGGACAGATAACACAATGTTTGTCGAACTGTTATTTTCAAGGGACGGAATTAACTTTGTAAGATGCGGTAACAGACAGGCTTTTTTAAATTACGGTGAACTGGGAAACTGGGATGATCAGATGGTATTGAATTTAGGAGTACCTGTCAGGGTTGGTAATGAATTCTATATTTACTATAATGGATTTAACTACAAACATATGAGTCCAATTACTACTTCAGACGGGAGACCGGGGGGAAGTCATATCGGACTTGCAAAGATCGGGCTTGACAGATTTGTATCTCTTACAGTACATTAAATAAAAGTGCTGGTGTGAATAAATTTTAAAATTATCTGCTGACTATTTTTTCCTGATAAAACTTATATACAAGAGTTCTTATTTTTTCTTCATCCGGATAAGTCAGTATTTCATCACAAAAATCTTTTGCTTCCGAGTAAACAAGTTTTCTTATAATTTGTTTTATCTCAGGAAAAATGGAAGGCACAACACTCAGTTCGTCTATTCCCAGTCCGACCAGCACAGCTGTTGCAAGAGGATCCGATGCCATTTCCCCGCAGACGCTTATTCTGATCTTATTTTTATGAGCTGCATCGGTAATGCTTTTTATGGCGCGCAATACAGCAGGATGAAATTCCTGATAAAGACCTGAGATGTATTCATTCCCCCTGTCAACAGCAAGAATATATTGTATCAGATCATTCGTACCAATACTGAAAAAATCAACCTCTTTTGCGAGATCATCAGCAAGAAAATACGCCGAAGGTACTTCGATCATAATTCCCACTTCAATATTCTTATCGTACCTGATTTCCTTTTTGTCGAGATCCTTTTTTACTTCATTTAATATTTCCTTTGCTCTCATTACTTCACTCATCGAAGAGATCATCGGAAACATTATCTTAACATTTTTCTTAAGTGATGATATTAATAATGCGCTAAGCTGTTCCTTAAATATGTCAATTCTGTCGAGACAGATCCGTATACCTCTCCACCCCAAAAAAGGATTATCTTCCTTTTCAGAGCGCGGAAGAAGCTTGTCCCCTCCAATGTCATAAGTACGGATGGTTACAGTATTCGGATAAGTTACATTTGCAATGTGTGTATATTCCTCAATCTGACGTTCTTCAGAAGGAAAATCTCCTGCTTCAAGAAAAAGATGTTCCGTTCTGTAAAGTCCTATTCCGCAGTGTCCGGTATTTACTATAAAACCTATCTCTTCATCAAATTCGATGTTTGCCGATAGTTCTACAGTTTTGAAATCTGAGGTCTCACTCGGAAGGTCAATTACTTTATTTAGCTTCTCGTCATATTCTTTAAGTTCGTCAAGTTTTCTTTTGTAAGCTTTAAGTGTCTTTTCTGTCGGATCTTTGATGATGATACCATTGAAGCCGTCGATAATTATCATCTCACCGGAGGTAACATTCTTTGAAATATCCTTCATTCCGACCACCGCCGGAACCCTCAATGCTCTGGAGACAATAGCAGCGTGTGATGTTGTACCGCCTCTGTCAGTTGCGTAACCCTGGACTTTTCTTTTGCTGAATAAAATTGTATCGGCAGGTGTAATTTCATGTCCTATTATTATGGAATACTCTTCCACTTTTGAAACGAGCTTTTCCTTTTTCATATTCCGTAATACCCTGTTCCTTACATCATTGATATCTGTTACTCTTTCCTTCAGATATTCATCATTTGAGGAAAGTAATGCATGTCCTATTTTTGACATCTCTTCATCAAAAATAAAACTCGCTGTCCTTTTTTCTTTCTGAATACGCGAGATAACGCTGTTAATGAAAAATTTATCATTTAAAATTTCAAGCTGTGCATCGAATATAAGAGAATTCTTTTCACCGATCTTTTCATAAGACAGTGAACGGATCTTTTTTAATTCTTTGACAGAAAGCTCTAATGCCCTTTTAAACTCTTCTGATTCTTTTTGTATTTCGCTGATTTGAAGGTATTCAGTATCAACTTCGAATCTGCTGCGTGTGTAAAGATATGCTTTACCTATTGAAATTCCCGGAGAAGCAGGTATCCCTTTGTATGTAGTTTCGCTCCGCAATCGTGAATGAGTTGTTTTTCGATAAAATAATCTTTTGTAAAATTAAAAGTAAGGTTTATTTCAAAACAACTCTAAATAGAATTTATTAAACCGTGTGAATTCTTTTTTAAACATACTCCATTTTTCTTCCGTTTTTTTTTTTTTTTTTCTTTTTTTTTTTTTTTTTTTTTTTTTTTTTTTTTTTTTTCCTTTTTTTTTTTTTTTTTTTTTCTTTCTTTTTTTTTTTTTTTTTTTTTTTTTTTTTTTTTGATTAAATTTTAATTCTGCTTTTAGATTGTAATTAAAGATTCATATACTTAAATTGCATTTGTAAAAAAACAGTACAGCGTTTTTTTGTTCCGCATCTGCGGAATTGTTCTACCCAATAAGAAAGTAGCAACAAGCTTTTAATATATTGCCGGTGTTAAACCTTTACAGGTGTAAGTCGCCGCAAATTAATCCGGGAGAAATTCCGGGTTGAAAAGATTTAAGAGCCAAAAAATTTGCAAGCGTACAATTTAACAAACACAAAAAAGGAAACACTGCAATGGAAAAAGGAACTGTTAAATGGTTCAACGTTACAAAAGGTTATGGATTCATAACCAGAAGCAACGGTCAAGATGTATTCGTACACTTCAAAGCAATCAATGCTGATGGCTATAAGAAACTTGATGAAGGTGATCAGGTTGAATTTGAAGTTGAAGACGGAGCAAAAGGTCCTCAGGCTGCAAATGTAACAAAAGTTGACTAAAATAAAATTTAGTTTTTAATACAAAAGCCCGTGACTCACCATCACGGGCTTTTTTTTTATTAAACAAAAATCACTAATTCACTATTTGGATCGGTAATTCCCAATACCCCACATTAATCCACTTTCCGAATTTGAAACCAACTTCCTTAAACAACCCGCACTTCACAAATCCTATTTTTTCATGCAATGCTACACTTGCATCATTCGGCAATGCTATTCCCGCTATCAGATTATGCAGTCTTCTTTCGGACGCTTCTTCAATCAGCCTGCTCATTAGTCTGCGGCCGACCCCTTTTCCAAAATTATCCTTATGAACATAAACAGTACTTTCGGCGGAATACCGGTATGAACTTCTATCTTTCCACTTTGTCACATACGCATATCCTATAATTTTTTCATTCTCTTCAAATACTATCCATGGATATTTTGCCGTGACTTCATTTATCCTCCGCTCAATCTCTTCCCTGCTGACCTCATCTTCTTCAAAAGTTGCTGTCGAATTTTTTATGTAAAAATTATAAATATCACAAACGGAAAGAATGCCCGTTTCATTTACACTTCGAACCAAAATCAGGTTTTTAAAATTTTTTTAATTTCGGTTTTCAAATCCGTTTACTTCTCAAGCTTCTGCAGCATTTCCATAGCATTCTTATTAGTTGGATCTATTTGTAAGGATCTTTTATAATTCTCAATAGCAAGCTGAGTGTCACCGTTTACCATATATGCTCTGGTTTTCCTTAAAGTTATATGCATCAGGTTTGTTTAATTTTAAATCTTTGTATTGATCTACAGCAGTCATTACATCTTTTTCAAGTATTGTCTGCATTAACAGATCGGATATAGAAGCCTTCGCTTCGCCTGCACTGATAAGCTCGGTATCAAATATCAGGATTGCATCCGGCGGAATGACATTACCCGCACCTTTTTTCCCGTAAGCCAGTTCCGGTGGAATGATAAGTCTGTATTTATCTCCAACACTCATTAAAGCAATTCCTTCATCCCAGCCGCTAATGACTTGTTTGGTCCCGAGAACGAATTCTATAGGTGCATTCCGATCCCGTGATGAATCAAAAATTTTTCCGTCAGTCAGATAACCGGTGTAATGAACTTCCACTGTCATGTTGTTTTCCGCTTTTACCCCGTTTCCTTTTTCAATTATAATATACTTCAATCCGCTGCCGGTCGTTACTGTATCCTGCGCCTGACAAAAACTGAAAACTAACAGAAACGTTATTCCGAAAATTAAAAGGTTTTTCATTTTGATTTAATTTATTTATTAAAAAAATTTTACATTTATAAAATAATCAGAGCTTCAGCCTTGCATTAATTTCTTCCAGGCTTTCTTCAATTTCTTCCCTGCTGAAATTTCCACTGTTCAGCTCTTCTTCAGTTTTAAGCTGAAGCCTTTTGTAAAAATTAATTCCTTTATCCATGATCTCTTCATATCCGGAATCAATCATTTCAAATAGTATATCCTCAGCTTTTGAATACTGTCCGGAATATTCATAGTACTCAAATATTTTTTGCTGTAATTCATTTGAAAACTTCATTGAATATAAATTCTTTATGAGAAAATCTATTCTCGGATAATATTCAGCAGGCTCAGGCAGTTCTTTGGTAAGCATTGTTTCAAGATAAAGCCATAATGACTTAAAATAAATGTTAATGCTCTCTTCATGCTTTCCTTTCTCACCGAGTATGTCTCCGTATTCCTTAAGCAGTTCGGCTGAAATTAAACATCTGCCTGCATAAACATCTGAGGTTTTCATGAGCTTTATGATGTCTTCTGTGCTTAAAATTTTTATAAGCTTCAGATCAAGCCCTACCATTGTCTTGGCAGCTGTTTCAATTTCGCTTTCAGCTTCAGCATAATTTTTTTGTTCCCTGTGAAACAAGACTTTTGCCAGCACTGTCACCAGCAGCTGAGTCATTTTCATTAAGTAATCTCTTTGAAGCATCTTTAAAATTAATTATGGATTATTTTTTATTAAAAATTTTATTGCTTCTTCTATATCCAGTTTTCCATATCCCCAGTCCGTATTAGGAACTTCACCGGTAAAATTATCCTTCTTTGCCGTATTGATAATTATTTGCTTTATCTGGGAATGGGTCAGTGACGGATCGTACTGAAGCATCAAAGCTGCAGCTCCGGTCACATGCGGCGCTGCAGAACTTGTTCCCGTAAAAATAGTGTAACCGTTTCCTATGCTTGTTGAAAACGAAGAATGTCCGGGACCGGTAATGTCTACTCCTAATCTGCCGTCTATGTTGTATCCTCTCGGACTGTAAGTGGCAAGATCGCCTACCTGTTCATACCAGCCGTAATTAACTGCATAAGCTCCTACAGAGATCATGCTGTCAGCAGTGACAGGAAATGTTACTATTGATTCATCAGAATAATTTGAAGTCCAGTGAGTATTAGGCGCCCATGACTGGCTAATGTCAACTACGAATCCGTCAATGATAATTTTTTCAGGCGAGTTCACCATTATTTTCCAGTTACCTTTTATTGAACCTGAATCGGATTTCGAAAAACCGAATTTCATCATGCCCGTTCCTTTCGAAGATATTTCTTTTGCATAAGAAACATTAAAACCTCCTGCTTTAATAAAACCACTTCCGGTATTTAATTCAATCGTTTCATTCTTATCAGGAGTTTCAATTTCAAAGGTCAGATCAGAAACGGAATCTTTCCATAAAAAAGTAACAAAAGCACCGTTGTTGATTTTTCCTTCCGAAATTTCCGGAGCTGATACAGTGTAAGTTTTTGAAACACCCGGATTCAGAGTATCCTTCATGTGGAGCTTGCTTCCGCCTAAATTACCTGCCCCGCCAATAATTGTCATTCCTTCGCGCGCATATTCATTTAACAGCTGTTCTTCTTCTGTCGAACCGTCGAGAAACTCCCATCCAAATTCACCGTCTTCTATGAGAAGTATGTTTGCTTTTTCATCTTTAATGAATTTTACCAGATCAGGAAAATTTTTAACAAATCTTGGCGTGTAGTCATATTTAATGATTGCCATCACAAGCTCAGCATCAGTAGCTATCCCGTGAACTTTCTGAATTCCTTTCGTCCCTCCGAGTAAAACCCCTGCAACCTGGGTACCGTGACCGAATATCGAATCGGCTTCTTCATGTTTTATCAGATCAATTCCTCTTCGTCTTATTGTTCCTTCCTTTTCCCTCAGGGTTCTTACCTTTGAAGTTTTCAAAGCAATTAACTTTTCGCCTTTATTCAGCTCATCATTCTTATTCTTATCAACAGCTATGAATATCTGTTCACCGTAAGTAGGATCACTTTCTTTAAATCCGTCTTTAATTCCGAAATCCCTTCTGCCGTTATTATTTTTATCAACATATAGAAAATCCATGTCAGGGTTGAATTTTTCCGGGTCAAGATTCAGAAGCTTATATGTACCGTCTTTCATTTCAATATATCGAAGCACTTCGCCTTTATCTTTTTTACCGTTTTTGTTTAAATCAACTGCATCCTTTCCGGGTGTAAAGTTACCATCTTTATTTGCGTCAATAAAAGTGTATTCCCCGCCGTCAGAAAAGAAGAACATTGGATTAAAAATATCAATGCCTGAATCTACATCACCTATTAACACTCCTTTTCCCGTCAGCGGATTTCCGCTCTTATCATAAAAATTTTCTTTCAGATGAGTAGTGATTTCAATCTGATTGTACTGTGCGTATGCAAAGTTTAGTATTGCTGAGATAAAAATTACAACGGGTATTGTTGCATGCATTAATATTCTTTTCAAGAATAATGTAGTTTAAATTAATAACTCACCTTTTAATACAGTCACTGCTTTTCCTGCGATTAAAACTCTGTCACCTTCCATCGTAACATTCAGATAGCCGCCTCTTTGTGATGTCTGATATGCTTTCATTGATTTTTTATTCAGTTTCTTACTCCAGTATGGCGCAAGCACACAATGGGCTGAACCTGTAACAGGATCTTCATTAATGCCTTTCGCGGGAGCGAAGAATCTTGAAACAAAATCATAATCATTTTTCTCTGCTTTTGCAGTAATTATCGTTCCGTACTTCTCCAGTTTATTAAGTAAGTTAAAGTCCGGTCTAACATTTTTTACAATTGTTTCGGAATCTAATTCTAATATATAGTGATGATCCGTAGTTTCAAGATTGACAGGTTTTATTCCCAAAGCTTTTTCGAGTTCTTCATTTTGTTCTGACTGAAAAGGAGGATTCGCCGGAAAGTTCAGCTCGATCTCATCACCTGCTTTTTTTGCAGTCAGTATTCCTTTGAAGACAGTATGAAACACCGCCTCTTCTTCCGGATTCAGGATTCCTTCCTGCCAGAGAATGTGAGCGCTCGAGAGTGTAGCGTGTCCGCAAAGCTCGACCTCTGTTACAGGTGTAAACCAGCGCAGACTGAATCCTTCATTCAGTTTTTTTACAAAAGCAGTTTCGGACAGATTCATTTCGGCAGCTATTTTTTGCAGAATGGAATCATCTAAATCATTTTGCAGGAGACACACTCCGGCAGGATTCCCGGAGAACATTTTGTCGGTAAAGGCATCTACTGTGAATATTTTTAGCATAGGGAATAAAATTTTAAAGTATCTGAACTCGAATAAAAGAATTAATGGAATTACACGAATTTTATGTCGAACACAATTTCTTTTAATTCTAATTCTAATTCATAATGTTACTTAATTTTAACTCGAAGTGCCTGAACTCGACTTAAACGAATTTCTTGAATTTCACGAATTAACTCGAACACAATTTCTTTTAATTCTAATTCATAATGTTACTTAATTTTAACTCGAAAGTGCCTGATCTCGAATTAAACGAATTTTTTGAATTTCACGAATTAACTCGAACACAATTTTTTAAAATTCTAATTCATAACGTTACTTAATTTTAACTCGAAGTGCTTTAACTCGAATTAAACGAATTTTTTGAATTTCACGAATTAACTCGAACACAATTTCTTTTAATTCTAATTCATAACGTTACTTAATTTTAAGTCGAAGTGCCTGATCTCGAATTAAACGAATTTTTTGAATTTCACGAATTAACTCGAACATAATTTTTTAAAATTCTAATTCAGTTCTTACCTTAACGTTACTTTTAAGTCGAAGTGCCTGATCTCGAATTAAAAACTTTTTTGAATTTCATGAATTAACTCAAACACAATTTTTTTAAATTCATAAATTATTAATCACTTAATTCTGGAAATTCAATTAATTCGTTTAATTCGAGTTCAGATTTTTCAAAAATTTTCTGTTTAATAGTCTCTTAAAGGATAAACTTCTGCTTCCAAAGTTTATCAATAATCCTGTTTTCATATTATAGGCTTCAAGATAATTAATAGCTTGTGCAAGATGAACGTTTTCGAGTTGAATTATAGCCTTAAGCTCAACCATTATCTCTCTTTCAACAAAAAAATCCACTCTTCTCGAACCAATTTGCCTTTCACGATAAAATATTGGCATTTCCAGTTCTCTTGCAAAACTCAATCCTTCCAATGACATTTCAATTTCCAATGCTTTTTGATAAATGATTTCCTGGTAACCATTACCGAGAGTTGAGTGGACTCGCATTGAACAACCAATAATCTTGCTTGTACAATCTTTAAATTCTTCGGGAGTTTTCTTTAACCTGTCCATCGTATGTTCCTTTGATTCTAAAATTCTGTTATTATAACATCCAACACATTCCATAGTAACAATTTCAAAAAATTTTTACAATTACAAATTTTAATTTTTTAATCGAAAATTTTTCAATACAAAAAAATATTCATCACGTTAAAAAAAAATTTATTGTCAATAGTGAAATTTTCTAAAACCGTTTGCATTTAAAAATCATTTCTTATAATTTTACATAAATAATTTATCGCTTCTTTTCTTCCAATAATTTTTCATTAGAAAACAAATTGACAAATAAATATAAACTCATATTTGTAAATAAACCTATAGCTTTTTTTTCCTACGGTCTCTCTCTCAAAAGAATTTATAAAATACACCCAAACATATTTTATTCAGGAAATTTTTCATTAACCGATTATAATTTTTATGTAAATGAAAATTAACAGAGTTTTTGTAAGTAAAGGCAGCACAGCCTTTGATATGATTGAGTTTGATACACGTTCGTCAGTGATCAGAAATCCGGACGGCTCAATTGTATTTGAAATGAACGACATCAAAGTTCCAAACCATTGGTCACAGGTAGCGACCGACATAATTGCACAAAAATATTTCCGTAAAGCAGGTATACCAGTCTTCATTAAGAAAGTAGATGAAGATGGAATTCCGGACTGGCTTCAGAGAAGCGAACCGGATAATGAGCGTCTGAAAGATATTGTAGAAGAAGAAAGATTTACTTCGGAAAAAGATTCACGTCAGGTCTTTACGCGTCTTGCAGGATGCTGGACTTACTGGGGATGGAAACATAACTATTTTAATACAGAAGAAGATGCAAAGAATTTTTATGAAGAGCTTTCTTACATGCTTGCCATGCAGTTTGCGGCTCCAAATTCACCGCAATGGTTTAATACCGGTCTCAACTGGGCATACGGAATTACAGGACCTTCACAGGGACATTTTTATGTTGATCCGAAAACAGAAAAGCTTGTAACATCTAAAGATGCGTACACACATCCGCAACCCCATGCGTGTTTTATTCAGTCTCTATCAGACGACCTTGTAAACGAAGGCGGTATAATGGATCTATGGGTCCGTGAAGCGCGACTCTTTAAATATGGTTCGGGTACAGGTTCAAATTTTTCCAACGTCCGCGGAGCAAATGAGTCTCTTAGCGGCGGCGGAAAATCTTCGGGATTGATGTCATTTCTGAAGATCGGTGACAGAAGCGCAGGAGCAATAAAGTCAGGCGGAACTACTCGCCGTGCTGCAAAAATGGTTACACTCGATATGGATCATCCGGATATTGAAGAATATATAAACTGGAAAGTCACTGAAGAACAGAAGGTTGCTGCGCTGGTCGCGGGTTCAAAGATCTTAAATTATCATCTTAATAAAATTATAAAAGCATGTCACGAATCTCATCCGGAAAACGACGGCTTTGACAGAAAGACTAACAAACAGCTTGCTCACGCAATTCACGAAGCAAGGAAAGTTCATACTCCTGAAAATTATATCGAAAGAGTTATTCAGCTTGCAAAGCTCGGTTTTAAGGAAATTGAATTTCCCGAGTATGATACAGACTGGAATTCGGAAGCATATATTACTGTATCGGGACAGAACTCTAATAATAGTGTCCGCGCTACTAATGAATTCATGGAGTCAGTGCTTGATGACAAAGACTGGAATTTATACTGGCGGACTGAATTAAAAAAATCAGCAAAGGAAAACCGTTCGCCGAAGCCAAGCAGAACACTGAAAGCGCGCGACCTTTGGGAACAGATAGCATACTCTGCCTGGTCATCTGCGGATCCGGGAATTCAGTTTCATACGACTATTAATGAATGGCATACCTGTCCTAACGGTGGTGAAATTAAAGCGTCAAATCCGTGTTCAGAGTATATGTTTTTGGATGACACAGCCTGCAATCTGGCTTCATTGAATCTCATAAAGTTTTTCAATTACGATAAAAATAAATTTGAAATAGAAAAATACAGACACGCTTCCCGTCTGTGGACAATTGTGCTGGAGATAAGTGTTCTGATGGCGCAGTTTCCCAGCAAGAACATTGCAAAGCTTTCTTATGAATACAGAACGCTCGGTCTTGGTTATGCAAATCTCGGAGCGCTGCTGATGATTCAGGGAATTCCTTATGATTCACCCGAAGCGCTTTCAATGACAGGAGCTCTGACTTCGATACTTCACATGACCTCTTATTCAACTTCTGCTGACATGTCAAAAGAACTTGGACCTTTCCCGAGATATAAGGATAATGAAAATGAAATGCTGCGCGTGATAAGAAATCACAGACGAGCCGCTTATGATCTCACAGCAAATGAATACGAAGGTTTGTCAATTACACCGGTTGGAATTAAGAAAAAATTCTGTCCCGATGAACTGCTTGAAGCTGCGAGAATGGATTCTGATAAAGCGCTTGAGCTTGGAGAAAAATACGGGTATAGAAATGCACAGGTGACTGTCATTGCTCCGACAGGAACGATCGGGCTTCTTATGGATTGCGATACGACAGGAGTCGAGCCGGATTTTGCTTTGGTTAAATTTAAAAAGCTTGCCGGCGGCGGTTACTTTAAGATCATTAATGAATCCGTTCCGCCTGCACTAAAAAATCTCGGTCATACTAAAAAAGAAATAGATGAGATAATTAAATATACAAAAGGTCACGGTTCGCTGATAGGATGTCCGCATATCAATGCTCAGACTTTAACGGATAAAGGTTTTACAAAAGATGTTTTGTCTAAGATTGAAAAATCACTGCCGTCAGTATTCGATATCAATTTTGCTTTTAATAAATGGACACTCGGCGCAGGATTCTGTAAGAATGCTCTGGGATTTTCGGAAGAGCAGCTAGACGATCCGAATTTCAATGTATTGAAAGAGCTTGGCTTTACAAAAGAGCAGATCGAAGAAGCGAATGATTATGTCTGCGGAACAATGACGATCGAAGGCGCGCCTTATTTAAAAGAAGAGCATTATGCAATTTTTGACTGCGCAAACAAATGCGGTAAAAAAGGAACGAGATATATTCACGCTGACGCTCATATTAAGATCATGGCAGCTGCACAACCGTTTATCTCCGGAGCAATTTCAAAAACTATCAACCTTCCGAATCACGCTAACATCGAAGATATGAAAAATGCATATATGATGTCATGGCGTCTCGGTGTAAAAGCAAATGCGCTATACAGGGACGGCTCAAAATTATCACAGCCGCTTAACAGCGTTACTGATGATGAAGACATTGATTATGGCAGTTCGGATGAAATAAATGTTGCTGCGGTGAGAACGAATGACATTGTGAAGGTTGCGGAGAGGATCATACACAGATATATTGCAAAGAGGAGAAAGCTTCCGTTCAGAAGGAAAGGTTACACACAAAAAGCAAAGATAGGGAATCACTCTGTTTATCTCCGAACAGGCGAGTACGAGAACGGGCAGCTCGGTGAAATATTCATTGACATGCACAGGGAAGGCGCGGCGTTCAGGAGTCTAATGAATTGTTTTGCAATAGCAATATCGCTGGGTTTACAGCATGGAGTTCCATTGGAAGAGTTTGTTGATGCGTTTGTTTATACACGCTTCGAGCCGAATGGCATCGTCATCGGAAATCCGAATATTAAAATGAGTACTTCCATTATTGATTATATATTCAGAGAGCTTGCCGTGACATATCTCGGCCGTAATGATTTGTCTCACATAGAAAATCATGCAGAGATGCAGCGTTCTCCGATAGATGCGATTTCAAAACTTGAAAGTGATGATGACTTTGACGGAGAGGAAATTTACAGTGAGAGGATCATTGATGAGATTCCGTCTGCAAAGAATACTCCACCGGTTACTTCAACAACCATTACGGAAATTGAATCGGAATCGAAAATAAAGTTATCTAAAGTAGAGACGCGCATGTCGGGTCAATTAAAACATCTACAATGGAGAAGATCAAGGAAGCAAAGCTTAAAGGTTACACCGGCGATATCTGCACTAACTGCGGCAGCACGACAATGGTAAGAAACGGAACGTGTCTGAAGTGTATTACGTGTGGTGAGACGAGCGGATGTAGCTAATCAGTTACGAGTTTCAAGTTACGAGTTACGAATAAAAGCCGGTCATTGAAGAGTGACCGGCTTTTTTTAAAATCCACTCCACTCGCTTCCATTCCATTTAGCAATATTATTTGCACTTATTCCACCCGCAGTTGTAAAATATCCTCCTACATAAAGATCATTTCCGCTTATTACAATTGACAAGACACCATCACTTAAGCCACTGCCTAATGCGGACCATTTCGTTCCATCCCATTTCGCTATATTGTTCGCACTAATTCCACCGGCAATTGTAAATCTTCCGCCGACATACAAATCACTTCCGATAATTACTATTGTGTGTACTTGGTTATTTGCTCCGCTGCCGGAAACTCCGCTTCCTAAAGCAGACCAACTTGTTCCATTCCATTTAGCAATATTATTTGCACTTACACCTCCGGCATTGGTAAAGTATCCGCCAATATAAAGTTCATTGTTATGCATTACAACAGAATTTACATACTCAGTAAATCCTGTTACTCCACTGCCTAAAGCAGACCAACTTACTCCGTTCCACTTTGCTATTTTGTTTACACTTAGACCTCCTGCTGAGGAAAAAGGTCCGCCGACATATGTATCAATTCCGTTTATTGCAATTGAAGTAACATAGTTGTTTAACCCATTACCTAACGCAGACCAGTTTGTTCCATTCCATTTTGCTATTCTATTTGCGCTATTTCCTCCTGCTGTAGTAAAGATTCCTCCTGCATAAATATCACTTCCATTAATTGCCATTGCAAATACAGAGCTATTAACATCGCCTACACCACTACCTAAAGCTGTCCAATTTGAGCCATCCCATTTTGCAATATTAGTCGCACTTATTCCTCCCGCAGTTGTAAAATTTCCACCGGCATAAACATCATTTCCATCAATTAAAATGGAAACAGTACCTCCGCTTAAACCACTGCCAAGAGCTGACCAGGAGGATCCATTCCATTTGGCAATATGATTTGCACTAATACCCCCGGCATCCGTAAAACTTCCGCCAACATAGACATCACTTCCATTAACTCCTATTGCTGACACAGAGGAATTAGTTCCAAACGGATAAGGAGTTGCAGATATCTCATTTGATTTTTCACTTTCACCATTTGTATTTATCGCAGTTATATAATAGCTGTATGAATTTAAAATAATGGTCGTGGTATCTTTATAGGTTGTCGTATTATAAATTGTAAATCCGATGTTTTCAAAATTTGAACTTCCGGACTTTCGATATATAAGATATTTTGTAATGATTGGATTTCCTGTATTATCCGGTGTTTCCCATTTTAAGACTATGATGCTGTCTTCATATTTCGGAGTGAGATTTTTTGGTTTAGAAGGAATACCGGATTGAGATTGAGTTGTTGAGACAGGATCATCTTTACTGCATGAAGAAATTATCACAATTAATAATAGAGTGAAAAGAGTATTAAAGGATTTCACATTTGTTTTACTATAGTTTGGAACTTATAACTTTTTTTTAATATTTATGCTGTCTGTTTCAATTTATCCAATTCGTTCATGGATTTTTCCGCAAACAGAATGCATGCTTTAATATCTTTTTCATCCAGCATTGGATGCTGCTCTATTATTTCTGTAAAGGATAAACCGTTTGCCAAATCATTTAGAATTGTTTCAACCCCAATTCGCATTCCTCTTATGATTGGCTTACCTAATAGTATTCCGGGATCCCGTGTTATTCTTTTCAATAATATATTTGTTTTCATAATTTTTTAATTCTTATGTTGCATTCAGTTATTACAGTAAAGTAACCGTATATTTTATCTGAATTAAAATCTAATAATTCTCTTAAATATTTAATTCTCAAATCCAATGAATCCCTCCTTTCCTCATCACCTCTAAATAATATTACACCTTTACTTTTATGACTTTTGTGATATACTAAATCACCAAAGTCTTTATCATTTGTTAACAATACTTTACTCTCTTTAAAACATAATTCTAATATTTCTCTATCACTCATTCTCATATCAATATCATAAATCCAGTCAACTTTATAATTATTTTTCCGCAAAAATAAAATGATGTCTTTGTGAACATTAACATCTGCTATAAATCTAATCTTAGTTTCATTCATCGTTATCTGTCTAACCTAAAACAATTTTACAACTATCACTTGCAATTATCAATATAATAATAATTTCTCACATAAATTTTTACTATCTCTATTACTAAATCATTCCGTTAATCAATGAATTAATAAAATTGTTAAAAAAATTAAAATTTATTAATCCTGCCGAATTAATACTCCCCCATCCAACGTCATTTATCATCAGTATTTTTAAATGGGGTTGTTATTGGAGTATGGAAGTCTATCTTAGTAATGAAAGGAACAAGTAATTGTGTAACTAATTTCTAAAATTTTGTAACATTAAATTAAAAAAATATACCTATGTTATTAAGACTCAATAATAGTTCTTAAATTTTTTGAACCGAAAAAAGAAGAATACCACTATGAGACACCTCAAATATTCAAATCTAATTTCATTCCAACTGTCATCACACGCTCCTCTTCTTGTAACATACATTGTCTATTCAAAAAATTATCAGACAAAAATAAACAATAAGTAATAATTTATCTGCAGTTCTTTGTTTCAAATATCATATCAAGATTTCAAACCTGAAGGAGGGCTGAGATGTAACACCGGTTTCTATTATTTATTTTTTATTTTAGATAAAGGATAGAGATATTATGATAAGACCAAATTTTTTTGAAAGGAGAAATGGTTTTCCAAAAACTAAAAACTTTTTTAAAATTAAAATAAACCACAATGAAAAAATTTATTTTATTCTTTTCAGTTATGTTCGTTCTATGCACAAATCTAAATTTATTTGCACAGATCTCGAATTACACATTTTCAAGCTTTACAGGAGCTTACAATGAGATAGCCGGAGATACAGTAGCCAGGGCAACTCATACAAGCATTGACCCTTTTCAGTTAAACGATGTGACCTACGGAGCACTCGCGCTCCCGTTTACATTCGTATATAACTGTCTCGATTATGATAGTTATTTTATCAACTCAAATGGGTTCATAACTTTCGGATCAACCGGGCCGATACTTGCTAATTACGGCGCTATTTCTTCATCCGAAACATATGACGGATCTGTAAGTGCCTTCAGTCTAGATCTCATTGGAGTTTTTGGGACCACAATAGACTTCAGCGGAGTCACTAATGTTTTAACGGATGTTCAGAATTTTCAGGGAGTCGTAGTCGGCGCTCATATAACTGCTGCCACAGGTATTCCTGCAAATACATTTATCACAGCATTTGATGCAGGCCTGGGTACCATAACCATATCCAACAATACAACTGACATCATAGTAAACAATCTGGTTGTTCAAATTTCCGGAGGCATGATCATAAGATCGACCGAGGGTACATCACCTAACAGAATTCATACGATTGAATGGAAGAACTTCAGGCAATACATAATAATAGGGACCGATGACAATTTTAATTTCCAAATTAAGCTATACGAAGCAACAGCTCAGATTCGTGTCATATATGGTAATATGGATAAGAATACTGCACCAGTCGCGTCTGTAGCCGGACAAGTAGGGTTAAGAGGATTTGACAATACTGATTTTAACAACAGGACTAATACTGCAACCTCAAACTGGGGTATTTCAGCAGCAGGAACAACAAACGCAGTGACTTCTCTTTTAAGCAGCACGGTTTTTCCGGTAACAGGTCAGACCTATACATGGACTCCTATCTGTCCGCTTCCTGTTGAAATGTCATCATTTGTTTCCTCTATAAACGGAAGAGATGTTACATTAAACTGGACAACAGTTTCGGAATCTAACAACTCACGCTTTGAAATAGAGCGTACAATAGTTAATGGTCAATGGTCAAAGATCGGATCTGTTGAAGGAAACGGAACCACGCTTTCAGCAATGAATTATGCATATACAGACAGAGGCTTAAACACGGGTTTGTATAACTACAGACTGAAGCAGATAGATTTCAATGGAAACTTTGAATACTTTAATTTAAATAACGAAGTAAATGTAGGTATTCCTTCAAAGTTTGCCTTAATGCAAAACTATCCGAATCCGTTCAACCCGTCAACTACAATTAACTATGATCTGCCTTCTGACGGAGTTGTGACTTTGAAAATATTTGATTTGACA
The DNA here is from genome assembly GCA_016710985.1 of Ignavibacteria bacterium. Taxonomy (GTDB): domain Bacteria; phylum Bacteroidota; class Ignavibacteria; order Tepidaquicellales; family Tepidaquicellaceae; genus JAGPCH01. The sequence goes on from JADJTX010000002.1 coordinate 195,282, forward strand.
GGAAAGGAAGTTTCGGCACTTGTTAATGAATTTAAGGCAGCAGGATATTACACTATTAACTTTACAGGGAACAATCTGTCAAGCGGAATTTATATTTATTCATTAACATCAAATGATCTTGTGATAACGAAGAAAATGACATTATTGAAATAAGCGAAGTTATAAAATATTATTTTTCTGAAATTTACATTGTTCAGATTAAAGCCAATCGCTGAAAAGTGGTTGGCTTTTTTATAGTTTGAAAAAAACAATCCGAAAAGTTAGTTTATAACCGAATTCTCTGTACACGATGATTTTTTGGGAACACGGATGACACTGATTTTGCGGATATTTGCCGATAGTCAATGGGAAATTAAAAAATCAAAATTTTAAAATTATAGTAAGTAAGTTAGATTTATATTATATATTTTTAAAACATATAAAAAATCCGTTACTTTTTCAGCTCAATCCACGTTATCCGCGTTCTATTTTTCTCGTGTACATAGAACCGAATTAAAATGAATTAAATATAATCATCCATGAATAAAATTGTACAGTTATGTTTTATCTTTTTTATGTTTTTAACATTCAACATAAAGTCTTTCTCACAGGAGTTTCTGGAATTAATGAGTGACCCGAAAGTAAACGTTTATGATGTTCAGAAAAAATTTGAAGAATACTGGCAGGAAAAACCTTCGAAAGAGGTAAAGGATGGAAGCAATATAAGAGATGGGAAGAGTTCATGATTCCACGCACTTATCCGACAGGGGAAAGATTCAATCCCGCAATAGCATACATTGAGTATCAAAAATATCTGGAAAATTATTTAGAATCCGACAACCCGGTTTACGGTGACTGGACGCCGTTAGGTCCGACGACATGGGTAAACGGAGCTTCCGGTTACAATCCCGGAAACGGAAGGATCAACTGCGTAACCGTAGATCCAAATAATCCGAATATTATTTATGTCGGAGCTCCTGCCGGCGGCATATGGAAATCAATAAACAACGGAAACAACTGGACAGTCCTGAGTGACGATTTTACCGTTCTCGGAGTATCATCGATCGCAATTCATCCGGGTAATTCAAATGTAATTTACATTGCTACAGGTGACGGTGACGGAGGACAGACTTACAGCATAGGTGTTTTGAAATCAATTGATGCCGGACTGACCTGGACTACGACAGGTCTGAGTTTTTTTGTGACTAATTTTGTAAGAATGAACAAAATATTAATACATCCTACAAATCCTAATATACTGATCGCAGCTGCCAATAACGGATTTTATAAATCAACCAATGCAGGTGTTAACTGGATTCAAACAGTATCAGGGACGAATATCAGAGATATTGAATTCAAACCTTCTGATCCTAACACTATTTATGCAGCTGGAACCAGTTTCAGGAAATCTACTGACGGAGGAGATAATTTTACAACAATTACATCAGGAATTCCTTCATCCGGAATTACAAGAATGGCAATAGGCGTGAGTCCGGCAAACAGTAACTATGTATATTTTCTTGCCAGCGCTTCTAATGGCGGATATCAGGGTTATTACAGGTCAACTAACAGCGGTGTTGATTTCACAGTAATGTCAGGTTCGCCAAACATTCTTGGATATGAACTTAACGGCAGTGATGCCGGAGGTCAGGGTACTTATGATCTTGTAACGGCAGTTTCGCCGACAGACATAAATACAGTTTATACAGGCGGGATTAATGTATGGAAGTCAACAAACGGAGGAACAAATTTTATTTCACAAACTTACTGGTATTATCCTGACGGCTATTCATATGTTCATGCTGACATACATGCACTGGAATTTTTCGGATCAAGATTATTTACCGGAAGTGACGGCGGAGTTTTTTATTCGACCAATAACGGGACTAACTGGATCGACAGGTCTCCGGGACTGGACATTATGCAGTTCTACAGAATCGGCGGGACCCCGTCAAATGCAAATTTTATTATCGGGGGAACACAGGACAACGGTTCCAATATTTTTAAAAACGGAATTCTCACGCATATATTCGGTGCTGACGGAGGTGAAGCTATAATAGATTATACTGATACAAACATTGTGTACTGCGAATATCAGGGAGGCGGAATATTAAAATCTACTAACGGAGGTGTAGATCTGAATGATGCTACAGCCGGTATTACAGGGACCGGTGCTTTTATAACTCCTTATATCATGCACCCGACCGATCACCTGACACTTTTTGCAGGTTTTCAAAATGTATGGAAGACTACAGACGGAGCAGACAGCTGGACTCAATTATCTACCGCTCTCGGAAGCGGTACAATAACTTCACTGGCAATTTCGCCTTCAGATCCCGGTTACATTTATACTTCAAAGACAAGTAATATTTATGTAACAACAGATGACGGTGGAAACTGGAATTTAATGAACAGCGGGCTACCGGGATTTTCCGTTACCTACATTGCAGTTCATTCAACTGATCCGAATACTGCATGGGCATCAATATCAGGATACAATTCAGGTCAGAAAGTTTTTAAGACGACAAATGCAGGCATGAACTGGACAAATATTTCGGGCTCACTGCCGAACATTCCCGCCAACTGTGTCACTTATGAGAATGGTCCGAAAGAAGGAGTGTATGTCGGAATGGACGTCGGAGTATATTATATTAATAATCAGTTAAGCGACTGGGTGCCATACTTTGACGGAATGCCGAATGTGATCGTCAGGGAAATTGAAATTCACTATCCGACCGGTAAGGTAAGGGCAGGGACACTGGGAAGAGGTCTCTGGCAGGCATCACTTGCATCACAGACAGTAGGAGTTCAAAATTCCGTAGCAGGTATTCCAAATAATTTTTATTTGAAACAAAACTATCCAAACCCCTTTAATCCCGTTACAAAAATTAATTATGATTTGCCGAAGCCGGGATATGTTTCAATAAAAATTTATGACGGGCTTGGAAAAGAAGTTGCAAATATATTCGAAGGAGATCAGAACGCAGGAAGCTATTCAATTGATTTTAACGGAAACAATCTCAGCAGCGGAACCTATTTTTACAGGATGGAAGCAAGCATAAATAATGACTTACAGTATGCTATGACTAAGAAAATGGTCCGTTTGAAGTGACTGTTGATTGGTGATTGGGTGATTGGTTAACTTGTTAACTGGTTATCGGTTAATTTGTTAACCCGAACAACTATTAAACCGATTAACCAATTAACCGATTAACCGATTAACCAATTAACCAATTAACCGATTAACCAAAATTATAAGGTTGAAAATAATTTTACTTACAGTTTTTCTGCTGTTTTTAACAGTAAATGTTTTTTCAAAAGAATTGCCGATCAGGTTTTATGTAGCCAATCACAAAGCCGAATGCACAGGCATAATTAAACAAATGTGTTACCTGTTGAAAAACTCCCCGAAAGGTGAATGGAAAAATTACTCAGGTACAATTGAAGGTTTTGATTATGAAGAAGGATATGAATATGAAATACTGGTAAATAAAAAAGAAATTGAGAACCCGCCTGCAGATGCGCCTTCGTTTATTTACAAACTAGTATCAGTTGTAAAAAAAACTCCGACAATGGTCATTTCTGAAAGTAACCGCGAAATGCTTGGAGGTAATACTTTTTATATCTCAAGAATAAGGATGGAACATGGTCTGCATTTCGTTGAAAATTACTCTGACAGTTATATTAATTTTGATCTAAATGAAAACAGGATATCAGGAAAAGACGATTGCAATAATATCATGGGAGAAGTGACTATTAACGGGAGTAAAATTTCTTTTAGCATTTTAGCAACAACGAGAATGATGTGTGATGATACAAAGACAGACAGGATTTTCCATCAGCTGATAAGGAAAGTTGATAAGTATAAACTCAAAAACAACAGGCTTAAATTGTATCAGGGGAAAAAGCTTTTGCTTGAATATTTTATTCCTGAAGTCAAGCCGGAATAATTTCTAAAAAAAATAATCATAATAAAATCTTAATTTATGAAAACAGAATTCGGAAGAATAGTCATACTTGTGAATGATTATGACGAAGCATTTGATTTTTATGAAAAGAATCTTGGCTGCAAAAAATTCTTTGATCTCACTGACGAAAGAGGTCTGAGGTATCTTCATGTTGGATTTAACTCGGAAAGCAATGGCGGAATCTGGTTTTTAAAAGCTGAAACGGAGGAGCAAAAAGGGAGAGTCGGAAATCAGACATCAGGACAGCCCGTGTTTGTTTTATATACCGATTCCTTTGAAGAGCTTATGGAAAAGTTAATTCAAAATAAAGTGAATATAATCAGAGAACCTGAAGTCACTCCGGATTCCATGTCGCTGAACTTTCTTGACCTTTATGGAAATGAGATTGTGCTGGTACAGCTGATAAAAACGTGAGACGCGAGTAATTAGTTTTTCTAAATGATAATTAAAATCTTATATGGCTTGGATAATATTGTTTTTTGCGGGGTTGCTTGAGATCGGGTGGCCTTTAGGGCTGAAGCTTTCGCAGACCACGCAATATAAAATTTCATGGTTAGTCTTTGCTGCTATCAGCATGATAGCCAGCGGGTTTCTGCTGTATACAGCGCAGAAGTCAATTCCCATGGGAACAGCTTACGCAATATGGACAGGAATCGGAGCTGTCGGAGCTTTTATTGTGGGAATAATTATGTTCAAAGATCCGGTATCGGCATTCAGAATTATTTCCGCCACTCTGATCGTGATGGGAATAGCAGGTTTGAAATTTTCAAGCTGATAAAACCGGCGATAATAAATATATAAAAAACAGAATGATAATTGGAGTTGCAGGACCATACTCTGCCGATACTGAAGAGAAACGAAAATCAAATTTAGACGCGATGAATATTGCCGCAGCCAAGTTACTGGAAATGGGACACATTCCTCTGATAGGCATGAATGCAGCGCTGCCTGTGATTGAGAAAGCTGATGTTAAAGATAAATATAAAGCGACAATGGATATTTCACTAGCTGTATTAGATAAATGCGATGGAATATTAATGATAGGTGAAAGTCCGGGAGCTAATAAAGAAAGAGACCTTGTATTATCAAAAGGGTTGCCTGTATATTATAAAATTGAAGATGTTCCAAAACCGGAATAAACATGACAGAAGAAAATTTTAACATGAAATGTTTTACTCACGCCATCTTTTTGAATGCGCCAGTTGAAAAGTTTATGAGTTTGCGGCAACACCCTCCGGGATCATAAAATGGTTCATTGGAAAAGCAAAGTATTATTACAAAGATCAGAATATCAGACTGGGTAACGATCTTGTAATGAAAGGAGATTCATTTCTCTGGAGCTGGCTAAATAAAGATCTCGAATTAAAAGGATCGTCACGGAAGCCCTGGAAAATAAATCATTTCAGTTTACTTTCAGCCCGCTTTACATTGTCACGCTGGATTTTTATCCCGGTAAGGAAAGAACAAAATTAACACTTACACAGCAATATCAGGACTCCGCCGTCAAAAATGACTTCAATTACATTAACTGCTGCACCTGCTGGGTTTTCTTTCTCACAAATCTGAAATCGGTGATCGAGAACGGGATTGACTTGAGAGAGAAAGAAGTGAATGATGAGATGCTGGTCAACCTTTGAATTTGGATTTGGGATTGATTTGGAATTTGGGATTTCGGATTTGGAATTTGAGTCCTGATCATTTACAGGGTGGAAGTTGAATGAATCAAAGCAAAGTCTTAAGATGGTTTTTAAAAAATATATTAAAGGGTTAGAATAGTTTGCAGAATGGTGTAACTTACTAACATTTTAAAAATTTGTAAATTAGGTTAAGAATAGAAGTTGTCTTAACCTACTAGATACTAACAAAAGAAACAAAATCCCAAATCCGAAATTCCAAATTCCAAATCAGTTATTTCATTGTAATTTCAAACACATCTGAGTAATTTACCGCTAAACAAATACAATAATTAAATAAATGAATGATAAATCCCACCTTTCCAATTCATATAAAAATATTTTAATATCTGAAATAGAAAATTCAAAAGCATTAAAAGTAGGTTTGATTCAGCTGAACCGCCCCGATGTTTTGAATGCTTTGAATATAGACCTGATGAAGGAAGTTGTCGAAGCGCTTGAAACATTTGATAAAGATGATGAGACCGGCTGCATGGTTTTAACCGGTAATGCGAAAGCATTTGCGGCAGGTGCTGACATAAAAGAGATGGCTGATGCGACTGCGGTTGAAATGCTGTTACGGGATCAGTTTGCAAGATGGGATAAGATAAGAAAGATCAAGAAGCCGATAATAGCTGCTGTAAGCGGATTTGCGCTGGGCGGCGGATGTGAACTTGCTATGACATGCGACATGATAATTGCGGCTGAAGGCGCTAAGTTCGGTCAGCCGGAAATAAACTTAGGTGTAATGCCCGGAGCAGGGGGAACACAAAGACTGACAAAGGCAATCGGCAAAGCCCGTGCGATGGAAATGATACTCACCGGAAAAATGTTCACGGCGAAAGATATGTTCATAGCGGGACTCATAACAAAGGTAGTGGATAATGATCTGTACCTCGATGAAGCAATAGAGCTTGCAAAAGATATTGCCTCGAAGCCTACCGTTGCAGTGCAGCTTGCTAAGGAAGCTGTTTTGAAAGCATTTGATACGACAATTGAAGCGGGACTGGAATTTGAGAGAAAAAATTTTTACCTTTTGTTTGCGACGGAAGATAAATTCGAAGGAATGAAAGCTTTTGTAGAGAAGAGGAAAGCGGAGTGGAAAGGGAGATAATTACTAATTACTAATTACTAATTACTAATTACGAGTTATAGATTGACTAATTATTTTTTGACGATTAACGATTAACGATTAACGATAAACTAATAAATACAATGTTGCAAAAGATCTTATTAACAATCATTATTCCGGTATTCATATTCATAAACAGTTCCTATTCACAAAACGGAACTGTAAGTCAATTAATTGAAAAGGGTGAAGATGACTTTAACGCAGAACAGATCATTGAAAAATACAAGCCGGCATTGATCTCCATTTGGATGAACGATGACAATTACTATTCATACAATACATATTCCTATATTGACACTACAGTTTTAAACGGGAGCGGATTTATTATTAATGAAGACGGACTGATCGGAACGAATTATCATGTCATAGAGGGTATCGACAGTCTGATTGTAAAGACCAGTGACGGTACGTTTTATGATGCAGAATTAATTTATACAGATGATGAAAATGATTTTGCCTTTATAAAAATTGTTAATCCTGCCGGTCAGAAATTTCCTTTCGTTAGTTTTGGAAATTCGGATGATGTCAAAGCAGGGCAGGAAGTGTTTGCTATCGGAAGCCCTCTTGGTTTTGAATACACAATATCTTCAGGCATCATAGCAGCGATAAGGGAGAACGAGAAGGTCAGCTTCCAGGATCCATTGACATATTTAACAAAAGAAAAAACATTTGACAAGGTCCTGCAGGTCACTGCAGCGATCTCTCCGGGGAACAGCGGAGGTGCTTTGTTCAATAAAAAAGGACAGGTCATTGGAATCACGACATATACGTATGTTGGATACGGAAATTTAAATTTTGCGGTTGCCATAAACGGTTTTAAAAAACTCAAAGACTCTGTCGAGTCAAAAGACTTTGTCAGCAATGAAGATATTAAAGTCAGGAAAGAAGAGAGTCTGTTTAATTCAAACTATAAACTTGCATCGGCTTTAAAATCACAGCTTTATTATGACTGGTATTATTCGAAACAGAAGGATTCAATGAAAACAATAGATTCATTTTTAGTAAGAATGGATTCACTTAACAGAGTAAATTTTTCAAAGGCGGAAAAATATTATGAAAAATGCATTGAGCTTAAGCCGGATACATTCATTGTTTATCAGGACTTGCTCGACATGTATGTATTCACAGACAATTTTCAAAAAGCGGATTCTCTCTATAAGAACATAAGGAACAGTTTCGATTCCGACAGTTTATTAAATCTTCTTTCATCAAATCTGGCAGCTGCTTATTCAACATCAAAAGATTATAATAAAGCGATACAGTTTTATGAAAAGATGCTGGCTCAGGATACAACGCAGTATTTTATTTACTTTCAGATAGCTAATCTTTATAATAAGATGAATGAAAATGACAGGGCAGTAAGAGAGTATAAAAATGTTTTGAAGAGAGATTCAAATTATACAGAGGTATATATACAGCTTGGAAAGATATACTATGAAAAATATAAGAACAGAAAGCTTGCAAAAAAATATTTGCAGAAAGCGTACGAAAAAGAATTATTCATGACAGGTAACCCGCCGTATAATCCGGATGTCCATTTCTATCTGGGAATGATAGCCGTGAAAGAAGGCAGAAAGCTTGACGCCATATTGTCTTACATGGATTTAAAAAATGCATATGATGCCGGAACCGGGATTTATGACCTTAGACTTGAGCTGTATAAGGCAATAAATAAAATGGAGGAGCAGTAGCAATGAGCAATGAGCAATGAGCAATGAGGAATGAGTAATGAGTAATGAGTAATGAGTAATGTGTAATGAGTAATGAATTTTACCAAACTTAACGAACTCGATGAACTCGATGAACTTAACGAACTTAATGAACTTAATGAACTTAATGAACTTAACAAACTTAAGAACTTAACGAACTTAACGAACTAAATAAACTTAACGAACATAACGAACTATACAAACTAATATGATAAAAACATTTGATGTAATAATTGTCGGAGCGGGAGGGGCAGGGCTTCGGGCTGCTGTTGAGATTCCGAAAGAATATACATGTGCGGTGATCTCAAAAGTATATCCGCCGCGATCTCACACCGGAACTGCTCAGGGAGGAGTCTGTGCTGCGATGGCAAATATGGAAGAAGACAGCTGGGAAAATCACGCTTATGATACTGTGAAAGGAAGCGATTATCTGGGGGATCAGGATTCGATTGAAATAATGTGCAGGGATGCAATAAGAGCTATCATTGAACTTGAGCATATGGGTATGCCATTTTCAAGGAACAAAGAAGGGTTGATAGCACAAAGATATTTTGGAGGACATACAAAACCCGAAGATAAGAATAATCCGAACGGAAAAAGGGTTTCGGTAAAACGTGCTTGCTACTCTGCCGACAGGACGGGTCATGTGATGCTTCAGACATTATTTGAAAATTCTATTAAGAATCAGGTAACATTTTTCTCCGAATATTTTGTAACAGAATTATTGATGGAAAACGGAGTTTGCAAGGGAGTGATAGCGATGGAAATAGCAACAAGTGAAGTTCATATTTTTCAGGCGAAGGCGGTATTGTTTGCAACAGGCGGTTACGGAAGAGTATTCAGAATCACTTCAAATGCACACGTAGGCACCGGGGACGGAATGGCGCTGGCTTATAAAGCAGGACTTCCTCTTGAAGACATGGAGTTTTTTCAGTTCCATCCTACGGGATTATGGAAACTGGGAATACTTGTAAGTGAAGCGGCAAGAGGTGAGGGCGGAATTTTAAAGAATAAAGACGGTGAAAGATTCATGATACGATACGCTCCGTCTGTGATGGACCTTGCGCCGAGAGATATGGTATCGCGGGCTATCATCACCGAGATCAGGGAAGGCAGAGGTATCAGAGGAAGTGACGGAACAGATTATGTGCTGCTTGATCTGTCTCATCTCGGAAAAAAAGTCATCGATGAAAAACTTCCGGAGATAACAGGCTTTGCAAGAACATACCTCGGGGTTGAGCCTACTACTGAACCAATCCCGATTCAGCCGACTGCACATTACGCAATGGGAGGAATACCTACGAATGCAAACTGCGAAGTACTTATGAATGAAAAAGGTGATACCGTGAAAGGACTTTATGCAGCGGGTGAATGCGCGTGTGTTTCCGTTCATGGAGCTAACAGGCTGGGAACGAATTCACTTCTGGATCTGGTAGTATTCGGAAGACGCGGCGGAAAAGCAATCGGAGAATTTTTGAAGACTGCATCATTTCAGGAAGTCCGTCATAATGAAGACGAGAGAAGCAGAGAGATGATTCATAATTTATTAAACAGAAGCGGAAGCGAGAAGATTGTAAATATAAGAACCGAGCTACAGAACTCCATGATGGAAGACTGCGGGGTATTCAGGACCAAGGAAAGTCTCGAGAGAATGATTATTAAGCTTGGCGAACTTAATGAAAGGTTTAAAAATATTTCTTTACAGGACAAGAGCAAAGTATTTAACACTGAATTAACGGAAGCAATGGAATTAGATAATTTACTGAAAACTGCTGAGGCAACAGTTTACGGAGCTTATAACAGGACTGAAAGCAGAGGCGCACATACAAGAGAAGATTTCCCTTTAAGAAATGATCAGGAGTGGATGAAGCATACGTTTGCTTTTGAGAAAAACGGAAGCGGACCGGAATTAAAATATAAGCCGGTAGTTGTGACAAGATTTCAGCCGATGGAAAGAAAATACTGAACAATTTGCATTGAGCAATGAACAATGAGCAATAGTTTTTGTTGTGGAATAATTAATTTTAAACAATGCGGGGAAGGAGTGTGGCTATATCGGGGCCAGTCAGTCCGTTAATAAGTTTATAAATGTTACAATTTTTCGGGTGTGATCAGCTGGAGAATGTGCACTGATCTGCTTACTGATCCCAGTTCAGCTGCGCGGAAATGATACAACGATACTTTCAAGACTGATGCAGGTGCGGAAGAAGCAGGCATTTCCTTGGGGAAGTTCAGAAGGGATATGAATTTGTAAATTCTGTTTACAGTTGCCCGGATAAAAATAAATTCATAAGCATATTGCAAAACGAATATAAACTGAAATAAAAAATTTTAATACATACAATGAATGTTCAATTAAAAATTTTAAGATACAATCCTGAGAATGACAAAGAGCCGTATTTTCAGGATTTTAATGTAAAGAATGTAAGCGAAGACTGGAGACTGCTGGACGTTCTCCATGAAATAAAATGGAACTATGACGGAACATTGACATTCAGGCGTTCGTGTGCTCACGGGATCTGCGGAAGCGATGCAATGAAAGTGAACGGAAAGAACCGGCTCGCGTGCGCACTCCTGCTTAAAGATATTAATTATAAAAAAACCATAGTTATAGAACCGATTCCTTCCTTACCTATCATAAAAGATCTTGTCGTTGATATGTCAACTTTCTATGAAAAGTATGAGGTCATAAAACCTTATCTGATAAATAACACTCCTCCTCCACCAAACCGCGAACGTCTTCAGTCAAATGAAGATGCTGAAAAATTATTTGAATCGGCTAAATGCATTCTCTGCGCCTGCTGTACTACAAGCTGCCCTTCCACCTGGACAAATGAAAACTATATAGGACCTGCTGCAATGCTCAGAGCTTACAGATTTGTTTATGATACTCGAGATGAAGGTGCGGATGAAAGACTTGATATACTGGACACACCTGACGGAATATGGAGATGTCATACTATCTTTAACTGCATTGAAGCCTGCCCGAAAGAGATAAACATAACATGGCATTTATCGCAGCTGAAGAAAAGGATTTCGTCACGCGAAATGTAAGTGGATTTGTAAGATTTGTAAAATTCGTAAGATTCATAAGATTTTTAAGATTTTATTACCCTTAATCACCAATTTGAAATCTAGCAATCATGCGCATCTTACAAATCTTACAAATCTAATTCATCAGCGAATAAACTATAATATTCGTCCCCATCTTAAACGCCTCTTCTTTCTTTTCAGGCGGATCCTGATGTTCTTTAGTGTCTGCCCAGCCGTCGGAAATATTGGTTTCAAAAGTATAATAAACACACATCCTTCCATCTTTATAAATACCGAAACCCTGAGGTGGCTTCTGATCGTGTTCGTGAATTTTCGGAAGACCATTTGGAAAGCTGTATTGTGAGTTGTAAATTTTGTGATTGAAAGGAAGCTCTTTCAGTTCTTCTTCAGGAAAGACTTTTTTCATTTCACGTTTAAAGGAGATATCCATTCCATAATCATCATCCGCGTAAATGAAGCCGCCGGATTCACAGTACTTTCTAAGCCGTGCAATTTCATTTGCTGAGAATTCAATATTACCATGGCCGGTGATCAATATAAAAGGATAGTTAAATATGTCATCCGATGCAACGTCTACAGAATAAAACTTCGGTTCATCTACATCTATGGTTGTATTCTTTTTTAAATAATCCATCATATTAACTTCTGCTGAAGGATCGTTATACCAGTCGCCGCCGCCCGAATATTTCAACCGCGCAATTTTAAAAGGGGAGGAGTTTTTGTTTATTCCGTCTGTCTGGGATTGGGAATATGATGCTAATATCAGAAAAACTATTGTTAAGTAAAACGATTTCATTGAATTGAAATTTAAATCAAAATAGTTACTTGAATAAGAATTAAAAATACTAAAAAGTTATTTGTCTGTATGATACTGTATGACACTGTATGACACTGTATGACCAGTCATTACTGTCTAAAATGTTTTTAAGTATTAATGTTATACTTATGCTGTCAAAAATAATTTTATGTTAATTCTATTTAAAAATTAGTGATAATATTTTTAATTCGTGATCATTCGTGGCAAGCTTTTTTAATTATTTTGGACGTATGTGATGACCAGTATAACTTTAAATAAAAAAAAGCACATTAAGATTTTTAATGTGCTGTTACAATTTGAACAAATGTTATATTTTAAAACCTTAATTCTTTGTAAGTACTTTGCGATTTTTGTGTTTAAAATTCTTTTAAAATTTTTTAGTGAACATTTGGTATAACCGGTCATAGATTAAAAAGCAAAATCGTATCCGACCTTAAAATACTTAGCAACATACTGCAGGCTTTCACCGCTCATGTTTACGACTATGTAAGCACTGCTGCCTGCGAAGAACTCATACTGGAAAATTGAGTTCCACAAAGCCTGCTGTGAAATGTTATCTCTCTGGAAATATGACCGGATAAAGAATTTAGGCAGTACTTTCCAGTCCATTCGTGTATTCAATATTGTTCTCTTTTCACCTGCAATATCATAGAAAGTTAAGCTCGCGCTTAAAGCAAGTCTTTCAAATAAAAATACATTTCCGCTCAGGTAAGGATTTTTCAGGAAATCTCCGAAATACGGACCGAAGAAATATCCGACATTTAGATAGTTTGTTCCGAGAAAAAAACTTGCATTATATTCCTGTGCGGTATTCGTGAAAGTGGTTACGTCACCGTTATCGTTGAAAGAATTAGGTCTGTTGTACTCGAAATACTGGTTGAAACGCAGCCACTCTGCAACTTTAAAATTATTATTGACAGACCAATTATTTTGAAAATTAAATCCTGAAGGAAAATTCACATCTGTTTCTAAAGTACTCAGCTTATAAAATCCGCCGTTGATATTCCAGTCGCTGAAATATTGTCTGTCAAAAACAAATTTATATCCGCCTGAAATATTCATCCCATCATAGTTATTCGGAAGACCGGTGTTGCCGTTAAAATAAGTAGAAGCATAAAAACCCGGATTGACTCTATTATAACTTACATCTGCAAAAGGTCCTCCGGCATCGTTAGACTGATAATATCCGTAGAGATTATATGCCGTACCCTGCGATCCTTTACCCGGTAAGCTCGTAGCGCTGTTTGCAAACTGTGCCTGAAATCTCAAAGGATTGTCAGGAAACCGGTAGGACCCATCGAAGCTCAGCACCTTTTCATTGTAGCCGGTACCGAAATTTTTTGAATATATGAACAGCGAACCGATATTAAGATCTTTGAAATTCATATTGGGACGTGCAACAAAAAAATTTCTTCTGTCACCGGACTGATCTATATCTTCAACCTGTACTATGCCGGCTTTTAATACATCGCTCCGGTATGAGTAATTGAATCCGTATTTAATGTCATCAATAGCCCGTGTATAAAATAAATTTATCGGAGTCCTGAACAAGTCAAGATCCCTGCTGAAGAATGACCTTTTCTCCTGCAAAAAAATCGGTTGCGCATATAAATTAAATCTGAAAGGATCTGCTTCAAGCGTAGACTCATCCGGGTTATAGGTAGCTTTGAGTTTATGATTATCCATGCTGACATTTATGTCACCACCTAAAATCAAAGTGTCTTCCGGACCATTGTTAGCGCTCTGACCAACGGCAAACGGAATCACATTAAAGTTCAGATTTAATTTTTCATCAAAAGGAGTAATGAGATCGTACTGATATGTATTCTTAAGCGAAAGAAGTTCGCTGTCAGGTATTAATGAATAATAATAGTAAGTCCCGTCCTCTTTATAAGAGAACATCTGAACATCTATGCCGATTTGTTTCGGGTTTTTATTCTGCAGCCTGTCAACAGGGATCTTTACTTCTGTCTGAATATGTCCGGCTTTACCGTCTTTTGGCTCGGCTATGATCTTTGAGTTTACTTCCCATATCCAGTCCCATTCGCTTGATTGGTTTCTCTGGTTGTAAACAATGGCGTCTCTTTGGTTATTAAGAAAACTGAACGCGAACATGTATCCGTTCTGGTGTTTGTTTTCTAAATCAAGCAAAATGAAAAATTCATTTTCATCTTCCGTGCTTCTGTCCCGCGTAAGTGATTTAGAAATAATTTTTCCTTTCGGATAATAATCAAAAGCAAAATAAATTGCATCCTTTGTCTGCTTGATATAGACAGTAGTGCTGTCATGGTTGTTATCATCAGACTTGGGAATGAATTTATGAAAGTTCGTAAAAACTTTTGCCCCGCTCCATTCAGTGTTGTCTATTTTCCCGTTAACTTCCGGACTCATTAATTTAACCCCCTGAGTCTGAGAATACATGAGGTAATTACAGAAGAATGAAAAAATTAATACAAAAAAGGCAGTATAATTTTTCATGATATTACTAATTTAAATTTAATGAAAATTTTTTATTTGAGCTGAAAGAACTTGGTGTAAGTGAACCGGGAAAATTTTGTAAACTTTTGTAACAAGACGTAATACGTTAAGAAAGGTTTCAGAGTTTGAGAATTTATTCAGGATACATTTATTTCCACGGAACAAGGGGATGAGCTCCCCCTGTTCATTATGGTCATTGCTTTTTTTAAGGATGAAATAAATTTAAGGATTATTTATTTGGCTGAGGAGTAAGTCTTAAATAAGGTTTTATTTTTTTAAATCCTTTCGGAAATTTCTTCGCAGCATCTTCGTCATTAATTGAGTTAACAATGATGCAGTCATCGCCGTCTTTCCAGTTAACCGGAGTGGCTACGCTGTAATTAGCAGTCAGCTGAAGAGAATCGATCGCTCTTAATATTTCATTAAAATCTCTTCCCGTGGAAGCAGGATAAGTCAGCATCAGCTTAACCTTTTTATCGGGACCAACTACAAATACCGAGCGAACTGTCAATTTGTCATCAGCATTCGGATGAATCATATCATAAAGCGCAGATACATATTTATTGTCATCAGCGATCATCGGAAAATTAACAGTTGTATTCTGAGTTTCGTTTATGTCTTTTATCCAGTCTCCGTGAGAACCAAGAGGATCAACGCTCAGCCCGATGACCTTTACATTTCTTTTGTCAAACTCATCCTTGAGTTTGGCAACCATTCCAAGCTCTGTCGTACAGACAGGCGTGAAGTCTGCCGGATGTGAAAATAAAACTCCCCATTTATCACCGAGCCATTCGTGAAACATGATTTCACCTTCAGTTGTTTTTGCACTGAAATTCGGAGCAGTGTCTCCTAATCTTAAAGCTGCCATTGTTTTGATTTAAAGTTAAATAAACAGTTAATAAATTGAATTTAATTTTTTGTAGAATGCACTGAGGAAAACATTTAAAATTAAAAAAAATATTTCGCGATTTAAATGCTTTAATATTACATTAACCTGTTTGCTTCTGTACACGAAAAAACCTTTTTAGAACGCCGATAACACTGATATAACGGATTATCACTGATTTCCAAAAAAATTTGAATGGTAAGATTTAGAATTCTCTAACATAATAAATAAATGTTATGACCTCTTTATTAAGCAAATAATAAATCAGCTATTTTTCCGTATAAATCCGTGTGATCCGCGTTCTTTTTTTGCCGAGTACATAGACACGTTTGTTCAATGCAAATATAAAAAGTATTTAAACGTAATTAACCAGGACTCATACGCGTCCAAAACTCATTAATTCTATTATTTAAAAATAACACTTTAACAAAATATTCATATAACTATATTTGAATAAACAATAAATAAATTTACTAAGGAGATTTTCTAATGACTAAAGAAATTCAGGAAAGTCTGAGTAAAGCTCAGGCGCATGTTTCGAATTTGAGAAAGACAAATTCGAGATTTATTTATATAAGTCTGATCGCGAGTGTATTTGCGACACTCATTGCCGGATTAACTGCCTTTTCAGGACCTATAGTAGGTCAGGGACCACCGGCATGGAAATGGACATGCGGGATTGTTGCCGTTTTTACAGCTACTGCTACGGTATTCACCGGATTGCACAAAGAGCTTACAGTTTCGGAAAGGCTTGCAAAAGCAACAGAATGCGTCGGCAAACTGAAGTCCGTTCAGATCAGTCTGGAAAATTCAGATCTCTCAAGCGCAGATAAAAACGAGATAATAAAAGAATATAAGAAGGTGATAGAGATATACAGTGAGTTTATATCCTGAGTTAAAAGTTAAAAGTTGAAAGTTGAGAGTCATTTGAAATGACGTTAATTGCAATCTTAAAATTTACAGGAAAAAAAATTCAAAGAAATTCTTATTCATTTGCAAATTTAAATCAGAAATGAAATGATAGGTGAAATAATCAGAATAATTTTATTTGTAAAAGATGTTAAAAAATCTGCAGAGTTTTACCGGGACATACTTGGATTTAAAATAATCGGAAAAATTGATACTGAATGGACAGAGATAGACTGCAGGAGCTGTAACATTGCCCTGCACAAATCTTCAGACCGACCCGTAACAAAAAAGGATACAGGTGTGAAAATTGTTTTTGCTGTGAAGGATGTAATAAAAGCTAAAGCATTAATAGAAAAAAGAGGTTGTAAAATGGGAAAAGTTGTCGAATTCGGGAAAATAAAATTTTGTGACGGCAAAGACCCGGACGGTAATAAATTTCAGATCTCAAACCGAGGTTTGTTTTAAAAATTTGAAATTAAAAAAGAATTATCTGATCTGCAGGATAATTTTTACCAGGACCGAATCTTGCAATCTTTCTCATTTTTCCGCATTTTTGGAATGATTGAAAAAGAACTGTCAATTGCATTTAAAATTAATATTATTTTTCGGATTTTGTATTCTCACAAATCTAAATTAAATGTCAGAAACAGTAATTAATTTTATAATAATTATTTCAAAAATTGCAGTTGTAAATGTGATTTTATTGACAGGTGTTGCTTATACTGTATATGCAGAAAGAAGAGTTTCAGCATTTATTCAGAACAGAATCGGACCTAACAGAGTCGGACCGGCAGGGCTTTTGCAGCCACTGGTAGATGTAATTAAGCTTCTGCTCAAAGAAGATATTGTTCCCGAGAAGGCTAACAGGTTAATTCATTCACTTGCTCCGACACTATCAATCATTGTATCACTATCAACATTTGCAGTGATACCTTTCGGAAATACTATCACAATCGGCGACAGAGTCATACAGCTTCAGATAGCAGATGTGAATATCGGAATTTTGTATTTTCTTGCTATGACATCATTAGGTGTTTACGGAATTACACTCAGCGGATGGTCATCGAATAACAAATATTCTCTGCTCGGAGGATTACGTTCTTCGGCACAGATGATCAGTTATGAACTTTCAATGGGACTTTCTGTGATTGCAATTATCTTAATTAACGGTTCGCTTGAACTTGATACAGTAGTTTCAAATCAGGCCGGATGGAAATGGAACATAATTTTACAGCCGGTAGGATTTCTCATATTTTTAGTATCGGCATTTGCTGAGACAAACCGCACTCCTTTTGATTTGCCTGAAGCTGAGCAGGAGCTTGTCGGCGGATACCATACTGAATACTCCAGTATGAAGTTTGCATTATTCTTTTTAGCGGAATATGCAAATGTCATAGTTTCTTCCGCTATGATAGTAACTTTATATCTTGGCGGATGGCAGTTTCCATATTTACAAGACTTCGGATTACCCCCAATGCTAGTCAGTATCCTGCAAGTTTTAACATTCTGTGCAAAAGTAATTTTAATGGTTTTCTTTTTCATCTGGGTAAGATGGACGGTTCCAAGATTCCGCTATGACCAGTTAATGAATCTCGGATGGAAGGTAATGCTTCCGCTCGGAATAGCAAACCTTGTCGTTACCGCCATAGTTATATTATTGATGAAATCGTAACAAAAATATTTTATAACTTTAACTTTTTTGAAAATTGAAAAAATTAATTTTTATAACACTGCTATTAGTAATTTTTCCCTTAAAATCATTCAGCCAGTATTTTAATGATTTTACAAAACCGGACCTGGACGGAAATGACATAACTCTCAGCAAACTCCTTGAAAAGGGTCCTGTGATGATCTCATTCTGGGCTACCTGGTGTTCACCTTGTAAAGAAGAGATGAAAAAGATGCAGCCGATATATGAAAAGTATAAGGACCAGGGATTCACATATCTTGCGATCAATCAGGATAATCAAAAATCAATCTCGAAAGTAAAGTCATTCATTAATGCAAACAAATATACATTCCCGGTTGTACTGGATCTTGACAAACACGTATTCGAAGATTATCTGGGAGTGGGATTACCGTATTCTCTGATCATCGATAAAAACAAGAATGTGATAGCAAAACATCTCGGATACATTACAGGTGATGAAGTACAGATTGAAAAAGAGATCAAAGATGCATTGAGCGGAAATGATTCTAAAGATATAAAAGATGAATCAAAATAGCATTTAAAAATTTTTTGTTAATAAAATAAGCCGGGGAGATATTAAGTTCTTTGACCAGAAAATTTTTATTCCTTATAATATTGATTTTTTCCAGCTCAGTTTCATACGCACAGATCAATCTGAACGTAGAAGCTGCAGTGGCTAATTTGCTGCGTTACGGAAACGGTTACCAGTACACCGGCAACATTAAAAACCCTAAGGAATATTTTGAAAACCTTACTGATGCAAGATTTAATGTTAACGATGTGACATTCGGACTGCGTTATGAATACAGTGATTCTATTGAATACGGACTTAACTATGTAGGCATTGCGAAAAGATTTGTAGAGTATGATCATAAATCCGGGATCTCCCTGCGCGCAGGAAATTTCTGGGAAGTAATTTCACGTGGCATGGCACTGAATCTTTTTGAGGACAGGGCATTGTATTATGATACCGGGATTGACGGAGTGAGGCTAATTTATGAAAACACTTTTAAACTTAAAAATCCTTTAAAAATAAAGGCAGAGATCATAGGCGGGAATATTACTTATCATGATTATCTGACACCTGAAAGAGTGGAGTTCTACAGATTACGTGATGCATATCTGCGAGTATCTCCTTTGAAGCCGCTGACAATTGGCTTAAATTATGTTCATTCAAACGGCGATCTGCCTGAAGAAGGAGTCGTTACACAAGTGAGCACTGACCTGCCGGAAGCAATAATTAATATAAATTTTCCAACTATACAGTTTTATGCCGACTATGCTCATAAGACTTCCATTATTACTCCTAATGCAATTTATCCGAATCCTCAGACAGCTTACGGAGACGGCTTTTATTCTTCTTTATCATATTCAGTAGGAAATATCGGCTTAACAATGGAATATAAAAATTATGCATTCGACATTACACTCCCTGACAACAGAAGCAACACAAGACCGTCACGAATGCTGCCTTATCAGAATCCACCGACTGCTCAAAGAGAAAATGCTTCAGTACTGACATCAAGAAATCCTCACGTAGTTGATTTTAATGATGAAGTAGGAGGACAGATCGATCTGGTTTATTCACCGAATGATAAGATGAGCTTTAATCTTAACGGAAGCATCGCATCAAAGCATTATTCGTATGAGGACATTGATGAATCAACTGTAATCTCATATCAGAGAATTGACAGAAGCGACAGCTGGCTTCCCGATCTTGATAATTCTTTTTCACCTTTCTGGGAAATTTATCTCGAAGGTGAAGATTATGCAACTGAAAAGATATATGCAAAGTTAGCTTTGGCAATACAGAACAATGTTGTTTATAATCAGATAAATCCATCAAGCTCGGAAATCATAAAGACGACAACAATCCCACTTGAGTTCAGATATTCTTTTACCGATAAATACAGCCTTACATTCATAAACGAAACTCAATGGGCAAGCAACACAATCAGGATAGGTGATAACAATTTTATGAATCAGTATAACTCGATGACATTTTCCAGTTCTCCCGAATTAAATTTTACAGTGACCTCTGAATTTACAAATGATGATGAAGAACCTACCGGAAAGTCGTCCTGGTTTACAGCTGATGTTTCCTACAGATTAAATGAGTCGAATACATTCGGAGTTTCGTATGGTTCTGAAAGAGGCGGATTGAAATGCACGAACGGAATCTGCAGATTTGTACAGCCCTTTGAAGGTTTCAGGGTTTTGATATCGACGCAATATTGAGAAGTTAAAAGTTAAAAGTTAAAAGTTGAGTTTATAAAGTATATGAAGTTTGACAAGTAAGTCTAACTGATGTTATGAACCATACGAGTTTTACAAATCTTTAAAAATTTTTTAGTATCAAAATGAAAAATCTAATATTAGTATTTCAAGTTCTGATTATTTCAGTTTTTTTTTATTCATGTGAAAGCAATGACAGTCCGGTTGTTAATAACACACCGCCCCCTCCTCCTGCTGATACAGCAAACAGTGCACAAACAAACTTTGGCCGGGTTTTTCCCCCCCCCGCGGGGCCCCCCCCCCACCAGCCACAAAAACCCCCCCCCCCCCCCCCCCGCCCGGGCCCCCCCCGCCCCCCCCCCCCCCCCCCCCCCCCCCCCCCCCCCCTCTTCCCACCCCCCCCCTCCCTTCTTGGGAGGGGAAAAGGGGGGGGGGGCAAAGTATTTATTGAGTTATTCACAAACACAAGCTGTATTCCGTGTGTTGAAGCAAATACTTATCTGGATGAAATTTTTGAACTAGGAGGTGTTACAACGAATGACACAAATGTTATAATCTTAAGATATCATACGACTCTTTTTGCAGGAGATCCGTTTTATCTGTATAACACAACAGACAATAATGCAAGGATGGCATTTTATCCTAACTCAGCTATAGTAAATCCAAGAACATTTTTACTGGGAACATATATGGGAGCCTTTAGTTCAGCCGCATGGACTAATAAAATCAATGAGAAGCTGGCTGATGCCAGAACATATACAATTGAATTAACCAATGGCTATGATTCGGTATCAAGAAACGGAAATTTAAACATAAAGATAAAACAGATTTCAGGAGCCGTTCTAAACGATCTGGTTTATCAGGTTGCGATCGCTGAAAATGAAATTCAGTACAATGCACCAAACGGTGAAACACACTTTAATAATACATTCCGGGATTTTGTGACTATTCCAACAGGGGAGCCATTTACAATTAGCCCCGGACAGACAAACACTTACGACCATAGCTACAGCATTCCTGCTCAAATAAATCAAGACTTAACTGATCTTGTAGTTTTTGTTCAGAGAAATAATAATACCGGCAGGGATGTAATGGGAGTGGAGCAAATTAAAATAAAATAAGTTAATTCAAATTTACCGTGTCATATTGTTTCAATGACTGCAAAAGAGCACTACGACAGACATCTTGCGGATTTTTATGAATGGATGTCCGGTGATTTTGATACACAGCAAGCCGTACAACAAGAATTTTTCGAACTCCACAGCATTTTTCCTCACGAAAATAAAACCGCAATAGACCTGGGTGCCGGTCACGGACTTCAGTCAATTTCATTGGCAAAACTCGGTTTTGATGTAATTGCTTTTGACTTCAGTAAAAAACTTATCTCTGATCTAAATGACAGAAGTAAAGGATACAGCATCCGGGCAATAGAATCTGATATTGCTGATTTTTATAAATATGCTGAAAGAGCAGGTTTGATCATTTGCATGGGTGATACGATTTCACATCTTGATACATTCGAATCATTGTGTAAGTTAATAGAAGCCTGTTATGAGAAACTTGAAGAGAAAGGCCGTCTTGTATTGTCATTCAGGGATTACGGCATTGAACTAACTGATACTCAGAGATTTATTCCCGTAAAGTCGGATGACCGGCGAATCCTGACGTGTTTTCTTGAATACTTTGAGAGACAGGTAAGAGTCACGGATCTGCTCTATGAAAAAGACCTGTCTTCAAATAATTGGATTCAAAAAGTCAGCTCATATATGAAACTGAGAGTGACTCATTCTAATGTTTCCGAAATTATTAAAAGTGCGGGATTTAAAGTTTTATCAGACGAGAACATAAACCGGATGGTCTATATTGTTGCGGAAAAATGATTAGGTAGTAGGTATTGGGTAATGGGTAATAGGTAATGTTTCTTGTTTGAAGTTTCGCGTCTCCCGCCTCGCGTCTCTCACCTCTCGTTTTCACAAATCAAATAAAAAAACTTTTGAAAGTTATTTAATTATCAGTATATTTTTTCATTTAAATTCAATGATGAAGACAAATGAAAACTTATGCTGTTATACTCGGATGCTTTTTTATTCTCACCGCAAAATTTTTATACTCTCAAAAAGACACAACAAATAATACTGCTGATACCACTGATCTTAGAAATTCATTTCAGCAGGAAATACTTCTCGAGGATTTGAATTCTGAAGAGGATGAGTCAGCTTTGTTAGATAATCTGGAAAATCTGAAACGAAATCCTTTTGATCTGAACAAAGCCACACTTCAACAGCTGGAAAGCATACCTTTTCTGAATTCAGTCACTGCGAAAAATATTGTCGACTACCGTAATGAAATAAAATACTTTAAATCAAAGAGAGCTTTGCTGAAAGTTGAAGGAATTACACCCGAGCTTTATGAGAAGATCAAAATATATCTAATCGCGAAACAGTCTAAGAAAGATATTATGATAGACGAAACCGGTTTGAAATATTCTGTTTCCAATGTAACAGATAAATTAAATCTCTCAAGCCGCTTCCGTTCACGATTTCTGCAGGACTTGCAGCCGAAGGATGGATATCTTTCCGGAAAGTATGAAGGATCCAGACTAAAGATGTACAACCAGCTGAATGTCAAGCTTGAAAAATTAGATTACAAAATTGAAGCTAACATTACTACTGAAAAAGATCCCGGAGAAAAAAATTACGCGGACTTTATTTCAGGTTATCTGCAATTAAAAGATTATGTGTTTATCAAAGATGCTGTTGCAGGAGATTATGTATTAAACTTTGCGCAGGGTCTGGCGGTGTGGAGTCTGCAGGCATTTTCAAAGGGAATTAATGCTGTGAATCCTATTAAGAAGAAAGGCAAAGGAATTGACGGGTACGGTTCAGTGAATGAAGTTCAGTTCTTCAGGGGAGGCGCTGCTAAAATCGCTCTTAATAATTTTAATGTGAATCTATTTTATTCTGATAATTATTATGATGCCTCGGTCAATGTTTTAACGGATGATGTCTCAAGCTTTTATTATGACGGTTATCACAGAACATCAACTGAGATCAAAAGGAAAAATTCTGCAAAGGAAAAATTATACGGCGGAAGAATTACATATGAGAAGGGAAGTCTTCGATTGGGAACGACATACTGGACAAGTAAATTTTCAAAGCCTGTTACTTCAGATTCAATCAAAAAATTATCTAAATTTTCGGGAAACACAGCAAACATGATCGGAGCTGATTATGACTTCATATATAAGAACATGAATTTCTACGGCGAGTTTGCCCATTCGCAGACAAATTCCATTGCAAGCATTAACGCAGTACAGTTTACATTCTTTAAAATTGCGGATCTTCTTTTTTCATACCGGAACTATCCTGCGGACTTTGCACCGGTACATTCGTTCGGCTTCAGTGAAAAAGGAGAAACTTATAATGAACGCGGATTCTACGCCGGTATAATTTTCCGTCCTTTAAAAGGTCTGATAGTAAACGGTTACTTCGACCAGTATAAGTTTCCTTACAGAACATTTTTTAACCCTGTCCCCACCTCCGGAAATGACTTTCTTGCAAATATTGAGTGGCGTGCAGCAAAAGGTTTTGTATTTAATTTCAAATATAAAAATGAAAATAAGGAAGAGACACAAACTGCTGCAGATGAATCAGGACGTGCGGTGAGAAGGATTGATAACAGGAATCAGCTTAATGTCAGAACAGGTTTTATTTATCAGGTAACTGATAAGTTCAGATTTAGAAGCAGGTATGAATATGTAAATGTCGGCTATAAAAATTTCGGAGTGAATAACAAAGGGTATTTATTTTTTTCCGACATAAGGATAATTCCTGTAAAAGGTTTGGTTTTCGATACACGGTTTATTTTTTTTAATACTGATGATTACGACAGCAGGATATATGAATTTGAAAATGACATACAGGGAGTGATGTCAAATGTGGCACTGTACGGAGAAGGGAGGAGATGGTATTTGCTCATGAAGTATAAACCAATTCCGTTCGGAGCTATTTCATTAAAATATGCCGAAACATATTTTGACGGAGTGAAGAGTATTGGCAGCGGGAATGATGAAATAGAAGGTGATGTGAATAACCGGCTGTCGATGGGAATTGAGGTGGGATTTTAGAAAGAATTTATATATTTATTTTAATTTTAAATTTGAGAAAGGTAGATGAAAATGGCTAACACATATACGAAAATTTACATTCAAATAATATTTGCGGTAAAGTTTAGAAAAAATTTTATTAGTAAAAATTGGAAAGATGAGTTGTATAAATATATTTGCGGAATAGTACACGGACAAAAACAGAAGGTTTACGCCATTAACGGAGTTTCCGATCATATTCACATTCTGCTTAGCATGAAACCGGATATTGCATTATCAGATTTAATCAGGGACATTAAAGCAAATTCTTCGAAGTGGATAAATACTAAGGATTTTGTAACACAAAAATTTCAATGGCAGGAAGGATTTGAAGCATTTTCATATTCTGAGTCTCAATTAGATAAAGTTATTAAGTATATTAATGATCAGGAAAAATATCATTCTAAGAAATCATTTAAAGATGAGTATATTGAGTTATTGAATAGATTTAATATTGAATATGATGAGAAATATGTATTTGAATTTTATGAATGACCTGATACTCCTGACGGTGCTGTATATCTTTAATTTCATTTTCTATTAAGATTCAACTCCTCAGGAGATGCAACCGAAATTAATACAATGCTGAAAGTTCCGTGTGACGAAATATTAATTAAGAATTTTAATACGATGCTGAAAGTCCTGTAGGGACGAAATATTAATAGCAGCGATATATTTCAATATTATCAGCTACGTAGTAGCGACATAGTAAAATGTAATTGAGATGACGCTCCTTACGGAGCTGTATATCGTTATATCTTTAATCTCGTTTTCTATTAAGATTAAACTCCTTCGGAGTCGAACCGAAATTGAATATGATGCGAAATATTAACAGCATAGGATTTAATTTTTTTAGCTGCATAGCAGCGATATTTAGATTTCCATAATTTGTTTTTCTTCCTGCATTTCTAAAAACTCCCGGAAAATTTATATTGAGACACATTTAAATAAAATTTGTGTCTTCAAAACATCCGACATGATAAAACTGATCCGGACAGATTACACTAATCCTGATTTCATTAACCTTGTAAAACTGCTCGATGATGAACTTCGTGAAAATGACGGAGATGCACATCCGTTCTATGCACAATACAATAAAATTGAGAACATTAATAACGTTGTTGTTGGATACTTTGATGATACTCCGGCGGCTTGCGGCGCAATAAAAAAATACACAGACGATATTGCTGAGGTAAAAAGAATGTTTGTAATACCCGGGTTTCGCGGTAAAGGAATATCAAAAAGCGTTTTAAAAGAACTGGAATCATGGGCTGATGAATTGAATTATTCCGAATGCATACTTGAAACAGGCAGGAAACAAACAACAGCAATTACACTTTATCAAAGCAACGGCTATGATTTAATTCCTAATTACGGACAGTATGAAGGTAAAGAGCTAAGCGTCTGCATGAAAAAAATTATCAATCTTAATAATGAAATCAATAAATCACAAACAACATGAAAATTAAAACAACAGATCTCTGTGACAATAATCCGGATAAAGTAAGAATAGCAGAGCCAATCGTCTTTAGGGATTTCGGCGGCAGGAAAAATTTCTCCGGGAAAATACACACTATAAAATGTTTTGAAAATAATCCCTTTGTAAGGAATGCTTTAGAACAAAATGGTGAAGGTAAAGTTTTGGTAGTAGACGGAGGCGGATCATTGCGATGCGCATTGCTTGGTGATATGCTCGCAGACATTGCAATCAAAAACAGATGGAATGGAATTATAATCTACGGCTGTGTCCGCGATTCTGAAGAGCTTGCAAAACTTGATATTGGAATTAAAGCGCTGAACACAAATCCTCTTAAAAGTAATAAAAGAAACGAAGGACAGGAAAACATTCCTGTTCATTTTGCAGGCATTGATCTAAAACCTGATGAGTTTGTGTATTGTGATGAAGATGGTATTATCGTTTCGAAAGAAGCTTTGGTTTAATAAAACTGCACTCTACACACTCCACTGCTATTTAATTAGTGACATCTTCTTCGATTCTATAAAGTCTCCCGCCTGAAGTTTATAATAATAAATACCGCTCGGTAATCCGGCAGCATTGAAATCAACTTCGTATGTTCCTGCACTTTGTTTTTCATTAACTAAAGTTAATAGTTCTTTTCCTAAATTATCAAAAACAACAAGTCTAACGTCTGACGTCTGACGTTTGACGTCTGACGGGATAGAATAACGAATAACCGTTGAAGGATTAAACGGATTCGGATAATTCTGCTCAAGTACGAATCCATCCGGGACGGAAGTTTCTAGCTGTCTTATTCCGATTGTGCTTAAATCTATAGGAGCAGTCCAGATCTGATACACGCCGGTTTTGTCATCCATCCAGACAGGCCATAGAGTATTATTACCGGAAGTAATGCCTATATTGTCTCCCTGGTTTCCGGAGCCTGCTCCGGAAATTCCTTTTGGTTTGAAATTGTGATCACTTACCTGAAAATCTTTCCATGTATTACCGCCGTCAGTTGAGCGTGATAAATATACCTGTGATGAATCTATGTTTATGTTTCTGTTGTCAAAGTAAACTATGTTTATTCCTCCGGCTTCATCCACACGTATTGCGGGCAATAACTGTATCTTCCCGTTATTGAAAGGATCCTGATTTACCCTGACTCCGGTAGACCATGTAATGCCTTCATCAGTAGACCTATGAAAAACAATGTCCGGATCGCTGCCCGCGGGTAAAAGTTTTTCTCCGCTGTCACGATATATATCCAGCCGTTTCTTGCTCCGCCTGTTTTATCCATATCCATAGCCGGATAACCGTTAACTCGAATTCCCCACGGCTGAAAAGATGAAGCTTTAATTCCGTTACAGTCATAAGCAGTTTCATTTACATTCCAGCTATCCCCTCCGTTTGTAGAAACTCCAAATCCTATATAGTCTTCATTGAAAGGTGACACAAGAATAGATGACGCCCAGCTTACGTATGCTTTGCCCCCGGGACCGACCACCATTGAAGGTCCAAGTGACTGATGTCCTGTAATAGAATTATTAACCTGGATAACAGAAGACCAGTTAACTGCTCCGTCAGTTGTGTAAGCTACAGTTATTGGAAAAGGCGAGGTAAATCTTGTCCAGACCAAATATGTCCTTCCGTAATACGGACTGTTAGGAACATCATCCGTTGCAGGGCTTCCCTTGTCCTGATCGTTTCCGGCGATAAGCTTATTATTAGACCATGTCTGACCGAGATCAGTCGAATAATTTGACCACATTCCGAGAATGAAACCGCCCTGATGCGTAAGTATTAATCTTCCGTCTTTATCAATGACCGGACCCGGATCTCCGCCATGATTTGAAATTGGATTTCCAAAGCAGGTATCGGTACCTGTCCAGTTAAGACCGCCGTTGGTTGTTACATAAATGCCTTCACTCCGGAAGGAAGTATTAACTGTAAAAGAGCTTGCGAACATAATTAAAGGATTTGACGGATGTCTGACTATTGCCGGCTCGATCTGATGATTTGACGAAGGATGTATCCTGAAATTAGGAAACTGTGAATATGAATTGTTAAACAAAATAATTGACAGTAAAAATTGCAGAAAAAGATTAAATTTGTTCATTAAAATTAAATAAGCTGGAATTCATTAATAGGTTTATGTAGGAAAAAATAGGGAATCTATTATTAAGATTCCCTATTATTAAAAATATCTTAATTGTTAATTTTAGTAAAAGACTTCCGGTTTTTCAGTAGTTTTTGTTTAATTAAAAACGTAATTCAGATTAATACCACCAAAAAAATTATATGGAATACCTGCTTCATAAAACTCAAGCCTGTCGGAATTTACCTGTATAAAAGCGACATATTTTTCATTTGTAATATTGCCAAGACCAGCAAATGCCATTACACTGAAGTTATTAAAACTAATATTTGTTCCGACCTGACTCCCTATAGTAGTATAGGACTGAGTTTTATATTGCTCAAGATTTTGATCATCAACAAACATTGACCCGACACTGAGAACTGTCCCCTTTGCAAAGAATGTATAATTCTTTTTGTAGACATACTGGTAAGCAATTTCGGCGGAAAAATTATTATCCGGATTACTTGGCTCCCTGTTTCCTGAATAATCAGCATCATTAATATTTCCCTCAGCATCGATGCTGCGTGCTTCATAATTACCGTATCTGAAATTTGAATAGGTGTACGCTGCCTTAACAGTTAATCCTCTTGCTACAGTTGAATTCACACCAAACTCCAGACCGGTTCTCTTTACAGTGGCGGCATTACGGAAAAACACGTTTCCGTCAACGGTAAACGGGACAATTGCATTATCTATCTTTGTATCAAACAGCGACAGTTCAATAAATGTATTAGTAAACACGTTGCTTCTATTGTTTACAATTTCACCTTTATAACCTAATTCGTAACTGGTTGTATTTTGCGGCTGAAGGTCAGGATTTATAAGTTTATATCCTCCGTCAGAAGAGAACGGGAAATTATCAAGCTCGTTATTTGCAGGTGTATCAAATCCCCATCCGAATGAACCATATACTGACATCGAAGGGTTGAATTTATAATTAATGGCAAACTTGGGAGTAAATTCATCAAAGAGTCTTGATGTATCCTGAAAACTTGCAAGAAGATTTGCAGCAGATACGTTGACTCTGTCGTATCTTCCGGTGAGCAGCAATGAAAGATAATCTTTGTATAAATAGAACTGTTCTGTGAAATAAAATCCGACATTGGAAATAGTTTCATCCGTAAGCGCCTGGAGTTCATCTCCGCGAATGCCTCCGATATTGTTAAATTCATTTATCGGACCGGTCTGATAATAAAAATCACCGCCAATGGAAAATTCATTGCTTCTGCCTGCAATCTTCGACTGATTGATAACTCTGAAATTAGAACCGACTCCGTATCTTGTGAAAACACGATAGGTTGCGGCAGTTCTCGACAGATCTTTAATTGTTCCATACCCTGTAACTTCAACAAAATTATTGTTACCTTTTCCGAACTTAGTATTGTATGTGATTCCAAGTCTTCCTTTGTTAGATATCCTTTTTGAGTCCCGGCTTATATCTCTTGGATTTGCCTGGAGATAATTATCGTCATATTGTTTAAGGGTAAGCGAGCCCGGAAGTTTTATCAGACCGTTCACATAATATCCGTAAATTGAAATTGTCGAAACCGGGTTCAGATCAGCTTCATAAATTGAATTGAACCGGGACTGATATTCCTGACTGTGATAGCGGTATCCGCCGTAGTTTTCGTAACTGTATGTCGCCATGAATCTTTCATCATTGGATGTGAGCCCGAATTTTAAGCCGTTCTTTCGGAGATCATACGACCCGAATTCATTATCCGATAAAACAAACGGTCTCGGGAAATATTTATCCGTAAAAAAATTAATTACTCCTCCGGGCGCATTTGTATAGAGTGAAGTCATGTTACCTTTTACGACTTCAATCTTGCTGATTGATGTAAAGTCTAATGCTTCGAGTCGAGTCTGCCCGTCCGGTTCGGATTCCGGAATACCGTCAAGCAAAATTCTAACACCGCGGATACCTGTGTTAGATCTCGTGCCAAAACCTCTGATGGAAACACGAACGTCATGATTTCCATACCGCGGCTGCAGCCATAAACCGGGGATAACAGAAAGAACATCATTCATTCCCATTTTTCTTGTTGACTTCCACTGACTCTGATCTACTCTCTGAACAGAGAAAGGAATGTCAATAACTTTTTGCTCGGTTCGTGTAGCTGAGATCACCACTTCATCTATCTCATATTTCGTAGTATCCGCAGCATCATCCTGTGCAAATGAACTCGCGCCTGAAATTAATAAAGATATAATAAAAAATAGTTTAATATATTTCATGATTAGAATTTTTTTAATTTTTAAATTTATTTCTTAAAATCTTTTCCAAAAAGATTTTAACTGATTACATTTTTTTTCTCATTCTTTTAGGTCCGTACCAAAGCCAGAATCCTGTAATTGAGAAGGACAGAAGAGCTAGCCCTGTAACACTTGTATATACAAGCTTTATTTGCTCATTCTTTGTTTCGAATAAATGATCCAGTATGGAACCATCGTGAATGTTTTCTATGAAATCGGAACGTCTGCTTTCAATATGTAATAAATTTCCCGTAGCGCCGTCGAGCTGAATACCTATGTAGTTATCTGTAAAAACAAATTTAACCATTCCTTTATCCGGTCTCAGATCAATCCTTTCAAGATCTGTAGAAAGGTCCTTTGATATCGAATCAATTAATATCCGGCATGCATTCCTGTGCAGGCTGTCAATAGGGATCCAGTCGGCAAGATTTGAAGAAGTACCTTCGTAAGATTCAGGTAAAATTAATCCGCCGGTGTTTTTTTTCCATCCAAGCATGAGCCCGGTGATTGATACAAACAAAAAAACCAGGAACAAGAATATTCCCATAGTCCTGTGAATTTTTCTGGCAAACCTTAATACCTTTGCCTGCTTGTTTCTTTTTTCCATTTGCATGAAATTAATTTGTATAGAATAGTTAAGTAGAAAAAATTAATTCAACTTAAAATATTATGAAAGCAAGACTTTCAGTCCGGTTAATTCAAAAAAATAATTATTAATGTAACGGGGAATGATAATTTTAATACTAACAAAGCATCTTTGTTGTGCGCAGGTCTTTTAAGTAAGAGAGGTTTACAAAAATTGGATTAAGGTATATGAGGCTTAAAAAAATGTTTAATTTAAAAAATTCTTTAAAGCGGGTGTTTGATTGTTTAAACTCAGTTTTCTCTTTATTCCCGGAATTGCTGTTTCCGAAGAATTTGTATTGATAAATGCTGTTTTTAGTGCTTTCAGGATAATATTTTGAAGAACTTCCTGGTACATTTGTAATCTGTTGACTGTCTTTTACATCCTGTATATTAAATTCACTTTTGTCCGGGTAAAGTATATTATTATTACTTTGAGTCGAGAATACAGGAAAGCTGAATAATACCCCGACCAGTATATTAATGCAAAATGATATGACGGTTTTGTTTTTCAATGTTTGGTTTTACAAAATTATGTTTATATGCAGTTAAATTCAAGTCTCAGTTTAAAAAGCAATTGTTTAAAAATGTATAACGTAAAAAAATATGGGTTGAACAGACTTACCGTAATCGTTAAATTTGTATGAAACCATATAACAATAACTTAGGTTATTCACTTCGCATGCAAAACGGAATTTACAAATATTACCTCAAAGTCTTTTCGATTATTTTACTGATCAGTTTCTTAAATGTCAACATGGGTTTATGCGGATTAGTTATTTCCAATTGCGAATCTGAAGAAACTTCCTGCTGCTGCAGTAATCACGGGGATACTTCATCACCGGAAAATATTGAAAAGGAATGCTGCTGTGTAATAAAAGAAATGAGCAGCCAACCGGCCGAAGTTAATCAGGGACTTACACAATCAATACAAAAGAACATATTACAATCATTTTCTAATAATTACACTGAAATGACAATTGGTAATTCTGATTTCAATAAAGGTTACATCAGAGTTCTGTCATTTCATTCTCCTCCAAAAGAAAAAATTCATATCCTCAATTCCAATTTCAGAATTTAGTTTTTTAAAGTTAATTTCATCCTGACAGCTGTATCAAAGTCAGGTAAGATATATTTTTATCAGCATTAAATTAATTTTAAAAAATCTAAATTAAAATCAAAATGAAAACAATAAATTTTTTAACGGTATTAATTACCGCCGTATTATTATCTATATCATTCAGCAGTTCCAATTCATTCAGCGGTCAGACAGACATGGACTGCAAATGCTGCGGTCAGGAATGCATTGATGCAAAATGCTGCACAATGGATGCAGGTACATCTCAGGGAAATTCAACTTGCTGCACCGATAAATGCACCAGTGAAGAATGTAAAAAATGCTGTGAATCAGGTAACTGTAAAATGATGAAAAAAACTGATGATGCATCGCAGGGAAATGAAGGAACATCAAACACTATGACTATGTCCTGCTGTTCTGATAAAGGCAGTCCCGAAGGCAAAGCAAAAGATTGCTGTAAATAAATTATATAAACTGCGGAGCAAAGATTTTGCTCCGCAGAATTTTTATACCAATATTTTCCAAATGAAAAAGATCATTGCTGTTATCATAGTTTTGTTTTTATCAAACCAAATTTCATCAGCACAGGTAACACAACTAACAATCGGAGTTGACGGATTTACCTGTTCACTTTGTGCAAAAGGTGTTGAGGAACAGTTCAAGTCACTGGATTTTGTAAAATCTGTGAAGACTGATCTTAAAAATACTTTATTTGTTTTATCAATTAAAAATAGTCCGAAGATCAATATTTCACAGATAAGAGATGCTGTAAGCGACGGAGGTTTCAGCGTTAGAGATATTACGGTTGAAGCTGAAGGCACAATCAGGGGCGATCAAAACTCGGGATACATTTTATCTACTCCAAATACGCCTGACATACAGCTGAAGGATGTGAAAGAAGAACTATCAGACGGCGATAAAGTCTTACTAAAGGGTACAGTTAATTCCAATTCGATCCATGTAACTTCTATAAAAAAAATCTAAGTTGTTACAAATTAAAATATTTTTTTAAGTAAATATATATTATATTTGTAACAGCCGGCGCCAGCCGGCAAATGTTCTTTCATATTTGTTCTTCCTTTAATTAAACCCCGCAGTCATATCGCGGGGTTTTTAGTTTACGGAATTTTTCCGACAGATTGTTTTATTGAAGCACAGAGTGGCTGCAGATTACAAAGCTGTTTTGAAAAATATTCTTGAAATTTAATTTTAAACTATCCCTGCGGGAAATGTTAACTGACATATATGAATTTTACACTTATTGATACAACAGATACTTGGCTCATAGTTTCGATTCAATTTGCAGTAATGCTGATATTCATATTTCTTGGGAGCAGATTTGCAAAGATCAAAAGGTTCAGTAAATCTGAATTTGACAGTAACAGTTCGATAATTACGGCTATATATTCGTTAGTGGCATTACTTCTTGCTTTTACATTCAGTATGGCGGGAAGCAGGTTCGATTCAAGGAAGCTGGTTATAGTTGAGGAAGCTAACTGTATCGGAACTGCAGTGTTGCGCGCTGATATGTATGCTGACTCCGTAAGAGTTTTGTTCAGGGAAGATTTTAAAAATTATCTCGAAGCGAGAATAGCATACTATGAAGCACACAGTAATATTCAAAAAGTAAGAGAGTCCCTGCAGTCATCCGTTTTATATTCAGATAAATTATGGGAAAGAGCTACTAAACTATCCATGGATAAAGACAACTTTGTTGCAAGTAACCAGATGATCCCGGCATTAAACAGCATGTTTGATATTGCGAACACGCGTTTGCACGGAGAGCTTTATAAAATTCCCGATGCTATTATTTTGCTGCTTCTTGGTCTGCTTCTAATAGCTTCTTTTATCTTCGGTTTTATGGCTGAGTCAAAGGGAATTGTTAACTGGTATATTGCCTTCTGTTTTTGTTTAGTAACGGCTATGACAATGTATTTTTTGATCGATCTTGACAGACCGAGAAGAGGACTTATTAATCTGGATGATTCAAATATTGCTATAATAGAATTGAGGAAAATGTTTTGAAATATATGCCGTTCCCACTTTTACATATTGTCTCAAAACTAAAAATAACACAGAGACACAGAGACCACAGAGTTTCACAGTGAAATCTTAAATGAATCAATTTTTTTACCGCATGCAATTTTATTGTGTACAGAGTTGAAATAATTCACCAAAAAAATTTCATTACAATTCTCGGCTACTTATCTTAATTTCTCTCACCTTAAAATTTTTTAAACATGTTTCAAATAAAAACCATAACTCCTGAAGAGACAACACATCTTAGACAACTGACGCTACGACAGCACCAGGAGGAAAAAGATCTGATATATCCGGGCGACCATGATGAGGAGACGATGCATTACGGCGCGTTTGAAGATTCAGAGCTTGTAGGTATCGCGTCCATTTATAAAGTAAAAATGAAAGACGTTGATGAACCTGAAAGCTGGCGTCTTCGCGGAATGGCAACCACTGAAAATGTCCGCGGCAAAGGTTACGGTAAAGATCTTATGAACAAATGTCTCGGTCACATTAAATCTAAGAACGGAAAATTATTCTGGTGTAATGCAAGAATTACAGCCGAAGGGTTTTATGAAAAGTTCGGAATGAAAAGAAAAGGAGAAGTTTTCCATCCGGAAGATCTCGGTCCGCATGTTGTGATGTGGATGGAGATGTAGGAGTGTATAGAGTGTGTATGGAGTGTGTAGAGTGTATGGAGTGCGGAACGTGAAAAGTATACTATAATCATATAGTAATCCCGTAGGGATGTCATATTAATAGAAAGAATGTTAACAACAGATTAATCCCGTAGAGATGATATAACCGTAGGATGATATAATAGGTTTATCAAATTCAAAAAGTTCACATTACACAAATTTAATGAATTTAAGTATATATTCTGAAAGTAATTTTCGTTTACCAAATACTCAACATATGTCAGACAATACAATTAAAATTGATTCAATAAAAATAAAAAACAAACACGGGGATAATCTCAATACTGATCTCCGTTACAATCCTGATTCAAAAGGATTACCGCTGGTCATATTCTGTCACGGCTTCAAGGGTTTCAAGGACTGGGGAAGCTTTCCTTACTTAATGGATACATTTGCGCTGCAGAATTCTTTTGCTGTGTCATTTAATTTTTCATATAACGGAGCCGGAGAAAATAAAAATGAACAGAGTGAATTCACACGGCTTGAACTCTTCGCTCAAAATACTTTCTCACGAGAACTCGATGACCTCGGAAGTGTGATCGATTATTTGTTTGAACATAAGAATGAATATAATTATGATACTTCTAACATAACTTTGATCGGGCACTCTCGAGGAGGCGGGATTGCAATTTTAAAAACCGCAGAAGATAAAAGAGTTACTAAGCTCATTGTTCTGTCTTCTGTAAACAGTTTTGACCGATACAGTGATACATTGAAAAGCAAATGGAAAGAAACCGGTTACTTTGAAGTTATGAATTCACGGACAAACCAGATGATGAGACTGAATTATATTTTAATTGAAGACCTTGAAGAAAACAAAGACCGGTTAGACATTCAAAAAGCTATTGCGAAAATAAATGTACCTGTTCTGCTAATTCACGGTACACAGGATATTACTGTCGATTATTCAAATGCTGAAGATCTTTACACACGCCACATTGAAGCAAATAAAGATTACCAAAAAACTACCGAGCTTGTATTGCTTGATAATACTGGCCATACATTCGGGACTGTTCATCCATTTACCGGAACAACAAAAGCTTTTGATGAAGTTGTAACTCTGACTCTGGATTTTATTAAAAAAATTTTTTAAGCAATGAATTTTAATTCCGGTCTGAGACCATTCCTTACTGTATTATTCCTTTCCGTAATAATTTTATTTCAAAGTTATGATGATTTAAAATGCGAAAATGCATTAACAAGCACAAATCAGTTAAGTGACACTACAAAGGATTCTGCTCAAACTGATGAGGCGAGTCACGGTGACAGATTTGCTCCGATATACATAGTCCTGTTCAGCATAATATCCGGAGCAGTAATAGGAAGATTTCTCGCCAGAAAATTTAAACAACCCGCAGTGCTCGGAGAGCTTGTAGTAGGTGTCATCATCGGAACAATTTTGTATCAGATGAATGTCCCGATAATGACATTACTCCGGCATCAGGATGATGTTGATAAGACCATTGAATACAATATTGCCAAAGATGAGACCTGGTCAGAGTCCGTAACACGCGGAATTCCGGAAGAAGCTTTTGGCGGCGGCGGTTACGGAGATGAACTTAAAGAAATTATGCTTGATCCTTCATTTCCCGGAAATAATCTTACTGTCGATGCAATCCTGTTGCTTTCGAGTCTGGGTGTTTTGCTGTTACTGTTTGTAGTAGGTCTGGAAACAAGCCTGGAGGAAATGATACACGTTGGTAAGCCTGCAATGGTGACTGCCGTAATTGGTGTCGTCGTTCCTTCTTTGCTCGGATATTTTGTTTCAATGCTAATGCTGCCGGATCATGATCAGAATTTTTATTTATTCGTGGGAGCTGCACTTTGCGCAACGAGCATAGGCATAACAGCAAGGGTTTTTAAAGATCTTAGAAAGCTTCACATACCGGAAGCCAAGATCGTGCTTGGTGCGGCAGTAGTGGATGATGTTTTAGGGCTGATAATTCTTGCCGTTGTAGCAGGAATTATTTCAAGCGGCTCACTGGACTTTTTGACAATCGGAATAATTTTGTTAAAATCGATTTTGTTCCTCGGCATAACCTTGTACATAGGTACGAAGTATTTAAGACAGCAGATAAAAATTGCCGCAATCATTGACAATAAAAACATACGTCTTCTTTTTCCGTTTGCCCTGCTAGTATTTCTTGCATGGCTCAGTGACCTGATCGGATTAGCGAGCATAGTAGGTGCATTTGCCGCGGGTCTTATTATAAAAGAAGAATATTTTAACGATGCATTAAAAGATAAGAACATATCAGTAAAGGATGTTATCGAACCAATTGAAGCCATATTCGCTCCGGTATTTTTTGTAATAATGGGAATGCAGGTGGACGTTTCATCTTTCGGGAATTTTAACATTCTCGGTGTAGCGCTGGCTCTCACTGCAGTTGCAATATTCGGTAAACTCATATCCGGGATTTTTGCAAAAGGAATGGATAAAAAAATTATCGGCATCGGGATGGTACCGAGAGGAGAAGTTGGTTTGATATTTGCGGGGATCGGCAAGGAACTTGGAGTACTCGACGGCGCATTGTTCTCGGCAATAATAATAATAGTAATACTAACTACATTCATAACTCCGCCAGCATTGAAATGGGCGTTTGAAAGTTATGATCATAAGAAACGGTGAAGCGTCAGACGTCAAACGTCAAACGTGAAACGTCAAACTCGAATTCATTAATCTTGGGTCCGTGACCGGATTTTTAAAAAACACCATTTTTTGTAAAATTTTCACATAAGTTTGAATAAATAATCTTCCTGCTTGAACAAATAATCTTCTTAACTGAATAAAGAATCTTCTTAATTGAATAAATAATCTTCTTAATTGAATTAAGTTTATAAAAGGTAATTTTTATAACAGTTTAGTTTTTATATTTTCACTTACTCCGTCAAAGGTGAGCGTAAAAGTATATTTAAATAAAATACACCATTTGGAGAGAAAGCAAAAAAAACAATTCTATGAAACGGAAAATATTTCTTAACTTCTTTGTAATTATACTTTTATCCTTTCTATTCGTGATTTTTTTTATAAAGCATGAAGCTGATACTGACAAGAATATTGTAAGTAGTATTTCAGAATCCGAAAAAGGTCCCGGATTCGTTCCCGCCGAAGACTGGTTTGCAATGCAGAGAGCGTTTCCATTCGATGAGATCCCGCAGGAAGAATATCAGAAGTCAATTGAACAGGTAAAGAATATCAGAGCATCAAATCAAACAGATAACTCCTCAGTCTGGACTCTTGCCGGTCCGACAAATATCGAAGGCAGAATTACTACGATTGCAATTCATCCAACAAATCCTCAGATAGTTTACATA
This sequence comes from Ignavibacteria bacterium, assembly GCA_016710985.1. Lineage (GTDB taxonomy): Bacteria > Bacteroidota > Ignavibacteria > Tepidaquicellales > Tepidaquicellaceae > JAGPCH01. The sequence continues at coordinate 233,545 of JADJTX010000002.1, forward strand.
GGAACCGCAAACGGCGGTATGTGGAAGTCAACTAATTTTTGTCAGAGCTGGACAAGTATTTTTGATGATCAGAATACCTCATCAATAGGAGCTCTCGCAATTGATCCGCTTAATCCCGAAATAATTTACTGCGGAACCGGAGAGTCGAATTCGTTACGCAGCTATTATCCCGGAACAGGAATTTATAAATCAACTAACGGCGGTGCAGACTGGGTGTTCATCGGATTGGACAGTTCTTATTCAATAGGAAATATTTCAATTAATCCGGCTAATACACAGGAAATCTACGCAGCAGCCGGCGGATGGACAAGAAGAAAAAATGAACAGAGAGGAATTTATAAATCAACTGACGGAGGATTTAACTGGTCTAAAAAACTTTACCATTCAGATTCAGTCGGAGCTGTAGATGTTGTAATTGATCCGAATAACCCGGCAAAGGTTTTTGCTGCAATGTGGGAAAGACAAAGAAGAGAAGATTATGTAAAATACGGAGGAAGGAATTCCGGAATTTTTATTTCAACAAACTCCGGAGAAAGCTGGACACAGGCAGCCGGCGGTTTTCCGGTAAATGATGTAACGATGGGAAGAATTTCACTGGACATTTCAGGATCTAACTCAAACATCATTTATGCTCTGACGGCATTTGCTAACGGTAACTCAAGAGGATTGTATAAATCAACTGACGGCGGAAATGTCTGGTCTCAGGTTAATGCTTCAGCTGCTTCGTCTTCTAACTATGCATGGTTCAACAGGATCTGCAGAGTCGCACCGGATAATCCGGATAAAGTTTTTTGCGGCGGACTTGAAATGGAATTATCAAATAACGGAGGTGCATCTTTCAGCATTGTAAACAGCTCACACGTAGATCAGCACGCAATTGCATTCTCACAATCAAATCCAAATTACATTGTCATCGGCAATGACGGCGGAATTGACTATTCAATTAACGGCGGGACTTCGTGGCAGTACAGTCAGTCTATTCCGGTAACACAATTTTATGCAGGAGATATTGATTACAACAATCCAAATACTATCTTAGGCGGAACGCAGGATAACGGGACTATCAGAACTACCGAAGGTACAGGGGGATGGAATGAAATTTACGGAGGTGACGGGTTTTATTGTCTTGTTCATTACTCAACTTCTTTAAGAGTATATGCATGCTATCAAAGCGGAGGTTTGGGAAGATCAACAAACGGAGGTTCGGGTTTTTAAGTGCGACAACAGGTTTGGATCTGACTTATACAAACTGGATGACTCCTTACGTTATGGATAAAAATGATCCGCTTACACTTTACTGCGGAACATATAAAATTCACAAAACAACTAACGGCATGCAGTCATGGACTGCAATCAGTCCTGACCTTGCAAATGCACACAGACAGAATCTCGGAACGATAACGACAGTTGATGTCGCTAAATCAAATCCGAATGTTATCTATTGCGGAACGGATGATGCGAATGTCTGGGTGACATCGAATGGCGGGACAAACTGGACTAAAATAAATTCCGGACTTCCTTACAGGTGGGTAACGAGAGTTGCAATTCATCCTGACTCTGCAAATGTATGTTATGTTACTTTGTCAGGATATAAAGTTGATTCGACCGGCTCACATATTTTCAGAACAACAAACTTCGGAGCAAACTGGATCTCCATTAAAGGAAATCTTCCCGATGCGCCGATCAATGATGTCATCATTGATCCTGCGAATACAAACACACTTTACATCGGAACGGACATTACCGTCATGGCAACTAATAATCTCGGAGCCAGCTGGTATGTTCTTGGGACAGGTATTCCATCGAATGTTCCGTGTCATGATCTGACATTTCATCAGCCGACGAGAACGCTTGTTGTGTGGACACACGGAAGAAGCGCGTATAAGACTATTATTCCGGCAGTAGGCATTCAAAACAATAATTCTCAAACACCGGCTTCATTTAAGCTTGAACAGAATTATCCCAATCCATTCAATCCGGTTACAAATTTGGAATTTGGGATTTCGAATTTGGGATTTGTTTCTTTGGAAGTTTTTGATGTGCTTGGAAATAGAATTGCTACATTAGTGAATGAGAAGAAGAGTCCGGGAACATATTCAGTGAACTGGAATGCTTCGGATTTTTCAAGCGGAGTCTATTTTTATTCATTATTTATAGATGGAAAGAATATGCATACGAGAAAGATGCTGCTTGTGAAGTAAAAAATTTCCAAGCCCGAATCAAAAAATTCTGTTTCAGTAAAGTCATAATACTATTGTTAAAAATATAAAAGCAATGAAAAGCGCAATGTGAATGAATCCCTCAAGCGCATTTGTTTCTCCGTCCTTGAAGCTGAGAATTCCAATGAATAAGGAAATTATCACCATTGTCGCCTGAACAGGTTCGAGTCCCAGAATGATCTCCTTACCGGTAATAAAACTCAGGATCAGCACAGCAGGTATTGTCAAAGAAATTGTTGACAGCATTGAACCTAAGGAAATGTTAAATACACGCTGCATGTCATTGTTCAATCCTGCTCTTATCGCTGTCAGAGCTTCCGGAGAAATTATAACCAATGCAACTACAAGACCGCCTATGGACTGAGGAAAGTTCAGTACCGTTATTTCATAATCTATGAATATTGAAAGATATTCGGCGAGAAGAGAAATTATAACTATCAGTGATACGAGCATTGAAATATTATAAACCGGTCTGATCTCATTTTTTAGCGGAAGATGTTCATGAGAATCCTTATTATTTTTTTCTTCTGATCTTCAAATTGAAAATAAAAATTATGCTGACCGGACTGCAGTTTTAAGAAAAATGCATAAAGCAAAAGGCATATCAGGATCAGAAAAACAGAATAAGAACTTTCAAGCCTGTCCGGTAGAAGGTTTGGCATTATCAATCCCAGCCCGATTATTCCTATTATCATGGACAGATATGAGTTTGTACTTTTCAGATTATACTTCTGCTGACCGTATCTGATTCCACCGGCAAGCATTACAAATCCCGTAAGCCCGTTTAGTAAAATCATCAGAGTTGAGTAAACAGTATCGCGAGCCAGTGTCGGATTATTTTCGTCATGCAGTATGAATGTGCTTATCATGATTATTTCTACGATCACGACAGAGAAGGTAAGAATCATCGTTCCGTAAGGTTCGCCGAATTTGTAAGCAAGCTGTTCAGCATGATGAACGACTCCCATTGATGTATATATTATTACTGCGAAAACTATGATGAAGATAGTTGTTTCGAAAAAGAAATTATCTCTTACAGACGTGACCTTTAAAAGCAGTGATACCAAAATGAAAACAACAGCAGATAATACTAACGAAGGTTCCTTTTTTATGAAGTTAATTATCAATATTCAGATATCGGTTAAATTGCTCAGAAGCTTTTCAGAAATGACAAATGCTTAAACTTCAGTAATTAATTAAATTAGATTCATTACTAATCAATCAATACTCAATACTCATTGCTCATTACCCAATATTCATCACTCATTATTAATCATTCATTATTCATTCCTCATTATTCATTGCTCATTGTTCATTGCTCATCTCTCCTTTTAAAAACATATCCGCCTTTCACAGCGCCCCAGACCTGTTTGCCTTCTTCATCATATCCTCTGTCCCAGCTTATGATTTTATCACTAGTTATCTTCACTTCAGAAGTTGCATATTTCGCACCCCGGAGATCGCTTAAGCAATTGTTTCCTTCAGTACTTCCTTCGTAAGTTGTATCATTCATTAATGTCAATATTACTGAACATCCTTCGCGGAGTGTGAGCGAATCCGGATTCAGCTCTGATAATGGATTTTCCTTTTTCCATTCCCCGGCAAATCTCAGCGGATCAGTGATCGTAAATACAGCGCTTTCAAATCTGCCTTCGTAGGTATTGGTAATTCTGTAAACCCTCTGTCTGTAAGGTTTATCCTGAGCCTCTGCCGTAGCCTGTTCTACGTAAAGCCAGTATGCAGGTGATAATTCAGGCCAGATCCTTTTCATATGTAATCGTATGTCATAATAATCCGAATCGTTTTTAGACTGTTCTTCACTGCTGAAAGAACCTTCCATCATTGCGACGAGTGCACTTGTGTTAATACTTTTTATCTGGCAAAAACTTTGTTGCAGAAATATTGAAAACAAAAATATTGTAAAGAAGACTTTTGTTAATGACATTATTATAATTCTAATTTTTTATTCTTTTCCAAAGACTCTTTCTTAATCTTATTTTTAAACTCAATTACTTTTTCCAGTATTTTTTATCCGAAGTCGCCAGTATTTCAACAGCGAGTAAAGCTGCATTCTTTGAATTGTTAATTGCGACTGTCGCGACGGGAACACCGTAAGGCATCTGAACAATCGATAAAAGTGAATCGAGACCTTTAAGTGTTTTCGTTTCGATAGGAACTCCAATCACAGGAACAGGTGAATATGCAGCGCACATTCCGGGAAGATGAGCCGCGCCGCCCGCGCCCGCGATTATGACTTTTATTCCTCTTTTGTATGCTTTCTTTGAATAGGATGCCATAAGATCAGGAGTCCGGTGAGCTGAAGTGATCTTTAATTCAAATGGAATGTCAAACTCATTTAAAATCTCTGCGGCTTGTTTCATTACAGGCATATCGGAATCGGATCCCATTATTATTCCGATCACCGGCTTTCTTTTTTTATCCATCATTAATTCCTTTGTATTATCAAAAGTGTAAGATCATCTCTCGACACGCTGTTGTTTGTAAATTTCTTAACATCTTCGATCAGCCCGTTTACAAGTTCATTCGATTTCCTGTCTGCATTATTATTAAGGAAAAGTTCCAGGTTATCTAGACCGTATTCTGATTTACTTGCGTTCATCGCTTCATTCACGCCGTCTGTATAAAGGATCAGTTTATCTCCTTTATTAAAATCAAACAAAACTTCATTTGCAGTTCCTTCTTTTTCAACAGTATTCATCGCGCCCAGAGCCAAACCGTGTTTTTTTATTTTAAATATTTCCTTAGACTCGCCCGAAATTTTATACGGGGGAAGATGCCCGGCATTGAAAAGCATGCATTTATTTTTTTCAAGATCAATGATGGCAAAGATAGCAGTCACAAACATTTTCCTGCTTTGCGTCTTTCGTATCATACGGTTGAGTTTTTCCAGAACCAACTTCGGATTGGTATTCTCCTCAAGTATCAGATGCATGCAGCTTCTAAGTCCCGATAGCAACAGTCCGCTTGCAACACCATGTCCGGAAACATCACAAATAAAAAATCCGACTTCATGATCAGAGATTTTAAAGTAATCGAAATAATCTCCTCCCACTTCGCTTGCCGGTACAGATATAGCTGAAATTTCAAGTTCGCCTATTACCGCATCATTTTTCGGAAGCATTGAAAGCTGAATCTCTCTTGCATAGTTCAGCTCTTTCTTCATCCGTATGTTCTCATAATTTTTTGCCTGGTAAACGTTGTACTGTTCAAAAAATTTCTTCTGTCTTTTCCTTTCGGAAGTAATGGCTATGATAAAAAACATGAATGCAGTTATCAGATTCGGCAGGCCGGCTGACATGGTAAACTTCGAATTATAAAGAAGCATAGCTACCAGTGAGCCTCCGACTGCAATCACAAACAACTGTATTATTTCCGTTCTTGAAAGTTTGAATATCAAAACCATTATGCCGAAGAAAACTATGTACTGGACAAAGGCATCATCACGGTCTGTGTCCATGGAAAACGTTACTCCGCGCGCTAACGTATCCACTTTTTGTTTGCCGCGGGAATCACCTTTGTCAACCTGCTCTGAAGTCACTTCTTTATCATCTTCATCCTCCGGGTAGACAACATTGATTGTGATAGTCATGAAAAGCTGCATTATCAGGAAAATGAAAATGTATCTTCTTATGTTGAGAAGAGAAAAAATTCTCTTATAAAATGCAATCCCGATGCTGATAATTATCAGATTAACAATAGTAAGAACGAGAGCAGCATTAAAGGTCTGTTGATCTGCAATATTTACAATCAGGGCTATACCGAAAAGAAATTCAAAAATTATTAACATCACCCTGAATATCTTCAGGTTTCTTTCGTCAAGATACTGATTGTATGCCGCTTCACGGGGAAGTGTAAGATACTTGTCAAATGTTTCTATTAATTCCAAGTTTGATTTTGTATTTATAAATTAAATATTAAAAACGATTTCATACCGGCAATGTTGCATAAAATATTGAAGACAAAAGACCGCCACTAATTTCACGAATTTACACGAATTATTCGAGTTAAATTGAGTAAACACTTATTAAGAATTTACCTCAAAGACCGAAAGGCTCAAAGTATTATTTATCTTTCCATTTTTTACTTAGAGACTTCGAGTATTAGAGGTTAAGACTCCCTTGCTTGTGACAATAAATATCTGAAGTTGTGCAAAACACTTTTTTCTTGTCATTCTGAGCGAAGCGAAGAATCCCAACACTTCAATTCTATATTAATTTTTGGATTCTTCACATCACTCAGCTTCGCTCCGTTAGTTCTGAATGACAAAATGAATAAACTTCAGATATTAATTAATTACAACATCTTCAATGAAGTCACCGATCATGATTTTATCAACAACGTCAATACCATCTGTCACCTTTCCGAAGATAGTATATTTTCCGTCGAGATGCGGTGTCGCGGAATGCGTGATAAAAAACTGGCTGCCTTCTGTATCCTTTCCGCTCGAAGCCATTCCTACCATTCCCCTTTCATAAGTCATCGGGGAAAACTCGCTCCGAATGGTATATCCCGGTCCGCCATAGCCTGTACCTGTCGGGTCTCCGCCCTGTATGACAAAATTTGAAACAACTCTGTGAAAGACAGTGCTGTCATAAAAACTCTTTTCAGCTAATTTTAAGAAATTCATTACAGTAAAAGGCGCGGCATCGGGAAGCAATTCTATTTTAATATCTCCTTTGTTGGTTATCAGAGTTATTAATTTTTTCTGATCAAGACCTTCCATGTAATCCCAGTCAAAATCATACTTCGGCTTTGCAGCAAATTCATACTTCTTTCCTGTGATCTTTTCCAGTGCATCCGCAGAAGACTTTGCAATTTCATAATTCTCCGAAGCAAGATTCTGCTCTAATTTTTTTATTGTATTATCATTGTAAAGATCTTTCATTGCATCTATGAAAATTAAATTAACATCATTGTCTTTGGGATATTCAAGCTCATTATAATCAAACAACATTACCGCGGACGTTTCTTCTCTGTTTTTTAAATACAATGAATCTTTCAAAGCGCTTAAGGAAACATCGACGATGACTGGATCTTTTGAACCGGAAAATTCAGTAAAGATCAGCCGCATTATATTTTGATTTTCTTCATTGACCTTCTCATCAAGGTTGGAAAGCATTTCGACAAAACCTCTGTAGAGTACTGCAAGGTCTTTGCTTCCGATCATAGCTCCGGTTGTGTTTGGATTCTTTTCATTATATCTCTGAACATCTGCGCTTATGGTATCACGCACTTCCTTATAGATCAATCCGTCATTGAAATTTCCGAAAGCTTTTACGATGGCGGACTTGAAATTATAGTCATCAGTTTTCGAATATGCTTTCATAAGATCATCTTTGACTTCATCCCGATATATAAGTGACATTGAATTAACAAGTTCGGATTTTTGTCTGAATGTAAGATCCGGAACCGAATCAAGAGCGTAAACAAATTCTTCTTTGATCTTTTCCGATAAAGATTTCGCAACAACATTACTCGATTTGTTTACATCCATGAATAATTTTCCGAAAACATTAAGAGCGGTTAAGGAAACATGTTCATTTTTATCACCAATGCCATCACCCAAAACCGAGTATAACTGAAGCGTTAATTCAGTCAGTGAATCCCGGTTATAGTTTGTCAGTGAATTCAGCATGTTCACTTTCACACGCCAGTCATCTTCGGAATTAAATGATTCAAGCATATACATCAGAAGCAGTTTGTCCTGAAGCTTTCCCATTGCATTGTAAGCCCACATTCTCGTCTGCGCATCCTTTGATTCGGCAAGAGTATAAATTTCCTGTTCAGCAGTATCGAGTAAATTTTTATCACCGGTTCTCCAGAAAGCGAAAGCAATATTTCTTTTAACCAATGAGTCATTCATGTTGGCAATTTGTTTAAGAGCATAAACTGAATTTTCATTTTTGATCTTTCTTAATGCAAATCTGCCGATCGACATTGCAAGAGAGCGGTAAACATCTATGTCATTAAACATTTCGTCGGAATAAACTTCAAGCATATTGTCTAAATCTTTTTCATCTCCGATTTTTCCCAATGCAGTAATAACATCAGACGGATACCATTGAAGAAATCCTTTCCCTGACGAAAGTAAATCTCTACAAGCTTTACAGGGCATTTGTCCGATTGCAAAAGCCAAAAGCTTATAATCATTTGGAGTCAAATATTTTCTTGACGGATCTATCCATGGGTTCGGGTAAAAGTTTAATTGTGAAGCGAAGGCAGTATCACCGGTATTTGCAAAAGCAATTATTGCCATTGGTATCAGAACAGAATCATTGATAGATAAAAATTTTACCAATTCATTGTTCTTTCCAAAAACCCGTCTGTCCTGCAATTCGAGTATTTCTCTTTGCTCAGGTGTAAGAGTTTGAGAAATAAGAACTGAAGCAGTGAGTAAAATTAAAAACACAAAAAGTACTTTTGTAAGATTTTTCATTTTTAGAATATATAGTAAAATTTTTTTAAGAGTTACTCCTTTAGCAAAACAAAATTTGACAGCTTACTTACAGAATTTAGGAATCAGTTTAGTTAACTAAGTTAACGGCTTCTAAAAGTAAATATTTTTTTTGACACTAATTTACACAAATTTACACTAAAAAAATTTTAATACGAGAAAATTAGTGAAAATTCGTGGCATATTTTTTTTTAATAGCAGTTGTGAATGAATTTTCACACTAAAGCTTTATTCCAAACCCGATGGTGATCTTTCTGCTTCTGTTATCTCCAAAATCTTCCTGCTCGACCCTCAGGTTCAGAGAAGATCGTTCTTTATCATCAAAGAAAAAAATTGCAGCCATATCATATTTATACAGGGAAGAAGTATTCTTCTCAAACGGTTCTTCATATCTTCCGTAAAGTTCAAACAGCATATAATATCGTTTAATAGACAGACTCCCGGCAAATGATGCATAATAATCTGATTGGCTTACGTCATCGCCGTAAGTTCTTTTAAAATTTGTGCCGATGATCGGATTAAAGCCGAAGACCCACCGGTTGTCTGTTCCGTCATACATAAATTTTATATCAGATACATTCCGCAGCGGGATAATAAAATCCGGATATCTTGGAATGAAAGACAAACTTGTTTGAAACACAGACACATCAGCATAAAAATCTGATTCAAGAGATACAGCAGGCTCGATCTTAGCGTATCCCTTACGGTTTTCATACAGTTTGTAATACACATCAAACCCGCCTTTTAGTTTTTCCAGCTGATCTTTCGGTTTACTGGAATAATCAAACTGTATTGAAGGCGAGAATCCCCACGAATCATAACGGAATCCTTTGTATATCACAGCGACATCTATATTGAAAACAGCCGCCTGATCATCATTCTGCTTATATGACAAGACACCGGGTTTTGTAGTCTCACTTGAAACATCGAAAGTTCTTCTTATCCCGATTAATTCCTGTACCTTATCCAGAAAAGATTCATCATTTATTTTAGTTTTTGTCTGAGAATATGATATTGATGAAAAAAGGATCAATGTAAACAAGAAAAGGTAAACTACAATAAATGTTCTGGTCAAGGAAATGAAAATAATTAGTGATTTATTTTTACAAAGTTATCACACAATATTTTAATTTGATTTAAAAATCAATCCTTTAGATTCTGCATAAATTCAAGCTGAACGGGATGATTAAATTACAGTGAACTCTTTAAACTATCTTTTTTTTATACACAATTAGAGTTATTTTGAGCATACAAAAAAATCAAGAAATAACTAAAATTCACAGGTAACGACAGAATGTGCGAATCCACCCAAACTATTTCAGTTATTTTCATATTCTGATTTAGGAAATTGAATATCTTCTTGTTAATTATTCAGAAGCAGGATTAGGCGGAATGTTTTAGTTAAAAGAAGATAATTAAATTTTTTGTGTTGTAAATTTTTACGGATCATTTTGATACAATTGTTGATACTCGTCTTTTGATCGGCAATACTCAGAGCTTGCATTTCAACTTCAGTAATATTTTTTTAATCAAAATCGGAATTCGAAAAATACCCGAATAATTTTTTTTTAATCCATCGATGGATAAACGATCCGCGCTAACAGGATTGTCATACCATTGTTTTCTTTATACAGATAAAATGAACGGTATTTTCGGATACGTAAAATATATACAGATTTCGGAATATATTGTAATATCCATAAACCGTCCCCAATTTTATGGCTCATAAATAATGAAAAACAAACATATCAATAAAACCCTCAGAGGCAAATCCGGAAAGGATTTAGTCAGCTTGCTTGATGGCAACAAAAAGCAATCTGAGAAAAAGAATTCGTTATCTCCGAAAGGAGTTACCGAGGCTGCTTTATTCGGTATCTGGGAGAATTTACTAGGGCATACCAAATTTGGTGTCAGTGATGATTTTTTTACAATTGGCGGCAACAGCATAAAGGCAATTCAGCTTCTTTCCAGGATAGCTTCACATTTTCAGTTACAGCTTGAAGCAACTGATATATTTTTAAATCCAACCATACGGCAACTGGCGGTTCTCGTCGGCAAGAAACAAAACGGACATCCGGCTCATACCGGCTTAGTTTCATTAGAAAAACAGGACAGACCGGCTTTTATTCCCTTATCATTCAGTCAGGAGAGATTATTGTTTATTGACTCGCTGGAAGGCAGTGTTCAGTATAATCTGCCGGCAGTGATCAGATTAAAAGGTAAGCTCAATAAAGAAGCCTTAGCTTTTGCATTTCAGCAGATCGTTAATCGTCATGAAGTATTGAGAACAGTTTTTCCCGATCATGATGACGCGCCATATCAGTATATCAGGGAAAAAGATGAATGGCATTTAGGAATTGCTGATGGTTCAATTTATAAAGATAACGGGGAAGAGCTAAAGAAATATGTGCAGCAATTGATCAGCGCTCCTTTTGATCTTTCGAAAGATCATATGCTCCGTGCCGACCTGATATCACTTGAAGAGGAGGATAATTTACTTGTTCTTACAATGCACCATATTGCCTCTGACGGCTGGTCAACTTCTGTTTTTGTAAAAGAGATGATTGAATTGTATGATTCATATGTGAAGGGAAAACCACTGAAACTTGCTGAACTGGAATTTCAGTATTCAGATTTTGCGATCTGGCAAAGAAATGACCTGCAGGGAGATTTATTTGAAAAGAAGATATCTTACTGGAAGGAGAAACTTGAAGGATGGACCTCACTACAGTTACCAACGGATTATTCAAGACCATCAGTTCTGAGTGTTCGCGGAGCTAAAGTTGAATTCAGCATAGATAAGAAACTTAGTGAAAAACTGGAATTGCTAAGTAGGCGTTTCGGCTCAACTCTGTTTATGACATTACTTTCTGTTTTCAAGGTGTTACTGTACCGGTATAGCGGTCAGCAGGACATTTGTGTCGGGACACCTGTAGCAGGAAGGCAGCACCGGGTACTGGAAGGGTTAATAGGTTTCTTTGTCAATACACTTGTTTTGCGAAGCGAGTTAAACGGAAATACAACTTTCGAAGAACTGTTACAACAGGTGAAATCCAATGTACTTGAAGGTTTCAATTATCAGGACGTACCATTTGAAAAAGTTGTAGAGGCAGTGGTTAAAGAAAGAGAGATGAGCAGGAATCCTTTGTTTCAGGTAATGTTTGTCTTTCAAAACACACCTGAGATAGAAAATCTCAGCATGCAGGACGTCAAAATTTTCCGCGAATCAGAAGTTCATAATACTTCGAAATTTGAATTAACTTTTAGTTTTGAAGAGAGTCATAACGGGCTGCTTGGGGAAGTTGAATACAGTACGGATCTGTATAAGGAAGAGACGATCAGGAGGATGATCGATCATTTAAAAGAGTTGTTAAGTGCAGTTGCAGAAACGCCGGATCAAAGTATTGGCTCATTATCCATGCTGACCAAATCTGAGGAGCAACAACTACTTTCTGATTTCAATAATACACGGGCTGATTATCCGAAAGATAAGACGATGATAGGATTGTTTGAAGAGCAGGTTGAGAGAACTCCGGCTAACACGGCGATAATATTTGAAAAGCAGCATGTGACTTATAAAGAGCTGAATGAGAGATCAAATCAGTTAGCGAATTATTTGCTGAGCCGGGGAGTGAAGGAGGAAACACTCATACCAATTTGTATAGACCGCAGCATAGAGATGATAGTAGGAATTTTAGGAGTCCTAAAAGCCGGCGGTTCCTATCTGCCAATAGATCCCGATTATCCATTGGAGATGAAAAGGTACATGCTTGATGACAGTAATCCATTCTTTATAATTGCCGATGAAGGAATTGATTTATGGTATTCAAAAAGAGAAGGACAGGAGATAATATATCCCGGAACAAATAAAGAAATCAGCCAAAGCCCTGCAGATAACGTTTCAAGAAACTCAGTATCGGATCATATTATTTGTGTAATTTATACATCAGGATCTTCAGGTAAACCCAAAGGAGTAAAAGTATGTGACGCCGGAATGGTCAACCGTCTTTACTGGATGTGGGAAACTTATCCGTTTGAGGAACATGAAAAATGTGTATTGAAAACTTCGCTTAGTTTCGGAGATCACATATGGGAATTGTTCGGACCTTTGAACAGCGGAATTTGCTCTGTCCTGTTAAGAAAAGCTGATATTCTTGATCTTGATGTTTTCATAGAAAAATTATCATCCAATAAAATTACAAGATTGGTTTTAGTTCCATCTTTACTTCGGACATTGCTGACCAGGCTTCGTGCAGAACAAACATATTTTGAACATCTGAAATACTGGACCTGCAGCGGGGAAACGCTTACTTACGATTTGATAGAATATTTTTATGAACTGTTTCCAAAAAATCATTACAGGCTTTTAAATATTTACGGCTCAACTGAAGTTAGCGCGGACGTTACTTGTTATGATACTTCAAGTGGCTCTGTAAATCAAAAAAGAGGTGAATCATCAGAAACGAAATTTTATCCGCTTGAAAATAATCAGAAAAATCTGCCTATAGGAAAACCTATTGCGAACTGCAAAGTGTATATACTGGATAAAGAAAATAATCTGTTACCTATCGGACTTTCCGGGGAAATATGTATCGGCGGAGTGCCGGTTGGAGAGGGATATTTAAACCGTCCTGATCTGACAGCAGAAAAATTCATAAAAGATCCTTTCAGTAATGAATCAGGTGCGTTGGTCTACAGAACAGGTGACCTTGGCAGATGGTTACCGGATGGAAACATTGAGTATATGGGACGGGAGGATTATCAGGTGAAGATCAGAGGTTTCAGAGTTGAGTTAGGAGAAATAGAGAACGAGCTTCAGCAGTGTAACTTAATCAGAGATGCTGTCGTGCTGGCAAGAGATGATAAAGAGGGCATGAAACGACTTGTGGGATATGTGGTACCGGTTGGAAAGTTTGATAAAAAAGCTATAGTTGAATATCTGAAAAGCAAACTTCCTGATTATATGGTACCTGCTTTATGGTTAGAACTGGAAGCAATGCCTTTAACTCCAAGCGGTAAAATAGATAAAAAAGTGCTGCCCGATGTAGATGTCACTTCAGGTTTAAGTAATGAATATGCAGCGCCGCGGAATGAAACCGAGAGCAGGCTATCCGAGATCTGGAAAGAACTGCTTCATATAGAAATGATAGGAATATATGATAACTTCTTTGAATTAGGAGGACAGTCACTATTAGCAATGCGGTTAATATCATCCATTAGAAAAGAACTGAAATCAGAGTTGTCTGTCAGAGACCTCTTCATGTATCCTACAATTAAAGGGTTGTCTGAATATATCCGGCATCAGGAAAAAGTTACATTGCTGCCGGTGATAGAGTCAAAGCAAAGACCTGACCGGATCCCTCTTTCATTTACACAGGAGCGTCTGTGGTTTATAGACCGCTTAGAGGGAAGCATTCAATATCACATCTCCGCAGTTTTAAAACTGAAAGGAAAGCTGAACAGGGATGCTTTAGCTTTTGCATTGCAGAATATAGTCAACCGGCATGAAGCTCTGCGCACGGTAATACTTGAAGATAAAGGCGAAGGTTATCAGGTGATCAAGGATAAAGATCAATGGAGTTTGCAGATCGCTGATGGTTCGAAATTCAAACAGGATTCTGCCGGATTAGAAAACTTTGTCAAAAAAATAATCAACACGCCATTTGATTTATCTAAAGATCATATGCTGAGAGTGAACCTGATCAGTATCGGAGAAGATGAGAATGTTCTTGCAGTAACGATGCATCATATTTCTTCTGACGGCTGGTCAATATCACTCATCATAAAGGAGCTGGTTGAATTATATGAGTCGAAAAAGCTCGATTACTGGAAAAAGAAACTGAACGGAACAGAACCGCTGCTATTGCCAACTGATCATAACAGACCTTCAGTACAAAGTGTTAACGGAGCAGCTAAAACATTTAATGTTGACAGGGATCTTACGGAGCAGCTTCAGCTTTTAAGCCGGAATAACGGAACTACTCTTTTCATGACATTGCTAGCTGTATATAATGTTCTGCTTTATCGTTACAGCGGTCAGGAAGATATCTGCGTAGGAAGTCCGGCGGCAGGAAGGCATCAGTCAGAAGTGGAAAATCTCATTGGTGCATTTATCAATACACTTGCTTTACGAAATGAAATTAACAGTGACTCTTCGTTTACCGAACTTCTGAATCGGGTAAGGGCAACAACTCTTGAAGCATATGAAAATCAGGAAGCGCCATTTGAGAAGGTAGTAGATGCTGTCGTGAGCCGGAGAAACCTGGGTAAAAGTCCGTTGTTTCAGGTAATGTTTTTCATGCAGAATACTCCTGAAGCTCCGCAGCTTAAACTGGGTGAAGTCATTCTTACAATGCAAGAGCATGAACACACTACATCTCAGGTTGATCTGACTTTAAACATAACAGAAACATCAGAAGGTCTGCAGGCAACGGTGGAATATTGTACAGATCTTTTTGACGGTGAGACGATAGACAGGATGATAATTCATTTTAAGGAACTGCTTAATTCGGTTGTTACTGATCCGAATCAAAAAATCGGATTACTTCCCATGCTTACTAAACCGGAGGAGAGGCAGCTTCTTGAAGAGTTCAATGATACTTACGCTGCACTTCCGGAGGGAAAGAGCTTCCTTGATTTGTTTGAAGAGCGGGCATTAAGAAATCCGGACAATACAGCAGTGGTTTTTGAAAATCAACGGCTGACCTACAAAGAGCTCAATGAGCGTTCAAATCAGCTGGCTCATTATCTTCAGAGAAAAGGAATTAAGAACGAGACACTTGTTCCGATATGTATAGAGAGAAGTATTGATATGCTTGTCGGGTTACTTGGCATTTCAAAATCAGGAGGAACATTCATACCAATAGATCCTGACTATCCGAATGACAGAATCAGGTTTATGCTTGAAGATGCAGAAGCTAAAACCGTTATTTTCAGTAATGCGAGCAGGAAAAAATTCTCTGATGTAAATAACATTGAAGTAATAAATTCAGACGAAGACTGGTCTGAAATAAAAAAGGAATCCACGGATAATATTATCAGAGATTCAAAGCCTGATCAGCTTGTATATGTGATCTATACATCGGGCTCAACGGGTAAGCCGAAAGGTGTAATGATAGAAAACGTAAGCCTGGTAAATTTATTATTGAGCATTACTGATAAAGTTAAGTTCAATTCCGGTTCAGTCTTTCTATCGGTCACTACATTTAGTTTTGACATAAGTTATTTGGAGTTATTTGTACCGTTAATTAACGGCGGTAAATTGATCATTGCATCAAGGGAAGTTGCGATGGACGGCTACAGATTGGCAAAGATTATTCATTCAAATCGTCCAACGCATATGCAGGGTACACCGTCTACATGGCAGCTGCTTATCGATTCAAAGTGGAAGAATGAGGAAGATCTAAAAATACTGGTTGGCGGTGAAGCATTGAGTGAAAGTCTTAAAGATAAGCTGACGATGCTTGGTTATGTGGTCAATTTATACGGACCAACGGAAACAACGATCTGGTCAACAGCAAAGAAACTGTACAGTGATGAGAAAGTATTGATCGGAACTCCGGTTGCAAATACATACATACAAATTTTAAGTAAAGAAAACCAGCTTGTTCCAGTCGGAGTAACCGGTGAGATCATGATCGGTGGTCTGGGATTAGCGAGAGGATATTTATACAGGGATCAATTAACATCGGAGAAGTTCATTGCCGATCCGTTCAGCAAAGTGCCCGGTGTCAGAATATATAAAACAGGTGATTCAGGAAGATGGCTGGCGGATGGAAATATAGATTACATAGGCAGAATGGATGAGCAGATAAAGATCCGGGGATACAGAATTGAATTAGGTGAGATCGAAAACGTATTGCAGCAAAGCGGGCTGGTTCGCCAGTGTGTTATCCTGGCAAAAGAAGATAATGCAGGGAGCAAGAAACTGGTTGGTTATATTGTTCCGGAAGGAATTTTTGATAAACAGAAAATCACATCATATCTGAGAAGCAAGCTGCCGGAGTACATGGTTCCGTTAATCCTGACACAGCTTGAAAGTTTCCCTCTGACACCAAACGGAAAAATAAACAAGAAGGCTTTACCCGATCCTGATTTAAATGAATTAATGAGCAAGGAGTATATTGCTCCGCGGAATGAAATTGAAAATAAACTGGCATTAATATGGCAGAAACTCCTGAACATAAAGCAAGCAGGTGTTAATGATGATTTCTTTGAATCAGGCGGTCACTCTCTGTTAGCCATGAGATTAATTGCTTCGATTCGCGCAGAGCTCGGACTGGAGCTCGCAATCAAGGATTTATTTCAACACCCGACCATTTCTGAATTAGCAGCACAACTTGAATCAGAAAGTAAAGCTTCATTATTACCTGCAATCACTGTACAGCCGAGACCGGAGCATATTCCGCTTTCTTACAGTCAGGAGCGTTTATGGTTCATAGACAGAATGGAAGGCAGTATTCAGTATCATGTTCCTGCAGTTTTAGAATTGCACGGCAAGCTTAACATAAAAGCGATAGAGTATGCTTTCTGGAACATTGTCAGCAGACATGAGATCCTCAGGTCAGCTATCCGTAATGTGGAAGGTGTAGGATATCAGTATGTTAAGAAAGATAACAAATGGAAATTACATACAGAATACGGGGCTAAATACAGAGACGATCCTGAAAAGTTGCATGAATACATCAAGCTTCTGATCAATACTCCGTATGATCTTTCGGAAGATTATATGCTCCGGGGTCAACTGATAAGTCTGAGCGAAGAAGATCACGTGCTAATTGTAACACTTCATCATATTGCATCCGACGGCTGGTCAGTTTCGGTTATAGTCAGAGAGTTGGCAGAGTTATATTCTTCATTCATTGAAAACAGAGAACCGGAACTATTGCCGCTTCCGTTGCAGTATGCAGACTATGCTTTGTGGCAGAGAAATTATCTGAAGGGTGAAGTATTAGAAAAGAAACTTGACTATTGGGTAAACAAACTTGACGGAGTGGCCATGCTTCAGCTGCCTACTGATTTCCGGCGTCCCGAAAGACAAAGTTTTAACGGAGCTTTTACACATTTCAAAATTGAAAAGGACCTGGCGGATAAACTTCAGGATCTGAGTCAGCAAAACGGTACGACACTTTACATGATTTTACTGGCAGCATTTAAGGTAATGCTTTACAGATACAGCGGACAGCACGACATATGTGTAGGTTCTCCGATAGCAGGAAGACAGCAGCAGGAAATTGAAGGGCTGATAGGATTTTTTGTGAACTCACTTGCACTGCGCAGCAATGCGGACAGTGATCTGACATTCAGGGAATTTTTGCAGCAGGTAAGAACAACGACACTTGAGGCTTATGAAAATCAGGAAGTACCATTTGAAACAGTTGTTGATGCAGTTGTAAACGAAAGGGAAGTCAACAGGAACCCTCTGTTTCAGGTAATGTTTGCTTTGCAGAATACCCCTGAGGTTTCCCATTTGAATCTGGGAGATATTCAGATAAAAAATTACACACACGGACTTACAACTTCGAAGTTTGACTTCACGTTTTATTTAGCCGAAACAGCTCTTGGTCTTGATGGTATGGTTGAGTATAGTACTGACCTTTATTCAGAGCAGACGATCGAACGTATGATAGATCATTTCAAGGAACTCCTGTCATCCATTGTACAAAACCCTGAAGAAAGTATCGGATCTCTGTCAATGCTCACGTATGGGGAGAAGCATCAGCTATTAGCAGAGTTTAATGATACATATTCCGAATATCCCCGGAAAAAAAGCATTACAGAATTATTTGATGAACAGGTTTTGAAAACTCCGGATTCGACGGCGATAGTTTACGGGCAGGAGAAACTGACTTATAAAAAATTCAATGAACATTCAAATCAGCTGGCGAATTATTTAATTGAAAGAGGAGTCAGACCGGGAGAGAGCATTGGATTATTCTGTTCGAGAAGTAATGAGATGATAATCGGAATGTTCGGGATCTTAAAAGCCGGCTGCGCTTACGTTCCGTTCAACACAGATTATCCGGCGGAGAGATTAAGTTTTATTATAGAAGATACCGGAATTAAAAATATTGTCACAGTCGGAAAAGATTTATATAATGAAAGCGGATTAGCGGGTTATGAAGTCATAGATGTCAAAGATTCTGTCTCAAGTTCAAAGGATTCTCCGGAGATAAAAACAAATAGTGAGTCGTGTGCTTATGTAATGTTCACTTCTGGAACGACAGGCAGACCCAAAGGAATTGCGGTCAGTCATAAAAATATAATCAAACTGGTTTATGACACCGGTGAAATTTCCGTGAAACCTGAAGACAGGATTTTGCAATGGTCAAACTATTCATTTGACGGATCTACATACGATATATACAGTTCATTGCTGACGGGTGCAAGCCTTTATATAATCAAAGATAACAGGGCAGCTGATGTCGATGAATTGGCCTCAATGATCAAAGAACAAAAAATTACTATTATTTTTGTTACGACAGCACTGTTCAATACGTTCATTGATATTAATCCGCATTCATTAAAAGGTTTGAGAAAGATTTTGTTTGGCGGAGAAATGGTATCACCTTCGCATGTCAGAAAAGCACTGGCAATTTTAGGAGAAGGAAAAATTGTACACGTTTACGGACCGACCGAAACGACAGTGTATGCAATAGGTTATCCTTTGGATACGGTAAGAGAAGATGATGTTATTCCAATTGGTAAACCATTATCCAACACAAGTCTTTTTGTTTTGAATGACTGCAGCCGGTTAGTGCCGGTAGGTGTTTCGGGAGAATTGTTTATCGGCGGTGACGGTGTATCACAAGGTTATGTCAACAATTCTTTATTGACTCAGGAGAAATATTTACCAAATCCTTTTTCCAAAGATCAGAATGAAAAAATGTACCGCACTGGAGACATTGTCAAGTGGCTTCCTGACGGAAACATAGTTTACTTAGGCAGAGAAGATGATCAGGTAAAGATCAGAGGATACAGAATTGAATTAGGCGAGATAGAAAGCCTGATGAATAAATTAGATGAGGTTTCTTCGAGCTGTGTAGTAATAGTTCAGGATCAGGCAGCAACTAATAAGTTAGTTGCATATTACATTCCGGCATGGGAAGAAGTAAAATTAAGAGAAGTCGATCTGTATCAGAAACACATAGACAACTGGAATGAATTATATGAGATCGAATACAGTAAAGCTGATCAGACAGAGGACACGGATTATGAATTCAATATCATCGGATGGAATGACAGTTTCACCGGTCAGCCGATCCCGAAAGAAAATATGCGTGTATGGCTTGATGACATAGTTGATGTGATATTAGCGGACAAACCGAAACGTGTTTTAGAGATCGGCTGCGGAACGGGTTTGATCTATTATAAATTAACCGGTCATATTCAGAACTATATTGGAATAGATTTTTCTGAGGTGTCGGTTAATCAGATCCGGAATCAGATTGCAAAAGCTGAGAAAGATTATCCGCCGACGGAGCTGAAAGTCGGGTTTGCACACGAAGTAAAACTGGATAAAGATGAAACAGTGGACATGATCATTCTGAATTCCATCGTTCAGTATTTTCCGGGAGAAAAGTATTTATCAGACATACTGGCAAAGAGCATTCCGATGTTGAAAGGAAAAGGCAAGATAATCATCGGTGATGTGCGGGATAACAGACTTTTAAAGTCATTCAAAGGAAGACTGCATTTAGCGAAGTCAAAGGAGACTTTAAGCGCTGCGGATTTTAACTGGGCTGTTGAGCAGGAAGTTTCGAGAGAAGAGGAATTATGTTTTTCACCTGAATATTTTTATAACCTCAGACATAAATATCCTGAGATCACTCACATTGAAATACAATGGAAGGATGGAGATTATGAAAATGAGCTGACACTGTACCGCTTTACTGCAACTATTTATGCTGGCATTGAAAAGGATTTAATAAAGCCGGATTGGCAAACCTGGAATAAGGAAACCGGGAGTGACAACATTATTGAAAAAGTTAATAACGGAAATTCCATAATTGCAATTAAGGATCTGCCGAATCCGCGTCTTAGCAAAGAGATACTTCTTGAAAAAGGAATGAAGGATAAATCTGTCAGAACGGTTGGTGATCTTTCAGAATATATAAACAGAACAAGTCAGGAAAGCGTTGAGATCAATGAAATGATCTCGATTGCTAAATCAAAAGGATACAAGTGCAGATTCTTCTTAGATGATGATCCGTTTAAGATTAATTTATTCATGCAAAAGGGAAGTCAGGATGTATTTGTGAAACAGGATTATAATTATGATGCCGATGCATCTGCAATTTACACTTCCAATGTTCCGCTGCTGAGAGATATTTTTGTGATGTTAAAGAAAGACATACAGGAGCTGTTAAAGAATCAGCTGCCGGATTACATGATACCTTCGGAACTGGTCGCGCTTCAAAATTTTCCCCTCAACAGCAACGGAAAGATAGACAGAAATTTTCTGAAGAAGAGCGAGGAAATGTTCAGGAGCAGCAGCATAAATTATAAACCGCCTGTAACTGAATCTGAGCATGAACTTACTGCCATATGGAAGGAGCTGCTGGGAGTTGATAGAATCGAAATACACGACAATTTCTTTGAACTCGGAGGACATTCGCTTTTAGCAATGCGTGTAGTATCGGCGATACGAAAGCAAATGGAAATAGAGATTGCGATTAAAGATATCTTCCTTTGCCCGACTATATCAGAACTGGGTTTGTTTCTGGAAGCACAGAGTAAGGGATTAGTATTGTCTGCCATAACAGTTCAGGAAAAGCCCGCGAGAATTCCTTTATCATTCAGTCAGGAGCGGTTATGGTTCATTGATCAGCTTGAAGGCAGCATTCAATATCACGTGCCGTCAATAATTGAAATGAAGGGAAAGCTGAACAAAGAAGGTTTAGAGAATTCACTGAAGAGTATTATTGACCGTCATGAAGTGCTGCGTTCGGTGATACTGGAATCTGAAGGAACAGGATATCAGGTAATAAAAAACTCAGACAAATGGAAGCTGAATATTGTTGACGGTTCCGGATACAAAGATGCTAATGAAGGCTTACAAAATTATATAAGAGATCTGATAAACATACCATTTGATCTGTCAAAAGATTATATGCTCAGAGGAAATCTGATCCGGCTGAGTGAGGATGATCATGTACTTGTAATTGTCCTTCATCATATTGCGTCCGACGGCTGGTCAACATCCATAATGGTGAGAGAGCTTGTAGAATTATATAAATCATACGAAGAGAACCGTGAAGCAAAATTAATTCCACTGCAGATACAGTATGTTGATTATGCGGTCTGGCAGAGAAATAATTTACAAGGTGCAGTTCTGGAAAAGAGGCTTGAATACTGGAAAGAGAAACTGAAAGGTGTGGAGCAATTGCAGCTGCCGTCTGATTACAGCCGTCCGGTAATTCAAAGTGTAAAAGGAGCTGACAAAGAGTTCAGCATAGATCTGAATTTAGCATCACAACTAAAAGACCTTAGTCAGAAAAACGGATGCACACTGTTCATGACTCTTCTTTCGGCTTTCAAAGTTTTGCTATACCGTTACAGCGGGCAGGAGGATATATGCGTCGGCAGTCCTACAGCAGGCAGACAGCAAAAAGAAATTGAAGAGCTCATCGGATTTTTTGTCAATACGCTTGCATTGCGAAGTGAGGTAAGAAGTGAAGCAATGTTTACAGAACTATTGGAACAAGTTAGGCTGACTACTCTGGAAGCATATCAGTATCAGGACGCGCCGTTTGAGAAAGTAGTAGAAGCAATTGTGAGCAACAGGGATATGAGCAGAAGTCCTTTGTTTCAGGTGATGTTTGTGCTGCAGAATACACCTGAAGTTCCTGAATTAAACTTAGGAGAATTAAATCTTAACATCGAAGAAGTCAGATCCGGTGTTTCGAAATTTGATTTAACTTTTTATATGGTCGAGACACCTTTTGGATTAAAAGGAACAGTCGAGTACTGCACGGATCTGTACAATGAACAGACTATTGAGCGGATGACCGGACATTTCAAAGAGCTTCTAAAGTCAGTGGTAAAAGATCCGCAACAGAAAGTAGGATCAATACCGATGCTGACAAAATCCGAAGAGCATCAGCTTCTTACTGAGTTTAATGATACAGCGGCTGAATATCCGGAAGACGGGAATATTCTGGATCTGTTTGAAGAACATGTTTTGAAGACTCCCGATAAAACAGCAATCGTTTTTGAAGATCAGCATTTAACTTATAAAGAACTTAATGAACGCTCAAACCAATTAGCACATTATCTTGAGAGCATTGGAATAAAAAAAGAAGCATTAGTCCCGGTATGCATTGAAAGAAGCACGGATATGCTGGTTGCTATCTTAGGTGTTTTAAAATCGGGAGGTGCATTTGTACCAATTGATCCGGGATATCCGGAAGAGAGAATCCGTTACATGCTGGAAGATACGGGAACGAAGATAGTTTTAACAAGTGAAGCGAGCAGGTTGAAAATACCTGAGACTGGTAATATTGAAATAATTGAAATTAACGGAGATCAGTTATTCATTGACGAACAGGGTCACGAAAATTTACAGATTGGTTTTAAGCCGGATGATCTTGCTTATGTGATCTATACATCCGGTTCGACAGGAAAGCCGAAAGGCGTGATGATAGAACACAGGAGTTTAGTTAACTTATTGTTAAGCATCTCGGATAAAGTTGAGTTTAATTCCGATTCAGTATTCTTATCAGTTACAACATTTAGTTTTGATATTTGCTATTTAGAATTTTTCCTTCCGCTGATTAACGGCGGTAAATTGGTAATTGCTTCGCGGGAAGTTGCGCTGGACGGATACAGATTATCAGAAAGTATCTCTGCGAATCGTCCGACACACATGCAGGGCACTCCGTCAACATGGCAATTGCTAATCGAATCTGACTGGCAAAATGTTGAAGGAATAAAAATACTGGCAGGCGGAGAAGCATTAAAAGAAGATCTCAAAAATCAGCTGACAAAATTAGGACCGGCAATTAACTTATACGGTCCGACTGAGACTACTATCTGGTCAACAGTTGAAAAGTTAGAGACCGGTAAAAAAGTCCTGATCGGATCTCCAATCGCAAATACAACCATTCGGATATTGGACAAGGACAACGGGCTTGTACCTGTCGGAGTAAACGGTGAGATACTCATAGGCGGTTTGGGATTAGCCCGCGGATATTTAAACAAGAATGAATTAACAGCCGAAAAGTTTATTGCTGATCCATTCAGCACGAAACAAAAATCAAGATTGTACAGGACCGGAGATACCGGACGCTGGCTGCCTGACGGAAGCATTGAATGCTTTGGTAGGATAGATACTCAGGTTAAGATAAGAGGATACCGAATCGAGCTCGGTGAGATAGAAAGCATGCTTCAGGAAAGTGATTTAATTCAGGAGGCAGCTGTGCTGGCTAAGGAAGATAAAAACGGTAACAAGAGACTCG
Source organism: Ignavibacteria bacterium (assembly GCA_016710985.1). Taxonomy (GTDB): domain Bacteria; phylum Bacteroidota; class Ignavibacteria; order Tepidaquicellales; family Tepidaquicellaceae; genus JAGPCH01. The sequence goes on from JADJTX010000002.1 coordinate 257,697, forward strand.
TTGGTTATTTAGTTCCTAAAGAAGTTTTTTATAAAGATGCTGTAGTTGCTTTTTTAAAAAGTAAGTTGCCGGAATATATGGTGCCGGCTCTGTGGATGGAACTCGACAGTCTTCCATTAACTCCTAACGGAAAGATCAACAGGAAAGCATTGCCTGATCCGGACATATCAGATTTCTTCAGTAAAGAGTTTGTACCTCCGCGAAATGAAACCGAAGAGAAGCTGGCGGAAATATGGCAGGATCTGCTGGGCTTAGAGCGTATCGGGATAAATGACAACTTTTTTGAACTGGGCGGACATTCGCTTTTAGCGATGAGAGTAATATCATCCATCCGCCGTGAATTGAAATCAGAGCTTTCAATAAGAGATCTTTTCATGCATCCGATAATTGCAGAGCTGTCCCTGCATCTGGAATCACAGAGTAAACAAATAGTATTACCGGAAATTGAAGTTGTACATCCAAGACCGGAATATATTCCGCTGTCATTCAGCCAGGAGCGTTTATGGTTTTTAGACCGGCTGGAGGGAAGCATTCAGTATCATATACCGGAAATTTTAAGATTTAAAGGAAAACTGAATACAGAAGCATTAACTCATTCGATGCAAAGCGTAATAAGCCGTCATGAAGTTCTGCGGACAGTCATCCGTGAAGAGGATGGCAAAGCACATCAGGTAGTTATGCATAAAGACAATTGGGAGTTACAATTTGTTGACGGTTCGCAATACAATGAAAATGTTAAAGGTTTACAAAACCATATACAGGAATTGATCAGTTTACCTTTTGATTTATCTGAAGATTACATGGTGAGAGGGCATTTGATAAGATTAAATGATAACGACCATGTACTTGTAATAACGTTTCATCACATTTCTTCTGATGGATGGTCAAGATCAATTATAGTAAAAGAGTTAACTGAATTATACAGTTCATATGAAGAAGGCAGAGAAGCAAATTTACAACCACTTCAACTGCAGTATGCAGACTATGCTATCTGGCAGCATAAATATTTACAGGGGGAAGTATTAGACAGTAAGCTTGATTACTGGAAGAAAAAGCTGGAAGGATCAGAGCCGCTTCGTTTGGCAACAGATTACTCCAGACCGCCTGTTCACAGCACAAAAGGATCATCAGTTGAATTCAGTGTTGATAAAGATCTGAGTGAACAATTACAATTATTGAGTCAGCATCACGGCGTAACTATGTTCATGACATTACTAACTGTATACAAGGTATTGCTTTACCGGTACAGTGGTCAGCAGGATATCTGTGTCGGAATAGGAATAGCCGGCCGGCAGCAGCAGGAAGTAGAAAAACTCATTGGATTTTTTGTCAATACACTGGCTTTACGCAGTGAACTAAATTCAGATCTTTCGTTTACTGATCTGTTGCAGCAGGTAAAAGAAACCACGATGGAAGCTTACGAGCATCAGGAAGCGCCATTTGAAAAAGTGGTGGATGCAACGGTTGGAGAAAGAGATATGAGCAGAAATCCTCTTGTACAGGTGATGTTTGTATTGCAGAATACACCGGAGATTCCTGAGCTTCGCTTAAAAGAACTAAGTCTTTCAACTGAGGTATTTGCATCCAAAATCTCTAAATTTGATTTAACATTATTTATGGCCGAGACTCCTTTCGGATTACAAGGTTCTGTTGAGTATTGCACAGACCTTTATAGCGAGGAGACGATCAACCGGATCACAGGGCATTTCAAGGAGCTGCTACGTTCGGTCGTAACAGATCAACTGCAGAAGATCGGATCACTGCCTATGCTTACCAAGTCTGAGAAGCATCAGTTGCTGGTTGATTTTAATAAAACAGAAGTTACCTATCCAAAATGTAAAAGCATTGTAGAACTGTTTGAAAAGCAAGTTGCAAACAATCCTGAAGCGCTTGCACTGGTGTTTGAGAATGAGCAGTTGACTTATAAAGAACTCAATGAGAGATCCAACCGGTTAGCACATTATCTTCTAAGTAAGGGAGTAAAGAAAGAAACGATGGTACCGGTTTGCATAGAACGCAGTATGGAAATGATCACCGCGATACTCGGTATTTTAAAAGCAGGCGGAGCATATGTGCCGATAGATCCTGAATATCCTTTGGAAAGAATAAAGTATATGCTTGAAGATACAGGTGCAAAAGTAATTGTAACAAATAAAGATTCACGATCAAAGTTACAGACAGATGACAGGCATACGGTTATTGAATTGGATACGGATTGGGAAGATATCAGCAATTATCCGTCAACACAACTTCAAACATCTCCCGAACCTGATCACCTGGCCTATATAATTTACACTTCGGGTTCCACGGGAATGCCTAAAGGAGTAATGATAGAACACAGAGGAGTAGTAAACTTATCATTAAGTCAAACGGATGCATTGAGATTAAAACCGGAAATGAAAGGATTGCAGTTTGCTTCAATTGGATTTGACGCTTCCTGTTACGATATATTTAACACGTTACTAAGCGGAGGCTGTCTTGTATTGTGTAAAAAAGAAGACATCTTATCTGCCGAAGGATTTGAAAAACTAATTAATAAACACAATGTTGAAATCGGCACTTTCCCGCCTTCTTTTCTGAATGTTATAAAGGATTCACTCGGAACCATCAGGACTGTCGTTTCGGCAGGAGAGGCTTTGAATGAGGAGCTTGGCAATTACATACAATCAAAAGGTATCCGGCTTGTCAATGCTTATGGTCCGACTGAAACTACTGTATGCGCGACTTTGACCGATAATCCTTTCAGGGGAAATAACATTACGTCAATAGGTACTCCGGTTTCAAATTTAAAGGTATACATATTAGACAGAACATTTAATTTATGTCCTGTCGGAGTAATGGGAGAGATATGTGTAGAAGGCATTCAGTTAGCAAGAGGATATTTAAACCGTCAGGATCTGACCGATGAGAAGTTCATAAAAAATCCTTTTGGAACGGATGCAGGATCCAGATTATACAGGACAGGCGATCTCGGTAAATGGCTTCCTGACGGTAACATAGAGTATCTGGGAAGGATAGATGATCAGGTAAAGATACGCGGTCACAGGATTGAGCTGGGAGAGATAGAAAGTGTTTTGAATAATTTAAAGATGGTATCGTCAAGCTGTGTGGTTATTAATCAGGATCAGGCAATTACAAATAAACTGGCTGCCTATTATATTCCCGCTCAGGAGGAAGTGAAATTAAGAGAATCAGATCTATATCAAAAACGAATAGAGACCTGGAAAGAATTATATGAAACCGAGGATATTGAAGAGGAGGATTTAACAAATCAGGATTCTGAATTTGATATTAAAGGGTGGAACGACAGTTTTACCGGCAATCAGATCCCATCTGAACAGATGCAAAAATGGCTGGACGATACAGTGCGTGTAATTTTATCAGAGAAGCCGGAGAGAGTTCTGGAAATCGGCTGCGGAACAGGTTTGATATACTACAGGCTGGTCGGGCATATTCAAAAATATACGGGGATAGATCTGTCTAAAGTATACATTGATCAGATTACCCGTCAGATCGGTAAAGCTGATAAAGAATATCCGCCGACAGATTTAAAAGTATGTTATGCACATGAGGTTGAAGTGAATAAGAACGAGACAGTTGACACTATCATTTTGAATTCAATCGTTCAGTATTTTCCGGGAGAAAAGTATTTATCTGATGTACTTGAAAAGAGTATTTCTATTTTGAAAGGTAAGGGCAGGATAATAGTCGGTGATGTCAGGGATAACAGATTATTGAAGTTATTCAAAAGCCGTTTATATTTACAGCAGTCAAAGGATAGCCTGAACATACAGGATTTTAAATGGGGTGTAGAGCAGGAACTTTCAAGAGAAGAAGAACTGTGTCTTTCCCCGGAATATTTCTATGACATGCGTTCCAAATATCCCGAGATAACGCATATAGACATTCAATGGAAACAGGGTGATTACGTTAATGAACTTTCATTGTACCGTTATACAGTTATCATTTATGTTGGTGTTGAAAAAGAACTGATACAACCTGACTGGCAATCATGGGGTGAAATTAAAAATAAAGAAAGTGTCATTGAGAAACTGAATAATGGAAATACTTCAATTGCACTAAAGAATATTCCCAATTCGCGGTTAAGCAGGGAAATACTTTTGGAAAGAGGTCTGATGGATAAATCAATAAAAACAGTCCGGGACCTTTCGGATTATATAACAGAAACAAGCGAAGAGAGCACAGAGATTAATGATATCATTTCAGCTGCAACAGACAGGGGTTATCAGTACAGGCTTATGCTGGATGAAGATCCTCTAAAGATAAACCTTTTGCTGACAAAGCCGGATACTTTTGATGGGTTTGTAAAACAGGAATACAATTATAACACTGATGCATCTGCTAATAGTGTTAAGTCCAATGTCCCGTTGCTAAGGGATATCTATTCATTGCTGAAGAAAGACATTCAGAAATTATTAAAGGCAAAATTACCGGATTACATGATTCCGTCAGAGCTGACTGCTCTTCAATACTTCCCTCTGACCGCCAGCGGTAAAATAGACCGCAGCTTCTTAAGAAAGTTTGAGGAGAAAGAAGGAATAAGTAATAAGTATGAAGCTCCCCGCAATGAAACAGAATGGGCGCTGGCGGGAATCTGGCAGGATCTGCTGGGTCTGGAACTGGTCGGAATAAATGATAACTTCTTTGAGCTGGGAGGTGATTCGATAATTACTATTCAATTTCTGAGCAGAGCAAGACGTTTAGGATATGAATTGAAACCAAAGGATATTTTCATACACCAGACAATTGGCAGTCTTTCGGCAGTGGTAGCAGAACGTTCAGCAACGGTAATAACCGGTGAGCAGGGTATTTTAACAGGGAGATGCGGATTGATTCCAATTCAGCAATGGTATTTTGAAGGAGCAGGAGATACAGTTTCTCATTTTAATCAGGCAGTTTTGCTATCAATTGATAAGTCTGTTACACAAGAGGAATTAGGAATGGCAGCAGAGCAATTGACAGAAAGGCATGACGCATTGCGATTCAGATATTACAGGGAGGATGATCAGTGGAATCAGGAGTACGGCATGAATAAAGGAGTTTTGACAACACTTGATCTGAAGTCGGCAAAGAAAAATTCTTTTGCAAATCTGATCAAAGAGCATGCAGATAAATACCAGAGCAGTCTGAATATAGAAAAAGGTGAACTCGTAAAATTTGTATTGATTCAAACTCCCACGAACCAAACCCATAACCGCATACTGATTGTAATTCATCATCTTGCTGTTGATGGTGTATCATGGCGTATATTACTGGATGACCTTGAGTTGCTGCTGGCAGGAATCCGGAAGGGTAAAAAAGCAGAGCTTGGTCCTAAGAGCAGTTCATACCGTCAGTGGTACAATGCATTGGAAAGTTATTCTCAAAGCAAACGATTGTTGTCACAAATCCATTATTGGGAAAAAGTTGCCGAAAGCTATGAACCATTAGTTGCTGATAAAGAATATGCGGGAATTGTGAAGTCAAAAGATGTAGAGAATTTTACAATAAAACTTGACGCGGATCAGACGAAGATGTTACTTCAGGACGTACCGCGTGTATATCATACGGAAATTAATGATATGCTTCTTTGTGCACTGGCGCTTACACTTTGTGAATGGAGCTCTAAGGAAAAAATAGTAATAGGTCTTGAGGGTCACGGCAGGGAGAGTATTTCAGAAAGTATAGACACAAGCCGCACTTTAGGATGGTTCACAAGTCTTTATCCTTTGCTGCTGGAGCTGACACCGGGCAGAGATATTTCTGATTCGATCAAAACAGTAAAGGAGCAATTGCGTCGTGTACCGGATAAAGGACTGGGCTATGGAGTATTGAAATATATTAATAAGTCTGCCAATATGGGTGAGAAACTATCCGGCAGAGATTGCTGGGATATAGTATTCAACTATTTGGGACAGTTAGATAATGTAGTCAGCAGCGGAAAAATTCTTTCAGTAGCCGTGGAATCAAGTGGTGTCAGTTCAAATGAAGAACAAAAAGTAAGTCACCTGATCTCAGTAAACTCATTTGTACAGGGAGGTGAGCTTTCAATGAACTGGAGTTACAGTAGTCTGCATTATGAAAAGAAAACAATAACCGAACTGATTAAAAAGTATCAGGAAACTCTTGAGTCCGTGATAACTCACTGCATTGAGAAGCAAAAATCAGATTCGATCTATACTCCATCAGATTTTGGTCTGGGTGCTGAGATAAATTATGAAGAACTTGACAGATTTTTAGAAAAGCCATACAGAGGTATTGCCAGGAAAGAGTCGGTTCAGGGATTATACAGGTTAAGCGGCTTACAGGAGGGAATGTTGTTTCACGCACTTTATGATTCAAAAGCCGCAGTTTATATTGAGCAGATTAGTTGTGATCTGAGCGGTCCGGATCTGGAAATTTTCAGTAATAGCTGGGAGCATGTATTAAGGAATCACAGTGTATTAAGAAGCGCTTTTTATTATGACGAATTCAGTATCCCGGTTCAGTGTGTTTACAGGGATGTTGGAATGCCGGTAACGATCTTGGACTATCGTGATATGAATCAGGAAGAGCAGAAGTCAGCGATAAAGGAATATAAAAAATCGGATTGTCAGAGAGGCTTTGATTTTAAATCAGCTCCGCTGATGCGAATAGCTTTGCTCAGGTTAAGTGATGATCGTTACAAAATGATTTTGTCGGCACATCATATATTATTTGACGGCTGGTCTAATGCGATATTAATGGAAGAGTTTTTGAACATTTATGAACTACAGGTATCGGGTAAAGAAATACCGTATGCTGAAGAAGACAGATTTGAAGATTATATACGGTACATCGAGCGGGGAGATATGGATCAGCAGGAATCATACTGGCGTAATTATATGAATGGAATAGATCAAAGCACTCTTCTGCCATTTATAGGGACAACGACACAGCGGACAAAGGGAGTAGGAGATTACGAATCAATATTTTTAAATTTAGACAATGAAACAAAAGTTAAGGCGGAGCAATTTGCTCAAAGGCATCGCTTAACGCTGAACACAGTAATGCAGGGTGTATGGTCTTATCTTTTACATCAATATACAGGAAGCAATGACATAGTCTACGGCATTGCTGTATCGGGACGCCCTGATAACCTTCCGGGGATAGAAAAGCGGGTAGGCATGTATGTAAATACTCTTCCATTTCATTCGACTATACAGAAAGACAGGGAGATTGTACAGTGGTTAAAGGAATTGCAAAGCAACCAGATTTCCTCGGTTCAGTATCAATATACACCTTTGAATAATATTCAGAGATGGACAGGAGTAAGCGGTGATCTGTTTGACAGCCTGCTTGTGTTTGAAAATTACCCTGTCAATGAAATGATCAAATCGAAGCAATGGAGTTTGCGGGTTGAGAATTTTATGGTTGAGGAGCAAACGAATTTTCCCCTAACTATAATGATAGAAAGTTCGGAAGAAATAAACGTGAGATTCAGCTATAACTCGGAGATATTAAAGAATGAATATGTTAAGAAAATCCGTGAACATTTTAATAATGTATTAATTCAGATAACTTCAGACGAAGTAAGCAGCGCGGGTGAAATTAATTTACTTTCAAAATCAGAAGAGCATCAGTTATTAGTAGAGTTCAATAATACAGCGGCTGAGTATCCAAAAAATATAAGCATAACAGATCTTTTTGAAGAGCAGGCAGAAAAGACCCCGGACCGTATCGCGCTGGTTTTTGATGATAAGAATCTTACTTATAAAGAATTAAATGAGAAAGCAAATCAGCTGGCTCATTATTTGAAAAGTAAAGGAGTTACAGCCGAAACACCTGTACCTATTTGCATGGAACGCGGTATGGAAATGATCATCGGCATAATCGGTATTCTGAAAGCAGGAGGAGCCTATGTGCCTGTTGATCCGCATTATCCGGCAGAAAGGATCAGCTTCATGCTGGAAGATTCCGGAGCTGAAGTAATGATCAGCAGTAAAGACGTCAGGTTAAAATTACCGGTCACGAAAAAAATTAAGAATATCGTAACAGATACAGGTAAGACGAAATCAGAAATTAATAAACAGCCGGTTCATAATCTTAAAGACAAGGTCAGTCCTGAGAATCTAATTTATGTACTTTATACATCCGGTTCAACCGGCAATCCAAAAGGCGTAAGAATGCCCGGCAGCAGTTTAGTGAATTTACTGCTCTGGCAGGACAAGCAGTTTGTAAATAACCAAAGAAGAGTTTTACAATTTACGAGCTTAAACTTTGATGTAAGTTTTCAGGAGATTTTTTCTACACTTTGTTTCGGAAGCACACTTTGTCTTATCAGCAGAGACAGACGCATTGATATGTCGGAGGTGTTGAAGGACATTGATAAGTATAAGATCACACATTTATTTGTCCCCTACATTGTTTTAAAAAATCTGGCGGAGGTTATTTTATCGGGAAAAGGAGATTCATATTCACTCGAGGAGATCATTACAGCCGGCGAACAATTAAAACTTACGAATGATATTAATGAACTGCTGGAAAAAAGTAATATTAATATAGTCAATCAATATGGACCGACTGAGACTCACGTAGTCAGCAGTTATAAATTAGAGAGAGGTAATGAGTTACCGTCGCTTCCTCCAATAGGAAAACCGGTTGACAATACGCAATTGTATGTTGCGGATGAGTCAGGACAATTGGTCCCGATCGGAGTACCGGGAGAATTATACATTGGAGGCGTTCAGTTAGCGCGAGGATATTTAAATCTTACCGAATTGACTAAAGAAAAATTCATTCAGAATCCTTTTGAAAACAAAGACTCAATTGTTTACCGGACAGGTGATCTTGTCAGATGGCTGCCGGACGGCAACATAGAATATCTCGGAAGAATTGACGATCAGGTAAAAATAAGAGGATACCGTGTAGAGCCCGGAGAGATAGAGAGTGCAATTCAGGAGAGCGGATTAGTCAGCGCTTCAGTCGTAATTGCAAAGGAAGATAAAGACGGGAATAAACGACTGATAGGTTATGTAGTGGCAGATGAAGCATTTGATAAGGATGGAATTATCCTGTATCTGAAAAGCAGACTTCCGGAATATATGGTGCCGGCCTTCTGGGTAGAACTGGAAAGTATTCCGGTAACTCCAAATGGAAAGACAGATAAAAAAGCTCTGCCTGATCCCGATATTACGATGGAGCTGAGTAATCAATATGAAGCGCCCCGCAATGAAACAGAGGAGAAACTGGCAGCAATCTGGAAGGAACTGATGGGCTTAGAGAGGATTGGAGTAAATGATAACTTCTTTGAGCTGGGCGGGCATTCTCTGCTTGCAACGAGGGCAGTATCGCTGATTGAAAAAGAGTTTTCAATAAATATTCCTGTTAAGGCATTATTTGATTTCACCAGCATTTCCGAATTAGGGAAATATATAAAAGTTGTGAAATCCAATAAAACAAAAAGAATCGAGTCCGACGTTTTTGATTTGTAATTAAATCAAAAAAAGGATTAAGTGAAATGTGTTTGTAGTTTAAAAAATTGATGTTCGAATAAATAAGTTCAAAAACAAATGATAGTAAAGAATAAAACAGTTATTGATTTTTTGATAGAAGCCGATGAAAAAGGGATGTCTGTTTTTTTAGAAAATGGAAATCTGAAATATACACTTGATAAAAATAAACCGTCAGACACTGAATTCATATCCGCACTTAAAAGCCGTAAAAGTGAAATCATAGAATTTCTGAGCAGCGGTTCCGGAGATTTTAATTTGATAAATGCGCCTGTTGAAAAGATCACACCGGCAGACCGGGCAGGAACAGCAGGACTTCCATTGTCATTCAGTCAGGAGCAGATCTGGTTTATAGACAGGTTAGAGGGAAGCATTCAATATCATTTACCGGCTGTGTTACGGCTTTCAGGTAAGCTGAATAAGAATGCTTTAGAAAAGGCACTGCAGAATATCGTCAATCGTCATGAAGTGCTCCGAACGGTTATACAGGAAACGGAAGGCAAAGCATATCAGCTGGTTAAAGAAAATTACAACTGGAAATTAAAATTTGTTGATGGTTCGAAATTCAAAGATAAAGAGGAAAAATTAAAGAGTTATATAAAGGATTTAATTAATATTCCTTTTGATCTGTCGGAGGATCCTATGATGAGAGGTCATCTGATCAGTATAAATGATGATGATCACAGGCTGGTAATAACACTGCATCACATTGCTTCTGACGGATGGTCGTTATCTATCTTTGTAAAGGAATTAGTCGAGCTGTATGAATCTTACGAAAAAAACCGTGAAGACAATTTAACCCCTTTGCCAATACAGTATGCCGATTATGCAATTTGGCAGAGAAATTATCTCCAAGGTGAGGTATTGGAAAAGAAATTAGATTACTGGAAAGAGAAGCTGCGCGGATCGGAGCCGCTGCAATTGGCAACGGATTATAACCGGCCGGCTGTTCAAAGTACAAAAGGTTCGGTTGCGGGATTCAGCTTTGACAAAGAGCTGTCAGAATCTTTACAAACATTGTCACAACAGCAGGGAGCAACTTTGTTCATGACCTTGCTGTCGGCAATTAACATTTTACTATACAGGTACAGCGGGCAGAGTGATATTTGTGTAGGCAGTCCGGTTGCCGGCAGACAGCAAAAAGAGACTGAAGAACTCATAGGTTTCTTTATCAACACACTGGTTATGCGAAGCGAGGTAAACAGTGATGACTCGTTCACAGAATTTTTACAACAGATAAAAGCAACAACGCTGAGTGCATATGAACATCAGGATGTACCGTTTGAAAAGGTAGTTGACTCGGTAGTAAAGCAAAGAGACATAAGCAGAAGTCCGTTATTCCAGGTGATGTTTATGCTGCAGAATACACCGGACATTCCAGAACTGCGTCTTGGAGATGTGAAGTTGCATTCAGAGATATCAGAGCAAACTACGTCTAAATTTGATTTAGCATTTAGCATGGCGCAGACCGCCAAAGGTATTAGCGGGACAATTGAGTATTGTGCAGACCTTTATCACGAGAAGACGATCTTACGGATGATAGGTCATTTTGAAAAGTTGATAAGATCAATTGTTGCAGAGCCTGAGAAAAGTATAGGTATGATGCGAATGCTGGGCATTGATGAAGAGCAGCAGTTGCTTTCTGAGTTCAGAGATAAAAACACAGATTATCCGAAGGATAAAACTATCATTGATCTGTTCGAAGCGCAGGTATTAAAAACACCCGACAACATTGCATTAGTTTTTGAAGACAAGCATTTGACTTACCTTGAACTCAATGAGTGTTCAAATCAACTGGCTCATTACTTAAGAAGCAAGGGAGTAAAGACAGAGACATTAGTACCGATATGCATCGGACGGAGCATGGAAATGATCACAGGGATACTGGGGATATTAAAAGCAGGCGGGGTATATGTGCCGGTCGATCCGGATTATCCTGAAGAGCGGATAAAATTTATACTGGAGGATACCGCTGCTAACGTAGTTGTTACCGGCAAAGAGGTCAGTGCAAAATTATCAGATAGGGAAAATACTAACATCATAGAAATTGACGGACAGTGGTCAGAGATCAGCGCTCAACCGAAAGACAATCTTAAGACCTCTGTTAAGCCTGATAACCCGGCTTATATAATCTATACGTCCGGTTCAACCGGTAAGCCGAAAGGTGTGATGATCGCTCATAACAATGTAGTAAGCCTGTTCAAAACAGAGCCTCCGGTTTTTGATTTTAATGAAAAAGATGTTTGGACAATGTTCCATTCATTTTGTTTTGACTTTTCCGTATGGGAAATGTACGGTGCATTGTTTTATGGAGGTCGTCTTGTGATAGTTCCAAAACAGATAACAAAAGATGCTTCCCTTTTTTCAGAATTCTTACTTTCAGAGAAGGTAACAGTTTTAAATCAGACACCTTCATCATTTTATGTACTGCAGGATATTCTTACTGACACAGAAAAACTCATCTCAGTCCGGTATGTAATATTTGGCGGAGAAGCCCTTAACCCTTCAAAGTTACAGGCATGGAAGCAAACATACCCTGACTGCAAATTGATCAATATGTACGGTATCACCGAAACCACTGTGCACGTGACATACACGGAGATCGAATGGGATAACATAAGATCAGGTAAGAGCATTATAGGAAAACCAATACCATCATTAGGAATTTACATACTTGACAGTAATCAGAATCTGCTTCCCTCAGGGATTGCAGGAGAACTTTGTATAGCAGGAGCGGGATTATCAAGAGGATATCTTAACCTTCCTGAATTAACAAAAGAAAAGTTCATCAACAACCCATTTAGTGAAGAACCGGGAGCGAGATTATACAGGTCAGGTGATTTAGGAATTAGATCAGAGGACAGTAACATAGAATACTTAGGCAGGATAGATGAGCAGGTAAAGATACGCGGGTTCAGGATAGAGCTTGGAGAGATAGAGAGTGTTCTTCAGGAAAGTGAATCGGTCCGCCAGTCGGTAGTACTGGCTCGTGATACGGAAGGAGGCGGCAAGAGGCTTGTGGGTTATGTAGTTCCGGAAGGAGATTTTAATAAGGAAGCGATAATGATTTACCTAAGCAGTCGTCTGCCGGAATACATGGTACCGGCATTATGGGTAGAGCTGGAGAGTTTACCGTTAACGCAAAACGGTAAGACAGACAGAAAGGCATTACCCGATCCGGATGCAAGTGAACTGATAAGCAATGAGTATGCAGCACCGCGAAATGAGACGGAAGAAAGCCTGGCAGAGATCTGGAAAGAATTACTTCATGTGGAGCGGGTCGGTATTCATGACAACTTTTTTGAACTCGGCGGGGATTCGATCATTACGATACAGGTAGTCAGCCGCGCAAGACGCAAAGGATTTGAACTGAAGCCAAGAGATATTTTTATTCATCAGACCATATCAAAGCTGTCCGCTGCCATAGCCGAAAGAACAGCAGTTTCTGTTTCAGGAGAACAAGGGTTATTGACAGGTACAAGCGGACTCTTACCGATCCAGCAATGGTATTTTGAAGGAGCGGGTGATGAAGGTTCTCGTTATAATCATTTTAACCAAAGCGTATTATTATCAATTGATAAGTCAGTAACACCTGAAGTACTGAGCCTTGCAGTTGATCAGTTAATTGTTCAGCATGATGCACTGCGGTTCAGGTATTATAAAAAGGATGAACAATGGATACAGGAGTACGGGACTTATAAAGGCGAGTTGGAAATTATTGATCTTCGTTTAAAGAGAAGTTCGTTAGCAAAATTTATCAAAGAGCATGCAGAAAAATATCAGAGAAGTCCGGATATTGAAAAAGGAGAGCTGGTAAGATTTGTATTGATTCAAACTCCAAAGAGAGAGACGAATAACCGGATATTAATTATTATCCATCATCTCGCAGTAGACGGTGTATCTTGGAGAATACTGCTGGAAGATCTTGAGCTGTTGATAACCGGGCTTGAAAAAGGATCAAAGCCGGACTTGGGTAATAAGGGCAGTTCTTACCGCCAGTGGTATGAAGCACTGGAGCAGTATGGAAAGAGCAAACGTTTATTGTCACAAAGTAAATACTGGCAAGAGGTAGTGAGCAGCTATGAACCATTAGCAGCTGATAAAGTTTATACAGGGATTGTCAGGGAAAAAGATATGGTGCATCAAACGATCCGTTTGGACAAAGTTCAGACACAGTTGTTATTACAGGAGGTACCTAGAGCATATCATACGGAGATCAATGATATTTTACTTTGCGCACTGGAGATGACGCTTTGTGAGTGGACAGACAGAGAGAAGATAGTCATAGGATTAGAAGGGCACGGCCGTGAGAATGTATCAGAAGGAATAGATACAGGCAGGACAGCAGGATGGTTCACGAATCTTTATCCTGTATTGCTTGAGTCAGGTCTCAGTAAAGGCGTTGGTGATAGAATCAGTTCAGTGAAGGAACAGTTACGGCGCATACCGGATAAAGGTCTTGGCTATGGAGTTCTTAAGTATATTAATAAAGATGAAAAATTATCCGGCAAAGCATGGGAGATAGTATTTAATTATTTAGGACAGCTTGATAATGTGATCAGCAGCGGCAAATGGCTTTCAGGAGCGGGAGAATCTTCAGGTGAATTTACAAGTGAAGAGAACATAAAAAGTGAAACTCTTTCTGTCAATGGTATGGTGCAGGAAGGAGAGCTTATTTTAAACTGGAGTTACAGCAGCAGACATTATGAAAAGAAAACAATAGCCGCAATAGTTGAAAGATATCAATCGAATCTGGAATTACTGATATCACATTGCATTGAACAGCAGAAATCAGGAACAGTATATACGCCGTCGGATTATGGTTTGGGATCGGACATCAGTAATGATGAGCTGGACAGATTTTTGAGTGAACCATTCCGGGGTAAGACCAGAAGAGAGTCTGTTGAGGAATTATACAAATTAAGCGGCTTACAGGAGGGAATGTTATTCCATGCGCTTTATGATTCAAGAGCCGGATCATATATTGAACAACTGGTATGTGATCTGAAGGATCCGCAGCCGGAATTTATCAGAAAGAGCTGGAATCATATAATAAAAAGTCACAGTATTCTGAGAAGCGGATTTTATTATGATGAGTTCAATGTGCCTGTACAATGTGTTTACAGTGAGGTTGAGATACCGGTGACAATTCTTGATTACCGGGATAAGAACTCTGAAGAGCAGAAGTCGTTGCTCATTGATTATGAAAGAGCTGACCGGGACAAGGGATTCGATTTTAAATCAGTTCCCCTGATGAGAATCGCATTGATCAGGTTAAGTGAAGACCGTTACAGAATGATATGGACCTCACATCATATATTGTTTGACGGATGGTCATTTCCAATATTGATGGGAGAATTTTTGAGCAATTATGAACTGCTCATAACAGGAAAGGAATTGCCCGCAGCAACGGAAGACCGTTATGAGGATTTCATACGCTACATTGAGCGCGGAGATAAAGACAGGCAGGAACAGTACTGGCGGAATTATATGCAGGGCATAGAACAAAGCACACTTCTACCTTTTATTGAAACCACAGCTCTACGAACCAAGGGAGTCGGGGAATATGATACAATTGATCTAAACATGGATGCGGAAACAACAGGAAGGATTGGAAGATATGTACAGAAACATCATTTAACAATTAACACATTAATACAGGGAGTCTGGTCTTATTTATTACACTGCTACACCGGAAATGATGATGTTGTCTTTGGAGTAATTGTATCGGGCCGTCCGGATGATCTTCCCGGAATAGAGCAGCGTGTAGGTATGTATATAAATACACTGCCTCTTCATTCAACTTTGAAAAAGGAAGAGAAGATAACAGAGTGGTTACAGAATTTACAGAAGGATCAGGTTTCTTCCCGTCAGTATCAGCACACCCCGTTACAGGATGTTCAGAGCTGGACAAGTGTGAGCGGAGATCTGTTTGACAGTCTGCTTGTGTTTGAGAATTATCCTGTCGGTGAAATCATAGGATCAAAAGAATGGAGTCTGCAGGTCGAGAATTTTCAGGTGCTGGAGCAAACGAATTATCCGTTAACGATCTTAATTGGCAGCGGGGAAGAAATAAATTTCAAATTCAGCTATAACGCCGGGGTACTTAAGCGTGAACATGTAAATGAGATACGCGGACATTTTGAGAATGTATTCAATCAGATTATTACAAATGAAGAGAGCACATTAAATGATATAGAGCTTCTTACAAAGAGGAGGAACATCAGATATTAATTGAGTTCAATAATACAGAGTCGGAGTATCCTTCAGATAAGAGTATTATTGATCTGTTTGAAGAGCAGGCATTAAAGACTCCGGATAATATTGCAATAGTTTATGAAGATCATAATTTAACATACAGAGAACTCAACGAGCGTTCAAACCGGCTGGCTCATTATTTACAAAGCAAGGGAGTAAAATCTGAGACGCTTGTACCAATATGCATTGAACGAAGTCCTGATATGATCGCAGGAATAATTGGTATTTTAAAAGCAGGCGCGGCTTATGTGCCGGTTGATCCGGATTATCCTTCGGAAAGGATCAGCTTCATGCTTAAGGATACGGGAGCTTCTGTCATACTAAGCAGCAGTGAGGTCAGGTCAAAAGTATCCGGTATAGAAAATTTAGAGATAATAGAAACAGACGGTCATAACTCAGAAATTGATAAGCAGCCCGTTAATAATCTGACGGAAAAAGCAAAACCGCATTTTCTTGCATATGTTCTTTACACATCGGGTTCGACCGGTAATCCAAAAGGTGTAAGAATGCCGGGAAGCGGTTTAGTGAACTTATTGAACTGGCAGAACAAACAATTCACAAATAAGCAAAGAAGGGTTCTGCAGTTTACAAGTCTGAACTTCGATGTAAGTTTTCAGGAGATCTTCTCTACTCTGTGTTACGGAAGTACCTTGTGTCTGATCAGCGAAGGAAGACGCAGGGATATGTCAGAAGTAATGAAGGACATAGCAAAGAATAAGATCACTCATTTATTTGTACCATATATTGTTTTAAAAAATCTGGCTGAATTTAATTCAACTGGTTCAGAGGATTTGAATTCGCTTGAAGAAATTATCACTGCAGGTGAACAATTAAAACTTACGAAAGATATAGATGCTTTCTTAAATAAGGGTAATATTAAATTAGTCAATCAGTACGGACCAACTGAAGCACATGTCGTAAGCAGTTATAAAATAGACGGTAACAGTGATCAGACGCCGCTTCCTCCGATCGGTAAACCTATAGACAACACACAATTATATATTCTCAGAAACGGAGAAGAGCCGGTTCCTGTAGGGGTAACCGGAGAGTTACACATAGCCGGTGTACAGTTGGCTCATGGATATTTGAATCTTCCGGATTTAACTAAAGAGAAGTTCATCAAAGATCCGTTCAGGAGTGCGTCTGATGCAAGAATGTACAGGACCGGTGATCTGGCAAGGTGGATGTCTGACGGTAATATTGAATACATGGGAAGGACAGATGATCAGATAAAGATAAGAGGATACAGAGTTGAACTGGGAGAAATAGAAAGTGTGCTTCAGCAGAATGAAACAGTTAAACAGGCAGTGGTACTCGCAAGGGAAGACAAAGCCGGAAACAAGCGACTGACAGGATATATAGTTACCGGCGAACAATTTGTAAAAGATGATCTTATATCTTATATGAGAAATCGGTTGCCGGAGTATATGATACCGGGCTTGTGGGTAGAAATGGAAAGTCTTCCAATAACTCCAAATGGAAAAATAGATAAGAAAGCATTACCGGACCCGGATGTAAGTGAGCTGCTAACAAATGAATATACAGCTCCAAGAAATGAAGACGAGGCTAAGCTGGCAAACATTTGGATGGAAGTTCTGGATTTAGAACGCGTGGGAATAAATGATAATTTCTTTGAGCTGGGCGGTCACTCGCTTTTAGCTATGCGTGTGATCTCTTCAATCCGCAAGGAACTCGGATCAGAACTGGCAATTAAAGATATTTTTCAAAGTCCGACTATAGCTGAGTTAGCTGTGCTTCTGCGGACAAACAGAAAAGTTTCATTACTCCCCGGCATAGAAGCAGAGCCAAGACCCAAACTAATTCCTATGTCATACAGTCAGGAACGCTTATGGTTCATAGACAGACTGGAAGGAAGTGTCCAATATCATATGCCTTTTGTATTACGATTGAAAGGAAAATTGAATAAAGAAGTTCTTGCCAAAGCTCTCAGGCAAATAGTAAACCGCCATGAAGTATTGCGTACAGTGATCCGGCAGGAAGAAGGTGTTGGTTACCAGTTTGTTATAGATGCGGAAGGATGGGAATTAAATTATACTGACGGTTCTGTTTATAAAGATGATGAAAACGGGACGGAGCGTTACATTCAGCATTTAATAAATATTCCTTTTGACCTGTCGGATGATTTTATGATGAGAGCTGATCTGATAAAAATCACTGATGATGATCACATACTGACAGTAACAATGCATCACATTGCTTCAGATGGTTCGTCAATATCAGTTATAACCCGTGAGATTGCAGACCTGTACCGGTCATATTCTGAGAACAGAAAATCCGGTTTGCTGCCATTGCCAATTCAATACATTGATTATGCGATATGGCAAAGGAAGCATTTGCAGGGGGAAGTATTTGATAAGAAATTAAATTACTGGAAACAAAAGCTTCAGGATACCGGGCAATTGCAGCTGCCGGTTGATTTTCCAAGACCGGCAATACAAAGTCTTAAAGGAGCTGTTGCCGGATTTATGCTTGACAAAGAGCTTAGTGAAAAAATAAAGATATTAAGTCAGAAGCATGGCGCAACACTGTTCATGACTTTATTAACGGCTTATAAAGTATTGCTTTACCGGTACAGCGGTCAGCAGGATATCTGTGTTGGTATTCCCATAGCCGGACGTCAGTCAAAGGAAATGGAGGCGTTGATCGGATTCTTTGTAAATACGCTTGCGATTCGAAACGAAGTAAACGGGCAGGATTCATTTACGGAATTGCTTAAGCAGGTAAAAGCAACAGCGATGGATGCCTTCGAAAATCAGGAAGTGCCGTTTGAGAAAGTTGTTGATGCAGTGGTCGGAGACAGGGACATGAGTAAAAACCCGTTAGTACAGGTATCGTTTGCATTGCAGAACACACCCGAGGTAAAGCCGGAGAGTCTTGGAGAACTAATTCTTACCGATACAAAATTTGAACACACAACAGCAAAATTTGATCTGACATTATTTATAAGAGAGACACCCGCCGGCATAGAGGGTTTATTTGAGTATTCAACTGATCTGTTCCGTGAAGAGACTATTGATCAGATGATATCTCATTTTAAAGAATTAATTAACTCCATTGTAAAAGATCCCGGACAAAGTATTGAGACAATGCCGATGCTGTCCGAAGCAGAGAAGTGGCAGCAACTCTACGGATTCAATGATACTTTTTTTGCATATCCAAAGAATAAGAGTTTAATTGATCTCTTTGAAGAACAGGCAGCTAAAACTCCGGATAATGTTGCAGTGGTTTTTGAAAAGCAAAGTTTAACTTATAAAGAGCTCAACGAGCGGTCAAATCAGTTAGCGCATTATTTAAACAGCAAAGGAGTTAAAGAAGAGACATTGGTGCCCATTTGCATTGAGCGGGGAATGGATATGATCACAGGTATACTTGGCATATTAAAATCAGGGGCAGCGTATGTTCCGATCGATCCTGAATATCCTGAAGAGCGGATAAAATTTATTCTTGAAGATACAGGAGCTGAGATCATTGTAAGCAGTTTAAGAAGTTCAGATAAGCTGCCTGCCTCCGGAGAGTTTGAAGTCATCTTATCAGATGAAAATTTGTCATTAATAAATGAACAGCCAAAAGTAAATTTACGATCAGACATTAAGCCGGACAATCTTGCATATATAATTTATACCTCAGGCTCTACAGGTCAGCCGAAAGGTGTTATGATAGAGCACGGACCGGTTGTGAATCTTATAGCTGCTCAGACAAAATATTTCAATATTAAAGAAGACGAAAGAATACTTCAGTTTTCGAACAACAGTTTTGATGCATCGGTAGAGCAGATATTCTTAGCACTATTTAACGGCGCTTCATTAATTTTATTTTCCGATGGTTTACAATTAAACACAGCTCTGTTTGAGAAATTCATACATGAACAAAAGATCACCCATTTGCATTCAACACCTTCCTTTCTGGAAAACATTCAGTCGGTTAATTATGAGTACTTAAAAAGAGTAATTGCCGGAGGTGAAATATGTAAGCCGGGATTGGCAGAGTACTGGAAAAATAAGACATCGTTTTATAATGAATATGGTCCTACAGAAACGACAGTAACAGCAGTTGAGTATTTATATCAGACAAACATTCCGGAAAAATCTCTTACAGTTCCAATTGGAAAACCTCTGTCAAATATTCAGGCATATATTCTTGATAAAAATAAATCACCCGTGCCTGACGGAATCGAAGGCGAGCTATATTTAGCCGGGGATTGTCTGGCGAGGGGATATTTGAATTCACCTGAATTAACAGCGGAGAAGTTTATAAAGAATATTTTCAGTGACAAAGATAAAGATAAGAAGGATCCGAGGATGTACAGGACAGGAGATCTGTGCCGAAGGCTGCCGGATGGAAATATAGAATACTTAAGAAGACTGGATGATCAGGTAAAGATACGCGGATACAGGATAGAACTGGGGGAAATAGAATCAGTAATGAATAAGCTTGATGCAGTGAACACTTGCTGTGTTATTTTGAAGCCCGGTGCCGGAAATAAATTAGTAAGCTATTATGTGCCGAATCTCAGAGAGTTAAAAGTAAAAGAGCGTGAACTTTACCGGCAGCAGATAGAAGGATGGAAAGAAATCCATGACACTGAACTCTTACAGACAGAGGAAGCTGAAGGTATAGATGAGGAATTTAATATCATAGGCTGGAATGACAGTTTTACCGGAGAACAAATTGAAGCGGCACAGATGAAGGAATGGCTCGAAGACATAACAGAGGTAATACTTTCGGAGAAACCATCACGAGTACTTGAGATAGGGAACGGAACAGGACTGATCTATTATCAGCTTGCGGAGAAGATACAGAAATATATTGGCACTGATTTTTCACGGTCATCGGTGAATCAGATCACACAAAGGATAAGCAGGGGATTAAGGAACTATTGTCCGACGGAGTTAAAGGTGTGCGCTGCTCATGAGATCACGCTAAGTGAAGAAGAGAATGTAGACACAATCATACTTAACTCGGTAGTTCAATACTTTCCGGGTGAAGAGTATATGAATGAAGTCATAGGTAAGAGCATAAGTCTTTTGAAAGGTAACGGAAGAATTATAGCCGGTGATGTGCGTGACAACCGGTTGCTTGAGCTGTTCAAAGGACGGCTGCATATAGAAAAGCTCGCTCACTCGGCATCAGTGAAGGAATTCAAATGGGCAATGGAGCAGGAAGTTTTGAAGGAAGAAGAGCTTTGCTTTTCACCCGGATACTTTTATCAGCTTCAAACACTTTATCCTCAGATAACACACATTGAAATAAAATGGAAACAAGCCTCATACATTAATGAACTTTCGCTGTATCGTTTTACTGCAGTAATTTATGTTGGTCAGGAAAAGGAGACATTGAAACCGGATTGGACTGACTGGGATAAGATTCCAGATAAGCAAAGCATTAAAAATGAACTGAAGAAAGGTTGTGAAATACTTGCTTTAATGAATGTACCGAATCCCCGGTTGTTTAAAGAGAGACTTTTAAGTAATGCTCTGAAAGATAAATCCATCAGCAACGCAGGTGATCTTTTAGATTACATGGGAAGAGATGATAAAGAAAGCACGGAAGTAAATGGGATCCTAAACTTTGCAAAGTCAAAGAATTATCATTACACGCTTTTTACCAATGAAGATCCGCTGAGAATTAATTTGCTGATTGAGAAGAATACATCAGACAGATCAGACCGTTTTGTGCAGCAGCCTTTCAATCAAAGCAGCAGTATCAGTAATGTTGCGAATACTAATATTCCATTATTTAATGATATTAGTTTACACCTGAAAAAAGAGATCAGAAGCATGCTTCAGCAAAGCCTGCCCGGGTATATGATACCATCGGATATGATTGCATTGAAACAATTGCCGCTGACCGTTAACGGAAAAGCTGACCGTAAATTTTTAATGCAGAGAGAAGATCTTTTAGTATCGAACAAACTTAATTATCAGGCGCCGGAAACAGAGACTGAGAAAATGCTTGTAAACATATGGCAAGAACTCTTAGGCGCAGACAGGATAGGAATACACGATAATTTTTTTGAGCTTGGCGGACATTCTCTTTTAGGAATGCGCGTCATATCAGCAATCAGGAAGAAACTTGAAGCTGAACTTGCGATAAAGGATCTGTTCCTTTATCCGACAATTGCAGAGCTGTCTCTTCGTCTTGATACTCAAAGCAGAGGATCATTATTACCGGCTATAGAAGTACTGCCAAGGCCGGAGCTTATTCCATTATCATTCAGTCAGGAGCGTCTTTGGTTTATTGACAGATTAGAGGGAAGTGTTCAATATCACGTACCCGCAGTTTTAAGATTAAAAGGAAAGCTCAATGCAGAGGCATTAGCAAATTCGCTGCAGAGCATAATTAACCGGCACGAAGTTCTGCGTACGGTTATAATTGAATCCGAAGGAAAAGGTTATCAGGTAGTTAATGATAAGGATCGCTGGAACCTGCAGATAACAGACGGTTCGCGTTTTAAGGATGACAGGGAGGAACTTCAAAACTACATAGAGCAGCTTATTAATACCCCTTTTGATTTATCCCGAGATCACATGATACGGTGTGATTTGATTAACATAAGTGAACAGGAGCATTTGCTGGTAATAACGATGATCATATTGCTTCAGACGGCTGGTCGTCATCAGTCATTGTAAGAGAGCTGGCAGAGCTGTATGAATCATTTGAAAACGGAAGGGAACCTGCTCTGTTACCATTGCAGGTTCAATATGCAGATTATGCATTATGGCAGAGAAAGTATATGCAGGGTGAAGTATATGACATTAAACTTAATTACTGGAAAGAAAAGCTTGCAGGTCTAGAGCCGCTTGAGCTGCCGACAGATCATCCCAGACCTGTGATACAAAGTATTAAAGGCGCTAATGCCAGATTCAGCATTGATAAGGAGCTGACAGATTCATTACAAACATTGTCTAAACAGCATGGTGTTACTTTGTTCATGACATTACTTTCGGTTTTTAATGTATTGCTAAGCAGATACTCGGGACAGGAAGATATCTGTGTCGGTAGCCCTATAGCCGGCAGGCAGCAGGAAGAAGTCGAAAAGCTCATAGGATTTTTCATTAATACTCTTGCATTGAGAAGCGAGGTAAACAGCAATGCTCCGTTTACCGAACTTTTACAACAAGTAAAGACAACAACATTAGAGGCATACGGAAATCAGGAAATACCGTTTGAGAAAGTAGTGGAAGTGACAACGAAGCAAAGAGATATGAACAGAAGCCCATTGTTTCAGGTGATGTTCGTATTGCAGAATACACCGGAAATACCGGAGCTAAGGCTGGGAGAATTAAACCTTTCCGGGGTAGAATTTTCACACGACATTTCAAAGTTCGATCTCATCATCAGCTTAACGGAATCATCCTCAGGTCTTAAAGGTATGGTTGAATACTGTACAGATATATTCAGGGAACAGACGATAGAGCGGATGACTTTACATTTCATCGAACTACTGCGTTCATCAGCAACAGATCCGCAACAGAAGACAGGATTACTTTCGATGCTGTTAAAAGCAGAGGAGCATCAGCTTGTGTTTGAGTTTAATGATACTGAATCTGAGTACCCGAAAGATAAAAGCATTATTCAGTTATTTGAAGAGCAGACATCCCGCACACCTGACAATGCAGCGTTAGTATTTGAAAATAAGATCCTTACATACAGGGAGCTTAATGAGCGTTCAAACCGGCTTGCGCATTATTTACAAAGCAAAGGAGTAAAGACAGGGACGTTAGTCCCGGTCTGCATTGAACGCAGCGCAGAGATGATAGCCGGAATGCTTGGGATATTAAAAGCAGGCGGAGCATATGTGCCGATAGATCCGCAATATCCTGAAGAGCGGATAAGGTATATGATTGAAGATACCGGAAGTTCAATGGTTATAACAGGTACACAAAGCAGTTCAAAATTAGCAACATTAAATAACGTTGAGATAATAGATTTAGATAATGATCTGCAGAAGGTAAGCGAACAAAGTCCAGATAATATTAAGATACAGGTTAAGCCGGACAATCTTGCATACATGATCTATACATCAGGGTCAACCGGCAGACCAAAGGGAGTTATGATTGAGCACAGAGGCGTGGTAAATTTAGTTACCTGGCACAATGAAGTTTATGAAGTATCCGAAAGCAGCCGTTCAACGACGATGTCAGGAGTAGGCTTCGATGCATTTGGCTGGGAGATCTGGCCTTATCTTTGTGCAGGCGCATCAATAACGATAATAGATGACGATACACGACTTTCGGCTCCGGGATTACTGAGTTTATTTAATTCAAATGAGATAACGCATTGTTTTATGCACACGGCACTGGTTCAGGAGTTTGTTGAGTCATCACGCGGAAAAATAAGGACTCTACGATATTTACTTGCCGGTGGTGATAAATTACCCGGAGTATTGATAGACGGAGAGCCATATAAATTAATAAACAATTACGGACCGACAGAAAATACAGTTGTGACAAGTTATTATGAATTAACAGAAAAAGATGCAGGCACAAATCCTCCGATAGGCAAACCTGTTTTTAATACTGCTGTGTATATACTGGATAAGAATAAAAGAATAGTACCAACAGGTATAGCGGGAGAGATTTGTATAAGCGGAGCGGGATTAGCCAGAGGATATTTAAACGGACCGGAATTAACAAAAGAAAAGTTCATTAACAACCCTTTCAGTAAAGGCAGGGAATCAAAGTTATACAGGACAGGCGACCTTGGCTGCCGGCTTTCTGACGGCAATATAAAGTACCTGGGAAGGATTGATGACCAGGTGAAGATCAGGGGTTATCGAATAGAACCGGGGGAGATCGAGAGCGTGCTTCAGAAGTGTGAGTCAGTAAATCAGGCAGTAGTGCTGGCAAAAGAATATAGCGAAGGCAATAAGCAACTGGTGGGTTATGTAGTTCCTAATGGATTGTTTGAGCGTGAGGCTATTGTATCCTATTTAAAGAGCATACTTCCCGATTATATGGTGCCTGCATTATGGGTTGAACTGGATAGTTTGCCGTTAAATGCTAATGGAAAGTTAGATAAAAAAGCTTTACCGGATCCCGATTCCACGGAAGAGTCAGGTAAGATTTATACAGCTCCGCGAAATGAGGCTGAAAGGAAACTTGTAGAAATATGGGAGAACCTGTTTGGTAAAAGACAAATTGGTATTTATGATAATTTCTTTGAACTTGGTGGTCATTCACTGTTAGTCATGCGTCTGGTCTCATCAATTCGTAAGGAACTGGAAATGGAACTTGCTATCAAGGATATTTTTCTTCATCCAACACCTGCAGAATTAGCTGAACATATTGAAGTTGCAGGCAAAGGATTATTATTACCTGCTTTTAATTTACTGCAACGGCCTGAGTTTATCCCGTTATCGTTCAGCCAGGAGCGCTTATGGTTTATAGACCGGTTGGAAGGAAGTGTTCAATATCACATACCGGCTGTTTTACGATTGAACGGTAAGCTTAATAAAGAAGCATTGGCTTTTGCTCTGCAGAATATTGTAAATCGTCATGAAGTTTTGCGCACAGTGATCTATGAAAAAGAAGGAGAAGGTTATCAATTTATTAAGGACAATTCCGATTGGGAATTGCAGATTGTTGAAGGTTCGAAATACAAAGATGATCCTGAAGGATTGCAAAGTTATATCCGGTCATTGATAATGGCACCGTTTGATTTGTCGGAAGATTATATGATGAGAGGGCATTTGATAAGTATAAATAGTACAGATCATATACTTGTCGTAACATTACATCATATTGCTTCTGACGGCTGGTCGGCATCAGTAATAGTAAGAGAGCTGGTTGAGTTTTATAAAGCTTACGAAGAAGACAGGGAATCTAATTTAAATTCATTGCAGATACAGTATGCAGACTATGCGATCTGGCAGCGTAATTATTTACAAGGTGATGTATTGCAAAGGAAATTAGATTACTGGAACAAGAAACTGGAAGGAGTAGAACCGCTGCAGCTGTCAACGGATTATACAAGACCGTCAATTCAAAGTACAAAAGGCGCTATTTTAGAATTCAGTATTGACAAAGAGTTATCAGAGTCATTACATACATTGTCACAAAAGCAGGATGCTACTTTATTCATGACATTATTATCGGCATTTAATGTATTGCTCTACAGATACAGCGGTCAGAAAAATATTTGTGTCGGAAACCCTATTGCAGGCAGACAGCAGAAAGAAGTGAAAGAACTCATAGGTTTCTTTATCAACACACTAGCTTTACGCAGCAATGTAAACAGTGACACTTCGTTTACCGAACTGCTGCAGGAGGTAAAAGTTACTACTATGGAAGCATTTGAACATCAGGATGTTCCCTTTGAAAAGATAGTGGATTCTGTAGTAAAGCATAGAGATATGAGCAGGAGTCCTTTGTTTCAGGTAATGTTTATTTTGCAGAATACGCCTGATGTTCCCGAATTCCGATTGGGCGATGTCCGGTTATTCACAGAAGAATCTGAACACAATACATCTAAATTTGATTTTACTTTTAGTATTACGGAGACAGGTCAGGGTTTACATGGTTCAGTTGAGTACAGTACTGAGCTTTACAAGGAGGAAACAATAATCCGTATGATTAGTCATTACAGGCAGTTGCTTAACTCCATTGTAAAAGAACCTCAGCAGAGAATAGCAGTGTTACCGATGCTGACAAAGTCCGAGGAACATAAGCTTCTGGCAGAGTTCAATGATACTTCGGCTGATTATCCGAAGGATTATAATATCATGGATTTGTTTGAAGAGAAGGTTTTGAAAACTCCGGATAAAACAGCGTTAGTTTTTGAAGATCAGCAGATAACATATAAAGAACTCAATGAGCGTTCAAACCGGCTGGCGCATTATTTACAAAGCGAGGGAATAGGACCGGAGAAGCTGGTACCTGTTTGTATAAAAAGAAGCATAGAGATGATTGTAGGGATACTGGGCATTTTAAAAACAGGAGCAGCTTATGTTCCAATTGATCCGGAGTATCCTCAGGACAGAATAAACTACATGCTGGAAGATACCGGTGCTGCTATTCTGCTAACGGACAAAGGATTTGCTTCCGGTTATCCCGAAAAAGAAGGACTGAAATCAATCTGTTTGGAGGGCAATAACGATCTGCATCAGTGGCCTGCAGGTAACGTTCGCAAAAATTTTCCATTTGATCATATTTTTTGTGTGCTTTATACATCGGGATCTACCGGTAATCCAAAAGGAGTAAAACTATCGAACAGCGGTATAATCAACCGCATGTATTGGATGTGGAACACCTATCCGTTCGGGAATCATGAAACGTGTGCCTTAAAGACCTCGATAGGTTTTGTTGACCATATATGGGAGTTGTTTGGTCCTCTGATCAAGGGAGTTCCATGTGTACTGTTTAAGAAGGAAGACCTGCTTGATTTAGATGTTTTAATAGAAAAATTATCTTTTAATAAAATAACAAGGCTGGTACTGGTTCCATCTCTATTAAAGGTTTTATTGGATAAGCTGAAATCGGAACCTGTAAGTTTAAGCCATCTGAAATACTGGACATGCAGCGGGGAAACACTCGACAATGATCTGGTTGTGGATTTCTACAGGCTATTCCCTCCGACGTTTCACAAGCTTTTAAATATTTATGGTTCAACCGAAGTAACGGCTGACGTTACATGTTATGATACAAGTCTTAATTTGATTAATGATGAAAAGTTTTCTAACGGGAAAGTTTCTTTGTCTGAAAATGGTCATATCAACGTGCCTATCGGTAAACCTATTGCCAATACACAAATATATATATTAGACGAGCAGCAGCAATTGAGACCATTGGGAGCTTCAGGTGAGATATGTATCGGCGGAGCAGCCGTGGCGCAGGGATATCTGAACAGTTCTGAACCAGCAGCCGGGAAGTTTCTGAGCAATCCTTTCAGTGAGGTGGCAGGAGCAAGGATGTACAGGACAGGTGACTTAGGTAAGTGGATGGCGGATGGCAATATAGAATATCTGGGAAGGTTGGATGATCAGGTAAAGATCCGTGGCAATAGAATAGAACTTGGGGAGATCGAAAGTGCGCTTCAGAGGAGCGAGTTAGTAAGTCAGGCGGTGGTGCTGGCAAAAGAAGATAACGAAGGAAATAAGCAGCTGGTAGGCTATGTAGTTCC
Organism: Ignavibacteria bacterium; assembly: GCA_016710985.1. GTDB lineage: Bacteria > Bacteroidota > Ignavibacteria > Tepidaquicellales > Tepidaquicellaceae > JAGPCH01. Next base: position 285,566 of record JADJTX010000002.1, read on the forward strand.
AAAGGGATTGTTTGAGCGTGAAGTTGTAGTATCTTATTTAAAGGGCAGACTCCCCGGGTACATGGTGCCCGCCCTATGGGTTGAACTGGAGAGGTTGCCATTAAATACTGTTGGAAAGTTAGATAAAAAAGCTTTACCGGATCCGGAAGGAATGGACGTGTTAATGAAGGATTATGCAGCTCCGCGAAATGAGACGGAAAGAAAACTGGTAGAAATTTGGGAGAACCTGTTTGGTAAAAGTCAGATTGGTATTTATGATAATTTCTTTGAATTAGGGGGTCATTCTCTGTTAATTATTAAGATGGCTGCTCTCATTAAAAAGCAATTTTCAGTATCAATTCCTGTTCTTTTGCTGCTTCAATTTACAACAATAAGTGATACAGCTAAATATCTGGATTGGGATCAGGATTCCGGACAGGGTGAAGACAGCGAAGCATTTGAAGTATTAAATATATAAAAGAAATGAAAAATATCAGTAACGCTATTGATATATTACAACATGCTAAGATTAATGGTGTACATATTTATCTGGATAAAGGTCAACTCCGGGTAAAATACTCCAAGGGCAACGGCATTAATCCTCAATTGCTTGAAGAGATAAAAAGTAACAAGGAATTAATTACACGGTTTCTTAAAGATAATGAGTCTTATTCAAGTAAGGAAGCTTCCAGCGAAACTGACCTTCTTAAAATTTACAGAGATCCCGCTCAACGTATCCCATTATCATTTAGTCAGGAGCGATTGTGGTTTATAGACCAGTTAGAAGGTAGTGTTCAATATCATATACCGTCAGTGCTGCGGTTCAAAGGTAAATTGAATATAGAAGCGTTAAAGTATTCGTTACAGAGTATAATCAATCGTCACGAGGTTCTCAGAACAGTCATCCTTCAGGAGGAAGGTAAGGCTTATCAGTGTATTAAGGATGAATACGAATGGAATTTAGGAATTGCAGATGGTTCTGTTTATAAAGAAGATAAGGAGGAGTTAAAGAAATATATCCAGAGTTTAATCAATGCTGCTTTTAATTTATCGGAAGATCATATGATCCGTGCTGATCTGATCAATCTTTCCGAAGAGGAGAATGTGCTTGTCGTAACGATGCACCATATAGCATCTGATGGCTGGTCATTTTCTGTTCTTGTTAAAGAAGTAATGGAGTTTTACAGAGCATTTGAGGAAGGTAAGAAACCGGGTTTGGCACCACTTCAGATACAGTATGCTGACTATGCAATATGGCAGAGAAAATATTTAGAGGGAGAAAATTTAGACAGGAAGTTAGACTATTGGAAAAAAAAGCTTGAAGACGTTGCGTTACTTCAGTTACCAATAGATTATAAAAGACCCTCCGTGCAAAGCACCCGCGGAGCAGCCTGTAGCTTCAGTATTGACAAGTTGTTATCTGTTCAATTGCAGGAGTTAAGCCGGCAGCAAGGTGCTACATTGTTTATGACTTTGCTTGCTGTTTTTAAAATATTACTTCATCGATATAGTAGTCAGCAGGATATTTGTGTAGGAACTGTTATTGCAGGAAGGCAACAGGAGGTGCTTAACGGACTTATCGGCTTTTTTGTGAATACACTGGCTTTACGCAGTGAGATCGGTGATGATGCATCATTCATTGATACATTGCAGCAGGTCAGAAGAACGACAATGGAGGCACAGGAGCATCAGGATGTACCCTTCGAAAAAGTAGTAGATGCAGTAGTGAAGGAAAGATCATTAAGCAGAAGCCCGTTATTTCAGGTAATGTTGATTTTACAGAATACACCGGATGCTGAGAATTTAGTTTTTGGAGAAGTGCAGCTGACACAAGAGGAATTCGTATATGATACAACAAAGTTTGAATTAACTTTTAGCTTTAAAGAGTCTGCTCATGGTTTGTATGGAACAGTTGAGTACTGCACTGATCTGTACAGCACGGAGACAATTTGGAGGATGATCGGTCACTTTATGGAGCTGCTTCATTCTGTTGTAAAAACACCCGGGCAAAGCATCGGATTATTATCCATGCTGACCAAATCAGAGACGAGGCTTTTATTGGAAGAGTTCAATGATACAGCGGTTGAATATCCGAAGAATAAGACTATCATTGATCTGTTTGAAGAACAGGTATTAAAAACTCCGGAGAATATTGCAGTAGTTTTTGAAGATCAGCAGCTGACTTACCGTGAGCTTAGTGAGCGTTCAAACCAACTTGCTCATTACCTGCAAACTTATGGCGTAAAACCTGAGACATTAGTTCCGATCTGCATCGGACGAAGCATAGAAATGATCACAGGCATACTTGGTATTTTAAAATCAGGCGGAGCTTATGTGCCTGTAGATCCTGAATATCCTGAAGAGAGAATTAACTTCATGCTTGAAGATACGGATGCTTTTATTGTTGTAAGCAGCAAAGCAAACAGGTCAAAGATACCGGCAGCGGAAAACATTGAAGTAATTGAATTAGACACAGACCGTTCAAAGATAAGCAAACAGCCAAAAGACAGACCTGAAGTTTCTCTTAAGCATGATCAGCTTGCTTATGTGATTTATACATCAGGCTCAACAGGAAGACCTAAAGGAGTGATGATAGATCATAAGAATGTTTACACATTTCTTTCATGGTGCAGGGATGAATTTAAATCATCTCCGTTTGATATTGCATATGCTTCGACCTCAATGTGTTTTGATCTATCGGTATATGAAATGTTTTTCCCGTTAACAACCGGGAAACCCATAAGAGTACTTGAGAACGGATTAGAGATAGGAAAGTATTTATCCGGAGAATCATCAGTAATGATAAACTGTGTGCCGGGGGTTATTGAAAGTTTGCTTAAAAACAGTACGGATTTTACAAATGCAAGCGTGATAAACATGGCGGGGGAACCGATTTCAATATATGTTCAGCAGAATCTTGATTCAGACAGAATTGAAGTAAGAAATTTATACGGACCGTCTGAAGATACAACATACACAACTAACTACAGGCTAATAAAAGGTCAGCCGTTATTAATCGGAAAACCAATAGCTAATACAGAAATATATATTTTAAGTAAGAATGATCAACCGGTTCCGGTGAATGTGCCCGGGGAAATCTGCATATCAGGTGATGGAGTTGCAAGAGGATATTTGAACCGTGAGGAATTAACGGCAGAGAAGTTTGTGAAGAATCCTTTCAAAGCTGGTGAAAGGATGTACAGGACAGGTGATCTGGGAAGATGGTTACCGGATGGAAACATAGATTATCTTGGCAGGATGGATAATCAGGTAAAGGTAAGAGGATACCGCATTGAGCTTGGTGAGATAGAGAATGTGCTGCAGGAATGCGGGTCAGTTCGGCAGTCTGTAGTAATGGCAAGGGAAACTACAGAAGGCAGCAGGAGATTAGTTGGATATGTTGTGCCCGAAGGAGATTTTGACAGGGAAGCAATAATGTTTTACCTTAGCAAACGTCTGCCGGCATATATGGTACCGGCTTTATGGGTTGAGCTGGAGAGTTTACCGGTGACACAAAACGGTAAGATTGACAGAAAAGCATTGCCCGATCCGGATGCAAGTGAACTTATAAGGAATGAGTATGCAGCTCCGCGAAATGAGACGGAAGAAAACTTAGCATCGATCTGGAAAGAATTGCTTCATGTAGAGCGGGTCGGTATTCATGACAATTTTTTTGAACTCGGCGGTGACTCGGTCATTACGATACAGGTAGTAAGCCGTGCACGTCGGCTTGGATATGAACTCAAACCGAAGGACATATTCATACATCAGACGATCGGCAGTCTTTCGTCAGCTATGTCAGAGCGATCGGAAGAGTCAGTAACAGGTGAACAGGGATTATTAAAAGGCATCAGCGGACTCTTGCCTATACAACAATGGTATTTTGAAGGAGCGGTTTATGAAGGTTCTCATTATAATCATTTTAACCAAAGCGTATTACTGTCAATAGATAAGACAGTAACTCAGGAGCTGCTTAGTAAAGCAGTGAAGGAGATAATGTCTCATCACGATGCACTTCGATTCAGATATAACAGAAAAGATGGGAACTGGGAGCAGGAGTACGGGACAAATACAGGGGAGCTGATCACAGTTGATTTACATAAATCAAAGAAAGATGTTCTTATAACACTTATCGGTGAGCATGCAGAGAAATATCAGCGCAGCCTTGATATAGAAAAAGGAGAGCTGGTAAGATTTGTCCTTATGAAGACACCGGAAGAAGAAACTCATAACCGGATACTGATAGTAATCCATCATCTTGCAATAGACGGAGTATCATGGAGAATACTGCTTGATGATCTTGAGCTTCTTCTGAGTAAAATACAGAATGACAATGAAGCAAAAGCAGATTTAGGTATAAAGAGCAGTTCATACCGGCAGTGGCATGAAGCTCTTTCGGAGTATGGTAAGAGTAAACGCCTGCAGTCACAGATCCCTTACTGGGAAAAGGCCGCAGGCAGTTATTCCCCATTGCCTGTAGATAAAACATACACCGGATTTGTAAGGGAGAAAGATATTTCATCTCAGACACTTCGTCTTGACAAAGCAAAGACCCGGCAGTTACTGCAGGAAGTACCGAAGGTTTATCATACTGAGATCAACGATATACTTCTTTGTTCACTCGCGCTTACACTATGCGAGTGGAGTGGCAGAGACAGCATAGTCATAGGTATGGAAGGGCACGGCCGTGAGATCATATCGGAAAGCACAGATACAAGCCGGACGGCAGGCTGGTTCACAAGTCTTTATCCGCTGCTGCTGGAGATAAATAAAGAAGTAAACAAAGAGAAAAGCATTTCTGATTTGATCAAATCAGTAAAGGAACAACTACGTCGTTTACCGGATAAGGGACTGGGTTACGGGGTACTCAAGTATATAAATAAGGAAGAAAGATTAACAAAACTAAGAGGTAAGGCATGGGAGATAGTATTTAATTATTTAGGACAGCTTGATAATGTCGTCAGCAGCGGTAAGTGGCTTTCCGGAGCAGGAGAATCAGGGGGAACCGTATCAAGCCATGAGAATACGGTAGATCATCTGCTGTCGGTAAGCGGGATGGTAACAGGAGACGAGCTTATACTGAACTGGAGTTACAGCAGTCTTCATTATGAGAAGGAAACGATAGAAGAGCTGGTGAAAAAATTTCAAATAAACTTAGAGTCAGTGATATCCCACTGCATTGAACAGCAAAAAGCAGGATCAGTATATACGCCGTCGGATTACGGACTGGAAAGGGAGATAAGCTACGAGGAACTGGACAGGTTTATGGAAGCGCCTTACCGCGGAAAGCCAAGAAGAGAGAGCGCAGAGGGGCTATACAGGTTAAGCGGACTACAGCAGGGAATGCTGTTTCATGCTCTTTACGATTCAGGAGTTGGAGCATATACGGAACAACTGAGCTGTGAGCTGATTAGTCCTGATCTTGAGATAATAAAAAAGAGCTGGAATGAAGTATTAAGACGTCACAGTATTTTACGGAGCGGGTTTTATTATGATGAGTTCAGTGTACCTGTGCAGTGTGTATACCGGGATGTTGAGCTGCCGGTGACGATCCTGGATTACAGTGATAAGGGATCATCAGATCAGACAGAAGCGATAAAGGAATATGAATCATCAGACAGGAAACGGGGATTTGATTTCAGTACAGTGCCATTGATGCACATAGCATTGATAAAGATGGGTAAAGAGCGATACCGGATGCTCTGGACATCACATCACATATTATTTGACGGCTGGTCATTGCCAATATTAATGGAAGAGTTTTTGAGTACGTATGAGGAACTGATATCGGGTAAGAAAATAAATTTAATTGAAGAAGACCGGTATGAAGATTACATACGCTACATAGAGCGGATAGATAAGGATAATCAGGAGACATACTGGCGAAGTTACATGGAAGGAGTTGAACAGGGAACGCTTCTGCCTTTCATATCAGCAACGTCACAGCGAACGAAGGGAGCAGGAGTGTATGAAACGGAGCACCTGAAGCTGGATACACAGTCAACGTCAAAGGCTTCGCAGTATGTACAGCGTCACCGTATAACAATTAATACATTAATTCAGGGCGCATGGTCATATCTTCTTCACCGCTATACAGGTAGCAAGGATGTTGTTTACGGAATAGTCGTATCAGGCCGTCCGGAAGATCTTCCGGACATAGAGCAGAGGGTAGGTTTGTATATAAATACGCTTCCGCTTCATTCTAAACTATACACAGAACAGAACAAGGATCAGTGGTTACAGGAAATACAGGACGGGCAGTTATCATCAAGTCAGTATCAGTTCACACCTCTTCACGACATTCAGAGATGGACAGGGATAAGCGGAGATCTGTTCGACAGCTTACTTGTGTTTGAGAATTATCCCGTGAGCGAGTTAGTTGGATCGAAGCAGTGGAAACTGAGGATAGAGAATCTTAAAATCCGGGAGCTGACGAACTATCCTTTAACAATAATAATTAACAGTGCGAAAGAAATAAACATAAGCTTCAGCTACAATACAGAGATACTAAAGCAGGAATATGTGAAAGAGATACGCGGTCATTTTGAGAATGTGCTTCTTCAGATGATCACAAATGAAAGCAGAAGCATTAATGAAATAAAAATTCTGACGAAAGCTGAAGAGCAGCAGTTGCTTTCAGAATTTAATGATACAGCGGTTGATTATCCGAAGGATAAAACTATCATTGATCTTTTCGAAGAGCAGGTATTGAAGACACCGGACAATATTGCATTAGTTTTTGAAGACAATCATCTGACTTACCGCGAACTTAACGAGCGTTCAAATCAACTGGCTCATTACTTAAGAAGCCAGGGAGTAAAGACAGAGACATTAGTTCCGATATGCATAGGGCGGAGCATTGAAATGATCATAGGTATACTTGGTATTTTAAAAGCAGGCGGAGCCTATGTACCGGTCGATCCGGATTATCCTGAAGAGAGGATAAAATATATACTGGAGGATACGGGAGCTAATGTAATTATTGCCGGCAAAGAGGTAAGTACAAAATTAACAGATGCAGAAGATGTTAACATTATAGAAATTGACGGGCATTGGTCAGAGATCAGCGCTCAGCCGAAAGACAATCTTCAGACATTTGTCCAGCCTGATAACCTGGCTTATATAATCTATACGTCCGGTTCAACCGGTAAGCCGAAAGGTGTGATGATCGCTCATAACAATATAGTGAGCCTGTTCAAAACAGAGCCTGCGATCTTTGATTTTAATGAAAAAGATGTATGGGCAATGTTCCATTCATTTTGTTTTGATTTTTCCGTATGGGAAATGTACGGAGCGTTATTTTATGGAGGCAGACTTGTGATAGTACCGAAGCATATAACAAAAGATGCTTCACTCTTTTCAGAATTATTAATTTCAGAGAAGGTAACGGTTTTAAATCAGACACCTTCATCATTTTATGTTTTGCAGGATATTCTTGCTGAGACAGTAAAGCCCATCTTTATCCGGTATGTAATATTTGGGGGTGAAGCCCTTAACCCTTCAAAGTTACAGGCATGGAAGCAAACATACCCTGCCTGCAAATTAATAAATATGTACGGTATCACCGAAACCACTGTGCACGTGACATACACGGAGATCGAATGGGATAACATAAGATCAGGTAAGAGCATTATAGGAAAACCAATTCCATCATTGGGAATTTACATACTGGACAGTAATCAAAATCTGCTTCCCACAGGCATCGCAGGAGAGCTGTGCATAAAGGGAGCGGGATTATCAAGAGGATATCTAAACCTTCCTGAATTAACGTCAGAGAAATTTATCAAAGATCCGTTTAGTGAAGAACCGGGAGCGAGATTATACAGGTCGGGTGATTTAGGCATGAGGTCACAGGACGGTAACATAGAATATTTAGGAAGAATAGATGAACAGGTAAAGATCCGCGGTTTCAGGATAGAGCTTGGTGAAAGAGAGAGTGTGCTGCAGGAAATTAATTCAGTTCGTCAGTCTGTAGTTCTGGCTCGTGATACAAAAGAAGGCGGCAAGCGGCTTGTAGGCTATGTAGTTCCGGAAGGAGATTTTGATAAGGAAGCGATAATGATTTACCTAAGCAGCCGTCTGCCGGAATACATGGTACCGGCATTATGGGTAGAGCTGGAGAGTTTACCGTTAACGCAAAACGGTAAGATTGACAGAAAAGCATTACCGGATCCTGATGCAAGTGAACTGATAAGCAATGAGTATGCAGCACCGCGAAATGAGACGGAGGAAAGCCTGGCAGAGATCTGGAAAAAGCTGCTCGGTATAGAAAGAGCAGGAATTTATGACAATTTTTTTGAATTAGGCGGACACTCATTGCTTGCAACAAGAGCTGTATCTCTGATCAGAAAAGAGTTTTCTTTAAACATTCCAATAAAGGTGCTGTTTGAATTTACCTGTATTGCTGATTTAAGCAATTACATAGCGTTGATTAAATCAGAACAGGAAAAAGAAATCGACTCCGAAGTTTTTGATTTGTAATTTAGTTATATTGAAAAAAAAGTTAAAAAATAAAATGAGTATCAGGAACAAAGATATTATTGATCTATTGGTAAAGGCGAAAGAAAAGGGGATGACTGTTTTTCTGGAGAACGGAAAGCTGAGATATACCATTGATAAAAATAAATCAGCAGACATTGAATTTATTTCTGATCTTAAAAAATACAAATTAGATATAACGGAATTTTTTAAGCAGTGAAGCAGGAGATTTTAATCTGATAAAAGCTCCGGTTGAGAAAATACTGCCGGCTGACAGATCAGCAATCAGTAAACTCCCCACAACATTTAGTCAGGAGAGGTTATGGTTCATTGATCAGTTAGAGGGAAGTTCACAGTATCACATTCCGGCTATTTTACGATTGAAGGGAAAACTGAACAGGGATGCTTTGATATACGCCTTACAAAACATTGTAAACCGGCATGAGGTGCTGAGAACCGTTATCCTGGAAGAAGAAGGCAAAGGTTATCAGTTAATAAAAGATACAGACAGATGGAATCTTCAGACGACAGATGGCTCAAATTACAAAGATAATACTGAAGGGCTAAGGGATTATATAAAGCAATTAATCAATGTTCCTTTTAACTTAAAGGAAGATTACATGATGAGGGGTAATCTGATACAGATGAGCGACGAAGATCATATACTGGTATTAACGATGCACCACATAGCCGCAGACGGCTGGTCAATATCTGTCATTGTGAGAGAACTGGCGGAACTATACGGATCTTACGATGAAGGACGGGAAGCAAAGTTGCCGCCTTTGCCGCTGCAGTATGCCGATTACGCAGTCTGGCAGAGGAATTATTTGCAGGGTGACAAACTTGAAAAAAGCTCAGTTACTGGAAGAAGAAACTTGAAGGTGCAGAGCCGCTTCAGCTGCCGACCGATCATGAAAGACCTGCAGTGCAAAGCATTAAAGGAGCTGCCGCTGGTTTTGAATTAGATAAAGATCTGTCGGAACAGCTTCAGGAATTGAGTAAACGGAATGAGGCTACATTATTCATGACGCTCCTTGCAGCATTTAATATTTTACTTTACCGGTACAGCAGCCAGAAGGATATATGTCTGGGAAGTCCTATCGCCGGAAGGCAGCAGCAGGAATTTGAAGAGCTGATAGGATTCTTCGTTAATACTCTTGCATTGAGGAGTAAGATAAACGGTGAATTTACATTTGATGAATTTTTAAAACAGGTGAAGGTAACAACATTAGAGGCTTATGAAAATCAGGAGGCTCCGTTTGAGAAAGTGGTCGAAGCAGTTGTGAATCAAAGAGACCTGAGCAGAAGTCCTTTGTTTCAGGTAATGTTTATCCTCCAGAATACACCGGAAGTACCTGAGCTTCGTTTAGGTGAGCTGAAACTTTCAACTGAGATATTTGAAAGCAACATCTCCAATTTTGATCTGCTCTTTAGCATTAGAGAATCGCCGGCAGGACTGCACGGAGTGGTTGAGTATTGTACAGACCTTTATAATGAGAAAACGATCACACGGATGACAGATCATTTTAAACAGCTGCTGTGTTCGATCGTGGCAGATCCGCATAAGAAAATAGGAATGTTACCGATGCTTACGAAAAACGAGGAACATCAGTTGTTGGAAGAGTTCAATGATACAGCGATGTTATATCCAAAGGAAAAAAGCATTGTGGATTTGTTTGAGGAGCAGGCGGCAAGGACTCCTGATAATATTGCTTTAGTATATAAAGAACAGGAGATAACTTATAAAGAACTCAATGAGCGTTCAAATCAATTAGCGAATTACCTAAATGTAAAAGGCGTAAAACCCGGAACGCTTGTATTGATTTGCATGGAACGATGCATAGATCTGATCACAGGTTTACTGAGCATATTGAAATCCGGAGGAGCGTATGTACCTGTTGATCCTCAGTATCCGGATGAACGGATTAAATATATGATTGAAGATACCGGAGCTTTAATTGCTATAGCCGGAAAAGAGAGCAGACAAAAATTATCATCTGCTGAAAACATTGAAATAATTGAAACAGACAGCGACATGCCGGAGATCATTAAACAGCCGGCAGATAAACCCCGGATATCTGTCAAACCACATGACCTTGCTTATGTGATCTATACATCGGGTTCAACAGGAAGACCTAAGGGAACGATGGTAGAACATACAAGCGTCGTAAATTTAATTACTTGGCATAATCAGGCATACTGTGTAACAGAAAAAAGCCGGGCTGCATCAGTGCTGGGATTAAGCTTTGATGCTTTTGGAATGGATATCTGGCCTTTCCTGTCAGCAGGCGCATCAGTAAATATTATTGATGATGATACACGTTTCTCAGTTTCCGGCTTATCATCCGTTTTTAAATCAAAGCGGATAACTCATAACATTATGCCAACAGCGCTGGTGCAGGAATTTATAAATGAATCAGGGCAAAAATTAAAATCACTTGAATATCTGCTTACCGGCGGGGACAAGTTGCCGGGTATTGTAATGAAAGGTGTTCCATTCAAATTAGTAAATAATTATGGACCAACAGAGAATACAGTAGTTACAACCTTTTACGAAGTAACAGAAAAAGATCCGTACCCGATTCCTCCGATCGGAAAACCTATGTCAAATACAGTTGTGAGAATACTGAATGAGTTTAACATGATGGTTCCGGTTGGTGTCCCGGGAGAAATTTGTGCAGGCGGTGCAGGCCTGGCAAGAGGATATTTAAACCGAAAGGAATTAACCGCGGAAAAATTCATTGCTGATCCGTATGGTAAAGATCCTGAATCAAGATTATACAGGACCGGAGATTCAGGACGATGGCTGCCGGACGGTAATATAGAGTTTCTCGGAAGATTGGATGAGCAGGTAAAGGTCAGAGGATACCGGATAGAGCCCGGAGAGATAGAGAGTGTGCTTCAGGAATCTGATTACGTGAGACAGGCAGTTGTGCTTGCAGTGGATGATAAGGAAGGAAACAAAAGACTGGCAGGCTATGTCGTGCCGGAAGGAGCTTTTGACCGGGATGCAATAATGGATTATCTGAAAACCCGGCTTCCTGAGTATATGATACCGGTCTTATGGGTTGAACTGGAAAATTTACCTTTGACACAGAATGGTAAGATAGACATGAAGGCATTACCGAATCCCGATCTTAGCAGACTGACCGGTAGTAATTATGAACCCCCGGAAAGTGAAACTGAAAGGAAGCTTGCAAAAATATGGAAGGATCTTCTGCATATTGATCGTGTAGGTATCCATGATAATTTTTTTGAACTTGGAGGACATTCTCTTCTGGCAATGCGTGTAATATCAGCCATCCGGAATGAACTTAAATCAGAGATAGCAATAAAAAATCTTTTTCGGCACCCTACTCTTAAAGGACTGGCTGAACATCTTGACTCACAAAGCAAAGGAATATTATTACCTCCCATAAAAATTCACCCAAGATCTGAACCAATCCCGTTGTCATTCAGTCAGGAAAGATTATGGTTTATAGACCGTCTGGATGGAAGTGTTCAGTATCACATACCTGCGGTTTTAAGATTAAAAGGAAAACTGAATAAAGATGCCTTAGCTTATGGATTGAGGAAAATAGTGAACCGTCACGAAGTACTGCGTACGGTCATATCAGAAAATGAAGGCAAAGGTTATCAGTTAATTAAAGATATGGACAGGTGGGAACTGCAGATTGCCGATGGTACACAACTCAGAGATAACAGTGAAGCATTACAAAAACATATACAGGAATTGATCAATGCTCCTTTTGACTTAACAGCAGACAGCATGATCAGAGCACATTTGATCAGCTTAGAAGATAATGATCATTTGCTCGTGGTAACCATGCATCACATAGCTTCGGATGGCTGGTCAATATCATTAATTGTAAAAGAGATGGCGGAATTGTATAAAGCTTATGATGAAGATCGTGAAGCAAACTTATTATCACTGCCTGTTCAGTATGCTGATTATTCGATATGGCAGCGGACATATTTGCAGGGTGAAATATTGGATAAGAAGCTGAGTTACTGGAAGGAGAAATTGCAGGGAGCAGAGCCTCTCGAGCTTCCGTCTGATTTTACCAGACCGGCTATTCAAAGTACCAAAGGTGCAAATGAAGGATTCAGTATTGATAAAGAATTGACAGAAGAGTTGCTTGAATTATCAAAACAGCATGGGTCCACTTTATTCATGACTTTGCTGTCTGCCTTTAAAGCATTGCTTTACAGATACAGCGGCCAGCAGGATATCTGTGTAGGGATCCCGATAGCAGGACGGCAGCAGGAGGAAGTTGAAGAGCTTATAGGTTTTTTTATTAATACACTGGTTTTGCGCAGTGAGGTAAAAGGTGATGCTTCGTTTACTGAACTGTTGAAACAGGTCAGAACCACTACACTGGAGGCATATGAGAATCAGGATGTTCCGTTTGAAAAAGTTGTTGAGGCTGTAGTAAAGGTAAGAGATCAGAGCAGGAGTCCGCTGTTTCAGGTCATGTTTGTATTTCAGAATACGCCTGATGTTCCGGTGCTGCATTTAGGAGGTGTATTACTTTCATTAGAGGGACATGAACAAACTACGGCTAAGTTTGATCTTACTGTTAACATGATAGAAACTCCCGAAGGTCTTTATGGCACATTTCAGTATTGCACAGATCTTTACAGGGAAGATACAATTAAAAGGATGATGACTCATTATACAGAGTTACTCAGGTCAATGATCAAAGCACCGTCTAAAAGTATTGATTCTTTGACAATCCTTACCGGTTCAGAAGAAAATCAATTACTGGTTGATTTCAATCCTCCTATAGTGAATTACCCGAAAGATAAAACTATCATTGATCTGTTTGAGGAGCAGGTAAGTAAAACACCCGATGCTGCAGCAGTAATTTTTGAACAGGAAAAATTAACTTATAAAGAGCTCAACGAGCGTTCAAACCGTCTTGCGCATTATTTACAAAGCAAGGGAGTAAAGGCAGAGACATTAGTTCCGATTTGTATTGAGCGCGGCATCGAAATGATCACAGGCATTCTGGGAATATTAAAAGCCGGCGCAGCTTATGTTCCGATAGATCCTGAATATCCTGAGGAACGGATAAGATACATACTTGAAGATACTAAGGCTTCAATAGTTTTAAGCAGTAAAAAAAGTTCACAGGGACTGCCTGATTCAACTGAGTTTACAATAATTTCATCAGACACTGATCAGTTATTAATAAACAGTCAGTCATCTGTAAACATCGGTACTTATCCCAAACCCGGCGACCTTGCCTATGTGATCTATACATCCGGATCTACGGGTAAACCAAAGGGAGTAATGATCGAACATTATTCAGTAGTGAATCTTATCAATGCTCAGAGTTCATATTTTAATATTATAAGTGATGAAAGAATTTTACAGTTTTCAAATTACTGTTTTGATGCATCGGTCGAACAAATATTTTTAGCTTTATTGAACGGGGCTTCGCTTGTTTTATTTAAAGAGGGATTGCAATTAAACTCCGAAGGATTTGAGAATTTGTTAAATGAAGAAAAGATAACTCATCTTCACGCCACGCCTTCATTTCTTGAAAATTTAAATCCGGATCATTATAAATATTTAAAACGTGTTATCGCCGGAGGAGATGTCTGCAAAAAAGAATTATCTGAAAAGTGGAAGGACAAAGTTTCATTTTACAATGAATACGGACCGACTGAGACTACTGTAACATCAATTGAGTATCACGCAGACAGCATCATTGAAAAAACTATTTCTCTGCCGATTGGCAGACCCGTTTTCAATACGGCTGTCTATATACTGGACAAGAATAAAAGAATAGTACCAATAGGCATAGCCGGAGAGATATTTATAAGCGGTGCGGGATTAGCCAGAGGATATTTAAACGGACCGGAATTAACAAAAGAAAAATTTACCGACAACCATTTCAGTAAAGGCAGGGAATCAAAATTATACAGAACAGGAGATCTTGGGCGCTATCTTCCTGACGGTAATATAGAATATCTGGGAAGAATAGATGAACAGGTGAAGATCCGCGGTTTTCGCATAGAGTTAGGAGAAATTGAGAATGTACTTCTTCAAAGTGAATTAGTTGATCAGGTAGCAGTAGTGGCAAAAGAAGACAAACAGGGCAACAGGAGACTTATCGGGTATGCAGTGGCTGAAGGATTGTTTGACAAAAACGCAATCGTATCATATTTAAAAAGCAGGTTACCGGATTACATGGTTCCGTCATTGTGGATGAAAATAGACCGTTTTCCCTTAACATCAAACGGCAAGATTGACAAAAAAGCTCTGCCGGATCCTGATGCAAGGGAATTAATGAACAATGAATATGAAGCACCGGGAGATGATCTTGAGAGGGCTCTTGTCGGTATATTGCAGAAATTGCTTGATGTGAAAGATATAGGTATAAACGATAATTTTTTTGAGCTCGGAGGGCATTCACTCTTAGCGCTTCGGTTTTTTGACAGCATTGAAAAGTTAACTGAGAGAAAGCTTGCTTTATCAACTCTGTTTAATTCTCCCACAATAAAAGAACTTGCAAAAATAATAAATGACACCGGCTGGACACCGCCCTGGAAATCACTTATTCCAATAAATCCCGGAGGCTCAAGGTTACCATTCTTCTGTGTTCCTCCTGCAGGCAGCACAGCTTTACATTTTCAGCAATTATTAAAATACATTTCAAAGGATCAGCCGGTCTATGTACTGGAATCGATCGGTATGGACGGTAAAGAAAAGCCGCATACAGATCTTAAAGAGATGGCGGCATTTTATGTAAAGGAAATTCTCTCGTTACAGCCGAAAGGACCTTATTTACTAGGCGGCAGATGTTTTGGCGGCAGAGTTGCTTTTGAGATGGCGCAGCAGTTAAGACAATCCGGACATAAGGTTGCTTTACTGGCAATATTCGATACCTGGCCTCCTTTTACTGCACCACCGCCTGAGTACATACCTCAAAAAAGAGATGCGAAACATTTTATTACGCGTTCGTTTCATCACATGAGAAAAGGGAGAATACTGCAGGTGGCAAAAAATTATTCTGCATTTGTATTCTACAAAACAATGAGCGGAATTAAGAGAAAGATGGAATACATTCTCAGTGATAAGCAGCACAGAATTTATGAAGAAGTTAAGAATTTACACTTCAGGGCTCAGGACAGATATGTTGCCGTGAAATACCCCGGTAAAATTACTCTGATAGAGTGCGGGGCTTTCAATACTGAAAGCAGAGAGAAGTGGAAGAATCTTGCGGAGGAAGGATTTGAGACATACACAATTCCCGGTACAGATCATAAAACCATCACGATGGAACCTCACGTAAGATTGTTTGCAGAGAAATTAAATTTTGTTCTGGAAAAAACAAATAATGAAATTGAAAATAAATTTCAAACTAACGGTGAAGCAAACAAAACTTTTAAAGAAGAAGAGATTGAAACAGTAGTTTAATTAAAGTAAATTTTGATTTGCTATATCCAGTTTAGTATGAAAATAAGTAAGTCTTAGTAAGCCATGGTAATCCAACCACTTCAGTCCAAAACATTTATTTAAATCTCACTACTTACTATTTTATTGTAATTGAATTTAAATCTTTGTAAATTTTACAAACAAAGAAAAATAGTAATCTTTAATATCCTGCTTTTTATTCTTCAGTGGCTCTTTGATATTCCATTAAACAACAATATGCAAAGGGGTCTGAAACCGTGTAGCACAAGCTTCCATTAAAACCCCAAACGAATTCATAATTTAAACTTTAACAACTGAATTAGAAGGACGCTTTAACTGTAATTATATAATTTAAATAAATTAATAATAATACAAATTATTTCCGTCAAAATAATTCCAGGCAACGATTGTTTACAATAATTCATCTCAGTTTATAGAGGAAAAGAGTCCCTTATAAACTTCGAATTCAGATTGAATTAATAAAGATTAAGAATTGGAATTTTTGAAAATTAAGGTGCTGATCATAATTGGAAAGATCAGGAGCAGATAAAAATTTCTATCTGCTCTTTTTATAACTGTAACCAAGAATTTTATTTAATATCAAACTTTAAAAAATAAGGAGAATTTATGAGAGCCGGATTTACTTCATTTGTGATAATAGTTTTAATTTTAATTTCAACATCTCCATCAGCAAGGGGATCCGGGTACAATCCGGAAACCGGTCAGTCAGCTACAGTACTGCTAGTCGTTCCGAATTCTTATACGGCAACTCCGGGAACGGCGACTTTTTTAGGACCATTAGCCAATGCACCGAGAACTTATCAGCTTTTAATCAACTCAAATCAACTCACCGGTCTTGTGGGATTCAATTTAAATGGTTTAACCTGGAGAATTCCGGTTTCGGCTACGGGAAACTGGCCTTCTGCCGAAGTTATATATACTAATTATGATATTTATCTCAGCGGAAGCGTTGCACCAAGCGAGCGAAGCCTGACTTTCGCAAATAACATTGTTGGAACTCAGACTCAGGTTCGCAGCGGTGAATTAAGAATTGCCGAAAACACATATCCATCCGGTGGCAATCCGAATGACTTCGGAGATGAAATAACTTTTACAACTCCATGGCTATATAACGGAGGAAATTTACTGATTGAAATCCGTCATACAGGTTTTACGGGTACGTCGAGGTCAGTTGATGCCATAGGAACCGCCATCAGCGGATATGGGACTGACTTCAGCGCGTGCTGGACCGGAAACTATACAGGGACTTCAGGCGCTCAGGGAAACTTTGGAGTCGTAAGACTGACAGCTGATTCTACTTTAGTCGGTATAAGTGAATCGAATGAAATACCTTCCAGTTTCAAACTCAGTCAAAACTATCCGAACCCTTTCAATCCTTCTACAAAGATCAGCTTTGACATAGCTTCAGCGGAAATCGTTACCCTGAGGATTTATGATGTAATGGGACGGGAAGTTGCAACACTGGTAAATGAGAATTTAAATCCGGGAAGATATAATGCGGTTTGGAATGCATCAGGTATCTCAAGTAATATTTATTTTTACAAACTAAGCGCAGGAGAATTCATTGAAACGAAGCAAATGATGCTTGTGAAATAAGGACATTTGAACCGGTATGATTTAATATAATTTATTAAACGGGCCGGGCAAAAATATTTTTTAACCACATAGAAAGATAACTCACATAGTAGAATCAATCCAACCTCTATGTTCTTATGTGGTTAAATTTTTTTTTGACCGACAATTTTTTACTTTCAGTAACAGATCCGCTTAGAATTAATTTTAAAACAAAAATTGATCTAAGTCAAAAGTTTTTCTCATTAAAATGCTTATATTTGTATAGATAAAAATGATAGATAAATTTATTAAATATACAAAGCCGCCTGACAACTGGAAAATTGCCGTGATAATTATCAGCGGAGTTCTTACGGGTTTAGTATTTTTTATTCTTTATGTGGGAAATGCGACCTCATATCTTTCAGACAAGCCGGAAACCTGTATCAACTGTCACGTGATGTATCCGCAGTATTCTTCATGGCGTGAAAGCTCTCATGAAAGAATTGCAACATGCAATGACTGTCATGTACCGCAGGATAATGTTTTCAGAAAATATTATTTCAAAGCGTCCGACGGAATGCGGCATTCATTTATGTTTACATTCAGACTGGAGCCTCAGGTAATAAAAATCCATGAAGCCGGAATAAATGTCGTTCAGGAAAATTGTAAAAGATGCCATGCCGGTCTCGTTGATCATACCTTTTTAAAAACAGAAAAATCAGATGAAGAAAAGAAGTGCTGGTCCTGTCACAGAGAAACACCTCACGGAACAGTAAGCAGTTTGTCGTCATTTCCGAATGTACGTGTTCCGGGGCTTGATCCGGTGACACCTGAATGGTTAAGAGAAAAAAAATTAAATAAATAATTTATATGAAAAAGATCAAAGAAGTTGTCGGAGCAAAGCCCTGGGTAGGCTGGCTGCTCTATTTATTTACCATCGTGATTGTTTTTTTAATCGGACTGCTTGGAAGCTCGATCATAGAAAGAAGAAATGAAGCAACTTATATTCAGCAGAATTTAAAACCCATTGCAGACTGGGAGCCCCGCAATGAAGTATGGGGAGAAAATTTTCCGAGAGAATTTGAGACTTACGCATCAACCATCGACACGACATTTGCGAGTAAGCACGGCGGCGCAAAAAAGATAGACATGCTGGAAAGATATCCTGATCTTGTGATACTGTGGGCAGGATATGCTTTTTCAAGAGATTACAATCAGGGCAGAGGACATTACAACGCTATCAGGGATCTTAGAAACACTTTAAGAACTGATGTTCCTCAGCCGGCTACGTGCTACGCGTGTAAAAGCACTGACGTTCCGCGTGTAATGAATGATATCGGAGCTGCTCAGTTTTATAAAACTCCTTTCAAAGAAATGGGAGGAGAAATAGCTAACGCGATCGGATGTCAGGATTGTCACGATCCGAAAACAATGAATCTCAGGATCACAAGACCAGCGCTCGTTGAAGCTTTTGAAAGACAGGGGAAAGATGTTTCAAATTCAACTCATCAGGAAATGCGGACACTTGTCTGCGCTCAGTGTCACGTTGAATATTATTTTAAAGGCAAAGAAGAAAAGTATCTTACGTTTCCGTGGGATAAGGGATTTACAGTTGAAGACATTGAACAGTACTATGACAGTGTGAAACATGTTGATTTTGTCAACACACTCAGCAGGACTCCGGTCATTAAAGCGCAGCATCCGGATTATGAAGTTTTCAAAATGGGAATACACTCCGAAAGAGGATTGTCCTGCCCGGATTGTCACATGCCTTACAAATCAAGCGGCGGAGTTAAATTCACGGATCACAAAATTCAAAGTCCTTTGAATAATCTTTCGAGCGCATGTCAGGTCTGTCACAGGGAATCGGAAAATGATCTTCTGAAAAATGTTTATGACAGGCAGGATAAAGTTCTTGAACTTTCAGAAATTGCAACCCGATCTCTTGTAAAAGCTCACATTGAAGCAAAGACTGCATGGGAAAATGGAGCAACAGAGGAGCTAATGAAACCCGTACTTGAACTGATCAGAAAAGCTCAATGGAGATGGGACTTTGTAGCCGCAAGTCACGGAGGCAGCTTTCATGCTCCGCTTGAGTGCGCAAGGATACTCGGTAATTCAATTGAGAGATCCGAACAGGCGAGAGTCCTGCTCGCTGAAATACTCGGGAAGCTGAATGTAAAACAGCCAATACAGTATCCCGATGTTTCAACTAAAGAAAAAGCGCAGGTGTATATTGGTCTTGATATGAAAAAAATGAAAGAAGACAAAAAGGTATTCCTTGAAACTGTTGTACCGGCCTGGGACAAGCAGGCAGCGGAAAGGCACGATAAGATGGATGAGAGTTATAAAAAATAAATCTTAAAAATATCTTAAAAATATTTATTCTAAAGAGGGGGAGGAATTCATCCGCTCTTTTTGTTTATTAGTAATGTCATTAATCGGTTCTTACCAATATTTAAAACTCAACCAGCTCTTTCAGCTTCCTCTCAAATACATCCTTCTGAAAAAAATTCTCCTCAAGCGGCAATGCAAACGGCACCGGAGTATCAAGACTCGCGCTTCTCATTACAGGGGCATCGAGATTTTTGAAACAATGTTCGGAAATATGAGCAGCTATCTCTGCGCCTATTCCGCCTGTGAGAGTGTCTTCATGAAGTATGATAACCTTTCCTGTTTTCTTAACGCTTTCTTCTACTGTAGCTTTATCCCATGGAAGAAGTATTCTCAGATCAATCAGGTCAGCTGAAATTCCGGAATTATTCTTTAATACATTTACTGCCCAGTGAACTCCCATGCCGTAAGTAACAATGGTTACATCGTCACCTTCGGCTACTAATTTTGCTTTATCAGTATTTACAGTATAATAATCATCCGGTATTTCCTCAGAGATGCTTCTGTATAAAGCCTTGTGCTCGAAGAACATTACAGGATTCGGATCTTCTATCGCAGCTGCGATCATTCCCTTTGCATCGTATGGATTGGACGGGTAAAATATTTTTAAGCCCGGTGTGTGAAAGAACCAAGCTTCATTGGACTGTGAATGAAACGGTCCTGCGCCGACTCCTGCACCGCATGGCATACGGATCACAACATCGGCATTCTGTCCCCAGCGGTAATGTATTTTTGCAAGATTGTTTACTACCTGATTGAAACCGCTTGTTACAAAGTCAGCGAACTGCATTTCTACAACCGACTTTATTCCTTTGACAGACAATCCCAAAGCAGCACCAACAATTGCAGATTCACAAATCGGTGTATTTCTGATTCTGTCTTTACCGAATTTTTTATAAAAATTTTCAGTGATCTTAAAGACTCCGCCATACTCTGCAATATCCTGACCCATTATGACAAGATCATCATTCTTCTCTAAAGACTGGCGAAGTCCGTCTGAAATTGCATCGATCAGTCTTTTCTGTGATTTTTTATTTGTCTTCGGATTGATGATCTTCTGTTCATAGGGAACATACACATCTCTTACTTCATCTTCTGTGTTTGCTGTAACTTCAGGTTCCGCGAATGTCGCATCCAGTGCTTTATCAATTCCGGATTTAAACTCATTCCTGATTGATGCAACCAATGTCTCATTCAGCACGCCTTCATCGAGTAAATAATTTTCATAATTTGTCACAGGATCTTTCTTTCCCACTCATCAAAAAGTTCTTTCGGAACATACTTCGTTCCGGAAGCTTCTTCGTGTCCGCGCATTCTGAAAGTTTTGCATTCAAGCAAAAGCGGACGGGGATTATTTCTGATGGATTCTGCATAAGTCTTTATTGTGTCATAAACCGCGAGAATATTATTTCCGTCGATCTGCATGGATTCAATTCCGTACCCTATTCCTTTATCGGCAAGATCCTCACATTTATACTGTTCGTTAACCGGAGTCGAAAGTCCGTATGCGTTATTCTCAATCACAAATATGACCGGCAGATTCCATACAGCAGCAACGTTCAATGCTTCATGAAAATCACCTTCACTCGTTCCGCCGTCACCTGTAAAGACAGCTGTAACTTTATTTTCTTTTTTTAATAAAGAGGCGAGACCGATACCGTCAGCAATTCCCATTTGCGGACCGAGGTGAGAGATCATCCCGACTATATGGTATTCATTGGTCCCGAAATGAAATGAGCGCTCGCGTCCTTTCGAAAAGCCGTTGTACTTTCCCTGAAGCTGCATGAATAATCTGTCGAGAGGTAGACCACGGACCGTAAAAACACCGAGATTTCGGTGCATCGGAAGAATGTATTCATCTTTGTCCAATGCCATTGTCAAGCCCGACAGAGATAGCTTCCTGTCCGATCCCCGAAAACCATTTTGAGATCTTTCCTTTACGCAAAAGCAGAAGCATCTTCTCTTCGATCATTCTCGGCAGGAGAATGGCTTTGTATAAATTCAATAACGTTTCATCATCATAATTTTTTCTGTCAAACATCATGACGCGTTTCTTGTGTTCAACTGCGGGTGAGTCCATAAATATTGTTTAAGTTGTTTAAGGATTTGATTTAAAATAACATTTGTGCAGGTGATTAGAAATGAAGAAGCTGAAGGAGTTTTAATTTTACAAAGTAAAATTTTATTATTATGAATCTTTGCGTTCTATGCGATACTCCTTCGCGGGCTTTTGCGTTTAATTGTTTTTCATTGCGGCTACATCGAAATGTAAATCAATAGAATCACAGAACAAATGTCTAATAGTAAATAAAATTTTCAAATTTATCCCTCGCATGAAAATTTGTGTTGACAAATGGGGGGATTAAATTTATAAAGATTCTTTTAATTCTCTTACCCCAAAATATTTTTACTCTCATTTAACTTTAAAATAAGTTTTGTTAAGTTGAATTACTTAACATTTAATTAAACGGAAATATGAAAAGAAGAAAATTAATACACGGCTTCTTACTGGCTCCATAAATTTTCTCATCAAACATTAATTCCAATTTTATGAAAAAGATAATTTCAGTATTGCTCGTTGTTCATTGTTCATTGCTCATTGCAAAGGCGCAGTGGATACAGCAAAACTCAGGTACTAATCAAAATCTTCGCGATGTAGAATTTATTAATGACAAGACCGGCTGGGCGGTAGGTGACGGAGGCGTTGTTCCAAAAGACAACAAATAGTGGAACAAACTGGCTTAATATTCCAAACCCGGCAGTAGGGAAACCTCTTTTTAGTATTCATCTGGTAGACAGTAATAATATTTATTTTGTCGGATGGTTCGAAACTATAATAAAATCTACAGATGGAGGTAATAGTTGGATTGAAATTCAAAATGGTCCATTTGGACAGGGCAGAAGTTTTACCAGTTTGTTTTTTGTAAATAAAGATACAGGTTGGATTGGTGGTTCAACGGGGAATTATTACATATTGAGAACAACCAATGGAGGCATTACTTTTGATTCATCCTATCTATTCTGGGGTGGACTTCCTGATATGTTTTTTAAAAATTCTAATACGGGTTTAGTTTGTGGAGACGGTGCAGTGTTCAAAACCACGGATGCCGGATTAAATTGGTTCAGTACTAATGTACCGACTGGAGGTAGATTTTATATATTCAAAAAACTAGCTGTAGTAAATGATAAAGTTTGGGTTTCAGCTGGCATTGTAGCTCCAGTATATAGAAGTACAAATTTTTGTGAGACGTGGGAAGTGCTGGATACTATTCGTCAGGAGTCTTCTGCAATTTATTGTATTTCATTTCTGATGAGAATACCGGCTGGGTAGGGGGAAGTTATGGGTATTTATATAAAACTACAAACGGATGTTACAACTGGCAAAGGGAAGAAACAACAGGAGATCAGAGATTTTGGGGTTCAATATATTGCTATAGCGATTCGATTGCCTGGGGAGTCGGAGGTGCAGGGAAGATACGATATACAACAAATGGCGGTCAGACTATGGTAAATATTAATTCGAAGAAACAAATGCAGAGCCTGAAGACTTTATACTTTATCAGAATTTTCCAAATCCTTTTAATCCCCGAAACAAACATAGAATTTTTCATTCCAACCAGCAGCAAAGTCAGCTTAAAAGTCTTTGACACATCAGGTAAATTAATAAAAATCTTTTTAGATAATATATTTATAAATAAAGGTAAGCGTTCATTTATTTTTAATTCAGGAAACCTTCCAAGCGGAATTTACTAATTTCAACTTGAGTCCGGAAATATAATTAAGACAAACAAAATGGTGTTAGTTAAATAAGGACATTTGTCCTATCAAAATAGTCTTGGAATAAATTTATTGTTTGAAATTTAAAACTTGAACAACATCCGGAGGGATAAAGCAGGTAAATGAAACACATCCAAAGTCCCGTAGGGACGAAATAACGGTTGATTATATTCCATCCCTACGGGATTGGAATTTATCCGGTCAGGTATCGCGTGCAGGCGGTAGACAAATTTTATGATGTTTCGTGTTGTCGGATTTTGCAAATACTACAGCGTGGAATACTGAAGCAGGGCAAGGCGACGAGCGGGCGAAGGAAGAATGTTGTCCTGTCAGACATATAGCGACATTCCGGCAGTATGCTTTAAAACAGAACTTCCCGAATCCTTTCAATCCTGTTACAAACATTCAATATGACCTTCCGTTTGATAACTTTGTTTCGATAAAGATCTATGATATTTTAGGAAAAGAGGTTGTGACGTTGGTAAATGAAATGAAAAACGCCGGAAGGTATATATTTCATTCAATGGTTCGAACTTATCAAGCGGCATTTATTATTATAAGATCAAAGCGGGAGAGTATGAGCAGGTAAGGAAGATGCTTCTGATAAAATAGATTTTGAAGAGTAAATCAAAAGCGGATGAATTACTATCCGTTTTGATTTACTGAATATAAATTTACAGACTGGTTTTTATGTTCCCGGTGTATATTTTCTCATTCCGAGCTGATTGTCTAAAGTAAGCACTCCGAATCCTTCACCATTGATCAGCTTTAATTTCGCTAGTAATCTTGAAATTGTTGCTTCTTCCTCGACCTGTTCATCTACATACCATTCAAGAAAACTTTTTACCGAGTGATCATTCTCTTTGATCGCAACGTCCATCAGTTCATTGATGCTTTTTGTCACATATCTTTCATGTTTAAGAGATTCTTCTATTACATTGGTGACTGATGTAAACTCTGATTTCGGCTCTTTTAAAGCTTTTAAAATCACTCGTCCGCCTTTATCGTGAACGAAGTTAAACATTTTCATTGCATGAAAATGTTCTTCCTGCGCCTGCACGTTGAAATAGTTTGCAAAGCCTTCCATCTCTATTGATTCCAGATAAGCGGACATTGACAGATAAAAATATTCTGCGAAAAATTCTTTATTGATCTGTTCATTCAGGGCATCCTGAAGTTTTTTTGTTAGCATTATTATTTTCTCCTTAAAATTTTAGTTGTTTAAAAATAACGATTTGTAAGATGAGATTAAATGTTTATCTATAAATGAAATTAATTTCAACACAGAGACACAGAGACTCAGAGAAAAATTAAGAAAAGCTTTTGACCTTCGTTATTTTGTGACTAATATGTTTTTCAGAAATAATTTGAAAAAATATTATTCTTCTCTGTGTCTCTGCGCCTTTGTGTTTAATAAAATCCGGTCAAGATAGAAATCATCCAGTTGAAATTCTCTCTTTATCAAATTGATCTCTTCAAGTTTCTCATCTGATCTGATATGATGATCTTTTTTAACTGCCGTGATCATGGTATTCTTTGCCGTATGCTCTGAGGATATAAACTCAAACACCTTTGTATCATAACCGAAATATTCCATCATGAGCGCTCTCAGTCCGTCCGTCACAGAAACAGCAAGCCGTTCCATCATTATGCCGTGTTTATAAATGCCTTTCATTGATGCGGGACTTGCTAGTTTTTTCCTGACGTATTTCTGACAGCAGGGCGCAAGGACGATTATCTCTGCATCCGATTGAACCGCTTTTACAATTGCATCATCAGTTGCAGTATCACAGGCATGCAGAGCAACGACAATGTCTGTTTCATCCGTTTTAAAATCTTCTATTACTCCCGTTTCAAACTTTAAGCCGGTGAATTTGCATTCAACGGCAATCCTGTTTGATAATTTTATAAGCTCTTCTCTCTGCTCAATCCCTTTTATGAAAACGTTTTTGTTTAATGTGTTTGAAAAATAATCATACAAGGCAAATGTCATATAGCTCTTGCCCGAACCCATGTCAGCGATTTTTATTTCATTTTTATCCGAAAGCCGGGATGATCTGTAAAGTGAATCTACGATCCCGATAAACTTATCTACCTGTCTGAACTTATCATAGCTGTCAGCTTTTACTTTTCCGTCTGAGGTTGTAATGCCAAGCAGCTGAAAATATTTTGCATTCTGATCCACAAATCTTGATTTGGATTTGTTATGTTCGGTGGTAACAGGTGATGTGAAGGAAGCTTTTTTTGTGTGAAGCTGAGGAATTCTTTTTTTCGAATAATCCAGCGAGTAATCACCGGAGGTTGTAAACAAAGTCGCGCTGAAAAAATCTTTACCCAGTATTTCGTCAGCTAATCTGATGCCTGTTTCAATTTCATAATTCTTAACAATGTCTTTTGTTTTGTATCTGAATTTAAATGAAAGTCTTTCACCTTCCTTTATCTCAATTTTAGTTACATATACATTCTGAAATTCCGGGTCACCGCCGCGGTATTTTCCAAAAGTAATTTTTACAAAAGAATTATCTTCAATACTTTTCTTTAAATGATCAATAAATTTTTGTTTTTCAATTTCCATTTTTACCACTAAGGCACTAAGTTCACTAAGAAAAATATTTTAATTTTATAAATACTATTAATTGAAAGCAGAAAAATTGATTCAGTTGACTGCTTAATAATACAAGTTTTTTTCGCCACAAATTTGCACTAATTCACACAGATATTTTATAATTTCTTTTTTTATTTCGTGTAATTCGTGGCTATCTCTTGTTTTCAAGATGATGCGGTAAGGTCTGTAACTTGATTTAAAAAAAATAAAAATTCATAAATTGTTTGATACAATCTACTTTTAATTTTGCTAATTCAAGAAACTTAGTGTCCTAAGTGCCTAAGTGGTAAAATACATTTGCAGAAGGATGTTCAATCCCTCAGCGAATTTAAAAATTTTACTTTCTCCTTTATCATGCTCTTCATTCCGTTACCTTTTATAATATCCCTAACGATTTCATTATCAGCAAACACCTGCCATTCTGTGATCAGATTGTCTTTTACTTTCGCGCGCCATGCTGCAGGAATTTCAAACTTATCAATATCAGCCGGTTCATCCGAAGCAAATGTTCCGTTGGCAACTCCGAACAATCCTACCGAATCATTAGTGAGCAAAGTATTTAACACTGTAATCTCATAATCAGGAAACCAGCTGAAGTAAAGTTTCCATGCCTGCTTCATCTCTTTCTTGCCCTTTACAACCACTCCCATCGAATCAATGAAAGTATGATCATCAGAAATCAGCTCGCATATTCCGTCAATGTCATGGTCATTGATGTTTTCAATGAATGAAATGACTGTTTTCAAAACATCATGCTGCTCGGCTTCCTGCTTTTTCTTTTTAATTTCAATTTCAATATCTGAATCTTTACCGAGGTAAACTGACTTCATGGGAGTCTCAACGATCTTGGTTCTGACTTTTTTCACTTTATATGCAGTCACTCCGGGACGTGATGTCACAACTCTGACCGGTTCAGCTCCGACGAAATGTATGGCTGCTCCGTCTTCGGCTCCGTAACCTTCTTCAATTACTCCGCTTAGAATTAATTTATGAAAAGCCATTTTCAATTCAGCTCTGTCATCATAATGCGGGCAAAAACTTCCGTTCAGAAGACCAAGGCACGGCAGACGTGTCAGCTTTCCCTGCGACGGATTTGTGATACCGTCATCGAACCAGCATATAGCGCCGGCGCTCATTCCGGTGAGAATGATCCCTTTCTCCCAGGCTTTCTTCATTATCTTATCCACCCCGAATTTTTTCCAGGTATCAATGATAAGTTTTGTGTTTCCGCCTCCGACATGAATAATGTCTTTATCCAGTATGAATGCTTCGATATCCTTTGGCGGATGTGTAAGGGAGAGATGTGACGGTTCGCACTGTTTATTCTTAAAAAAATCATAAAACATGTCACGGTATTCTTTGCCGTCGTTACTGGCGGTGCCGAGAAAACAGATCTTTGGTTTCTCTTTAGGTACGAGATCAAGAATGTATTTATCCAGCAGCCCGTTATCCGGCTCCATCGAAAACATCCCGCCGCCGAGCGCTACAATTTGTCTTAGTGGTTTTAACAACTGAAAGTAGTTTATTTATTAAAGTACAAGATACAAAGGATGGTTTTGTTTTACAGTGGAAAAGGAAATGAAATTATTATAATCCTACAGCCAAAAAATTTCTCACAGATTACACCGATTTTCTCAGATTAAATCTGTGAACATCTGTGTGATCTGTGAGAGATCGAATTATTTCAGTAATTGAAAATTAAATGTAAGCAGGAATGAGATTTAAATCAAAACACGTTTTTTTCTAATTTTTAGCGATTTTTGTTTTGCAAAATGATTTGTTGGTACCAACGTGAGGTGCGTTGGTACTTTTCTGCTCCCTGACTGTACATCAGAGCGACGCGTTGGTACCAACGTGCCGTGCGTTAGTACCAACATGTCGTGCGTTGGTACCAACGTGTCGTGCGTTGGTACATTTATACAGTGCGAATGTACATCCGTGTCGCGCGTTGGTACCAACGTGTCGTCCGTTGGTACAGTTTTTCTGTGCGTTGGTACCAACGTGTCGTGCGTTAGTACCAACGTGCCGTGCGTTAGTACCAACATGTCGTGCGTTGGTACCAATATGTCGTGCGTTGGTACAAACGTGTTGTGCGTTGGTACCAATATTTCGTGCGCTAGTACCAACGTGTTGTGCGTTGGTACCAACGTGTTGTGCGTTGGTACCAACGTGTCGTCAGTTGGTACAGTTGTGCTGTGCGTTGGTACCAATGTGTCGTGCGTTAGTACCACACGCCCTGCAAATTGCTTAGTACCAAATTTCGTGCATGTAGTACCAACGTGTTGTGCGGTTACCAGTTGTTGGTACATTTATCTGCGAATGTACATTTGCCGCATGAAACCGAAATATCATGAGCATTTACACCCAGTTAACAAATGATAAAGAATTTTATTTTCTTAGTGCCGAAAATTTTACTTCTTTGCTGTGTATTTAGTAAATATTTCTGATATTGTATTTCTTTCCAATATCAGCTTACTTAATTTTGCATTATGTCACTTGAGATCTGGTCAATAATAATTATTTCAACAGCTGCAGTCTTAATGATCGCGCTGGAAAAGTTTTTCCCTTATACAAAAGGGCAGAAGATCTTCCGCGAAGGGTTTTTTAATGATATTGTTCTGTATTCCATCTTTCAGAGCTATCTGCTGGGATTGATAATATTCGGATTCTTAAATTACATAAAATTTAATACTGATCTTTACCAGTACAGTCTGATCGGTAACTGGCCTGTATGGACACAGGTGCTTTTCTTTTTAATCACTCACGATTTTTACATCTACTGGTTTCACCGGCTGCAGCATAAAAATAAAATTCTCTGGAGAACTCACGAAGCACATCACTCTCCGAAAACTGTTGACTGGCTGTCCGGCGCACGTTCACATTCACTGGAAATATTAATAAATCAGACTGTCGAATTCGCTCCTATAATATTGCTCGGAGCTGCTCCGGAAGTTGCGATCTATAAAGGAATGATAAGCGCGGTATGGGGAATGTTCATTCACTCAAATATTGATATCAGATTAGGTAAGCTGCAGTATTTTATCAATGGTCCGGAAATGCACAGATGGCATCACTCGGATGACGGCGGAAGAGAGTTTGAAAATAATTACGGAACAAAATTGGCTGTCTGGGACTGGATGTTCGGAACTGCTTTTTTACCGGATCCAAAAGTGAGAAAACCAAAACAGTTCGGGCTCAGTGATACACCTGATTATCCTTTTTCAAAAGACGAAGCAAATCATAAAAATAAGATCATTTCTTCTTTGAAATTTTATACTCAGATATTGTGAGCTATATCAAACAGCATATCTTTGCTTTCAGGAAGTTTAAGTGACGTCAAAATAGTTAAAATAATTATTCCAACCTTTTTCTTATCGGTAAATAAGATTAAGTTCTAAAAGTTAAATTTTATAAAGGGGAAAAATATGTTGAAGAAAATCTACAATCTCATCGCAATTCTTTTCTTTGCAAACATTTCATTTTCAAATTCATTGTTGTGGATCGAGCAAACATCAGGTACCACGCAGACACTCACGTCGGTACATTCCGTTACTCCGCAGAGTGTCTGGGTATGCGGGTACGGAGGAACAGTTTTGAGATCAACCAACCGGGGAGTTAACTGGATTAATGTTAGCGGAAACGGAATTCCTTCCAATACCCAGCTAATTAACATCGTTTCCGGCTCAGATGGAAATATTGCATTAACGGCAGGATATGTGGGTGCAAATACATTTGTGTACAGGACTTCAAATGGCGGAGCAAACTGGACACAGGTGTTTACTCAAAGTAACGGTTTCATTAATGCTTTACATTATAATAATTTTTTTACAGCTGCAGATGGCTTTATGATGGGAGATCCTGTCGGTGGAAGATGGTCCTTATGGAAGACAACTAACGGCGGAGTAAACTGGGATTCAACCGGATTATATCTTCCTCAGATCGGTACCGAAGCAGGTTGGGTTAATTCATTATTCAGCATTGATAATAAAATTTGGTTTGGTACAAGTAATAGCAAGGGTTTATTATTCTTCGAATTATGGATCAAACTGGACGGTACAACCAACGACGGGAGAAGTGAATTCTTATTGTATATGGTTTTGCGCATTGGGAAGCAGTAACAGTTTTACAGGATTTATCGGGGGAGCCGGACTTCAAAAAACAACAAACTCAGGAGGACTTTGGCTTTCACAGGTATCAGCAGGGGCAGGAAGTTTTGGAGGCATTACAGGAGGTCCTAATATTATTTCAGATAATACTGCGGGATACCTGTTCAGATTTTATGTGAGATCTGATAATAAAATATATATTTCGGAAAATAACTCAGAAGTTTGGTCAGTTGATTATACCGCACCAAACGGAAACTACAGATACATAGCGGCAGATTACGCGGGTGTAAACGTCTGGGCAGTCAGAGATAATGGCGGAATTTCCTATCTTGATCTGCCTGTAGGAATCGAACAGACGAGCAGCGAAATCCCCGGTATCTTATTCTCTTGAACAAAATTATCCGAACCCGTTCAATCCGATCACAAATATTAATTATCAGCTTCCGTCTTCCGGTAAAGTAATGTTAACAGTTTTTGACATGAATGGAAGGGAAGTTGAAACATTAGTAAATGATTTTCAGAATGCGGGATACTACAATATTTCCTTTAATTCAAAAAATATCTCAAGCGGGGTTTATTTCTACAAGTTAACGACTAATGACTTTTCTGACACAAAGAGAATGATACTTATAAAATAAGTACATTTATCCTATAATAAATTATTTGATGTTTAACTTATTATCCTAAAATTTAATAAACATCCCGTAGGGATGAAACATTGGTAACAGATTAATGGAATACTAAATCATCCCGTAGGGATGAAATGTCACTGTCAAGCTGGATCACATTCAATCCCTACGGGATTTGATTCAACATTAATTTCAGTTAGTAGTTGGTAATTGTTCAAATCCTGCCCGTCCTTAGATTTATATCTTTAATTACGTTATTAGTTTCCAATTCTTTCAGCTCTTCCAAAGGAAGAGGAATTACAAGTGACCAGTTGTTTCCGCTCACTGTCCCGGGAAAATTTATTCTGAAATCATTCCCGCTGAAATTTTTTAAAATGTCCTCATCGAGATATAAGTATTCCATGATTAACTGAATGCTGAAAATTGAATTTGTACTGCTGATCTTTTCAAGAGTACTTTTTATGAAATTATCAGGATCCGGATTTTCATTCTTTTCATTTAAACCTACGTATCTCAGAAATTTACCTTTTTCATTAAAGCTTGAAAGATACATATCAATAATTTTCTTAGCTTCATTATAATTAAGTTTCAGATTTTGCAGAAGAACATAAACATTTGATATTGATTTTTTCCAGTGCAGCCTGTTTTCATTTGAAAAGTTTTCGTCAAATAATTCTTTCAAAACATTAAAATACCTGTCTTCCTTAATATTCAGATCATCACAAAGTAGTTTAAACGAGAGCCTGTCAATGGTTCCTGCTTCATATTCAAACCATGCGGGAAGTGAACTCGAATCGTGTGTCGACACAGTCGCAGCGGAATTAATACGGTATTCATCCGCCGGGAGAAAATTAAAATTTCCCCCGCGTGTCTTTTCCCAGCGCTGAACATTTATTCCCGGTACTCCGAATTCTTTCAATATCTTTTCTGAACACTTCGGAACTGTTCCGAGATCTTCTGCGCAGGGCAGCATAGCAGTGCTCTCATTCATTACAGTAAGGATCTTCCGTCCGTGATCTTCCCAGAAATTTTCATCTTCAGGATCGAACTTGCCATACAATCCGCCATACTCTTCGGGAGTTTTCAGATCAATGGTCCATACTCTGAACAATCCGACAAAGTGATCTATCCGGAACATGTCATAAAAATTTTCAGCATACTTTAACCGTTGAGAGATATAGCCGAAATTGTCTGCTGTTATATTTTCCCAGTTATAAGGCGGCATTCCCCATCTCTGCCCTTTGGAAAAATACATATCCGGCGGAGCTCCGGAAGAAAGACTTAATTTGAAATAATTTTTGTAAGCCCATACATCAGCGCTGTTGCGTGAAACGAGGAACGGCAGATCTCCCATAATGAAAACATTTTTTCTCATTGCATATTTCTTAATATTGATGAGCTGTTCGTACAGCTGCCATTGAAGCCAGTATTGAAAATTTATTTCGACGGAATAGGTGTGAATTAATTTTTCAGTTGTCAGGGAAGAAATGTATCTATACTTCAGCTCCCAGTCCTGCCAGTTCTTTCCTTCATTCAGATCAGTAAGGATCTTAAACAATGAAAAGTATTTAAGCCAGTGAACATTTTTATTCACAAATTCCTGATACCTTTCAATTTTACCCGGATCGGAAGATTCAAAAATTTTTTTCAAAAGCACAAGCTTTTCATTTTTGATCTGATAATTTACTTTTCCTTGTCCCTTTGGAAATCTTTTCTTCAGAGCCCGTAATTCCTTACTGAAAAGTTTTAAGTCAGCTCCTCTCAGTCTTTTTAATGAAAGGTACATGGGGTCCAAGGCGAATGTACTGACAGCATTGTAGGGAGCAAAGTCATCGCCGACCTCATTGAGCGGAAGCAGCTGCAAAACTGACATCCCGGTATGACTGCACCAGTCAATTACAAATCTCAGGTCCGGTATCTCTCCGATGCCTGTGCTTTTTTTTGAGTAAACAGAAAATAAAGGCAAAGCAACCCCTGCACGGCGCTCTGTACCGATCCGTTTCCATTTGTCCTTAGTTTTTGAATTTAATAATGAGTGATAGTTCAATAATACCTTTCAACTTTCAACTTTTAACTTTCAACTTCTAACTTCCTTCAAGTATAAATCTTTTCCGTCTTTATATTTTTTTAAATTACTTTTTGCTTCGGACAGTCTGTTTAAAAATTCTTCTTCGAGCCTGGGTCCCGTAACTTCTTCAGCCAGCGCAATTGCTCTTGCGGCATACTGTAAAATTTGTATAGTTTCAATTCCTGAAATATCCGAAAAGAACCAGCCGCAGCTTGTAAACATCAGCATCGAGAATCTTTGCATCTCAAGTAGCTTAATGCACAGATGAGTTTCAGCTTCATTCAAAAACCTCTTCGAGTTAAAATAAAAAAACTTTTCCCTGCTTTCATTATTGTCATCTAAAATTAAATTTATGTATTCATTCCTCGCCTTCCAAATGTCCTTAAATAATTTCCTCCGTTATTTTCATAAATCAAAATCAATTCATCTCTGAGCCAGTCTAAGCTTTCCCTCAGAGGTTTTCTCCATTCCTGCGTAGGGTTTTCATCGCTTCTGCCGCAGCCGCAGTCTTCTTTCCATCTGCCGACTCCGTGCAGACAGCTCCATGACGTCCCTTCGCCGTTAATTCCATCCTTGATTTTAACTTCATATTCCGGTGAGTGAAAGGAAAGATATTCACTGTAATTAACTATCCGGAATTTTGATGAAGGAATTAACTCTGAAAAAAAATATGAAAGAGTTCTGTCTGTATATTTTTTGTGATGCCCGAAAGTTTCTCCGTCAACAGCTGCACTTATGAGATAATTATCCGTTGAATGATTAACCGGTACATGTTCCAGTCTGTGAAGAAGTTTTACCGAATCATATATATGATCATCAAAGGCGATATTGCGTGAAAGTGCTCCATCATAAAAAAATATGTTTATGAATTTCTTATAATGTTTATCGATAAAACATTTATAAGGAACTCCGGTGTCAATATTTCCTGGAGAAACATCCTTCCATTTTCCTTTATGAATTTTTCTTACCTTATCCGCCTGTGACGGATCGAGAATAATGTATTTAATACCTTCTTCAATAAGAATTTCAATTGTTTCCTCATTGCAGGCTGTTTCAGGAAGCCATATTCCTTCCGGCTCTCTTCCGAAGTGATATCTGAAATCAGCTGCGCCCCATTTCACCTGCGTAATTTTATCATTTTTGTTTGCAAGAGGCATGATAAGATGACTGTAGCACATTGCAATTGCATTACCGTAACCTTGATGAGCTGATATACTTTTTCTGTCGGCTTCAATTATTCTTTCAAAAGTTTTAGGATGTTTCTTTCTGATCCAGCTCAGAAGGTTGGGACCGAAGTTAAAATTATAGTATTCATAATTATTAACACGGTTGATAACATTGTCGTGAGCATCTACTATTACTGATTCGGAATTAGGCTTATAACACTCCTGAAAGATCCGTTCATTCCAGTCGTGAAATGGCGCTGCGGATTCCTGAGGCTCTATCTCATCAGTCCACGCATTCTCGCGTGGCGGCTGATAAAAATGAGCATGGATACACAGATAAATTTTTTTATTCAAATACTGATTTGATTTTTTGCAAACTAAAGATAGTATTGCAAATATGTTAGTAAGAAAATTATCTTAGAATTTTAGATCTTGGATTTTAGATTTTTGATTTGGTTGTTAAAATGAAATACAAAATTCCAAAATAAGCAGAACTAACTATTAGATTGAATATCCGGGATCTAAGATTGAAAATCGAAATCAACTTTTCTTTAGACTAAAAAAAGTATAGTAAAAAGATTATCTTACTGCCTGAAACTAACAAATATAATAACAGAAGCTTGACTAAAACACAGCGGTACTCTATCGAAAAATTCTTTTCGATAAGATCAATTTCCGGATTTACACTTTCCCAGAATGATAAAAAAATATATTACATTACGAATACATCAGGGACTCCCCAGATCTGGAGTATTCCTATTGAAGGCGGCTGGACTGATCAGATCTCCACCTGGAAAGAATCAGTAAAACAGATCTTTCATAATCCGGTGACCAAAGAGATTATCTTTATGAGTGATAAGGAAGGCGATGAAAACACTCAGATCTATAAAATACCTGATGAAGGCGGGGATGCTGAGCTTTTGTCAAAAGGGTTTGAAGATTCACAGGTTTTCTTTAACCAGTTTAACAAGAAGGGAAATAAATTTCTTTTCGCTTCCAACAAGAGGCTTAAACATAATTTTGATGTATATATTCAGGATCTCAAAAAGGGTGAAAACGAACTTGTAAAAAGCTTTGATGATGACTATCCGACACTTGCAGAATCATGGAGCTCTGACGAAAGGTATATTACTTTCATAAAATTTTACGGGAATATCAATGTTGACCTGTTCCTGTATGATTCTAAAGATAAGACTTTCATTAATACAACGGAGCATGATATAAATAAAAATGTATTCAATGGTCAGACTGAGTTTAACAAAAAAAATTCAGGATTTTATTTTATTTCTGATGAAGGCAGGGAGTTTAAAGGTATAAAGTTTTATGACATTAAAAAAAGGAAATCCAAATGGGTCATTAAGGAAAAATGGGATATTACGAGTTTTAAATTTTCGCATGATCATAATTTTCTGATCTGGACAATGAACATGAACGGGAGCAATTCACCCGGACTGATGAATATGAAAACCGGTAAAGTTCATAAACTTAAGCTTCCCAGGGGAAATTATTCCGGCATAAAGTTTACTCACGATAATAAAAAAATAGTATACATTTGTGACAGTCCGCTGAATCCCGGTGATATATTTGTTTATGATCTTAAAAAGGAAACTTCAAAGCAGATCACCAACTCGCTTGTCGGAGGTGTATCTAAAAAAGGTTTAACGAAAGCCAGAGATGTTTTTTACAAAAGTTTTGACGGGCTGAAGATTCATGCGCTGCTTTATATACCAAAGGGATTAAAAAAAGACGGAAAAAATCCTGCCATTGTCTGGCCGCACGGCGGACCGGAGCATCAGGAGATGCATAATTTCAGCAAATAGATACAGGTAATGACAAATGCCGGGTATATTGTCATAGCTCCTAATTTCCGCGGCAGTACGGGTTATGGGAAAACATTTCAGAAGATGATCTATAAAGACTGGGGCGGTGCTGAATTCAAAGATGTACTGGGCAGCGCGGATTATTTGAAGAGCTCAGGATATGCTGATCCTGAAAACATTGCAGTAGTAGGAGGAAGCTTTGGCGGATTCATGTGCATGACCTGCATAACAAAAGCTCCTGAGTTGTGGAAATGCGCTGTTGATGTCTTCGGTCCTGCGAATTTATTTACTTTCGTAAATTCAGTTCCCGAGCACTGGAAAAAGGGGATAGAGGATCTGGTCGGAAATGCTGAGAAAGATAAGGAATTATTAACTGAAAGATCTCCGATCAATTTTATTGATCTCATAAACTGTCCGCTTCTGATCGTACAGGGGAAACATGATCCGAGAGTGGTCGAAGCGGAATCTGTTCAGATAGTGAATAAGCTGAAGGAGAAGAATAAGCCCTATGAATATATGCTTCTCGATGATGAAGGCCACGGATTCAGTAAAGTCTCAAATCAGATCAAAGTCTTCGAAGCAATGATAAGATTTCTTGATAAATATCTAAGATAGTTCGTTAAGTTCATTAAGTTCATTAAGTTCGTTAAGTTTGTAAAGTTTATAAAGTTTATAAAGTTTGTAAAGGTTACCAATTAACCAATTAACCAATCAACCAATCCACCAATCATCCATTGGAAAAAGGTAAATTAGTTTTAGAGAACGGTGTAATTTTCGAGGGGAATGTTTTTGGAAATTCCGAAACATCTTCAGGTGAAGTTGTATTCAATACATCTCTGACGGGTTATCAGGAAATCCTGACAGACCCTTCTTACTTCGGTCAGATAATCATTATGACATATCCTTTGATTGGCAGCTATGGCACAAATGACATTGATACTGAATCCGGTAAAATCCAGGCAAGAGGAATTGTTGTGGGAAATTATGAAGATGACTGGAGTAATTTCAGAGGATTGCAGTCTCTTGACGATTATCTGAAAAAAAATAAAACCATAGGAATTTCAGGAATTGATACACGCGCTTTGACAAAAATAATACGCAGTGAAGGTGCCATGAGAGGGATTGTTACTAAAGAAAAATTAAGTGATAAGAAACTGACTGAAAAAGTATTGGAGACACCGGATATGGCAGGTCAGGATCTTGTAAAGTATGTTTCGACCAAGAATAATTATACTTTAAAGAGTGAGAATCCAAAGCATAAAATCGCTTTTTACGATTTTGGAATTAAAC
This sequence comes from Ignavibacteria bacterium, assembly GCA_016710985.1. Lineage (GTDB taxonomy): Bacteria > Bacteroidota > Ignavibacteria > Tepidaquicellales > Tepidaquicellaceae > JAGPCH01. The sequence continues at coordinate 322,879 of JADJTX010000002.1, forward strand.
AGAATATACTCAGGGAGTTTCTGAAATTTGATGTCGAAGTAAAAGTCTTCAATGCTGAAACAAATTACAAAGAAATACTTGATTACAAACCCCGCGGGATTTTTTTATCTAACGGACCGGGTGATCCTGAAGCTGTGACATACGGAATAGAAAATACTAAAAATTTATTTTCTTCAAACATACCAATGTTCGGGATTTGTCTGGGTCATCAGCTGATAGCGCATGCATTGGGAGGGCAGACTTACAAATTAAAGTTCGGTCACCGGGGAGGTAACCATCCTGTGATGAATCATCTGACAAACAAGATCGAGATAACATCACAAAATCACGGATTCGCAGTTGATGAAAAGAGTCTTCATCCTGATCTAGTTAAAATTACTCACACAAATCTTTACGACGGGACGAATGAAGGTTTGCGTCATAAAAAGTTGCCGGTAATGTCAGTGCAGTATCATCCTGAAGCGTCTCCCGGTCCGAATGACAGTAAATATTTATTTGAAGAGTTCATGAAGATGGTGAAGAGGGAATACTAAAAACATACTGTTTAAGAATTTTCAAACAATATTATATCATATTCGGATACTTTTTTAAAAATTTTATCTGCAGTCAACAAGGGAAGGTTTAAAAATTTTGCTGTTGCTAATATTATTGTATCAGGAATTTTTAACTTATATTTCATTCTAATATCAATTGAAATCAATTTAATTTCTGAATTCACATCTATTATAATACATTCGTTAAGAAAAGTTTTTATTTTACCAAGATCTTCCGGAGTAGTGTTATTATAACTTAGCAATTCCAATTCGGTTATGAATGAAATATATACTTCTTTACCTTGTAACATTTCAGATATGACAAAACTCTTTCCGCTTAAAAGATAAAGAATAATATTTGTGTCGGCGCAAATTCTATTTCCATTCATTTCTTAATCTACGCTGGATTTTTACCGGATCTTCTTTTAATTTAATAACTCCACAGAATTTTTTTGCATCCAAGACTTTTCGAGGTTTAGCTAAATTAGAATTTAATAGTTTTTCTAAATCCTTCTTCTTTGACCGTTTTTTTATTACTACTACCATAATTGATTTTTATAAAATTAACTTATTTAAATTTTCTAATCAACCGAGAAGAAAGATAAGCTATCATTTGAACATCGAAAAATGTAAAATTTTTCATCGAATTTTTATACAAAAATAAGAATATTTTGCCTAAATATATGTGTCAATATATGGCGAATTTATCCCTAAAGTATTGAATTACAAATCGAATAATAATATATTGCAACAATTTTAGAATATATGGAAAATAAAATCATTGACGGAAAATCAATTTCATCACAGATAAAAGCCGAAGTAAAAACCGAGACAGATAAATTAAAATCCGAAAAAGGAATTACACCCGGACTTGCTTTTATTTTAGTCGGCGAGAATCCCGCGTCAAAAGTTTATGTAAAAAGTAAAGGTAAGGCGTGTGAAGAACTTGGATTCCATTCAGTCACTGAAACTCTGCCGGAAAATGTTTCCGAAGAAGTTTTGCTTGAGCTGATAAGTAAATTTAACGATGATGAAAAAATTCACGGCATACTTACACAGCTGCCTTTACCGGCACATCTCAATCAACAAAGAGTCATCGAATCTTTAAATTATAAAAAAGATGTTGACGGCTTTCATCCCCTGAATGCAGGAAGAATGGTTTTAGGCGAGAAATGTTTTATTCCGTGCACACCGTATGGGATTGTTGAATTATTGAAACGAAGTAATGCTGAGACCGAAGGGAAAAATGTTGTAGTCATAGGGAGAAGCAACATTGTAGGAAAGCCGGTCGCAAATTTACTTATGACAACTAAATTTAACTCCACTGTAACAGTATGTCACAGTAAGACAAAAAACATTAAGGATATCTCATCACGCGCGGATATTCTTATTGCAGCCATCGGTAAGGCAAATTTTGTGACAAAGGATTTTATCAAAGAAGGATGTGTGATAATTGATGTGGGTATAAACAGGATCGAAGATAAAACTAAGAAGAACGGCTTCAGGATGGTTGGCGATGTTGATTTTGAAGATTGCTTTGACAAATGCGGAAAGATAACTCCCGTGCCTGGCGGAGTTGGTCCGATGACCATTGCTATGCTGATGAAGAACACACTTGATTCGGCGAAAGGTTTAATTTATGAGTAATAATTATTATGAGGTTCAGATAGCTTTTAATAAAAAAAATTATGACGAGCTTTATAATAAACTTTATCTCGAAGGCATTGAAAACATTCTTGAAGAAGACGGAATGCTGAAAATTTATTTTGACGCGGATGATACAGAAAGTATAAACTCATTAAAGGAAGAATTGCTGAACAGTAATATCATAAGAGAAAAGGAATTTTCATCAGAGAAGCTGGAAAATAAGAACTGGAATGAGGATTGGGAAAAGACCATTGAGCCGGTTTATATACGTGATAAGATCATTATTTATCCATCCTGGAAAAAAAATGAACTTAAAGATCCGGAGGGTAAGATATTAATAGAAATTGACCCTAAGATGTCGTTCGGAACCGGACATAATGAAACTACGCAGCTTGTATTAGAACTTATGAGTGATAATGTCGAAGGGACAGAAGAGAAGCTTCTGGATTTCGGAACGGGAACGGGAATTCTTTCAATTGCAGGAATAAAGTTAGGGGTTGGAAGAGCGGTTGCCATTGACATAGATCAGGATTCAATAGAAAATGCAGGGGAATATTTTAAAAGAAATTCAGTTCATGAAAAGATTGTATTGGCAAAATCCAGTATATCCGACCTAAATGAAGATTCGTTTGACATCATCTGCGCAAACATTATCAGAAGCGTAATAATTGATAACATTGAACACATCTCCGGGAAAATAAAAATGAACGGTAAATTATTTTTATCAGGTATATTGCTGTCTGAAGATCAGGAAATTCTTGAATATCTTACACAGTATGAATTTGAAGTCGCAGACATATCAAGCAATGCCGAATGGATCGGGATCTATGCAGTCAAGAGATAATAAAGTATATTCTGTAATTGACATTGGAACAAACACCTGCCTTTTACTCATCGCAACTATAAGGGAAAATAAGCTGATTAAACTTTTTGAAGCACAGGAAATTCCGAGGCTTGGAAAGGATCTGTATAAAACAGGGATCATTTCGGAAGAAGCATTTCAAAAGACATTATCAATATTCAATAAATACATTTCGCATTCTAAGGACTTCAATTCTGAAAAAATTTTTGCATTCGGGACGAGTGCGCTCAGAGATGCAAATAACGGTTCTGAGTTCATTGAGTTTATAGAGTCGGAGTGCGGAATAAGAATTAAAATCATCTCCGGTGAAGATGAGGCGAAATACAGCTATAATGGATCTGTCTACGATCTTGAGATAAGTAAAGACTATGCTGTTATAGACATTGGAGGCGGCAGCACTGAGATCGGTTACCGGGATGGAGGGATCATAATTTCGGACAGTATTGACATTGGTTCAGTAAGGATATATGAAGAATTTCTCAAAGGCAATATTAATCACCGTAATATTGAAACAGCAGGGGAGTTTATTGAGAGTAAAATCAGCTCCCTTGAATGTATAACCGGAGGAAGATCATTCGTTGGTGTTGCCGGAACCATTACAACCTTATCCGCTCTCAAAAACCGGCTGAAGGAATTTGATGAAGGTATTATTCACAAAGATATTTTAAATTTACCAGAGATCGGGAAGATCTTTGAAGATCTGATCTCAATGACTGAGGAGGAAAGAATTGGTCTCGCCGGATATATGAAAGGAAGGAGTGATATAATTATCAGCGGAATACTTATACTGACGAAACTGATGGAACAGATGGATATTCAGGAGATTACTGTATCAGTAAAGGGATTACGCTATGGGTTATTTCTAAATATTCCCGACTTTATTTAAGAATATATATAGAGTATTTTACATACAATTCCCTGAATGACTAATTAATCAAACCTTACCATTATGCTCAAAGAATTTAAAGAGTTCATTTCAAAAGGAAACGCAATTGATCTCGCTATCGGGGTCATAATCGGAGTCGCTTTTGGAGCAATTATTAATTCGATAGTTGCAGACCTTCTTATGCCGATCATTGGAATTATTATCGGTGGAATTAATTTCTCCGGCTTGTCTGTAACTGTAGGGGAGCAGTTTTGCCTTATGGAAAGCTGATACAGGCAATAATTAACTTTTTGATAATCGCCATTGTACTTTTTCTGATTGTTAAATCAATAAATAAGTTCAAAACAAAGAAGGAAGATGGACCGGCTCCTTTAACAAAAGATCAGGAATTGCTTACTGAAATCAGGGATTCATTGAAATCAGGTGATAAAAAATAAATTCATTTTTAAAATGGATTGAAATAATTAAATTGTATAAACAAAACAGAAATGGCAAAATACGTATCAAATAAAAACGAAACAATCAGGTTATTTAAGAACCCTGTATTAGAATATTTCTCACACATACATCCGGTAACTCCAATAATAGTCTTCGTGCCTGTATTAACAATATTATATTATCTTGGATTTAAAGAAGTCGGAATCCTGAACAGCATTGTTTGCTTCATTACGGGAATATTATTATGGTCATTAACAGAATATGTCATTCACAGGTGGGCATTTCATTACCATCCAAAATCAGAAACAGGCAAGAGAGTTCATTTTCTTGTTCATGGTATTCATCATGATTATCCGCGCGATGCGACACGTTTAGTCATGCCGTTGCTTGTAAGCATTCCCCTGGCTGTGGTATTTTACTTTTTATTCCAGGCATTATTCGGAGTTTACTATATGAACATTTTTTCCGGATTTATTTTCGGTTATGTATCCTATGATTCAATCCACTATGCTACCCATCATTTTGAAATGAAAAGCAGCATTGGGAAATTCATTAAGACGTATCATTTACGACATCACTATGGAGATGATCACACGGCATACGGAGTCAGCAATCCTTTGTGGGATTATGTATTCGGAACAGTGCCCCAGCAGGTTAGAGAGAAAAAGAATTCTAAACCCGTAGTTGTAGGGAAATAGTTAATAGGTTGATTGGTTAAATAGTTAATTGGTTTAATTAGTTAGTTGGTTAATTGTAAAATATTTCTTCATCCGGTATAAACATCCTCAAATTATATTCAGTTATCCAAAATTATTATAACGATTGTCAATTATGGTAATGAACTCTTCGGAAGGAAACATTTTTGACATTCCACAAAACCTTCCTAAAAATTTTGAGTTGTTTCAATCCATTATATCCAAGGACAATTTAAGTATCGAGAGAATCATTTCTACCGGTCAGAAGACACCTGAAAATCAGTGGCTTGAACAGGATAAAAATGAATGGGTCATACTTTTACAGGGCGAAGCTGAGATGCAGTTTGAAGACGGGATAAATAGAATACTGACTGCTGGTGATTACCTCAATATTCCTGAAAATACAAAACATAAAGTTTTAAAAACTTCATCTGAGCCGGCTTGTATCTGGCTTGCAGTACATTATTAGAATAAAGAAGAGTTTAGGTATGAGAGATGCAGGGTACTGGATCGGGAAACTAAAAATGCTGCCGCATCCCGAAGGCGGATATTTCAAAGAATCATACCGTTCCGAAGAAGTTTATCATGGAAAGCATTTGCCCGAAAGATTTACAGGTGACAGGAATATTTCGACTTCCATATATTACTTATTGGAAAACGACCAATGCTCAAAATTGCACAGGATAAAATCAGATGAGATGTGGCACTTCTATGACGGGAGCGGATTGAATATTTATGCAATTGATGCAAAGGGGAATTTAACCGAATATAAGTTAGGCCTGAACTGCGATGAAGGAGAATTACCACAGGTTTTAATAAAAGCAGGAGATTGGTTTGGTGCAAAACCAAACAAGCATGGCTCGTATTGCCTGGCGGGATGTACGGTATCTCCGGGATTTCATTTTGAAGATTTTGAAATGGGCGACAGAAAGAATTTGCTTGAGTTATTTCCGCAACACGAAGATATTATATTGAAGCTAACGTGAATAGTGAATAGTGAACAGTCAATCGTGAATTGTTAATACTTAATGCTTAATACTCAATACTCAATACTCAAAGAATGGATCAATACATGCAGGCGGCAATTGATGAAGCTAAGAAAGGACTCAGCGAAGGAGGGATTCCTATTGGTTCAGTATTGGTAAAAGACGGTAAGATAATAGGAAGGGGACACAACAGGCGTGTTCAGGAAAACGATCCGGTAATACACGCTGAAATAGATTGTCTCAGGGATGCAGGCCGAATAGGAGTTTACAAAGATACGATACTGTATTCCACACTGATGCCATGTTATCTTTGTGCCGGAGCTTCGGTCCAGTTCGGGATAAAGAAAATTATAGCGGGAGAATGCGAGACATTCACAGGCGCAACGGAGTTTATGGAATCTCACGGAATTGAGGTGATAAACCTTGACCTTGATGAATGCAAAAGTCTTATGAAGGAATTCATTGAAAAAAATCCTCAACTTTGGTATGAAGATATTGGAGAGCTGTAAATTCTACTGATCCTTTAAAAATAATTATATTTTCAATTAATCTTCAACATTTCTTTCCCCTCAGTTTTCTATCTTTCAACTAATCAATAATAATTCTATGTTATCGGAAAATTTTTACTCCTAATTTTATTTCGAAATGATCAAAAGAGCGGAACAACCAATCTACTCACCCGAGTTCAGAAAACGCCGGGCGCTTAACTGGCTTACTCTTGGATTCACCTATGCCGCAATGTATATGGGAAGGTATAACCTTTCCTTTGCGAATAAATCCTTGTCAGATGAATATGGCTGGGATAAAACTCAGATCGGTGCAATCATTACTGCAGCACTTACAATTTACGGCTTTTCAGCAATGTTTAACGGACCTATCGCAGACCGTATAGGCGGCAGGAAAGCAATGCTGATAGGTTCCATCGGAACGGTAATATTCAATTTACTTTTCGGTCTCGGCGCTTATTTAAAATTTTTCGGGACAGGAACTTTGCTAATAACTTACTTTGCAAGCGTATGGTCATTGAACTCGTACTTTCAGTCATACAGCGCACTGGCATTGATAAAAGTAAATGCCGGCTGGTTTAAAGTTAATGAACGCGGGGTTTTCTCTGCGATTTTTGGTTCAATGATACAAAGCGGAAGAGCCCTGATCTTCATAATCGGCGGTTGGGCAATTACAGTTCTTCCATGGCAATGGGTATTTTTTATTCCCGCAGCGATCGTTGCAGTAATGTCCTTCATGACATTCTTATTTGTTCAGAATATACCGCCTGACGCAGGTCTTCCGCCTCTGGATACAGACGATGCTACAAGCGGCGACACCGGAAAAATTGACTTTAAGTATGTTTTCAAGAAAGTGATTTCAAATCCTATCGCAATAACAATTGCAATAGCGGAATTTTGTACCGGATTTGTAAGACACGGATTCGAACAATGGTTTCCCCGTTACATGCAGGAGTATCAGCAGCTTGCACTGGACTCGCCTGTCTTTCAGAAAGGCGCTCTTGGTGTTGTGCTTGCAGGGATAGCAGGCGCTTTTATAGCCGGGTTTTCCTCTGACTGGCTTTTTCAATCCAGAAGAACACCGGTTGCGTTCATTGGATACATGCTGATTATTTTTTCTTTATCTGTTATCTGGATGGCGCCGAGTATAAATTTAGTGATAGTTGCTTTTATTTCCAATTCGCTTGGAATAAGTATGGTCCATTCAATGCTGTCGGGGACTGCATCAATGGATTTCGGAGGTCAGCGGGCTGCGGCGACTGCTACCGGAATGTTTGACGGTATGCAGTATATCGGAGGAGCAACCGTAGGGATCGGAGTCGGATGGCTGCTTGATAATTTCGGCTGGGGAGCATGGAGTCCGAGTATGATTGGATTTGCAGTGATAGGCGCGCTGCTTATGATAAAGCTGTGGAATGCAAAACCTAAACCGAGAGCAGTTAAGCAATGAGCAATGAACAATGAATAATGAATAATGAACAATGAGCAATGACATACTAATTTATTAATTAATAATTATTTAAAATTTAAAATTTTTCAGAAAAATGAATAACCGGCCATTAGTTTATGATGTGCCTCATAAGGCAATTAGAAATGCTCTGTCGCAATTCTCATTGATTGCAGGAAGTACAGATTACAACAGTAAGGAAGAAATGGAAAAATTAAAAAGTGTTGCAGAGGATGTGCTCAATATACTTGATGAACATGCTGAACATGAGAATAATGTTACGCTGAAATATCTTGAACAGAAAAATCCCGGAAGCTCTGTTCATGATAAGGAAGATCATTCTAAGATAGAATCTGAAATGAGTAAACTCCGTGAAGATCTAAATAAACTTTATGAAAAATCCGGAGGGAGTGAAGATCTCCTGTATCAGGGGAATGATTTTTTTATGAACGTGTCTGATTTTCATTCTAATTATATACAGCACATGCTTGAGGAGGAACGTGTAACACAACCTTTGCTATGGGAAAGTTTTACTGATGAAGAACTACATCAGCAGGAGATTGAAATAAGACAAAACATTAAGCCCGAAGAAATGCTGTCGTGGTGTAAATACATGATGCCGGCTTTTACTCATAATGCAAGAACCGGAATGCTGACAGAAATAAAGCAAGCAGCTCCCGCTGAATTTTTTACAGCCCTTATGAATGTAAGGAAATCAGTTCTGTCAAAAGAGGATTTTTCTAAAATTGAAAAGTCTCTTTCCTGATAAGACAACAATTGATATTACGACATGCATTAATGAAGAACATAATACCTAATACTCAATACTCAATACTTTATGCTAAAGTTTTCCAATACCTTATCGAGAACCAAAGAAGAATTCATTCCAATTGAATCCGGGAAAGTCCGCATGTACAGCTGCGGACCAACTGTTTATAATTTCATGCATATTGGTAACCTAAGAACATTTTTCTTTGAAGATATTTTATTGCGGGTTTTAAAGTATAACGGGTATGCAGTGAAATATGTAATGAACATTACAGACGTAGGACATCTGACTGCTGACAGTGATACAGGTGACGATAAAATGGAAGAGTCCGCCAGGGAACAGGGGAAGAGTGTCTGGGATATAGCCGAATCTTATACTAAAGCATTTAAGAATGACATACTGCTGATGAATATTATTCCTCCGGATATCTATACTAAAGCTACTGACTACATTAAGCAACAGATCGAAATGATAAAATGCCTTGAAGAGAAAGGGTTTACCTATACAATCAGCGACGGAGTTTATTATGATACATCAAAATTTCCTTCTTACGGTGATCTTGCGCGGCTTGATATAAAGGGTTTACAGGAAGGTGCCCGGGTTGAATTTTCCGCAGAGAAAAAAAATACAACTGATTTTGCGTTATGGAAATTCTCACCAAAGAATGAGAGAAGGCAGATGGAATGGGAATCACCCTGGGGAATTGGTTTTCCCGGATGGCATCTTGAATGTTCTGCAATGAGTAAAACGGAATTAGGAAATCATTTCGATATTCACTGCAGCGCGATTGATCATATCTTTCCTCATCATACAAATGAGATTGCGCAGTCGGAGGCTTGCAATGGTGAGAAGTTCGTTAATTACTGGATACACGGGGATTTCCTTGATATGGGAAATGAAAAGATGTCGAAGTCATTAGGTAACTTTATAACTTTGCAGACATTGATCGAAAAAGGTTACTCTCCTTTGGACTACCGGTATTTTTTACTGATGGCTCATTACAAAAAGAAATTAAAATTTTCCATTGAAGCTCTGGACGCTGCAAGAAACGGGTATAAGAATCTGCGCGGAAAAATTAATAACCTGAAGCAGGCTGTACATGAAGAGGGGCAAGTTAATGACAGCAAAGTGGAAGCAGAAAAATTTTCAGAATGGAAAAACAGATTTTCGGAATCAATAAATGACGATCTGAATATGCCCGGAGCAATGGCAGTCTTCTGGGATATGCTCCGCGATGAAGGATTGTCTTCTTATGAAAAGTTGAACTTAGCTTATGACTTTGATAAAATTTTCGGATTGAATTTAGATAAGACAGATGTTAAAAGCTCTGATTCTGAAATTCCGGAAGAAATAAAAATTTTAGTGAATCAAAGAAACGATGCTAAGAAGAACAAGGATTTCAAATTGTCTGATGAAATCCGGAATGAAATAAAGGGATTAGGATACGAGATCCTTGATAAAAAAGACAGTATTGAAATTAAAAAGATAAACTGATGTTCAAAAAAGCATACACAATTTTTCATTTAGAACTTCTTAACACTAATGCACAAAGGAACACAAATGTTTTAGATAAGAAAAATCCTTTATTATCTTTGTGTTTAGTCTTTGCATGTAAGTACTTAATTTCTATTGAACTACCTTGGTTTGTATTATTAAGTATTAAAATTAAGAGTCACAGAATAACAAAGATTTAAAAACTTTGTTTTCTCTGTGACTCTGTTTTTATGCAGTTAAATCCCCTTTATTATCTTTACTGACCTGTCGCCTGATTCCAGACATTGTTCGGAACAAGGTTTTCTATGACAGAATAAAGGTCATTGATCCCCGCCGAATATTTATCATTAAGCTGTTCAGGTATCTGAATGACAGTTGGCTTTTGGTCAAGATTCGGTTCCTGCCACATGGTAACCGACAGTGTTTTGGAAGGACCGCCTAGCATATTCTGATCAGCTTTCATATCTGCCGGATTAACTGAAAACACCTGACTTTTATTCAGTGCCTTATTCAGTTTTTTCATCCCCTTCTTTCCGAGACTGAAATCATAAGTATTAGAAACTGATGATTTTGTATATAATAAAGTCCCTACTCCGGCGTTATCAATATTGACTGTATAACTGTATTGGTATTCGGGAGATACCGGTCCATTTGAATAAACATAAGAAATAGAAGACCATTTGTTGGATTGAGAAAATGAAGTACTGCATAAGATCAATCCAAAGACTACGAATAACAATTTTTTCATTTTTGTTTTTATAGTTGTTAAAAAATTAAGTTAAATTAATAAATCTAATATTAATAATCCTCTACCGGATAAATATCTTTTAAAGACCTCATAGGAATTATTTAAGAAGGATCATCTTTTTGCTCTCGAAATACTCCCGGTTCGTATTTTCATCATACACTGAAATTCTGTAAAAGTAAATTCCGCTGGAAAGTCCGCTTCCATCAAAAAGCACTTCATAGTTGCCATCCGTTTGTTTTTCATTTACTAAAGTTATGATCTCCTTACCGTTGGTATCAAATACTTTCAAAGTTATAAAACTATTTTCTCTTAACGAATACCGAATGACTGTATAGGGGTTGAACGGATTCGGATAATTTTGATAAAGTGAAATTGATTCGGGCAGATAATTATATTCCACACTGATGTTAATAAGATCAGCATTAAATTTTAATATTGCTCCATCCTTACCAACAGCCCAGCCGTTAGTTTCATTGATGAAAACAAGGTCATTGATTTTTACGCCGTCAGGTGTACCAATGAGAGTCCAGTTGTTTCCGCTGTTTGTAGAAAATAATAAACTGTCAACAATTCCCAGTCCGGACCATACCTCTGTTTCAGTTCTGAACCCTATTGAGTTTGCAATACCGAATACTCCGATTTCAGCGTAGTTCCAGAAAGCTCCGCCGCTTGTACTATAGATTTTACTTGCTCCGTATTCAAAATCCCCGCCTACTCCGGAGAATTCTCAAAGAATCAAAAATATGAAAATCATGTACCGGTTCCGGTCCTACAACTTTTGCCCGCCAGCTTCTTCCTCCGTTAGTTGAATTCCACATAACTCCGGCTAAATCGAAAGCACCTCCGGAAGCATATCCCGTCATTGCATCAAAGAATTTGATTTTTTCAATCGGGAATCCCAGGACAAGTCCCGAATCAATCACACCTTCGATCCAGTTGCTTCCTGAATTAGTTGTATAAAAAATTTTTCCGCTCGATCCCGCCATGTAACCGTTGAATGAGTCTGAAAAGAAGATGCTGTTTAGAAATAAGTTTGTATCAGGGAACAGATAATTGTCCCATGTATCTCCTCCGTCAGATGTTGAAAGAATTCTTGAGCCGTAATGATTTGGAGGGGATTTGTCAAACTAATGCGACAGGGCATATCCTGTATTCACATTTACAAAAAACAATGAAACAATATTATTGTATGTGCCTGTATTTTGAAATATCCAGTTTTGACCTTCGTTTGTAGTCTTTAAGATCAAACCTGAATCTCCGCAGATCAAGCCGTTAAGAGTATCTGTAAAAAAACATTCTGCTAAATTCTGGCTTGCAGGACTGAACTGTTTCAGCCAGTACTCCTGTGAATGTACTTTGCAATTTACAAGAAATAAAACAAACAATATTTTAAGCAGGTTAGTCAATAATAGTTAAACACGGATTTATATTTTGGAAAAACCTGACAGGTTTATCTGTTTATAAATTTTTATTAAATATATGATTTATGTAATTATTATGGAAGATTATTTCTTTTCCTGAAAAACCATTCAAGGCACAACAGGAAAATCAGGATTCCAAGGTAATAAGGATTTACATTGAGCTCGAAGTTCTTCTTAGATTTGATCTCAGACTTAGACTGTTCATTAAGACGTGTAAATGAATCCTTTATGCTGCTTAAATCAGTATTGGAAAAATTAACACCCCGGGTTTCGTTTGATAAATTGTTCAGAATTGAGTTGTCGGCTCGGGTTAATTCATACTCAAAATTATTTTCACCTATGGCAAATCGGTTTTCAATGCTTTCTACAGGATTACTGCCTGAAATAAGCTCTCCTTTGAAATTATAATTTCCGTCAACCGGAATGTTGATCTCGCCCTCATAATATTTGTTATCTGTTTTTTGCAGCACTAAGTTGTTACTATAGCCTTCACCACTGATCTTAACAGTAATTTGTTCTCCTCCCTGAAGATCATAGTTGGTTATACGTGCAGTAAACTTAACATTTTCGAATCCGGAATAAACGGGTTTAGTTGTTTCAATAGTAAATGTCTTTTTATCTTCTTTATTTGTAATTGCAAACACTGAGCTGGTGATAATATAATTCAATACTTCGCCGGAATTATTTCTCTGCGGATTCAATCTCCATTTATATAATCCGTATGCGAGGAATGCAGCCGACTTATTGTTAACTGTGTTCTGAATAATGTATGCCGGCTCGGAGTTTTGTGTCATTAAAAGGAAAGTTTCTGAAGAAGGATTTACAGAAAAAATAGAGGCGGTTTTAAAAATATTCGGAAAAGAATTCACTGAAGAAAGCAGACCGGTATTTTTAAAAACTTCGTTGTTTAAAGTGCTCACGGTTCTTATCCCTGTTTCCTCTTCTTTCTCCGAAAAAGACGTTGTCTTAAAAGGAAGCCTGTCGTCAAGAATTGACAGCTTACCGTAATCAGTTGTCCTTCCTGCAAAAAAAATCAGTGACGAATTATTTTTTTCAAGCTGATATTTTATATCATTTAATAAATTCTGATTTGTAACAGAAGTAGGATACCCTATGAATATGTAAGAATCAAAGCCGCTTAGATCAGGAACAGTCCCTTCATAAAATTCGGAAGCTGATTTTTGAGTCAGGAAAGTTGACTCGAAATTTTTCACCTTTTTTATTTCTTCCGACAGGAAAGAAAAATCTGCGCCCGGTCCTCCGGACAGTACAAGCACTTTGAATTTATTATTTACAAATTTTATAAAGAACTCACGGTAATTGTTTTTCAACGTAATTTCATCTTCCTGACCTTCGATCTCAATTTTATACTTTATGACCTTTTCAGCATTTGAAAGAACATTAAAAGAAAGATCATATATGCTCTTTCCGGGATCAACTTTTATAACTTTGCTTTGAGTCAGGATATCTTCCTCGTATAAATTAATTTTTATGTCTTTATCAAAATTGAAAGAATTAATTTCTATATTAACAGGTACATTACTCTCGATGAAAGCAGTTTTATTGTAAAACAGATTTCTTACAACCAGGTCATTGTGCTGAATGGTATCTCCCGTCAAAATGTAATTTACAGGCACATTCAGAAGTCTTGCAGCTGTAACAGGATTGCCTCCCTGATTGATAATCCCGTCCGAAATAACCGTAACTGAAGATAAGTTTTTGTTTGCTAATCTGTCGTGAAGAGAATAAAAAGTACCGGTTAAATTTGTTTCAAAATTATTTATTCTGTCATAAGAAATAGATTCGAGTTCATCCCTGCCGATTTCACGGGTTAAATTTCCAGAGAAAAGAAAATACAAATTTTCAGAACTCCCTGTTTCGGAATCCTTTATCTTATCATTTAAAATTTCCTTCAGTCCGGATTCGCGGTTATCAATCAGAAGGCTTTGTGAATTATCAATGAGGAAAACATTTACAGGATCCTGAAATGTATTCTTAAAGAATGAAATGACAGGCGATGACAGAAGCAGAAAGATGAAAAAAAGAGTCAGAAATCTTAAAGCAGTAAATAATATTCGTTTAATTCCCTTAAGAGCAGATCTTTTGTAATAAAAATATGCAAGTATGGCAGGAATAATCAATAAGGCAACAGATGCTAAAAAATTAAAATCCGTCTTTAATGTAAAATCCATTCATGATAGTTTTGGTTAAAGAAATGGTTATTGATCCAAATAAAACCCGGGATCAATAAAAAGAGGATTGATACGAAGTTGCCGGTGAAGTTTTTTTTCGTATGGAAAGTTACATTCTAATGTCCACATAAATAGTTTCTTTGATCTCATTAATCCAGTTTTCCATTTCCTTATTCTCTTTGTACGCGATTGCAAATTTCTTTATCCTGTCATAATCCCCGGAAAGTGTATATGGATGAGAAGGATAAAACTTAATTAACTTGTAAATTTCGTAACCGTAATTCATATCATTTCCCACTCTTAATGGATCAGAGGTCTCTCCTTCGGAAAGTGTTTTTAGAGATTCGACAACGAAACTATCTATCTGTTCGACCGGAACAATGCCGATATATCCGCTTTTAAACTTTGTTGCATCATCTTCTGAATACAACTTAGCAGCCGAATCAAACGTGATCTGTCCGCTGTTTATCTGAGACCTCAGATCTTTTAGAAAGGCTATAGTCTCAAAGTCGGAAGATTCGAACTTCGGATACCGGATCAGGATATGCTGACTTTTTACTTCATCCCCCTTTATTTCATTCAGTTTTATTATATGATATCCGAATTGAGTTTCAACTATACCAGACACTTCACCCGGATCAAGATTAAACACGGTTTCCTCAAATTCCTTAACAAATGTTCCTTTCTTGGCAAAGCCAAGATCGCCTCCGTTAATGGCTGACAATGAATCCGCCGAGTTTCTTCTTGCTAGCTCTGAAAAATCAACACCCTGCTTTATGCTGTCAAGAATTTCCAGAGCAATCTTCTTTGCTTCCGTTTTTTCAGCATCACTTACTTTTCTTTCTAGAATAATATGTGCTAATTCAAATTCATCGTTCATTGCCGGTAAGCTGTCCTTATATGTATTAAAAAAATCCCTGACTTCCTTATCACTTACTCTCATTGCATTCTGAAATTTCTTCCTCTTCATTCTCTCTATCATTATGCTTTTCTGGAGATCTTCTCTTAAAAGTATTTTGATCTTCGATAAGCTCATGCCGTAAACCTCTACTAATCTTTCTTCAGAGCCTGCCTGTGCTACAAGACCTTTGATCCTTCCTTCCAGTTCCTTCGTCACTTCATCTTCTGAAACAATGACACTGTCCTGCTGGGCTTTTGCTAGAATGATCTTGTTCGAAAGCATAGACTGAAAAATCTGCTGCGCTATGAACGGATTAAGCTCAGTGAGCTGATTCTGCCTTGCGTATATCTGAATCTGGTACTGAAAATCAGATTCAGTTATTATGTCATTTCCTATCACGGCAATTACTCTGTCACCTTCCACCTGGCTATGAACACCTGATGCTGCCGACAAAAGTAATAGCGCAATGAATATTTTTAAGCTATGCAAATTTAATTTATTCCTTAAATGCTTCTATTAAAATAGTTTCGTTTATCTTTACGGGATATTTATTCTGCAGGTTATTAACATATTCTTTTTCCATCTCTTTAAATTTCTCCTGCTGCAATGTGTTTGATATCTCGGACTTTACATCATCGAAAGGCTTTTCCTTTACTTTACCGCTGTCGGTATATGAATATTTACCCTGATTTGTTTCATAATATTTCTGCATGTCTTCCTGAGTGATTTTTATTTTTCTCCATAGTTCTTCCTGATCAACTTTGAAACTTAGCAGACCGTTTTCATATTCAGTCATCTGAGCAATGTATTCCGGATCTTTTTCAATGTTCTCCTTGATCGCAACTTTATAAAGTATAGGGTTGTCTGAAGCTCCTTCAATTATTTTAGTAAGGGTTGCTGCATTTGCCATGCTTGACATATTGTCACGGTTTTTTCCGAGGTAAGTAATCATGTCGGAAACTTTAATGTCTCCTCCTTTATATGTTGCAAGTACCCTGGATTTTTCTTCGGATGTGAACATACTGTCCAGATTAAAACCTGAAACAGGCTTTACAGAGTCAAATTTTGAAGTCAGAAAAGGTAATGCATCTTTATTAATTTCAAACTTAAATTCTTTCTTCGCTTTGTCTAAAAATTTATTGTATTCAGCTTTGAACTGAGGTCCTTGTTTAAAATCGCCTTTCAGAGTTTCTTTTTGTTTATCAAACGGAAGGTACGGCTTTATCTCTGTTACTTTAATTATGTGCCAGCCAAAAGGAGTTCTCACAAGATCGGAAATTTCTCCCACCTTAAGTGTAAATGCAACACTGTCAAACGGCTGTACCATTCTTCTTCTGTCAAAGAAACCAAGATCACCGCCTTTTGGAGCTGAACCGGGATCCTGGGAAACCTCTCCGGCAACCTTTGAAAAATCTTCTCCATTTTTTATTCGTGCAAGCACTTCCTTCGCTTTATTATATGTACCTAATGAATCGACTACAGCTCCAAGGCTGTCTTTTTGATCCTGAATGAGTATGTGAGAAGCTCTGATTCCGTCGCTTCTTTTTCTTTTGTCGGAAAGTTTTACAATATGAAGTCCAAACTGAGTTCTGACCGGCTCTTTTGAATAATCTCCTACCTTCAATTTATATATCGCATCTTCAAATTCCGGAACTGTCATGCCTGCTGTAAAGTAATACAAATCGCCGCCATTCTGCTTTGCTGACTGATCTTCGGAAAATTCCATTGCAACTTCCGAAAACGGTACACCGTCTTTCAATTTTTTTAATGCATCATTTGCTTTTTGATATGCCTTTATTGAATCTTCAGGAGTGTAATTCTGCTGGGGTAAATTAAATAAGATATGCGATGCTCTTATTTCGTATTCCTTTTTCTCATATAGATCTTTGATCTGCGGTTCTACGATGTCCTTATCTATTAGAAATGATATTAAAAAGTTTTCTTTATACTGATTCAGATCATTCTGAATATCATCTGCTTTTAATAAGCCTCTGTCACGTGCATCTTTGACTTTCAGCTTGAATTTTACCAGCAAATCCAAAAACTCTTTTCTTTTTTCCATGTTTGTGTTCTTTGCAGAATCAAGATTATTCACGGTTTTCATATACTGTTTTTCATAATCATCTAAATAAATTTTTTCATCCCCGACCTCTGCAACTACCTGTTTCTTTTTTGAAGAACACGCTACTACAACTACTAAAAATATTATCGATAGAAATGAAATTATTTTTATTAAACTTTTCTTATTTTGCATTCTTTTTGCTTATTTTTATTAAAATTTTGATAGATAAGTAATTAAAATACCTAAATCGGCTTTGAATTAAAAGCCAAGAAACCAATCAAGAGCCGGATCATAAAAAATCTTACGAATCTTACGAATCTTACGAATCTTATGAATCTTACGAATCTTACGAATCTTATGAATCAAAAGCGATATTGATTTAAATAGTATGAAAGGTTTCAGATTTTTATATTAGGATTATTTATGAAAGAAAGTTCAGATTTAAATATTTTCGATACAACATTTATTGTTTGTGATGTTGAAACTACCGGACTGTCTCCGGCAGGTAATCGTATAACTGAAATCGCGCTTATAAAAGTTCGCAACGGGGAAATAATTGATAAGTACACTTCTTTGATTAATCCTCAGCAGCATATACCCAGAGAAATTACAAATCTCACCGGAATTTCAAATGAGGATGTAATTAATAAGCCGACCTTCCTTCAGGTTTCGAATGAGATTATTTCATTTATCGGACAGAGTGAATCCGGAAATATAATTTTTACGGGTCACAATGTTGGTTTTGATTATAAATTTTTACTTCATTCTTTTCTGAGGATTGACAAACCATTCGCTTTGAAGACCCTGTGCACCTGCAAGCTTGCACGCAGACTGCTTAAACGTCTCCGCAGTAAATCCCTTATCAATGTAGCTGCTTACTTTGCGATAAAATTTAAAAGATATCACAGAGCTTATGATGATGCGCTCGCAACTTCAAAAATACTTCTGAATTTTCTTGATACTCTTTCCGAAGAATATGAATTTGAAAGCATTGATGAAGTACTTAAATTTCAAAACTGTAAAATTTATAATAATGAAAATAAATCTCCTGTACTCAAACGCCTTAATGTGTCCTTAAAGGATTTTCCCAAAGCTCCGGGTGTGTATTTCATGAAAGGAAAAGACGGGGAGACTTTATATATTGGAAAAGCAAAAAATCTCCGTGAACGGCTTTCTTCTTATTTTAGATTTAATTCAGAATTACCGGTAAAACTAAAACGGCTCCTGAATAATATCGCTTCGGTTGAGTATGAATTGACTAACTCAGAGCTCTCTGCGCTTATACTGGAATCAAAACTCATAAAACAGCACAAACCCCGCTTCAACTCGGCAATCAAGAGATTCCGGTTTCATCCTTTTTTAAAAATAGATGTGCACAATGAATATCCTAAGATCGAAAAAGTTTATGAAATAGAAAATGACGGAGCAAACTATTACGGACCTTTTCAAAGCGGCGTCACGGTTAACAAGCTTCTCAAGGACGTGAACGAAGAATTCAGGCTCCGGAAATGCGATTATAAATATCTGAAACCATCAATAGAGCATTCAACCTGTATGTACCGCGAAATTGGAAAATGTGAAGCTCCGTGTAATTTCTCCCAATCCAAAAAAGAATATGAAGATGAAGTCATAAAGGTTCATAATTTCATAACCTCTTTTGAAGAAAATTCAGCACGTAAACGGTATGAGATCAGGATGAAGGAATTTTCAGAGAAACTGGAGTTTGAAAGAGCCGCATTTATAAGAGACAGACTGAAGGATATTCAGAAAGTTCTCAGCTATCAGAAGGTCATCACCTCAGCTATTAATGATAAAAAAATCATTATAAAATGTAACAGCGAGAGCGGTAAAGAAATATTCTTTATTCATAACGGAAAACTTGTTAAAACTTATTTGATTCAGAAGGAAAATGAATTCAACCAGACAAATATTTTCGAAGAACTAACTGAAACCACTGAGTACTTATTCTTTTCCCTAAGCAGATATGTAAAACATAAATTCAACAATTACGAGCTGGATGAGATAAAAGTAATATCCAACTGGCTCGCCTTAAACCGTGACCGGAACAGCGTAATGGAAATCAAAGACTGGAATAATAAAAATGATGTGATGCAGTTTCTTTCTGTCTGATGTAAATTTTAAAAAAATTGATCTTACTTAACTTATAATTCCATATTGATCTGTTTGAACTGTGTTATTTTTTGTGGTGTATGTAGAAACCAATATTAATGGAGTTATGTAAATTGTATTTGAAAATTTTTTTTCACATATTTTAAGAAATTTTTTACAAATTTAATCAAATAAAAAATGAAAAGAATATTACTGCTTCCCCTAATTGTCTTATTGTTTTCTTTTGGATTAAAGGATAATTCCTTCCTCAATGGCAATTCAGAGTTTAATTCAGTAATAATAAGTTCTCCGGTATCTCCTGTGGATATTACTTCTATTACCGCTACATCAAATTTTAAAGTTGCAGGAAGACAGGTAAAACTCAACGGTAATCCCATATTCTTTAAAGGAATGGGGTATCAGCCGGTGCCTGTAGGACAACACCCGAATGATGCTCCTAACGGAGATTATTTTACTTCTAATTATGCACATATTTATAAACCTGATGTTGATAAAATGAGGGCAATGGGAGTAAATGCAATAAAAATTTACAGCTGGTATCCGGATAAAGACCATTCTGATTTTTTAAATTACTGTTACAATAATAATAAAGACCCTATATATGTCGGAGTGGGATATTTCATGCCGCCCGGGACAATTGTCAACAATTTTGATGAGAAACTTGCTTTGTTTAAAACCCTTGCTTCTAAAACTTCAACTCACCCTGCAATTCTCGGATACATGCTGGGTAATGAAAATGTAGGTGGAGATATTAATAACCCTGTATTCTGGACCAACCTAAATAAAATTGCCGCAGCGTTAAAATCAATAGCTCCTAACAAACTGACATTTACAGGACTTGTAGATGACGGAATGAAATCCGTCAGAGCCGGAAACAGTTATATGAAAAATCTTGATGTATGGGGAATAAATGTCTTCAGAGGCAAAACCTTGGGTGATTTTTATAAGACTTATGAGAGTGCATCAGCCAAACCAGTGTTAATTACGGAACTTGGTTTTCCGGCAACAATAAGGACAAATAATATCCCTGCTGTTATGCCTGACAATGCCGAAGATGTTGCCGATTATACAGAGGATGTATTAAAAGAAATTGAAAAAAACAGTTCGGATGACGACGCTGATGATGTCGTAGCAGGTGTATTCTGGTTTATGTTCTGCGATGAATGGTGGAAACAGGAGTGTCCCGCATGCTGGAGCCCTAACAATCAGCCGTGCGCCTGTACAAAATCAACACATGATTTTACTAAGAAAAATTATACGGATAATTATCCAGGAAAATGGTTGGACGAAGAATGGTTCGGATTATATACTACTGACAGATCCCCGAGAGCTGCAGTAAAGACAATCACTTCGCTCTGGAAATAAAAATTATTACAATAATTCAGAAAAGGATTTAACGTTAAATATTCTATTCTATACTTTATTCAGATCATAAAACAAAAAACCACCTATTCTGAAAACAGGTGGTTTTATTTTAACTATTTGTAAATATCTTTTCTATGACCGGCTTTAAAAATAATTAACAAGAGCTCTTTATTCACTATTTCGTATAGAATTCTATAATTTCCAACTCTGAGCCGATAAGTTACTCCATATAATTCCTTTGAGCTTTTTAATATCTAATGAGTTTTGAAAAGGATTATTGGAAAGAATTTTTAATTTATTTAAAATTTCAATCCGGTACCTGTCTTCGATAGCATTAAGATACTTTTGAACTTTTCTTTCTACTCTTAGCGTATACATTCTTTTTATCCTTTACCATTATCTCCTTTGATTTAGCATTTCCCTTTCGTTTACTGGAAGTTTCAAGAAGCATCTCATCAATACTAACAAAATCAGAATAATCTCCATTTTTTATTTTTTGATTTGTTTCATATACTAAAACAATCTCTTCCGGAGTAAGATAATCGGGGTCTTCTATATTCTTATATCTTTCAGGATGTTTAATGGAATCTTCTAATGATTTTAAGTAATCATATTCTTCCAATGGAATTATAACCATCGGTTCAGTTGAATTTATATTTAAAGTATTCGATTTCATTTTAATTTTATTTGAACTACTTCAAAATAATTTATAACTATTTATTATTCAAATCATAAAACAAAAAACCACCCGCTCTTTCGAACAGGTGGTAAATTCTTACAATTCAAACAATCTTACAAATCTTATGAATCTTACAATCTACTTCTTATCCTTATCATCAACTACTTCAAAATCCGCATTCTCTACATTAGGATCGGCGCCTGCTCCGGGTTGTTCTCCTCCGGGCTGTGAACCGGCTTCACCCTGTTGCTGTCCGTCTCCTCCTGCTGTTGACTGAGAATACATCTGAGAAGAAGCTTCATTCCAGACTGTGTTATATTCATCCATTGCTGATTTAAGAGTTGTTGCATTATCAGTCTTTATTGCGTCTTTCAATCTGTCGAGTGCAAGCTGAACTTTCGAACGCAGTTCGGGAGTCAGTTTTGCTTCAAATTCTTTCAGCTGCTTCTCACCCTGGAATACCATTGCGTCCGCCTGATTCTTCATCTCAATCGTTTCTTTTCTCTTGTTATCTTCGGCTTCATGTTCTTTAGCATCTTTCTTCATCTTTTCTATTTCAGCTTCAGACAATCCTGACGAATGAGTGATCTTTATTTGCTGCTGCTTGCCGGTCGTCTTTTCCATAGCCGATACATTCAAAATACCATTTGCATCTATATCAAACGTAACTTCAACCTGCGGCACGCCTCTGGGTCCGGGAGGAATTCCGTCTAAATGAAATCTTCCCAAAGTCCTGTTATCGGTTGCCATCGGTCTTTCTCCCTGAAGCACATGAATTTCAACTGAAGGCTGATTGTCTGATGCAGTTGAAAATACCTGTGACTTCTTTGTCGGAATGGTTGAGTTAGCTTCAATAAGCTTTGTCATTACGCCGCCAAGTGTTTCAATTCCAAGTGATAGTGGAGTTACATCAAGCAATAACACATCTTGAACATCGCCGGCTAAAACACCACCCTGAATTGCTGCGCCAATGGCTACAACTTCATCCGGGTTTACGCTCTTATTCGGCTCTTTCCCGAACAATTTCTTAACGGTTTCCTGAACCATCGGAATTCTGGTAGATCCTCCGACTAAAATTACTTCATCTATCTCATTTACTTTATAACCCGAATCTTCAATTGCTTTCTTACACGGACCGACTGTTCTTTCCACTAAATCATGTATCAATGATTCAAACTTTGATCTAGTAATTGTCTCAAGTAAAAACTTTGGACCTTCAGCCGTAGCAGTAATATAGGGCAGATTCACTTCCGTCTGTGAGCTTGTTGATAATGCTTTCTTAGCATTCTCAGCTGCTTCTTTCAATCTTTGTAAAGCCATCGCATCTTTTCTCAGATCTATACCTTCTTTTTTCTTGAATTCATCCGCAAGATAATCTATTAATTTCTGATCAAAGTCATCACCGCCTAAGTGTCCGTCACCGTTTGTTGATTTAACTTCAAAAACACCGTCACCTAATTCAAGTATTGAAATATCAAATGTACCGCCTCCTAAGTCATATACTGCAACTTTCTCATTTGCTTTCTTTCTGTCGAGACCGTAAGCAAGAGCTGCTGCTGTTGGTTCGTTGATAATTCTTTTTACATCGAGACCTGCAATTTTGCCGGCATCTTTAGTTGCCTGTCTTTGCGAGTCATTGAAATATGCAGGAACAGTAATTACCGCTTCTGTTACCGGCTGACCGAGATAGTCTTCAGCAGTTTTTTTCATCTTCTGAAGTACCATCGCAGAAATCTCCGGCGGAGAATAAACCTTATTCTGTCCGTTGTCGCTTACTTCAATTCTTACAGTATCGTTTTCCCCTTTAATTACTTTGTAAGGGACTTTCTTGATTTCTTCCGTAACTTCATCGAACCTTCTTCCCATAAATCTCTTTATAGAGAAAATTGTATTCGTTGGATTTGTTACGGCCTGACGCTTTGCCGGGTCACCCACTAATCTGTCGCCTGTTTTCGTAAAAGCTACGACTGACGGGGTAGTTCTTGAACCTTCTGCATTTGGAATTACAACAGGGTCATTTCCTTCCATCACAGCGACACAGGAATTAGTAGTTCCCAGATCAATTCCTATTATTTTACCCATGATCTTGTTTTCCTTTCTTTAAATTAAGATAATGCAAAAGGCAGTTCACCCATGCATTGTAATTAAAAAATTGAGGGTGAGTTTTTCTCACCCCCATTATGTTGGTTAAGTTAATTATTATTTAATGTTAATTTCTTTTACAACCGGTTTTGCTTCCTCGATTTTTGGAAGTGTAATATTCAAAGCCCCGTCTTTAAATTCTGCATCGATAGCTTCACTCTTTATATCCTTCGAAAGATTAAAATTTCTGCTGATCTCACCGAAATAGATCTCGTTGAGTATCAGATTTGTGTCTTCGGTTTTTGTTTCTTCTTTCTTTGTACCCGTGACAGTTAAAACATTATTTTCAACGGATATTTTCAAGTCTTCTTTTGTTAATCCCGGTAATTCCATTTTAATGTTGAAGTTATCTCTGTTTTCACTAATTCTTACTTTTGGGGTGTAATTAGAAGTTGGATTTATGTTTTCCCAGTTATTAAATAAAGGACTGTTAAAAACTGATTTTAATGTATCATTAATAAAATCAGAATCTTTTTTGAATTTTATTACATTCATTTTACTTATCTCCTTTGTTTTTTATTTTTTTGAATTATAATACAATATTGGTTACAATGTCCATGCCACAGTGAAAAATTAGATTTTTAAACAAAATTAAAGAGTTTGAAAAGTAATTCACTGAAATATATTTCCTGAAAAATGAAGTTCAGAGCTTTTGACTGAAATATTTGTCACAAAATTGAACCAAGTAATTTATTAATTCGTGTTAATTAGTGAAATTTGTGGCAGGGTTTGTTTTAGTCGAATTTAAATTTGTTAAGGCATGCGATCGGATTTTCAATAATTAAAAAATCCGGATTCGATATAATGAATCCGGATTCCCAAGGAGTAAAATAATAAGGATATAAATCCGATTATTCTACTAAAATGCTAGTATGTTAAAGTATTGTTTTCGGCGTTATATGTTGTTTTAAGGCTTTTCAGATTTTTTGTTGCAGGTCCGTTAGTAACTTTCCCGGTTGAAGAATAAGTGGAACCATGACAAGGACATTCGAAACCACTGCCGGTATAATCAACATCACATTTTTTATGTGTACAAATCATGCTTAATGCGAGAAACTTTGATTCACCTGTTCTGGAAATAAATGTCTTTCCTATTACCGTACTTCCTCCGACGTTAGCTAAATCCGGGTAATCTGCAATATTAATTACTTTAGTAGCAGAATTAATATCGTATTCGGCTTCGGCAAATAATTTTTTTACATCAAGTGCGCTCAAAGCTATAGACCCTACTGCAATTGTTTTCAACGAATTTTTTAAAAAATCTCTTCGGTTAAAATTTTCTTTTTCCATGTGAATTCTGTTAGTTTAATTAATTTTATCTAAAATATTTGTATTGATTTAAAAATCCTTGTAGTCTTATTTTATAAGAAGCATTTTTCTTGTTTCAATGAATCCTTCTGTCTGGATTTTATAATAATATATTCCGCTTGTATAATTTACGGCATTCCAGTCGACCTGATATGAACCGGCATTTAGCTTTTCATTTACCAAAGTTTCGATTTCCTGTCCCATATTATTAAAAACTTTCAGCACTACGTTAGATGAATTCGGGATTGAAAAGTTTATATTAGTAACCGGGTTGAACGGATTCGGAAAATTTTGCGAAAGTTCATAACTTCGGACAATTTCCGTAAGCTGTGTGATTGAAGAAGCTACAGCATTTATGTTACCTGCCATGTCCGGAGCATGCGGCTCGCAGACATAATGATACATACCTGCAACCTGTATTACATAAATAAATGTTGGTGATGCGGAGGTTAACGGGGCATTCCAGGCCGGAGCTCCTGACGGTCTTGTAGAACCTTCCGATCCGTTACAGGTAGTTGTATGACTTCCGCCTGTACGTGTCCATTTTATCGTATCTCCCACGGATACACTTATATTTGCCGGTGAGAAAATGTTGCCTGATGTTGCGGCTACATTGTGTGTAACTGAATAAGATGCGGTTGTATTAATAAACATCATGATTATTAATGCCGATACAAGAAGTTGAATTTTGTTTGATACCATTTTTATATTTATTAGATTTATTTAATTAAGATCATTTTCTTAATTGCCGAGAAATTTTCCGTTTCAATCCGGTAAAAATAAACACCGCTTGTCTGGTTTTCTGCATTCCATTTAAGCTGATACGTACCAGCTAATAAACTCTGATTGAGCAGTCTGTCAACTTCTTTTCCGGATGAATTGTAAATGACGAGTTTCACAAATGACTTTTCAGTGATGCTGAATTTTATGTTTGTGGAAGGATTAAAAGGATTTGGGAAATTATCTCCTAGAAAGTAGCCTTCAGGTATTTTTACATTTTGTGAAACAATGTTTGTGCTTTTTGCAGTTCTTCCGGCAACTGTATTTGTAAAATCGGATAACCCGAATGTATTATAAGAACATACTTTATAATAATAAACATTATCCGGTGTCAGACCAACTTCCTGATATGTCAGAATATCCAGTCCTACAGTATCTATATACTGAAAAAGCATCTGACCTTCTTCTCTCCGGGCAATTATAAATCCTAATTCATTGTCAGAATTATCCTGCCACTCAATGGTAATGCTGGTTGGAGTCGAATCTGTTAAGATCAGGTTTGAAGGCGCAAGAGGAATGTTTGCTGTGTCAATAATTGCAATTGTATCTGCAATGTTTGAATAATCCGACCTCAGGTTTCCTGCATAAGCATAAACTCTGTAATAATATCTGACATTATTTGTCACCCAGTAATCTAAAAACCGGTCAGCGTTCTGCCCTGCAGATCCAATTGTTTCCCATGCAACTGAAGTATCACCGGTATAGGAGCGTTCAATATAAAAACCCTGTTCGTTATTGGAATTGTCATCCCATTTGACCTTTATATAACTGAATTCCTCCGGTTCAGCTTCTAAATTCGACGGAGCATTTATTACCTGTGCCCCTGCAATCCCCGAGAAGATTGCTGTTAAAACTAAGAATTGTAAAATAATTTTTATCACTTTTTTTTTCTCCTTGGTATTAATTAATTTTTAAGTTGTGTTGCAATCTCTAACGTTTTGATTAATTAATTTGATTCAAAAATATACGTAATGCACAACAAAGTCCAAACAATAATTGCCTTATCCGTAGGATTCAAATTTTAAATTAAAGAGTTGAAATTCATTTTTATTATTTTAATATTGAAATAAATATTTTAGTTAAATACTAAACACTGCCTTAACTCCGCTTGTAATGACTATAAATTCTCTAAATGATACATTTATAATATATTTTACCGATAATTTAAAAGTAAATTGTTAGAATTTTATTTATTTTAAAACAAAATCCGCTTAAATCCGTGAATTCCAGTGATATAAAATTATTGGTAATAACCGGAACTTGGACTTCCGTTCTTTCTAACTAAGGCATTTCACAAATTCAAAAAATGAACATTTAACAAATATGAAAGTTACAGATGACCTTTTCCAGCTAATAAAATCTCTTGATCAGTCCGAAAAGAGATATTTTAAAGTTTTTGCTACAATGCATATAAAAGGCAGTGATGAAAACAAATATGTAATGCTATTCGATGCAATTGATAAACAGCCTGAATATAACGAAGAGGAGATCAGAAAACACTTTAAAAAAGAAAAATTTCTTAATCAGCTGCACGTCGCAAAAAACTATTTGTATAATAATATTCTTAAAAGCCTGCGTCTGTTTCATGCTGAAAAGTCAAAGCTAAACGAACTTATGGATATTCTGAGGGACGTGCAGATTCTTTATGACAAGTCTCTCTTCAAGCAATGCCGGAAACTGCTCGATAAAGCCAAGAAAATTGCTTACACCTACGAAAAACATTCACACATTCTTGCCGTACTTGACTGGGAAAAAACTCTTGCCCGGACCAGCGCTTATGCCAACAGTAACGAAAAGGATCTTTTGGAATTCTATGATGAGATAAATGATAATCTCGAAAAGCTCGGAAATATAAATGAATACTGGAAGCTCACAATGAAATCCTTTCTCCTGAGAAAAAAACAGGGTGAGATAAGAGATAAGACAGAGCTGAAGAAGTTCAATGAAATCATAAATCATCCCCTGCTGAAAGCGGAAGATAAAGCAACAAGCTTTCAGTCAAAAAATTTTTTCTTCAATATTAAAGGGCTTTATTATTTTACCAATAAGGACTATAAAAATCTGTTAGAATATTGCAAAAAACTTGTAGATCTTCTTGAAGAAAATCCTCTGCTCATGAAAGAAGATAATTACATTGCATCACTATATAATCTTCTGCTGGTTCAGATAGAGTTAAAACAGTTTGAGGATGCATTGAATACAATTAAGAAGCTGCGAAGTATTAAAACAAACTCTTCCGTAATGCAGGCGCGAATTTTTGTAACATCTTATGATACGGAAATCAATTTATATCTGCGGACAGGTGAATTTGAAAAAGGTATCCCGCTTGTAAAGGAAATCGAAGAAGGTCTGAAAAGACTTAAAGAGAAAATAAATAAGGAATCTGAAGTTCTTTTTTCGTTTAATATTTCTTACTTATACTTCAGTCTCGGTGATTATAATAATTCACTTAAATGGGCTAATGAAATCATTAATGACAAAGAACTTAATATTCGCGAAGACATTCAGTGCTTTGCAAGAATACTTAACCTGCTTGTTCATTATGAGCTAGGCAATTATGATCTAATTGAATACATAATGAAGTCCACACGCCGATACCTTTCAAATAAAAATAAGCTTAATAAATTCGAGCTTATCACTTTGAACTATATCCGCAAACTAATCAACGCAAATATAGATGACGACAAAATGTATATCTTTAATGAATGGAAAAAAGAGCTGAACACAATTTCAGACGACATACTGGAAATAAAAGCTTATGAGTACTTCGACTTCATTTCATGGCTCGAAAGTAAGCTTGGGAAAAAGAGTTTTGCTGAGGTTGTAAGGGCAAAGAAAAAGTAATGGATTCATAAGATCCGTAAGATTTATAAGATTTATAAGTTTAAAACTATTAATTACTAACTTTCAACTTTCAACTAACAATGCTTGTCCCGAAGCTTTTCACAACTCTGAAATTCTACAATAAAGAACAATTTTACAAAGACATTTCTGCCGGTATAATTGTAGGGATTGTAGCTCTTCCTCTGGCTATAGCATTCGGAATTGCCTCCGGTGTCTCTCCTGAGAAAGGATTGTTCACTGCAGTAATTGCGGGGTTTATAATTTCCGCATTGGGTGGAAGCCGGGTACAGATAGGCGGTCCGACCGGAGCTTTTATTGTAATTGTTTATGGGATAGTTCAGACATACGGACTCGACGGACTGATGATAGCGACGATCTTAGCGGGTATCATTCTTATTATAATGGGTCTGGCAAAGTTTGGTACACTGATAAAATTCATACCGCTGCCGCTTATCACAGGTTTACCTCAGGTATTGCAATAATAATTTTCATAACACAAGTGAAAGATCTGCTTGGATTGAAAATTGACACACTGCCTTCAGAATTTTAGAAAAGATACCGGTGTATATTGAAAACATAAGTACTTTCAATCCGCAGACAGTAATAGTTTCAGTCATTACACTCGCAATAATTATTTTCTTTCCTTTCATTACAAAGAAAAGTCCCGAGGATATTTGTTGCGCTGATTGCGGAACTCTTATATCACAATTCTTCGGAATGAATGTTGAAACCATCAGCTCAAATTCGGCGCAATTCCGAATTCAATTCCATCACCTGCATTTCGGAGATCACTTATGCAAAAGTTTATGCTTTGATCGGTCCGGCATTTACAATTGCTCTGCTCGCTGCGATAGAATCTCTATTGAGCGCAGTTGTAGCTGACGGTATGACCGGTGGGAAGCACCGTTCAAATATGGAACTTGTCGCAAACGGAATCGCAAATATTGCTTCTCCTCTATTTGGCGGAATTCCTGCAACGGGTGCGATCGCCAGAACAGTTACCAATATTCGAAGCGGGGGAAAAACTCCCGTAGCGGGAATCACACATTCCTTCGTTCTGCTTTTGATAATGATCTTTTTCGGTCAGTATGCGGGAATGATCCCATTATGTGTTTTAGCGTGCATACTTGTAGTCGTGTCTTACAATATGTTTGAATGGAGAGAATTCAAAGCTCAGCTGAAGATGCCTAAGAGTGATGTGATAGTTTTGCTCTCGACTTTTTTCCTGACGATCTTATTTGACCTTACTATAGCTATAGAAATAGGAATGATAATGTCGGCTTTCTTATTCATGAACCGAATGGCGAATGTAACAAACATTGGGATTATCACACGTGAATTTGATGAAACCGGTGAAGCTGACGACACAGGCG
Source organism: Ignavibacteria bacterium (assembly GCA_016710985.1). Lineage (GTDB taxonomy): Bacteria > Bacteroidota > Ignavibacteria > Tepidaquicellales > Tepidaquicellaceae > JAGPCH01. Next base: position 353,087 of record JADJTX010000002.1, read on the forward strand.
AAAGTTCTTCACAGCCAAAGGATATTCCTGAAGGTGTGATCATTTATGAAGTGAACGGACCTTTCTTCTTCGGCGCTGCAAGTAAGTTCAAGGAAACATTAAGGACAGTAGATAAAAAATCACGTGTTCTGATATTGCGGCTTAGAAATGTTCCGGCAATAGACGCAACCGGATTAGCAACCATCGAAGACATATTTGATGAATGCAGAAAGAATAATTCCACACTTATACTTTCAGGCATACACGCACAACCGTTATTTGCGGCTGAGAAGGCGGGGCTTATTCAAAAGATAGGTGATGAAAATGTATGCGGGAGCATAGATGATGCTCTGAACCGGGCTCGTGAGCTAATTGATAGATGATAGTTGATAATTGATAATTGATAGATGATAGTTGATAATTGATAGTTGATAATTGATAGTTGATAGTTGATAATTGATAGTTGATCTCGATGTCCCGGTCCAAATTACAGTTTTTAACTGTCAACTATCAATTATCAATTGTCAACTAATTAGATTTCTATTAAAAAAACGGTTTAGTAATTTATCACTCGAAAAAACAAAATAATAAAGAAAGGAAATAATGTCAGAAAACACACCTATCACGGTCGCTTATGGAGACGGAATCGGTCCCGAAATTATGGAAGCAACACTTAATATCATTAATGCTGCCGGGGCTAAACTGGATATAGAAACAATAGAAGTAGGCGAGCAGGTTTATCTTCGCGGCAATGCAGCAGGTATAGAGCCAAGCGCGTGGGACTCTCTCAGAAGAACGAAAGTTTTTTTAAAGGCTCCAATTACTACTCCGCAGGGCGGAGGATATAAAAGCCTGAATGTAACAACAAGAAAAACATTAGGACTATATGCAAATGTGCGTCCCTGTGTGTCTTATCATCCTTATGTTTCAACCAAGCATCCCATAATGGATCTGGTGATTGTCCGTGAAAATGAAGAAGATCTTTATGCGGGAATTGAATACAGGCAGACTGAAGATGTTTACCAGTGTCTTAAAATCATAACTCGTCCGGGTTCAGAGAAAATAATACGTTATGCATTTGACTATGCTGTTGCCAATAACAGGAAAAAGGTTACTTGTTTTGTCAAAGATAATATCATGAAGCTGACAGACGGTCTTTTTCACAAAATATTTTTAGCCATTGCCAAAGAGTATCCGGAGATTGAAAGTGAAGTATGGATAGTTGATATAGGCGCTGCAAAGATGGCGAATACTCCTGAAGCATTTGATGTTTTGGTGATGGAAAATTTATACGGTGACATACTTTCCGATGTAGCTGCACAGATCACCGGTTCAGTCGGATTAGCTGGCTCATCTAACATAGGTGAAAACTTTGCAATGTTTGAAGCCATTCACGGGTCAGCGCCGAGACGTGCGGGACAGAACATTGCCAACCCATCCGGACTATTACTTGGAGCTGTAATGATGCTGAATCACATCGGGCAGAATGAAGTTGCCTCTAAAGTTCATAATGCCTGGCTTAAAACTCTTGAAGACGGAATACATACATATGATATTTTTAAAGAAGGACTAAGCAAGGAGAAAGTCGGGACGAAAGAATTTGGTAAAGCTGTGATCGCAAGGCTGGGAGAGAATCCCTCAAAGCTGAAAGTTGTTAATTACAAAAAATTAGAAAAAAAAGCTTCTATAAAGAAGGAAACTAAAAAATCGATTAAGCAGAGAAAGATCTGGTAGGAATAGATGTTTATTTAGACTGGAGCAGCGGAAGTGCAGAAGACCTTGGAGAAATTTTAAAGAAAGTAAAATCGGAAGCCCTTACGCTTGGATTTATCAGCAACCGCGGGGTAAAGGTGTGGCCTGACTGTCATCCTGATATTTTCTGTACAGATCATTGGAGGTGCAGATACCTCGCAACAAATAAGGGAGAAAAAGTTAACATACTAATATTACTTCACTGCTTCAAAGATCAATGATGCAGGATTTGATTTTATTAAGACTGAGCATTTATATAACTTTGACGGAAAGCCGGAATATTCCGAAGCGGATCAGGATTAAATCATTAATTAAAGAATCTCATCTCAGTAATAAATTAGATCATTCAAAAATCCCGGAAAATTTTTTTCGGGATTTTTTATTTAGGGCTTGACAAAAAGAACTGCTTAATATATTTTTGTAAAGCACTTTAAAAAACAAAGCACTTTAAAAATAAACCTTATGGAAACAAGACAAGCCGAATCAGAACTCTCGATCATCAAAAAAATCATGGAAGACAGCCGCAGAATAAATATTGACAACGGCATTCACTATATCTTCTGGGGAGTACTCATAACCATTGCCTTATTAATTAACTATGTAATGCTCCTTACAAAAGCATCTGTTAATTACATCGGATTAATGTGGCTGATACTGATGGTATCAGGAGCTATAATAGACGGTTTCATAGGAAAGCGTCAAAGTAATAAAAGTCCGGCTCATACATTTACATCCAAAATACTCGGATCACTATGGTTTGCATCGGGAATTTCGATGTTCATGTTTGGTTTCATCGGGACAGTCACAAAAGCCTATAATCCGGTATTCATATGTCCGATCATTGCAACTTCGCTTGGTATATCATATTTTACCAGCGGTGTAATTCAGCAGATCAACTGGCTCAGAAACATTTCATTCGGCTGGTGGATAGGAGCTGTTGTTCTTTTCATTTTTCCCAGTATTCATACTCTTCTAATTTTTGCAATAATGATCGTTTGTTTACAACTTATACCGGGAATAATATTAAACAGGATATCGAAAAAAGAAGAAAGCATAAAATGAACTATGACTATCAGCAAATTGACGATGTAATACATTCACGAATAAGAACTTCGATCATGGCAGTTCTTGTAAGCGTGGAAGAGGCCGACTTCAATTATCTGAAAGAAAAAGTGAACGCCACTGACGGAAATCTCAGCGTTCACATAAAGAAACTCGAGGAAGCCGGTTACGTATCGGTTAAAAAAATATTCGTTGACCGCAAACCTGTTTCAAGGTATAAAATCACAAGTAAAGGATATAAAGCGTTTGAGAGTTATATTAAAATGCTGGAAAGCATTGTAAAGAAAAATTAGTTATTGGTTAATTGGTTGAATAGTTAATCAGTAATTTTTAATAATTTTAAATTAAAAAATATTAATGGAAAAATTAACAGAGCAGCAAGTCGTGGAAGAATTAAAAAATCTGACCGGCTGGAGTTTAACAGAGAATTCAATCAGGAAAACATTTTCAACAAAAGGATTCCCACAGACAATGGGTCTCGTGACAGCTATCGGAGCATTATGTCAGCAGCACGATCATCATCCCGATTATCTTACAATGAAATATTCAAGTGTTGAAGTTTCCTTTTCCACACATTCCGCGAAGGGTATTACAATTAAAGACACCAAAATTGCACAAGACATTAATAAATTAAATTTTTAAATATTTGACACCCAACAAAAATAAAATGATAAAATCTATAAAACTTTTTTTACTGATGTTAATAAGTTCGGGAATTTTTGCCCAGGATTCATCAGTAACGGTAACAAAAATATCAGGATTTGTAAAAGGAGATAAAGACAGTGTTTTAAGAGGCGCAAATTTAGTAATCGAAGGAAGCATTGACGGAGCGACAACAGATGACAAAGGATACTATGAATTTGAAACCGAAAGAACAGGACCTCAGAGTTTACTCATTACTATGATTGATTATTCAAAAAAAACCTTTCCGTTAGATATAATTTCAGGTATTAATATCGAACTTAACATAAAGCTGTCGAAGGAAGTGGTAACTGAAGAAATAATTATTACCGCGAGCTCTTTCACTTCCGGAAACACAAATGCCGTAACACTGACTCCTCTGGAAATAGTCAGAATACCAGGTGCTGATGCTGATCTATACAGAGCTATTACAACTTTCCCGGGATCTAATCAGGTGAATGAAGGCAGCAGAATTACGGTAAGAGGAGGTGATCCGAATGAAGTTCTTACTATACTTGACCAGGCATCGCTATACAATCCGTTCATATTTGATGAGACATTCAACGTATCATCCTATTCAACAATTAATCCCTGGGGACTTCGCGGAATTAATTTTACAAGCGGCGGATTTTCAGCAAAGTACGGAAATGTTCTTTCCGCAGTCCTTGATCTTAAATCTTACGACATGCCACAGGGTACCGGAATGTTTGCGTGGCTCGGGCTTGCCAATGCATCGCTTGACGGAGTGTACCTTTCTAAGAAAAGAGATTTCGGAGCAACCTTTTCACTGGGCAAATTATTTTTACAGCCCTATTTTGCAGTCAACGGCGAGCACTCGGAGTATTCCCCTATACCTCAATCAAATCAGCTGGGAGGTACGCTTTCACAAAAAATCGGTTCCACGGGAAATCTGAAATTCATTGCAAACTACAGTGATGATAAAGTCGGTATCCAAAGTTCTACACCTTCTTACATTGGTTATTTCAACGGAAGCTCAAAAAGTTTTTTTACAAATATGAAATTGATGGTTGCGCCTTCATCTTCTACATTACTTAACACAGGAATTTCATTCAGCTACTATAATAAGAAAGATAATTTCGGAGTATTGAACACAAATTCAAAAAGTTATTATTCAAAAGGAAGAGCAGATTTCACGAAGAATATTTCGAGTAAAATAGATTTAAACGCCGGTGCTGAATATGAATATAACGGTTATGATATAAATGGCGCGATCCCGGTATATTCATATAATTTAAAGCCCGGCGCTCCATCAACTTTACTTGATACAAATACAAACAGCGGAAGAATTGGAGCATACGCTGAAGGACAATTCAGAGTCGGCAAAAAATTCTTTTTTATTCCCGGGATCAGAACAGATTATTTTACGCTTGCAAACAAAGCGAGCTTTGATCCGAGGTTTGCTTTCGGCTATCAGTTTACAAAATATAACGCTTTGCGCGGAGCAGCGGGAATCTACCATCAAATACCCAAGCTTGAATATTTTTTCAGAGCCGAAGGCAACGATCTGAAGCCGGAACAGGCAATCCATTACATACTTGGATATGAATTTAATAAAGACGGAAATTATATTTTCCGTGTTGAGGGATATTATAAAGATTATGCAAATCTTGTTATTCTTAATACGACAGATTTATTTTACAGAAGTGAGGGAGAAGGTTTTGCAAAAGGAATCGATGTATTTTTAAAAACAAAGATAAAAAATAAATTTACCGGGTGGATATCTTATGCATACTGTAACTCACAAAGGAAACAATATGATGCGGTAAGCCTTACACCTTCAAATTATGATATTACAAATGCTGTCAGTATCGTTGGAAGCTATAATATTTCCAGTGAGTTTGTTGCAGGGGCAAGCTATAAATTATCTACAGGTAAACCGTACACTCCCGTATTGAGCAGCAGCTATAATCAGTCAGAGGATCTTTATATCCCTGTGTACGGAGAAAATAACAGCTCAAGATTTCCGACCTATGACAGACTTGATATGAACCTGCAGTATATTTTTGCGCTGTTCGGGAAATTTGCTGTAGCTGTTATCTCAGTCAACAATGTTCTTAATCAGAAGAACGTGTATAATTATACTTACAACTTTGATTACACACAGCAGGTTGAAATAATATCCAATAACCAAAGGTCACTTTATCTTGGTCTGGGATTACAGCTTTAAGTTCATGGAGTGTGTAGAGTGTGTGTGTAGAGTGTGTGGAGTAGTTAGAAAACCAATTAACCAATTAACCAATTAACCAATTAACCAATTAACTAATTAACCAATTAACTAATTAACCAAAACAACAGGAGAAAAACCAAAAATGAAAAAACAAGTTACACATGTGATCTTGCTTTTGATCACCTTCAGCTTTTTAAATGCTAATGCAAGTAGTGATTTTGATAAAGCAATGTTAAAGGCAAAGAAGAATTTAAAGACTGCAATGAATAAAAGTGATGAGACGCAGCTTTTAAAAGTGAGAGGAGAATTTGAAAGAATTCTTCAACTTAAAGAAAAGGTCTGGCTTGTGAATTATTACATTGCACTGTCCGACTACGGTCTGGCAACAGCAGCAATGGTTAAAGAAAATACAGACAATCTTAAGAAGTACACACAGTCAGGAATAGACGTAATTAATAAATCCATTGATGAGTATCCGGAATTTGCAGATTCATTTGTTTTACTGCAGGCATTGCATTTTAACAGGTGGCAGTATGAGCAGGAAAAAATGCAGGAGATAATTGCTGCAACTACAAGTGCGGACGAATCTGCAGTTAAGCTGGAGAAAAACAATCCTAGACTTTTAATGCTCAATGGAATGGCAAGCTATTACACGCCAGAAGCATTTGGTGGTGGCGCAGCAGTTGCATTGCCAAAACTGGAAAAAGCTGTTGATGTTTTTAAAACACGGAAAGAGACCAGTGAGCTTTATCCTGACTGGGGATATGATCTTGCAATGGGATACCTCGCAATGGCATTACTTAAAAGAAATGACGACGGTGATATGAAGAAGGCAAAAGAGATCATAGATGAAGCAATAGTTATTAATCCGGATTCAGGATTTATAACAGCATATGTAATGGGTGAATATAAAAAGAGCACGGGTAGTAAATAGTTTTATTCTACCTTATACAAGAGCTGCAATGTCTGAGGACTTTGCAGCTCTTTTTATTTAATATTATTTGAAGATTAGAATTTTTATTTTGTTAAAAATTAAAAAAAACACTAATGTCACGAACAATAAAAGCACCAACCGGATCAAAACTCACATGTAAAAACTGGATCACCGAAGCCGCAATGAGAATGCTTATGAATAATCTTGATCCGGATGTCGCCGAAAGGCCGGAAGATCTGATCGTCTATGGCGGCAGCGGAAAAGCTGCACGCAACTGGGAATGCTACGATAAGATCGTAGAGTCATTAAAAAATTTAAATGAAGATGAAACTCTGCTTGTTCAGTCGGGAAAACCTGTCGCGATATTTAAAACACATATTAACGCACCGAGAGTTTTGATCTCAAATTCGCAGCTTGTACCTGCGTGGGGTAACTGGGATGAATTCAGAAGACTCGAAGCGCTCGGACTTACTATGTACGGACAAATGACTGCAGGCAGCTGGATCTATATAGGAACACAGGGAATTTTACAGGGAACATATGAAACATTTGCTTCATGCGCGGATAAACATTTTGACGGAACACTTTCCGGTAAGTTTGTTCTGACCTGCGGACTCGGAGGAATGGGCGGAGCACAGCCGCTTGCAGCAACACTTAACGGAGCTGCATTTCTCGGAGTTGATGTTGATAAAAGCAGAATTCAAAAAAGAATAGATACGGGATACTGTGATGTGATGACAGATAATTTAGATGAAGCTTTAAAATTAGTTCTCGAAGCAAAGCAAAATAAGAAAGCATTATCTGTCGGATTGATCGGTAACGCGGGTGATGTTCTGCCGGAAATTTTAAAAAGAAATATCCTGCCTGATGTTGTAACAGATCAGACTTCAGCACACGATATGCTTAACGGTTACGTTCCGATGGGAATGAGTTTTGAGAAAGCAGTCGAACTTAGAAAAGCTGATCCTGCAAAATATCAGGAACTGGCGAGAAAGACTGTTGTGACGCACTGCAGGACAATGTGGGAATTTATGCAAAGAGGTTCGATAGTTTTTGATTACGGAAATAATTTAAGAGGTGAAGCTTATAATACTTGTTTCAAGTCTGCATTTGAAATTCCGGGATTTGTTCCTGAATACATTCGTCCTCTTTTTTGTGAAGGCAAAGGTCCGTTCAGATGGGTAGCATTATCAGGTGATCCCGAAGACATTTACAAAACAGATGAAGCAATATTGAAAGCATTTCCTGAAAACAAACTTTTACATAAGTGGCTCAAAGCCGCAAGAGAGAAAGTTCATTTTCAGGGATTACCGGCGCGGATCTGCTGGCTCGGATACGGTGAAAGAGCAAAGGCGGGAAAAATATTCAATGATTTAGTTCGTGATAAAATAGTCTCAGCGCCAATTGTTATTGGAAGGGATCACCTTGACTGCGGAAGTGTAGCATCGCCTAACCGTGAAACCGAAAAGATGCTCGATGGTTCGGACGCAATTGCCGACTGGCCGGTTTTAAATTTTGGACTGCATTGCATCGGTGGTGCCAGCTGGGTTTCGCTTCATCACGGCGGAGGAGTCGGGATAGGAAATTCGATTCATTCCGGAATGGTGATAGTTGCCGACGGAAGTAAGGATGCTGAAGAAAGACTGGAAAGATGTCTTACCTATGATCCGGGTATGGGAATCGTGAGACATGCGGATGCGGGATATGAACTTGCATTGGAAGAAAGGAAGAAGTTCGGGATAAAGATGCCGATGGTTTGAGGTAAATAACAAAACCAAGATACTGAAAACAGAGAGGTCATTTACACTCCCTCTATCTCATATTCCACCGACTTAGGGTTTACAATTTTCTTTGAAGCGTTAAGTATTTCTATTGCAACTATTTTGCCTTTGTCATCATAATCAAGAATTATCCCCTGCTTTTCTTCATCGCTTTCAGATATCTCTGAATCCGAAAATAATATTCTCATCACATCAACTTCAGCATCATATTTTACTTTCATTTTTTACCTCCGATATTTATTTATTTTGCTGGTTTTGTAAACTGTAATTATAGTTTTGGGATTCTTTTTGTTTGCAATTACTCTCACAAGATATTTCTTTTTATTATCAAATTCAATTATAGATTGATAGATAAATATATCATTTTCAAATTTTATTCTTTGTTCAGGGTATTTTATGATATCTCCAATAATTTCTTTAGAAATCTTTCTCCTTAGCAATTCTTCTTCAGCATGATTTGAATACTTTATATCCATCATTTTCCTCTTTTACGTGTTTTATTAGTACGATCTGTTCCAATTTCATAAATAGCTAAAACTATAAACTTTCTTATTCATTGTCCTGGCATACTCACAAGTCTTTTCAACAGTTCCTCCCGGTTCGGAATAGCCAATAAATATCTCATCTGCAAGATCCGCAATGAATAAGTTTCTTTCATTAGAATACTTTTTCGATATTCTTCTATTTTGAAGTTTTGAAATAACTAAAACTCTTCCATTATTAATTTCCTCTTTTATATCAACATCAATTCTATAATCATCCAGACTTCTCGCCGGACAAATGATTACCGGCTGTTCGCCTTTTAATAAATAATGCAATACATCTTTTTCAACCGGTGTATGAAATCCGGATATCACACAGACTTTATTTTCTCTCCATTCTTTTGCTTTGTCATAAATTTTAAGAATTATATCAGGAGGGCATTTTTGTGAACAGAAGAATGCAAGCTTGTGGTTTTTTAAAATTTCATCGTTCCCGATGTATGAATAGTTTTTCATAATCTAATCCTTTCATTTTAAGTGTTAATCAAAAATATTTATAAATCAAATCTTCTCAGGTAACCGAAATCCAATCGCATTTTCAGGTTTGCTTTCTTGAATCATCAAACTCTTTATCGCATCAAAAATTAATTTGATTTTCTTGTCACTCTCTTTGAATTTCCGGTTTGTAAGTCTCTCCAGCTCTTTTATTTTTTCTTTGAGCTCAAGGTTAGAGTAAATAAGTTTTCGCATATTTACAAAAGCTCTCATTATGGAGATGTTGACTTCGACTGCTCTTTGAGAATTTAAAACGCTTGACAGCATTGCGACACCTTGTTCGGTAAAAGCATAGGGGAGGTATTTGCTGTATTTTCCTTTCCCCTCTAAGGTGCCAAATTTGCTCCTTAGAAGATCGTATTTCCGGCGATTTAGCTGAAGCATGAAATCCGCAGGAAATCTTACAGGATTTCTTCTTACTGCTCTTTTTAATGCTTTCGTTTCAATTCCATATAATAATGCTAAATCCCGGTCGAGTAATACTTTCTCTCCTTTGATAAAATAAATCTTCTCAGTTATCGCATCTTCTTTTAATTCCAAGGCTTTGCTTTTGATAGTCATAATTATTCATTCGTTTAAAATTGGAGGTCACAATTTGTAACCTCAAGATTTCTCGGGCAATCGAAATCCAATCTGTCTTTTTGGCTTATCCTCTTCTTCTATTAATTGGTGAATAAGTTCAAACACAATCTTAAAATTCTTGTCATACTTATCTTCTAATTTGGAAATCTTTTCAGCTAATTCCTTATAGCTGCTTAGTATTCGTCTCAGTTTAATAAAAGCGCGTACAACATTAATACTTGCTGCTATCGCTGTATCACTGTTCAGAATTCCGGCAAGCATTACAGCTCCGTGCTCTGTAAATACATGTGGTATTGTTCTCCGTCCTCCCCACTTGATGTCGCATTTTGCGACTTCAAGATTCTAAACTCTTTGTTTGTTAATTGAAACATAAAATCTTTCGGGAATCTTTTAATGTTACGCCTTACTTGCCCGTTTAATCGGCGGGTAGTTACTCCATACAATAATGCAAGATCAGAATCAAACATTACCTTCTCACCTCTGATAAAAAAGATGTTGTCAGTGATTATGTCTTCTTTCAATTTTAGTTTTTCTTTATCATTGATATCGTTTAATTAAACTATTAGTACAAATCTTCTTTGGCAATTGACTCTTCTTTTATTTTAGTTTAGCCATCTTTTGTTCATTTATGATTTATTTCAAATTTGCTAAGGATCACACAGTTCACATTTTGCTTTTGAGATTATTTTAAGTTGGCTTAAGGGAGTTACCGGAAGAATTTGTAAAACGCAGGACAGTTCATTTCCTATTGAGGAATTTCCGAAAGTTAATTTTGCGGATTCTTTCTTAAATTTTCTTGTCAGATCTAACTTCATCATAAATTTTTCTTATAATCTCCTGTCGTGTTAATCAAATTCTCATTCATAATATATTTTTCCTCTGAATAAGTTAAAAGAGAAATCTAAATTCACTTTATAATTTGATATATTTTCAATTTGTGCTTTTCAAAAAATTAGTTTACACATTTCTTATCTAAATTAATCCTCTTATTTTAAATTAGAAAATATCTTTTCCTGAAATATTTCAACCAAGAATTCTTAACTTAATACATTCTTTCTCCGTAAGACAAAATAAATTTTTTCCAGGTAATATGATCTTAAGAAAATACCCCGATTCGATTTCAAGTCTTCAGAAGAATTTCATTGTTCATTTTTCAGGTTCCGATACTGAACTCAATAATCATGTCAGCCCTCTTTCAATAAAGTGTTCAATGAAGGGACTGGAAAATCACAGAACTTCGGGAGGCGATTACAGAGTTACTTCCGGGACATATCTCATTGTCAATGAAGGTCAGGAATGCTCGAGCTTTATTAAAGATGAAGCAGAAACTTTCTCTGTTTATTTTGATACTGAATTTGCAAAAGAAACTCTTAAAAGTTTAGTGACTCCGAGCGATAAGATCTTAAATTATTCATATCTTCCTAATAATCATCCAGTCCAGTTTTTTGAAAAGCTGTATGCTCACAATAATACGTTGTCTCCTGTAATTATGAAGCTTCGGCTTGCTTCAAAGGTGAATTTTGATGATGATAACTTTATCAAAGAACAATTTTTTGAATTGCTTCAAAAATTGCTGACCGTCCACCGAAGTCTTTATGCGGAAATTGAGAAACTCCCGCCGGTTAAACTTTCAACTAAGACAGAGTTATATAAAAGGGTTTGCAGGGCTAAAGAATACATTGACTCCGATTTTACAAAAGACCTCACACTGGAAAAAATTTCCAAAGAAGCATGTCTGTCTCAGTATCATTTTCTGAGACTTTTCAAATCAGTTTATAAAACAACTCCTCATCAGTATTTAACAGCAAAGCGAATTGAGAAAGCGCGTAATCTTCTGTTCGGGACGGATATGAGTATTACGGAGATCTGTTTTGAGATCGGATTTGAGAGTGTGAGTTCTTTCAGCTGGCTGTTCAAAAGTAAATTCGGCATGTCACCTGAAGCAACGAGAGAATCATACCGCCTGCATATGTCAAAGATGAAAATTAAATAACTCTATTGAGGATTTTACCACTAAGGCAATTAGAACACTAAGTAATAATACAGGTACATTTCATAGCAGGTGTAGTTTTTCTAACTAACTCAGCAATGCAGATAATTAAATTTGAAGAGAATTTATCCCGGAATTATTTATATTTAAAGCTTAGTGATCTTAGTGCCTTAGTGGTAAAAAAAACATAATCGAAAGTATTAACAAAATTAGCAATTTCAAAGAAGTGTGTATAAAATATTAATTGTAATTTTGAATCAACCAAAAATTTAAAATTTAACTTAAAGGAGATTTAAAAAATGGCAAACGCAATTAACTGGTTCGAAATCCCGGTAACTGATTTCGGAAGAGCAAAAAAATTTTACAGTGACATATTCAGTACAGAAATGCATGATCAAATGATGGGTCCTCACCAGATGGGATTTTTTCCGGGTGAAGGTGTCGGCGGAGCAATAGTCAAAGCTGAAGGATATAAACCATCACAGGATGGTACATTGATTTATCTTGCTGCCGGAGAAGATCTTACAGGTGTAATGAATAAAATAGAAAAAGCAGGCGGGAAGGTGATTCAGCCTAAGATGAAAGTTACTGATGAGATAGGATACATTGCTATTTTCATTGATACTGAGGGGAATAAAGTAGCGCTGCACTCGCCGAAATAACGAGCAATGAGCAATGAACAATGAGCAATGAAAAATGAGCAATGAACAATAGAGTAATTAGCAATTAGTAATTAGTAATTAATTAGCTGTCTTATCGGAAAACCGGTAAGGCAGCTTTTAATTTTAAGTATAGAATTAAAAAATTCTATTGGATAAATTGATGCATACAAAAAATTCAAACATCCAAACAAAATGAATAATATTCTAAAGAATAATTTGTTTGTTCCTCTCATTATAATTCTTTCAATAAATACCGTGGGTTATTCACAGTATGACGATATTAAGAATACTCTGCCGATCAATCCGTCAAACATAGACATGTCAGTTGATCCGAATGTTGATTTCTATGAATATTCAAACGGGAACTGGCTGAAGAATAATCCTATACCCCCGGAATACAGCCGCTGGTCAGGCTGGGATGAACTTATTTTAAAAAACAATGAGAAGCTCAGGATCATTCTTGAAGAAGCAATTAATGGTAATGCTCCCAAAGGAAGTAATTTACAAAAACTCGGAGATCTTTACTTTACAGCGATGGACACGGTTACAATTGAGCAGCTGGGAATTGATCCTTTGAAAGATGATCTCGCGTTAATCGAGAGCATACAAAACAAAGATGATTTTCAAAAAGTGTTTTCATATCTGAAGACTTTCAGAAGCGGAGGACTCTTTTCAATCTCCGCAGGACAGGATGACAGGAACAGTCAGAACGTGATCCTGCAGGTGTTTCAGAGCGGACTTGGCTTGCCGGGCAGAGATTATTATTTAAAAGATGATGACAATTCAAAAGATATCAGAAAAAAATACACGGAGTACATGGCTAAACTTTTTACATTAACGGGGACTGATCAGATGACATCAATGAACATTACAGCAAAAGTCATGGATATGGAAAACAGACTGGCAAAGGTATCAATGAGCCGGCAGGAAATGAGACAGGCTGAAGCTACTTACCATCTCATGACCTTAGCCGAACTGAAAACTCTTACTCCTAATTTTTCATGGGATGTATTGTTTAACGAAACCGGATTAAACGATCATAACAAGTTTGACAAAGGAATAAATGTAGGCCAGCCGGAGTTTTTAAAAGAAGTTGACAGAATGATAGCAGACATAAGCGTTGAAGACTGGAAAAATTATTTAAAATGGAACCTGATAAGATGGTCTGCGGACAAACTCAGCTCAGAGCTTGCCGATGAGTCTTTTAATTTCAACAGTAAAGTACTGAGAGGAACCGAGCAGCAGCAGCAGAGATGGAAAGAAAGTCTTGCGTTTGTAAATAGTGCGATGGGAGAACCATTGGGACAGAAATTTGCAGAGAAATATTTTACGCCTGAGACCAAAGCTAAGGCAATGGAAATGGTAAGCAACATTAAAGAGTCATTTGCTGAAAGAATAAAGAATAATGAATGGATGAGTGAAGCGACAAAAAAAGAAGCGCTGAAAAAGCTAAGTAAATTCAGCGCGAAGATAGGATATACAGACGAATGGAAAGACTATTCAGGATTAGACATTGACCGCAGCTCTTTTTATAACAACATGAAAAAAGCCGCTGCATACGCTGTGAAGCTGAATCTGGATAACATTGCCAAACCTGTAAAGGATGAATGGTTCATGCTTCCGCAAACAGTTAATGCTTCTTACAACGGATCAAAGAATTCCATTACTTTTCCGGCAGGGATAATGCAGCCGCCTTTCTATGATCCGGATGCGGATGATGCTGTCAATTACGGAGGCATTGGTGTTATAATAGGCCATGAGATCTCACACGGTTTTGATGATCAGGGAAGAAAATATGACGGCGACGGAAATCTAAGGGACTGGTGGACGGAAGACGATGCCAAAAAGTATACTGAACGCGCCGGTAAACTGGCGGAGCAGTTCAGTTCATATACGGCGATAGATACATTCCATGTGAACGGGAAGCTTACTCTTGGCGAGAACATTGCCGATCTCGGAGGTATGTTAGCTGCCTATTATGCTTTGCAGAAAACTCTCGAGGGTAAAGAGATAACATTAATTGACGGATTCACGCCTGATCAAAGATTCTTTTTAGGATTCTCACAGATCTGGCGGGAGAACAGAAGACCTGAATCTTTAAAATTACTTTTAAATACTGATCCGCATTCGCCGGGCAGATTCAGAGTAATAGGAACAATTTCCAATGTGGAAGAATTCATGAAAGCATTTAACGGTAAACCCGGAGATCCGATGGTGAATGATGCGGGTGAGAGAGTTGTCATCTGGTGAGAAATTAACTGCATATATTTTATTGTGTTAAAAATAAATTCTGAACACAGCATCATCAGATAAAATTGTATTCAATTTGAATTCATTCATCAGTTACATTCATTGCATTGCATCTGTATATCCATAAATTTATTTTTAGTCATATTTTTTAAAAGCAATTTCAAATTAGCCCCAACCTAATTACAAACATAAGTAACTCATAGATACTTTATGTTTGACCCGAAACGCATACTCATTGCGAAATCAACCCGACTCTGCGAAAAACTTTAATTCTTTAATTTAAACATAAATAAAATGAAAACTTTATTCTGTTTATTGATCCTTCTTTTTAATGCTGTGAATGTCTTTTCTCAATCCGGATGGATAATACAGCCGTCCGGAACTACCGACGCTTTGTTTGATGTACATTTTTTAATGAGAGCACAGGTATCATAGTCGGAGGAACTGCAACCAACACTGCAGTAATATTAAGAACGACTAACGGAGGTACAACCTGGACTTCCGTAAATCCAAATACTGATATTTTACTCAGATCAATTTCATTTGTAAATTCTGAAACAGGTATTGTAGTAGGAGGTAATTTTAATTTATCCGTAATTCTTAAAACGACTGATTCGGGAATTACGTGGGACACCATCAATAATCCTACTAATGCTGCCTTAAGAAGTGCTTCATTCCCTCCGACAGCCACTGGTTTCCTTGGTTTTGCCGTTGGGTTTAACGGAGTTGCCATGAAAACTACTGACGGCGGGAATAACTGGAGTCTGCAGAATACCGGTCTTGGAACCCAGCAGCTTTTTGCAGTTCACTTTACAGACCCTGACAACGGAACTGCAGTTGGCGGGACTCAGAATGATACGGCAACGATCATAAGAACTACCAACGGAGGCACAAGCTGGATCATGCAAAACCCTAACACTACAAATCTTCTGCGGGGAGTTTATTTTACAAGTACTGACAACGGTTTTGCTGTCGGTAACAATGGCACCATACTGAGGACAACTAACGGCGGGAATAACTGGAGCATTCATCAGACCGGAATCCCGGGACTTTTTCTCAGGGATATTTATTTTGTAGATCCGGTAACCGGATTCATCTGCGGAAGCGGGGGAAAAGTACTTAAAACTACTAACGGAGGAAACAGCTGGGACTCATTACCTTCCGGAACAAACAAAGATCTTCAGGCTGTATCCTTTCTCAATCAGAATTACGGATCATGTGTAGGATTTGACGGTATCATCATTCATACAGATTCCGGCGGAGTAATTACTTCAAACAATGATCCGGATGAATTTCAGCCGGATCAATTTTCTCTTTCACAGAATTATCCCAATCCGTTTAATCCTGTCACAGTTATCCGATATTCATTAAGCGAAAACCGTTTTATCACTTTGAAAGTATTTGATATTCAGGGAAAGGAACTCGAAACTTTAGTAAGTGAAAAACAGCACGCAGGGAATTATGAAGTGCCATTTGACGCAAGTAAATTATCAAGCGGCATTTATATTTACAGTATTGAGGCGGGTAATTTTGAACAAACCAAAAGAATGCTATTGCTAAAATAAATATTCTGACCAATTAATATAAAATTAAAATCTGAATAATATGTAACATTATCTAAGTCAGTAAATTGACTTTCTAAACCTAACCTTTTTAATGATTTTCATCTGCAAATTACTGTTCAGTGGTCAGATCCATATCTAATCTATACTTTGAACCGGTATCAATTAATTAATAAAATTTTTAATCCACAGTTATTTTCATTTTGGACAAACAATCATTTTAAAAAATATGAAAAAAATATACTTTCTCATTATTATTTTACTTCTCTTTAAAACAGTGCATTCACAGCCCGGAAGTTCACCCTACCCTATTATTCTGGTTCACGGAATTAACAGCAGCGATGAGACCTGGAATACACTGATAAGCTATTTACAGAACAGCTGGATCACCGGTTCGGACAACAGGTTTCACGCAATTCTGAATGCACGCGGAGGAGATACGACATCTTACTTAGAGGATGTAATAATTCCCGTTAAAGACATCAACGGAGTAACCGTGAATCAGCTTTCGAACAGCAATCTGTATGCTATAAATTTTCAAAACTTCTGGAACAGGAATGCTTCTGACCCGAGAGTCATAATTCACAGTGACAATACTCCCGGTTCAAATCAGTCATCAGGCAATGAATCAGCAATTTATAAACAGGGCTTTGCTTTGAAAAAATGTATTGAAGCTGTATTAACGGCATCTCAATCTGATAAAGTAATTCTGCTCGGGCATTCAATGGGAGGCCTTGCCATCAGGGAATATCTGCAGAGAACAGAAAGCGGAATTAAAGTCTGGTGGGTTGATCCCTCTGATAATACTAACGGTCATAAGGTCGCGAAAGTAGTTACATTCGGAACGCCGCATCTCGGTTCAAACGCCGGTCTTTCAGGATTATTTAACATTGACCCTAACAGTGAAGCCGTAAGAGACTGCAGGTATTCTTTCACCGGAGTTCCAAAAGCTCCGTACCTGTTTGGAAATTCGGAATCAGTGATACCATCGGCATATTACAATAAAGATGTTGACTGTAACGGTAGTCAGTCAGACAGCATAAAAGGCATCAGTAATCTTACAAGCTTCAGTTCAGATTTACCTTTACCTGATAATATATTATATACCTGGATCACTTCAAATTATCTGAATCTCGGAACGGACATAGTGGTAGACTTAAACCGGCAATGGCTTTATGAAAGCGGACAGCCGAGACCGCTGAATATTTCCGATACGATACTGACAAATAAGCGGCACGATCTTGAAACGCCGGATTACAGGACGATCATTAGAGGACTGGATGAACCGGACAGCGCCGCCCGGGCTTATAAAATTATTTTGAACAAAACATACGCAGGTTTTATTACACTGCAAAGTTCAGGCGGAATTAATGATTTAGATTTTTATAAAATTAATTTAACAGCTGCAGGAAATTTAAATGTTAATATTTCCGGTGCAAGCGCCGGTTTAACGGAAGTTTCTTTATTATCAATTGCCGGGAATATTCTTGTGACAAAGACAATTTCAGGAAGCGGTGATTCCATTAGTTACTTTGTAAACAGCGGGGATTATTTAGTGAGAGTGAAAGGTCTTGGAAATCAGAACAATAATTTTAACAGTTATAAATTTACTGTTCAGCAAACTTTACCTCTGCCTTCAGTCATAACAGTTATCCCGGAAGGATTCTATAAAACTCTCACAAACACATTGAACATGAGAGATACTGTCAGGGTATTTTTGCGCAACATACTTTCACCTTTCAATATCATTGACTCGGCAAACAGCGCAATTGATTCACTTAATTTTTCCGGAACGTTTGAATTTCAAAACGCCCCCTCAGGAACATACTACTTAATGCTTAAACACAGGAACAGCATCGAAACATGGAGTAAAGCCGGAGGTGAATCATATTTAGTCGGTCAGACGTTGACATATGACTTTACAAATTTTTCATCGCAGGCATTCGGAGACAATTTATTTTTTAACGGAATCAAATACTGCATATACAGCGGTGATGCGGATCAGGATGGCTTTATAAATCTGTCAGATGTTTTGCTCATTTATAATGATGCAAGTAATTTTATAACCGGCTATGAGAAAACTGATATTACGGGTGATAATATTTCTGATCTGAATGATGTGCTGATCGCGTATAATAACAGTACTGCATTTGTGAAGAAGATAACACCATAACTCATAGTTGCCATTCCGAATGCACCTGTCATCGGGAGTACAAATTTTTCAAAACCAATACCACAGAGGCGCAGAGGACACAGAGCTTCACAGAGAATTTCTTTTACAAGAGGTGACTATTGAGGATAAAAATTTTTAAATTGTTTAAATATAAAAAGATCCATTTTTAAATTAATTGAATTCCTCTGTGGAACTCAGTGTCCTCTGAGCCTCAGTGGTAAATTTTTAGTTTATAAATAAAATCAAACTAATGATAGACTTTCTCTTGGACATAATGCGGTTCGATTCAACTTCCGGAAAGGAAAATGAACTTGCCGAATACATTTCACAAAAATACAAACCGGCGGATGCGGAACTTGAGATACATAAAACGGAATTTGGCAGGTCAAATATATTCTTTAAATGGGGAAATCCTAAGGTGATCTTTAATTCGCATCTCGACACTGTACCACCTTACATTTCTCCTTTAAAAGAGAATGATATCATAAAAGGCCGCGGCTCCTGTGACGCTAAAGGACAGCTTGCGTATTTATTTGAAGCGTGTCTGCAGCTGAGAAAAGAAGGTTACAGTGATTTTGGAATGCTTATGACTGCCGGAGAGGAAGACGGTTCTCAGGGAGCGATGGCAGCGAATAAACTCATTAAAGACTGTGACTTTATCATAATCGGTGAACCTACGGAAAATAAATTGATCAGCGCATCGAAAGGAAATATATGCGCAGATTTTGTTTTCAAAGGAAAAAGCTGTCATTCCGGATATCCTCATCTCGGTGACAGTGCAACGGAAAGGATGTACACTTTTATTCACAGATTAAAGGAGATTGATTTCGGAGAAGATGAGATACTCGGAAGAACGATGTTCAATGTTGGAATGCTCGAATCAAAGAATGCTCATAATGTCGTATCTGATCTTGTTACAATGAAGGTCTTTTTCAGAACGACTTTTGTATCACACGATGTTTTAACAGATAGAGTGAAAAATATTCTGGATGAAAAATCTGAGATGAATGTTCTCTTCAGACACAGACCAATGAAATTCTTTACAACGGAGGGATTTGAAACCGGGACTGTAGCATACGGAACTGACGCGCCTTCTTTTAATAATGTAAAAAACATAATCCTTTACGGACCCGGAAGCATACTGGATGCGCACACGGAACATGAATTCATAAAAATAAGCGACATGCATAAAGCAGTTGAAGACATAAAAAGAATTTATAAGACAATATCCTGATTAATCTGTCTATAACTAATTATCAACACAGAGGCACACACTCATTCAAAGCAAAGATACCACAGAGGGGCAGAGACCACAGAGTTTCACAGAGAAATCTTAATCGAATATATTTTTCAAAATTTTTTAATTAAACAAATTCTGAGTATTTCAATACTTAATAAAACTTCGGATAGAATAATAATCAAACTCGTCCAAACGCTTCAAATTGAACTTGAAATAAATTCTTACATTCGCTTTCTTTTCATCGATGAAAAGAAAGTTTAAAAGTAAATCATAAATATAAGGAATAATTATAAACAAATTATTTTTGGTTAGCAAAGAAGGGTCTGTCGGCCTTGTGGTAAAACTGTTTTCTAAGTAGTTAGATTTTTAACAAGTTTTAATTTATTTTTACAAAATTTTATTTAAGAATATTAGCAGGTAAATGGCAAAATCCAAACCGGTATCCAAATCCATTCAGACAAAAGTAAGTTCATCCTCAGAAAAAAAATACACAGCCAAAGCTCCCGACAGTAATTTTATAAAATATGAAAATTATATTTATGTACTGATAATAATTTTTGCTGTGCTGATCTTTTTCAAAGACGGCGTGTTCGGAGGAAAATTATTTTTCTCAAGCGACATAATGGCATATGACAGCTTCAAGACCTTCCTAGCTGACGCAAAGAAGGACGGTATATTCCCGTTATGGGTTCCTTACATTTTCATGGGAATGCCTAATTTTCCGATAATCGGTTATCCGCCGCGAAACTTTGACTTCTTCTATTTCATCTGGCAGGGTATTTATAACTTCATTACGAACAGCGACAGCAATTATGTTTTACCGATTGTCATTTACTACATAATTTTCGGAATCGGATTTTATCTCTACGGAACATATAAATTTAAGAACAGGCTTATTGCACTCTACTGCGCGCTCTCTGCAACTTTCGCAACAGATTACATACAGAGGATCGTCGTCGGGCATAATACAAAAGTAATGGCTCTCGCTTTTTTTCCGCTGATACTACTTTTAATTGACAAGCTCATAGATTCATTCAGCGACATAAAGAAATCGATTTTTTCATATTCAAACCTTATCAATTTTGTTTTACTTACCATAATGCTTCACATTCAGCTCAGCTCAAACCATATACAGATGATATTCTATTCCTATCTTATGATCGGGCTGTATTTAATGTATCTTATTATTTTCAGAATTTTTAACAAGGATAACATAAGCGCTGTAATCAAAGGAAGCGTGTTCTTTATCTTAGCTGCGCTGATATCGGTTGCAATGAGCGCTGATGTTCTGACTACCATGAAAGGTTATAATAAATATTCAATGAGAGGCGAGCCGAGCATTGAATCAAAACTCGATACCAAAGTAGCGGATGATTCGCCGCTTGATTATCAGTATGCGACCAACTGGTCGTTCAGTCCGGGTGAAACCATAACATTTCTACTGCCTTATTATTACGGGTTTGGTGATGTCGAAGTGCAGGGTCAAAGAGCAAATCTTTACTGGGGACAAATGCCATTTACAACCAACCCGATGTACTTCGGCGTGATTACATTAGTGCTTGCGGTGATAGGCATATACTACAACTTCCGGAAGAATCCCGTAGTGCAGTCGATGACTGTAATAGCTTTCATATTTTTAGTAATGTCATTCGGAAGAAATTTTTCTGTGCTGTATGATCTGTTCTTTTATTACTTCCCGTTTTTCAGCAGCTTCAGAGCTCCGGTGATGATACATCATTTCATGGACATTGCATTTGTGATCTTAGCGGGATTCGGGCTGAAGTCCATCATAGAAATCGCTAAAGATAAAATTGCTGCTGAAAAATTCAAGAAAGTTTGTTATGTCTTTTTCGGGATTGCCGGGCTGATGTTTTTAATTTCAATTTTCGGATTTCAGGAATCATACACTTCTTCTGTGATGAACAGCCCTTTAGTCGATAAACTAAAACAACAGGGAGCAAATGCACAGCAGATCTCGCAGTACATTAAGCAAAACATCGTACCGAATGCTTATGAGAACAGCATCAGCGATCTGCGGCTACATGCGTTTTTCATTTTGCTTGTGACAGGGCTTGCTTACATGTACACTGCCGGAAAGGTTTCGATTAAATTGTTCCTGATCGGAACGATCCTTATCGCCGTGATTGATCTCTGGAATGTAAATTTCAAAACAATGCACTGGGATGATCCGGGAGATCAGCAGAATGCATTTGCCGAGACCGATTACACTAACTGGTTGCTGAAGACAGCACCGGATACCTATACTTACCGTATAGCCGAATTCAGCGGGGGTAGGCTGTCCACTACAAATAACAATGCATATTACCGGCTTCATTCATTTAACGGGTATCACGGAGCAAAGGTAAGAATTTATCAGGATGCCGTTGACATTGCCGGCGGGGAGAATTCTCTTTTGCTTACACTCGGCGGCGTGAAATATATTATTTCGGAAAAGCCGCTGACGGACACTTCATTCGTTCAGGTATTCAAAGGTTCGAAGTCGGTTTATGAGAACAAGAATTTTATTTCGAAAGCATTTTTTGCAGATGAATATAAAGTTGAACAGGACATCACCATTCTTAACAGCATCGGAGAAAAGAATTTCGACCCGCGTAAAATCGCTTATCTGGAAAAGGACATAAATCAGAAAATAGACAAGCCCGATTCAACCGCAAGCATTAAATTCATAAAAGGCGACATACACTCGCTTGAGTATGAAGTAAATGCAAGCGGTAATAATCTCGTTGTATTCAGTGAAGTGTATCTTCCGTTCGGATGGAAAGCATACCTCGACGGCAACCCGACTGAGTTTTACAAGACAGATTATTTATTCAGGTCAGTTGTCGTGCCTCAGGGAAAGCATAAGGTGGAATTCAGATATGAGCCGGAAACATTTTATACAGGAAAGACAATCAGCGCCGGCGCTAATATACTGCTGGGGATAATTCTGATAATCGGAATAATCGGATATCTGAAGAACAGGAATAAATCATAACGCTGATTTAACGGATTTTCGCTGATGGTTTTAAATAATACTTAAACCAATATTTCATATTTATTATATACTGACTTCTGAAAAATCAGTTTGCTCGTTCCCAAACTCCGTTTGGGAACGCAAATGTCAACAGAAACTCTGTTTCGTGTTAGCAAAAACTAGAAAATGTTTTTCCCGCCGTTGAACCCTAACTCAAAACACAAAATGGGAGTCGGCTCAAAAATAGTGTTTGACAGCTCGGCTTCGTTCATCGCAAAAGGTGCTGCGTTTACTTCGATTGATTCGAGATTGAAATGGGAAGGTATTTTTCTTTCAAATACTGAAGTTGATACGATTGTTAACTGCACATTCAGCAATGCAAAGACAGCGCTTACGATCACAAATACTGCAAAAAATTATTATAAGAGCAGAGTAATTAAAAATAATACTTTCAATATTCCAAACGGAGGAGTTCATAAAGGAATCTACGGTGAAAATAATTACAAAATACTTTTGCAGGATAATGTTTTTAACATGCCGGTTTATAATCCGCAGGGTCAGTCTCCGGTTCAGCTGGAGTATATCGGAGTTTATAAAAGTTGTGGCTATGTACGGTGTTTAAATTTCAAGATGAATGATGTAAGTTTTCTTAAATGAAATTTGTGATATGAATAAAGTGTTGAAAATATTTTTGGTTGTTATAGTTTTCTTTATAACTCATAGCTTAGTTTATTCTCAGGCTGTGACGTGGCAGAAGTGGTATGATTATAATAACTTTGAAGAAAGTGGAGATGATGTCATACAAACATTTGATGGAGGGTACATTATATTATCGAATATTTATACTTCAATAACAAGATCGGTTGTAACTAAAACCGATCAATTTGGAATGATTGAATGGCAGAGACTATATGATGTGAATAACATAGGAGGATTTTCTTTATATTTAAGCTCCGTAACGCAAGCCCGTGATAGTGGATACATAATTACAGGAAACAATCAGGACTCTGCAATAATATTCAGAATCAATAAGTCTGGTGATGTTAAGTGGATCAAAAAATATTTCGGCAGATCTGCAGGATTTTTGGATCATAAAGTAACAAATGATGGTGGAATTTTGGCTTGCGGATATTTATTCAATCCTAGCATTGGTTGTGTAATTAAAACTGATTCAATGGGAAATAAATTATGGGATGCCCTATATAGTTTCACTACTGACATTTTTGTGATTTTAGAGAGTAAGGATAATTCATTTTATATTCTAGGAATTGATGATTCAAAAGAAAATGCTGAAAGAACAAATAAACATCGTTATAATCTTCTTAATAAACATTCTACTAATGCCCGTGGTGTTGTAATGGCGTCATTGACAAAAGCTAACGACTTTGGCAAAGTTATTTGGAAAGAAAATTTATTTCTTCCAAATGCAATAAATTTAATTGAGCATCCTTCAGGACATATTTTTGTCGGAGGGGGGCTTGATTCAATGATTTTATATAAAATTGACACTTCAAGTTCAGTTATTTTTCAAAAAAGTTATTATAAGGGAGTGAATGGATGCGGGTCAATGTGCTTATCAAAAGATGAAAATATTCTGATGGTTGGTGGCCAGTATGTGAATAATTATCAAGCATTTTTAATGGCGGTTTCGAAAATTGATCCAAATGGAAATTTAATATTTAATAAATTAATTCCTTCACTAACAAACGATAGTAATTTTGCATTTTTAGCACATTCTGTGAACGCAACAAATGATTTCGGCTTTATTTTCACCGGCTTTACAGACTATCCTCCAAGTTTTCACGAGTCTAACATTTTTGCTTCGAAAACAGACTCTTTATGCAATGCACCTTATATGGTCAATATTAAAAATAATAACTTATTATTACCTGAAAAATTTAATTTATATCAAAATTATCCAAATCCTTTCAATCCTGCAACTACTATTTCTTACTCAATTCCGGTTTCAGGATTTGTAAAACTTAAAGTCTATGATATAACCGGAAAAGAGATATTGCTTCTTGTAAATGAAGTAAAACAATCCGGACGATATGAGATACAATTTGACGGAAGCAATCTTTCAAGCGGAGTTTATTTTTATAAGCTTGAAGCCGGAAGCTTTATTTCGACAAGAAGAATGGTTTTGATAAAGTGAAAGTTGGATTTTCTATCAAAAGAAGTGTTTCAAACATTCACCATTAATCAGGACATACATCTGTGCATCTCTGACATACATCTGTAAAGACCGGACAACATCTGTGCAGCTTAGATGTACATCAGTGAAGTCCGGACATACATCCGGATTCTCCGGCAATAAAAATTACATATCTGTAACACGCAGACATACTCAAGTAATGCACGGCGATACGCCAGTGTAACAGATATGTACCACTAGGTTTCACGGATAAGCGACTGAGTTAAACGGATGCAATCTGAGTTCCACAGATGTACGATTGAATGGACCGGAGGTGCGACGGGATACCACGTAAACACGACTTAATACCACGGGAGTACGACTTGATACCCCAGATATATGACTTAATACCACGGATGTGCGACTTGATACCCCAGAGGTATGACTGGATATCACGGATGTACGACATGATAGCACGGAGGCATGACTTAATAGCGCGGATGTATGACTTAATAGCACGGAGGCATGACTTTATAGCACGGAGGCATGACTTGATATCACAGAGGTATGACTTGATATCACAGAGGTATGACTTGATATCACAGAGGTATGACTTAATTGCACGGAGTTATAACTTGATACCACGGGAGTACGACTGAGAGCGCTAACATTACGACTAAGAACTGCAGTGATACGACTGATAATAACAGTGATACAGCTAAACGCCGGATGTAATGCGTTCAGCTTCCCTGAAATATCCCCAAAACTCCCCCAAAAAAAATTAAAGGGGGGGAGGGAACAAGATTTAAAAAAAAAAATTTTTTTTTTTTTTTTTTTTAAAAAAAAAATTTATTTATTTAAACACCCAAAAAAAAAAAAATTTTAAAAAAAAAAAAATTTCCCTTTTCTTTTCCTCCCTTTTCCCCTCGGGAAAAAAAAAAAAAATTTTTTTCCCCCATAATAAAACAAAATAAAAAAAATCTTTCTCAAAACTAAAAATTACCACAGCGGCGCAGAGACCACAGAGTTTACACAGAGAAACTTCTATTACTATTTCCTAATCAACAAAAATATTTTAATATTCAAGCACTATAACAACTAACTGTTATAAAAAATAAATCTCTGTGCAACTCTGTGTCCTTTGTACCTCAGTGGTAAACCCGGTGAAGGGAGCCCGGCTTTTGTTATTTCTAAAGGTAATCTAAATTCTTAGATTACCTTTTTTATTTCACAAAACTATTTTACATGTGCGGGATATTCGGAGTTTTAAATTTTGATGAGGTCAGTGTAAATTACAGTTCGCTGCAGGACGCAGTGAACATAATCAAACACAGGGGACCGGATGATGAAGGTTACGCTGTATTTAATACTTATAAGAAAACTTATGAAGAGAAATACGGCGACACTTCCGCAATAAAGAAAGGGACACACATACTTTCACAATCTTCCGGAGTTTTTAATCTTGCTCTCGGATTCAGAAGACTTTCCATTTTAGACCTTTCCGTGAACGGGCATCAGCCGTTTTTCAATAACGAAAAAAATATCTGCATTATATTCAACGGTGAAGTTTATAATTACATCGAGATCCGGGAAGAACTCATTTCAAAGGGATACTCATTTCATACAGGCACCGATACTGAAGTGATAATGAATTCTTATATCGAATGGGGTGAAGACTGTCTGTCCAGATTCAACGGGATGTGGGGAATGGCGCTCTATGACATGAGGAAAAATGTTTTATTCTGTACAAGAGACAGATTCGGTGTCAAGCCGTTTTATTATTACAAAGATGATAAAAGATTCGTCTTCGCATCCGAGCTGAAGGCGATCATAGAATATTTTAAAAGCGACAGTTCGTTTAAAAAAGAAGCCAACGAAGAAATAGTTTATGATTATCTGATCCATAGCTTTGCCGATCATACTGAAAATACTTTCATCAAAAACATCAAGCATCTTCCTCCATCGCATTTTTTAAAAATACATAACCGGGAATTTTCACTAAAAAAATATTTTTCCATTGAGATCAATAAAGAGATGGGAAAGTATGACGCGAAGAAGTTCGAACGGCTGAGTAATGAGTTTTCAGAACTGATGTTCGACTCGGTAAAGCTGCGCCTGCGTTCGGATGTAGCCATAGGTACCTGCTTAAGCGGCGGGCTTGATTCATCTACCATTGTATCGATAATAAATAAGTTTCTGACAGGTGATAGGAATGTTAACAGGCAGCAGATAGGGGACAAACAAAAAACGTTTTCAGCGGTCTATGATGACGCTTCCATTGACGAAAGAAATTTCATTGAAGAAATAGTCAGAGCTACAAACTGCGATTCGCATTATGTTTTTCCTGACAAAAAGGATCTTGATAAAAGCATATTTGCGAAAGATGTTGATGATTTTATTTACCAGTTAGATGAACCTATCGTCAGCACTTCCCCGTTTGCGCTGTATAACGTTATGCGTCTTGCGGGGCAGAACAAAGTCACAGTACTGCTTGACGGGCAGGGCGGCGATGAAACCCTGGGCGGCTACGAGATATATTTTGGATTTCAATATGCCGGTCCGAAGGTGTGTATAAAATCCATAACGGCTGGAGTAAATGGATATTAAGAAATTCGATGAAGAATATTGTTCCTGAGAAAATTCTCTGGCGAAGGGATAAAAAAGGGTTCCCGACTCCCGAGAGGAAATGGATGAAGATCCTGAAACCGGATTTCATAAAAATTGTAAATGAAAGCAAAGCAGAACTGAGCCCATACTTTAATATTGACCTAATACTAAAAGAATATGACAGCATTGTTTCAAACCCGGAAATAAAATCTCATTTCCTGTGGAAGATATACAACTTTGCTAAATGGAAAAAGATGTACGGAGTCAGTTAATAGTTAATAGTTAGCAGTTAATAGTTAATAGTCAGCCTTAGATGTTTATTCAATATTTGTTCTTTAATCTTATGAATCTTACGAATCTTAATGAATCTTACAAATCTCAATAAAGAATTGTATTTAAAAACGCATAGTAGTATTTTTGGAAAAATTAAAACACATATATGAAATCAAATACAGCTAAATTATTAGCAATATTATTCCTGTTGATCGCTTCGTCGAATTTTTACGGATGCGGATATAACAAATTAGTATCGATGGAAGAAGAAGTGAACTCAGCGTGGTCACAGGTTGAAAATCAGTATCAGAGAAGAGCCGATCTTATTCCGAATCTTGTAAGCACAGTACAGGGATCAGCGGATTTTGAAAAGACTGTTCTTACAGAAGTAACGGATGCAAGAAGCAGAGTAGGCCAGATGAAGCTTACAGCTGATGATCTCAGTGATCCGGAGAAGTTTGCGGCATTTCAAAAGGCACAGGACCAGTTGTCCGGTGCATTATCCAGATTACTGGTAGTTTCGGAGAATTATCCTCAGCTGAAATCGAATGAAAATTTCTTACAGCTTCAGTCACAGCTTGAAGGAACTGAAAACAGAATATCTGTTGAAAGAAGAAGATTTAATGAAGTAGTTCAGAGCTATAATACGGAAGTCAGAAGCTTTCCTACACTGATCTCCGCCAAGATATTCGGCTTTAAAGAAAAAGAATATTTCAAATCTGTAGCCGGAAGTGAAAAACCGCCTGATGTACAGTTTGATTTTAAGAAAGAAGAGAAGAAAATGAGCAATGAGCAATGAACAATGAGCAATGAGCAATGAGCAATGAGCAATGAGCAATGAGCAATGAGCAATGAGCAATGAGCAATGAACAATGAACAATGAACAATGAACATTGAACAATGAGCAATGAACAATGAGTATGGATTTTAGAAAACTATTTTAATAATAAGGAGGTGTTATGAATGGGAAAGAAAATGTGATAAAGGATAAAACTTTTAAATTTGCAGTTAGAATAATTAGATTATATCAATATTTGTGTAATGAAAGAAAAGAGTATGTTCTTTCAAGACAAATATTAAAAGCGGAACTTCAATTGGCGCAAATGTTGAAGAAGCGTGCGGAGGAATATCAAAGCAGGATTTTTCTCATAAGATTTCAATTTCATACAAAGGAAGCTAAAGAAACTCACTATTGGTTGAGATTACTGCATGAGACTGACTACATTGACAGAAGTTCATTTAGTTCGATGATCAATGATTGTGAAGAAATTTGTAAAATATTATTTTCTATTATAAAAACAACACGCATAAATAAAATATAATGGCTTGAATATTTATTGTTCATTATTCATTAATAATTAATAATTGTAAATGCAGGCAGTCATAATGGCAGGGGGGTTTGGGACAAGGTTAAGACCTTTGACCAACAACATACCAAAGCCAATGGTCCCGATAGTTAATAAGCCGATACTGGAGCATATCATAAATCTTTTAAAGACACATTCAATAAAGGATTATGTAGTGCTGCTTTATTATATGCCTGACATAATAAGAAATTATTTAGGCGACGGCAGAAAGTTCGGAGTGAAGATAAAGTACATTGTACCCGAAGAAGATTTCGGGACTGCCGGCGCTGTAAAGCTTTCTGAAAAATTCATTAAAGATAAATTCATTGTAATAAGCGGAGATGTTCTTACAGATTTTAATCTTTCAGACATTGCAGACTTTCACTCAAAGAAGGAAACAATTGCCACACTTTCATTATACAGTTCAAAGAATCCTCTTCAGTACGGAATAGTATTAACGGATAAACAGGACAGGATAGTCCGGTTTCTTGATGCGAACATGGATACGCTCCGCGGGAAATTAAATTACATTAAAGCCACTGATAAAAAAGGCAACTGCATAAGCAAGTCTGCAGTGATTGATAAAAGCGCAACGATTGAGAACAGCATCATCGGAGATAATGTAATAATCGATAAAGACGCGGTCATTAAGAATACGGTTTTATGGAGTAATGTAAAAGCCGGCAGCAGATGCAGGCTTCTGTTTGATGTTGTAGGGAAAAACTGTTTCATAGGACAGGGAACAAGAATTAATGACTATGTTTTCATTGGTGATAATTGTTACATAGGAAAAAATGTTTTCATAAGCTCAAGCATAAAGATCTGGGACAATAAGCAGATCGAGGATAATGATAAGATAACCCGCAGCGTAATTTATGACGACAGGTTTTTCAGTGATCTGTTCACTGATTCAAAGATCACCGGACTTTCAAATCTTCAGATCAATCCTGAGTTCGGAGCAAAGCTTGGTTCAGTTTACGGAGCGTTCATTGGCGCCGGGAATAAAATTTTAATAGCACGGGACAGCGACTACATTTCTCTCATGATAAAGAGATCCATTTCGAGCGGTATAATGTCAGCCGGTGTCAATGTCATAGACTCACAGGTAATTCCGATTCCCATACTGAGACAGGAGCTTAAGGGCGGTGGAGGATCCGGCGGAATTTTTGTCAGAAAATCTCCGTTCGACAGAAGGTCAACTGACATAATCTTCTTTGACAAAGACGGAAAAGATCTTTCGGGTAATAAAACCAAATCGATCGAGAGGATATTTTTCAGCGAGGAATACATGAGAGCGGAATTTAATAAAGTCGGCTCATTTAAATTTCAGGAAAGAACCAACGAGAAGTATACAAAACATTTTTTAAGCTGCCTTGACGTTCAGGCGATAAGGAAAAGAAAGTTTAAGCTTGTGCTGGATTACTCATACGGCATTGCATCAACCATCTTTCCGAATATTTTGGGCGAATTTAACTGTGAGATAGTTTCGCTGTCAGCTCATCTTGATTCAGAAAAAATAACGAGATCTCCTGAAGAATTCAGAAGCTCGCAAAGTCATTTTTCTTATGTAGTCAAATCTCTCCAGTATGACATTGGGTTCATGATAGATGCCGGTGGAGAAAAGATCTGGCTCACGACAGCAGAAGGCAAGCTGCTTGGCGGAGACAGATTTTTGGTACTTGTATTAAAAATGTTTTTAATGGTCACGCCCGGAGTAAAAAAAATAGCAGTGCCTGTACCTGTGACAAGCGAAGTGGATCTTGTAGCAAAGGAATTCGGAGTCGAAGTGCTGAGATTAAAGGATACACATTATTCTATGATGATGGCTTGTGAGGATGCAGATGTAAGCTTTGTCGGCGGAAACAGAGGTGGATTCTTATTCCCGGAATTCCTGTATGCAACGGACGGAATGTTTTCTGTTGCAAAAATACTTGAGCTTATTTCATTAAGTGATCAGTCAATAGACGAGCTTGATAATAATACGCCCAGACTGTTCATGCTGAAGGAAAACATTATTTGTTCGAAAGAAGAGAAAGGAAGCATAATGAGAAAGTTCATGGAAGATACGGTTCATTACAAGCAGGAACTGATAGACGGTGTGAAAATTTTTATTGATAAAGACTCAAGCGTATTATGCATCCCTGATAAAGACAGGAATTTTGTACATGTGAATGTAGAATCACCTTCAGAAAGGAAATCAAAGAAATTATTAAAGGAGTTTAAAGCGTTGGTGGAAAGTTATGTTAAAAGTGTGTAGAGTGCATAGAGTGTGTGGAGTGTGTGGAGTGTATAGAGTGTGTGGAGTGTGTGGAGTGTGTGGAGTGTGTGGAGTATATGTGTGGAGTGTATAGAGTGTGTGGAGTGAGTTGTGTAAGTTAAGTAAGTTAGGTAAGTTGAGTTGGTTCATTTTAATAAGAGAATGAAAAGAGAGGAATAAATTTTCAATTTTAATTTTTTAAAAAGTTATGAAAATAAGTGATATCTTAAACGAAAAAATTATTGCGGTTGATCTGGAATGCATTGATAAAGATGATGCGATTAATAAAATGGTTGACCTTGCGGGTAATTCCGGATTAATGACGAATATAGAGAAGGTAAGACAATGTGTATTTGACAGGGAGAAGCTGGTATCGACGGGTGTCGGTAAGGGTTTTGCCATACCGCACGGAAAGACAGATGAAATAAAAGATATTGTAGCAGCATTTGCGATATTAAAAAATCCAATTGATTTTGATTCAATAGATCTTGAGCCCGTGAAGTTTATATTCTTAATAATCGGTAAAGAGAGTCTGCTGAATGCTCACATAAAGCTTTTAAGCAGAATATCGAGGCTAATGAATAAGGATGATTTCCGGGAAAGGCTTGAAGAAGCGAAAAGTCCCGCTGAAGTTCTGAAACTGTTTAAGGAAGAAGAGCAGACTTATTTTGACGTGTAGGTGAACACTGATCGAAGTGATTATATGATTTCATGAATTGTCAAAATTGAAAATAGTTATTAATTTTAATAAATAAAAAAAGCCGGAAGAATATTTCTCCGGCTTTTTAATTACTTTCAACTTTTCAACTATTTCAAAAGCATCATCTTCTTTGTCTGAACAAAGTTATTAGCTTTGATTGTATAGAAATAAATTCCGCTTGATAAATTACCGGCATTAAAATTAACCGTATAGTATCCTGCTGTCTTCACTTCATTTACTAAAGCTGCAACTTCTTTCCCGGACATATCAAATAATTTAATACTTACATTTCCGTCAAGAGGCAGATCATAATTGATCTGTGTAGACGGATTGAAAGGATTCGGATAGTTTTGTGAGAGATCAAACTTAGCCGGAACTCCGACATTTACTTCATTACTCAAATTGAAATATACAAAGTTACCGTTGAAGTCAATCTGTTTCAGTCTGTAATTATAATTCCCTGATGATAATCCTCTGTCAGTGAATGAATAGTTACTTGATGAAGTTGTTGTACCATTTCCGTTTACATTTCCAACCTCTATCCATTCGTTTGACGTTTGACCTCTGTCATTTGAACGCTCTATTTCAAATCCCGAGTTATTCGTTTCAGCGGAAGTTGTCCAGTTTAATTCAACATTTCTTCCGTTTACTGAAGATGTGAATGAAGATAGTTCTACAGGAAGCAATGGGTCGACATAGCCTAATCCTCTTGAAGAAACATTATTTGCCAGTAGAGACCAGGCTCCTGAAATATCAACAGTATATACATTTCCGGCTGATATGATAAAGTTGCCCCCGCCTATATAGACTGCGCCGTAAACACCACCCGCCGGACCGCCGGTTCCGACGAATTCTTCAACAAAAGTAGATGTGTTAATTTTAGACAATGTAGGGAAAAAAAGACCGGTCCAGCAGTATATGAAATTATTAGTATAGTTATATGCAATGATACCTCCCTCCTCTTCTATTCCCGGATACGGTCCTCCAAGAAAAGTTGTAGCGCCGTTATTAATGTTTACACTGTAAATTTTCTGATAAGGTGCTGATGTGCCTCCCATGGCGTATAGAATTCCTGTAGTTGAGGAATATGTAAGTGAGCCAAAAAAACCTCCCATGTTCCCTTTGTCGGTACAAACACCTGTTGAAGGTTCAACAGTAACCAGCCTGTAGGTATTTGTTGTAGTAGTTACAATTGCATAAAACTTAAGGTCATCCGAATTCCAGGTTACAGCTGTAGATCCGTTTATTGTAAAATCCGTAAGTGTCAAAGACTTAGTTGAGACTGGTATCCACGTATTGCTTTGGTAGACGATGATGTTAGTTCCGCTAACTCCTACAAAATCTGCCTTCACAGGAATTGTTGCGAATGTAACAAAGAAAAGAAGAAACAACATTGCACCGGCATTATTCACGGCTACTGAAGTTTTAACTCTGTTGTCAGAATTTGCCGGTGAAGTAAACTTTTTCATATCGGATTATTTGATTTATAAATAGAGTGAATTAATTTTGGAGGAGTTTTTGCGAATTGATATTTGCTCCTTCCTTAAACAGGAAAATATTTTTTAAAAACAGTTGTTAAGTTTAACTTTTGAATCTTTGACTAATACAAACTTAATTTTTATTCTAACAAAATTCTAACAAAATCATACTGAACATATTCAACGATAATTTCCGGCTTCTGAAACAACCAATAATAAAAAAGCCGCGGAACAAATTATGCCCGCGGCTTATACACTTCAATTAGTAATTAGTAATTAGTAATTAGTAATTATCCAACACAGGTTTATCAATAATTACAATTTCCTCATCCTCTGTTACATTCGCTGTTTTGCTTGACAAGTAAGAGTAAATCGCGGGTACGATAAACAAAGTCAGGAATCCTGAAAATATCAATCCTCCGACAACAGCAATTCCAAGTGATACTCTGCTTCCCGCTCCGAATCCAAGAGCAATTGGAAGAATGCCAAGAATGGTCGCCATGCTTGTCATCATGATCGGACGGAATCTTTGTATTGCTGATTCCTTAACTGCTTCCATCCTGTCCAGACCCTGCTCTTTCTTTTGGTTAGCAAATTCAACAATAAGAATGGCGTTCTTTGTTACGAGTCCCACCAGCATAATTATACCGATCTGACTAAAAATATTCATCGTCATGTCAAAATACCACAGTGACAGGAGAGCGCCTGCCAGCGCGAGCGGAACTGTAAGAATGATTATGAACGGATCAACAAAGCTTTCAAACTGTGCAGCCAGGACCAGATAAATAATTATTATGGCAAATATAAAAACAAACATTAAGCTTGATGAACTTTCCTCAAAATCTTTAGACTGTCCTGAAAAAGCTGTGCTGAAACTTTCATCAAGTACTCTGTCCGCAATTTCCTTCAGGGCAATATTTCCGTCACCAAGTGTATATCCGGGTTTTAGACCGGCAGAGATCGTTGCAGAAACATTCCTGTTGTATCTGAATCTTGAGGTCGGAACCGCCTGCTCATCCAGCTTTACAAGGGTTTCAAGCTGTATCATTTCTCCGTTGGCATTTTTTACAAACAAAGATTTTAAGTCAGAAGGCTTATCGCGATTCTCCCGGTTAAGCTGCCCTATGATCTGATACTGCTTCCCGTCTCTGAGAAAATAACCCATTCGCTGTCCGCCGAATGCAACCTGAAGAGTCCTGCCGATATCTTCAACCGATACATTTAACTCAGCTGCTTTTTCACGGTCAATGGAAAGAGAAATTTCGGGTTTATTTATTTTCATGTTAACATCAACAAACTGCAACCTTGGGTCTTTATTAGCTTCATCAAGAAATACAGGCAATGCTTCAACCAGTTTATCATAATTCTGTGCCAGTATTACAAGCTGCAACGGCTGACCGCCGAATCGGCTTCCAATTGTAGGCGGTTGTGATACTGATGATCTTACACCGGTGAATTGATTTATCTCCCTGGATAGCTTTCTGAAAACATCTTCCTGTGCTTTGGTCCTGTCTTCCGGATCTTTCAGATAAATATTTACAACACCGCTGTTTACAGCGCTTCCTCCTCCTCCTCCCGCAACAATTTCAATCGGGAAATATGCTTCGGGTATTGAATCAATTACGTACTGACCTATATCCCTGATGTATTTTTTTGTAAACTCAAATGAAGAGCCTTCAGGTGCTGTAACCTGAATTCTTAAATTCGACCTGTCTTCTAACGGGGCTAATTCGGATTTTAAATTTGACCCAAGCCAGTAAATCAATCCAAAGATTGAAAACATAATAATAAAACTTACCCATCTCACGCTCATTAAAAAATCGAGAGATTTTTTGTATGTAATTGTAAGCCAGGTAAAGAAAGGTTCAGTAATTTTATAAAACCTGCTCGGCTCGTGATGCTTTAGAAGCCTGGAACTAAGCATCGGACTAAGAGTCAGCGCTACGAAAGCGGAAATAAGAACAGAACCTGCAATCACGACAGCAAACTCCCGGAACAATCTGCCTGTCAATCCCTGTAAAAACATTATCGGAAGGAATACTGCGGCAAGAGTTATTGTTGTAGAAACTACAGCAAAGAAAATTTCTTTTGAACCTTTGTAAGCTGCCTGCATGGGCGTCATTCCCGATTCGATCTTTGAATAAATATTTTCCAAAACGACAATAGCATCGTCACACACCAACCCTATTGAAAGTATGATCCCAAACAATGTAAGTACATTGATAGAAAATCCAACGAGACTCATAAGGAAAAATGTTGCAATGATGGATACCGGAATTGCAATTACAGGTATGAATGTAGAACGCCAGTCCCTTAAGAATAAATAAATTATCAAAACGACAAGTCCGAAAGCAATAAAAATGGTTTCTTCAACTTCAAATACTGTTTTTCTTACAAACGTTGAAAAATCAAAGACTACTTCCGCTTTCATCCCGGCAGGCAATTCTTTTTTTATCTCCTCAAACCGTTTATTAAACTCATCAGAGATCTGCAGTATGTTCGCACCCGGCTGCGGAATGATTGCAATGTTTACTCCAAGTATTCCTTTGCCTTTAACTTCATTTCTTTCGTTCTCCGCGCCGTATTCTGCAAACCCGACATCACTGAGCCGGACAATACTGCCGTCCTCCTGTTTAATGATTATCTTGTTAAATTCCTCCGGCGTAGACAGCTTACCGAATGTCTTTATAGTCAACTCCGTCTTGTCACCTTCGATTCTTCCCGATGGCAATTCAAGATTTTCTCTTTCTAAAACTCTTTGAACCTCTGATGCAGTCAGTTTATAAGAATTTAACTTATCAGGATCAAATCTTATCCGCATTGCATACTT
The DNA here is from genome assembly GCA_016710985.1 of Ignavibacteria bacterium. GTDB lineage: Bacteria > Bacteroidota > Ignavibacteria > Tepidaquicellales > Tepidaquicellaceae > JAGPCH01. Next base: position 389,559 of record JADJTX010000002.1, read on the forward strand.
TCTCTCACCGAATAATCTTGTAGCGCTGACACCCTGTATGGTCTGAACTTTCTCAGCGATCACATTCGATGCAAAGGAATTCACATCAAGAATACTCATGTTTTCGCTGCTTACAAAAACTATTATTATTGGTACTGCGTCCGCATCAGATTTCTCAACTACAGGCGGATCAATATCAGAAGGTAATTGACGAAGAACTCTCGAAACACGGTCTCTTACATCATTGGCGGCAGCGTCAATGTCTTTATTCAGATCAAACTCAACTGTAATCTGGCTATTCTGTTCACGGCTGGTACTTGACATAATTCTGATTCCGTCAATTCCGTTTATTGACTGCTCAAGAGGTTCCGTAATTTGTGCTTCAATTACATCGGAGTTAGCTCCGGGATATGATGTTGAAACTGTTATTATCGGCGGGTCAATATTCGGATATTCCCTTACTTCAAGGTTCAGAAATCCTACTATGCCGAATAATACTAAAATTATGGAAAGCACTATAGAAAGTACCGGCCTTTTTATGCAAATTGAAGATAAACTCATTGGTTATTTAATTGTATTTGGTATTGAGTATTGAGTATTGAGTATTGAGTATTGTGTATTGTGTATTGTGTATTGTGTATTAAGTAAGAACTTTTAAAATTACTAATTACTAATTACCAAATTACTACTCATTGCTCATTGCTCATTGCTCATTGCTCATTGCTCATTGCTCATTGTTCATTGCTCATTGCTCATTGCTCATTGTTCATTGCTCATTGTTCATTGCTCATTGCTCATTGTTCATTGCTCATTGTTCATTGCTCATTGCTAGTTAACATTTACTATTTTAACCTTACCGTTTGGTCTTAATCTTAAAATATTAGTAGTTATGATTGTATCGCCAACCATAAGATTAGAAGTGATCTGAACATCCTTATCGGTTCTTATCCCCATATCAACATCTTTCAAGACAGCGGCACCATTCTGATAAAGATAAACACTCTGTCCTTTTAATTTCGGTACTATTGATTCTGTCGGTATCATTATTGCATTGTCAATATTTTCGAGTCTTAATTTAACCTTTACAAATGAACCCGGAAGCAGCTTGCTGCCTTTGTTGTTTGCAGATGCTCTCAGTACAATGGTTCGTGTATTTTCATTAATATTAGGATTATACGAGATCACACTGCCTGTAAAATCTTCATCATATCCTTCAACCTTGAATCTGATCTCCTGCCCCGGCTTAAACAAATTTATATACCTTTCCGGAATTGAAAAATCAACCTTCACTCTGCTTATATCCTGAAGCGTCGTCAGTACAACCGAATTATTTACCAAACTCCCTATGCTCACATTTCTGAATCCTGTAACGCCTGAAAAAGGTGCAGTGATCTCGGTTTTCGAAAGTTCAACTTCCAGCACTTCTATGTCAGCTCGTATTTTTTCAATGTTAGTTACTCTGACATCATATTCATCGGGAGTGAGCAAACCCTTATCCAGCAGCTGTTTTTCTCTTTCCTGCTGTTTTAAATTCAGTTCTTCATCAAGATCAAGTCTTCTCAGTCTCGCAAGTATATCCGAATCATCTAATTTAAATAATACCTTTCCTTTCGGTACAAAAGTACCTTCCTTGAAATAGATCCCTGTTATTTTCCGTGTGAGCTCGCTTTTGACTTCGACCTCTTCATTTGCAACTATCGTCCCGACAGTTGCAACTTCATTTTCCAGATCAATAGGCTTGATTATAAATACATCTACAGGAGTTTCCTGTTGTCCTCCCGGACCGGATGCAGTCGGCTGTTTATTTTTTTCGGATAATAACTTCGGAACTATGAGCAATGCTCCAATTACTATTAGAATCAGAATGATTGAGATGTTACGTACAGGTTTGTTCAAATTTCGTGTGATTTACTTGTGAGAAATATACTGTATATATTAATTTGATTAAATGATTAATAATTCCTTAGTTTTAAACGGAAATGTAACTTGATGACAAATGTCTGAATGAGATGGTTTAATGGAATTTGTATACAAAATGATACGGGAACAATTTTATAAAGATAAGATTTATACACATCATCCTTCGCTCAAAGTTCAGAGATACAAATCCCTTCACTTTAACTTTTCACAAACTGCCGAAAAAATATTTGCTTTTTATCTGAGTTTTTATTAAATTCCAAACAATTTTGCCATAATGTTTTCGGCGAAATGGTTTTGACAACTTTAGATATAGTAATAGTCTTTTAATAGAAGAAGTGTCTAACTAAAACGGTGAAACCTGTTATTAAAAAAATGGACATTAAACTCACTGAGATGGAAATTGAAATCAAAAAATTGAATCCTGAATTTGGACAATTAGAAATTGAAATCAAAAAGTTGAACAATGAAATTGGACAATTGGAAATTGACACGCGAGAAATGCAAATTGACACGAGCGAAATGGACATTAACACTGACGGAAACTTCACTTACACGAGCGAAATGGTGACTGACATCAGCGAAATGACAACTGACATCAGCGAAATGATGACTGACATCAGCGAAATGATGATTGACACGAGCGAAATGATGACTGACATCAGCGAAATGATGACTGACACGAGCGAAATGATGACTGACACGAGCGAAATGATGACTGACACGAGCGAAATGGTGATTGACACGAGCGAAATGGTGATTGACACGAGCGAAATGGCGATTGACACGAGCGAAATGGAAACTGACATCAGCGAAATGATGACTGACAAGAGCGAAATACAGACTGACTTTAAAGAAATTGAAATATATTTCAGTAAAAGTTCGAAATCCTTGAAATTTTGGGGTTTTCAAAACAGAGTTTTTGCAGTTGCCCTGATCCGGCAATGCAGAAAAAACATTTACTTGCGGGCAGAATACTAGTGACTGCCTGCTCGCCGGACCCGGGCGCCCGGGTTTGGCAGGTAAATGAGTAACAAATAAAATAATTCAATTAAACATTAAAATAGCCGTCTTTGACGGTGAAAGGAATAATTATGCAAAAAAGACAGAAAAATAAATTCGCGATGTATGGAACAGTTCATACATATATAGAAGATAAATCCGCAGTATACGCGGATAATGAAGAATTCAATTCACACAGAACTTCCCTCAAGAATACAATCGCCGAAATAAGGCTGAGTGATGATGCAGGGAAAAAAGCTACAAAAGGAAAGAGCATAGAAAAAGAAGTAACCAGAAACTCCGTAAGCACTCAGGCGCTTGCAATAGCAGGAGCTATATATGCTTTCGCCAAGAAATCAGGAGATCAGTCGCTTATTTCTACTATGCATCTGACAAAGTCAAAGCTGGATAAACTAAGGGACACTGAACTGATAACTGAATTGAATTCAATAGGAGACAAAGCAAATGAACACAAAGAAGAATTGATAAAATATGGTATCCCTCCGGCAAAGCTGGAATCTTACACTGGCAACATAGAAACATATTCAAAGGCGCTTGGCGCGCAGGATACCGGCGGCGCAGTTAAAAAGGGAGCTTACACGTCCCTTACAAATCTCTTCAAAGATGCCGACAGCCTGATAGACTCGATTGATAAATTCATGGAAAATTATAAAGACAGCAATAAAGACTTTTATGCAGGATACAAAGCCGCAAGGGTGATCAGGGATCTGGGGATAAGGCATAATGAAGAGGAGGAACCGCAGGATCCGGAGCAGTTGCCCGGTGATGAATCAGGTAAAGCTGTATAAAGTTAACAACCTCACTGTAGAGACAAGGTATGCCTTGTCTCTACAAGGGTTTTTTTTTTCAAATTAAAAAGAATAAAATCATGAATAATAAAAAAAATCAACACGTAGTTCCTTCCTCCGCAAAAAAGTGGGCTGTAAAAGGAGCCGGAAACAAAAAAATACAAAGCTTACTCAGACAAAAGAGGAAGCCGTAAAAAGGGCAAGACAAATCGCTAAGAATCAGAAGACCGAGCTTGTAATTCACAACAAGGACGGTAAGATAAGAGATAAGGATAGCTATGGTAATGATCCGCATCCGCCGAAGGATAAAAAACAATAAACCGGATATGCTTAAAGATTCCATCTTTTGAAAAGGTGGAATCTTTCATTTAACTTATTATCATGAAAATAATAGACAGAGCAATAAAATTTTACAGAAAAAACTGGAAAGAGATCACAGGCGGTATTATTTCGTTTTCAGCTATAATAGTAACAGTTATTCAGATCCTAAGCTACCGCGAAAACGAATTCAGAAAAAATTTATTCATTGAGCAATTCCGAATATACGAGCAGCTTCTTGAAAAGGCATCTTTTATAACACACTTCAACAGAGACACTGCCGAAAATCATTTATTTCAAAATGCTCTCAGAGACTACGAACAATTTCAGAGCGGAAAACTTATGCTGGTGACGGATAATACAGTAAGATTCAAAGGAAAGACCTTCCTGAGCAGGGCTAAGAACTACTATAACTACGAAATAGATAAAGCATCTCTTCAAAATACTCTTGATTCATTGAGCAATTCCTGCAGGCTGTCAATGCAGGAGACTTTTAATGTTTCTTTGCCGGACTTGTCTTTGAGTTATAGTGAGGATGAGTAAGTGTTCGAACTTCTTTGATGTTTAATTAAACCCCGCATATTTTTGTGCGGGGGTTTATTGTTTTATGTATTAATGAATAATTTTTTTTTCTTTATATTACACCTACCTAAAATTAATTTAACATTTGTCTTTTAACGAAAACACAAGAGTAAAAATCCCTGCAATTCTGCATCTGTGTAGATTAGGATATGAATACCGTTCATAAACCAACTCAAAATGGACCTAGTACAAATATATTTCAGATATTTTTACTGAAAGTCTCACAAAAATCAATCCGGGTATTGATCAGAGTGATATAAAAAAGACTTTTGATTCTATTTCCCTGGCTCTTGATAATGAAGATCTTGGTCAGGAGTTTTATAAAATGCTGACTGCAACTTCCGGAATTAAACTCATAGACTTTAAGAATTTCGATAATAATTCATTTCACGTCGTTACAGAACTGCCTTACAAGAATGGAGATGATGAATTCAGACCCGATATTACTATTTTAATTAACGGAATGCCTCTTGCATTCATTGAAGTGAAGAAGCCCAACAACCAGGAAGGAATACTTGCCGAGAGAGACAGAATCAATGTGAGATTTAAGAATAAGAAGTTCAGAAAGTTTATTAATATTTCACAGGTTATTGTTTATTCAAACAACATGGAATATGATTCCGAATCAATTGTTCCGATACAGGGCGCTTTCTATTCTTCTACAACCTTCGAGAATGCAAATTTCAATTGCTTCCGGGAAGAAGATCAATCAGTCTTTTTTAATTTACCGAAACCGGAAGATGATATCATTGAGAATTTTATTTTAAAAGATAATAATCTGCTGTCAATAAAACACTCACCTGAGTTTATTACAAACAAAAAAACCGATTCTCCGACAAACCGCATCCTGACTTCATTGTTCAGCAAAGAAAGATTTGCAATGCTTCTGAAATACAGCATCGCTTACGTCAACGCCAGAAGACCGGTCTTGAAAAGCATATAATGCGTTATCCTCAAATCTTCGCTACTAAAGCCATTGAAACGAAATTAGATAAAGGTATAAGGAAAGGAATTATCTGGCATACTCAGGGCAGCGGTAAAACTGCTCTTGCTTTTATAATGTTCATTATCTTACTGATTATTTTCAGACAAAAGGTGTTGTTCCGAAATTTTATTTTATTGTTGACCGTATTGACTGATTGATTCAGGCGAATAAGGAGTTTACAAGCCGTGGTTTGGTTGTTCATACTGTTAACTCAAAGGATGAACTTGTAAATGATTTTAAAGTAAGAGGTGCTATTCATAATTTATCAGGGCAGAGGGAAATTACAGTTGTAAACATTCAAAAATTCAAAGATGATACTGATGTCCTGAGAGAAAACGATTATGATATTAGCATACAAAGAATTTATTTTCTTGATGAAGTTCATAGAAGTTATAATCCCAAAGGAAATTTTTTAGCTAACCTTATTAATTCAGACCGTAATGCAATTCTCATCGGTTTGACAGGAACTCCGTTAATCGGAGATAAAAGAAATTCACGTGATACATTCGGCGATTACATTCATAAATATTATTACAATAAATCAATTGAAGATGGCTATACTTTAAAACTGATCAGAGAAGACATAGAAACTTCTTATAAAATGAAACTAGAATTAGCTTTAAAGGAAATTGAAATATTAAAAGGTGATGCAGACAAGAGATTTGTATTTGCTCACGAAAAGTTTGTAGAGCCAATGTTAGATTATATTGTAAATGATTTTAAGCAAAGCAGAATCAGATTTGGAGATAATAGTATTGGAGGAATGGTAGTTTGTGATAGTTCGGATCAGGCAGCAATGATGTTAGAAATTTTTAATAAAAATATCCTTGCTCCTTGTTGAAAATGTGACTGAGTTAAATTATGGAAAAGTTGCTCAAACCTATTCGACTGAAGAATACTTGAACTTTCAAAATGAACCTAAAAAGAATTTTACCGCTTCATTAATTCTTCATGACGTCGGCGATAAAGCCAGCAGGGAAAAAGAAGTTGAGGATTTCAAAAACGGTAAAATAGATTTTCTGTTTGTGTACAATATGCTACTCACAGGCTTTGACGCAAAAGACTTAAAGAAACTTTATATCGGACGGATTATCCGAGATCATAATTTGCTACAAACACTTACAAGAGTGAACCGTCCTTATAAAAATTTCAGATACGGATATGTTGTTGATTTTGCGGACATTAGAAAAGAATTCGATGCAACTAACAAAGCATATTTTGAGGAACTGCAGGATGAACTCGGAGATGAAATGCAGAACTATTCAAATCTGTTCAAAACAAAAGATGAAATTGAAGAAGAGATACGGATATTAAGGGAAAAACTTTTCATTATGATCTGACTAATGCAGAAATATTCTCTCAGCAGATAAGTAAGATAGAAGACAGAAAAACTGTTCTGGAGATCAAGAAAGCTTTGGAAAATGCTAAGAACTTATATAACATTATCCGTCTATTCGGTCATTTTGAATTACTGGAAAAGACTGATTTCAGGAAATTAAATCAAATGTACAATGAAGCTTCCCGTCATCTGGATTTGCTTAATCTTAAAGAAGCAGTTCAGAATAATGTAGACACAACCAATCTTCTGAATGTAGCGCTTGAGGATGTTGTATTTATGTTTCGAAAGGTTTCGGAGGATGAGCTTGTTATAGCCGATCAGCAAAGACATGCTTCGCAGAACACGTGAAGCGCTCGGAGGTAACTTTGACAAGAATGATCCTGAATTCATTTCTCTTTATGATGAATTGAAACGTTTATTCAGCATGAAGAATCTTGATGAAATTACACAGGAAGAAATGAAAGGAAACATTGATTCTTTACAGCTGATATTCGATAAAGTCACAGAGCTGAACCGAAAGAATGATCTGCTGAAAGCTAAATATGAGAACGATGCAAAGTATGCTCGCATGCATAAAAGAATTTTAGAGAAGAAAAATATTTCAAATAAGGAAAGTGAGATCAATGAAATTCTTCTCGACATTAAGAAGCAGACAGATGAAAGGATTCTGAATAACAAAAACTTATTGGACGCTGAAAGTTATTTTGCACAAATGATGATGAGCACCGTTATAGGAAGTTTTGAGAAGAACAAAATTGATTTGGATCCGGAGTCAGCGAAGTATATTAATGGATGTCTGGTGAAGGAGTATTTTAATGAGTATAATGGTGTGTATGTTTGATAAATCGTATTGACTCCCCCTCCTTGCGCAAGAAGGGGGCTGGGGAGAGGTTGTTTAGAAAGGTGGTCGGTGATGCAACCCCACCCAGGCCTCCCTTGTAAGAGAAAGGGGAGGGGAGAAGAAATATTAAGGGATGACAAACTTTAAAAAATTAATTTTTATAAATACTATAAAATGCACACACAGGACTTTGCTAAGCAAACAAAAGAATTAATTGACAAGCTCAAAGGTGTCACCAATGCCTATGGTCTCGGTAATGACGGTAATGAATTCAAGATCATTACTCAGGTGTTTCTGTACAAATTCATGAATGACAAATTCGGATATGAAGTAAAACAGATCGATCCGAAGCTCAATAAAGCTAATAACTGGGAAGTAGAAATATCAAAATATTCCGACAGGCAGTATGAAATGCTGCTGTTGAAAATGCCGCCGGACAGCGCACGGCTCCAACGTAACCACTACCTGTCATATTTATTCAACAATCAGGACAAGGATGAATTTTCAAAATTATTTGATGATACATTGCGTGAAATTGCAATGCTCAACAATGATATTTTTCCGTAAAAACAGGTACAGGAGCAAAGATCAAACTGTTCGATGAATTAAGTAACTACATCACCGATCAGTCACAGAGAGATTCTTTCTGCAGGGCGTTAATAAACCAACTGGTGAATTTCAGCTTCGAGAAAATCTTTGGTCAGAAGTTTGATTTTTTTTCTACGATTTTGAATACCTTATAAAAGATTATAACAAAGACGGCGGTGGTATCGGCGAAAAAAATTGCTCCATCTATTCACAGGATATTTCTCAAAAGTCTTCGGGGATGCTCAGACTTAATCTGATATTAAATAATCTTGTTCACTCCATACAGAATATCATCCAGGGAAATACATTAACTATTCCATTCCACAAAGACAGCGATAAATTAAAGACATTCGATTACATTGTTTCAATCCTCCGTTCAAGCTGGATTTCAGCGACTTCAGAAATGATCTGGATACGAAACAAAATCACGAACCGGTTTTTGCAGGGATTCCGAAGATTCCGAAAAAGAAAAAGATAAAATGGCAATCTTCTTTTTTTATTCAGCATATTATTTATTCTCTTTCGGAAAAAGGTAAAGCAGCAGTTGTAGTTCCAACCAGGATTCATAACAGCCAAAAAGTGGAATTGAAAAGAAGATTCGGCAGAAATTAGTTGATGATAAAATGCTCCGAGGAGTAGTATCAATGCCAAGCAACATATTTTGCTACTACAGGTACAAACGTTTCAGTTTTGTTTATTGATAAAGCAAATACAAAGGGGGATATAGTTTTGATGGATGCTTCAAAGTTGGGAACTACAGTAAAAGAAGGGAAGAATCAGAAAACACTCTTGTCGCCTGATGAAGAGGAAATAATAATTAAGACATTCAATAAGCACGAAGCAAAAGAAGATTTTACAGTTGTTGTTTCTTATGAACAGATCAAAGGAAAAAATTATTCATTCAGTGCGGGGCCAGTATTTTGATGTGAAGATTGAATATACAGAAATAAGTCCGAAAGAGTTTAAAGTAAAGATGGATGGATTTAAGAAAAATCTTGATGAGATTTTTCTGAATCAAAAAAACTTGAGATGAAATTAAAATGCAGTTAGAGAGTCTGACATGAATAAACCAGTAAGATTAAAGCAAGCTGCAGAATATTCTAAGAAAAGAATAAAAAGCAAAAATGTTTCTCTGGAAAATTACATTACAATAGATAATATTTTACAAAACAAAGCCGGAATAACTTATGCCGTAAATCTACCTCCGCAAGGAAACACAATGCCTGCCTATTATTCAGAAAATATTTTAGTCGGTAATATCCGCCTTACTTAAAAAAATATGGTTTTCTGAAGAGATGGAGGATGTTCAGCTGATGTTTTAGTTTTTGAGGTTAAGAAAAATATTACCCTAAATTTATTTATTATTCATTATTTCAGATGATTTTTTTATCACATGATGCGCGGGAAAAAAGGAACAAAATGCCTCGCGGTGATAAAGATCAAATATTAGATTTTTGATTCCTGATTATAGTTTTCCAACGCAACAAAAATTGCAAATGTCCTTTCATCCTTAGACTCCCAAAATCGAACTCAACAACCGCATCAATGCCGAATTGGAAGCAATGGCAAAGACATTGTATGATTATTGGTTTGTGCAGTTTGATTTTCCGGATGAAAATGGAAAGCCTTATAAAACAAGTGGCGGTAAGATGGTTTGGGATGAGGAATTGAAAAGGGAGATTCCGGAGGGGTGGGAAGTAGGAAATTTATTAAATATTGCAGATTATATAAACGGTCTACCCTGTCAAAAATATCGTCCGGTAAATGAAAAATATTTAAGAGTAATAAAATCAAAGAAATGCATGAAGGTTTTACTTCCGATTCTGAACTAGTTCGTTCTGATATTCCTGCAAAAGCAATAATTGAAAATGGGGATATATTATTTTCTTGGTCAGCTTCATTAGAAGTTCAAATCTGGACGAAAGGGAAGGGAGCACTTAATCAACACATTTTTAAGATTACTTCTGATAAATATCCTAAATCATTTTATTACTATCAATTAGTAAATTATTTACAACACTTTAAAATGATGGCTGAAAATCGTAAAACAACAATGGGTCATATTACTCAGGAGCATTTACAACAAAGCCGAATTGTTCTTCCTCCAAAAGAGTTAACTTTAAAGTTAGAAAAATAATTTCCCCGATTTTTGATAAAAAAATTAACAACGAAATTGAAAATCAAAAACTTTCCGAGCTCCGCGACTGGCTGCTTCCAATGCTGATGAACGGGCAGGTGAGGGTGGGGTGAGAAAATCTCTTTAATTTATTCTTCTTAAAATATATTTAATCACTATGTATAGTTTTTGATTTTTGACTTTAGAATTGTCAGAGAGACTTATAGATAAATTATTATAGTTTACCGGTGTTAAAAGAAATTTAACCTTTATTTCAAAAACAAGAGAATCAACAAAGTTTTTCTATACAGTGGCTTTCACTTGATTTTTGATTTTGAGATATTGATATAATCATTAAAAATAAAAATATTTACATTTATGGAATCTGCGATTTTTGTATTTTCGAAAGATCGACCTAGTAAATTAGCATTAACTTTAAATTCTGTTAAGTCTACAAAAATAAAATATTCATTATTGATGATTCTACAAAAAAGAAAATCAAACAAAAAACAAAAGAGAAGTTTCAAAATTCAAACAATGTAATTATTTAGGACAATTAGAGTTTGATGATTTTATAGACAACAATATAATTAATCTCTCTAAGTTTTCTTTCTTACTAAGAAGACCGGGAAACATTGATTGGAATTTAGGTTATATGAGAAATTTTGCTTTGTTATATGCAAACAAATCAAATCTAACAAATGTTTTATTTATGGACGATGACATAAAGGTTTCTTCAATAAGTCTTATAGATGATTTATTCGAGTTAAAAAAGAAATATGAACTAGTTGGATCTCACATTACAGGTATGAATGATGATTCAATTTTAGGACATATTGCAACTGATTTAAATTTATCGAATGAGAAAATGCTTTCAGGCGGGTTTGTTGTACTAAGCCCTAAAACAGTTAGTAATTACTTTCTAAACATATATAATGAGGATTGGATATGGTTCTACTTTCAGTTAAAAAGTAAAAGATATTTTCAAACAGGAAATGTATTTCATTCCATTACGAATCCATTTTACAAATTCAAAAGTAAAATAATTTTCAAGAATTCGGGGAGATTGCAATTGAAGGTGTTTTAAATTTAGACTCAAATGAATACACTTATCAATTACAGTTGTTAATTTTTTGGAAAAAAATATTAAAGATGAGAATAAAATATTTAGATGAATTAATCTCTAACGCTAATCAAAGAAAGGAAACGTATTACATAGAAATAATTAAATGGCTTAAATCAAGTTATCATAAATTTGAGGCAAAATTATTCGTAAAACTATTTGAAGAGTATTTTAAAAAACACTCTAGATTTCTAAAATTGTATGATTCTTTAAATTGTTAATTTATTCACTTTGGTAGATTTTTATAAAGGTCAACAATAGCTTTCATTTCACCATATTTCTCAATATCATTATCAGCAACCCGTATTTTGTATGCACTTTCAAGTTCACTAATTATTTTTAAATGATTTAGGCTATCCCAACCTGTATCAATCCCCAACCAGAATTTATTGTAATAGATTCAATTGGAACTTTCAAAATAAATGCAACAATTTCATAAGGACTTTTTAACTCTTTAGGCATGGTATTGAATTTGTTAATTCAGAATATTTTATTTTTAAAATTCGAACCTCGCGGAAATTTCTTAACTGGAATAAAAGCTCGTGGTATTTTATAAGCTTCAATCTTTCTTTTCAAAAAATCAGTCAGTGCTTTCTCATCAATAAATTGTTCAGTTTCAATAAAAGAATACAAAGAATCATCGTATAAAATGCGTAACACTCGGATTTTTGAAATATTCTGTAATCCAAAAATCAATTTCATCAGGTTCAATCCTATATCCTTTTTAGTTTTATCTGTCTATCTTTTCGGCAAGAAAAAAAAAGATTTCCGTTTTTTTCAGTTACCAAATCTCCGGTTTCAAATGCATTCACTCTTTTTCGTTCAACTTCTATTATTCTAAATTTTGTGTCTTCAACTTGACCCAAGTAACCTTTACCTATATAATCTCCATAAATTACAATTTCCTTTTCAGAAGAATCTTCAGCCGGATTAAATCTGAAATTCCACCCGGGAATTGTTTTACCAATACTCATAGTAGATTCGCAATAATTCAAATAATCGCTAATTCAGAAATTCCTGCCAAGTGCAAAACAATGTACCCTCGGTCGGTCCATAAGTATTGAATACCATTAGCTCGTTATTTTTGTTAAACAAAAAATCTA
>JADJTX010000003.1 GCA_016710985.1 Ignavibacteria bacterium
TTCATATTTAGAATAGTTTTTTTATTTAGGAAAATATCCGATTAATGCTTCGAAATTAATTTTAAATGCATTCATGTTTTTTACAAATTCTTCTCCTGATTTTGAAACAACAATATCAATTCGATTAGAGTAATAAATCTTTTAAACCCTCGTTATATTTAATCTCTTTTCTGAATATTCTGTGTGCTTTTGCATTAATAACATGATTTTTTTCATCTTCATTAACTGAGCATGAAAATCTTTAAAAAGCTATCATAGAATTTTCAATTGATTTTTTTTCTATAGGCTAATCTTTTTTTTTTCGGGGATTATTTGGATCTTGGTATTCTTTTTAGCTTAGCTAAAATATTTTGCACATTCCATTGGATTATTTTCTCCAATGTTATTTACCAAGTTAGACAAAATATTTCCACTTGAGTCAAGAAAAGATTTTATTTCTAGAGATTTATAGTCTGGCATATTATTTATTTTCTTAATTTATAAATTGCCCCGCATATGGCAGGGTATAATATTTTTTCAAATTTTATTTCTTTTTCATCTTTTGATAATTGCAAAACTTTATCAAAAAACTTCCCAACCTCTTCATCTCTATACTTTCCATCTTTATCCTTCAAATTTCTGTTAATCATATAAGTCAGCATCGGATGCCAGATTAATTTACTTGTATCCTTTTTTTCGCGGTACTCTTTTTGAATTTCGATTAGGTTCATCAGATTCCTTAAGACCCCATTGACATCCTCTTTTTTGTCACTCTTGTCTTCAATCCATTTTGTCAATATAGGTATAACTTTTAAGATCATCCAATCTGAATCCTTTAGTTTTGTATTAAAAATATATGTTGAGGATTTGTTGTTCTCATCATTAAAACAATTTTCTGTCAATTCAACTTTCTCCTCCTTCTTCACCGAATCCTGATTTTCATCCGCAAAAATATTGACCAGTTTTACGGGAGTATGATCTTTAAAATGCGTTATCGAATAACTTATATGAATTTCGGGATTTTTCACATGCGAATGCTTTAAATTTTGTTGAATGAATCTACAAAATTAACAGCTTTGCTTTACGGAGTTATTAACATTAAGTCGTCACCTCCGCAAAGATTGTATATGTATCGGGATGTTCATTTTTTAAAAACTCATTTAGATAAAAACTGAAAAATATTTCAGGTGATTGCTCATCGTTGTTGTTCGGGAAATTGCCGATAAAGTATTCTTATTTACATCATCATCCGCTTATCTTTATCTCTATCCAAACCCAGAGCCATAATTAATCCAAGATTGTCAATATCACCTTTATTAATGTAAGATAGTTAATCTCTTCACCTTGCTTTGCTAATCTCTTAAATGTCATGACACTTCCTTTTATCGTCTCGGAATTCATCTGCATTCTCCTCTGTATTCATTCTTACATAACTTGCAACTTCAATTATTCTTGAATTCTTCAGAAAGTCTAATTTATCGGTTTTTTTTCTTTTTAACTATTTCTAAAATCTGATCTAAACCGGATTAATAAGAATCTTTTGTGACTCTTATAGCCTTCAAACTTATTTAAAGGAAATACCTTCTTAACGGTTAATCCGTCTTCGTTAATAACTACCACTACATTATCATCAGGTATTTCATCTCCTATCTCAAATTCAGATTTAATTTGTTTACTTACCGTCCCAATTTCTTAAGCTTTTCCTGCTGTCCATCGAGTATTGAACATTTGTTAATTTACATTTAATATTGTTGCTATCGTTTTCATCAAGCTTAATAAACTCTTTGTTAATAGTAAATGAGATCTCCTTAATTTTGCCCTCTGAGAAAACTTTTCTTTAAACAATTTTTTCTGTTTTCTAATAGAACTTTATTCGCATCCTCAACAATTTTCCGAATATAATTTTCTTTTCCTTTAGATCCTCATATTTGAAAGTAGAATAAGCGGAATTGAATGTCATTTCGCCATTGAAATTCTCCCAAAGGAAGTCATCTATTGTTGTTTTACATCTTCAAATGAACTTTCAAAATCATCCGAATCGCGCTACAATGTAAAACTTTCCTCCCGCAAGCATTATTAAATTACATTCAGTTAGTCCTAATTTATCCAAGATTTTTGATGCAAAATTCCGTGTCAATACCTCTACAAATATTGAGCGACCTCTTAAAATTTTAGCCACTCCCTTAGGTAGAATACAAATCAAAATATAGTCCTGTATTCCGGGAATATCTCCAATAATTAAATTTAACTGCCTGGAATCCTTTTGATTTGTGCATCGCAAGACTTAATCCGCAACATCTTTTGAATGATTAAATAATGAAATATCAGTCTCATCACTGCCTGTAAAGTCAGGAACACACCATAAGTATTTTTCAAACAGAGTAAGAAGCAGATTAATTATTGTTGGAAAATCATCTTCTGTTTCATAACACGATAATATTTGTCTTAAATCATTTCTGAATTTTTCAAGATCTTTAAGATTATACTTTTGGCTCTCATCATATTCAGTCAAATCAGGAATTAGTGCTTCATAATTGTCTTTAATCAAAGGCATTTGTCTGAAATATAATTTATCGCCACCATTAGATTTCAAAATGACTTTTGACAAAACCGAACTGAGGAATTTATGTCTCCAAATATTTTCATTACCCTCTTCTCTCTGGATATCAGGCCGCTCACTTGCTGAAAGATGGTCTGCTATTTGAACTGTCTTTTCAAAATCGGTTTTGGGATTATGATGATTTTCAATTAATCCTAACATTTGCTTAATGCTCTTTCATCCCCAAGATTCCTACAAAATAATCTTTTGAAATCAAAACTCTTATCTTGAAATAAACCAATTCATTTTTAAGAAACTTGCTTCCAACAATAGTGTGATGCTCCTTAATAATTACACACCTCGTACAAACTTCCCAATGTCATGGAAAAGCGAACCAAGTATTAATATTTTTTCTTCTTGTGAATACATTCTATTTATTTAATCTTTACAAATTTAGTTAAACTTTATTCAACTTCCACTCTCCGCAAACGTTTCCGCAATATTCCTGGTCTTATGGGATTACAGATAAATGAATCCGTAATAATTCAAAAATGAATTATCATTCAAAAATTAAAAACGAAATGTGAAAGTTATATTTGGGGAGTAGGTCAGTAGATATTAGTCTGGTTACGGAGAACAGTTATAATGTTCAGCTTTCAAAATTTATTGCTTCCTGTTTCAAGTTGTCAAAAATAATAAATTAAATCATAAATACAACTATTAAAACTTTGCTCAAATAATTTTTCTTATTATTTGCACTTTGTATTTGTGAATTTTATATCCTCCTTTTTATATCAATACGACACAATCCTTAAACTTTGATATTCTATTAATTTTCAGAAACATTCCGTTCCTACGGGGTCGTTCGTTATTCCATTTGAAATTTCTATAATAAACCTGGACCCCTTCGGGGTCGTGCGTTATTCTCATATGATTCCTTCTATAATAATTCGACCCTTCTGGTTTGTTGTAAAAAGGGAGGGCGAGAGTGTCTCAAAACTTATTGATAAAAATGATTGTATTTGCAAAACAAATTTTAAAAGAATGTCACATCAGATAAAAGCAAATTACGATCAATATTTTTTAGGATAAAAGAGGAGGTATGTTTTGAAGATTTACAACCAAGGGATTAGAAGGTACATAGGAACAATGGTCAATGAAACATTTGTACAGGGGTTAATTTACGGAAGATGCACAAGTTATGGGCGAATAAAGAACTAAAATTTACCTGAGACACTCTCTTTCGAAGAAATGAATGTTCGTTTGTCTTTTTTGGGTTTGAAGAATTCTATGGACATAATGAATTATGATTATGTATTTTAAAATTGAATTCTGTAAAGATGAACAATTGCCCGTCTTTACTAATCTAAATAGGAAAATATTGTCTTTAGTGTTTAATGAATATTTTATTTCTTTTAATGTAATCAATTAGCGACTTTAATATCTATTTGTGATTGTCTATTTTTGTATATGAATAAAAAAGCTCTTATACATGCAAATAAGTATCTTAGAGATCCTTCTACCAGAAATACTTTGATTATTTCACATGCTGATTCAACCTCAAGAATTGAAGGTATATCAGTAAAAGGACTTTCTAAAAAATGGACAATTGTAAAGATTGCGACATCAAAAAACCCCCGAACTCAAAAATCTAAGACTTTACAAATTTTTTCAAAGAAAGGTTGATTCCTTTTTTGATTATAAGTTTCATCGTAACATAATTTTGATCCATTCCATCTTCAACTGCCTTTATATAATTATCAAATTCTTTTCCTTTTGTTTTAATAAAACTGAAATCAATTCCCGGAAGACCTGCTTGATATGCCATTAATATTGCTAATAATCTTGCTGTCCTTCCGTTTCCTTCCCTATAAGGGTGAAGTATTAACAGTTCCGTATGAACTTCAGCAATTTGTCTAATAACATTTTCCAAATCCCCATGAGGTGGAGTATTCCTTCTTAACACATTTTTTTCAAAGTCTTTCAATGCTTCCGGAAGAGCAAATGCTGATGCAAAAGTAAATCCTCCTTTTGAGATATTTACATCTCTGAGTTTACCTGCCCAATTATAAATATTTCCAAGAAAGATTTTATTAACATTATGAATGTCTTCAATACAAAATTCATGGTCGATCTGAACTTTTTTTATAAGCGTATTTTCTGCATTTACATATGCATCATATTCAGCGGAATCTAAATCTTTTTTACTCTTAATCCCTAATTTATTTTTTAATATTTTTTCATTAGATCCCGGCTCAAATTCAGATTTAATATTTGCTTTATATTTTGAAGAAATATTTTTTTTAACACTCATGCTTAATCAAATAATTGCAATCTTGTCTTTTAATTCAGTCTTTATATCCCCGTCAATCTCAATAAAAAACCACTCATCCATTTCATAAACATCTCTCACTTCATTCACAGCCGGTAGCCACCTATTCTCTACGTACCATTTCTTATCAGCTTTGTCTTTACTGAATCCGGTAATTTCAATAATGAGATTTATCATTAACTTTAACTCATTAGAAATTTTTTAAATCTTCATTTGATTTATTCGCAATTAAGATATTTTTTTATAAACTTATTTTCGGTGAGGATTTTCATATCTGCTGTCCTATATAATTAATTCGGTCTCTCAAAATAAATAAAATTGCATTCTTTTACAAACAACAATTCAATGTTCAAAGCATATAGAAAAATTTCATCCAACCTTCGACCCTTCGGGGTCGTTCGTTATTCTCACTTTATTTTTCTATAAACATTCGACCCCTTCAGGGTCGTTTATTCTTTTTGATTTTCTATAACATTCCCCTCCCCTTTTTGGGGGCGTTGGTTCTTTTGATTTTTCAATAACCGATAATTCTTAATCGTTATCTCATTAATTTTCGGATAATTCGACCCTTGGGTCATTTGTCATTCTTATTTAAAATTTGATTTCAGTCAATTTTAGATTCATTTGATCAGCTCCATGATTTATGCTGCTTCAATTTGGGCGTCTCTACAATTTCGTTTTAAAATTTGCATTCCGTAGAGACGCCCAAATTCATACATTACAAAATTTTGTATGCATATGGTTTTGGGCGTCTCCAAATATCGTTTGTATGAATTTCATTGCGTGGTTTTACAATATTTCAATTTGCGGCACTTGTTGTTCATGCATTTCGCGGAGACGCCCAAAATGTTTGCGCTTCCGGATTTCATATATGTTCAATTTGGGCGTCTCTACACAATTCGGTGATCACAAGGTTTTCCCCCTCTCCTTATCTTTTCAGAGAGTGTCTTTTAATTGTTAAATTCACCTGATCACCCTGAGTCCTTCCAAGTATTTTTGTACAGACTTCAAAACACAGATAGGGAGAGACTCAGGTTGAGTTATGTTCGGTCATTAACTTATTCTCACTCAAACCTATTCCTACGGTGAAATTTCTCAAGGGCTTGGGAAAGAAGTTTGAATTCTTTATTGCGGGGTAGGGTGGGGTTGTATAAATGTTTGATCTCGCATCTCCGGACGCCCAAGATGCTTTGCCGGATTTATGCTGCTTCAATCTGATCGTCTCTACACATAACCTTGTTAATAAATCATTCGCCTGGGTGCTGCAGAACTTGATTCTTCTTAATTAAGTTATTAGTGAAAAATAATTTATCATTCCTCAAATATATTTATTCAACTGATCACATTATTTGTTTTCACAAATTGAAAAAAATAAATTTGATTTATATCTAAACTTTTATTACATTGCAGTCAATTTATAATTAATCAATATGCATTTGAGAAAATTATTCTTACTACTTATAACTGTTATAACTCTTGATCCGGCTTTCTCCCAGTCTTCCTGGTTCTGGCAGCAGCCTGTTCCGACCGGCAATCTGTTTTACTGTGCGAAACTTGTCAATGCGCAGACCGGATACGCGGCAGGCGTCCTCGGAACGATCATTAAAACCACTAACGGCGGAAATAACTGGTTTGCTCTGAATTCAGGCATTCGGGTTACATTCAGAGCCATTGATTTCGTTGACGCGAATACCGGCGTGATCACAGGTGACACCGGGACACTGGTCCGCACCACTAACGGCGGCCTGAACTGGTCGCGTCAAAACATTGCAGGAGGCAATACTATATTAAGAGGTATTGATTTTGCAAAGGGATCCTCTACGGTTGGTTACATTGCAGCTGATAATGGCTTGGTTTACAAAACAACAAATGCAGGATTGAACTGGACCTCAATAAATCCCGGGACAACCAATCCTTTAATAAGCGTGTCGTTTCTTGATTCATTAAATGGAATAATGGGCGGAGTTGCAATTGTTTTAAAAACAACTGACGGAGGATTGAACTGGTCCGCTAACTCGCTCGGGCTCGGCGGGTTTGATTTCCTGAACTCGGTTTCCTATACTGACTTATCAATAGCTTACGCTTTAAGAGAGGAAGGCACCTATTTTAAAACTACTGACGGTGGAAATAACTGGACTCAATATCTTTTGAATCTTCCTGATATTGGGGTTAACGGAGATATTGCCAGAGCAATGTCATTTGCAGATGTAAATACAGGATTTATTATTTCTGATTTCGGAAGGATCTTGAGAACAAGTAACGGCGGTACAAACTGGCAGCGTGATTCTGCATATACAAGGTATGACAGCCGTATTGGTTTATTCTGGGGATTAAGTGTACTGGATGCTGATAACGTTCTCATTTCAGGTTCAGGAGGTAAAGTTCTTCGAAGCACAAACAGCGGTTCTGAATGGAATATTCAAAACGGATTCAAGAAGTCTTTATACGGGAATTTCTTTACAAATGAGAATACAGGTTACAGTGTCGGCGACAGCGGAAAGATATTAAAGACTACTAATGCAGGTGATAACTGGATTGAGTTGAGTTCCGGTACAGCAAAGAAGCTGAACTCGGTTTTCTTTGTTGACGAGAATACCGGTTATGCGGTAGGCGATACAGGGACAATAGTAAAGACTACGAATGCAGGAAATGTCTGGGTTAGTCAGAATAGCGGATTAACAAGTTTGTATAAAAATATAAATGATGTTTACTTTTTAAATTCTGATACAGGAATTGCAGCTGTTGATAGCGGAAAAGTAATTAAAACGACAAACGGAGGAAACAACTGGAGTACATATTTTACGGGATATCAAAATAGCCTGCTTTCAGTTTATTTGATAAATAGTAATACAGGATTTTCATGTTCATCAATTGCTATTTACAAAACTTTAAATGGAGGCGTAAATTGGACAATTCAAGCAAACGGTCTGTCAGGAAGAGGAAATGATATTACATTTTCCGACTCTTTAAATGGTATATGCGTGTCTTCGACAAATGAAATATATAAATCTACTAATGGTGGTAATAATTGGACTAGAATTATAATCCTGGATTAAGTGAAAGTTTTGCATTCTGTATGCTTTCTTAACAATACCAGAATTATTTTGCAGTTGGGGCAGGGAACAATTGTAAAATCAACAAATGGTGGTGTTAACTGGATTTCATTGACATTACAATAATTCAATTAATTCGGTTTATTTTATTAATTCAAATACCGGTTTTGTTGTCGGTGATTATGGAACAATAATTAAAACAACAAATGGAGGAATGACTTATATTTCAATGTTTAATTCTGAAATACCTGATAAATTTCATCTTTCTCAAAATTATCCAAATCCATTTAATCCAAGTACGACAATAAGGTATAGTTTAAATAAATCCGGTTTCATAAAACTTATATTGTATGACATAACTGGAAGAGAAGTCTATACTTTAGTTAGCGAAGAACAAGTAAAAGGAAACTATGAAGTTATTCTGAATGCAGGCAATTTAACTTCAGGTATTTACATTTATTCCCTTTTCTCAAACAATGTTTTAATGAATTCAAAAAAATGTTTATTAATTAAATAAAAAAAATAATATGAAAAACTTTATTACAGCTTTTAGTTTACTAATTATTTTAAATGTCGATTCTTATGCTCAATTTCCCGGTAGTTATCCGTTTAAAACAGTTGTTGATGATCAAGGAAATCTTTATGTTACCGGGGATAGTTTAAATCCGGCTAATAATACGTATGATTTTATTGTAAAAAAATAGTAAATGGTATTTTAGATTGGAGAGTTATTAAGACAATGTTTATGGAGATGATAAAGGTTTAGATATATCTTGTTACGGGATAGGAATAATCAGAAAATATATTTACAGGATATATAAAAAATCAATTTAACAAAAATGAAATAATTACAATAAAAATTAATGCCAACTCCGGAGATACTCTTTGGTCTAAAAGATATCCATCAAGTACAGACAGCAAAGGTTACGGTATTGCAGTTGACCCGGATGGTAATCCATATGTGACAGGATATAGTTACAATGATAACTACTCAAAAGACATAATTACTTTAAAATATTCTTCTGAATTCGGAAACATCGATTGGTCCCGAATCTACAACAACCGGCAATACAAACAGGAAGACGTCGGAACAGACATCTTGGTTGATAACAGCCACGTTTATGTAATGGGTTATACCTTTAACGGAGCACTTTACAAAAACGATCTGATACTTCTGAATTATGATCTGAACGGCAGTAAACCGGAAATTGATATTTTTGCAAAAAGAGTGACAAATGAAACACCGACAGGCTTTGTAATTACCGGCAAAGGATTAAATAATGATAAATCAAAAATTGCGCTTACATCAGTCAGCGATAATATTGCTAATCCGACGACAGGTTCAAGTTATCTGACAATTGCTTATGACGGCGGAGCGACTATGGATTATATGTGGATGAACTCTTTTTCAAGAGATCCGGGCGAAGAGAACATAGCTACGTCGATAGATGCGGATAAATTTGGTGATGTGTATGTTACCGGTTACTGTTATACAACGGGGAATGGATATGACTTCGCGACGATCAAATATAACGGAAGCAACGGTGGATACGCCTGGCAGAATGAACCGGTTTTGTTTTATGATATGGGAAACGGCAATGACAAAGCCTCTTCGATAAAAGTTTTCGGCGACAGCATTTATGTTGCAGGTTCAAGCCAGTTTTTCCCCGGAGGTTACAGGACGTTAGCCTACAGACAGAATAACGGAAATGTTGAACTGAACTGGGATAATTTTTACATTCCTTCGTTTCTGAATGACGAGAGAAATTTAGTTAACAGAGCTTCACTCCTTAATATTGATACAACTACGGGGAATGTGATCGCAATGATGATGGCCTGGGATAATTATAACATTTCGAAATATGCAGTGATCGGATATTCCGGAAGCGGTAATACTCTTTACACAATTGACTACGGCGATTCTAATTCGGATCAATTGAAAAATAATAAGACAAAAGAAGCAAACAATCACACGTTTGATCTGGCGCAGAATTATCCGAATCCTTTTAATCCTGCTACAATTATCCGCTATTCATTACCGGATGACCGTTTTGTTGATCTGAAAGTCTATAACATGCTCGGTAAGGAAGTCAGCTCGCTTGTGAATGAAAAGCAAACAGCGGGAAATTATGAAGTAACATTCGACGGATCAAATCTTTCAAGCGGGATCTATTATTATACCATGTCAGCAAACGGAAAAGTTCTTGATACAAAACGAATGATATTGATGAAGTAATTTTTAAACAGAGACGAGATTAATTTCATCCCGTAGAGACGCCTAAATTCATTTCATTACAAAACTTTGTATGTGTTTGGTTTTGGGCGTCTCCTTATATCGCTTGTCTATATTTCACAATAATGAATCATTTACATTGTCCTGCATTCAGCAGAGACGCCCAAGATGCTTTCGCTCCGGGATTTATGCTGCTTCAATTTGGGCGTCTCTACACATTGCGTTGCCTATTCAGACAATTTAATTTTGTGAATTCGTTAATAGTCAATATTGCTTTACGTTTCACGTTTCACGTTTGACGTCTCACGTCTTGCGTCTCGCGTCTCGCGTCTCACGTCTCGCGTCTCACGTCACGGTACCGTCACCTTCACCACATCCGACTCCTTACCGCACAATTTATAATTCACAAAATAAACCGCATAATATTCTCTTGCTTCGGGCTTTGATTGTGAGAATCTAACGTATCGAAGTTCAGTCGACTTTCTTTTCTCAAAGTCCCATCCTGGGAAAGTTGAAGTTAAGTCACAAAAATGCAGGATTGCTAATATTTTTCTATCCCCTGTACTACTGAGGGGAATTTCTGCATGATACAGATATTCCCCCCGACTGCTCAAGGGAATTCCTGTGTCTTACAGATGTACATCTGAGTGACTCAGGGAAACTCCTGTATGATACAGATATTCCCCCCGACTGCTCAGGGGAATTCCTGTATCTTACAGATATACCGCTCAGTGACTCAGGGAAACTCCTGTCTCGTACAGATATTCCCCCGAACAACTCAGGGGAATTTCTATGTCTTACTGATGTACATCTGAGTGGCTCAGGGAAACTCCTGCATAGTACAGATATTCCCCCCGAAAGCTCAGGGGAATTCCTGTGTCTTACAGATATACCGCTCAGTGACTCAGAGAAACTTCTGTCTCATACAAATATTCCCCGAACAACTCAGGGGAATTCCTGTGTCTTACAGATGTACAGCTCAGTGACTCAGAGAAACTTCTGTCATATACAGATATTCCTCCGGACATCTCAGGGGAATCTCAGCGTCTTATAAATATTACTGCGAATAACTAATATGGACTCCTGACCTGCTGAGAAATTCCCCCCAAGATCTCAGGGGATCTTCTGATCTTTAAAGAATCTTATCTCAACAACTCAGGAGTATCAGCGTATTATTTTTATCGTTCCCCCTTTAACTCAAAGATACAACTACGGAATAAAGATTTTAAGAAGTGTGATTCGGAAATATCCCCGAAGTGAAAAGATTTATGTTTAGATTGCTCAGAAATGTATCAGATTCATAAATATTTACGCCTGGTAGAATTCGAGACTTTCACAAAAGCGTTTGACAAATCCCTGCTCATAACATCGTCGTGTCATTGGATGTCCGGTAGAAGAATCCGAATTTCCCCTCGTCGGAGTCTCCGGCGCTCTTCCGGGACTCCGACGTATAGGTAATCTCATCGGCGGAGTCCCCAAAGAGCAGGGAGACTCCGGGGCAAAAAAAAAACTTTACAAACTTTACAAACTCTACAAACTAAACTAAACAAACTTTACAAACTTTATAAACTTTATAAACTTTTCAATAGATTCAATGCATATGAATAAATATTTTGCTGTTATAAAAGATTATGGAAAATAAATTTGTGACTGTTAAAGACTCGCTGTTCTGTTTGAATGGAAATCCATTCCGCTTCATCGGGACTAATATGTATGAACTCGCAAACGTTGATTCCGGGACAACAGAATTAATGATCAAAGACGCTTTCAATGAAGGCTTCACAGTGATCCGCTTCTGGGCTTTTGAACCGATGCCAAAAACTAAACTAAAAGAAATTTGTGATACTGTTTCTGAATACAAAATTAAGATCATTCCGGTCCTTGCCGATACATGGGGCTACCTTCAGAATTATAAAATAGATTCAAATTGGTATAAAGACGGCTTTAAAAAAATTATCTTAAATATGTTTCAGATATTGTCAGCAGCTTTAAATACCGTGAAGAAATTTTATTATGGGAATTAATAAACGAGCCTTCAACTGATTCATTTGAAGATATTTATAACTTCAGTAAGACGGCTTCTGAATTTATTAAATCAAAAGATCCTAATCATCTGATCTCAATCGGAACCATAGGAGGTATTGGAGATAAATTCGGAAATTTCTTTTCAAGATTTAATATTAATAATTTTGAAAAGCTTTATTCAATAAATACTCTCGACGCAGTTTCTATTCACGACTACAGCTTCAGCTCAACTTTGTTTGAACGTCTTGATATTTATCACAGATTAAAAGACAAAAAAAACTTCAGAATTATTTAATTCGTTATCTGATGCAGTTAATTTTTTCCCGGAATTATTAGACAAATCTACTTTAAAAAACTCAACAGGACTCTAGACTTTCCGCTTACAATCCGGAAAATCTGGAAAAATTATAATTCAAAGAATATCGCAATTGCAAAACTTCGGGGTAAGCCGGTCTACATAGGTGAAATCGGATTCAAGAAAAGTCTGAATGAATACAGAAAGATTATTCTTAAAAAAGAGTTGGAAAGATATTTTAAAGAAGGTGTTTCGGGAATTTTACTTTGGTCATTCGAATCTCAGGGCAAATCATTAGACGGGCATGATTATGGATTTGGTGCGGGAGATGATTTCGGTCAAATTATTAAAATTTTGGACACTGTTTGAATACTGAAGGGATAGAAAAAATTTAGAAAATCGAAAATTATAATTGGAATTTCTGAGGATCCTTTCTAGTGTCATAAATCCTTAGTATTGTTAATGCATTCTTATCAACTCGATAGTACATCCGGGTATGTTTTGTAATAAGAATAGCTCTGATTTTCTGGAAGAAAAATTTCGGATCCTAAAGCAGGAAAAATTGATATCAAATTCAGCTTTGAACTTAAGATTCTCAAGAAGTTTTGTTTGAGCCTCCAGCTCCATTCCGTTTCAAGATAATTTACAACAGATTCTAAATCATTTGTTGCCTTTATTGTCCATCTTATTTTTGAAGCCATTTACTAATCTTCTCCATCACTTCATCATTATCAATTAAATTTGTTTCTATTTCACTCTCAGCATAAGCCTGCAAAATTTCATTTTTCCCTTCCTCAGATAATTCATTTTCCAACCCCTTATTCGCCGATATAGACAGCCCCTCAAAATAATTTTCCAAAAGCTCAATATCGTTTATTTCTTCTATCAAGCTATGAAAATTATTTTTTAATTCACTAATGCTCATAATCATTTTTTACAATTTACTTAAAATATTACAATCTTAAAATTAAATTCCTAATTTTTTGTGGCATATACTTTTTATATTTTGTATTAATTCAACTTCTTCAATTTCTTTAATATAGCCTCTTATCCCTTACCCTTTGTTCAAGCTTCGGTTGCTCCCGGGAAGATTGCAAAGTCTTGCCAATGTCAGACATATGGCCTCATCTTCCAGTATTCTCTTGGGATTTATCCAGCCTGCATTTCCATTTTCATCTTCAGGTATGTCCCATGGTTTCATTTTATTATGTTTATACAAGTACTTTTCGCAAAGTTCCACCAAAGAATCCTCTTTCAGTCTATGTCTTACTTTGTATAGTTTACATCTGGCCAGCATAAATTTTCTAGTAATCGAATTCATTATAACGTTGAATTCTTTGTCGGGATTGTATTTTGGTTTCATAATTCTAACTAAGATTTTAATGGCTCTCATGACTCGTGTCAACTGACTGGCTAAAGTAACTTTCCATGATAACAATTTTAATAAACTAATTTATCTTAACAAAACAACTATCAATTATCATATCAATTATCAATTATCAATTATCAACTAACACACGCTTTCACAAACTCCCTGAACAGCGGATGCGGCTCGACCAGTCTCGACTTCAATTCCGGATGAAACTGACTCGCTATGAAAAACGGATGCACGCTCTTCGGTAATTCAATCATCTCTACAAGCGTACTGTCGGGTGAAAGTCCTGATAATTTCATTCCATTTTCTGTAAGAATTTTTCTGTAATTGTTATTTACTTCATACCTGTGTCTGTGTCTTTCATTTACAAATTCCTTTTTATAGCATTTGAATGCCAGTGAATTTTTTTCAATGATGCACGGATAAGAACCAAGCCTCATCGAACCGCCTTTTATCTTCACAGATTTCTGATACTCCATAATATCAATTACATTATATCGGGATTCTTTAAACTCAGTAGAGTTTGCATTTTTTAAATTACAGACATTTCTTGCAAATTCAATTACCGCACATTGTAAGCCGAGACAGATCCCGAAAAACGGGATCTTATTTTCCCTGACATATTTTATAACTGAAATTTTTCCCTCGATCCCCCTTTCACCAAATCCGGGGCAAACCAGCAAACCCTTTATATCCCCTAATATAGATTCTATATTATTTTTATCCTTCTCTATTTCTTCAGCGTTTATCCATTTCACATTTACCTTAACCTCATTGGATGCTCCCGCGTGAACGAAAGATTCCAGTATGCTTTTGTATGCATCAGGAATGATATTATACTTTCCGCAAATCCCGATGGAAATTTCCGCTTTAGGATTTTTTATTTTATTCACTACCTTTATCCAGTTAGTAAGCTTTGGCTTATCCGGTTTGATATTTAATTTTTCAAGAACTACTTCATCAAATTTTTCTTCCTTTAAAAGAAGCGGGACCTCATAAATTGATTTTGCATCAAGCGCCTGCATTACTGACCTGGGTTCAACGTTACAGAACAATCCTATTTTTGCCTTCAGCTCCTTCGAAAGCTCATGTTCGCTTCTGCAAAGAAGAATATCCGGCTGTATTCCGATCTCGAGCATCGTTTTTACAGAATGCTGTGTCGGCTTTGTTTTTAATTCACCCGCAGATCTTATGTATGGCACAAGTGTCAGATGAACACTCAGAGAATTATTCTTTCCCACATCAAACATCAGCTGCCTCATTGCTTCAAGAAAAGGAAGAGACTCTATATCACCTGCCGTTCCACCAATCTCTGAAATAATAACATCATACTTGTTTTCTTTTTCAAGTAACCGGATCCTTCTTTTTATTTCATCTGTAATGTGCGGGATCACCTGTACAGTCGCTCCGAGATAATCTCCTCTTCTTTCTCTGGTAATGACCTCGTTATAGATCTGACCGGTTGTCATATTATTTGCGCGTGACATATTCTCATCAAGAAATCTTTCATAATGTCCCAGGTCAAGATCTGTTTCAGCTCCGTCTTCAGTTACAAATACTTCACCGTGCTGAGTAGGAGACATTGTTCCGGGATCGATGTTTATGTACGGATCAAGCTTTTGTATTGTAACTTTCAGCCCTCTTGATTTTAACAACAATCCGAGAGATGCCGCGGCTATGCCTTTACCTAAAGATGATACTACTCGCCTGTAAGGAAAATGTATTTTGGTGTTTTCAAATTATTATTTTTATTAAATGACTTTCGCAAATAATTTTGAATTAATAAATGTATTCCCTTTCTTATGGCATTTTTTCAAAAATCCTTCATACTCAAACCCGCATTTCAAAAGTACTTTTTCTGAACCTGTATTTCCTTCAAATACGTGAGCATGGATTCTGAATAATTTAATTCATTGAATCCTATATGTAGAATTTTATATAAAGCCGCTGTCGCAAATCCTTTTCCCCAGTATTCTTCTCCTATCCAGTAGCCAACTTCAGCAGAATGTTCAAATTTTTTATGAAGCCCGATCCCTCCAACATGTATTCCTTCATTTTCTATCACATAAGCAAAATCAATTTCATCTTCACTGTTTTCTTTACATCTTTTAAGCCATGAGTCAGCATCCTCATATGTATAAGGAGAAGGGATTTGCAAAAGCCACCTTTCGACATTCACATTATTTAGTAACTTAACAAGGCTGTCCCTGTGCTTGTCTTCAGGCGGTACTAGCTCAATCATAATTTTAAATTATTTCCGCTATGCTTCTGACTCTTCAATGCCATCAATGTCATGTCTTCTTTCGTGTCTATTGAGGATGAATCTTTTTTTGTAATTATGACTTTGATCCTTTCCCCATTCTCTAATATTCTCAGCTGCTCAAGTTTTTCCATCTTTTCCAGATAACTCTTTTTCATTTTAGAAAACTTTAATAAAAAACTTTTCCTGTACACATATAACCCAATATGCTTATAAAACTTTAAACCTTTTATCATCCACACCTTTGCGGGGTTATGTGTCATATCATAAGGTACATAATTTCGTGAAAAATATAATGCAAAATTATTTTTATCCATCACAACTTTCACTTTATTCTCGTCAAGCAGATCTTTCCCGTTTACAATTTTAAATGCCAGTGTGCTTACATTCAGATTCTTATCTTCAATAAGCGGCTTTATTGCTTTATCAATATTAGCCGGATCAATGAAAGGCTCATCTCCCTGTATGTTTGCTACTATATCACATTTAATTTTCTTTGCAGCTTCAGCAAGTCTGTCTGTCCCGGATTGATGCTTCGAAGATGTCATCATTACCTCACCTCCGAATTCTCTTACACAATTAAAAATTCTTTTGTCATCAGTTGCTACGATTACGCGGCTGATTAATTTTGACTTTTTTGCCTGTTCATAAACTCTTTGTATCATTGGTTTTCCGTGAATGAGGAGCAGCGGCTTGCCGGGGAGTCTTACAGAGGAGTAACGTGCGGGAATGATTCCTACAACATTCATTTATCCATAACCTTGGGGACTTTAAAAAATTTTCCTGTCTTTGACGGAGCATTCTTAAGAGCTTCTTCAGTCGTAAGCCATTTAAACATCTCATCCTTTCTCAAAACGTTTTCCGTCTCATTGATATTTTCTAACGGCTCGACATCATCTAGTTTTAGTTCATTCAGCTGATCTATATATTCAAGTATTTTATTCAGATCCTTCTGCAGTTTGATCTTTTCATCTTCAGCAAATCTAAGTTTCGCCAGCTTTGCGATTTTATCAACGTCGTTTATTGTAACTGACATGTCTTTAAGTTAAAAGTTAAAAGTTAAAAGTTTGAAAAGTTTGTAAAGTTTGTCAATTGTCATGCTTTTAGAGGGGATCCAATATGGATTAATGTATGCAAAACTATTCTTTATAATTGTAATCAGCCTCATTCAACATTAACTAACAAACCTTTCTAAGATCTTCTGCCTTATCTCTTCAAGGAAGTTCTTCTCTTTTTTTATAATCAAGAGGTTTTGAAAAACAACCTTCACACTCCCCGATTTGATCTGAAATTTCCCTCTCGGCATTATTTTGTTTGAGCCGATAATAGTTGTCGGAACAAGCGGTACCTTTGCTTCATCAGCAAGTACAAACATTCCTCTTTTGAAATCACCAGGTGTTCCGTCCATACTTCGCGTACCTTCAGGAAAAATTACAACTGAAATCCCGTTTACAATTTTTTCAGCTGCTTTCTTTAATGACTTCATTGCCTCCCTTACATTATCACGATTTATTGGAATGTATTTTCCGAGATACATTCCCCAGCCAAGAATCGGGATCTTAGTCAGCGAATCTTTATAAATAAATCTGACATTGTTAGGAATTGCCTTCATTAATATCGGTATGTCAAAATAACTTAAATGATTTGAAATGAATATGTAATTATCTTTTGCATTCAATTTCTCAATGCCCTCCACACTTACCTTCACACCGGCAATCAACAATATTCCTCCGCCGAATACTTTAGAAAGATAATGTGTAATTTTACCTTTTCTGTCGAATGGTGATACAATTATTGTCAGTATAGCAATTATTATACAGTGAATGGAAATGAAAAATGCTTTGATATATGAACTCACGGAATTAAAAATATGTATTTGAATAAACTATTAAAAGTTAAATAATAATTTAATTTTACTTTTATTATCTTACATTTGGTTATATAAATTTTTTTGCCACGAATTATCACAAATTTTCCCGAATTATTTTTTAACGCAAAAAAAATAGTAATTCTAAAAAATTTGTGCAAATTTGTGCTAATTCGTGGCAGGTTTTGAAATTCAAATATATGAAAAGAAATTTCCGAAAAGGTCAGTATCTGATTAGCACAGACAAATCAAAACTTGATATAAAAGTAATTCACGGTTTTCTAAGCAATTCATACTGGGCAAAGAACCGTTCACTCAAAACCTCAAAGCTGACTCTAAAAAATTCTTTATGCTTCGGTCTTTATTTAAAAAATAAACAGATAGGTTTTGCAAGAGTAATCACTGATTATGCAACGTTTGCCTATCTTGCGGATGTATTTATTCTTGAAGAGCACAGCGGTAAAGGTTTGTCAAAGTGGCTTATGGAAGTAATTTTAACTTACTCTGAACTTCAGAATCTGCGCAGGTGGTTTCTTGCAACGAAAGATGCTCACGGCTTGTATGAAAAATTCGGATTCACTTCTTTAAAAGAACCAAAGAAGCTGATGGAGATGTTCAGAAAAGACTTGTAACATCATCATTTAATCATTTCATCATAGTTCAATAATTGTTAAGTTGTTCCTTAATAAAAACATTCCCCATTTATTAATCAAAAAAAGAAAAAATGAAAAAATTTACAGCTGAATTCATCGGAACATTCTGGCTTGTGCTGGGCGGTTGCGGTAGTGCAGTTCTTGCTGCAGCTTTTCCCGATGTAGGTATCGGTTTATTAGGCGTTTCTTTCGCTTTTGGTTTAACCGTTCTTACCATTGCATACTCACTCGGACATGTTTCAGGTGCTCATTTAAATCCGGCTGTCTCCATCGGCTTATGGATAGGCGGAAGATTTAGCTCCAAGGAATTATTACCTTACATCATTGCTCAGATCTTAGGCGGCATTGCAGGAGCAGGTGTATTGTATATTATTGCAACAGGAAACGGCAGCAGTATCGGTGACTTTGCTGCTAACGGCTATGGTGATCATTCACCCGGAAAGTATAGTCTCTTAGCTTGTTTTGTAACGGAGGTTGTAATGACATTTATGTTTTTGATAATAATATTAGGGTCCACTTACAGTAAGGCTCCTGCCGGTTTTGCAGGACTTGCGATCGGTTTAGCGCTGACTTTAATTCATTTGATTAGCATTCCGGTAACCAACACATCAGTTAATCCGGCAAGAAGCATCAGCCAGGCGCTTTTCGCAGGAGGCTGGGCAATGGAACAGCTTTGGCTGTTTATTGTAGCTCCGATCATTGGCGCTGTGCTTGCAGGTATCGTTGCGAAAATGATGATGATAGAAGACAAAGCATAGTAAAAATTTTCCCTAACACTTTTTACCCGGTACAGGAAATTCCTTACCGGGTTTTTTATTGATAATTTTTAATACAAAATTTTAGATCGGAAAAAATTCAAACTCTAACATTAATAATTCCGGATTTAGGATTTGATTTCAGAACTTCAATAACATTTTGCATAAATGGTTTCAATGTTTGAATTTTATTGTCAAAAGCATCGAGCACAAATATTGTTAAATCTGAATTCGAAAAGTTTTGTTGATTTTTTAGGTTTTTATCCATTGTAATCAAAACATTAAAATTATTATCAAACATTCTTTGTATGAGTTCGCCATTTTTTATTCCCAACCAATTTAATTCTTTGACAGTAAATACTTCATATACCGTTTCAAGAAATTCTAATTTCAAATCTATGGGAATGTTTTCATCCAATAATACTTTCATCAGTTACCAATTTTTCCGCCAAATGCAATACTTCCAATGCCTGCTCTTTTCTAACAGATGGAAAATTTCTCAAAAATTCTTCGAGTGTTTCTGTCTCAAGCCAATCAAAAAGTGATTGAATGGATACTCTTGTTCCTGTGAATACGGGTATTCCACCCATTATTTCAGAATCTATATTTATGTTTTTTGATTTCATGTTTCTTTTATTTGATCTCATCCAAATTTAACAAAACTTTCTTCAATTAGTAATATCTTAAGTAATAATTTACAATTAGTATTTCTTAATGTATTGTAGCCAAACATTTTCATATTCGGACATTATATAAAATGAATCTCGATGTATATCTTTAATTCTAAATTCTAATTTTTCCCCGAAGTTGAAAAAATCAGATGGAGGATTTTTTAAACAAATATTAATTCTTTTGCTCAATGAATCTTTTAGATCCAATGTTATAGTTTCATAACCAATATAACTTATTGTTAAACTTATCGGGAGTTCACTATGTGATACCTTAATTCTAACCTTTCCTTTTTCATCAGAGAAATATTTCGATTTAGATTTATTTCCTTGAAAGCTTACAAACGCAGTTTCTAAACCATTCATCTCTTCGTCAATTATATTCAAATCATACTTTAAATCTTTAGATACAAATTTTTCCTCAATAATTTTATAAGAACTTGTTAAGAAATTTTTTACAGAGTCTGGAGTTGAGTCGAATACTATTACTAATTTGTTTTTTTTTATTGAATATTTACCAATTCCATAAATTGTTCCTATATCAGTCCACCTTTCAAGAATGATATTACTATCATTTTTAAAATGAAAAAAATCCAGCTCTGGTGTATAGTAATTATTATTGTCTTTGATTATAAATCCTCCATTCAAAACCTGAGCATTAATTTCTGAATACAATAAAAAGAAAAAAATTAACATCAACAATTTTTTCATACAAATAGTGTTATTCTTCTTTACTACAAATACCTCGATATCAGCTCCCCTATAAAATATCCGATCACCGCAATACCAATCCCGACAATAAACATATCAAAACCGCTTCTGAATATTCCTCTGCCGGTAAATACACTTCTGGCAGCTCCGACAACAAAATGCGCTATCATTGAAATTATAAACGAAATCCAGATGGCTAATGCACCTTCAAAAAAAAGAAAAGGTGCAACAGGTATCAATGCACCGACGGCTGTTGCAACACCGGTTATCCATGCTTCCCTAAACGGGCTGGTGTTACTTTCGCTGATTCCTAATTCTTCCCTGACACTTTCCTTCAAAGCAAGTTCGGGGTTTTTCATAACTTCATCCGCCAGATTCTGTGCATCTTCCAGCTTCATTCCTTTTGCCTGGTAAACCAATGAAAGCTCTTCAGCTTCTAATTCAGGCATTAACCTTATTTCTTCCGCTTCCATTTTTTTCTCATGGTCATAAACCTCTCCCTGGCTGACTGAAGCTAAATATCCGGACGATGCCATTGACAGTGCATCTGCAAACATTCCGGAAATACCGGTAATCAAAATAATATGCGGCTGAACATTCGCTCCGACTACGCCTGCAATTAATCCGAAGTTTGCAGTGAGTCCGTCATTAAACCCGTAAATAATATTCCTGAGCATCCCGCCTGACTCGATCTGATGCCATGACTCTCCTTCGGATTCTAAAAGTGTCGTAAGCTTTCCGGAATGTTCCGCGGAGTCTTTTGCGAGCTGAAGCGCGATGTCCTTTGTTTGAGTTGAAACGCTTGTGTTGTATAATCCAAGATAGGATTTTACTTCAAGACCTTCTTCACGCAGCATTATTTTTGAAATAAGACCCGTTCCGAATTTTTTAGCAAACCACCCGTAAAATTTTGCTTTCCCGGATGGTTTTACATCATCAGCTTTAATCTCATTTTTTAAGAACAGATCAAGCCAGACCTCTTTATGCTTATCTTCAACATCAGCAAGCTGCAGAAAAATATTACCCTTCTTTTCATTCTTCTCAAGATTCCCGAGTATCCGGTATAGGTATGCCGCATCTGCTTCATCCTGAAGATGATGATTCCATATAATAAGTGTATCTTTATCAATCATAGTTATCTGTTGTTATCAGTTAAGTTTGTAAAATTAAAGTTCATTTAATTTATACAATCAATATATTGGGTAAATTTTATTAAACTTAATTATTTCCCATGTTAAAATCCTTATTATTTGTTTTACTCTCAGCTTTCGCTTTAATGACAGGTTGCTCTAATGATGATGATCCGGTCACACCAAATAATCCTACTACCGGTGAAGTTTTGCTCGCTGAAGTATCGTCAGATTCTGTGGGTAGTGTCGGGGCTTCATTCCGAACATCTACCATTACTTCCAGTACGCTCAACTTTACAGACAGAGACAGTGCAAGAATCTCCTTCTTTTATACAGGTGAAAACAACAGTATAGCATCACCTCTGTTAATTTATTACAAAATAAACGATTCGACTAATGTAGATATTTTCAATAGTACTGCATTGTCTCCAACGGTTTCTGAAAAGTTTGTCAATGTCACAATACCATCACCAAAGGTAAATTCTACATTCTATTATAGAATTTCTACTGTAGCAGGGTCGCCTGGATTTTCGTATTTCAAATTCCGCGAGTTGAAAATTTATAAAAAATGAATTCGGGAATTTATAAAAACCATCCTTTGAATGTTTCATAGAGCAAATATGCATTAAAGCAAATTATTATCATACTGATTATATAGGCTGTGTATTTTAGCCAGGGTTTGTTAACAAACTTGCCCATCTTTCTTTTGTCACATGTAAACTGAACCAGAGGAACTACAGCAAAACTCAGTTGCATTGATAATATTACCTGGCTCAATATCAACAGACTTGTGGTTCCTTTTTCTCCATACAATAGTGTAATGATAAAAGCCGGTATAATTGCGATTAATCTCGTTATCAGTCTTCTCAGCCATGGTTTCAATCTGATATTCAGAAAACCTTCCATTACTATCTGCCCTGCTAATGTCCCCGTTAAAGTTGAGTTCTGTCCGGATGCAAGTAAAGCAATTGCAAACACCGTGCTTGCCAGACTCACTCCCAGCAAAGGAGTTAATAATTTATATGCATCTGTTATATCGGCAACATCCTGATAACCGGTTGAATAAAATGTTGCTGCTGCTACTATTAATATTGAGGCATTAATAAAAAATGCCAGGAACAATGAAACTGTTGAGTCTATTGTTGCAAACTTTACAGCCATCTTTTTTCCGGTATCATTTCTTTCAAATTTTCTGGTCTGAACTATGCTTGAATGAAGATAAAGATTGTGAGGCATTACTGTTGCACCCAGTATACCAATCGCAATGTAAAGCATTTCCGGATTGTAAACAATTTGAGCGCTTGGAATTAAACCTGCGATTATGGGAAACAGATCCGGTTTTGAAACTATCATTTCATATGTAAAACAGGAAAGTATTACTGTTATCAATCCTGCGACAATGCTTTCAAGATATCTGAATCCTTTATATTGGAAAATTAGTATTATCAAAACGTCTATTACAGTAATCAGCACTCCTGCTATTAATGGTATTCCGAAAAGCAGGTTTATTGCAATTGCAGAACCAATAACTTCAGCCAGGTCACACGCTGCTATTGCTATTTCACATAGTATCCATAATGCAAAAGAAACGGGTTTCGAATAATTATCTCTGCAAGCCTGCGCTAAATCTCTGCCTGTTACGATTCCGAGTTTCAGTGAAAGATGCTGCAAAAAGATAGCGAAGATATTTGAAATTAATATTACGCTGATTAAGGTATATCCGAATCTTGCTCCGCCGGTGAGATCTGTAGCCCAGTTACCCGGATCCATATATCCTACTGCTACCATTAAACCCGGTCCGGCAAATGCCAATAGTTTTCTCCAAAAAGAACCGTATACAGGAACATTGATAGTGGAAAAAACTTCAGGAAGTGAATTAGTGGTTTGATCTTTCTTCCATCCATTTGATGACAGTGACATATTCAGATCAGCATTCTTTATTTTGCATTTAAATCGATTCATTTCGTGAATTCGTTACAATCTTTTACATTCAGTATAAAACGCGGCAACTGAGGTAGTTAGTTAGTTTTCTTGGGAATTGGTGACCCGTGAGGATCTTTATCCGGATGCCCAAGTTCTTCATCTATTTCTGCAAGCAGATCATCCGAAAGTATGTGTTCATATTTTTCTGCATCCTGATGTATGTCTTCAATATTAACTATATTTTTTTCAGTAATATAAGTTTCCCACAACCTGTGTGAACGAACCAGTCTCTCCGCAACCTTTTCTCCTTTTTTAGTGAGACTGTAATTCCCATTTGTCAGCCCGACCAGATCCATTTTTATGATGCTGTTTAAAGCATGATTTATTTTATTTCTTGATATCCCAAGTTTATCCGAGAGAGAATCTATTAAATTTGTTCTCTCTTCGCCTGCCTTGTTCTTATTAATTTGTTTTATTATATCTTCGATCAAATTCATTTTTGAATTTTTTCTTCTTCTCAGACTTTTAATTACAATCCCCTCCTTTGGCGAAAATAAGAATGCCATTGAAAAGAAAAACACTGACACCAGGACTATAGAGGCTCCGGAAGCAAAGTTAAGATGATAAGACAAATATAGTCCGATTACTGATGACATTACTCCGAAAAAACATGACAGCAAAAGCAGTCTCTTTAATTTATCAGTTAAAAGAAATGCAGTAGCCGGAGGAGTTATAAGCATTGCAATAATAAGTATCACTCCGACAGACTGAAGTCCGGCAACGATTGACATAGACAACAGAGTCATTAAAAAATAATGAACTACCGCTGTTGAGATCCCTATGATGTGAGCCATTGTCGGATCAAATGATGTTACGAGAAGCTGTTTATAAAACAGTACTACTGAAATAATAATGATAACAGTTATTATAGATGATAAAATAAGATCAGAATCAGAAACTCCAAGCACATCACCGAACAGATATGAAGACAGATCTATATGAACCTGTTTTAACTGAGATACTAAAAGTATTCCAAGCGCAAATGCCCCGGTAAAAATAATCCCAATGGAAGTATCTTCTTTTATCTTTGAATTTCTCTCGACAAAGCTGATCAATATGGATGTCAATATTCCTGCAACCAAAGCTCCGATAAAAAGACTCAGCGCGCTTTTGCCCGCCACCATGAACCCGATCACAACACCCGGCAATACAGCATGAGCAAGCGCATCACCGATTAATGACAATCTGCGGAGCATGATGTATGTACCTATTAATCCGCAGCTCACACCTACCATTAACGAAGCAACTAATGCACGCTGAATGAATTCATATTGAAAAGGCTCGGTAATATATGTTGTTATTATATCCATTTAAATAATTGATAATTGATAATTGATAATTGACAATTGACAATTGATAATTGATAATTGATAATTGATTGTTTTGTAATAATATTTTGTAATAATATTTTGTAATAATATTTTGTAATAATATTTTGTAATAATATTTTGTAACAATATTTTGTAATAATATTTTGTAATAATATTTTGTAATAATATTTTGTAATAATATTTTGTAATAATATATTTTAATTTTTGAAAATGCAAATTTTGTTCTCTCCGGACATCGGCTGATTAATACAAACTGTCAACTATCAATTATCAATTATCAATTATCAACTATCAATTATCAACTATCAATTATCAATTATCAATTATCAATTATCAATTATCAATTAGAAGTTGTTCTGCTTTCTGAAGTATCGTTAGCTGTCCGCCGTAAGTCTTATGAATTAATTCTTCAGTAAAGACTTCCGATGTGTTTCCGAAAGCTACTAATATCTGATTAATTAAAATCACTTTGTCAAAGTACTCTTTTACTTTACTAAGATCGTGATGCACTATCATAATTGTTTTGCCTTCGGATTTTAATTCTTTAATGAGATTAAAGATTGCGACTTCAGTCTTTGCATCCACTCCGACAAATGGTTCATCCAGAAAATATATGTCACTCTCCTGTGCCAACGCCCGTGCTAAGAATATCCTCTGCTGCTGTCCTCCTGACAAATTCCTTATTTGTGTATTGGCATATTTCTTCATTTCTACTTTCTCAAGCACTCTGTTCACAATCTCTTTATCTGATTCCTTCGGACTTCCAAATAAACTAAGGTAAGGATACCTGCCCATCATGACTACTTCTGAGACATTAATAGGAAAGTCCCAGTCAAACTGTTCTTTCTGAGGAATGTAGGCGACTCTCTTCAGTGAATCCTTAATGCTTTTTCCGAAAATTTGTACTTCACCTGTATCAGCCGGAAGCAATCCGAGTATGCCTTTAAGAAGTGTAGATTTTCCTGCTCCGTTAGGTCCTACGATTCCTATAATGCTGCTTTCACCTATCTCCAGATTTATTCCCTTAATTGCAGGTTTCTTATTGTAGGTTACTGTTAAATTTTTTACGCTTATTGTGTCCATGGTGGGTTGATTTTGGTAATTCTATTCTATTTTAAAGCGTTTACAATTGTATTTACATTATGTTTGACTGCTCCGATATATGTTCCTTCAGGAGTTCCTTCATTTCCAATTGAATCGGAAAAAAGTGTACCGCCTATCTTAGCATCTGTTTCCGATGAGATCTGTTCCAGAAGTTTCGGATTAACACTTGTTTCAATAAACACCGACTTTAGATTTTTAAGCTTAACATAGTCAATCAGATTCTTTAGATCTTCAGTCCTTATCTTTGCTTCCGTTGAAATTCCCTGAAGCCCTTTTACTTCAAGTCCGTAAGCTCTGCCAAAGTATCTGAAGGCATCATGTGAAGTAATTAAGACTCTCTGGGATTCCGGGATACTATTTATCTGTTCTTTGATCCAGCTGTCGAGAGAATCCAGTTTCAGCTTATATTCCCGGAGGTTTGCACTGTAATAGTTTTCATTTTGAGGATCAATGCTTATCAATCCCTTTGCAATGTTCTCAGCATAGGTCTTAATATTTTTCACATCAAACCATGCGTGCGGATCAGGATCACCGTAGCCTTTTTCATCTGTCATTGGAGTCAAACCTTCAGTGACAACTACTTCCTTTTTATTTCCTCCCGATCCTTTTATCATCTCTTCTATCCAGTGCTCCAATGCAAATCCGTTTATGAATACTATATCACTCTTTGAAATAAGCTTCGGATCAGACGGTTTCGGATGATATGTATGAGGATCAACTCCGACTCCGCAAATGCTGTACGCTTCAATTTTATCTTTGCCGATGTTTTTTACTATGTCGTTTATAACCGTTATTGTTGAAACTGCTACGATCTTTTCATTCTTTTTTTCTGTCGTTTTATTTTCCCCGCAACTGTATAATACTGAAGCGAATATAATTGTCACTAAAAATTTTTTTATCATAACTATTTTTTAATTACATAAATGTTATTAGCAAGTTTATCACTTAAAAAAATATTCCCTGATCTGAAATGTATCTGAATTGAGTTGTCAAAATTAATCTTTTCAATTACTTTAATTTCATCATTCAGCTTTAATCCGACTTTTGTAAGATACATCAGGACTTCCGAGCTTTCATCAGAAACCTGTTTAATGATTCCTGAATCACCGATATTTAAATCTGATGCCGGTATTATTTTGTCTGTAGGAATTTTCCCTTCTTTATCGGGTATCGGATGTCCGTGCGGATCATATTTAGGATAATCAAGAAATTTTTCCAAACGTGAAATAAGTTCATCAGATGAGGCATGCTCAAGATTCTCAGCTTCATTATGGACATTCTCCCAGTTATATTTCAGCTGCTCCACTAAAAACACTTCCCAGATTCTGTGTTTCCTCACAAGATTAAGCGCAATTGTTTCTCCTTTTTTGGTCAGTTCAAATCCTTTATAAGGAATATTCTTTATGAAGCCGGACTTCGATAATTTTGAGATCATATCGCTTACTGCCGCAGAAGAAATGTTAAGCTTCTCTGCAAGTATGCTTGTTGTAACTTTTCCGGATGAAATCTGAATGGAGTATATATTTTTTAAGTAATCTTCTAAACTTTGCTTCAATTATTTTTAAGTAAAATTTAATCATAATTTAAGCATGCTTAAATTTATTATCAAGGATATTTAATTACTTTTTTATATTTTATACCACCTTCTTTCATTTAACAAACAATTACTATTGTGTAACTTTAGCAAATAAAAACAGTCTACTGTAATATTAACTTTATTAATCATTCCTTAATTTAAACTCAAATTTGAAAACTCAAACAATTGATCAAGTACCATTAAAGGATTTCTTTAAGAATCCGGAAAAAGCCGGATATGATATCTCCCCTGACGGTGAATATTTTTCTTATTTAGCACCTTATAAAAGCCGTCTCAATATTTTTATTCAGAATCTAATTACTAATGATATAAAAAGAATTACTTCAGAAACCGAAAGAGATATTACACAATATTTTTGGGGAAACAGTAATAAAATATTATTTCTCAAAGATGACAAGGGAGATGAGAATTTCAAATTGTTCTCTGTAGATCTGATAACTAATGAGCAGATAAACCTTACTCCATTTGAGAATATAAAGACAACGATCATTGATGAATTATATAATTCTGACACAGAAATAATGATAGGATTAAATAAACGTAACAAAGAAATTTTTGATGCTTACAGACTGAATATTGAAACAGGCGAACTTACAATGACTGCCGAGAATCCCGGGAATGTTGCCGGATGGCTTACGGATCATTTAGGTAAAATAAGGATTGCCATTACAACGGACGGGGTTAATACAAGTTTACTTTACCGTGATAACGAAGATGAGCCCTTCAGTGCCATAATAACAACAAACTTTAAAGAACAAATCAATCCTTTGTTTTTTGATTTTGAAAATAATAACATCTATGCCAGATCAAACATTGGAAGAGATAAAAGCGCAATTATAAAATACGATATCAAAAACAAAAAGGAATCGGAGGTTTTGTTTGAACATCCTGATGTTGATGTTGATAATTTAGACTATTCAAAAAAAAGGAAAGTATTGACAGACATTTCCTACACAACCTGGAAGAAAGAAAGAAAGTTTTTGGATAACGGGTTTGAAAACATTTTTAAAAGGATTTCAAATGAATTAAACGAGTATGAAATTGTAATTACAGGTATGAATAAAGATGAAAACAAATTCTTAATCCGGACATACAGCGACCGCTCTTTAGGTGCAAATTATTATTACGATTTAAATTCAGATATACTTAAAAAGCTTTCGGACGTAAGTCCATGGATTGATGAAAATCAAATGGCTGAAATGAAACCGGTAACTTACAAATCCCGGGACGGGATGACAATTCACGGATACTTAACATTGCCTCCGGGAAAAGATACAAAGGATCTTCCTGTTGTAATAAATCCTCATGGCGGTCCATGGCACAGGGATGTATGGGGATTTAATCCTGAAGTTCAGTTTCTTGCAAACCGCGGCTATGCTGTATTTCAAATGAACTTCAGGGGCTCCACCGGTTATGGAAAAGTGTTTTGGGAGAAATCTTTTAAGCAATGGGGAAAGTCAATGCAGGATGACATAAGTGACGGCGTAAAGTATCTGATTGATGAAGGAATTGCCGATCCGAAAAAAATTGCAATTTATGGCGGAAGCTACGGTGGCTATGCGACTTTGGCAGGTCTTGCATTTACACCGGAATTATACGCAGCGGGAGTTGATTATGTAGGTGTTTCCAATCTTTTTACATTTCTGAAATCCATACCTCCATACTGGAAACCTTATCTTGATATGATTTATGAAATGGTTGGAGATCCGGTAAAAGACAATGAACTGTTAACCGGTTCATCTCCGGTATTTCACGTCGATAAAATTGTTGCTCCTTTATTAGTTGCACAGGGGAAAATGGATCCGCGTGTAAACATTGACGAATCAAATCAAATTGTTGATGCATTGAAAAAAAGAGCTATAGATGTTCCATATATTGTAAAAGATAATGAAGGTCACGGATTTCAAAATGAGGAAAACAAGTTTGAATTTTATGAAGCAATGGAAAGATTTTTAGCTAAGCATCTTTTAGATACAAATAAGTAACTTAAGTTGACCGGTAGAAAATTATAATGTGGTTTTGCCACGAATTTCACGAATTAACACAAATTTTACATTATGTCTTTTATTGCAAAACTATAACCAAATTCGTGTAAATTTGTGTAATTCTTGGCAAGAAAGTCATACAATGCGAGTGAATTTACACGAAGAAGTAAATTTTATTCTTGTCTCTGAAACGTAATTCAAACCTAATGGGTTAAATCTTTAAAATTTAAATAATATACTCTCTTGTTTTTAATAATATTCTTCACAATTTTTTTCGGACTTCAGTTTTTGGTCTTCATAACCTTCAGAAAATTTATCAAATCCAAATATCCGGATTCCAAATTTTTAAAAATAATCTCAACTTACCCTTTTATTCTTTTTAACCTTCCAATGGTTTATATCATGTTCAACAGGAAAGAAATGGATCAGATACCTGATTTGATCTATACTCTTGTATTTATCCCGTTTTATATATTCCTCGGAGCTGTATTGTTTATAGGAATATATTTACTTATTGGTAAAATAATAAAATTACCTTTTTCTTTATCCATATGGATATTAAGTAAATTTGAAAAAACAAAGCAGCTGTTAAATAAA
The DNA here is from genome assembly GCA_016710985.1 of Ignavibacteria bacterium. GTDB lineage: Bacteria > Bacteroidota > Ignavibacteria > Tepidaquicellales > Tepidaquicellaceae > JAGPCH01. The sequence continues at coordinate 30,473 of JADJTX010000003.1, forward strand.
TTTTTCAGTAAACCTCCGGTAAGAAAGATTGATAATTCAAGGAGGGCTTTTTTAAGAACTTCAGCTGCTTTAGTTTCCAGTTATGCATTTATCGGCTCTACTGTCGGTGTGCTCGATAGTGATAATTTTGAAATTGTAAATAAAGAAATTCGGATTGATAACCTCCCGGAGGAAATTAAGGGAACTACTATAACTTTAATCAGTGATATTCATTCCGGACCATATATGGATGAAGACATGATGACAGAATATGTAAAGACAATTAATAACCTGAACTCGGATATGATATTGATCCCGGGTGATCTTACAAACTCAAATAAAATGGAAGTGCACCCGTTTGTCAGAGCATTTAAAAATTTAAAGGCATCTAAGGGTATTTACGCTTCCCTCGGTAATCATGATTATTTTTCAGATGCAGAATATATAGCAAAAGAGATTATTGGCAACACTCAGGTAAGGTTATTAAGAAATAATTCTGATATAATAAATATTAACGGTAAAGATTTATGCATAATGGGTGTTGAAGATACACGGCAAAGCGGTTCAAAAACGGACAACATACTTATGGGATATCTTGATTTAACTGTGGAAAATACAATGATGAAAATGAAAGAGAAGAATTTAGAATACAAGGAGATCCCAAAAATTGTGTTGTTTCACAAGCCATACTTTTTGAAGAAATGGCTGATAAAAATCTTGATCTGATCTTAAGCGGACATACTCACGGAGGGCAGGTGGTGCTTGCTAATTTTGGCGGCATTAATATTTCTTTTGCAGGTGCTGTAAGCAAATATATCAGCGGACTGTATGAATCGGGTAAGTCAAAGATGTATATTTCCAGAGGAATCGGAAGTGTCGCATTGCCAATTAGATTTAATTGCCCGCCCGAGATCACAAAAATTACTTTGGTTTAATAAAACATAAGCTCTGTTGAATAAAATTTTAATTGCTTCCAATAACAAGCATAAGATCTCAGAAATAAAATCTGTTCTAAGCTCACTTCCAAAAATAACACTTTACTCACCCGAAGATCTCAATATCAATATTGATGTGGTTGAGGATGGAAACACTCTCGAGGAAAATGCATTGATCAAAGCAAGACAAATATATTCTTTTTCAAAGATGCCAACATTATCAGACGATACAGGTTTATTTGTAGATGCTTTAAACGGTGAGCCGGGTGTGTATTCGGCAAGGTATGCGGGAGAAAATGCAACTTATGATGATAATTGCGTTAAGCTGTTATCAGATTTGAAAGATGTACAGGAAAATCAAAGGTCGGCAAGATTTGAATCTGTAATTTGTTTTTATGTTAATGAAAATGAATACTATTTTTTTAAAGGAATTTGTAATGGAAATATAATAAAAGAAGGTAGAGGGGAAAACGGATTTGGCTACGATCCTTTGTTTGTTCCTGAGGGATTCAATAAAAACATTTGCAGAATTATCCGATGAAGAAAAAAATAAAATTTCTCACAGAGCACTGGCTTTGCAAAAGTTCAGAGATTTCAGTACCTCTTACTTTCAATAAGATCTTTTACGTTAATTATGCCTGCATATACATCAAAATTATTGTTTCGTCCGTCTGTCCATACAGCAATTAGTTTCCCGCCGCTTACGACACATGAGTTATAATCTCCGAAATACTTTCCAACCGCAGCAGAAGAAGGATTATGCTTAGCAGTAGAAAACTTCTCATCACTGAATGACAACCCACCGTCTGTTGAAACAGAGATATATGTTTCTGTCAAAATATTCCCTGCATCATTTCTTGAATCCTGATAAGTAATAAAAATATTATTATGATCATCGGTAGAAATTGCAGGTAAAAACTGATCGTTTAAAGTTCTATCCGAATTCACCTTTACCGGAATACTTACTTCCTCTGTATTATTTTTAATTTTAGCAAAATAAATATCGGCAACATCATTGTTTTTTCCGCTTGCGGAATATGTAATTATAAGATCGTTTTCTGCTGTAACAGCTAAGTTCGGTTCTGAATTTATTCTGATACCGTTATCTGCGCCTTTTTTTATGATGAACTGATTTTCATATTTACTTCCTGCGGGTTTTATGTCAAGACAGCCGGGCTCTTTGAACCAGCTTTCACCTGCATCAGTAGATTTCTTAATACAAATTTTACTTTCGTCTTTTAAATACGATACAAATATGTTTCCCTTTGAATCACCTGTTACAGAACAATAATCAACATCATCGCTTTCAATTTTGACAGGGACGGCAAATGTATTTCCTAAATCCGTGCTTTTCGAAAACATTAAGCTTGTCTTTAAACCTTTCATCTCAACCCATGTAACATAAATTGAATTTTTACGAGATGATGTTTTATCAATGAATATCTTGGGTTTATCCAAATAGATGCTTCCTTTTGCATTTATCTCAATAAAATAATTTCTTTGCCAGGTAGTCCCATTATCTTCGGACCTGCTGAAATAAATTGCCTCACGGTCATAGTTTAAAACATCCTTTTGTACCGTAATAAAATACAAATTTCCATCTGTATCGTAATCCAGCCATGGATCCGAATATGACGATTTTTTAAATTTAGCTGACAGCGGGATTTCTTTTGCCTGCCAGTTTAATCCATAATCCTCCGAAATGAAAATCCTTGATGAGTTACCGTCTAACGAAAAATCATTTGAAGTAACCGCGAGAATATTATTTTCCTTTGGGTTACAGACTATCTTCGGCTCAGATACACCTGTAAATTCATTAACCCTTACATTTTTTGCAAACGAATATCCGGAAATATCCTTTTTTTCGTATTGAATAACTTCACCGTATTTTTCATTATAAAGATATCCTCTCGGTGCAAGCTGCAATTTATTTTCCGGATTTTCAGAATTGCGTAATAGGATAAGGTTAAGAAACAGAGTTAGAAAGAATACAAACCACATCCGTCCAAAATAAAGAAAAAGCTTGCCACGAATTTCACGAATGATCACGAATTAAAAAATATTATCACTAATTTTTAAATAGAATTTACATAAATTTATTTTGGACAGCAATGCGGGCTAATTGATTTTGTATTATATTATCGGATTGTTAATAAAATCTCAAATGAGTATATTTTACGTTCATTACAACTAAATATTAATAAATAAAATAAATATGGCGATTAAAATTGGTGATAAAGCACCCGATTTCACACTTCACTCATTTACACCTTCTGCTGAGCTGGCTGATTTTACCTTAAGTTCTTATCTTGGAAAGAAAAATGTTTTGCTTATGTTTTTTCCGCAGGCATTTACGGGAGTTTGTACGGAAGAAATGTGTTCAGTAACAGATAAATTTGATGAACTGTCAGGAAACGACACGGAAGTTCTGGGAATAAGTGTTGACGGAACCTTTGTTCAGAAAGCTTTTGCAAAACAAAATAACATTAAGTATCCTTTGCTCAGCGATTTCAATAAAGAAGTGATTAAAAAATATGATGTCGTTCAGGAAACTTTTGCTCACGGAATGAAGAATACTTCACAACGCGCTGTGATTCTTGTAGGAAAAGACGGTATAGTTAAATATGTTGAAGTAACTGAGAATCCGGGTGTGCAGGTAAACTTTGAAAAAATAAAAGAAGCTGTAAATAACTTGTAAACATTCTGAACAAGTTAAAAAAGGAATAGAACCACTAAGTCACGAAGAAAAGCTTTCTCAACTTGAAGAAGAAATCGCAACAAAAATTGTAGATGCGGCTTATAATGTTCATAAAAATTTAGGACCCGGATTACTTGAAAAGATTTATGAAGTTTGTTTTTGTCATGAATTAGCAAAAAGAAATTTAAAATTCAAAACACAGGTTAATTTACCAGTAATTTATGACAATATTAAATTTGAAACTGGGTTTCGTCTTGAAGTTATGGTTGAAGAAATTGTAATATGCGAATTGAAAGCTGCAACTGAAAATATATCCATTTGGAATGCTCAGTTATTAAGTCATTTAAAATTAAGTAAAAGGAGATTAGGTTTTATTATAAACTTTAATGTCCCGGTCATTAAAAATGGAATTAAAAGAATTGTTTTGTAACTTAGTGTCTTTGTGCCTTAGTGGTTTAAACTGTCTTTATAAATGCAGGTAATAAAAGATATCAATGAAATTGAATACGATAAAAAAAGCGCAGTTACTGTCGGTACGTTTGACGGAGTGCATTCAGGACACAAAGAGATAATTGAAAAATTAAATACAATAAAGGATTCAAAGGAATTAAGAAGTGTAGTAATAACTTTTGAACCGCATCCGCAGATCGTTCTTAGAAATAAAACACAGGATATAAAAATCCTAACAACACTTGAAGAGAAGCTGGACATTTTCAGGGAATTGGGAATTGACATGGTATATGTAATTAATTTTACAAAAGACTTTTCCGAAACGACCGCCGAAGATTTTTACAAAAATTATCTCATCGATAAAATCGGTTTGAATGATCTTGTTCTCGGATATGACCATATGTTCGGGAAGAACCGTGAAGGTAATCCTGATACATTAAAAACCCTTTCAGCGAAATATGATTTTTCTGTGGATAAAGTTGATGAGTTCAGGATTGACGGTGAACGCATAAGCAGCACGGTGATCAGACACTTGCTGGAAGATCAGGGAGATGTTAAGAGGGTTAAGAAAATTCTCGGAAGAGATTATTCAATTGAAGGAAAAGTTGTTGAAGGAAAAAAATTAGGGAAAAAATTAGGTTATCCTACAGCAAATATTGAGATAAGTAATCAGTATAAGCTCATTCCTAAGATCGGTGTCTATGCAGTTGAAATAATTTTCAACAATGAAGTATATTCAGGAATGATGAGCATAGGAAGGAATCCGACTGTTACAGATGATGATTCAATAAAGCTTGAAGTAAATATTTTTGATTTCGATGAAAACATCTACGGCGAGAATATTAAGATAAATTTTATTGAATATCTCAGAGGAGAGGAGAAATTTGATTCTCTTGAAGATCTGAAAAAGCAAATGTCTCTTGACAAAGAGCGCAGTAAAAAAATCATAACCAACAAGCAATTAAAAATAAATAATTAATATTAACAAAAGAAAATGCCTTTAACAAAAGAACAAAAACAGGAAATAGTAACAAAATTCGGATCAAGCGATAAAGATTCGGGAAAGCCTGAAGTGCAGGTAGCAATACTTACAAAAAGGATCAATGACCTTTCAGCAGAACATTTCAACAAGTTCAAGAAAGACAATCACTCAAGAAGAGGTTTATTACAGATGGTTGGAAAAAGAAGAAAGCTTCTGAGATATCTTGAGAACACAAATGTTGAAAGATACAGAAAGATCATCAAGGAATTAGAGATAAGAAAATAATTAAACGAAAGAAAATAAATGTCCCACACAAAAAGTATAGAAATAGGCGGTAAGAAAATTACGCTTGAAACAGGAAGACTGGCGAAACAGGCTCACGGAGCTGTATTGATATCACTGGATGACAGTTTTGTATTATGTACAGTCACAGCATCTGACGAAGCAAAACCCGGGCAGGATTTTTTCCCGCTTACGGTTGACTACAGAGAAAAGACAGCATCAGTAGGAAAGATCCCCGGAGGATTTTTTAAACGCGAGGCAAGACCTACAGAGAAGGAAATACTTTCCTCAAGACTCATTGACAGGCCGATAAGACCGATGTTTCCCGAAGGATTCTTTAATGAAGTGCAGATACTTTGCTCGGTTTATTCTTCCGACAGGGAAAATGATCCGGATGTAATTGCAGCAATAGGAGCTTCAGCATGTCTGATGATCTCTGATGTTCCGTTTGAAGATCCAATCAGCGAGGTACGTGTTACAAGACTCAACGGTGAATTAATTGTTAATCCGACTTATGATCAGGTTGAAAAAGGAGACTATGATATTACCATAGCCGGTACAACTGATTCGATAATGATGGTTGAAGGCGAAGCAAGGGAAATTTCCGAAGCGGAATTTCTTGAAGCAATAAAATTCGGACACAAATTTATTGCAGAGATCTGTGAATTTCAAAAAGAATTTGCTAAGGAGATCGGAAAGAAGAAACGTGAAATAAAACCCGCTGAAGATAATTCAGAATTGATGAATGATGTGAGGAGTATCTGTGAAGCTGATATCAAGTCAGTCACAGGAACCATTCTTTCAAAAGAGGATAGGAGTGATAAGAATAAAGAGATATTTGATAAGGTGATCACAGCTCTTGCTGAAAAATATCCGGAGCAGGAGAAGAAAATCGGAAATATCATACATGACATCCAGTATGATGTGATGAGGGATATGGTTCTGAATGAAGGCAAGAGATTAGACGGAAGAGGAATGAAGGATATAAGAATGATCACAAGCGAGGTTGCGGTATTGCCGAGAACACACGGTTCAGCATTATTCACAAGAGGTCAGACACAGAGTTTAACTACGGTAACTCTCGGAACAAAGAGAGACGAGCAGATGATAGAGGGATTGAAAGAACTAACAACAAAGCGTTTCATTCTTCATTATAATTTCCCGCCTTTCAGTACAGGCGAAGTCGGCGGAAGACCGGGACCTGGTAGAAGAGAGATCGGTCACGGAAATCTTGCAGAAAGATCATTGAAAAATCTGCTTCCTTCCGAAGAAGATTTTCCATATACGATAAGAATTTTGTCAGATATTCTTGAATCAAACGGGTCATCTTCAATGGCAACAGTCTGCGCAGGTTCGCTTGCTCTAATGGATGCAGGAGTGAAGCTGAAAAAGCCAATTGCAGGAATTGCAATGGGACTGATTAAGGAAAAAGACAGTGTAGCAATACTTTCGGATATACTCGGAGATGAAGATCATTTCGGTGACATGGATTTTAAAGTTGCAGGGACAGCCGATGGTATCACTGCAATTCAGATGGACATAAAGATTCGCGGAATTTCATTTGACATAATGGAGAAGGCTTTAGCACAGGCAAGAGAAGGAAGACTTCACATTCTGGGAGAGATGAGCAAAACACTTAACACGCCAAGAGAATCAATTTCAAAATATGCGCCTCATTTATATTCAATGAGCGTTCCTAAAGAAATGATAGGGGCAGTAATCGGACCCGGTGGAAAGACCATAAGACATATCATTGCAGAGAGCGGAGCGGAAATAAATATTGATGATGAAGGAGTAGTAACAATTGCTGCTATTGATAAAGATCAGGCTGCGATTGCGAGAAAGATGATAGAAGGATTGACTGAAGTTCCTGAGATAGGAAAAATTTACGAAGGTAAGATCAAAGGAATAAAAGATTTCGGAGCGTTCGTAGAGATCATCCCGGGTAAAGAAGGACTTCTTCATATTTCGGAAATTGATAATAAGCGGGTAATGAAAGTTGAAGATGTATTGAAGGTCGGTCAGATCGTTCAGGTGAAGTTAATGGGAATAGACGATTCGGGAAAACTCAAATTAAGCAGGAAAATTCTTCTTCCTAAGGAAACTGCTAAACCAAAAGAACAACCTAAAGAACAATAAAATGAAATTTGAAATTGACAAGCAAAAAGATAAAACTATATTCAAGCTCGAATCAAAGTCGCTTGATCACGAGATCTCAGCTCAGGTTAAAGCTGAATTAATTTTTCTTCAGAAGGAAATTGATAACCAGTTCATAATAGATCTGAAAGACGTAACCAAATGCGACAGCTCGGGACTTTCAGTGCTGCTTCTATCCGAAAGACTGGAGCGTGACAAGAACAGAAAGCTGATTCTTCAGAATGTGAATGCGAATGTACGTGATCTTATGAAGATAGCGAGACTGGACAGGGTGTTTGATATAAAGTAGTATTGGGTAGTGAGTATTGGGTATTGGGTATTGGGTATTGAGTAAAAAGCCGGGTGAGTGATCATCCGGCTTTTTTTGTTACAAATTTTAAATAGTCATGGCATATTCATATTGAACTATTCACTACTCACTTATAGCATTTGACGTCTGACCTCTGACGTTTGACACCTGCGTCTTTGTCTGCGTCTGCGTCTCACGTCTCGCGTCATCACTGCTGTATCCTGCTCACCGCTTCGCTTACAGGACCCGAGCCGTTTGAATTGAAAGCCTGAACCCTGTAAAAGTATCTAATACCTTTTTCTACATCATCATCAACAAACGTCGTTTTAGTGGTTATCTTGAAAGGCAGAAGATCAGGGACCGTATTTGCGTCTTTCGGGTCTTTGCCTGAACCTTTAAACCACTGGTAATTAATCATCGTGCTTGTGGAACTTCTTGGTTTGGGACACGCCTTTTCCTTTGCCATATCGGTTTTCGGTGTTTCATTATGAATGCCGGTTGCAAGCGCTTCGAGCTTATCGGCATATTTCTCCGCAATATCACTAAGAGTGTGAGATTCCGATATTCTGACTTTCCATTCTGTTTGTGCATCATTCATTTGTTTTTCTTTTGCAAGGAGTTCATCTATTTTAACCTGCACATTAGCAGGTGTTTCGTTTAATCCGTTCCATAGAGCCGGATTATTTTCCATTCCGGTTTTCAGCGACCTTAGACGCGCGATTACGGAATCAATGTACTTAACCATTTTTTTTATTCCTTACTGCGGTGATTAAATTATTTAATTTTTTAATTTCGAGGGAGCGGCACCGCCGCACTCGGGAGTGTCCGGGCCGGTTACCAATCGGTGTACACCCACGTCGGTGTAACCACGTCCGGTGTAACACTCAGGTCGGTGTACACACGCGGTGTAACATCGGTAACCCGGTGTACACCGGGGTCCGTGCAACGTCCGGTGTAACACTCAGAGCGTCCGGTGTTTCATTCAATGCATGTTTCGATTCTCCAAGTCCATATTCCGGATTGATACAGCGTTTATCAATTTTAAAACAGGACCGGAGAAATTTAATAATGCATTTCTTACTTATATTACAAAGAACGAAGACTTAAGTCTGAATTGAATCAATTCAGTTGCGAACATATGTATTTTCCTGCGGATTGTCAAATGGTAAAAACGCGATTTGTGAAAACGAAGAAAGAAAAATTTCCGATAAATGAATTTTGGGAAAAATGCCGGACATCATTCAAAGCCATACCCGGAAAGGTCTAGCGGAGTTTTATAAGAAATTAAAACTTTATAAATTTAAAGAAGTGGGATTAAAGTTTTTTCGAAAATGTGAGAAATTCGAAAATGGGTGAATTTTTGGAAAATTATATATTGAAGTATTGAAAGAATAGAATATATCCCCGCCGTCCAACGACAAAACAGACTCTTCTTATCAGTTACTTTTGATAAGAAGTTTTTTATTTTAAACAAATGAACGACAACTATAAAAAGATCTGCAAGACATCCGAGATATACAACCGAAAAGGCAAAAGATTTCAGCTTGATGATGAAAATGAAATTGCTGTTTTCAAAGTGAACGATGAATTTTATGCAGTTGATAATATCTGCCCGCATAATCACACTTCACAAATGTATGACGGTTATGTCGAAGAGATGTATGTCGCGTGTCCGGTTCACGGATTTCAGTTTCATCTGGAGACCGGTGAGCAGCCGACAAAAATGGGATGCAAGCTCAGGACTTTTGAACTGAAGATAATTGACGAGTGGATCTATGTAAAAAGACCTGAACAAAAGCGCTTTGATTTTAGATTTTAGATTAACCTCTTTGCTAAAATAAATTTACCACTAAGACACGAAGGCACTAAGGAATATTTTTCAAATATTCTCTCTTAGTGTCTTTGTGACTTAGTGGTGAATAAATAAATGACACATGCAAAATGATCTTACATATTTGATCAGGCAAAAATGTCTGAAGGCAGGATTTATAAAAGCCGGTATTTCAAAAGCTGAAGAGCTGAAGGAAGAAGGTATGTATTTAAAAGAATGGCTTGATGAAGGCAGAAATGCTGATATGAAATGGATGAACAATACATTTGAAAAGAGAATTGATCCGAAACTTGTAATGGAAGATGTAAAGTCTGTCATCTCTCTTGCATATCTTTATGACACGCCTGTCGCCCACTCCGAAAGCAAAGACATTCCGAAGATCTCACGTTATGCCTGGGGAGAAAGAGATTACCACAAGATCATAAAGGGAAAGTTAAAATTACTCTGCAAAGAAGTTGAAGAAATGCAGGAAGGAATTAAAACAAGATTTTATGTTGATGATGGACCGGTAATGGATAAAGCGTGGGCTGTGCGAAGCGGTATTGGCTGGCTTGGAAAGAATACAAATGTTATCAATCCTGAATTCGGAAGCTTCTTCTTTCTTGCAACCATACTGATAAATACCGAGCTCGATTATGATAAACCGGTTGATGATCTATGCAGAGGATGTTCCATTTGTATTAATGAATGTCCGACCGGAGCGATATATGACGAATACAGGATTGACGCAAATTTATGTATCTCATATCAGACCATTGAAAACAGGAATGATATCCCCGAAGATATTGATCTGTCCGGATGGATATTCGGATGTGACATCTGTCAGGATGTATGTCCTTTTAACGATAACAAATTTTTTACAACTGATCCTCAATTTTTTCCGAAGAAGGAAATCTTTAATAAGACTCACAGTGAACTTTCGGATATAAGCGAAGAACAGTTTAACAGAATATTCGAAGGGACACCTGTAAGAAGGACTAAATACAAGGGCTGGGTTAGAAACCTGAAAAAGTTCAAACAAGTCTGATCTTTCATCAAAGCAAAAGCCTGACACGAATTTCACAAATTAGCACGAATTACCCTTAAAATTAATTCGTGTTAATTCGTGTAATTCGTGGCAAAAATCTCACACATTTATAAAATCCCTCTTTGAAACTTTACTCATTCGCTTCCGTCTAATTTAGTAATTGTTTTTTATAATATTAACACAAGGAGTAACAAAAAATGACAACCCTAAAAGTTTTCTTAACAATAACAATATTTTCCCTGCTCCTGATACAGCCAATCACTTCAAAAGCAGACGGAGGAGCCGGAAACAAGGCTTCCGAACTGAATTCACAGATAATTGAGGAAGTTAAACAAATATTACAAACACCTTATCTGAAGTTTGAAAGCAAAGACCTGAACGGTAAAGTAAAAGTAATAACTTCGGTTACAAAAGAAGGAAAAATCATTTTTAAAAACATAAAAGGAATAAATGAGAATCTTGTTTCAAATGTAATTGAAAAATTAAATTCATTAAATCTCTGGACAAGTCCTGATTATTCAGGAAATGAATTTACTTATACAATAAACTATAAGAATTAAATATATTTTTTCATAGCTTATACAACCCTCGAAAGCTCTGTCGGATTAAAATCCTGACAGGGCTTTTATTATTTATATTTTAATTCAACTCCATGTCTTATTTTGCTTACTGAATTAAAATATTCCTAAATGAGTGTTCATACAGTAATTCAGGTAATTATTCTTTTCATAATTTGTAACATTTCATTTTCGCAGACAAAAGATTCCTCAGGTTCATCATATTCCGGATCCTTCTCCCTCACCGGCTTACTTCAGTCGGGAAATACAAATAAATTTCTGCTGCAGGGAAAGGGAGATTTAAAAAGAGTGAACAAAATTCTGGAAACTTTTTTATCAGCTGCCGGAAGTTACGGTGAGTCAAAAGGAAATAAAGATGACAATTCCTATTACGGATCATTCACAGCGGACCTGTATTATCAGAATATGTTCTCACCTTTTGCTCTTCAATATGCTGAATACAATTTTTCCAAGGGAATAGATTTCCGCTCACAGTCAGGAGCAGGTATTAAATATTTATTCATACCGGATAAAAAGCACAAGTCTTCTGTTTCAGCTGCAATAATTTACGATTACCTGAATCTGGCGAAGAAGCCCGGGAATTCGGAGAGCAAGGAAGCCAGATTCTCTTTCAGATTCAAGAGTAAGCAGCAACTGTTTGACGACCGGTTAATTCTTTCCTTAGTAGTAATGTATCAGCCGGTTATAGATTATTTTTCCAAGTCCAACTTATTTATCGAATCAAATCTTGAAGTTCCTCTTACAAAAATTTTACGGGTAATAGCTGACTATTATTATATGTTTGATAATGTAGTATCTGTGGGAAGGAAGAGAGCGGATAACAAGCTTACATTCGGTTTGAAGATAGTTTTTTAAACAATAAGTTCTTTTGTGATTTTTTCAACAGAATTGCAGCCGCTTAAAGCCATTGCCAGATCAAGTTCTCTTCTTAATATTTCCAGTACAGAACTTACACCATTTTCACCATCAACTGCAAGTCCCCATATTACAGGTCTTCCGACCAACACTGCCTTTGCGCCGAGCGCAACTGCTTTTAAAACATCAGTTCCTCGCCTGATTCCTCCGTCAATAAGTATTTCAATTTTACCCTGAACTGCATCAGCTATTTCAGGCAGGACATCAATAGTTGCACGGCAAGTATCAAGCTGTCTCCCGCCGTGATTTGAAACAACAATTCCATTTACTCCATGCTGAACCGACAGCAAAGCGTCTTCTTTACAAGCTATTCCTTTTACTAATACAGGAAGGGCTGTAATTGATTTAAGCCATTCAATGTCTTTCCATGAAAGAGAGGGATCAAGGAATTTCTGAACATAAGCCGAAAGTCCCGAGTCTTCTATTTCAGGAAGATTTTCTTTTCTTGCCGGAGTTAAATTTTTAACAGTTATACCCTTAGGAAGATTAAATTTGTTTCTTACATCTCGTTCGCGGGTGCCGAGTACCGGCGCATCAACAGTCAACACTATTGCTTTACACCCCGCATTTTCCGCACGCCGAATTAAATCTTTTGTTACTTCCCTGTCTTTGTAAACATAAAGCTGAAACCAAACCGGGTTAGATGTTGCCTTGACAACGTCTTCAACATCCGAATTAGAAAGCGTACTCAGAATCATTATTGTATCCGCTGCACTTGCAGCCTTAGCAACTGCAACCTCGCCATCCGTGTGCGCCATCTTATGAAATGCTGTCGGTGCGATCATTACAGGCATTGATATCTTATGACCAAGGACTTCTGTTGAGAGATCTCTTTTACTTACATCTACAAGAACTCTGTATTTCAGGAAAATTCTTTTGTAAGCATCACAATTATCCCTTAAAGTGATTTCATCATGAGCTCCGCTGGAATAGTAATCATAAGCCATCTGTGTAAGTTTTTCTCTGGCGGCAGATTCAAAATCATTAATGTTTATAAGTGTCATTGCAGTAATATTTTTCTTAAGTTTTTTTAATTGTCATCTGGATCCGGTTTCTTTCTCATCATTGCTTTCTTTTTTTCTTTTAAATTTAAACACAATTTGCTTCAAACCTTTTTTTGTCTCGCCTTCAATTGTTGCATTGATCTCATCCGGTGTCTTAAATTCATATATAATTCTTTGGGGGAAATCATGATCTTTATTTTCAAAAATGAATTTATTCTCATCTGCTATTTCAATCAGGGTAAACTTAACCGGTTCGTCATTGTTTTGTCCTTTTACTTCCGGTATGTAATAAATTCGTCTGTCTTCAAGTACCAAAGTTATATCTTCCAGAAACTCTTCCTCATTATCCTTTACATAGACAGACTTTCCTTTCATCATCTTGTCATATTTCATTTCCCATTTTTCGATCATCTCACCGTCTTTGAACGGAGTTACCCATTCACCTAATAAAGGATAAAGAAGCTTAAAGTCATCAACAAAGTAATCAAACTTGACAAGATTAAAACACAGTATCATAAGTGCTGCTGCGAAATAAGCCATAATAATTTAGTTTAAATTGTTCATAAATTGTTAATTTAAAGTTGGGAAATTTTAAACCGGGAAATCCTGCACTGGTAAGTGAAAGTCTGAAGCATTACCTGCTTCGGTTATTTTGAATATTACTAACTTTAATATTAAATTCAACGGAATATTTATTCAGAAGGGCATTGTTTACCTGAATAACGAAACATTACAATGATAGGAGAACACTTAGTCTGACAAAAATTAATGATAACAGCAGAGCATTGAATATCCTGAAGTGATTTTCTTCGGCGAGGAAAGAGAGAAATACTTCATCCAGCAATATAAACCCTCCGAACATAACCAGACCTATTGAGAAAGGAATATACACAAGATCATGAATAATTCCGGATGACAAAATTATTACCTTCCAAAAGTAAAATGCAGCGGCTAACTCTAAAAGTATAATTAATACAAATCCGGGGATTAATGTATTGGCGGTTAATTTGTATGCAGAAGTTACCTTTAACAGGAAATTATAATTGCCCGATGTGAATTTCCACCATTTTGGAATGATACCAAAATGTTTTAACAAATCAATTGAATTTGTAACGAAGATTATGCTGAAGTAAAAAGCCCAGAAAAATAAGATTACTTTTACTGCGATCATACTGAAATGAGATGCGTTAACAAATTAATTCAATCTGAAAATCTCGAAGCGTATTGATCTAACAAATTTCTGATCACTTTCTGATACTGACTGTTGTTTTTTTTTGCTATCTCTTTGAAAAATTCGACGCTTGATTTACTAAGATTCAAAGTAACCTTTACGTTGCTTTCTTTTAATACTAATTCATCAGGATGTGGAAGAAAATCTCTGACAACTTCAACTTTCCCTAAATTTTCATTAGTATATTTTATTTTCCTTTTCATAAATCTTTTTTACCTTTTCTCCAGTAACCGGCACCGATTATCCGGATTTTATTATTTCTGTAAATGAATCTGACAGTTAAAATATTTTCATCTATTTTTCCAAAACAATAATATCTTTCTTCTCCATTACTATGTTCTGAATCTGCAGCGATTATTCTTTTTGAATCAAAGAATGCTAATTGAGCTTCTTCGAAAGATACAAAATGCTTTTCCTGATTTAGTTTATTCTTATTTTCATCCCATTCAAAAGTTGTCGGATCAAACATTGTCTCAGCGTATTATCTTTACTAATATACATACTTTGGTATGGCTTTTCAAGAACAATTTAAAATTAGATAAGCTGAAGTAAAATAAAAGCTCTTATTTTCATTCTCATCTCTTAGACTTTCAAACATATTTTCAATTATTTTATTTTCAATAAATAACCATATAAATGAACTAACAAGGTTGATCATTCTTCAATGAAATAGAAGAGTGGAAATAATATGAGTATGAACCATTTGTTTTGTTCTCATATACATTGTAGTATATAAGTACTTTTTCAAATTCTAATTTTGAAATAAAATTTCGATTTAGCAAAGAATCTAATGAATTTTTCTGTTCGTCAAATACTGAACTGGATTCTCTGTAAAATTTGTGCATTTTTGATCCGTATGGAATCGGGTTGTCATATGCATAGATGATCGTGAGAACATTTTGAATTTCCGGAGAATCCTTATGTTCTCCATCGTTAGATAATAAAAACTCACGAGCTTGATTTATATCTTCTGGTAGATCAAGTAGTTTTTGTTCCTCCTCTAAAGTTACATCATATTTTAAATTATTTGCTAAATAATTGTCACCGATGGAAAGATTAAAATCCCTTTTGAAATTTCCTTTGGGATCATATAAACCAATTAAGCTATAAATAAATGCAATAATAACTCCTATTCCAAAATATTGCGTATACTCTTTAAAAAATAAAAATATTATTACACAAATAACAAAAAGTAGTATGGTTGAAATGATTGGAATCATAAATATTCTTCCATATGGAATTGGTCCATACCAGATGTCTAACTTTCCATCAATTCGCTGTGCCTTACCAAGTTCATGAGTTTGAGCAAGCTTTCTTGCATATGGGAGATAGTGGAAGCTGGCTATAAGAAGATTTCCTAATCCAAATAATGAAATGATAAAACCTAACAATATAAATATCCATTTCATATTTATTTAAACTAGTTTAATACGACTTAAAATGTTCTAAATCCAAATCCTTCAAAATTTTATAATGCCTGATATTTCCTGTTAATAGTTTTAATCCGCATGAAATTGCAGTCGAAGCTATGAGTGCGTCAGCTAATACAATAGAGTGACTTAAATAATGTTGCTCAACTAAGAACATTGCTTTTGCAGAAATGTCTTCTGAAATGTATAAAATTTTAGTATTCCATTTAGTTAATGATTTCCTTAATTCGGTTAGCTCATTTTTACTTCTCATTCCCTGAACCAATTCCATGTAAGTAACTGCGGAAATGAAAAAACTGTTTTGAGATTCAATTACTTCATAAGCTTTCAAATTTCCTCTTAAATACCAAATCAAAACATCAGAATCTATAAGCTGCATATTTATCTTTCTTTTCTAAGTTGTCGAACATATTTATTCACATCTTTTATATCTTTCCTGTCGCTCCAAATACCAAATAATTTATTCTCATTAATATTTTGTTTTTTATAATTAGGTTCTCTGTAAGGGATAATCTTTGCATAAGGTTTCCCTTTCATGGTAACAATATACTCTTTGCCTTGAGATGCTTTTTCAATAATCTCGTTGGTTTTAGTTTTAAGATTTTCTGCTGTCAGGTACATATCGTTTTCAATAATTTAGTCCAATTTATATAAAGTATTGATAATAATTTCAAATAAAAATAAAATTCCTAATTCTTAATTCCTAATTCTTAATTATACTCGCTCTCGCCGCCGCCA
The DNA here is from genome assembly GCA_016710985.1 of Ignavibacteria bacterium. Taxonomy (GTDB): domain Bacteria; phylum Bacteroidota; class Ignavibacteria; order Tepidaquicellales; family Tepidaquicellaceae; genus JAGPCH01. The sequence continues at coordinate 46,999 of JADJTX010000003.1, forward strand.
GTCTAGCCACCGGCACTCTGAACGGCGAACAGCTTACATAGTCTAATCCCAGATCATTACAGAATTGTATAGAGTCAGGCTCGCCCCCGTGCTCTCCGCAAATCCCAAGCTTAATGTCCGGTCTTGTCTCACGTCCTTTTTCAACAGCCAGTTTCATCAGCATTCCTACTCCCTCGGTATCTATGGATTCAAAAGGATCCCTCTTCAGGATTTCCTTTTCCCTGTAATCAGGAATGAACGAACCCGAATCATCTCTCGAGATTCCAAAAGTCATCTGAGTCAGATCATTAGTCCCGAATGAAAAGAACTCTGCATGCCTTGCTATCTTATCAGCAACAAGGGCAGCTCTCGGTATCTCGATCATTGTTCCGACTTTATACTTGAACTTTGTTTTCTTCTCCTTCATTACTTCATCTGCAACTCTTCTGATTATATTTTCCTGTTCAATAAATTCTTTCTCATTTCCGATCAGAGGTATCATAATTTCCGGATGAACTTTCTTTCCTTCCTTAATCACTGCGGCTGCTGCTTCAAATATTGCTCTTGCCTGCATCTCTGTGATTTCCGGATAGGAAATTCCAAGACGGCATCCTCTGTGACCGAGCATTGGATTGAATTCTTTCAAAGCATCGAGTTTATATTTGATTTCACCTACGGTCGTTCCGATTAATTCAGCAAGCTTTGCTATCTCATTTTCAGTGTGCGGAAGAAATTCATGCAAAGGCGGATCCAGCGTCCGTATCGTTGCAGGCAGTCCGTTCATCACCCTGAATATTTCCGTAAAATCTTTTCTCTGATAAGGCAGTATTTTAGCAAGCGCTTTCTTTCTTCCGTCCGTACTGTATGCAAGTATCATTTCTCTTACAGCATCAATTCTATCTCCGCCGAAGAACATATGTTCAGTCCTGCAAAGGCCTATTCCCTCTGCACCGAATGCAATTGCATTTTCGCATTGGTCGGGCTGATCGGCATTTGTTCTGATTCCAAGTCTTCTGAATTTATCCACCCATTTCATGAATGTCGAGTAATAATAGTATGGTATCGAACCGGCAGGCTTTAATGTCTTGTCAATTAATACCTGTAAAATTTCGGAAGGTCTTGCCTGTAATTTTCCTACAATCACTTCTCCTGTCGATCCGTCAATAGAAATAAAATCTCCTTCATTAATAATATGCGGTTTACCTTTTACCTTCATTGTCTTAAGCAAATAATCTATGTCAAGATGTCCGCATCCCGCTACACAAACTTTTCCCATCTGCCTTGCAACAAGCGCTGCGTGTGAAGTCATTCCTCCCCGCGATGTAAGTATTCCTTCAGAAGCATTCATTCCCCTGATATCTTCAGGCGATGTTTCAATCCTTACTAAAATTACTTTCTCTCCTCTTGCATTTGCATTCACCGCGTCAAAAGAATTAAAATAAACTTTACCGCAGGCTGCACCGGGTCCGGCGTTTAATCCGGTAGCTAATAATCTTCCGTCTCGGATTGCTTCCTGTTTTTCCGAAGTGCTGAATATTGGTCTTAACAATTGATTCAGCTGTTCCGGGTCAACTCTCATCACAGCTTCTTTAATATCAATCAATTTTTCCTTCACCATATCAACTGCAATCTTGACCGATGCATATCCGGTTCTTTTTCCTGCACGGCACTGAAGCATATAAAGTGTTTCTTCCTGAATTGTAAACTCAATATCCATCATGTCGTGATAATGTTTCTCAAGATTTTTTCGCACCTGTTCCAGCTGCTTGTAAATTTTTGGCTTGGCTTTTTTTAGTTCTGAAATAGGAAGAGGAGTACGTATACCGGCTACAACGTCTTCACCCTGAGCATTCATAAGATATTCTCCGTAAAATTCATTCTCACCGTTAGAAGGATTTCTTGTGAAAGCAACACCCGTTCCAGAAGTATCGCCGAGATTACCGAACACCATTGACTGAATGTTAACAGCAGTCCCCCACTCGACGGGAATGTTATTTAACTTTCTGTAAACATCAGCCCTGTCATTCATCCATGATCTGAACACTGCACCGATCGCTCCCCACAGCTGTTCCATCGGATCGTCGGGAAAATTTTTCCCGGTATCCTTTTTAATTTCCGCTTTGAATTCTTCAGCTAATTCTTTTAAATCATTTGCAGTAAAATCTATGTCGCTTTTAATCTTTCGTTCTTCCTTCTTCCTGTGAATGATCTCCTCAAAAGGATCGACCTGATGTTTATCTTTTGGTTTAAGATCCATCACAACATCACCGTACATCTGCACGAATCTTCTGTATGAATCATATACAAATCTTTCATTACCGGTTTTTTCGATCAGACCTTTCACGGATTTGTCATTCAGTCCGAGATTCAAAACTGTATCCATCATACCCGGCATTGAAGCTCTCGCACCCGAGCGTACACTTAGCAGTAGTGGATTTTTAATATCACCGAATTTACATCCCATATCTTTCTCAATTTTTTTCAATGAATCTTCAACCTGTTTTTTTAATTCTTTCGGATACTTTTTTTTGTTGGCGTAATAATAATTGCATGCTTCGGTAGTAATGGTAAATCCCGGAGGAACCGGGAGTTTTATGTTAGTCATCTCGGCAAGATTAGCGCCTTTACCGCCGAGTAGGGATTTCATTTCAGCTTTGCCTTCGGCTTTTCCGTTGCCGAAGTAATAGACATATTTTTTTGACATATTTGAATTTTTAGTTATTACAAGATTGGAAATTAATATCAGATTTGAAATTCAATTAAAAGGAGTTCAAAATGTAAATAAGTTGTTGAATTATTAATTCAATCTTCTCTTCCAGACATTTGGATTTCTTTTATTATGATGTATACTGGCTATTACAATTAGAGACTTTCTTTTGTAAAGTTTGTACACAATCGAATATGGAAATTTCTTAATTAAGCATCTTCTTACATTTTTAAAAATCAATTGGTATCCGGTGGGATTGTTCAGAATATTATTAAGCCCGAACAATAAATATTTATAAAACTCCTTCGAAAGCTCTTCGCTATGCAATTTATACCAGAACAGTATTTCTTCAACATCTGTTAATACGTCCTGGGATATCTCAATGACATAATCACTCGTATTTCCTAAATCTTCTCTTAAATTCATCAAAGCCAATTAATTTTACTTCACCTTTATCAATTCTTTTTATTCGGTCCTTAATAAATTTCATTTGCTCTTTTGTCAATTCAGGTGCTTGTTCTTCATTTATAATATCACACAGAGTTTTACCATGCTGGCGCTTTTCCTTTTTGTTTAAACGCGGGATTGTTTTTGGTTTTTCAGGTTCCATAATTTCTTAAATAAGTTTCACTTCATTAAAATAATTAACACGAGTATAATTTACAAATAAAATATGTAGACCTTTATGGTATTTAAATCTTTTGATTTTTGCTTTTATGGAATCTTAATAATTTTAGCTCTTCTTTAGAAGGTATTTCTTTTCCGATGGGATTTAATTTTATGAGATCAAGAGCATTATCAATGGAATATGCAATTGTTAGTCCCAGAGGTGCCATATATGAATATTGTTCACCATCTGAAGCTTTAACATCTTCTGGATAAAATTGAGTTTTGGAAATTAAGCCACTACTTTATAATTTAATTTTTTATTTTCATCGGTTACAAAATTTATATTATCAGCTGTTATAACAGGTGAGCCTGAAAATCCCCGTGCAGAAATTGAATCAATTATTAGACGTTTACCATCCTCATTATCAATTGAAATGGCTGATATTATTCCTTTTTTAACTAAAGGCATTGGAAAACCCCGATTCAATTTTCCAATATTGGATTTATACTCAAATGGAAATCCTAAATAAAAAACATCCTGACCAAAATATATTTTGTCCGGATTAGCAAGTAACGGAAATGCATCAAAAAAATGATCGCTTGTGAAAACTGATACATCAGCGATGGTAGAATGACCAACTAATTTAACACTATAACTTTTCCAGTCTTTTTGAAACAATTCAATAATATCATAATCCTTCATGTCTTCAATGATATGCTTAGCTGTTACAAAATACCGTTTATTATCTATATCAATAGTAAAACATGTTCCGATATTACCTTTATAATTAAAATGAAATACTCTCGTAATAACATTTGAAGTAATCATAAAACTATTTTAGATTTTTTTAATATGAAACTCTACTTCACATCCTCTTCCTTTCCCGTTATCACAAGCTGATACGACGCTTCTCCCGGCTTCAAAGTATAAAATATCTTTCTTCTGCCGCCTGTCGGATTTGAGTTTGCATCACTTGACTTGTAAACAGGAAACTCACGCACGAGCTTGTTATCGGAAATGTAAATCGAATCATGTCCCATATATCCTTCGAACATTCCGCCTTTCTCAACATCTTTATCCGCTATTTCCTGAACTGTAATTTCTCCGAAGCTCTTATCATTAAAAGAAGCAATTGCCATAATATCCATATATGAACCTGAGCCTGCTGCTTTAGTTAGTATATACAATTCTTCGAACCCGTTCTTATCAAGATCTGAAAGCATTGCAGTTGTCATCGGATTTTCATTTTGAAATTTAATTGTGTCAGAAGAATTTGCGAACCCGGCTCCCGTTACTATAAAATTGCTGACACTGTAACTCGGTTTCGTCTCAATGATTGTAAATATTTTTCCGGTAGTTGTTTTCATTTCTTTCTTTACTGTAACAGCCGTATCATTTTTAATTGTCATATTTTCAGTTGAATCCTTTTTTACAACTGTTTCAGGCTGCTTTTTTTCTCCGCATGAGCTGAATAATAAAAGCGCCGGCAATAAAAGTTTAATGAATAATATTTTCATGAATTTATATTTTTAGGTTTATAAGTTTACACAAGTTGACTGCTTTAATCTTGGAATCTCTTTTTCGCCACGAATTACACGAATTTACACTAATTATTTTAATAATTCATTTTTATTAATTCGTGCTAATTAATGAAATTCGTGGCTAACTTTTACTTCCAATTTTAAATCAATCAACTTGAGTAATATTTATATAAAAATTTTTAAAATTGTTTGTCCTATTTCACGATCTTAAACGCTACCTGATAAAAATTATTCACAGCTCCGAGCAATTCATACTTTATATAAAATGTATCCGTAAAGATTTTGAATGCATAAAATTCATGATTGGGAACATTGAACTCATCAAACAATAGTATATCATTATTATTCAGATAAGGGGCAAGCGAGGAAAGTACAAATATGGTTGAGGAAAATAGATCAGCATCGAGATGAATTATCTTTCTCTTTCCTTCATTGAGATCGTGGGTTTTTATAAATTCATAGAGTGTATCCTGAAAAAGTCCTTTAAAAAAATCGTGTCGTGTTTCATTCAGATCGGGAACCAATGCGCTCATGTCTCCTTTCTTGTATGTTCCCCATTTCTCCGGCAGACCTTCGAATGTATCAAACCCATAAAACCTCGAATCTGTATTTGAATTTGCTTTCAACCACCATTTGAATGAATCAGCTTTTGACACTCCGAATTCGAGATAGTTTATTACTTCAGTTTCCAGTTTCTCTTGCTTTATTATATAGTTAAAGAGTTTATAACGATCAGCATAATTCCTTACTGGTCTGTAAAAATCATTTAAAATATTTTTATCATTATGAACGGATATCCATTTTGTCAGCTTTAAAACATTGGAAGCAAACAACAATGGATTGCTCAGAAAATTTAGGAATACTCCGGGTCTTAAAAAAAGTATGACACCTTTTAAAAAAGAATTAATATTGATAATAAAATTTTTCATTTACTTCTGAAAAAAATTGAGATTTATGGAAAATGTGAGCAGCTTAATTTGATTAGTTTACCGGCTGTTCCGATCAAATGAAACTTAATATGTTTATTTAAATATACTTAAAATTAAAATTTTGTTTAACTCAAATCATTCATATTAAAAACAGTTTAGTCTGCACATTTTCTTAATGAGAAAAAACTTTGCCACGAATTACACTAATTTTCACGAATTAAAAAAAATGAAATCGCACATTATTTTGATTAAATGAAATTTATTAATTGAACAGCATAGCTTAAGTTGAATTCGATTTGCAAAGATTTGTATATGAAACTATTTTTAGATTTAAAAACCAAGAGAAACTTTAAATTTCTATATTTATGATCCGAAAGAAGATCTTCTTTACATCTTACAATTTAAGTTAGTGCAATGATTTACGAGTTCGTGTTAATTCGTGAAATTCGTGTCAAAGGTTTTAATTATGGTTGACTGAACAGGTCAGTTATCCATAAAATACAAACTTGAAAAATCTTTCCCAATAAAGCAGATTGCATAAAATATTTTTATTTGAGCACTGATAATAATTCTGCCGGAGAAATCCAAAAACACGATCCTTATGCAGGACTGCGTTTCTGGGAATTCCGGAATTTTACTGTTGCAAGATTATGCATTACCATTGCTTCTCAGATTCAGGCGGTGATAGTCGGCTGGCAGATCTATGAAATTACTAAAGATCCTCTGTCTCTCGGATTGATCGGACTTGCCGAAGCAATTCCTTCGATAAGTGTTTTACTTTTTGCCGGACACATTACGGACACAAATGACAGAAAGAAAATTGTAATGGCTTCAGTTTTTCTTATGACATTTTGTTCACTGCTTCTTTTAGTAATTTCTACTGATTCAGTAAATCTGTTTACAGATCATAAAGTAACCGCAATGTACGCTGCAATATTTCTAAGCGGAATAGGAAGAGGATTTTCAGCGCCGTCTTTTTTTGCATTCGTGTCACAACTTGTTCCAAAGGAAACTTTACCTAATGCAATCACATGGAATACAACCTCTTGGCAAATAGGCGCTGTAACAGGACCGGCTATCGGAGGATTGCTTTACGGATTCATAGGACCGACTAATACTTACGTTACAATTGTAATCTTCTGGATACTTGCCATTTCTCTTATCTCACCGATTAAAAGAAAACCAAAACCGGAAATATTAGAGACACAGACTTTAAAAGAAAAGTTAACTGCAGGACTAAAATTTGTTTTCGAAAGGAAAATAATTCTCGGAGCAATATCTCTTGATTTATTCGCGGTACTATTCGGCGGAGCGGTAGCTTTGCTTCCGATATTTGCTGCTGAAATTTTATTCGTCGGTCCTCAGGGTCTCGGAATATTAAGAGCAGCTCCATCAGTAGGCGCTGTGATAATGGCGATCTACATGACGCGTCATCCGTTTACAAAAAATGCAGGAAGAAATTTAATCATTAGTGTTTTTGGATTCGGTATGTGCATAATTATATTCGGACTTTCGAAAAATTTTTTCCTGTCACTCCTGATACTTGCTTTGAGCGGGGGTTTTGACAGCGTAAGCGTCGTCATACGGGCAACCATCATTCAGTTAATGACTCCGGATAATATGAAAGGCAGAGTGTCCGCAGTGAACAGTATATTCATTGGTTCTTCGAATGAGATCGGAGCATTTGAATCGGGTGTCGCAGCAAAATTACTTGGGACGGTTCCTTCGGTAATATTCGGAGGAGTTATGACTTTGCTGATAGTTTCTTTTGTAACTGTGATGTCACCGAGAATGAGAAAGCTAAAATTGTAACTTAATAAATGCCGACACGAATTTCACGAATTAGCACTAATAATAAAAAATGAAGCATGAAAATAATTTGTGATAATTTGTGTAATTAGTGTCAAAAGAATCTCCAAAAATTATGTTGGTAATTTTATTTTACAAATAAAAAATTTATTTTAAACTTAATAAAGATAACAAAATGGATTTCGGAAAAGCGGAAAACCTTGACGATGTAGACTTCACTTTACCTGATGATCATCCGGACACTGAGAAGCTATTAAAAAGTCTGAAGAAACCAAAGAAGCAGGAGGTTTACGTCGGCTGTGCTAAGTGGGGAATAAAGGAATGGGTAGGAAAATTTTATCCGCCTAAGACTAAAGAAAAAGATTTCAGGAAGTATTACATTACACAGTTCAACTGTATCGAATTAAATCCAACTCACTACCGCATACCAAAGAAAGAAATTATTAATGACTGGAAATCAGGCGTTTCAAAAGACTTCAGATTCTGTCCGAAGTTTTATCAGGGAATAAGCCACTTTAAGAGATTAAAAAATTGTGAAGAGGTTACAAAAGTATTTTATGATTCAATCAGTAATTTCGGAAATAATTTAGGTACATGTTTTTTACAGCTTCCGCCGAATTATCCCCCGAAGAATTTACAGGATCTTGATAATTATCTGAAATCACTTCCGAAGAAGCCTGAAGTCTGTCTTGAGCTCCGTCATAAGGGTTGGTTTAATGATCCAAAAATAGGAGATGAACTTTATGCAATGCTGAAGAAAAACAAAATTGGTTATGTGATCACAGATGCAGCGGGAAGACGCGACGTAATTCACATGCGGCTTTCGACTCCGACTGCGTTCATACGTTTTGTCGGCAACAGTCTTCATCCGACAGATTACACAAGAGTTGATGAGTGGGTTATGAGAATTAAGAAATGGCTGAAAGCAGGAATTCATAATGTATACTTTTTAATGCATATGCATGACGAGAGATATTCTCCTGAACTTTGTGTTTATGTTATTAACAAATTAAATAAAGAGTGTGGACTCAAACTGACTGTACCTGTGTTAAAGTAAGAATTAAAATAATGATTCCTGAATTGACTTTACTTCGGTGACCTCTTCATCTTCTTTCATCATTTCTGATCTTACCGGCATAAGCTTTTCATAATTTTCTTCGGCAGAGTCAGTAAAATAATTAAATACATTTTTATCATCGAGAATCACCGGCATTCGGTTATGAATTTCAGTCATGAATTTGTTTGGGGAGGTTGTGATCAGTGTAAACTCATTTATGTCTTCATTATTTTTCCAGTAAAGACCCGGGACAAGAAATAAATCATTCTTCACTAATTTGATCTTAGTTTTTGTTTTTTTTTCTTTCCTTTATCAACCCATTCATAAAATCCAAACATTGGAATCAGTATCCTGTTCTGATCAAATATTTTTTGCCAGAAGGGTTTCTCTTTAATGGTGTCATCACGGGAATTGAATATCAGAGGTGATTTATTTTCGGGATCAAATCTGATTCCCCACTTCATCCTTGTAAGAAATTTTTTACCTTTATTGTAAGTAATAACAGGTATGTTTTCGGTAAGCATGGCATCTTGCTCTCTTTTATGTTTTCTTTGCTCTTCAAGCTCTTCATCAATTTCCTCTTCAAGTTCTTTTTCTTCCTCTTCAATCTCACCATATAGCTTTATTCGGATTTCCTCATTATAAGTATCTTCAAGAATTTTTCTAAGTTTTGACAGCTTACCTGCTGTTACGAATTGTCGGCACATAAAATATTTTTCTGCAATATAATTATTTTATAAAGAACGTAAAATTTAATTTGAATACAATTTCAAATTAAAGTATTTTGGTAAAATTCATAAATGAAGATTAACTTTACAATAGACGGCAAAGTCTTCTCCTGCGACACATCAGAGCCCATAGACATTTCAATACCGATAATATTCAACGGTGAACAACCTAATACATATGACGTCGACAAAGCAGCAGCCAAAGCGGTTGAAACCGCTGAATTTGTTGGCGATACACGGCGAGGTGGAAGCTGTAACTTTGAAGAGTATAAGCTCATTCCGCATTGCAATGGAACTCATACTGAATGCGTCGGACATATTTCACTTGAAAGAATTTCCATTCACAATACTTTGAGTGATTCATTTATTCCTGCAACTTTTATTACAGTTACTCCCGAAAAAGCATTTGATTCACAAGATAATTACATCCCGGCTAAAAGTGAAAATGATTTTATGATTACAAAAAAAGCATTAGAGGTAAAATTAAAAGATTCAGACATGAAATTTCTTGAAGGATTAATAATCAGGACATTGCCAAATGAAGATTCAAAGAAGTCGAGACAATACATGAAACAACATCCGCCTTTTTTTTCAATTGAAGGAATGGAATATATTTTGAAATTAAATATAAAACATCTGCTCATAGATATTCCTTCAGTAGACAGAACTTTTGATGAAGGCAAACTCACTGCTCATCACATTTTCTGGGATGTTCCGTTTGGATCTCACGATGTTGATAAAGAAAAACATTCGATGAGGACGATTACAGAAATGATATATGCTTCAAATGATATTGAAGACGGAAGATATCTGATTAATATACAAATACCGGATTTTGTTGCGGATGCCGCGCCGAGCCGTATACTTTTATACAAAATAGGAATTAAGAATTAAGAATTACAAAATTACAAATTACAAATTGCAAATAATTTTTAACTTAGAGTTTCTGTGATAAAAAGATTATCGGCTTTAATTGGATTATGGAAAGGTAACGGCGTTGCAAATTTTCCGACGATAGAAAAGACTGAATACATTGAAGAACTTGAATTTAAATTTATCGGAGATGATGAGTCAATTATGTTTGAGCAAAAGACATGGTTTAAAATTGACGGAAACAAAGGAGCGCCGCTGCACTGTGAGTCGGGTTATATAATTGCTTATCCCGATGATACTTTTGAATTGTTCAATGCACAGAACAGCAAGCGTGTGGAAGTTATGAAAAGTACCTTTGTTCAAATTAATGAATCGAAACTGCAGTTAACATTTGAATCAAAATATTTCGGCAATGATGAAAGGATGGTGAAGACAGCACGTAAATTTACTGTTGAAGAAAACTCTTTGCACTTTGAAATGAAAATGGCTACACAGAAAACTCCTGAATTTCAGAAGCATTTAGAATCGGTACTGAAAAGAAGTTTATAAAGTTTATAAAGTTTATAAAGTTTGTATTATTTATAAAGTGGAAAACATTTTAATATTTTGTAATTTAAAGTAAAAGTTATGAACAATTTATTAAGCAGAATTACAACAGATCCGGATTTATGCGGTGGTAGACCTACCATCAGAGGTATGAGAGTTCGGGTTGTTGATATATTAGATCTGCTATCCAATGAATTAACACCGGAGCAAATAATGACAGAGTTACCTTATTTTGAGCTGGATGATATTAAAGCTTCACTAAAATATGCTTCATTAAAGTTTGACCATCCTGTAATTAATTTAAATTCATAAATATTAACTATAAAGATTGTTTACTTCAGAAAAATCATTTGCTTTGGAAATGGATTCTTCAGATCCGTTAAAAAGCTACAGAGAAAAATTTTATATTCCAAAAGATAAAAATGGTAAAGATGTAATTTATTTCGGTGGAAATTCATTGGGACTTCAGTCGAAGTCTGTTCGAAGTTATGTCGAGCAGGAATTACTTGACTGGGAAAAGATCGCTCTTGCCGGACATACGGAGGCAAAGAATCCGTGGCTTCCGTATCATGAATTTCTGACTGATCAGACTGCTCGTCTTGTAGGAGCAAAGCCGGAAGAAGTCGTAAACATGAATTCACTCACAACAAATCTCCATCTGATGTTTGTCTCTTTTTACAGACCGGCGAAAGAGCGTCATAAGATTTTAATTGAAGCAAGTGCGTTTCCTTCAGACCACTATGCAGTTCAGTCACAGATAAGATTTCATGGATTTGATGTTGAAGATTCTTTGATTGAAATGAAACCTCGAGAAGGTGAAGATACGATCCGAACTGAAGACATTGAAGCTATGATTGAAAAGGAAGGAGATTCGATTGCGTTAATATGGTTTGCCGGAGTAAATTATTATACCGGTCAGGCATTTGAGTTTGATAGAATTACTAAAGCCGGACATAAGAAGGGATGCGTTGTCGGATTTGATCTTGCGCATGCAACAGGAAATCTTGAAATGAAACTTCACGAATGGAATGTTGACTTTGCAGTATGGTGTAATTACAAATACATGAACGCAGGTCCGGGAGCAATTGGAGGTGCTTATGTTCATGAAAAATATTTGAATGATCAATCACTGCCGAAATTTCTCGGTTGGTGGGGACACGATAAGGCGACAAGATTTCTGATGGATCATAAATACATTCCGATACCTACTGTAGAAAGCTGGCAGCTTAGCAATCCGCCGATACTTCAGCTTTCATCACTGAAAGCATCATTAGATATTTTTGATGAAGCCGGTATGAAAGCATTGAGAGAGAAAAGTGAAAAGCTTACGGCTTATCTCGAATTTCTTATCAATGAAAATAAGACTGAGAAAATAAAAATTATAACACCTTCAAATAAAAATGAAAGAGGATGTCAGCTCTCTTTAAGAATAAAAAGTAACGGAAAAGATTTATACAATAAGCTGATGAAAAGCGGTGTAGTGTGTGACTGGCGTGAACCTGATGTTATCCGAGTTGCGCCGGTGCCGCTGTATAATACTTTTGAAGATGTATATAATTTTTCACAATTGTTAAATACGCACAATGTATAATCAGCTTGCAAAATATTATGATAAGATCTATCAGTGGAAGGATTATAAAACCGAATGTGAGAAGATACATGCTCTGATTAAGAGATATAAAAAGACATCGGGAAAGGAAATGCTTGATGTTGCCTGCGGAACGGGTAATCATATTCAATATCTGAACAAGTATTATAACATTACAGGACTTGATCTGGATAAAGATATGCTGAAGATTGCGAAGGAAAAATTTCCCGGTGTTAAATTCCATAGCGGAGATATGAGAAATTTTGATTTGGGAAAAAAGTATGATGTGATCGTTTGTCTGTTTGCGGCGATCGCTCATCTTCTAACTAAGACCGATCTAAAGAAAGCTATTAAAAAACTCACGGAGCATTTAAAGGAAGGAGGAGTCATGATTCTTGAAGGATTTGTAGAACCTGATTCATTTATACCCGGCTTAGTTCATGCTGTTACTGTAAATGAACCCGATCTGAAAATATGCCGGATGAATATTACAAAAAGAAAGAATAATATTGCGATTGTAAAATTCCATGTCTTAGTAGCCGATCCCAATGGAGTTGAGTACATTACTGAAGATCACAAGCTTGCGATGTATGAACATAAAGATTTTCTCTATGCAATGAAAAGAGAAGGATTGACATCAATGTATTTGAAAAAGGGTTTGATGAAGAACAGAGGTTTGTATATTGGGGTGAAGGACTTTACGATCAAATAAAATCTATCTTTATGTTTTTCTCTATTTGCTTAAACTCTTTATCACTTGTTATAAGAATCCCTTTCCTATTTTCAGTCAAAGCTGCTGCAAAACAATCCGCATAAGACATTTTATTGAAAGCTTTTATCCTGCTTGCCCTCAAAGTTAACTCTATGTTTGCTTCAATTATCTTTACAGGTAAGGTTTTGATTGCACTAATAATAGTTTCCCCGGCATGATTTCCGCCTGTTCTTAAGAAGTGATAATAGACCTCGCCGTAATTTACGACACATAAGAATGAGTCCAATCCTTTTTCATTTATTTCCTCAAAATAGTCTGCAACTTTTCCCGCATTTGGCTCTCCGTCAAGATAGGAGATCAATGCACTGCTGTCAAAAATATATCGCTTCATAATTCTCTTTCCTTTTTCTTATCATCGTATAGTGATTTCAATGCTTTTCCTTTTGTTCCGCCTATGCCGATTAAACTTTTATAATATCCTTTATCAAGCGGTTGCAATATCACTTTATCACCGCTTTCAATAAATCCGACCTTTGAACCCTTTTTTAATCCAAGTTTTTTTCTTATTCTGGAAGGCACAACGATCTGACCTTTGATTGTTAAAGATGAAGTTTCCATAATTATTTTTATACAAATATAACACTTCTGTAAAAGTATGTCAATAATTATATTGGTTTACTTTTTATTAATGGTTTACATTTTCAAAACAGTATTGATAAATAAAATTATCCTTTTCATTTAAAGATAGAACAATAATCTTACACTATGAAAACAATCACAATCGTCGGTGCCGGACTTGCGGGCTCACTGCTTTCAGTTTACTTAGCAAAAAAAGGCTTTGAAGTAAATGTATATGAACGCCGTCCGGATATGCGCAAAGAAAATACGGGAGGCGGAAAGTCGATCAATCTTGCTCTTTCTACACGCGGTATACATGCGCTTAAAGAAGTCGGGCTTTATGATGAGATAAAGCAAATTGCAATCCCGATGTACGGAAGAATGCTTCATTCAGTAAACGGTGAGTTAAATTTTCAGAGATACGGGAAGGATGATACTGAATACATCAATGCTGTGTCACGCGCTGATCTGAATAAGTCTCTGATGGACCTTGCAGAAAAGAATTCTTCTGTTAAAATTTATTTTAATCAAAGATGTGACGGCATTAATTTTAAAAACGCTGAAGTAAATTTTCATAATGACATTACAAATGAGTCTTCAAAAATAAATTCAGACATTATCATCGCAACAGACGGTGCGACTTCAGCAGTCAGAATGGAAATGATGAAGATCCCGAGATTTAATTTTTCACAGGAATATGAAAATTACGGATATAAAGAATTGACAATTCCTGCAGGCAAAGACGGCAGTTTTTTGATGGAGAAGAATGCATTGCACATTTGGCCGCGCGGAAAGTTCATGCTGATCGCTCTTCCTAACCTTGACGGAAGCTACACTTGCACGCTCTTTCTTGCTTATGATTCATCATTAGGCGGAGAAGAAAGTTTTGAATACCTGGATACAAAAGAAAAAGTTAAAGCATTTTTTGAAAAACAATTCCCGGATGCGCTTGCTTTAATACCAACTCTGCTTGAAGATTTTTTCAACAATCCTACCGGGAGTCTCATTACAATTAAATGTCATCCGTGGATTGCTGAAGATAAAGTTGCATTGCTAGGAGATGCCGCTCATGCGATAGTACCTTTCTTCGGACAGGGAATGAATGCAGCGTTTGAAGACTGTACTTGTTTAAATGAATGCATTGATAAATATAATACAGACTGGAAAAAGGTTTTCACAGAATATGAAAGTTTAAGAAAGATCAACTCTGATGCTATTGCAGATCTTGCACAGGAAAATTTTATAGAAATGAGAGACTTAGTTGCTGACAATAGATTTCAGTTAAAGAAAAAAATTGAATCAGAATTATATAAATTATATCCGGATAAATTCATGCCGAAGTATTCGATGGTAACGTTTAACCGTATCCCCTACTCAGTTGCACTGAGCAGAGGTAAAATTCAGGAAGAAATATTACATGATTTGAGTGAAGGAATTAATGATATAACCAAAGTAGATTTTAAAAGAGCGAAAGAGATGATAAATGCCAGGTTGGATAAATTAGATTTTGATGTACCGGAGTAATATCATACATCAATTTTATTTGTTGTCTTTTCACACTCATCTGCGAATCAGCCAATCAGTGTAATCAGCGTTCTGAAATATTTCATTTATTAACTCGGTTAATTAAAGTAAATTGAAGGCAAACAAAATTTATGTTCGAAAAATTTGTACTTGGTAAAATAGACATTGAGAATAATATTCTTCAACAACTGATTGAATCAATTCCGGAAGAAGAAACCATTTCAAAGAAAATCATACTAACCTCTGATCTGTCCGATTTTACTAAGAACTATCTGATGTTTGATTACAGTGAGAAGGAAGGTTTCGAAGAATTATCATCTAAAATTTCAAGGTCGAACAAGCTCTACTTTAACTATACAATAAGACCAAGGTGGACCTTACAGACATTTCTTTTCAATAATTTCGAATCACGTCCTCCGAATGATATCCTGAAAAAAATTAATCTGTTTACTTTTTACAGCTTTTATACCGAAGCCATTAAGGGTTTTATTGCAGATAACTCACAGATTTTCATAACAAAAAATGAAGTTACGTCAATCATTGATCATACTAATAAGGCAATTTATGAAAAGCTGATATCCGGGATCAGCAATGCGAAGATAAAAAATTTTTTCCTTCAGATATTCATTCTTAAATATGATTCTGAATCTAATTTCAATCTCGAGTCCACTGTTCCTTATTCGTTCGTTAAAATATTTCTCGATGATAAATCATTTTCAGACCTGGAAAAAAAATTCAGTTCAGTTAAAGGCATAACCGGGGAAACTGAATTGAGTTTAAAGGATATTATTAAAATTCTGACAGATAAATATCATTTACAGGAAATGATTCCGCACATCAGCAAAACTGATGCAACTAAAGACAGCCCGGCTAAACTTGCTCCTTTAAATGATATGAAAAAGGAAACCGAACCCATCAGGGAAAAATTAAAAGAAGATGACATAATAATTTCCGGAGTAAAGGAAATTGACCTTAAAAAGGATGAAGTTAAAAAGAAGTCAACTGATTATCCCGGCTTAAATGAAAATGATGTTGTAACTGAGAATATTAAACAACAGGACGTTCCGGAAAAAACACATTCAGCCCGGCTTGTAAATACTGATAAAAAAATTAAGGAGCCGGTTAGCGTTCAAAATGAAGAAACGATCATACCGAAGGAAGATGATAAACTGAAAGGACTTTTCAGTGAAAAGCAGCTGGAAAAAATTTTATCTAAAGTTTACAGGTCAGACTTAATATACAGGGAAAAATCTTTTGACAATCTCAGAGCATATAAAACCTGGAGTGAAGCTTCAGCACATCTTAAAGATCTGTTCAAAGTAAATAATGTAGACCTTTATAATAAAGACGTAGTGACATTTGTAAATATTTTAAATGACTATTATAAAAATAAGGAGTAGAATTTGTTTTTAGATCACGCGAAGATCTCAATAAAATCCGGTGCCGGCGGTAACGGTTGTGTAAGTTTCCGAAGGGAAAAATTTGTTCCGAAAGGCGGACCTAACGGCGGTGACGGCGGCAAAGGCGGTGACGTCATATTCAAAGCCAGTTCTCAACTGTCAACTCTTATAGACTTCCGTTACAAATCAATTCATAAAGCTCAGCGAGGTGAACACGGCCAGGGTTCGCTTAAAACAGGTAAGAACGGGAAAGATGAAATTATAATCGTTCCGTGCGGAAGCATTATAAAAGATCTTGAGACCGGAAAAATCATAGCAGAGCTTCTCAATGACGGTCAGGAATTTTTAGCTTTGAAAGGCGGACGCGGAGGGAAAGGGAATAATCATTTTAAAAATTCTACTAATCAGGCGCCGAGAATTGCTCAGCCGGGTGAAGTTGCAAAAGAGGAAACTGTTCTGATTGAACTGAAACTTATTGCAGATGTCGGACTCGTCGGATTTCCAAATGCCGGTAAGTCAACGCTGATCTCTAAAATTTCATCCGCCAAACCCAAGATCGCTGATTATGCTTTTACAACACTTGTTCCAAATCTCGGGATTGTAAAATACGGCGAGTATGAATCTTTTGTCGTTGCGGATATTCCTGGAATAATTGAAGGAGCATCAGGCGGGAAAGGACTCGGACTGCAGTTTCTCAGACACATCGAAAGAACAAGATTACTTTTATTCATGATCGATGCAACTAAACTGCAGGATGCGAAGCTCAAGAAAGATTTTTTGAAAGACTATGATACACTTTTGAAAGAATTAAAAAAGTACGAAGCGGATCTGATGGATAAACCGAAGATAATTTGTTTTACAAAAGTGGATGCAATATCTGACGAGCTGAAAACAAAGCTTCAGAAGATGAAAATGAAGGAACATAAGATTTTGATTTCTTCAGTGACAGGTGAGAATCTGAAGGAGCTGAAGGATATGATTTGGAAAAAGCTTAAACAATTGACAATTGACAATTGACAATTGATAATTGATAATTGATATATTAAATTTAATCTACAAAATAAAATTCACAATACACAATACTGAATGAATAAGCCGACCATTTTAATCTCCAACGATGACGGTATAGAAGCCGATGGGATCAAAGCTCTTTGGCGTGAGATCAGAAAATTTGCTGAAGTTCATGTAGTTGCACCGCACACACAGCAAAGTGCAGTCGGTCATTCTATAACGATCGCGAATCCTATACGCGCAAGAAAGAATTTAATTGATAAAAACTTTTACGGGTTTGCAGTGGAAGGGACACCTGCGGATTCTGTAAAGCTCGCTGTGAGAAATTTATTAAAAGGAAAGAAGATAGATTTGCTTATTTCAGGAATTAATCATGGTTCAAATACTGCCATAAATACAATATATTCCGGAACAGTCTCCGCAGCCACAGAAGGAACTATACTCGGAATCCCCTCTATTGCAATGTCTCTTGCAAGTTTTACTTACAAAGATTTTTCCTTTGCCGCAAAATTTTCTTCTAAGATCGCAAAGTTTGTTTTGAAAAACGGGTTGCCGAAAGGAACTCTGTTAAATGTGAACGTTCCTCCGGTTGAAAGAAATAAGATCAAAGGTGTATTGATAACTAAACAGGGTAAGTCCTTCTGGAATGATCATTATGAGTCGAGATTAGATCCGAATAAAAGAGAATACTTCTGGCTTACGGGAAAGATGGCTGTGATGGATGAGACAATGGAGTTCGATGAGATAGCCGTGAGAAACAATTATGTTTCCATCACTCCGATACATTATGATCTTACTGATTATAAATTGCTGGAAGAGCTTAAGGAATGGAAGATAAAGCTGTGAGACGTGAGACTCGAGACAAGACGGAGAAGTAAGGAACACCCTTCCTTACTCAATACTTAACACTTAATATGCCTTTGAAAATAATTGGATCTGGTTTAGGGAGAACGGGAACACATTCCCTCAAATTAGCACTTGAACATCTGGGTTATGGAAAATGTTATCATATGGTAGAATTGTTTCAACGTCCTCAAGGTCTTAAATATTTTAAACAGGCTGAAAGAAATGAACAAGTAAATTGGGATGAATTATTCGAAGGATATGCATCGGCAGTTGATTATCCTGTTGCAAGATATTTTAAGAAGTTGTTTAAATTCTATCCCGATGCAAAAGTTATTCATACAGTCCGAGATTCTGAGATCTGGTATCAAAGTGCCTCAGAAACAATTTTCTGGGCAAGCAAACCTTATTCATTAAGAATTTTAAAACTTGCAGTTCATCTTCCTTTTTCCCGTGAAGCGAGAAGGAGAATTCCTGTCTTATTGTACAACAGAAAATTATCCGAACTCGAGTTTGGAAAAAATTTAAAAGATAAGAAAAAGGTCATCGAAAGATTTAATTATCATACTAAGGAAGTCATAGCTTCAATTCCTCAGGAACAACTGCTGGTGTTCAACGCTGAAGATGGCTGGAAGCCACTATGTGAATTTCTAAATGTCCCGGTTCCTTCTGATCCATTTCCTAAATCAAATACGAGAGAAGAATTTATAAATAACGTTTATACAATCGGAAGCGGAAAGTTTCTAAATACTAACACAAGCTATTAACTATTAACTATTAACTATTTTATATGAGTCATTCTCTTTGTATCTGTAAATCCCGGTGTACTCAAAGTATAAAAATAAATTCCACTCGATAAATTTTCATTGTCGAATTCAGCTTCATATGTTCCTGCATTCTGCTTTTGATTAACTAAAGTTGCAACCTCTTTTCCCAAAGAATTGAAAATCTTTAAGCTTGTAAACCCACTTTGGGTTAACGAATAACGGATAACGGTTGACGGGTTGAAAGGATTCGGATAATTCTGTGAAAGTGAAAATTTATCCGGTACGCCGATTATTATTTCAGTCTGTAAATCATAATATTGAAAGTTACCGTTGAGATCAATCTGCTTCAGCCTGTATTTGTAACTTCCGGCATTCAGATCTTTGTCAGTAAAAGAATACTCATGATAATTAACGGAAGTCCCATTCCCCTCGGCAAATCCTAATTTCGTCCACACGGTTTGTATGATACTTTCTCCATCGCACCTTTCAATATCGAATCCTGAATTGTTTAACTCGGATGAGGTGCTCCAATTTAAAACAACGTCCCTGTTATTTACTGTTGCAGTAAAACCGGAAAGTTCAATGGGAAGAATTGAATTATGCCAGCTTTCAATTATATGGATCCCATCGATAAACAATCCTAAGGAATTGTTGGATTGAAATAAATCAATTGCGAATGCACTATTCATATCAGGTGCTATACCTGCAGTTGGACCAAGTGTCGGAGGCGGCTCTATTGAAGGAGGAGGAGAGGAAAAAACAAATAAACTTATAGGATCATTTAATGGACCCGGATTAAACGTATATTTTAAAATTAATAAGTAAGTTGTATTCTTTAAATACTGTGCAGGTGTATATATTGGAGCGTCATGTGTCTTAGAAATACCAAATGCAATGTTATCGGATAATTCTTTAATGTGAACACGCAACCGG
The DNA here is from genome assembly GCA_016710985.1 of Ignavibacteria bacterium. Taxonomy (GTDB): domain Bacteria; phylum Bacteroidota; class Ignavibacteria; order Tepidaquicellales; family Tepidaquicellaceae; genus JAGPCH01. The sequence goes on from JADJTX010000003.1 coordinate 67,174, forward strand.
ACATTAGATAAAGAAATAGCTTCAGTAATTCCCATAAAATAATCCCCTTTCTCCCTCGCACTAAAGACATTTACCAAAAATGAAACATAAAGACTTCCTGTTGAAACTCCCCCGAAGCTGAATATCTCAGATACTGCGTCCGAAGAAAATGTATCAAGTTTTGCCGCATTTCCTACCCCTGACCCTAGGTAATAAGGAAATGTAAGACTTGGCGAAGAAATTCTTATCGGATCAGGCAAACCTAAAGGAGAAATGCTTCTCCAATATTTTTTTAATGTATCGCCTGCCGGGTATTCAAAATTTTCTTCAAACAATATCTGAGAATAAACTCTAGGCGAGACTATTAGTACAAAACAAAAAAGTAAAATTAGTTTTTTCATTATTGTTTTTTTGTATTTATTTAAACTACTTAGCTCAAAAATTTAATTTAAGTCAATTTGTTTTTTCAATTGTTTCTGAAAATACATTAGAATGTTCAATTTTGATCGTAATGATTTCAATTGAGTTTTTAAATTTAAAATAAAAAAGCCTGAATAATCTTTCTCTTCAGGCTTTTTAAATATTTAAATATTAACAGCTAACTATATTCTACTAACTATTTTAGTAACATCATTTTCTTTGTTTCTATATAATCCTGAGACTGCAGTCTGTAGAAATAAATCCCGCTCGAATACTTAGAAGCATCCCATTTAAATTCATAAGTGCCGGCATTCTGTTTTTGATTTACTAATGTTTCGACCTCTTTCCCTATTGAATTGTAAATCTTTAAACTTGTAAAACCATTTTCAACTATCGAGTAACGAATGACCGTAGCCGGGTTGAATGGGTTCGGGTAGTTTTGAAAAATCTTATACTCATCAGGGACAAGACCTGATATCTGACTGATTGAGATAGTATTAGTATCTACAAAGTGTGTAGCTGAAGTTGTTATTTCCTGAATAAATGTCCCGACGTAAGCTGATATTTTAGTTGTGAATCCCGGTTCAGGTGGATTTTTCCATGTTAAATTAAGCGGCTGACTTTGATCAAATGAACCTGCCGTTGTCTTTAAACTCATTCTTACTATCAATGTCCCTTTGCCGGTATTTGAAATTATTGGTGCTGCTCCCTGGGGAACCGGTAGATTGGACGCCAGTCTGAGTTCATTATTGGATATTGATGCATTCTGCGGAACTGCGGCTGAAGGTAAACCCGTTCCAATGATTCTGTAACGAAGTGTACCTCCGTTTGCAATTAACGGATTAAATTTGAAAAAATATTGTCCGGCTGGGTATTCAAATTGTGTAGATCCGGTTTGAAACAAATAAATTTCAAATGTCAGTGAATCCGGAGCTGATCTGTTAAAATTCGTTGCCGTAAGTGTATATGTAGGTACCTGTGAAAAAGTTATGTTTGAGAATAAAGATATGTATAAAGAGAATATAAAAATTAATAATATTTTTTTCATATTGAATTAAATTTATTTATGAGTTTAAAAAAATCTAAGTTTGCGAAACCGGTGCGTGAATCGTGAATCGTCAATCGTGAAACATGTATTTAACTTTTAAATCCGATCATCGAACGAGTAATGCAGAAAGGATATTATTCCTTTCTGCATCATCGAATTCCTGTTTAAGTTTAAATTTTAAGGCTGTACAACAGATACAAAGAGCGAACTGTTATTATTTATAACTATAAGATCAGATAAGTCCACAATCCCGTCTCCATTAACATCCGATAAGACATACCCGGAAGCAAAAAGAAGAACATCATTATAGCATTGTATTAAATCGCTTAATTCAATAATTCCATCCTGATTTACATCACCCGAGTATAGTCCGTATTTACCGGCAGCAGGTACAAGTTTCTGATTATCACCAAAAGCTTGAGTTGCAGCAGTTGTAAAGTTAAAGAAATTATCCGCCGCTTGCGTAAATGATTCGCCGCCTGACTTGCTCCATGTTACCAATGCGTTTCTGTGTTTTGTCTGTAAGTAATATGTCCCGGACGGTGCATATTTAAAAACAAACTTAGCCTGAAAAGTAATTTTATCAAAAATTGCGGTTGATGAATCAACTATATTATAGGGAGATGAATTATTTCTTAAAAATACTCTGATGGAATCACTACTGTTTAATTGTCCGGTACTTGTTTTATAAAATCCCTCAGGGAATAATGTTACAAAGTAATTTGAAGTTGTCGGTATTACATAATTTATCGGATTAAATTGCGCCCATTGATAAGTCCAGTTGTTTGCTCCGAATGCACCTCTGTAAGAAACTGCTTCAAATCCTGATAAATTCGGATTTGTAAAATTAGCTCCGCTTAATGCCGGGGAACCGGACAGAGGAATCCAGTTAGTTACATTGTTACCCGGCAGCGGAACGTTTGGATAAATTCCAAACGGATTAGTCAGCTGAACTGAGCTGTTGTCCGAATATGTTGTATTGTTATTACTTATGTATGCTGAAGGACCTCCTGTAATTGATCCGCCTGTCTCATCTGCTAATGCTGTTACCATTCCGGAATAAATATTTGTATTCACTTGAACAACACCGCCATTGACGTCATTAATTACTCCCGAACCGTCAAATCTTGTACCTACTCTCCATCCCATTATCAGTGAGTTATAAATACAAGCCTGCATATTCCTTCTAAGATGAGCGCCTCTTTGAAATAAAGAATTCACCGGTGTGCTTGTCGTTTCAAAAGGACCGACTACTGTCATGTTTGAAAAGAAAGGTCTTGTTCTCGGACCGTTTGTATTCGATGGAGTATTATTATTATTATCTATTTCAAAACCATTTGAGGAACTAATGTCAGCTATGTCTTTATCGCGTACACTCAATCCGAACTGCACCTTGCCTCTCCATCCATTGTCACAGTCCCAGTCATCATCCAAGCCTTTATAAGCGATCAGGTGATTGCAGTTTACCGTTCCGCCGAACCACTCAAATGAATCATCACCGCTGTAGCTGACCTGAACATATTCAATGACCGTTGAGCGCCCGACTCCGCCCATTGTTAAACCGTTAATTTCGTTTCCGGATATTCCTGTTAAATTCACTCCCGGAAATTCAAGTCTGACAAATCTGAATATTCCTGAATTATCATTATCATCATTTCCACCGTAAATAGGACCAAGTCCCGGACCAAATCCTTCTATCTCGGCAGTTGTAGCGCCGGTTGAAGTATTTATCGTTGCCCTTCCTAATATGATTACACCTCCCCAGTCTCCTGCAGCTCTTTGCCCAACCGGTTTCTGACTGGTAAAAATAACAGGAGCATCAACTGTTCCGTTTGCAAAGATCTTTCCGCCTCTTTCTATTATCAGTGTACCTTTTGATTCGAATGCGCCCATGATGACTGTTCCCGCGGGAATTGTAATTGAGCCGCCATCCCTTACATAGTTAAAACCCTTCATTAAATATTTAGTGGTTTTCACTAATACAACATTACCGGTAATGCTTGACGAATTCAACGTTGTTGAATCTATCTGAGCCGTTGATTCCCTTGAAAAAGAAATCATAATTGTTAATAATACAATTGTTAAAATTGACCGCATTTTGTTTTTTCTCCTTTGAGTTAATTGATTTAACTGATTTAATAAAAATTGATATGAACTTTAGATTAGTTTAAGCAAAACTACTCAAAAACTATTTTCAAAAGGTAATGCTAATGTTAAGTTTGTTATTAATATATTATCAAATGGTAAAATGTGGACGTGAGACGTGAGACGTGAGACGCGAGACGTGAGACGTGAGACGCGAGACGATAAGGACAGAAACCACAATCAATACTCAATAACTATACTCAATAACTATACTCAATACTCAATACTCAATACTCAATACTCAACATTAAATATTTATTGTTCCGAAAACAAAGTCTTTATATTTCCTTCATCATAAATAATTAAATATGACGAAGGGATATCTGTCCAGCATCCTGTATTATAGTATTCAATATCCTGACTTTCCTTATAAAGTATCTGATGTGTATGTCCGCAGATTATTACATCGGCTTCCTTTTCAGCAGCATAGTTTAATGCTCCTTCCGCAACTTTGTTTGAGAGCCGGAGCCATCCTTTGCTCCTTCTTTTAATGAATCGTGAGATACTCTGATTTTCCCTGTCATATTTTTGAACTTTACTGTAAATGAATGATGCAACTTTGCTTACAAATACATTTTCATTTAAGAACCTGTCAAACTGATGTCCGTGTATTGCAAGGAATTTTTTACCGTTGAAGATCCAGTAATATTCCTTATAAACTTTTATGCCTATCAAATGTGACATGATCTCAGAAAGTCCTTCATCATGATTTCCCTCTACCCATATCACTTTAATATTTCTGTCCGGATTGGAAAGCTTTCTTATGTATGAAAGCAGATTCCAGTGTTCTTTCTTCAGCCTGTTGAAATTCAAATCATCGAAAATATCTCCAAGCAAGATCAATCTCTTAAAGTCATACCTTTGTAACATCTCTTTCACTGCTTTTGGACGGGCAACTTCAGAACCCAGATGTATGTCTGAAATTATAACTGTGTTTACAACTTCTTTTTTTGTCTGATCAAACATCAATAATACCTTTATAAAGTTTTAAATAATAAACAAACAAAAATAGCCGGAAGACTTTTTCTCTCCCGGCTATTAACTACTAGTTATTAAACTATTAACTTATTAACTACTTACTATTTTATTAAAGACATTCTTTTTGTTTGCGTAAATCCATTCGCACTCAATGTATAATAATATACCCCGCTTGATAAATCCGAAGCATTGAATTCATATTTGTAAGTTCCCGGAGTAAGATTAGAATTTACTAAGGTCACGACTTCCTTGCCAAGCATGTCATAAATTTTCAATGAAACAAATCCCGATTTCGAAATTCCAAATTCCAAATTTGTTGATGGATTAAATGGATTAGGATAGTTTTGCTCTAATATAAATTTCTCCGGTACCATACTTGAAATTTGATTAATACCTATAACCTGATAATTCTTCGGATTGAACTGCGCCCAGCCCGCTGTCCAGTTGTTCGTTCCGAATGCTCCCCGATAGCTGACATTTTCAAACCCTGCTAAATTCGGATTCGAAAAACTTGCTCCCGATAAAGCCGGCGACCCGCTGAGAGGAATCCAGTAGTTTACGTTATTCGCCGGCAATGGTACGTCGGGATAAATATTAAACGGTGATGTTAACTGAACAGAAGCATTGTCATTAAATATTGTATTTGCAAATGACGGGGTCTGAAGCCATAGCTGGGGAGAGAATGAACCCGTTCCCGTGCTGTCAGCTAATCTGATATTTCCTGCGAATATTGTATTTCTGATTTGAAGAGTATCGCCTGATGCGGCGTTTCCAACGCCGCTTCCGTCAACCCTGAGCCCTACTCTCCATGCCATTATAATAGAATTATAAGCGCTTGTAAGAGTGTTACGGCGTAAATGAGCTCCCCTTCCCCACAAAGAACTTAATGACCAGCTTGATTGTGCATATGGACCTATGACAGTCATGTTTGAAAATACAGGTTTTGTTCTCGGACCATTAAAATTTGTTGGGGTATTTACATTATTGTCTGATTCAAATCCGTTGGATGTACTAATGTCAGCAAGTCCGCTGTCTCTTACACTCAGACCAAACTGAACTCTTCCTCTGAATCCGTTATCCGTATCCCAGTCGTCATCCAATACTTTGTATGAGATCAGGTATCTGCAATTGACATTTCCTCCGAACCATTCATAAGAATCATCTCCGCCGTAACTAACCTGAACATATTCAATCACAGTTCTGCTTCCAACGCCTCCCATTGTAAGCGAGTTTATTTCATTTCCTGAAATGCCTGTAAGATTCACTCCGCCGAATTCTATTCTTACATATCTGAACACTCCGGAGCTGTCATCATCTATTCTCGGCTGTCCGCCGTAGATCGGTCCAAGGCCCGGTCCGAATCCTTCGATCTCAGCAGAGTCGGCGCCGCTTGCTGTATTAATTCCGGATCTTCCTAAAATTATTACACCTCCCCAGTCGCCTGCGTTTCTTTGTCCTGCAGGCTTTCTGCTTGTAAATAGAATCGGATCGCCGGCATTTCCATTTGCATAAATCTTTCCGCCTCTTTGAATAATCAATGTACCTTTTGTATCGAAGTCACCGAATATCTTTGTACCTGCTTCAATAGTAAGCGTTGCACCGTTCTGAACATAATTGAATCCTTTTAAATAGTATGTCGTTGATCTGTTAAGTGTAACATTACTCGTGATGCTCGACGAATTCAATGTCGTCGAATCAATTGCTGAAAATGTTTCTTTTGCAAAAGACAATAGAATTGTCATGCAAATTATTGCTATTTTTGTTTTCATGGATTCCTCTCTCCATTTAGTTTATAAAAAATTGTTATGGTAAAACGTCAGATGTCAGATGTCAGATGTCAGATGTCAGATCAGATGTCAGAGATGAATTGTACTTCTCAAATTTCTCTTAATCACGTCTAACATCTGAGGTCTCACGTTTGACGTTTGACGTTTGACGTCTGACTAAAACCGATACGACAGCGTAAAAGCAAAATTTGTTCCTGTTGTTTCTCTTCTTATTACTTTCTCAATTTCTTCGTTGCCCGGTAATGTAAACTTTTGTGTGAACACAACATCCTCATCAAGAATATCCCTGATAGTAAACTTGCCTTCGAAATTAGTCAGGAATGTTTTTGAAACCGAAAAATCAAACAATGCCCTGCCCTGTTCATAAATGTCACTGAACCCGACGCTTCCGACCTCAGAAATTTTATCTCCGAATTCATTATAAAGTAAATTTGCGCTCAGACCTAAATCATAATTATCATAATACAATCCGACGTTGACAGTATATGGAGATTGTCCCTGAAGTCTTCTCTCCGTTTCATTCACGGCGCTCTGCAATCCCTCTAAATTAACTTTTGAATTTACCAGTGTCAGATTAGCATTGAGAGTAAAGTCTGTTAATTCTTTTGAAATAAACCCTAATTTTTTTCTTAACTCCAGCTCTAATCCATAGTTTATTGCACCGCCGGTTGCATTTGCAAAAGTGTACTGAGGCACAGGTCCCGTGAGCGTAGGAACAATCACTCTTTCAATTGGCTGATTAAAATGTTTGTAAAATAAACTTAACGCTGCGATCTCGCCTGCATTAGGGAAAATTTCATACCGGAGATCATAATTCTGAATCAGACTTTCTTCGAGTTCCGGGTTTCCGGTAAGTTCACTCCCAGTGACAAAATTAATATAGGAAAACGGTGCGATCTCTCTTAGTTCAGGTCTTGAAACAGTCTGAGTTACGGATGCCCTGAGATTTGTATTCTCATTTACAGAGTAAGTAAGATTTAATGACGGAAGGTAATCATTGTTTCTTTGGTTTACATTTACCGTATCACCGGACACTCTTTCAAAGCCGTTTACTTTTTGCTCGTCGTACTCATATCGCAAACCCGCTATTACCCGCAGTTTATTGATTGGCAGATCAAACATTAAATACCCCGCATATGTATTTTCAGAAGCTGTGTAGGCGTCACTCATGTCTGTTGTTTCGACCATGTACATCGTCGTCGAATCAAAGTTTTGCGGTGCGAAGATTGTTTCTATCGGCTGTAAGCCAATGTTTGAAAATACTGCAAGCTTCGGAGCAAATACTCTTGCCGTGAAATTTCTGTTTGTCCCGACGGCTAAGAATCCGTATTTTATTTTTGATTTCTTATTGTTGATTTTTAAAAACTGCTGATCAAAGTTCATTCCGAAGGTCTTGTTAATGTCGAAAAGCTTTGAGTAAAATCTCTGCCCGACATTTGCGTTAGGTATGGTCGTTAACGGCATTATATATGGATCTTCGGATCCGGATGACTTCTGATAAAATGTTGTCTTTGTATCCGGTTCATTTCTTTCAGACTCTGAATAAGAAGCCGCCCATGTCAAATTTAAATTGGAAAGTTTTTCAATGAAGTGATTACCCGAAACCTGAGTCGAGGATAAAACTCTTTCCGTAAAATCCGTTCCGTAAAGCTGCCTGTCAAAATTATCTATTATAGTAGTGTATCCTTCATAATATTGTGTGTTGTCATCAGATGCTATCGAGTAAGTATTTTTTATGCTGACTTTATTGTTGCCGCCTATCTTGTAATTTAAATTAAGAACTCCGCCGTTGAGCACAGTATAGTTTGATGATCTTCCGTTGTAAGAAAGTAAAGTTGTTGTATCGGAATTGTATTCAGCTCTGAATACCGATTCACTTGTAAATCCGTTTTTGTATGTATAAGCGAACAATATCCCAAGAGGGTTGTTGAAAACATTAAAATTGTTTCCCAAAGATAACTGATATCCGCCGTTAACCGGAGATTTTCTGTCATTCTGTCCCCAGTTGTTGGTTAATGACTGTCCGTAATCATTCGCTGCAGTGAACTTAGTTGTAGGAAATGCCGCCGGGATACTTCTTCCTCCGTTATCCAAACCTGAATTATAAAACAAGAGCTTTGACTGACCGGCGTCATAAGTATAAAAGTTACCTTTTGAAGTTGAGCCGGAGAGATAAGAACCTGTAGTTTCAAATGTAAAAATAAACTGATCGACAAAATCCTTTGTATTCAACTGAACCAATCCACCCGAGAAATTTCCGGTAAGATCAGGTGTAAAGGATTTTGCAATGATAATATTTTCCAGAAGCTTCGAAGGGAACAGATCAAATGAAAAGGATTTCCTGTCTGACTCTGTGCTCGGCAGAAGCACACTGTTCAGTGTTGTATTATTGTATCTTTCCGAAATGCCTCTTACAAAGACAAATTTATCATCTATTATATTTACTCCGATCACTCTCTTTAAAACGTCTGAAGCTGTAGCATCAGGAGCTCTCTTGATCTGCTGCTCACTGATACCATCCTGTATCTTTGATGAATTTTTTTGTTCAATAAGGAGAGATTGCTCATTCGCAAGAGTAGGTGATGATTCGACTTCTATCTCCTCCGTAGTCAGCCCGTCAACACTTAACGTGATATCTAAGTTTGTAGTCTTATCCTCATTAACCCTTACATCTTTTAAGACTTTTGTAGTATATCCTATGTAAGAAATTTCCAGAGTATAAATTCCGGGAGTAATGTCTGTTATCTCATAATTACCGTCGAGATCTGCAAGTGCTCCGGTCTTCGTATCCTTTACTTTTACAAGTGCTCCTACCAATGGATCTGAATTTGAGGCGTCTGTAATTTTACCTTTGATTGATTGCGAATGAAGATTCTCTGTTATGAATAGTATCAGGAGAGTAATTATTATAAACGATATATTTTTTTGCATTTTGAGTTCTATGTTTGAGAATGCAGCAAGTTATACCATTGAGGTTTGTTAAAGATTAATTAATTGTTAACTGTATTATTAAATTGTTACCGAATTGTTAAGGAGTGGATTTTCATGTTTTGATTTGCGATGTTTTCGCCACTTTTCAAACTTTCCTTAATAAACATTTAATCAAAAATTTACATAAAAAAGTTTAAATCTAAACTTTATTAAGTTCATTTTGTTAAGTCCTGAGTAAATAAACACACATTGAACCGTATTACAATAATAATCATTCTGCTCGCAGTTTTATTTTCGCTAAGGTCATTTGCCCAGTCACCTGCTGATGAAGAACGTATCACTGACGTTGAAAAAAGTCTGCCAGAAACATCTCATGGCTGCTGACACAACTGATACCTTCACCTACATGGCTGAGTGACAGAAATGCAAATAATAATGCGCTTACATTCGCATTAAGATGGCAGGTGACGCCGCTGAATATTTCTTTCAGTACAAATAAATTTGTATCTCCGGTTCAGTTCTTTTTTGTAAATCCAATGAGGAAATATACCGGCTCACTGGAATTCTTTGTTCAGCCGGAACTGGCAATCGGCTCGAATGATTACTCGGGTTTTAATAAAACAGGATTAGGCGTTGGCTCAAGACTAAATATTCCGCTTAAAAACTACGGTGAACATCTTTATATGTCCTTAGGCGGGAAATATACTTTTCGGAAAAATGAATCAGAAAATATAGACGGATATTATGGGATAGAAGGCGGAGTGTATGCGATCTTCGGTATTCTAGGATTGCAGGCTAATTATAATTTCAATGAAAACTCAAGATATAACTTTGGAATTTATTTTAAATACTGGTAGAATCGTGAAACGTCAAACGTCAAACATCAATTTGTTAACTTTATATATAAGTAAAGTTGAATTTGAAAATGTTTAAAAAATTTATATTCTCATATCAGTAGTTTATTATTTATTCATCAGGTTGCGGATTAATTTTTATCGGTGCTGAGAATGTCAGCGAAACAATTTTTTCTTCACCGCAAAAGGTTAGTAGTAAAGTAAAAGATCCTATTAAGCCAAATGTAAAGCTGTCAGCTTTCTGGATCGGTCATTCATCTGTTTTGCTTCAGATGTACGATAAAGTAATTTTACTTGATCCTGTTTTTAATAATGTCATAAGCGGAGTGATGACCCGAAAGCAGACAGCTGCATTTGAATTGAATGATCTGCCGAAACTAAATATGATACTGGTATCCGCATGCACATGGATCATCTGAGCATATCAACATTAGCTGATCTTGAAGATAAATTTCCAAAAGCAAAATTAGTTTTTCCCGGAAGGAACGGAAGAGTTTCTGCCGGGTTATGATTTTGAATTTATAAGATTAAAGACTGCAAACTCCTCAAAGAAAAATTATATCGGTGAAACAAAAATCATAGACAGTGTTAAAGTGACTGCAGTATATGCCTTACATTACGGAGGCAGATTCGGACTTGACAGCTATCTTTGGCAAATGGAGGGCTGCACCGGATTTATCATAGAGTATAAAGACGTAACAGTTTTTTATGCGGGAGATACAGCCTATGATGATAAAGCATTCAAGAAGATCGGGGAAAGCTTCGATATTGATCTTGCATTAATTCCAATCGGACCTTGCAGGGATTGTGAAGAAATAGCTAACTTCAGCCATGTTGCTTCCTACGGTGCTCTGCTTATGTTTGATGATCTGAAAGCTGATTATATGACACCTGTTCATTACGGCGCTTTGACCTACCGCAGAGATCCTGATTATCCTCTTTTGGTCCTTAAAGAATTAATTGAGAAAAATGATAACTCAAATTCTATGGGAGGAAATAATAGTAATAAGTATGGAGATAGAATAAAAATACTGGATGAGGGTGAACAGTATGTATTTGAGTATATAGAATAATTCCTGACAGCTTGTGTCCCAAAATGTAAGATTGCCACTAATTTTCTCTCAGTAGCCCGAATTAAAAGAAATGTAGTCGATTAAATTTATACCGGGTTTAAAAATAATTAAACACCCATTTCAAAAACTGATCTCCCTGATACCTTTGCGAAAAGAATACCTGCAAGCCGTTTCTCATCAGCATCCTGTAAATATCCGTGCTCGATTTATTTACAATCTTATTATAGTCAGTATCCGGAAACATTGCTATGATTGTACCCAGTTCGTAAGTGGTGACAATTGAATCTCTGTTTTTGTATGAAGATTTTTTGTTTGTTGTTTTAGATGAATCAACCGGAATCTTTTTTGTAACTATCTTAACAGAATCAGTTAACGTTTTTAATTGTGACGTATCTGCAAGCTGAGTTGTATCCCTCTTCAATAAACTGTCACCTCTTAATACAACGAGATCTCTCTTGTATTTATTATCCCACAGCCGGATGTCCATTGTATAAACTCCGCCTTCAAAAGGAGAACGTCCGTATTTCCTTGAGTAGTTAAGAATCGCAAACGGCTTCAGAACAATTATGTTTCTTACATTATTATTTTCAATGAGATCTTCAATGTTTCTGTCGGAAAATATCCTGCTGAAAGTAGTATAAACGACAGAATCAGTTTCCGCTGACCGGAGATCAATTGCAGATACATAACGGTCATACTCATAATTCTCATAATCAACGCTGTCAATTATATAAGGACTTACTGCGCCCCAGTTAAGTGTAACAGTCTGCGGATTCAGTCCGAAGTTCGTATTGTCTATGGAATGACTTTTTAATGCAAGAAGTTTATTGAAATTTATCATATCCTGATTTTCATCAAGCCTGATTATGTTCTTTGAAAAAGGGAAATTGAAGAATCATTAACGCTTGATTCCAGATTTTCAAGATAAAACAATTTATAATCTCCAATCTCTTCATTCTTATAACTCAGCTTTTTAAGCTTGTCAGTGTAGCTGTCACTTTTTACAACCGCTATCTTAATGTTCTGCTTTTCGAGATAATTTTTTCAGCTCAATGATGTTAAGTTCATCTTCTGATTTTTGTTTCTTGTTCTTTTTATTCTTTTTTTCAATAGTTTTAATTTCAGGAAAGTTACCGAGTATAAATTTCGAAGGATTATTGGATAATGCCTGGACTGCGAATACATCATAGTATCCCGTCACCTCTTCGAAGTATATTTTTCCGTTTTCCTTTATGTAATTTTTCTTTTCAAAATCATTTAAAAGCTTCCCGACCTCAAAAGTATCTTCACGGAACGGCTGAGGGTAATAAAAACTCCAGATGATGTTTATAATTAAAATCATTCCTATGAATGCAACGGCTACGATTTTCCTGAATTCAAATGCCTGCTGAACTGCAAAAGGAATGAAAAGTATTGCATTTATCACAATGTATCTTGAGATCATGTTTGTCCCGCCGGTGCCTAAAATTCCCTGCAGTATCAGCAATGAAAGTTCGAGTATGTTGAAAAGTAAAAACATCTTGACCGGAGTAATGCCGGGACTTTTTAAAGTTTCAAAAGACGTTTTCAACGCAAAAAAAGTCGTAAGCGGGGCTATGAAAAAAATAAATGTAGGATACTGAACCAGGCGCTGAAAGAAACCCGCCGTATTAAACTCTTTAAATATTTTTGTCGTCTCTTCGGCAAAAAAGAACACATTGTGATGATCAATGTAATTCTGAATTAACCACCAGATGATTGTCGTAAACGAGATGAGTGAGATCATAAAATTAACAATGATCTTTCGTGTAACTCTCTTTTCTTTCAGCAGATCAATCAAAACCAGCAAGACCAGTACACCGCTGAACAGCCATCCTTCATACCTGAAGCCGTTGGAAAGTGCAAAAGATAAAGCGCTCAGAAGAAGATATATGTTTTTCTCCCCGAAAAATTTCCACTTGATAAAGTAATATATGCCGGCAATTATAAAGAAGAAAAAAACAGATTCAGGCAGACCCGAAATACTCATCCAGACCTGAAAAGGAAACAGACAGAATATTAATGTAGAAAAGAAAGCATTTTTCTTATCGAAACAGAGAAGGATTGTTTTGTATAAATAAATAACAGTTGCCGACGAAAATAACACATTCACCAAAAGAGCTGCTGCGAAAAGGTCTTTTACAAAAATCATTACGAAACCGTTTATCCAGAAATGCGGGGTGAGCCATACTCCGGAATTGATGACCGGGTTCTGAAACCACTCATACGACTTGACAGTCCTGCAGTAATCATCTGCCGAAAGCCATCGGTACCCTGAATATAGTATTATTATCTGAAACAGTACTTTTATGCAGAGTAAAAATATTATCTGAAATGACTGGCTTGAAATAAAATTTATCCTAAGGTTATTTAGGTAACCTGAAAAATTCTGAAATTTATTATTTCCCGTTAGTTCCAATAAATTATCCTGTCTGATTATTCAATTACAAAAACTTACTTTATACCTCACACTAACTCCAAACAATTATTTATATCTAATTTTTTATAAAGCTTGATTCTGAAAGTTGTTCCTTTCCCTACATTCGACTCGACCAGCATTAGCTTACCTTTATGGTAATCTTCGATAATTCTTTTTGATAAGCTGAGTCCGAGTCCCCAGCCTCTTGTCTTGGTAGAATAGCCGGGACGAAAAACATCTTTTTTAAATTTCGGGTCTATTCCTTTTCCGTCATCGGTTACATCAATGACAATTTCCTCTTTCGAATTTAGAATATTAAATACAATTTTTCCGTTTGTTTTTTCCATAGCATCGAGAGCGTTCTTGAGTAAGTTTTCAATTACCCATTCAAAGAGATCGTTATTTATTTTTGCATTTGCTTCACCATTACCGTTAATCTCAACTATTACTTTCTTCTTGACTTTCCCGTCAGAGCTTATCAGTGAAGGGATTCTCTTTTCAACATAATCGGATACTTTCTGCACTACATTTGTAACGTTCTGCAGTTCAAGTTTCGGCTGGGATCCGATCTTTGAGAATCTGCCGGCTATCTTATTCAGCTTATCAATGTCATTGCTGATCTCGTTGGTAATTTCCCTGAGCTCTTCTGTCTGAGGTTCTGTATTTCTCAGCATCTCTATCCATCCTAAAAGAGATGACAGAGGTGTACCTAACTGATGTGCAGTTTCACGTGACAATCCCACCCAGATATTGCTTTGCTCATTCTTTTTAATGTATGAAAATCCAATGTATCCGAGAAACACGAAAATTCCCGCTATCAGAAATTCAAATACAGGGAAGGAGCTTTAATTCAGTAACGAGACTCGATTGTCCGTAATGAACGTAATTGAGAATTACCGAATCTTTATATGATACTACAATGGGAGGATTTATTTCATCCATATCCCTCGCTTTTTTCAGTAAAATTTCCGTCTTCTTTTCCTCAGATAACGTAGTGTCATAGCTTACATTTTTTGTAAGAATAACTTCTTTCTGTTCCCGGTCTGTTGCGATGATAGGAAAATCAATTTGCGGAATTATCTGATCGAAAATAAATCCGTACTCTCCGGACGAGTTATTATCATTAGCCAGATACTCCATCGATTTAGCATAAAGTCCGGCTATGTCTCTTTCACGTTTTTGAATTTTCTGAGCCAGTATCTGTGTATAATACAAAACTACAAAAGCAATTAACACACCGCTTACTATTAAAGCGAGTTTTATATTTTGTGAGCCAAATTTATTCATTAAGCTAAGGGTTTCGATTTAATATATTGTATATAAATGCATATTTAAATTTATTAATTATTGTCCAAAAAATTTTTCATATTAACGTTACTGGTCGTTGCTTTAATCATCTCTTTCTTAATTTCATTATCAGTCGGAAGCGCGGCAATCCCGTTTGAGGAAATATTTAAAATATTCTCTCCGGGAAACGAAATGAACAAAAGAATTTTACTGGACATAAGACTGCCAAGAGTTTTAAATACAATGCTTGTCGGAGCTTCTCTTTCCTGCTCAGGTATAATTTTACAGTCAATGCTCAGGAATAATTTAGCTGAACCGGGACTTCTCGGCATATCAGCCGGTGCCGGATTAGGCGCAATTCTGATCTTCATTTTACCGTATTCAATTCCATTTATGTTCATAACTCCAGTCTCTTTTATTTTTGCAGCAGTTACAACAACATTGATCTTTTATTTTGCAAAAGGTCTCGGCAACAAATATTCGAATTTCATTTCAACAAATAAGATCATCCTCACCGGAATTGCAATAAGCGCGCTTATATCTTCAGTCAACGGATTTTTACTTTTAATTTCCGGAAACTCGGTTAATCAGATTCTTTACTGGCTTAACGGTGGATTCTCCGGAAAAGGCTGGAATGAATTTTCAACAGGAATATTATTCGTAATTACCGGTATTGCAGGTTCAGTTTTTATTTCAAAAGATCTAAATGTTTTGAATCTCGGTGAAGAGCTTTCAATTTCTCTCGGACTTAACTTAAAAAGAATACAAAAAATTTCAATAATACTTTCTTCATTATTAGCCGCAAGCGCTGTTTCAATTGCGGGAATTATAAGCTTTGTCGGTTTGATAGTTCCGAATTTAGCAAAGCTGCTGATAGGAGAAGATTACAGATATGCGGTTCCGTGTTCCGTAATTTTAGGAGCAATATTTTTAATGGTATCTGATACCATCGCGAGACTGGTCATTGCGCCGGCGGAGATTCCTGTCGGGATTGTGACGTCTTTCATCGGAGCGCCGGTATTCATATGGCTGATTCTTAGGAAGAAGAGTTGAGTGTGTTAAGTGTTTTGGAGTGTGTAGAGTGTTTGGAGTGTGTGGAGTCTTTCTTAAGCATTGTAATAATTCCGTAGGGATGAAATATTAATAGAAATGAAAGGATACATAAATAATTTAATCCCGTAGGATGTAATATTAATAGAAATGAAAGGATACATAAATAATTTAATCCCGTAGGGATGAAATATTAATAGAAATGGATATATAAATTGTATGAATTCATTATATACTATAGCAGCGATCTCAACACCTCCCGGTGAAGGCGGAATTTCAGTTATTCGTATCTCCGGCGAATATACATTTAAACTGGTTGAGAATATTTTTTCCAAAGATAGATCAGGTGAGGGCAAAATTGAAATAAGTCAATTAGACTCCCACACTATTCACTTCGGATATATTTTTGAAAATGATCAGATCATTGATGAAGTGCTGATCTCGGTTTTTAAAACTCCGCATTCATATACCGGAGACAATGTTATTGAGATCTCTTCGCATGGCGGGACATATATAGCGCAAAAAATTCTATCGGTACTTTTGTCAAACGGTGCGAGACATGCTGAACCGGGCGAATTTACAAAGCGCGCATTTCTTAACGGAAGGATTGATCTGGCGCAGGCTGAGGCAGTTGCTGATCTTATAAAATCCAAAACAGAATCAGCACACTCATCTTCAATAAAACAACTGGAAGGGTCTCTTTCAGATTTTGTAAAGAAGACGCGTCAGGATATTATTAACATTGTTTCGCTCGTCGAGCTTGAACTTGATTTTGCAGAAGAAGGTCTCGAGCTGATAAATAAAACAGAGATCAAATCCCGGATCAGCTCTCTGAATGAAAAGCTAAAAAAAATAATTTCTTCTTACATCACAGGGAAAGTCATAAGGGAGGGCGTGAATCTTGTTATCGCCGGCAAACCAAACAGCGGTAAGTCTTCACTGTTTAATTACCTTCTTAAAACTAACCGCGCAATAGTAAGCAGCATCGCCGGAACTACGCGTGATTACATTGAAGAAAATCTGATCATTAACGGTATGCTCTTTAATCTGATCGATACTGCAGGTTTGCGTCATTCATCCGATATTATAGAAAGCGAAGGAATCAAAAGAAGCCACGGAAAAATGAAGGATGCAGATCTTATATTGTATCTGATAGATTCATCACAAGATCCTGAAGAGATAAGAAAAGATATTATCGACTATAATCATTCTTTAAATAAAGAGAAAGCGATCCTAGTTTATTCAAAGACAGACTTGTCAAAAGAGGATATTCCGGATCCCGGAATAAGAATCTCTTTACTCAATGATGATACCGTGGAAAATCTTAAGAATGAAATGACGGCAGTCATACATTCTAAGGATATTAAGCTTTCTTCAGATGATATAATTCTAACAAACCTTCGTCACAGGATCTGTCTGGAAAATGTAGTCATCTCACTGAGCGATGCAGTAAAAACAACAGATGACGGAATGAGCGGAGAGTTCATTTCAGTCGACCTTAGAAATTCACTGAAGTATCTGGGCGAGATAACAGGTGAAGTGACGAACGATGAGATACTTAACAACATCTTCAAAAATTTCTGTATCGGAAAGTGAAGTCACTGACCGAAATTCAGACACAGTACCCGATCCTGAATCCCATTAGATCAGAAAACGAGACAAAAGTTTTAAAAAGTTTTAATTACTCCCGCCAAAAATTTATTATTTCTTTTTGATACCAATAGAATTAATTTTAAGAAAAATAAATATGACTTTAGCATTACCCCAGGTAATCAGTAAAAAATTTTTCAGCTTAGGTCATCTCATAGGTAATACTCCCCTGCTTGAAATAGAATTTACTTATAGTAACAAGCCCAGAAAGATCTATGCAAAATACGAAAGCCTGAATATGACCGGCAGCATTAAGGACAGGATGGCATATCATATACTGAAAGATTCTTATGAAAAAATCTGATCAAATATGGTGATACAATCGCAGAGGCGACCAGCGGAAATACAGGGATATCTTTTTCTGCAATAGGCAGAGCGCTGGGACATCCGGTAACCATATTCATGCCTGACTGGATGAGCCGTGAGCGTGTCGACCTGATACACAGTTTTGGCGCTGAAATTGTACCTGTTACAAAAGAGCAAGGTGGCTTTCTCGGCAGCATTGAACTTGCAGATTCTATGGCTGAAAATAATGAAAATATTTTTTTACCTCATCAGTTCTCAAATGACGGAAATATTTCCGCGCACTATCAGACTACAGGTCCTGAGATATGGTGGCAGCTGAGCTTTAAAGGATTGAAACCGGATGCATTCACTGCAGGTGTGGGTACAGGAGGGACGATCATGGGAACGGGATCATTCCTTAAGAAAATGAATCCTGAAATTTTCATTCATCCGATGGAGCCTGCGGAATCCCCTACTCTTACAACAGGACACAAGGTCGGAAAACACAGGATACAGGGAATCTCAGATGAATTCATTCCTCCGATCGTTGATCTTAAATCATTAGACCATGTAGTGCCCGTTCATGACGGCGACGCTATCATTATGTCTCAGAAACTCGCATCTCTCGGGCTGGCTGTCGGAATATCTTCCGGTGCGAATTTCATTGCTGCTTTGATGATACAGAATGAACTTGGAGATGATGCCGTAATTGCTACTGTTTTTCCTGATTCAAATAAAAAATATCTGAGTACCGATCTGCTGAGAACAGAACCTGAGAAAAATGGTTACTTATCAGGAGATGTAGAACTGATCACATTTACTGCCATGAAAAGAGTCTGCAATACCTGCTGCGATCTTTACAATTGTGATCAGAAAACATACAATGTGGAAGTTACATAATAAAAATCGCTCTGCATATTTATCAGAACTGACATTTATAAACCTGAATCCGTTGATTTTTTATTTTTAAAAAGCAATGGCAGCGTATTCTGAAGCATAATTTCCACGCGTTCCCGCGCAGCATTATCTTTGAGGTATGGGTGATTTAAAATATTAAGAACTTCTGTTGTCTTACCCTGATCGTTCAATACAAGCGCAAGGTTACAATATAGAACCGCATTATCAGGCATGATGCTGATAGATTTTTCGTAACACTTAATCGCTTCTTCAAAATTGCCTTCCTGATAATATAATATTCCCAGATCATTCCAGCAGAGATAATTATCATCTTTAAATTTCAGAGCATTTTGAAAGAGAGTCTTAGCCTCAACTTTCTTTCCGGCTAAGTTCAAAGCCTTTGCCTGTTCATGATAAAGCAAACCCAGGTTATTGTAGTAAACTGAATTATTGCTATTGATGCTGATTGCCTTGTTATAATACTCTTCTGCTTTTTCATAATCCTTTCTGTTGTAATACATTATACCGAGAAGGTTCATCACCACATCATTTAACGGGTTAATTTCCAGCAGCTTCAGGTAGTATGGCTCAGCCCGATCTTCCTGATTCATAAGCCTGTAAGTAACACAAATATTCTCTAAGAAAGTATAATTGACAGGTTCACGCTCTAAAGCTAATTTATAATTTTCAACGGCTTGATCATATTTTTTCAGATTAGAATAAAAAACTCCCAGACGGTTATACGCAGCACCGGAAGTTTTATTTAATTCTACAGCTTTTTTGAAATTTTTTTCTGCATTATCGTAATCTTTCATTTGTTCGTATGCAAGACCAATATTATCAAAATAAATGTCTTCCTCAGGTTCACGCTCTAAAGCTAATTTATAGTGTTCAATCGCTTGCTCATATTTTTGCTGATCATAATAAAAAACACCAAGGCGGTTAAATGCTTCACCGGATGTTTTATTGAGTTCGGCAGCCCGTTTGAAAGATTGTTCGGTCTTATCATAGTCTTTTATCTGATCGTAGGCAAGTCCTATGTTTTCAAGATAAATTGCGTTATCCGGTTCACGCTCCAAAGCTAACTTGTAATTCTCAATTGCCTGTTCATTTTTTTTCAAAGTGTAATATAAAATGCCGAGCCTGTTATATGATCCTCCGGTTGCTTCATTAATTTCGGCAGCCCGTTGGTAATATTGTATGGCTTTATCATACTCTTTCATATGCTGGTAAGCTAATCCGATATTATCAAGATAAGTGATATCGTCCGGCTCACGTTCCAAAGCTAATTTATAATTCTCAACCGCCTGTTCATATTTTTTCAAATTGTAATATAAAATACCGAGTCTGTTATATGATCCCCCTGAAAAGGTATTAATTTCAACTGCACGTTTGTAGTACTGTTCAGCTTTATCATACTCTTTCATTTGCTCGTATGCTAATCCGGTATTTTCAAGATAAATGATATTATCCGGCTCCCGTTCCAAAGCTAATTTATAATATTCAACAGCCTGTTCATTTTTTTTCAGATTATAATAAAGTATTCCCAGCCGGTTATATGCTCCTCCTCCATCGGTACTTTTTTCGGCAGCCTTTTTATAAAATTGTTCAGCATTACCGTACTCTTTCATCTGATCGTATGCCAGTCCGATATTATCAAGATAGATTGCGTTATCCGGTTCGCGCTCCAATGCTATTTTATAATTCACAACCGCTTGTTCATATTTTTTCTGATTATAATAAAATACTCCTAATCTGTTAAATGATCCGCCTGTTTCTGTAATTTCTGCAGCTCTTTTATAAAATTGTTCGGCTTTGTCATAATCATTCATTTGTTCGTATGCCAGACCTATGTTATCAAGATAGATTGCATTATCCGGCTCACGTTCCAAAGCTAATTTGTAATTCTCAACCGCCTGCTCATATTTTTTCTGATTATAATAAAAAACACCCAGACGGTTAAAGGAACGCTGGTCTTTATTAATGCCGGCAGCTTGTTTGTAAAATTGCTCAGCTTTATCATACTCTTTATTTTGTTCGTAAGCCAGACCAATATTTTCAATATAGAGAGCATTCTCAGGTTCGCGCTCCAGGGCCAGTTTATAATTCTCAATTGCTGTCTCATACTTTGCCGCATTATAATAAAAAACTCCCAGACGGTTAAAAGAACTGCCGGAAGATTCGTTGACTTTTGCGGCTTTTACGAAAGCTTGTTCGGCGTTATCATACTGTTTCATTTGCTCATATGCCAGGCCGATATTATCAAGATATATTGTGTTCTCCGGCTCACTCTCCAGAGCAATTTTATAATTCTCAACCGACTGTTCATATTTTTTCATGTTATAATAAAAAACTCCCAGACGGTTAAATGTACGCGCTTCTTTATTTACACCTGTCGCTTGTTTGTAATAATGTTCGGCTTTATCATACTCTTTCAATTGTTCATATGAGAGTCCGATATTCTCAAGATAGATCGTATTATCCGGTACGCCTTCCAGTGCTTTACCGTAACAAACAATTGCTTCATTCCATTTTTTTTGATCATAGTAAAAATTTCCCAATGTATTCCATCTGTTTGCATCGTTATCAATTTCTGCTGCAGACAAGTAAAGTTTTTCAGCTTCTGTTAACTTCAGGTTATCTTTTAACTCATTTGCCTGAGCTTCGATAGCTCCGGCAAGGTTTTGTCTGTAAACCTGATATGAACCGTTCTTCCCTACGGCTTTACGGTAATATTTTTCAGACTCCTTATACTCTTTAGCGGAAAAATACATATTGCCGATAAAATTGTTTATCCAGTCACTCCATTCAGGTCTTCTGCGAAGGCACTCATTATAATTCTTCAGTGCATTCTCATTTTGCCCAATCTCTTTATAATAATAAGCGAGTCCCCAGTAAACGTCATAATTATCCTTGTCTTTTTCTGATGCTTCAGAGAAATATTTTAATGCATTGTCATATTCTTTCTGATCCATTTTGATATAACCCAGATCGAGAATTGCTGAAGCGACGTCAGGCTGAAGCGCGTGAGCTTTTGAATACCACTCTTGCGCTTTTTCAAAATTCTGCGTGGCATACCATGAAGCAGCAACATCCCTGTAGCTTTCATATAAAGTAAGATTTGTGAAGCAATTATCCGCTGCAAGCTTTTTTTGAATAAGTATTTCAGTATTCCGCATCTCTGACCTTTTCTCAATCTTCAGCAATAAGCCGTTCATCAAATATTCTTTTTCGGAAAACCATTTACTGTCTCCGTAAAGATTCAGCAGTCTGGAATATGATTCGGTCTGCAGAAAATTATTTTGCAAAGCGTCATTGTACCATGACTCTGCATTTTCCAGATTACCTTCCATCCGGAAACAATCACCTATGAAATTAAGTGAAGTATAATCACCCGGTTTAGCGGATGTCACCTGAAGGAATCCTTTCCTTGCTTTCTGGATCTCACCCATTTTCAAATTATATTCAGCTTCACTCCTTTTAGAAAGGAAGTGATCCGGGAGCATCTGTTGGATTTTTTCAAGATGTTTAAATGCCTGTGACGGATCGGGGAAATAATATAAAATAATCTTCATCAGCACTATTTCTGCATAAGCCCTGACCTCATTTACCAGTTCCTGATTGTCTGCAATCTCTTTATAAAACGGATATGCGTCCGGCCAGCGGCTTTGCTTCATATACAGGACCAGGTTGTTATAATTATCGGCTTTGGATCTCTTTTTTTCCCATTTCTGTTTTTGAAGGCACAGCATACAGATAAGATCTTCACGAAAATTAACAGCTGCCTCCGAATAATACTGAGTCCATAATGTTACTGCTTCTTTCCTGTCAGATTTATAAAGGTCATTAAGGCTGGTAAGGATCTTTTCAAATAAAAAATTATAATATCCGGATTTCAGGTCCAGAAGCAGTTCGGTGTTGTAATCGTTATCAAACTTTAACTTATCAAGAATTAGAAAATCCCAGGGAGTATAAGGATTAGAAACATCCAGTCTTACACGGACACTTTCAAACAGATCAGCTGCCATCCTCATGTCACTGTTTTCTGAAAGAGATGCCTTCGCGTAAGCTTCTGAAAAAATTTTTATTAAATCCTGTTGAGTTATCATATGTCCTTCGGATTTAATGAAACCTTCGGCGAAGCTGTATCATCAGGGACCTGAGTTCTGATAGCCGCACTCTCCTCATACGGTTTCTGCATTGCAGGCGACTGTATTATTTCATTTTCTTCATTATTTAAACCGGTTCTCCGGTTACTTTTTTCAATTTCAACCTGTCTCTCGCCGGAATTTTTCATATTAGAAACTGATCTGGAGTACTCCGGTGATTCCTGAAATTTTTCAAATTTTTCTTCTTTGACTTCTTTAATCTCGGGTTTGATCAGACGGATAGGTTCTTTTGTGGTAATAAACAGCACAGGACTTCCGAAAGAATTATTACAATAAACATCATCCTTTATTCCAAATTCCCTTCCGAGATAATCCCTTCCTGCAGTAGCTGCTTCCGACACATCCTTTGCTTTTAGTATGTTCTCATAAAAGCGTTCAAAAAATGCATTTGAGTTCGGAGTGTTTATTTCATTCTGCATTCCAATCACTGCGGGTATGTTAATTTTGGTAAACTCATAAGCAACACCTCTGAGCTCATCGCCATAGCTGCCAATCTTTGCGCTGTCACAGGATTGAAAGCAAACCAGTGACGGCTGTCTGACATTCAGCTTTTCATCATTAAAAAGAGCTGCAAATTTTTTGTCTTCTGCCCAACCCGGATTTCCGGTATCTGCATCTTTTAAGACGAGTTTTCCAATCTGTTTCTCGAGCATTGAATGTCCTACATAGTGCAGCACATAATCAGGCTTACATCCGTAAATTTTTTCCCATTCATGGTAAGTATCTTCTACTTCCTGATTGATCTCATTAAACGGAGTTGACTTTATAAATTTATAAACAAAGGAGTCAGGAAATTTATTCTTCAGATTTTTAAAAACAGATTCAATTTCGTCAAGCTCGCCTATTCTGCTGTCAATAGGAGGTTTTGCTTCACGGTTTCCGTCAACATTTATAAGTACAATCATAAACAGCTTATCGTATTCCGGATATCTATTCTCATTATTTTTAACTTTACGGATCAATTGAAATCCGCTCTTCACATTAGCTGCAAGATAGATGGATTTGGAATCCCCGGTGAGCTTTCTATACAGTATGTACTCCCATGGCAGCATTTCAATTCCGGATTTGGGATCAAACTCAAGGAGGATCCTGCAGATACTTTCTCCTGAAATATTTAGCGAATACTCAGCATTTCTCATTACTGACCTTCTGGAATCTTTAATATTATCAATCTTTCCAAATAAAATTTTACCCAGCATTTCACCCAATAATTCATAGTCTTCTTTTTGAAAAAGATCCTGATCGTTTTTGATAAGATTCAATACTTTATGAAAGACTTTCGATATGCTTAATTCGATCCGGATATTATAATCAGGCTTACTGTTGTCTGTATTATAATCAGCGGCTCCATCGTCCACTAAGGCATCCCCTACAAGGGCTCTGAAAGTCACCTCTTCCTTCTCGATATGGATTTCAATATTTCTATAATTCCTTTCACTCATTTGTAAAAATTATATTTTATTGATTTTATCTTCCATTTCATCCCAGGAGTCTTTTTCTCTCTTCGTTTCGGATCCTGAGAAGTTGAATTTTGGATCTATAGAACTTTCAACTTCTTTTATAAATTTTTCAATTAGCCTTAAGGCTTGCGGTTTTGTAAGATCAGGGCTTTGTTTTAATTCAATGTTCAGAACTCTCAGCCTGTTTTTTGATTCTGTCTTTTAGCTCCTGTGAAATTTCACTTGCATTTGCCATTTCATCAAGAATGCTGTTATAGGATTTGTAGATTGGGAGAATCGTTTCATCAGATCTTGAATCAGACCGCGTAATGCTGAATGAAACATATTCATCATTCCTGAAAGGTTTTGCACTTGCTAAGTCCTTACCGTAAAAAAGACGGTTTTCTTTTATAAAGAAGTTTTCCGGCTTCCAATCTTTCTTCTGATTTATCAATCATAACATAATATCCCGGAGCAAAGTTGTCATTAGAATCCCGGTCAAACTCCTGCCTGAATCCGAACAGCGGCTGAACGGCTTTTGAGTCAAATAATTTATCGATACTGCTTATCACTACATTTGCAATTTTTGCATAGTTCCCAATAAGCATTGGAATGTTATCATTCAGTATCCCGGTTATCTTCTCCATGAATTCCAGAGTGTTTGCAAGATAGTCTTTTGTTACAGCCTGGCATAAGACAATGTTTACAATTAATCTTCCGCCGGAATACGGATGTATGCCTGCCACTCTTGTATCATAAAACAACATGCCTTCAGGGACATTTTCCATTTTATTCTTTAATAAACTCCTGCCGACTATGAACGGATTATCGATTTCCTGCGAGCCGTATGTATAACTGGTCAGACATACTACCATAGGTTCAATTTCGCTGAACCATTTTCTTCTCTCTGAAAGAAACATTTCATTTATTCTGACTGTAAAGTAATGCTGCTTAGGTTCAAATAAATCTGCTTTTCCTTCTTTAACATCAGTATTGCCATCCGGAATACGAATGATGTGCGGAAGCAAAGCCGGGGAAGCTGCTATGCTTTTAAAAAAGTCTTTGAGTCCCATGTTAATATTATTTAATTTTTTTGAATGGATTCCAGATCAAACTTAATAAAACGATGTTAATTTAGCAAATCAGTTCTGAAGTTTCTGTAACTGTGTTGTAATATCCCGGATTGTTCAATAGGATTTTTAAAAATCTTTCTACCGCCAAGCACGAAAAAATATTTACGCAGCCTGTATGTATATTTATAGTTTAAGTAGAAGCTTCTGAAAAACACAATATTTTTCCCGTAAACTGAGTCTGTCACAAAACATTTTACCACGGAGGCACAGAGAACACAGAGTTACACAGAGATTATTTTTCTATTACCAATTTTATTAAGTATTGAAAAATCCATAATTTGTTTAATTCAAAAAGAATTAAAAATAAATAGACTTAAAAATTTCTCTGTGAAGCTCTGGCTCTCCGTGCCGCTGTGGTATTTTTTTATATTTGAGTAAGTCTGAGTAATTCGGAACAAATACTTCATTAGTCTTTCAGAAGTTTCTAAATAAATATCGGGCAGGCAAAGATCGCCAAGAAATTTTCATACAATTCAATTTTCTCCGGAACCTTTGTGTCTTGATGTCTTGATGGTAAAATAAATTTTATAGTGAAAATTTTGGGATTAAGTGGTAAAAAATATCTAATGAAAGTTCTAAGTAATATTTATTTTTATTAAGATCTTTTTCCAAGCAAAGCGCAAACTTTCTTAAATCCCTTTCCGGAGTTTTCCAGTATCATATTCGCTTCATCCAGTATTTCTTTCTTATACTTTTCATCTTCAATGGTAGGCAGGTTTATTTCGACATTCTTGAATGCGCCCCAGATGCCGGTCTCCAGTGATTTTGCTCCGACCTCAAGATCACTCTTCGATGCAATGTTTCCGTGTTTTGCCATTTGTATCATCCACTCCCAGCAGGAATCTGAAATTCTCATCACAGACAGCGGAACATTTATCGCTTTCTTCAAACCTTCCTGCATTTTTTCCTTGCGAAATTTCTGTTCAGCTTCTGTTTTTTTCGGAAGTTTCATAGCAGTCATGTAATCCGTAAATGCATCAGTATCAGCATCAATAAGCGGAATAAGCTCTTTCATTTTGTTGTGAAGAGGCGGTATTAATTTTCTCATAGTCGAATCAAGATGCTCGAATTTTTTGTTTCCGTAGCTCATCCATCCGACCATTGCTCCGAGTGCCGCTCCCAGCGCTGCTATTAAAGCTGAAACACTTCCGCCGCCGGGAGCTGATGTCCTCGCTCCGACAAGCTCAACAAAATTCCTTACAGTCAGTGAAGCTAAAGGCTCATTGGAATCTTCCTGAATCATGTATTCAATGATCCTCTTATCCGGATTGAATATCGAAATGGAGGAAAGTCCCATTCTGTCAATCACAAGTCTGATCTTTTGTCTTTCATCAAGTATGAATAAATTTTCTTTCTTAATATAATATTCTGCCGCCATCAGCATTGCTTCAAGCGGGATCAAACCTACAAGTTCGCTTCCGCATACCGCAAGATTCATCTCCCTGCATCCCTTGAACATTCTTCAAATGCCAGGTGAGGAGGCGTGATCTTGTAATTATCAAGATTCATTGATACCTGAGCCATATTGTATTCATTCACGTACCAGCCGATTCCTTTCACTGCTTTGGGTCTGCCCGGTTCATTTTCGCTTCTTCCCTGTTCACGGATATTCAAAGCTATCTTGTGAGCCTGCTCTTTGGTCCCAAGTATATTCACATTATAGGCTATCAAAAAAAATCTCGAACCTGTAACTGTAGCTCCTGACTTTATAATGAATTCCTGAGGACCGAAGTCCGGTTTCCATTCGGGTTTGTAAATTTTATTTTTTATCCCTTCATATTCACCGGCACGGATCTGACGGAGCATTTTTCTTTCGGGATTATCTGAAGCTTCTTCATAAAGATAAACCGGTACTCCAAGTTCATCTCCGACTCTCCTGCCGTATTGTTTCGCACACTCAACACATTCTTCTGTCGTTACATTTGAAACAGGCACAAAAGGAACTACGTCGACAGCTCCCATCCTCGGATGCTCACCGGAGTGTTTCGTCATGTCAATTAATTCATAAGCAGTTTTGCTGAACTGAAATGCCGCTTCTACAATTGAGACCGGATCACCGACAAATGTAAACACCGTCCTGTTAGTTGACTTTCCCGGATCCACATCAAGCAAAGTCACTCCCGTAACTTTACGAACGGCATCTGCACAGGCATCGATTATGCTCTCATCCCTGCCTTCCGAAATGTTCGGAACACATTCTACAATTTTTTTCATTCTATTTGTTATTTAAAAATTCATGTAAAGATTAGTCCTGTATAACAACTAAAATTATTAGGACGCTGATGACACTGATCTATTTTTCCGTATCATCCGTGCGATCACCATTTTTTCTGACAGACAAAGAATACTCGTTCATTATCATACTTTACTTTCCTTCCGTTTTCATCGTCAATCCTTTTGATATTAAAATATTTCAAAAGCTCGTTACTGATTTTATCTGTTTCAAACGAAGATTCTTTAATGTTTTGTTCAAGAAGAGAAAACATGTTATGACGTTTGTTTTCAAAAATTTTGAGATTCCAGTTAAATGTATTTCTGAAAATCTTCTTAACGTTAACGATAAGATAATTCGAATCAAACTCATGCATGAACGGTGAAACAGCGGAGATGTATTCAAGTTTTGCTAAAGTGTTTATGTCAAATATAAAAAGTCCCTTGTCATTTAAATGTTTATCAGCATTTTTAAATATCTTCTTCCAGTCACTGAAAAGCAAAACATGATTCAGCGTATCATAGAGACAAATTATAAGATCAAATTTCTTATTAAGACTGAATGTTCTTATGTCCTGCTGATAAAATTTACATCCCGGTAATTTATTCTTTGCTATCTTAAGCATTTCAACGGAGATATCGATTCCGGTAATCGCAATGTCTTTATCAAAATGAAGCAGATTACTGCCCGTACCGCAGCCAAGCTCAAGAACAGTCTTTACATTTTTATTATAGCGGTTAATCTTTTTCCTGATATAATCATTTGTCTCATACCCTTTTCCAATTACTTTATCATAATATGCTGCAATTATGTCATAGTCAGCTTTTTTCAAATAATAATTATTTTATTGTTTCATAAAACATTTTCAGAAATTCACCGATACCGTCTTCTTCGTTTGATTTATCAGTCACATAGTCCGCGATGTCCTTCAGTTCCTCTACTGCATTTTGCAAAGCTATATTAGTCCCGCCATACCTGAACAGATGCCTGTCGTTATACCAGTCCCCGAAAACCATCACTTCTTCTTTTTTGAGCTTAAGATATTTTGCAAGTATGCTCAGTCCGGTTTTTTTATTAATGCCTTTTCTGATGACTTCAAGATTATACACACCTTGAAATGAATGAGACCTGTTGTATTTTACTTTAAGATAAAATCCAAATGGAAGCAGCATTTTGCTGTGAATGTGTTTCATGATTTTTCTGTCATTGCCTGACATGATTATTTCCAGAACGTTGTCCAGATAATCATCATAAGATTTTACTTCCGTATATGTCGTGCCGAGACGGGACATAAAATCTTTCACTACCGAGTTATCTTCCGTGTAAACAATTACATCGTTATAGCAAAGCGCGATCTTGATATAATATTTCTCCGCAAGCTTAATGGCTTTTACAACATATTTTTTATCAATGACAGATTTATTTAAAATAACTTTGCCTTCATTATCCTGTATGAGTGATCCGTTCAAAGAAATGTACGGTATCTTTATTCCCAGCTCCTTTGCTATCGGATATATAGAGGAATGAACTCTTTGAGATGCTAATGAAAAGTATATATCTTTTCCCTGAAGTTTTTCTACGATGTTCTTAATTTGAGGACTTATTTCATTATCGTTTGTTAAAAGCGTGCCGTCAATGTCAGAAACTATCAGCTTTATGTTTTTAAATCTTTGTTTCAGCTCATTTAATGTTAAACTCAAATCTGCTTTCTTTTCTTTTAAATTAATATTGTGTCTCTAATGGGGATTAAATCGGATTTAAAGATATGAAATTTGTTTGCGTGTTAAAATACTCAGAATTAAAAATACTTTCAAAGTAATTTTAAATAAAAATACAGGAGAACTTAATTACACTATACTGAACGGTATCTCTCACAGATAACACAGATTTTCAAGTATTCAATTTAGAATTATCTCATTCAGTAAATATTGAACCAACTTGTAAGTGCTTAAAATTGTATCTGAGAAAATCTGTGTTATCTGAAAGGAAAAAATTACAGAGGTTGTTTTTAATGACGAAAATAATCCTTTCAAAACTGAATTATTCTAAATCATTTAATTCAAACTCAAAAGTTTGGGATGGCAGTGATTGTTTTTAACTAATATTTGAATCTACTTGGTCACAATACAATTTTATGCTGCTAAAACTTAAAGCTGTTCATTTTCATAAGTTGCTTAAGATTTCTTTAAAGCCGAAGCCGGCTCCGGTACCCAGTGATGAAGTCCCCCGGCTAGTTTATCATTGAATGTAGTCGGAATACTTCCCAGCCGGGTTCTTTCTTTCCAGGTCCCGACTAATTTACCGTCATCTTTCCTTATCATTGTAATGCATTCTTCTACCGGACAAACGAGCGAACATAAATTACAGCCGACACAATTTTCCTCTATAATAAAAGGAACCCGCGTACCGTTATGTGTAAGCCCTATCGCCTGATGAGCTCCGTCTTCGCATGCAATATAGCACAGCTGACAACCGATGCATTTTTCCTTACTGATCTCTGCTATGATCTTATAATCTAAATTCAGATCTTCCCACGACTTCACATTAGGCAATGCTTTTCCAACCATTTCATCAATTGTATTGAAACCTTTCTCTGTCATGTATCTTTCAAGCCCGGGGATCATCTCCCTGATTATTCCGAATCCGTAATGCATTACAGCCGTGCAAACCTGTACGGTACTTGCGCCAAGCAGTATAAATTCAACGGCATCCCTCCAGTTTTCAATGCCTCCGATTCCTGATATTGGCAAATTTATCAGAGGATCCTGAGCGCAGTTCTTTACCATGTTCATTGCAATGGGCTTTACTGCCGGTCCGCAATATCCGCCGTTTGTGCTCTTGCCGTCAACGTATGGATAGGGAACAAAATTATCTATGTCTACACCGACTATGCTTTGTATTGTGTTTATTAAAGAAATGGCATCACCTCCGCCAAGTCTTGCTGCTTGTCCGGGTTCTGTAATGTCAGAAATGTTAGGTGTAAGTTTTACTATTACGGGTTTTGTTGCGACTTCCTTTACCCATGAGACAATCATTTTCAATATTTCCGGTTCCTGACCGACAGCCGAACCCATTCCTCTTTCACACATTCCGTGCGGACATCCGAAATTAAGTTCGAGTCCGTCAGCACCTGCATTCTCAGCATCCTTAACGATCTGATGCCACTGTTCTCTTGACTCCACCATCAGTGATGCAATTACAGCATTATCCGGAAAATATTTTTTTACTTCCTCTATCTCTTTTAAATTATCCTTAAGAGGACGGTCAGTGATCAATTCTATATTGCTGAAACCCATCATACGTGTGTCCCTGTAATTAAGACTTCCGTATCTGCTCGATACATTGATTATAGGAACTCCGAGAGTTTTCCATACTGCACCACCCCATCCTGCTTCGAAAGCTTTCATGATCTGATAGCCCGAATTCGTCGGCGGCGCTGATGCGAGCCAGAACAGATTCGGTGATTTTATCCCGGCAAAGTTTACTGATAGATCAGGCATTTTCTTTTAGTTGAAAGTTATAAATTACAAATTGCAAATTACGAGTTACAAGTTACAAGTTACGAGTTACGAGTTACGAGTTACGAGTTAGAGTGTAGAGTTCGAGTTATAGATCTTTATAAACTAAATGAACTAAATGAAACTAAATGATTAACTTAAATGACTTATTAACTACTAATACTTTAAACTAATGAACAATACTAAACTTAATTAACTAAATAAACTTACTTAAACTTACCTAACTTAATAAACCTACTTAACTTAATTAACTTACTAAACTTACTTAACTTAAAGAACTTAATGAACTCAATGAACTCAATGAACTCACAAACTTAAAGAACTTATAAACTTGTGTATCCCCGCAGCTGCTGACTGGCCTTCTGCCACTGCATTCACAACTTCCACTCCGCCGTTATGCACATCTCCGCCTGCGAAATATTTCGGATTATTAGTCTGATAAGTTTCCGGATCCGTCATTACTCTTCCTTTATCATCAAGCTTTACCCCGGGTATGTTTTGTAAAATCGAAACCTGTTTGGACTGTCCTGTTGCTTTTATCACCATGTCACACTCTTCAGTAAACTCGCTTCCTTTTACAATTCCTATCTGTCCGTTTAATATGGCTGTCCTGATAAATTTAACCCCTTCTACTTTTCCATTGCCTATGATCTCCACAGGCAATACATTAAACAATCCTTCAACACCAACACTTTTAGCGAGATCGTACTCAAATTCATAAGCACCCATTTCTTCTTTAGAACGCCTGTAAGTAAGCAGTACTCTTTCAGCGCCCATTCTTGCAGACTCTGAAGCGGCATCCATTGCTGTATTTCCGGCACCGAGAACAATCACTTTTTTACCTACTTTTGTTTTATGTTTAGTGATCCTTAGTTCAGAAATAAATTCGACCGCACCTACACAATTATCTAACTCTTCACCTTTTATCTTTATATATGTTGTTTCTCCAAGGCCGATAGCAATGAATATTGCATCATGATCTTTTTCTAACTTTTCAAAATCATTCCGTGAAGCAACAGGTGAATGATATTTTATTTTAAATTCAAACTGACCTTGCAAATAATCAATTTCATTTACTGCTTCTTCGTTTGTAATTTTGTAAGGGGCAACTCCGTACAGCGCCAAACCCGATGGCTTTTCCTTCGCTTCATAAATGACTACTTCATAACCAAGCTGTCTGAGCTCACAGGCACAGGAGATTCCTGCCGGACCGGCACCGATGACAGCAACTTTTTTACCGTTTGGGTTTCCTGTCTCATAAAATTTTTTATTTTCTCTGATCGCCTGTGTCGTAGCAAAACTCTGCAACCTTCCTATTTCGATCGGCTTTACTTCCTGCAGATTATAGACACATGCGCCTTCGCATAACACATCAGTCGGACAAACTTTTCCGCAGGTATTGCCGAAATAATTTGAATCATAAATAGTTTTTGCCGCACCTATCGTATTTCCGGAATTTATCTGACGTATAAAAAGCGGTATGTCAATGTGAGTCGGACAGGCATTCACACATGGCGCATCATAACAGAAAAGACATCTCGAGCTTTCATAATATGCCTGCGTATCATTCATCAGGGGTTTGATCTGAGAGAAGTTCCTTTCAAATTCTATCTCAGTGGTCGGATATTTGTAATCGCTCATATTATAGTATAGGTAGTGAGTATTAGGTATTGGGGATTGCGTATTGGGTAAATTTCCACCTGCTCAAAGATTTAATTTGATTCTTAATTGGTTTATTAATCAGTACTTTTAATATGAAGGAAAAGATTTTAGTTGCAAGATAGATTTCTTTTACTAAATTCACTGGCTCTTACCTAACTCTGAGTTTCTTGTATTCATTCATGATCCTATCATAATTTAAAAAATTTCTGTGACAAATATAACAACTCAATACCCAATACTCAATACTCATTACTCAATACTCAATACTCATTACTAAAGCTCCGTCAGCTTCTCATACGTCTCGGGTCTTCTGTCTCTGAAGAAATGCCACGTTGAACGTACTTCTTCGATCATATCGAGATCAAATTCGGCGACGAGCAACTCATCTTTATCTTCTGATGCCTGTGCAAATATCTGACCGCGTGGATCTACGAAATATGATGAACCGTAAAACTTTCCGAGATTCCAGGGTTTCTCAACTCCGACCCTGTTTATGCATCCCATGAAGTATCCGTTAGCTGCCGCGTGTGCCGGCTGTTCCAGCTGCCATAGATATTGTGAAAGACCTGAAACTGTAGCAGACGGATTATAAACTATTTCAGCTCCGTTTAATCCGAGAATTCTTGCACCTTCAGGGAAATGCCTGTCATAGCAAATATAAACTCCTACCCTGCAATACTTTGTCTGGAAAACAGGATAGCCGAGATTCCCGGGTTTGAAAAAGAATTTTTCCCAGAAACCGGAAGTGTGTGGTATATGATTTTTTCTGTACTTGCCAAGATATGTTCCGTCAGCATCTATGACAGCGGCAGTATTGTATAAGACACCTGCCTGCTCTTTTTCATAGATCGGAACGATCATTACCATGTTATATTTTTTCGCATACATCTGCATTTTTTCTATTGTCGGACCCGGAATTGATTCGGCTGATTCATACCAGTTCTTATCCTGTCCCGGACAGAAATACGGTGTATTGAAAATTTCCTGCAGACATAGAATCTGAACACCTTTCTTTCCCGCATCTTCAATGAACGGAATATGTTTATCCACCATTGCATCTATTATTTCCCGGATCGTGCCTTCACCCTCAGTCTTCGGAAGACTCATTTGAATTAAACCTGATTTGATTATTCTCGGCATTGTATAATTTTAGTTTATATAATAAGTATTATTAACGGCAATTATACAGATCATCTGATCTGTAACTCATTGCCGGAATTTAAACAGAGAGTATTACATTTTAAAAACAGCTGAATTATAAAATCATAAATTATAACCGGTTAAAAAAATCATCCTGTTCAATAAATTAACATCATCTTCTTCGTATCTATTAATGCACCGTTTACAATCAATGAATAAAAATAAACACCGCTGCTTATATTCGGATTTGTATAAGAGATCTGACCACTTCCGACAGTAAAGAACTTATTATCAAGAGGTCTGTCGATTTCTTTTCCCGTCACATCATAAATTATCAAACTTACATTCGCGCTTTTATTCAGATTGAATCTTAAAACAGTAGTCGGATTAAACGGATTCGGAAAATTTTGAAGCAGCTGATAATCAGCCGGGTAAGATGTGTTCTCATTGACAGCATTCTGAACTGCCAGTAACGCGTTTATTGTCCCCCACCCTCTTAAGTTATTCGGTGCAAAACTGCTGTCAGCTGTATTCCTTAATATGTTTCTAACGTCTATAGGTGATAAATTCGGATTGGCAGAAAGCATTAAAGCGCATACTCCGGCTACCATCGGACACGCTATTGAAGTTCCGGTAACAGCATTGGTATATCCGGTATTTCCGGCACCCCATCGGGCAGAATAATTAAATGATCCCATTGCCATTACGTCAGGTTTTATTCTTCCGTCTGCAGTTGGACCAACTGAAGAATAAGATGCGCGCACTTTAAGTGATGTAAGCGCGCCAACGGTGATCACACTGTCTCCGTCAGCCGGAGCAGCCAGCGTATTGTGAGTTGCATTATATCCGGCATTTCCGGAAGATATTACAACTACTATTCCTTTACTTACAGCAATGTCTGCGGCTCTGGTGATCAGAGGTGTATTTCCGTCCATGGAAGCCCAGCTGTAAGAAGGATAAGGATCATCGAACACTACGTATCCCAAAGAGCTCGTTATGATATCAGCGCCGAGACTGTCTGCCCATTCGGCTGCGGCGATCCAGTTATCTTCTTCCAGAGGTGTTTCGCTTTCTGAATTTTCTGTCTTTGCCAGAATAAATCTTGAGTTGTATGCCGGTGACACAAGCGACCCCGGAGCATAACCGCAAACTAAAGAAAGTGTTATAGTTCCGTGCCTGCCGTCTCCCATCCTCCCCGATCCGTTTGCTACTATCGTATCACCGTTGACAAAATCATAAGTCCTTATTCCTTTTTGTCTTATCAGTGAAAAACAAGGATGCTGTAAATTATCAAACCCCGCATCTAATGATGCTATCAAAACTTCTTCACCGTTATATCCGCGGTCATGAACGGGAGGTACATTAATGATATTCGACTGGTTTAATGATGGACCGTAATCAATTTCACTGACGTAATCCGACTGCAAATTTTCGTGTGTCCGGGAAATGTCAGTACCGCTTTCTGTTAACGCTTCATCGTTTTTAAAATATTTTTTTACGAGATCTATATTTTTTATGAATTCATTACCGGCAACAGCTTCAAGCTGCATCCTGTCAGCATAACAGGAGACTGCATTAAGCCATTTTGACTTATGTCTTATCTGTATTCCGGCTGACTTAATTTCATTAATATAATGGGAATAAACCGGTATGTCCCTTTCATCGAATAAATTTTCGCTCTTTATTCTTTTGAATCTTCTGTCTATTGATTCTTTTGTCAGAAAAGTATTCGGGATGGATAATCTATCAACGGCATCCGGACCTTTATCATTAAAGAAAATCCAGACCAGTGCTTTCTCTCCGGAATTCTGAAAACTCGTCTTTTGAGATAACTGATAACTGAATTTTGAATTAATACCAGAGCTTGTAAAACTGCTTAAGAAAATAGCAGCGGTTAATAAAACCGAATAGCTTAAGATTTTATTTGAGTGTTTCATATTGCTGAAAATTAAGTTTTATAAATCGTCTATAAATTTATATTTAAAGGGAATTATGAACAAATATGTTTAGCTAAATCTAAACTCTTTGATTTTTAAAATCAATACCTATTACAATTTGGGATTTGGAATTTCGGATTTGGGATTTAAATGGAGATCGTGAATCGTCAATGGTCAATCGTCAATCGTTAATCGTCAATCGTGAATCGTCAATCGTGTATGGTAAATAATACCCAATACTCAATACTCAATACCCAATACCCAATACTATTTCAACAGCAGCATTCTTTTTGTCCCTGTAAATCCGCCTGCATTCAATATATAAAAATAAATTCCGCTTGTCAGGTGTGATGCGTCAAAATTATATTGATATGTACCGGGATTCAAGTTGGCATCTATTAACTCTGATACTTCTTTTCCCAGTATATCATAGACTTTAAGTGATACAAATCCCGCTTGTGATATTCCGAACTCCAGATTGGTGACAGGATTAAACGGATTAGGATAATTTTGTGACAGGGAATATTTCTCAGGGATGACAGTAGAAATATTTTTAATATTTACAGTGTGAACAGGATTAAGAAGCCTGAGAATATTTATTCCTATCGCATCCACATCTTTACTTGAATTTGAGAGTACCATTACACCTGTATTAGTCGAGTCCTGAAAACAAATAAAGGAAGAATAGCCGTCACCTCCTCCGTCTTTCCATATATATTTCGGACCGTGAACGCCTTTGAGATAATCCATCTGCCATGCCAGTCCAACCCACGAGTGACCGTTATAAGAAGTTGTTCTCTCTTTATGCAAAGTATCAAGCAGCAGGTTAAGGGTTGTATTTTTTAATCCCATGTTCCATTCGAGATAGTTCATCATGTCATGCATCGAGGTAAAATTTCCGCCTGCGCCCCAGAAGCCTTCGGAAGTTACCATTGCAAAAGGAACAGAATCTCCTTTTTCATAGCCAACTGCTAGACGCGAAAGCTGGTTTGCATTGTAATGAACTCTTGTATCCGGCATATCCAGTGAATCACAGAATATTTTTATCTGCATTGAGTCATAAGCCTCAGAGCTGATTCTTCCAAGAACATATCCGAGTGTTCCAAAACCTGTATTTGAATAAAGCCAGTGTGTACCGGGCTTATATGAAAGTGGTCTCATTTCGTAAGACGGCAGATCGCTGCTGAGATATTCAAGTAATCTTGCATATGTGTAGTGCGGAGGTGAAACAAAATTTCTTGGCGCATCAGGGATTGAACCGTGATGAGTTGCAAGGTCAAGTAATGAAATTCTAACTGTGTCTGTACTGCCTGAATCAGGAAGCCAGTACGGGAGTTTTTGTCCCGCAGGAAAATATTTGTTAATAGGGTCATTCAGCCTGACATTAACCGGATCATGAATGACATAATATGCAAGAATGGTTGCAGTAAGCGTCTTGCCGATGGATGCAAGCTTGAACAACGTAATGGAATCCGGCCTGATCCCGCTGCCTTTTCTTACTTCACCGTAATAATAAATTTCCTTTACAGGAGGATCATTAGTGTTAACACCTTTTCTGAAAACCCCGATCACAAGTCCTGCATTCAATGTATCTGAAATATATACATTAGCTATAGAATCAATCTTCATACGAAGAGTGTCATTGCTCTGTGAAAAAGATACTTTACTCAGAAAAGTAATATTGATGATAATTATAAGGAAGAGTATTTTTTTCATAACGTAAATTAATTTAGAAAATTCATCCATAAGCTAAACCCTTTGCCTTTCAAAATCAATTCTGTTTATGTTTTTGAATTCTAAATTTTTCATTAAGTAAATAGCCTGCCACGAATTTCACGAATGATCCGAATTAATTAAGATGGATTTAGGAGGTTGATGGAAAGAAATGAAGTTTCATTTTACAATTGCTGTCCGTTAAAGAAAAAGCCGGAAGATCTCTCACCCGGCTTTTAACACTCCATACACTCCATACACTCAACACACTCAACACACTCTACACACTCTCAACACACTCTACACACTCAACACACTCTATACACTCTAAACCTATTTCAACAGCAGCATTCTTTTTGTCCCTATAAAATTTCCGTCCGCTATTAACGAATAAAAGTATACTCCGCTTGATAAATTACTTCCGTTAAAATCAACAGAATAACTGCCTGCATTCTGCCGTTCATTTACCAATGTTGATACTTCGCTTCCTAAAATATTATAGATCTTAATACTGACGTTGCTGTTCGCTTTCAAAGAATAACTAATGACAGTCGATGGATTAAACGGATTTGGAATATTCTGACTTAATTCATATCCCTTTATAATTGAAGCGTGGCTGTTGCCGTTAATTGAAGTAAGATTTTTTGCAAGCTTAACTGCTTCCCATGTATTTATTAAACCCCATCCTCGTCTTCTGCTCGGCGCAAATGAGCTGTCTGCTGTTTGTGTAAGGAGCTGTCTTACCTGCATTGGTGTAAGATTGTAATTAGCAGAAAGTATGATCGCGCACGCGCCTGCTGTCATTGGACACGAGAATGATGTTCCGCTTCCTGATGAATAACCCGTGCTGCCGGCTCCTGACTGTGCAACTACATTACCGTTTCCCAATGCGCATACATCGGGTTTTATTCTTCCGTCAACACTCAAGCCAACAGATGAAAATGAGGAACGCTGCTTGTTTGAATTAACGGAACCTACGCAAATAACACTGTCACCGTCTGAAGGTGCTCCGAGCGTATTATGAGTCGAGTGAAATCCTTCGTTACCTGCTGAGTTACATACTATAATTCCTTTGTTGACAGCAAGGTCAGCCCCGATCGTAATTATGCAGCTGTCACCGTTCATCCATGTCCAGTCATATGAACGGACAGAGCCCTCGTCCATTCCGATGTATCCGAGCGAACTTGTTATTATATCAGCGCCGAGACTGTCAGCCCATTCCGCTGCTGCTATCCAGTTGTCTTCTTCAAGAGGTGTCTCACTGTCTGTATTTTCTGTCTTTGCTAAAATATAACGCGATCTGAATGCAGGTGAAATTAAGTTGCCCGGTCTGTAACCTCCTACTAAAGAAAGAGTCGCAGTTCCGTGTGAACCCTCGCCCATCTGTCCGAATTCATCAGCAACATTAGTATCGTGATTTACAAAATCATAAGTCCGCAATCCTCTTGCTCTTATCGAATCAAATGACGGATGCTCAAGATTATCAAATCCCGCATCGAAAGAAGCGATTAAAACTCCCTGACCTTTATAGCCGCTGTCGTGAGCCGTTGGTGCATTGATCAGTTCCATTTGTGAAAGAGAGCTTCCGTAATTAAGAACATAATCAGTATTGTCATTTCCGGCGTTATTGTCTTCTTCAACAATGCTGCCGGATTTTTTCAGTTCAATGTCATCTGCGCTTTTTTTAAACTTCATTACGACATCAACTCTTTTCACATAGTCATTATTGATGATCTGTTCGATCTGAACTTTTGTAGCGTAGCACGAAACCCTGTTAAACCATTTGGACTTATTTTTTATTTCAATACCGGAATTTTTCAGAGCGGAAATATATACATTGTTCAAGGGTAAGTCTGTAACATCGACTAAAGCATTAGCCGGTTTGACTTTCTTTCTCCTGTCGATTGCCTTTTGCGTGAGATACAATTCAGGATGAGAAAGCATATAGTTCACGTTGGTACCTTTATCGGAGAGGTCGATCCATACGAGCATCTTTTCGTCATTTGATCTTACATTCATCTCAGACAAAAGATTTTTTGCCGAGCTTATGCTGATTGCTGAAATTATTGCTGCCGAGAAGCGTAAACAATGTGAAGAAAGAAAATATTGAAAATAAAGTCAGGGAAAACGATTTCTTGATGTTCATTTGAGGATGGAAAAGTAGTTTATTTGGGAAAAAATTTGTTTGGTAAAATTAACTATTTTAGAATTAAGATTCTAAACTTAATTAAATGGTTAAAAATTTCGCTGGGTACACGACAAAATAGAACACGGATAACACGGATTAAGCGGAAAAATAGCGGATTTTTTTTGTTTGTTCCAAAAATCACTCATAATCAAAACTATAGAGCAAATTATTTTCGCAAAATTTCTTCAAAAACATTCTTAATTATCCGTGAAGATCAGTTGCATCCGCGTCATCCGTGTTCCAATAATTTTTGTCGTGTACTAAGAAAATTTCGATGATTACATGCATTTGCATCAGGACGAAAGTCCTGAATACCTTTGTAATTTCTGAATTATCTAAATTAGTGACCTGACTATCAGGGTTGATGGAAGAGTTATCAACGTTGATGGAAGAGTTATCAACGTTGATGGAAGAGTTATCAACGTTGATGGAAGAGTTATCAACGTTGATGGAAGAGTTATCAGGGTTGATGGAAGAGTTATCAACGTTGATGGAAGAGTTATCAACGTTGATGGAAGAGTTATCAACGTTGATGGAAGAGTTATCAAGGTTGATGGAAGAGTTATCAACGTTGATGGAAGACGTGATGGAAGAGGCTATCAGGGTTGATGGAAGAGGTAAAAGTGTAAAATTGTGCAATAATCAGACAATTTCTGAAATAACTCTTGAAATGAATAACCCCGGCAATAATTCCGTGTCCGCAGGCATCAAAAAACGCGGCAACAAAAAATGGTTTTGAAAATTTCTTTTCAGATAAGCATTACATTGTCAATGGTCTACAGGAGGGGTCCGAGGTAGTGCAACATGACAGCAAAATATTTCCAAAACCTGACACGGATCAAACTATATGAATATGTGATTCTGTAATTTTATTGCGTGCTAAATTAGAGATAAACTTCTTTGATTCTTAATGTGAAATGATGTAAGTTTACTTAAATAAAATTTAAGCGATTTGAATAAAGTGGTAAAAATATTTTATTTGGTTGTAATTTTCTTAAATGCTTACAGCTTGATTTATTCTCAGACGGTAACATGGCAGAAAGAATATCCTGATTCAACAAGTATAGTATTTGACGGTTATTCGGCTGTTCAATTAGAAGATAATGGATACATTGTTGTATCAGATAGAGTTGTCGATGTCTTTGGAATTACTGCAATGAGATTAGATAAATTTGGAAATATAATCTGGAGAAAATATTATGAAGGGCGGCGTCCAAGAACAATTGTGAAAACTAATGATGGAAATTTTTTGATTGGTGCAAATGTGTTAACAAAAATTAATATCGATGGGGCTATGCTTTGGAGAAGACCTAATAGTCCTTCTTATAGAATTAATTTAGCTGACGATGGAGGATTCTATTTTTGTGCAGCATTTCCAGTGGGACCAATACAGTCAATTCCTTCAATTAAAAAATATAATTCTCTTGGATTTCTTGAATGGGAAAAGATATATTCCGACGAAATCTACAGAGGAGGATTTAGTAATTGCTTAATAGATAAAAGTAAAAATTTAGTCCTGATAGGAAGTTTCCCCAACAGATACTATTTATTATTATCCTTTTATCATGAAAACAGATGCATTAGGGAATATAATCTGGCTCCAAAAATACGAATATGATTCTTTGAAAACTTTTTATTTAACTAATATTATTGAGAATGTTCAAAATAATTATATGGTAAGTGGAAGCGACGCTCTTTGTTATATTGTTAAATTTAACTCGACCGGTAACTGGATTTCAGTTAAATATTACGAATCTTCTTACAAATATCCCGGAAGTTTCGAATCACTTACTAAAACAATAGATAATGGTATGGCACTCACAGGGTTTTTAAACATTGATTCTTCATACTATGTAAGACTTTTAAAACAGATTTTGATGGAAATCCAGAGTGGACAAAATTATACGGTATTGGTCAGATTGCTTCGGGAAGATTCGTTAGTCAAACAAACGATA
The DNA here is from genome assembly GCA_016710985.1 of Ignavibacteria bacterium. Lineage (GTDB taxonomy): Bacteria > Bacteroidota > Ignavibacteria > Tepidaquicellales > Tepidaquicellaceae > JAGPCH01. The sequence goes on from JADJTX010000003.1 coordinate 109,061, forward strand.
GCGGATTTATAATTACAGGAAGAAGAGATACTTTTATCCGCGCACAGGTTTATGTTATAAAAACCGATGTTGATGGAAACACAAGCCCTTGGGTAAATATTGAATTTGTTTCTGAAATCATTCCGGAGAGTTTCAAGTTATATCAAAATTATCCAAATCCGTTCAATCCGGTCACAACTATTTCGTATTCATTACCAAAGTCAGAAATTGTAAAGATCAAAATTTATGATGTAGCGGGGAAAGAGATTTTATTGTTTGTTAATGAAGCAAAAGATGCCGGGGTATATGAGATACAATTTGACGGAAGTAATTTAGCGAGTGGCATATATTTTTATAAGATTGAAGCCGAAGCTTTATTTCTACGAGAAGAATGGTTTTGATAAAATAAGAGTATCCTGAGGAAATTAATCAGTAAAGTAACATTTCTAAAAATTGATTTTTTTTCTAAAAAAAGGAGTTTTCTAATTTTCCCGTGATAATCGGGACATACATCCAAATTCCCGGTGATAAAAATTACATTTCTGTATCACTCGGACATACGCCTGAGTTCCACAGACATACGCCTGAGTTCCTCAGGAATACGACTGAGTTCCTCAGGAATACGACTGAGTTCCTCAGGAATACGACTGAGTTCCTCAGGAATACGACTGAGTTCCTCAGGAATACGACTGAGTTCCTCAGGAATACGATTGAGTTCCTCAGGAATACGACTGAGTTCCTCAGGAATACGACTGAGTTCCTCAGGAATACGACTGAGTTCCTCAGGAATACGACTGAGTTCCTCGGGAATACGACTGAGTTCCTCAGGAATACGACTGAGTTCCTCAGGAATACGACTGAGTTCCTCGGGAATACGACTGAGTTCCACAGGAATACGACTGAGTACCACAGATGTACGACTGAGTGACACAGATGTACGACTGAGGGGAGCAAGGATACAAATAAGGGTTGCAGTGATAGGACTGAAAGTATCAGTGATACAGCTAAGTGAAGAAGTAATGAGTTCGGCTTCTCCGGATACATCTCAGAAGTCACCTGAGTCAAATCAATCAGAAACATTTTCTAACCCGGTATTCACATTTCTGTTTCTGTGAAGACCACAAAATAAAACACCGGCAATAAAATTAACTGCCGGTGTAGTATTTAATTCTTTTGAATAAATTTTATTTGATCAGCGCCATCTTGCGTGTTTGAATAAATGATCCTGCCTGAACCCTGAAGAAATAAATTCCGCTGGCAAACTGAGCGCCGTTCCATTTATAACTGTAACTGCCCGGCTCTAATTTTTCATTCACCAATACCGATACTTCCCTTCCCGTAATATCATAAACGGATAATTTAACATCCGACAGATTAGGGATATCAAATTTAATGCTCGTTTCCGGATTGAACGGGTTAGGATAGTTTTGTAATAAAGCATATTCTTTCGGGATCACGCTTCCTGATTCTTTTCCGCCTGAGAGTGATTTTTCGTTTGCGGCTGAAGTTCCGACGATTGTAATTTCCTTTATCTTACCGTCTTCTAAGGTACTGACCTTTGTATATGGATCTTCAGGTCCTGTTCTTAATTTCAGATCTAAAGGAACTTCTGCAAATGATTTTACCGAAGTCTGAAGTCTTACTTTAGCTATCACAGTACCAGGAGATCTTGAGGATATTACCGGAAGTTCTTCCATCGAAGGGATTGGATTTACCGCCATCCTTAAAATGTTTTTCGCTATAGATGCGTTTGTCGGTACTGATCCTGAGGCAGATCTGAACCTATGATTGAAAAAGTGAGATTGCCTCCGTTTGCTATGTCTGAATTAAAGTCCATGAAATACTGACCCAGGACATAACCAAATTCTGATTCACCGGGATTTGTATGAAGTAAGCAAATGTCAAACTCGTAAATATTGGGTGAGGTCTTTGTTAAATTCTGAATTGAAAGATTGTATGTCGGATCCTTTGCGAAACTGAAGCTGAATGCAATCACAGTTATTAAAACTGCAAATGCTGATCTTGAAATGAGATTCTTCATTTTGAACACTCCGTTATTTAAATTAATGAATAACTTTGATTTTATTTGAAAGATGCTAAGAGGTTTGAGTCTTTGATGGTTTACTATAATAATAAATTATGAATTATTATATACATAAATTGAAACTCGTTAAAAAATCTCTTGGTATCAATTACCCTGCCATAGCAAAGTTTTCTTAACAGTGGTAACAAAGGTTTTCAATAACAAACGTTTTGAAGAATGTGCACACGCGTGAATATCTTCGAAGTGGTAGTATTAAAATTCAATTTTGACGATCAATATTGAAACCGGGCTGCCCGAATACATTTTTCAGACAGCCCGGTTAGAAGTGCCGGAATTTTTTATTTTGCTTTTTGAACTTACTTACTTATATCTGCCTTTATCTACAGCGCTGTTTTTAGAATTCTCATAATTCTCTTCTGTCTCATTCCCCGTTTCATTTATATTGTTTTGTTCAATTTCCCGCTTTCCCTGATCAGCATTCTGCTTTTCGGAGCCTGTGCTGACCGGGTTTTCACCTGAAGGAACGGTAGTATTCGGATAACCATTGTTAAAGTCATTTTCCAGCCTGCTTCCATTTGGCTTCTTTGCCGGTGCTTTGGGTTTACTACCCCGGGTATTCTTTTTTGTTTCTTTAGTTTTTGAATTACTGTCTTTTGTCTTCGTAACCGGTATCTTTATTTTTGTATTATCATCTCCCGACTTTGTTACCTGTGATTTTGTATTTGGGTTGTCATCCTTTGTTTTGGTGACAGGCGCTTTCTTTGTTAAGGTATTATTTTTGATCTCTGTATCAGACACAACCTCACTCTTAACCTGTACTAATTGCTTTCCGTCTGACTTTGTAACTGATACCTGTTTCGGAGTAATATTTTCACCCGATTCATTTGAAATATCCTTCACATCCGGTCCGTTATATTTTATTTTCGGACCTGACGGATTCGTATAAACTGCAGTTTTAACTCTTTCTGAATTTTTCAATAAATCCGCATTATCACCGGCGCTTACTATTGTTGTATTATCTATCTTCTTCGTAAAATCTTTTGTTAACAAACACCCAGTTGCGGGGAACTGAAGTAAATAGTCTGTTAGTACAAATTCGATTTCCCGCACCTCTCCAGTAAACTCTTGGACATGTCGGATACCAGCCCGCATAATTATTACAATTCCTCCATGTCACCCAGTTAGGAGCCCAGACATTTCCGGGAAACCATATCCACCCGTGAAAATTACTGAAATACCATCTGCCGTAATTATATGGACCCCATCCCCAGCTGTAATATGAATTCCATATCCAGCCGTAGCTTGTAAAAACCCAGCTCCCGTTATAATATGGATTCCAGTATGAATTGATTCCATAAGGTCGCCAGACATAAACTATTTCATTTTCCTCCTCATAATCAAAATCCAGATCCTCTTCTTCAATATTGTCAAGATCCCGGATCAGATCAGATTTTTTCGCCTTTACCCACTCTCCGTCTTTTGAAAGACTGTCAAATTGCTTTTTATATACTTCGTTTGAATCAAGCAGATTTTCTCCGTAATCTATAGTGTCAATCATCGGTACATCCGCTTCATCAACCGAAGTATCCTGTGAACTTGCATTTGTGTTGAAGATCAGAGCTGCCATAATAAAGTACAGCAACCGGAATAACTTTTTTTTGATTTTCATAGAATGTCTCCTGTATTAAAGTTTATAATACCTGTTTGGTTTACCGTTTGCAGACAACTGATTTTAGAATTTAGTTTAACGCAATATTTAACTCAATATTTAACTCAACATCTAACTCAATGGAAGAGAAATGAGCGCTCTCAATTTAAATTTAAGATTGATTATAATCTTTCTAAACAACTTTAAAACTTGCTTTCATGGAGGTCATATAATTTACTTCCAAAAAATATTTTCACACAGATTACACGGATTTTCTCAGATACAATCTTAAACAGTTAACAAAGTGGTTCAAAATTATTTAAAAGAATAATTCAAGATTACATCTGTGAACATCTGTGTAATCTGTGAGAGACCAAATAATCGCCAGCCAGAAAAGAGGTATTAAATTTTAAGTATTAATTATTTTGAACCGGAACGAAATTAAAAATCAAATCTCAATTACAAAAGTTGTCCTGCCTTTTACAACGTTCTTTTTCGGCTCCGTGTTCTATTTTTGTACAATGTATCACTGCTGTCCAATGTTTTTGAGACTGAATTAACCGTTTGATAAGATTTTGGCTTTTACCACTATTATTGCGACCAAATAATTTTATATTTTAAATTAGTTTTTGTTTGTTTTTTAAAAATTGAATAACATTAAAATTCAATCTGTTTTGATAATATTTTTTAATTCGTGATCATTCGTGAAATTCGTGGCAAGCTTTTTCTTTATTTTGGACGGATGTGTAATGTTATCTGAATCACGTTATTATATTCATTAGAATCTTTTCTTTAAATTGAGTAATTTATAAAAAATAATAAATATTAATGAAAGAAAATTTAATTTACGAAGGTAAAGCCAAAAAAAATTTTTTCTACCGATAACCCGGATATTTTTTTACAGAAATTCAAAGATGATGCAACTGCTTTCAACGGTCTTAAGAAAGACAAGATAGCTCATAAAGGTGAGCTTAACAATCAGATCTCATCAAAAATTTTCGAATACCTTAAGCGAAACAGCATTCCGACACACTTCATTAAAATGGTTTCTGATACGGAAATGCTTGTGAATAAAGTTAATATAATAAAAGTCGAAGTTGTCTGCAGAAATATAGCCGCCGGCAGTCTTGTGAAAAAATTCGGATTTACCGAAGGAGAAAAACTCGGGACTCCCATTGTCGAATATTACCTGAAATCAGATGAACTCGGTGACCCTCTTTTTACTGAAGACCATATCTTTGCGCTCGGTCTTGCGAATAAATATGACATGGACATAATAAAAAAAATGACTCTCCGGATCAACGATCTGCTCGGGAAATTTTTTATAGAAAAGGGAATTAAGCTTGTTGATTTCAAACTTGAATTCGGAAAAGATAAGAACGGTAACATTATTCTTGCTGATGAGATATCGCCTGATACCTGCCGGCTGTGGGATTCCGAAACAAACAAGAAACTGGACAAAGACAGGTTCAGATTTGATCTTGGTGAAGTCGAAGAAGCTTATCTTGAAATTAAAAACAGAATAGTCTGATGCGTCTTACACATTACGGAAAAGATGTCCTTATAAAAGTTTTTATTGTCGGAATAATATTCAGCATGCTGTCGATTTTCATTCACAATGTTTTTTTTAAATTTTTATTTGCCGGTTTAACTATTTTTTTCTGGCTGTTTTCATTATACTTTTTTCGCGACCCGGAGAGAACACTGCCGCAGGACTATAAGGAAAATCAAATCATTTCTCCCGGAGACGGGAAGATCGTAGTCATCGAAGACGTGATCAATAAGGAAAAAAATTTATTCGAAAAAGATGAACCATTGAAACAGATCAGTATCTTTCTTTCACCTTTGAATGTACACGTAAACAGAATACCAATGAACGGCATAGTTAAATATCTTAAATACATTAACGGTGAATATCTTGTTGCGTTTAATCATAAGGCTTCAGAAAAGAATGAAAGGTCAGAAATAGGGATCGTGAATGAAGCCTCAAATCAAAAGGTCTTATTCAAACAGATAGCCGGATTCGTTGCAAGAAGAATAGTGTATGATCTTAATGAGGGCAGTAAAGTAAAAGCCGGAGAAAGATTCGGAATGATAAAATTCGGATCGAGAGTTGACATACTTGTTAAAAGAGAATCAAAGATCCTGGTCAGTATTGACGAAATGGTAACAGGCGGTGAAACAATAATTGCAGAATTATAAATGTTCATATCAAGAAAATTCATACCGAGCTTATTTACAATACTGAATGCATTTTGCGGATTCATGTCAATAATCTATTCCGCTAAAGGTAATTTCACGGAAGCAAGCCTTCTGATTGTATTTGCTTCTTTTTTTGATGCGATAGACGGACTTGCTGCCAGGCTTACAAATTCATCAAGCACTTTCGGAGTTGAGCTGGATTCCCTTTCGGATGTCATTTCCTTCGGAGTTGCTCCTTCATTTCTGATTTACAGCATATACTTAAATGAACTGGGAGACATCGGAGTTGTCCTTTCTTCCTTAATAATGGTATTTGCCGCGCTTCGTCTGGCTAGATTCAATGTGCAGCTTGTCGGTTTTGATAAGGATAAATTCAACGGACTGCCTGCGCCAATGGCTACCATTACAATTTGCACTTACATATTATTTTATCATAATAAAATTTTATCCGGACCGGTAAGCGAAGCAGTCATAATAATTCTGTCTATTGCTCTTCCTCTTTTAATGGTAAGCAGGATCAAATACGATTCTCTTCCAAAGCCGTCTTTATATGCCATAAAGAAAAATCCTATAGTATTTGTAATTCTTTTCATAGCAATTATTCTCACCATAGCCACGGATGGCGAAGGTTCTTTTTCATTCTGTCTGTTTTATATTTTTACGGGGATAATAATCAGCCTGAAGAATCTGATCTTCAAAAAACAAAAACCGGTTGAAGATGAACTGAATCACGATCAGCTTAAATTGAAAGAAACGAAATAGTTTTTATTCCCTCTGCAGACATCCGCCCAAAATAAAGATAAAGCCTGTCACAAATTTCACGAATGATCACAAATTAAAAAAATATTATCACTGATTATAAATAGAATTATTTATATTTATTCTTTAGTTATGAAATAGCGGACAGACGGTTACAACTTTGAGTTTTAGCGGTAGTAATGTGAAACATATTTCTGATGATAAACAAATGCAGGTGGTTGCTTAAAATGATTTCTAAATTTAAATCCGTTAATTTCCGGCGGATCCGTGCCATCTGCGTTCACAGTTTTAGCGAACAAAGTTTCTAAACCTGTTAATTCTCATCCTTAATTTTCACTATAGACTTAAGGCTCTCAGCAAAATAATCAATCTCTTCTGTATTATTTTTTCTTCCGAAAGAAATTCTCACCGAACCTAATGCCGATTTTTTATCTCTTCCGAGTTCTGTCAGAACGTGAGACGGCTTGTGTGTCCCGGCTGTGCAGGCGGAACCTCCGGAGACTGCGATGCCTTTCAAATCGAGTTGTATCAATATCATCTCTTCATCAAATGATAATTTTTCAGTATCAAAGGAAATGTTTACTATATTAGGCAAAGAATTCTCTTCAGATGAATTGAAAAAAACAGACTCACCGAAAATTCCTTTTATTTTTCCTGTCGTATATTTTTTTAATTTATCATAATGCCTGACATCATTATCAAAACCGGACTGAAGCATCTCAACAGCTTTCTTAAAACCCGCTATGGCAGCAATGTTCTCTGTTCCGCCGCGCATATCCCTTTCCTGCATTCCCCCGTGAATGAATTTTTCCACCGGCGTCTTATCTTTAATATACAGCGCTGCGATTCCTTTCGGTCCGTAAATTTTGTGCGCTGAGAGTGTCGCAAGATTTATATTTAAATCCTTAACATTGAATTCAGTTTTACCTATGCTCTGAACAGAATCCGTATGAACAAATATCTTATGCTCTGCGGCTGTTTCAGCTATCTTTTGAATGTCGTTTACAATTCCGATCTCGTTGTTGGAATGCATTACAGAGATGAGGAAAGTTTCGGGCTTTATTGCTGATGTAACATCCGTCAGAGATATTTTCCCTTTGCTGTCAGGCTTAAGATAAGTTACTTCAAAGCCGAATTTTTTCTCTAGATATTTCGTTGTATCGAGAACCGCAGAGTGCTCAATTGATGATGTGATAATATGATTTTTACCGGTATTTAAGAATCTGTATGCAAGTCCTTTTAATGCAAAATTGTTTGATTCGGTACCGCTGCTGGTAAAAAATATTTCTTTGGAGTTAGCACCTAAGAAAGATGCAACTGCATCCCGCGCATCTTCGAGTAATACTTTTGCTGATTTTCCGAATGAATGAATGGAAGAAGAGTTGCCGTAATCCTCCTTAAGGTATGGCATCATTGCTTCAAGCACCTGATCATCAATTCTTGTCGTAGCTGCATTGTCAAAATAAATTCTATTCAACTTTGTATTCATTGCTGTCCAAAATGTTTTTTTAAAATTGTATAAAAATAAATACAATATGTTTTGATAAAATTTTCAGAGTAATAGCAGGTCTTTTTAGCTCAACTCTCAGATTCGTCTTAATATAATACTTATTTTGTTTAAAATATTATTATGTTCTACTTAAAATTTGTAATAATATTAATTCGTGCTCATTCGTGAAAATTCGTGGCAAGCTTTTTCTTTATTCTTCCAAAACGATAAAATTCCTAATATAAAAATTTATTTTTTGAACGTCAATCTCTCACAGATAACACTGATTCTCACGGATAAAATATAAATTGTATCTGAGAAAATCCGTGTTATCTGTGAGAAAATTACACGGGGGTATATTTCAGCTGGAAATAATTTATCCCAAACTTAATCTATTTTCATAAACTTTCTTATCAAATTCAAAAATTTTTGTCGGATGTGTTTTATATTCTGAATATTTTTTATTTAAATGTTACTTTTATTTTTTAATTTCATTATTTTCGTTTCGTGAAAATAAATAAAGAAATTTTTTACATAGCGAACATAATTTCAATAGTCCGTATAGCTTTACTCATCCCTGTGTGTTATCTGATGCTTTTTGATTTTGAATCTGAAAATACGTTAATAATAATTTTAGTTCTATGTATGTATTTTTCAGATCTGCTCGACGGATATCTGGCAAGAAAGCTAAATCAGGTTTCGGAATTCGGAAAGATCATAGATCCTCTTGCGGATAAAATTTCGGTTATTGTGATCTCGCTCATACTGCTGTATCTTGGTAAGATCTCTCTTTGGTTTGTTCTGATTGTTGTTCTCCGGGATCTGTTAATACTGGGATTCGGGATATATCTAGATAAAAAAAAAGACATCCGCCTTATGTCAAATTACCCCGGCAAGATCGCAGTCTTCAGCATTGGCCTGATCATATTATTTGCTGTCATTAATAGTCCTGTTTCGCTGAAAATAAATGAGTACCTTTACTTTGTTTCACTTGCTCTGATCTTTTATTCATCATTTCTGTATTTCAAAAGATTTAATGAGACCGTCGGACAATGAACAGGAAAAATTTAAATAAGGTAAAGACCTATACAAGAAAAGACATTGAGAGTAAATTAGATGATAAGCTGATTGGGAAAAAATTAACACAGAAACTGATTGTTGACTCATTCATTGATTCAATCCGTGAATTATTAATGGAAGCTGATCCCCTCGTAAGAATTGAAATAAGGGAGTTCGGGGTTTTTGAAATTAAAAAAACAAAGCCAAAACCAAAGGCAAGAAACATGAAGACAGGTGAATTTATTTTTGTGCCGGGAAGAAGAAAAATTCATTTTAAACCCGGTAAGGGTCTGAAGGATTTTTTGAAAAAAGAAGTCAATAGTCAATAGTCAATAGTCAATGGGCAATCGTTAATCGTTAATCGTTAATCGTTAATCGTCAACCTCAGCTAGTTAGATTCACTATTCACCATTCACAATAAATCATGAATCAAAACACAAAATATCTTGCTGTCGATTACGGTGAAAAACGCGTAGGCATTGCGGTTAGTGATGAGAGTAAAAAATATTCTTTTTCGAGAGAGCATCTGATCAATGATAAGAAGTTTTTGGAAAAGCTGCTGGCTGTTATCATAGAGGAAAATGTTTCAAAGATAATTATTGGTTATCCTCTGAACTTTAAATCGGAAAAAACTATTCAGACTTTAAAAATTGAGGAATTTAAAAACACTCTCGAAAAATTTCTATCCGGTAAATCAGTAAAAGCAGAAATAATTTTTTTTGATGAAAGATTTACAAGCTCTCTTGCACAAAACAGTGTTTTAAATTCCGGTTTAAATAAAAAGAAGAGACAGGAAAAAGGACGTGTGGACAGCATTTCAGCGCAGATAATTCTGCAGGACTATATTGATAAAACAGCTAATCAGAATATTTATAATTAAATGTATTTAATCGAACTTAACGAGTTAATCGAGAACGGCGAAAACAGCACAGTCGAATTCAAAAGAAAATTCTCATCACCGGAAAAAATTGCGAAGGAGATGATCGCATTTGCTAATTCAAAAGGCGGTAAAATTCTTTTCGGGATTGATGATGACAAAAGCATCAAAGGCGTCGAAAGTGAAAAAGGCGAGCTTGAGCTCATTTCAACGGCAGCGGAATTTTACTGCGAGCCGGCTGTAGAATATACAAACGAAATTTTTCTGATACGTAACAAGGATGTCGTGGTCGTAAACATCGAAGAGAGCAGGACAAAACCTCACAGATTAATTTCAGACAACGATGACAATGAAATGAAAGTATATGTACGTCTTAATGACAAAAGCATTTTAGCTTCCAAAGAAACCATAAAGATCCTCAAAGACTCAAACGCCGACTCACCCCTGTAAAGATATTTATCGGAGATATGGAAAAAGCGCTTTTTGAATTTTTGAATATGAATGAAAAGATAACCGTGAAGGGTTTTAAAAAACTCGTAAACATTTCCGAGAGAAGAGCCAGCAGGACTTTAGTAAACTTAGTCAAAGCAAAAATCATACGCCATCATTACTTTGGCAATGAAGACTATTTTACTCTGATATAAGGTTTTATCATTGCTATCCAAAATAAAGTTCAGGGATAATTATTACATTAGCAGAGTATTATAAAAATTTATTTTATTATATCAAATAAATAATAACACAGACAAACCCCTATGGTGTAAAATAATGTCATCCCTTCGGGATTTTATTAATTTGTTTCCTTTTTCTATAATAATGTCACCCCTTCGGGGTTTGTTTATAGATTAAACGTAAGATTTTTCTTTGTGTCTTTGTGTATTCGTGGTTTTCAAAATAAATGTTATGGACGATGTTGTAAAATCGGGATTGTATTGGGTTTAAAACTCTTTTGAAAAGGAAATAAACTTAACTTTTAACTTTTAACTTTTTATATACCCGTCATCCAGAATATAATTAGCGCCAGGCTTTCCTTCAGACAAAACGAATACGTCCCCTCAGCTGAAAGTTCTTTGTCTGATGCTATGCAGTCGGCACTGATATCATTGAACTTGCATATCTCCGAAGAGCGGTACAGATGAAAATTATCCGATACTAAAATTATCTTTTCCCAGTTCCTGAGATTGTACAAACTGTCTCTGACAAATTTTATCTGTTCGACTGTTGAGCTTGAAGAATTTTCAAGTATAAGATTTTCAGGCGTGACTCCGTATTTTATCAGAACATTTTTTGAAACTTCTCCTTCGGTAAGTTCATTCGGCGAACCGCCCCCTGTGATGACTAATTTAGGAACAATATTCTTTTGATATATGTCATAGCCCTTGTTTATTCTTTCTTTTAATACCGGCGAAGGTCTGTTTCCTCCCCATACAGCAGCCCCGAGTATTACACCTGCATCCGCTTTATTAACGCTGCTTTCATATTTATTCTGATCATCCGTGAAATTTAATACTTTAATGAAAACTATGCCAATGCACGCTGTGAGTATTCCAAGAAAAACAAATACACTCTTAAAGAACCTGAATTTTTTTGAACCTGAAAATACTATTCCCAGAAAAGATGAGAGTAAAAATATATATATAACAAGAAAAGTGCTGACTAAAATGATCTTTGATTCTTTCAGAAAATAAAAATCAGAAAGAACGAGTGATAAGAATCCGGCAGCTGAGATGAATGTGAGAAATATAAGCGAAGTTTTGCTCAGATGTTCCGGAATAAAAAATCCAATGAGCGTTAAAAGAATTAGGGTGGAAAAAAATACAATAGAGATGACATTACCGCTTTTATTTTCAAAACCATTTAAGTACAGATTTTGATTTTTATATCTGAGATAATAAAGGCAGCCGAACGATAAAGCTTCAATAATCAGTATTACTGATAAATATGATCTGCTTCTTCCGATGAGGAATTAGTTAAAATTTGATTACAGGCAAACTTAACGGAAATATTAATTGCATTAAAGTAAAATTCTAATCTGCATCTGTGACGCAAGTGCGAGATGCGAGACGCAAGACGCTAAACCTTGCTCGTCCTCGCAGAGTCACCCCTGTTTACATCTGCAAGTTAAAGAATTTTAATGGGAGGGCTCTGAATTGAAGCGCTTACCACCGTGACAGTTATGTGGCTCCTCCCGCAGAGTACTTTGCATAAACTTTATTCTTACTTCATGGTATTTAAAGCGAAGTGACTCTGCGGGACGACGAATAAAAAATTTCAATGGGAGGACTCCAGGTTTCCGGCGACCAATGGTTTTAGCCTTGTACCAATTAACTCAATAGCCTGCATTAATTTTTTATGCGGCACTTCTGCAGTATCCATCTGAAAAGTTAGTCTTGAAATACCTCCCAGCGCTTTGGAGTGACGGAGAACTTTTTCAGCCACTTCTTCAGGGCTGCCGACAAGAAGCGCTCCTTTTGGTCCTGTCTGAGCTTCGAACCGTGACCTGGTCATTGGCGGCCAACCGCGCTCTTTACCAACCTTTGTCATTGCCTCAGCATAGCCCGGATAGAAATCATCTGTTGCTTCCTGAGTAGTGTTTGCCACATAGCCTAATGAATGTACTCCGACTTTCAATTGTCCGGGAAGATACCCTGCTTCTTTTCCGGCTTCACGGTAAAGATCTACCAGCGGACGAAACTGGTGTGTTTCTCCGCCAATTATCGCAACCATCAGCGGTAATCCAAGTGTGCCTGCACGAATAAAGGATTCAGGTGTTCCACCTACACCAACCCAGATGGGAAAGGGATCCTGAACCGGTCTTGGATATACCGGCTGGTTTTTTAATGCCGGACGGAATTTCCCTGACCATGTAACGAATTCATTGTCACGTATCTTAAGTAGGAGGTCAAGCTTTTCAGCAAACAGATCATCATAATCTTCAAGCTTATAGCCAAACAGCGGAAAGGCTTCAATAAATGAACCACGCCCCGCCACCATTTCAGCCCTTCCGCCCGAGATCAAATCCAGAGTTGCAAAGTTTTGAAATACCCGTACAGGGTCGGCTGCGCTGAGTACAGTAACTGCACTTGTAAGGCGGATACGTTTTGTTCTTGCAGCGCCTGCAGCAAGAATGAGAGCAGGGGCAGAATCAAGAAAGCCTTTGCGGTGATGCTCTCCGATCCCAAAAACATCAAGCCCTGAATTGTCTGCATGTTCTATCCTCTCAAGCAATTGAGCAATCGCATCGGCATCATTTATTATTTTGCTTGTGTTGCCGCTAAACATAGCCGCAAAACTATCAATTCCAATTTCCATATTAATTGTATTTTCTTTGCTTTTCATTCGCTGTATTCGTGCACAGAATATAATAAATCGAGGATAAACTTTTTGGTCACTAATGGGAAATATTCTTTAGTTGAAGCACATCCGTCCAAAATAAAGAAAAAGCTTGCCACGAATTTCACGAATGGTCACGAATTAAAAAATATTATCACTAATTTTTAAATAGAATTAACATAAAATTATTTGTTCAGCATAAATATAGCTTTAAGAGGAATTTAAAGGTTGATTTAAAAAGAGTCGATATTGTTGCAAAAATATTATCAAAACAGATTGAATTTTTTAATGTTATTCAATTTTTAAAAAACGTTTTGGACGACAATGTAGTTGAAGTGTTGCCCAAAGTATTCTAAAGCTTTTTTCCGCCGCTGATGATGAATATACATTAGTCGTAGTCCAGGTAAAAACACCGTAGAGTAAGTTTTAGATAAAATATATGAGACCGCAGGCAGCAGGAAATATGCTAAAAAAAGGAGATACCGTAGAAAGACTGTTCGATAATTCATAAACATATTATAATGACATATTATTACTACCGTCCTGACACAATACATTTTGTAAATGCTCAAAGATAGTTATCTTATTCCTAATTTTTTTAATGCAAAATAATATTGAGATTATACGACGGTATTTTGATTTCAAAGTCCCGGCGAAGTCCCTGAAAGTTCCATAGACTCCGGGATGAAAAAAAATTACTTTTCATTCATTTTTAATCGAAGTTAATGAACTGTTATTCATTTTTTAGCGCGATACAAATCATATCCCTGCTGTTAGTATTAATTTTTTTCACTTCCTGCAGCAGGCAAAACACGGCAGATGAGCCGAAAGATAAAGTTACTGAAACAACGAAAACCCCGGGAGCTCCGAAGGACACCGTTAGTGAAACAAAAAATAATACTGCCGCACGACCGGATGTTAATGAACCTGTTGATGATCCTTCTTTTGAAATGACGCGGGACACTATCTCAGCGTATGGACCTCATAGTATTACACGCAGTGTGCTGCAGGACAGAAACGGAAACTATTGGTTTGCGACCTGGGAAGGTATCATGCATTACGATGGTAAGCTCTTTACAAACTTTACATTGAAAGAAGGGCTGAGGCATTTTCGTATCTTCTCTATTTTAGAAGATGTATCAGGGGACCTTTGGTTCGGCACGATTGGAGGAGGCGTATATCGCTACGATGGTAAATCATTTACACTTTTCACAACGAAAGAAAACCTTGCAGGTAATTCTGTTTTCTGCATGCTAGCGGATAAAAACGGAAACATCTGGTTCGGCACTGACAGCGGTGTAAGCCGCTATGATGGCAAGACCTTTACCAACTTCAGAACACAGGAAGGTCTCAGCAGTAATTTTGTCAGTACAATCGCACAGGATAAAACCGGAAAAATCTGGTTCGGCACTAACAGCGGTGTCAATTTCTATGACGGAAAATCCATTACTCATTTTACAAATAAAAAGGAAGGCCTGTTCTTTCTAAATGTCCGTTCTATTATAGCAGATAAAACCGGTAACATCTGGATTGCCGGCCAGGAAGGACTCAGCCGTTACGATGGGGAATCCCTGACCAATTTTCCTGAGAATCTGACGAGTAGTATTTTTGAAGATAAAGCAGGAAACTTATGGCTTGGTGAAAGTAATGTTTACAGTAATAATATGATCTTATCGAAATATGACGGAAAGTACTTTACCAAGATTACTGAGGATCAGCAGGTATTTGGTATTATCCGGGATAAGAGCGGAAACATTTGGTTTGGCACCGCGAATGGCGTGTGCCGTTATGATGGAAAGTTCTTTACAAAATTTACCGGGAAGGAGACAAAACAGTGAGCCTGAGTCATTGATAAACGCAGCCTCCTAATCCCATATTGAAGAGTTGTCTTTCGGGCTGAAGTCCGATTCACCGTAAAATAATTAACTTTACAAAAATGAGTCTGCATAAAATACAATTTTTAATCATTATCTTAATCAGCATGAGCGTATTAACTTCCTTTAAACCGGGCAATGAATTCGGAGCCGACTTCATTGAGTTCTGGACAGTAGTAAAAGAGAATTATGCATACTTTGAAAATAAAAATACTGACTGGGATAAAGTGAAAGAAGTATATTTACCACTTGCAGAGAATGCAGCGGACAGAAAGGAACTGATCACAATTTTTGAAAATGCCATTGAAGAACTTTATGATAATCACTTTTCTTTAAATACAAATTTAAATACATCAACAAGATTGGTTCCAAGCGGGCTTGATATCTGGGCTGAATACATTGACGGGAAAGCCATTGTTACAGAAGTAAGGAAAGGATTTTCGGCTGACAAAGCAGGCGTGAAAAACGGAATGGAGATAATATCAATAAACGGAATTCCTGTTGAGAAGGCGGTGAACGAACGAATTGGAAAATGCATCACAAGTATCAAGGCTGAAGTCAGGAACTATGCTTTAAGACAATTACTGGCAGGGACATATTTAGTTCAAAGAATAATTGAACTTAAACAAAACGGTGAAATCATTACAGTAAACCTTGACAAAGCAATCGGAGATCTTTCGGTCAATAATGAAAATGACTCACTGCTTGAATTCAGAATAATTGATGACGGTATCGGTTATATTAAACTTAACAATTCATTAGGAGACACAAAAGTAATTCAGCTTTTTGAC
Organism: Ignavibacteria bacterium; assembly: GCA_016710985.1. Lineage (GTDB taxonomy): Bacteria > Bacteroidota > Ignavibacteria > Tepidaquicellales > Tepidaquicellaceae > JAGPCH01. The sequence continues at coordinate 125,116 of JADJTX010000003.1, forward strand.
AATGCATTGAGTGAGCTTAAAGAAACCGGTGCATTAATAATCGATCTGCGGGAAACACCCGGCGGCGGAACTTCAGTTGTTGCACGGGGAATAATGAGCAGGTTCATCACTTCAGAAATGCCTTATCAAAAACATATTTTACCGTTTGAAGAAAAAGAATACGGTATTAAAAGAAGCTGGCTTGAACTGGTTTCGCCGAGAGGTCCGTTTACTTATGAAAAGCCGGTTGTACTCTTAGTGAATCACTGGACCGGAAGTATGGGCGAAGGAATTACTATCGGATTTGATGCATTAGGAGCTGCAAAAATTGTAGGGACAAAAATGGCCGAACTGATCGGAGCTATCAGCGGCTTTCAAACTGCTGACACGAAAATTCCCTACAGTTTACCGACAGAACAGATTTATCATATCAACGGAACTCCAAGAGAAAATTTTGTCCCCGGATATTTAACAGATCTTAGAGATCCAAAGTATAAAGATACCGGAGATCCGGTATTAACTGAAGGTATAAATATAATTAATTCAAACATGCGCAAATAAATCGCTGATTACACTGACTCATATGATTGCACTGGCTTTACTGAGTTTATTAAACAAGCTCAAATAAATAGAGACTTCTGAAAAACTAATTTATACAACAAAAATACCACAGAGAAGCAGAGAACACAGAGTTTCACAGAGAAATCTTAAGTGAAAGTATTTTTAATTTTTTTTATAATTAAAAATGAAGAATAATTTCAATGTTCAATAACCTCAGATAGAAAAAAAAATCTCTGTGTAACTCTGCGCTCTCTGTGCCTCTGCGGTAAAATGTTTTAAGAACTCTCAGCTTTCGCGATGACCATTGTTTTTCAGAAGTTTCTAAATAATATCATCAATTTATTAAAAATCAGAAATTAACTTAATGAAAAAAAATCCTGTTCCATCAGCAACAGCCAGTACTTCAGTTAACAAACCCGGTCTGACGCGCCGTAACTTTCTAAAACTCTCAGCAGCCGCTGCTGCAAGCGCGGGCATGCCGATCAGTAATGTGCTCGCAGACGAAGCAGACGAATTTCCGCCGGTTTTGCCTGTACCGGAAAAACCCGGATTCGAACATCTTGTTGTATTGATGTTCGAGAACCGCTCATTCGATAATTTACTCGGTCATCTTTATCCGCCGGGGAAAGTTCCTGACGGTCAGAACTTTAACGGAGTTGCCAATGGCAGCTACAGTAATCCGTCGCCTGACGGATCAGTTGCAGCGCATGTTTACAGCGGGAACACCGATATCATAATGCGCAGTCCGACTCCGGATCCGGGCGAAGAATATCCTCACGTAAACACACAGCTCTATGGTACAGTGGATCCGCCGGGCAATGCGAATGTAGAATTCATGAAGATGTCAGCGCCATTCAATGCTCCTCCTGCAGGGACTGAAGCGAAGATGGAGGGATTTGTAAAGGACTACATCAACAACTATATCGCTACACAAGGCAGACAGCCGGATCGTGAAGAATATGAAGTGATCATGGGTTCATTCAGCCCTGAGATGCTGCCTGTGACAAGCACTCTTGCCCGCAGTTTCGCGGTCTATGACGCCTGGTTCTGCGGAGTACCGTCACAGACATTTTGCAACCGGTCATTTTTCAATGCATCGACGTCATCAGGATTCGTGACTAATGATGGCGGTTCTGAAGGCTATCTGAAATGGGAGAGGAACATTGCTCCGACAATTTTCAACCGCCTCGAAGACGCGGGAATATCATGGGCTGTTTATTTTGATGAGAGCCAGATAGTTTCCCTGACCGGTTTCATCAACATCGCGGCATTGAGACCTTACTGGAAAACCCGTTTCTTCGGCATGAAAAAGTTTCATGAACACGCCGCCGCCGGAAAACTTCCCGCTTATGCCTTCATCGAGCCGAGACTGATCTTCAATCATAATGATATGCATCCGCCTGTTCCGTCATTCGAATTTAAGGGACCTGACGGCACGACAGTAGAAGTCGGCGCGATGGACGATGTACGCGCAGGAGAGAAGCTCCTTCACGAAGTCTATTCATCGATCCGCACAAGTGCTTCTTTAAAAGGTTCGAATGCAATGAATACGATGCTTCTCGTCACATTCGATGAACACGGAGGCACTTACGATCACGTGCCGCCGCCGTCTGCTGTTCCCCCCGGACCGGTTGATAACCCGGAGATGGGATTTACTTTCAACCGCCTTGGTGTACGTGTTCCTGCCATCGCAATTTCTGCGTGGACGAAGTCTGGTACGATCATCAATGATGAGATGCACCATGGTTCCGCTATAGCATCACTCTGCCGGAAATACAATCTGAATCCGCTTACCGCGCGTGATGAGAATGCCCGTGATCTGACAAACGCCATAAACTTGAACGAACCTCGTCAGACCTGGGACTGGCCGGAAACGACTCCGCAATATGTACCGCCAAATCCGGAAGCATTCGGACCTTTCACGGAAGCAGTAGCGAGCATGCCGCTGACTGCGCCTGCTCTATCGTTATTGGGAATGCTGACACAGAAGTTCGGGCTCCCTACTGACAAGAACCGGCAACCATTGGTGAGGCATACGAGATGCTGCAGCGTGTCGGGGTCGGATTATTCGGACAGTAGAAGAGCAGATGTTTCCCGGTTTTACCACTGAGACACGGAGAACACAGAGATACACAGAGATTATTTTTTTGTAACAGTTATAATCCCGCATGTGAAAAATTACTTTAGAAATTCTAAGCAATGGCGAAAGTACAAATTACGTGATTGACGAGCGGATACGGTTATATATCGATCTATTTAAAATCAACCTCCTAATCCATATTAAAATTATAATTATGCTGTCCAAATAAGTTCGCATTAATTCTATTTAAAATTAGTGATAATATTTTTTAATTCGTGATCATTCGTGAAATTCGTGGCAAGCTTTTTCTTTATTTTGGACGGATATGTCATTTATGTTAATTCTATTTAATAATTAGTTATAATATTTTTAATTCGTGATCATTCGTGTAATTCGTGGCAAGCTTTTTCTTCATTTTGGACGGATATATCTCAATTTCAGAATACCAATTATTAATAGGATTGAAACTATATATGAGTAAATTTATATTTATTTATACTCAAAGAATTAAACATAAGATGGCAAAAAATAAAGAAGAAAAGAAAGAATATGTTCAGAACAATCCTGATAATGGTGAAGCTTCAACTGAAGTCATTTACGAAAATCAATCTCAGATACCGGACCTGAAAAGCTCCATACCGGAAACTCTCCCGGTACTGCCGCTCAAAAGATATTGTTGTATTTCCATACATGATGTTTCCGATATTAGCAGGGAGAGAATCGTCAATCACGTCGATCAATAAATCCTTAGAGAAGGATAAATTCATTTTACTGGTTACACAGCTGGATGATAAAATCGAAGAGCCGACATTTGAAAATTTATACAGGACAGGTACAGTCGCTAAAATAATCCAGGTATTACGGCTTCCTAACGGGCTGATAAAAGTTCTGGTCGACGGACTTGTAACTGCTAAGATAGATAAATTTTATAACGACAGTTATATCTCAGCAGACATCACAGTCAAAAACATTCCTGTAAAAAGAGACACCGAACTCGAAGCTCTGATAAGACAGGCGACAAAACTGTTTACTGATTATGTACATACCAACAGGACCATTCCGCAGGAAACTCTTGTAGCTTATGAAAACATTAAAGAACCTGACCGGAAACTTTTTTATATTACTTCCACCATTAATGCCGATGTCCACAAAAAACAGCGCATACTGGAAATAGATGATCTTCATAATCAGTATTATGAAGCATTGTATTTGCTTGGCTCGGAGATGGAAGTTTTAAATGTAGAAAAAGAAATTGATGCGAAGATATATCAGACGATGCAGAAGAACCAGAGGAAGTTCATTGTACAGGAACAGATAAGGATATTACAGGATGAGCTTGGTGAAGGAACTGAGACAGACCCTGAACTGATAAAATTAAAGGAGCAGATCGATAAGAGCGGAATGCCGGAACCCGTAATGAATAAGGCAAATGAGGAATTCAATAAGCTCAAAAAAATGCCTACGATGTCTCCGGACTATTCAGTCATAAGAAATTATCTGGACTGGATGGTGTCTGTTCCGTGGGATAAATTCACCGATGATAATTTTGATCTTTCAAATGCAAAGAAAATACTTGATGAAGATCATTACGGATTGGATAAAGCAAAGGACAGGATACTCGAACTGATGGCAGTTTTAAAACTGCTTAACGACAAGAATATAAGGAAGTCGCCTAAAGGGCAGATACTTTGTTTTGTCGGACCTCCGGGAGTGGGAAAAACTTCTCTGGGAAAATCCATTGCAAGAGCGCTTGGGAGAAACTTCGTCAGAATATCAGTTGGCGGAGTAAGGGATGAAGCTGAGATACGCGGTCACAGGAGGACATACATTGGTTCAATGCCCGGCAAGATCATACAGGCGATGAAAAAATCCGGTAGCGTGAATCCTGTAATACTTATAGATGAGATCGATAAGATGAGCAATGATTTCAGAGGAGATCCTTCGAGCGCAATGCTTGAGGTTCTCGATCCGGAGCAGAATACAACTTTCAACGATCATTATCTTGATGTTGATTATGATCTGTCCAATGTATTGTTCATCACCACTGCTAATGTTTATTATAATATTCCCCTTCCTTTGTTAGACAGAATGGAAATTATTGAGATGAGAAGTTATCTGGATTTTGAGAAAGTTCAGATAGCAAAGAGACATATCATTCCAAAAGAAATAACAGAACACGGACTGACTCCTGATATAATTGAATTTCCGGATGAAGTAGTAATGAAAATTGTACAGGAATACACAAGAGAAGCCGGTGTAAGAAGTCTTGAAAGGGAGATCTCATCAGTGATCAGGAAAACTACAAGAGATATCGTTGAGAATACTGATGTCAAAAAGTATAAGAAGAAAATAATTGTCAGTGATGAACAGGTTGAAAAATTTCTCGGAGTGCAGAAGTACAAGCAAAAAATAGCTGATGATAAAATTAAAGATAAGATCGGCTCCGTGATCGGACTTGCCTGGACATCAATGGGCGGTGACATTCTGAATGTAGATGTGACCATAATGAAAGGAGCGAATAAATTTACTCTGACAGGAAAGCTTGGCGATATAATGAAGGAATCAGCGCAGGCCGGATTTTCCTATATTAAGTCTAACGCAAAACAGTTTAAGATCCCCGAGGCATTTTTCAAAGAGAAAGAGATACACATACATTTACCCGAAGGAGCAATTCCGAAAGACGGACCTTCGGCAGGTATAACGATGATCATGGCGATGCTATCCGCCATTACAAAGAGTCCGGTGAGAAGTGATGTTGCAATGACAGGTGAGATCACATTGAGAGGAAATGTACTGCCGATCGGCGGACTGAATGAGAAGTTGCTTGCAGCAGTGCGAAGCGGAATCAAGACAGTTCTGATACCGAAAGAGAATGAAAAGGACCTTGCTGAAATTCAAAAGGAAATACTTGACAAGCTTAAGATAATTCCATTGGAGAAAGTTGAGGATGGCGTAAAGTATGTGTTTAAGGATAAGAAGGTTGTGTTTAAGAAGTGAGACGTGAGACGCGAGACGTCAGATGTCAGATGTCAGATGTCAGATGTCAAAAATAAGGACTTTAATAATTTTATTGTAGCTCCATTTCAATACAGTGTTTTAGAGACATTAAATAAAATCTTTTCAAAATAAAATATATTGTCAGCATACAAAGTATCAGCCCGTAAATACCGTCCGCAAAAATTTTCTGATGTATCTTCTCAGGAGTTTGTGACACAGACATTAAAGAATGCCATAATATCAAAAAAGATAGCGCACTCGTATCTGCTCAGCGGACCGAGAGGCGTCGGCAAGACGACAATCGCGAGAATTTTTGCCAAAGCCCTCAACTGTCCTAACATGAAAGACGGTGAGCCGTGTAACAAGTGCGATTCCTGTCTGGAAATTACCAACGGAAATCATCCCGATGTATTCGAGCTTGATGCTGCGTCAAACAGAGGCATTGATGATGTAAGGGCAATTCAGGATGCAGCGAAGTTTTTTCCGATCAAAGGTAAATATAAATTTTTCATAGTTGATGAAGTTCATATGCTCACACAGCAGGCATTCAATGCGCTGCTGAAGATACTCGAAGAACCGCCTGAATATTTAATTTTCATTTTAGCAACGACTAACCCTGAAAAGATCCCGGCTACTATCGTCAGCCGGTGTCAGCGATTTCCGCTGGTGAGAATTAAGATCAAAGAGATTTCAGAGAATATTAAAGAGATAGCAAAAGAAGAGAAGATAAAGATCGATGATGAGTCTTTGTTTCTTATAGCTAAACTTGGTGACGGAGCGCTCAGAGATGCGCAGGGAATTTTTGACATGGCGGTTTCATTTTGCGGAGATAAGATAAAGTATGAAGAGCTGAAGAATTTTCTAAATATACCGGATAAAGAAATTTATTTTAACATCTCAAAATACATAAGCGAAGGAAATGCGAAAGAGATGCTGACCTACTTCAGCAAGCTCAATGAACAGGGGTTTGATCTGCAGACATTTTACAGCGGGATCATGAGCACCTGAGAGATCTGATGATAGTTAAGTCAACAGGGAATGTTGAACTGCTGGATGAGTCTGATTCTGTTAAGGAAAAGTATGTGAACGAGGCGAAGAACTTTTCGGATGAACAAATTGCAAGACTGATGAAGGTTCTATTCGAAGCTGAAAGCAGATTTAAATATTCTTCAAATCAGAAAATATTGTTTGAGTCCATTCTTGCTGAGCTTTGCAGGCTGAACTCTGAAGTAGTTGATCTATCTGTCATACTTTCGGAGATGGAAGCAGTAAAAAAAAAAGCCTGATTCGTGACAATGATGTTGACCTGAACATTGACGTTAAAAATAATGAAAATATTAAAGATATCTCTGAAGAGAATGAGAAAGAAAAGAAAGATCTCCTTCAGATAAACGATAACAGGACTGATCAAAATGAAAGTTCTAAAATTGAAGAGAAGGAAGAAATTCAGGAGATAATCGTTGATGAGAAAGATAAGCATGGTAAAAATGAGAGCGATATTTTCAATAATGATTTAGATGGTAAGACAGATGACTTTGATAGTAAAGATGATGCAAATACTGAATCAATGGATGAAACAAATAAGATAGATACAGAGATCAAACCATCGGTAAACATTCCTCACAAACAAGAAAGTGAAGTCATATCAAAACTTAAAGAACTATTTGATGTGACTGAATATAAAATTACTTAACCACCATACGAAACTTTGAAAAATAAAATAAAGCATTACAGTATAAAGAATAATTTTCTTGCAATAGAAGAAGAGTATTCTAATTATAAAGATTCACTGATCACGATACTTCCCGTTCCCTATGAGCATACGACATCTTACGGAAAGGGAACTTCCAGAGGTCCGAAAGCTATTTTAGACGCTTCACATTATGTAGAGTTCTTTGATGAAGAGCTGAACCGCGAGCTTTGTTTTGAAAAGGGAAACGGTATTTGTTCGCTTCATCCGGTTGACTTCAAAGATAAAACAGGAAAGAAAGCACTTGGATCTTATCTATGAAAATGTAAAGAGGCTGATCGATGATAAAAAATTCGTTGTGACGCTTGGGGGCGAGCACTCAATTTCCACGGCTCCCATACAGGCGCATTATGATTCTTATGATAATTTATCAGTACTTCACTTTGATGCGCATTCGGATCTGCGGCTTGAATATGAAGGTTCGAAATATTCACACGCGTCATTTGCAGCGAGAGTTGCTGAGTTCACTACTTCAATCACGCAGGTCGGCATCCGTGCTCAGTGTAAAGCTGAATATGATTTCATAAAAGAAAAAAACATAAATACTTTCTATGCATTTGAAATCAGGAACGGAATTTACGGTAATGACTGGCAGTCAAAAGTTGTAGATACACTGAAAGAAAATGTTTACATAACTTTTGATGTGGATTATTTCGACCCTTCCATAATGCCTTCGACCGGCACGCCCGGAGCCGAACGGGTTTTATTGGGATGAAACTGTAAAGCTGTTAAAACAGCTCGAGTGAGAAAAGGAAAGTTGTCGGCTTCGATGTTGTAGAGCTTTCTCCGCGCAAAGACTTTCCATATCCGGATTTCCTGACAGCCAAGCTGATCTATAAAATGCTGAATTATTTCATTCCAAAAAAATAAATAAAACCGCGGGAGCTTTTTCCGCGGCTTCTTTTATATACTTAGTTTTACCAAATACTCACAATTTTTTATTTACTATAGGGACATTTGTCCCCTGACTATTTTTTTGATTTTTGTGGATTAAAATTCTTATACAACTTAATATATTGTTTAACAACATTCAAACTTCTTCCCGTAATTGACACTATAGCCTTTTCATCTAATCCCTTTTTAAGAAGCTTCTTAACTTGTTCATAGTGCTTTATATACCTGTCAACTGCGTCCTGGCTGTGTGATGTCTTTAATACTATATCCGCCGGTGATACGCCGTTCTCATACAGACTTATTATTATTCCCTTATGTGTCGGCAAACTTCCTTGATCTAATACGTATCCTTTCAGTGGAAGTATCTCTCCTGTTTTCTCCTGATATGCTTTTAAATATTTTCCTATCGTTCCCAAGGTCCTGTTCAGCAGCATGCTAAGCTCTGCTCCGCTTAATAATCCTCCCTGTTCTTTGGCACTCTTCAATAACCTAACCATCGTTTCTATGTCTCGTGATTCTCTGTGCTTGTAGTTGCTGTTTCTGTCTCCTTTTTTGTAATAAATTCTGCGTTCTATATCCTCGTTCGTTATTAAGGGAAGTTTTACCGTTATGCTTGCATAATCTTCTGTCTTCTTCCCATAGCTTTGTCGCTGACCGTCATCCTTCGTTGTCCTAAATAATATCTCTCCATTGCCAACCCGGTCTCTGTGCGGATAATACTCGTTATGTAAATCTTCGATATCCTCTGATAATAATTCTAATATCTTTCTTGAACCTAAGAGCTTATAGTCATTCTCCAGTAAATTTATTAATGCACTCTTAAAATCTCTTTTCTTCAGACTTTCAAATCTGTCCCGTATTGGATTTAAACTCATTTCACTCCTCCTATCATAGGAGCCAGACTCCTCATGTAATCTCCTGAAGTATCTTCCTTTTTTTTTATTCTCGTTCCGGCTCGCTTCCATTGACTGATCATATCCTGCATCATTGCTTTCCTTTGACTGTCCTTGCCGCTTTGTCTTATCAAATCCAGATATTGATTTACTAATGTTATGCTCAATCCTGTTACCGAACTTATCGTTTCCCGATCTTTTATTCCATTATGAAGACTCATCAACACCTTCTGAAAATCCTGTAGATATCTTTTTATTGCTCCTGTGCTGTGATGGGTCTTTAATCTTATCTCGCTAAATGTTTTTCCTTCTAAATATAATCCTATTATCTTTACCTTATGAGTCTGACCCCTGCCTATGTTATGAAGTACTCCACGGGTTATTACTTCTATTCCGGATTCCTTTATAAAATGAATATCTCGCTTTATTGTTCTTACATTACAATGTAAATACTTGCTCAGATCTTCCTGACTCAATATTCCATTCTGCTCTATGGTTTCCTGGCTTATTCGTTGAATTCTTAATCTACGCAAGGATACTCTTCCAAAATTCTTTTGTACCTCAACATCTTCCAGACCATTATCCATTGTCAATCGTACTCGAACCTTCTTCATACTTTCTACCATTTTTCCGCTGCGTTCTTCTATCGATATTACTGATACTTCTATCTCTCCTTCCTTCAGTAATACTTCCCTTATTAAACATCTCTTCGCTGATTCTAATATTGATTCACTTTCCTTTGGTGAAAGTTCATATTCATTTAATAACTCAAATATGAACTCTCCATCGGATGTTTTGTGTTGGTTGCGATCTAATTTCTTTTTCATTTCCCCTCCTTACTTTTGTTAATTATATAAAATTAACATTTATGAGGGGACAAATGTCACTATTTAACTAAAACCATTTTTTTTGTAATGTTAATATTTTTCGAATGGATTTGATAATAGTATATACCGCTTGGAAGTTCTTTAGCAATAAAATTATAAGTGTGATTTCCTTTAATGATTAATTTATTATCCAAAATGACTTTAACCAATTTACCCATTGAATCAAAGACTTTTAAGCTCACCATATTACTTTCCTGAGTATAAAATTCAATAGTTGTTTCCGGATTAAATGGATTCGGAAAATTTTGATAAAGTTTAAAATCAGGCATTGAATTTGATTCTTCAGTATTAATGCTTACCATAGTCTGACCGCCATTTGTAGTATACCGTATCTTCCCGGCACCTCCGACTCCCCAGGCAATCGAATCATTGTAACAATAAATTGATCCCCAATATCTTTGGTCTCCTGCTGTTTCTTCTCTTTGCCAGTTATAACCTCCGTTTGTTGTTTTATATAAGTATCCATAACTTCCTCCCACCCATCCTGTATTTTCATCAGAGAATGAAATGCAATTTGCCACTGAAGGAGGATAGTTATGAATTGAATCAAGTATCTTCCAAGAATTTCCAAAATCAACACTTTTGTAAATTGGAGGAGTATCTCCTGCGGCTACCCATACATTGTTGTTAATTATAGCTAATTTTTTGAAAGGATAAAAAACACCATTTGTAGGAACTTTAGTATTGAACCAATTTATACCGGCATTTGTAGTTTTGAAAACAGCACCACTTGCACACACCAAACCGGTGGTTGTATTTTTAAAAAACATATCGTTAAGTTCCCCCCAAAATAAATATGATGAATCAAATGTAATTCCTCCATTAGTTGTTTTTAAAATATAGTAATTTGCTACCCCTCCACCTATCCAACCGGTATCCTTGTTTACAAAAAACAAACTGGTAAAACTTCTGCCCTGCCCGAAGGGTCCATTTTGTATTGTAATCCAACTGCTTCCTCCGTCAGTAGATTTTATTATCGTTTCGAACCAACCAACAAAATAAATATTATTACTGTCTACCAGATGAATACTAAAAAGAGGTTTCCCTACTGCCGGGTTTGGAATATTAAGCCAGTTTGTTCCACTATTTGTTGTCTTTAGAACAACGCCTCCGTCACCTACCGCCCAGCCGGTCTTGTCATTAATAAATTCTACATCGCGAAGATTTTGATTAGTACCTGAGTTTTGCTGTATCCACTGCGCCTCTGCTATGAGCAATGTACAATGAACAATGAGCAATACTAAAATTATCTTTTTCATAAATTATTTTTGTTTGATGTGTATATTTACGGTCAATAAAGAAGTTATATTCTTCATTTTCATATTTTCCTTTTTCCTTTTAATTAATTGTTAAGTAATTCTAACTTAACAAAATTTATTTTGATATTAAACGGGTAAAAATGTTTTGGGGTAGGACTATCAGAGACACTACAAATTTAATCCACCACATTCCGGTTGTCAACATAGATTTTTATGCGAGGGTTAATTTTAAATTTTATTTACTATTAAAACATTTGTCCTGTGATCTATTGCTTTTTACTTTGATGTTACCGCAATTAAAACCCTTAAAACACAAAGCCCGCGAAGGAGTATCGCAAATAACCGCAACGATTCATTTTAATAATAACTTGTACTTTATAAAATTAACCTTTACGGTCTTTGCGAAGACCTTGCGGGCTTTGCGGTTTTATTTGCTTTTGAATAAGATCCTGATGGGTTTTGTGCTTACGATACCCGGTTTAATAAGATGAGTATATTTCGGCAGGACAATTGTCCTTATTTAACCAATACCATTTTGTTTGTCTTAATTATATTTCCGAACAATCCTGCATGTGAGAAATTACCGTTAGAAATTCTGAGCAATGGCGGAAGCAATCATTACTGTTTGACGAGCAAGCGGGGCGGTAAAAATAGAAAGAGCTGTGAAAATTTATACAGCTCTTTCTCAACACTTAAACCTTAATACCTAATAACTCACTTCAGCAATATCATCTGTTTTGTATCTGTAAAATTCCCCGCGTATATTCTGTAATAGTATATACCGCTTGGATAATTCGTTGCGTCCCATTCTACCGAATGGCTTCCGGCGTTTTGCTTTTCATTAACTAAGGTTGTAACTTCATTTCCGAGAATATCAAATACTTTTAAAGTTGTAAACCGATTTTCGATTAACGAATAACGAATAACTGTTTTAGGATTGAACGGATTCGGATAATTCTGTTCCAGTCTGAAATCATCCGCGATAGTATTATTCTCATTCACGCCGACAGTATTTCCAACCTTAAGTACATACAAACCTGTTTTCATATCTGATGCAGCGATCTTTCCTGAAGGGAATTTATAAACTCCCCAGCAGCCCTGATATAAATTATTATTATTTGCAGGATAAGTATCATACCAAGCGATCTCCACAGGTTGCGCCGGATTTGAAATATCAAGTACGCGGACACCTGAAGTATAATGAGCTATCACAGCAGTGTCTCCGTAAATTTCTACATTATGAACTATTGAAGTGGTAATGTTTGCCGGCTGCCAGGTTGTTACCTGTGTTACGTTTGTAAGGTCATGTATATCCCATACCTTTAACAGTCTTGGAAGCGGACCGACTTCATCTGTTGCATATAAATGCTTTCTGTCTTTGGTTAATGCGCAATTATGCGGAGCAGGATTAGGAAGATTGAGCCACTGGGTAATTGTTTTCAGGCTGTCTTTATTTCTCGCGTCAATTACGGTGATCTGTCCGTTGCCTGAATTTATGTTCATCGCAAAGATGGTATCCCGTAATATCCTGCAGTCGTGAACATACCTTGTATTCCATTTTTTTACCACGGGTTTACCGGATCAGCAAGATCAAGCACAACCGTTCCGCTTCCGAAAGAGACTTTGCTTCCGTTCAGGTACAGATAATGTCCTTCCTGTGAAATGGAATGAGTTGAGCTATGACCCGGAGCAAGAAATTTTTTTGATAAATATTACCGTATCCGGAAGATGCTGCAGATCATAGATCTCAACTCCGCTTGTATCGGCTTCGGAAACGACGTAAGCATAATGTGAATATACTTTCATCTCCTTCCAGAGAACTCCCTGATCCGGATTTGATTGATTAATTGTTGTCGGAAAAAAATCTACTTCATATATGTTCGCCGAATCAGAAATATTAAAGAATGATGTACCAAGAACACCGCCAAGTAATGCATATTCTCTTCCATCAGGAGCAACATAACCCCAGACAGCTGAATAGTCCCAGGGCGCGCCAAACTTCACAGGAACAGGATGAAGATTAAGATTCTTAAAAGGTACATGTTATTATTTGCAAGCTGAGCATTTAAAGATGAGCAGAGAAAAGAAACAAACAGAAAGAAAAAATATTTTTTCATGACGAAGAATTAATGTTTATATAAAATGGTAAGTTACTACTTTTTCGATTAAAAGAAATAAATGTTACGAAATCACATCACATTCAGAAAATATTTCTTTATTACGATCCACATCAAACCCTGTTATCACTGGGTTAGTTTTAAACTTTAAATATCAATCTTTGAAACAAAATAAACTTTTTTTTTTAGACAGCTATGATTACGATAATCCTGGATTTACATCTTCACCTTCAGCCGCAAAAAAATACAAATAATATGAATATCCGTTAAACTAACCTGTTTTCACTTTGTCTAAGAAACAGATTTTAATAATTAATTTTATAATAAGAAAGGAAACAGTCATGACATTGCTATGAAATATTCACTTCAGACAGTTTTAACCTGTTTTGTGATCATAATATTCATTGGATGTAACAATGATAACATAACCGAACCTGCTTTTCAGACTGATGATGAGTACCTGAGCTCGGCTGCAATAGGAAGCGCTTTCAGCTCTGATGCTGACGATGATGACAATCTATTTGTTAATGAAGCTTTTGACTTTGATTCGGACGGACCTACTGCAGATAATCCTACCGGTAATGATACTCCGATTGATTCATTGGTAAAATGGGGAAGAAGAGTCACGAACGTAAACACTAATGCAAATATTACAACAGTTGGAGATACAATAAAGAATGTAGAAGTGATCCGAGCAGTCACCGGGAATTTTATTATAGTCGGATACATTAATGGAGTTTTAGATTCAACAGTTAAGCCTTACTCCCAGGAGCAAAAAAGATTGGTTGTATTTAAGAGAACAGGAAGAAGACCAAACCCAAGGCATAACTGGAGAGTATATCAATACTCGGCAATAGACGGAGAAACAAAAACTCCGCAGATCGGAAAAGATAACATCATAATCAACAAAGTAGAGTTTTACAGGAACAACAGTTTGGTTTTAACCTTGTTAGGTCCGGACTTCACAACCAACATTTTTACTTCGAAATTTTTCGGAAGCGACAGAATAATTGATTTAAGCCGAAACGACCAGATAAAATCGGTTGTTTATCTGACAAGTAACCAAAACGACACTGACATCGTATCATATCACTGGGCAAGGAACTCATTCGGATTTCACCGTGAAAGATTTACTATGACATCTCAGACACCAAACGGTTCCGGCTTTGACAGAATTTACGAAAGAACTTTCGGCGTATATTCACAGCATCATCACGGAATACACAATGCATTTATAAGTGCAAACACACGACCCTCTTTATATGATAATTCAATATCATTGTTTTCTTCAACATACATGGGATTACCGTACAGAGTAAGACAATAGACAAAAACCTCCTGAATATGCTCATACCGGAACGGCTTTGAATAAAGGTCGTTCCCTTCGTTTTAAATACCGCGTGTAGAAGGTGTCTCAAAGCACTATTTAACCACGAAGTCAGAAATGCTTACTGCAGATTCCCTTTGTACACAACAAAATTTTTTAGAACACGGATACACGATTTAGCTAAATTTTCGAGGATAGTGTTGTGAACAGAAACAGATTCCTTTATAATTTATCCAAACTTTATATTTAAAATATTTTTGTTTAACTTGATTGAAAAAAAATAGGAGTATAATGAAGAAACTGACCCTGATCTATACAATAGTTGTTTCCTTTATAACAGTGATAAATCTGCAGGCTCAATTCAATCCTGATACACTTCGTGCGCGGGTTTCAAGGATCGTTCAGAAATATGTTGACTCGAACAGAGCAGCTGTAATGGTTGGTGTAATCAGAAAAGAAGGAAGCAGCAGTCCGGTTGAGTATAAGTATTCATTCGGACATATAAATTCAGACACCGCTTCGCCAAGACCTGACAGTCTGACAATCTTTCAGCTCGGTTCGGTTACGAAATCTTTTACAGCTACAATTCTTTCGATGTTAATCCAGCAGGGAGGTCCTTTGAATGTGAATGATCTTGTTGAGGATCATCTTCCGTTGAATATTGTAAAAGCTCCTGTGTATGTGAATCCGGGTGGTGACACGGTAAGAATGATCATACTCGATCTTGCAACTCATTATGCAGCTCTGCCTGATGATCCGATCACACCTGTTAATGATACGACCACTTATCAGATGATGTACAGTTATCTAAACAATCACACGCTCTCACGTACACCCGGTCAGTGTTATCTTTATTCAAACCTCGGAGTTTCTCTGCTCGGAGTAGTCGTAACGAATACACTCGGAAATATCATTGATTCACTATTCATTCAGAAGATCTGTGATCCTCTTGGGATGCCCGATACAAGAATTACACTGACACCCGAACAAATGTCAAGACGCGCTCAGGGCTATAAGTTCGGAACGACCGAAGGACCTTTTCATAAAAGCAGCTGGCCGGCATTCTATGCAGCCGGAGGTTTATATACCACCGTTCTTGATTTCTTAAAGTATCTTAAGTTTCAAATGGGACTTTCGGGTTTGGGAATGCAGAGTGTTCTTGATTCGGCTCAGCGGATCAGACGCGTTACAAATGATACATGTCTGAATCCGAATGCGACCGGAAGAATTGGTTTAGTCTGGCAGATGAACATACTCAATGAGCAGATTGATTCTACATTTTATTTTACCTGGAAAGACGGAGGAACCGAAGCATTCAGCAGTTACATTTGTTTCGCAAACGATTCATCAAAAGATCTTAAAACCGGTGTTGTCGTTTTATCTAATCATTTAACACCTGCGTGTGATAAGCTCGGTGTGCAGATCTTAAGGTATTTAAATTCAGATACAACGACCGTAGGAATTGATCCGGTTTCTCAAAACATTCCGGAAAATTTTAAGCTGTTTCAAAACTACCCCAACCCGTTCAATCCTAATACAGTTATCCGGTATTCATTAAGCGAGAATCGTTTCACTACATTGAAAGTATTTGATGCGCTTGGAAAAGAAGTTGCGGTTTTAGTTAATGAAAATTTAAACGCAGGAACTTATGAAGTTGATTTCAGCGGAGCTAATTTGCCAAGCGGGATTTATTTTTATAAGCTGATAAGCGGGGATTTTACGGAAACTAAGAAGATGTTTCTGATAAAATAGACAGTTTGGTTTTACCACTAAGACACTAAGGTCACTAAGAAAAAAATAATAATGGAAAAACTTTTCTTAGTGACCTTAGTGATCTCAGTGTCTTAGTGGTAATAATTAATTTTCACCATAAACTTTTTTATAAACCCGGTTCCCTATGACAGGGATCTTAATGAGTTTACCCTGATAAGATTTGACCGCAAGATAAATTGCATAACCAATAAAGGTGAATATAGTTAGTATAATTCTTAATTCTTAATTTCTTAGTTATTAACTCAAGTTACGCAAACACTTTTTTTTGTCATTCTGAGCGAAGCGAAGAATCCAAACATCTCGATTCTAGTTTAATTATTGGATTCTTCACTTCACTCCGCTTCGCTCCGTTCGTTCAGAATGACAAAATGCGTAACTTTAGTTATTAAATTATCAATTATCAATTATCAATTATTTTAATATCTCGGTATCAGATGCATATGAGCGTGCATCACTACCTGCCCCGCGCTTTTGCCTGCATTTACACTGACATTGTACCCCGAAGGCTTAAAATTTTTATCACAGTATTTTTTCGTTTCATTCAGGAGATCTGTGATTGCATTTTGCTCTTCCTTGCTCAGATCGAAATAATTTTCGGTATGCTCATAAGGGATTATCAGCACATGTCCTTTCGAATGGGGATACTTGTCTTTTATAACGAATGCAAGATTATTTTTCAGAATGATGTTACTCTCGTCGATATTACAGAAAATGCAGTCAGGCTGCTTCATGGAATTTTTAATGCAAATATAATTAAAATAGAAATTTAATACTGTTTACCTTTTTAGCTCAACACAACTGTCTATGTACACTGTAAAAATTTAAACACGGATGACACGGATTAATAGGTAGTAGAACGGATTTTAAGTTTTTATTAATATGAATCTTCGCGGGCTTTGCGTTTAAAAGGTTTTATTGCGGTAACATCAAAGTAAAAAGCAATAGATCACAGGACAAATGTTTTAAAAGTAATTAAAATTTAAACTTAACCTCTCATAAAAATCTATGTTGACAACTGGAATGTGGTGGATTAAATTTGTAGTGTTCTCTGATAGTCCTACCCCAAAACATTTTTACCCTCGTTTGTTATCAAAATAAATTTTGTTAAGTTAGAATTACTTAACAATTAATTAAAAGGAAAAAGGAAAATATGAAAATGAAGAATATAACTTCTTTATTGACCGTAAATATACACATCAAACAAAAATAATTTATGAAAAAGATAATTTTAGTATTGCTCATTGTTCATTGTACATTGCTCATTGCAAAGGCGCAGTGGATACAGCAAAATTCAGGTACTAATCAAAATTTATATGACATAGAGTTTATAAACGACAAATCCGGCTGGGCTGTGGGAGATGCAGGTGTAGTGATCAAAACAACTAATGGCGGGACAAACTGGATAAATGTTCCTAATCCTTCCGGACAATATGGCGGATTGATGTGGAGTATTTGTCCGGTAGATTCAGAAGTTGTTTATGCTGTAGCCGGATATGATTTTATCATGAAAACAAGTAATGGAGGATTGAATTGGAATGTGCTCAGCAGCAGGATCGGCTCCACTACTGCTTTTAAAGGAGTATATTTTCTTAATAGAGATACCGGATGGTTTCTCGGCAGCTATAAAGTCTTTAGAACATATGACGGAGGAAATACTCTTGATTCATTTTATGCCCCATGGTTTACAAATTCAGATATATATTTTAAGAATATTGATACGGGAATATTTTGTGGAGATGGTGTTGTATTTAAATCAACTAATGGATGTATCAACTGGATAAATACAAATGTTTCACCCGGAATATTTTACCAGTTTGGAGAACTCGCTGTTGTAAATAATAAAGTCTGGGTGATAGCAAGCGGAGACGCTCCTGTTTTTCATAGTACAGATTTTTGTGACAGCTGGAATGTAATAGATACAATAAATTGTTACCCACCTTCTGTCATGTTTAGTGTTGCATTTGCAAATGAAATGACTGGGTGGACAGGAGGGACTTTTGGCTGGCTTTATAAAACTACAGATGGAGGCTATAATTGGTTAAGGGAACAGACAACAAGTGATCCAAGATTTTGGGGTTCAATATTTTGTTTTAATGATTCAATAGTTTGGGGTGCTGGTGGTGCCGGGAAGATACGGTACACTACAAATGGAGGTCAGACTATGGTAAGCATTAATACTGAAGAATCAAATGAAGAGCCTGAAGATTTTACACTTTATCAGAATTTTCCAAACCCTTTTAATCCTGAAACAAACATAGAATTTTTCATTCCAACCAGCAGCGAAGTCAGCTTAAAAGTCTTTGACACATCCGGTAAATTAATAAAAATTCTTTTAAATAATATATTTTTAAATAAAGGCAAGCGTTCATTTATTTTTAATTCAGGAAACCTTCCCAGCGGGATTTACTACGCTCAGCTTCAGTCCGGAAATATAAATAAGACAAACAAAATGGTATTGGTTAAATAAGTACACTTGTCCTGCCGAAATATACTCATCATATTAAACCGGGTATCGTAAACACAAACCGCTATCAGGATCGTAGTGTATTGTGTATTGTGTATTGTGTATTGTATATTGTGTAAGAGCCGTGGGAAGAAATTTTCACGGCTCTTATTATAAGTAAAATGCAGGATGCTAAATTCTAATAATCTTTTAATTTCCCCTTCTACTTATTATATTACAACAAATAACATCATAAAATGAAAAGTAAATTTACTCTGATAATAGTGTCAGCAGCACTGTTCTTGAATTGTTTTAAGACCTCATATTCACAGGATACCGCAAAGATAATGGCTTACAATCTGCTTAATTACAGCACCGGCGAGGCAAGAAATGTATATTTTAAAAAAACGCTGGACTATTCAAGTCCCGATGTTCTCGCTGTTTGTGAAATAATCTCTGAAGCCGCAATGAATGACATGCTTGCGAATGTATTGAATTCAAATACTCCGGGATTATATTCTGCCGGTACGTTTATCGATGGTCCTGATACTGATAATGCGATATTTTTCAAGACTGCAAAATTTACTTTTCTCAGCAATACTCCTATACATACTTCTCTGCGTGACATAAACATGTTCACACTTGTACACAATTTATCCCGGGATACGATCAGGTTATTCGTCGTTCATCTTAAAGCCAGTCAGGGAACGGATGAAGAGCTGCAGAGACTAGCTGAAGTGAATGCAGTGAGATCTGTTACAAATGGTTTTCCGGCAGGTACTGAATTTATGATTCTTGGAGATTTTAATATTTACAAGTCGAGTGAAGCTTCTTACATCAGAATGCTGGAAGTTGAATCAGGCAATGACGGACAGTTCATTGATCCGTACACTCTTCCCGGAACGTGGAATCAGGCTGCTTATGCACCTTACCATTCACAGTCAACAAGAGTAAGGTCATTCGGCGGAGGAGCAACCGGCGGAATGGATGACAGGTTTGATTTCATTTTAAATTCCAGTGCTTTGATTCAGGAAGGAAGGATCAAGTTTATACCAAATTCATTAAAGCCTTTTGGCAACGACGGCAATCATTATAACGACAGCATAAATCAAAGACCTAACACAGCAGTTCCCGACAGCATAGCAGATGCGCTTGCTTACAGCTCGGATCATTTGCCTGTTTACGGTTTGTATAAATTTGACATACACCCGAATTCAATAAGAAACATTTCCGAAATAAACCCGGAAGGATTCAGTCTCTATCAGAATTATCCCAATCCTTTCAATCCCGGAACAATAATAAAATACAAGCTTGCGGCGTCAAAGTTCGTAAGTCTCAAAGTTTACAATTCGAAAGGAAACGAAGTAGCTAAATTAGTGAATGAGAAACAAAATTCAGGAGAGTATAATATTCAGTTCGATGCATCGAATTATCCTAGCGGAGTTTATTATTACAAACTTACTGTGAATAATTATACTGAAACGAAGACTATGATACTTGTGAAGTAGATCGGTTAGTTCATTTAGTTAAGTAAGTTAAGTAAGTTAAGTTAAGAAGTTAAGTTAAGTCAAAGTTCTTTGAGTTCTTTAGTTCTTTGAGTTCTTGGAGTTCGTTAACAGCTCAACACACTCACATACTCAACCCACACACTCAACACACTCAACAAAGTCATTGTTTGCAGCATCAAAGCTCATTGTTTCCCGTCAAAGTCATTGTTTACAACATCAAAGTCATTGTTTGCAACATCAAAGTCATTGTTTACAACATCAAAGTCATTGTTTACAACATCAAAGTCATTGTTTGCAGCATCAAAGTCATTGTTTACAGCATCAAAGTCATTGTTTACAGCTGAAGATGCTCTACTAACAGTTTTTGGAGCTAGTTTGTCACTAATTGGCGGATATCTGTTTGTTAATGATTCGTTACTTAGCCTGCTTTATTTAAAACTGAAGGCACAGAGGAATCTGTTTGCAATAACTCTACCTATTACTCAGCGAACTTAACTCAACAAACTCAACAAACTCAACTAACTTAACTACTCAACTAACTCAACTAACTCAACACACTCAAAACACTCTACACACTCAACGAACTCACGGAGGTGTTATCTTTTCACAAAGCTGACGGAATTGTTATAAGTAATAATTATGTCAGTCAGATCAGTTACGTTGTTGCCGTTAACGTCTGAGTTTACATATCCGGTTACGAAATTGGAAGCGTCATTGTAAACCAATAAAACATCCGTCAGATCAACAAAGCCATCCTGATTTACATCACCGCTGAAGAAACCAAATCTCAATGGCGCAGGATCTACCTGTATCTGATTATTCCCGTATGCTTTTGTCAAAGCTGTAGTAAAATTATAAATCAGTGAATTTGATACAAAGGCATTTCCCGAATTGCTCCAGGTCTCTATAGAATTTCTGTGTTTAACGACTAAGTAGTAATTTGTTCCGTTTACCGCATTTGTAAAGTTGAATGTTCCTGTTCCTGAAGAATTTAAAATTCCCTTTGATGAATCAATTTTATTGTAAGGTGAAACAGTACTCCGCAGATAAACTCTTGCCGTGTCGCTAACCATTATATCTGTTGATGGATTATAGAATGCTTCAATGTAACCTGTAAGCTGCAATGATGATCCTGAAGCAGTCTGGGAAAATTTTACTGTTGTCATGTAAGTATTAAAGTTGACAAACGAAAATGTATTACCTGACATAAGTATGTTTCCGGATGCGTCTAAAACCATATCTGACGTACCGTCATTGCTGGTCCCCGTGTAGTTGTATTTTGCGATCCATTGCTGTGTTCCTGAGGAACTATATTTTAAGATGGCAATATCATTTCCAGTAAGATCGCTGTAACTGTCGAG
Organism: Ignavibacteria bacterium; assembly: GCA_016710985.1. Taxonomy (GTDB): domain Bacteria; phylum Bacteroidota; class Ignavibacteria; order Tepidaquicellales; family Tepidaquicellaceae; genus JAGPCH01. The sequence goes on from JADJTX010000003.1 coordinate 146,945, forward strand.
AGCAACATATATATTTCCCGGAGTATCCGTTAGAATTTTGATAGGATAATTTGAAGAAAAGGGAACTGCTGTAAATAATTTTACCCATTGCTGAACGCCGGATGAATTATACTTTAAAGTAACACAAGTTGAAGTGTAGCTGTTGTAATAATTAGTTGTTCCGCCAACATATATATTTCCCGAATTATCAAGCGCTAAACTGACTGCATTATCCGAGCTGTCGTTATAAATTGAAGTCCACTGCTGAGTCCCTGCTGAATTATATTTAACCGTAGCAAAATTCGGTTCAATGCTGGCATTAGTTGTTCCTGTAACAAATACATTATCCGACGGATCAACAGCTATTGCTGTTGGTGAATCATCTCCTCCTGCAGGACCATTGTAGGTCTTAGCCCATTGCTGTACGCCGGTTGAATTATATTTAATTGTTACATAGTTTTGTCCGGTTGTGTCATTAATCGTAGTGCCAGTAACATAGACATTACCAGTGCTGCTGACTCTGACCAGCGGAAGGAAATCCTCATTGCCGCTGTCGTATCTCATTACCCATTGCTGAACGCCTGAAGTATTGTATTTTATTGTAGCAATGTCCGTTAATGTTACTGCATCACCGGTACTTGCACCGGTGATATAAACATTTCCCGAATTATCAATCACCATGTTTCCTAAGTTCTCATTATCACCGGCAGGACCATTATACCTTGCAACCCATTGCTGAACACCGCTTGAATTATACTTGACAGTCGCAAAGTCTATTGTAGTATCCGCTCCTTCACTGTTACCCGAGACATAAATATTTCCCGATCCGTCAATGCTGATAGATTTGGCGTCATCCTGTCCGTTGATCGGACCGTTATATCTCCGTATCCACTGCATTACGCCGGAAGAATTATATTTGATCGTAGTAAAGTCAGTCCCGTTTGGAATTGAGTCACTCTGCCCTGTAACATATACATTGCCGGAATTGTCTGTAGCAACTGCTGATGTATAATTAAATGCCAAAGGCATATTCTGATATTGTCTCGCCCACTGGAGAGTCTGGCTGAAAAGATTAGTTGTGCTTCCAAGGAACAAGATGAAAATAAAAAATAATTTTATCATGGTTGATATTATTTTAATTAATGAAATTTTATATAAGGTTGTGCTCAGGTGATGAAGTCCCCTTAATTTATTTAATAAATCATGAGGACTCATACCTGTCCTGTGAGAGAAAATCCGAAGGTGAAATTATCAAGAACTTTTTGTTACATAGCTCACAGGAAAAATTACTTTACAAATATATATATTGCAGTCTGCAATTTACAAAGACATTTTTTTTACTTTGTAGGATGATGATATCCAAGCAGAAGACACGACGCTGATGACTGCGTTATGTTTTTAATTAATGCAAAAGGCTTGTGTGAGCCGGGATCATGGTTTATAATTTCCCTGCATTGATTCAGAAAATAATTTTAAAGTAACCATTAAATATTTATTTTAGGATAATAAAATCATAAATTGTTTTAAAAGCAGTCTATGCATAACAGTAAGGCCTTATATCTTTTAAAAACATTCTCAAAAGAAGAGTTCAGAGAGTTTGGCGCGTTCATTGAATCTCCGTTTCATAATCGTGAAAATATCATTGTAAAATTTTACAATGTTCTGAAGGCGGAATTTCCGTTATTTACCGGACAGAATTTAAGAAGAATCAATATCTTTAAAAAGCTCTATCCGGATAAACCGTTTGATGATGCACTGATGAGGAATACGATTTCAGACCTTCTGAGTCTGGCTGAAGAGTATATAAAAAATAAACAGTTCAGCAGAGAGACTTTTTATAATCAGTACCTGCTTTTAAAAGAGCTGACCAACAGGAAACAGCAGTCTTTGTTTAAAATGAATTTTAAGAAAGCGGAAAAAGCATTAAAAAGTTCTGAGGTAAGGGATGAAATTTATTATCAGAACAATTTTCTGCTCGAAGATGAACTTCGAAGAAATGTAGTTGTAAATTCAAGCAGGATATTGTTTCACGATGACAATCTCAATGCTCAGGCAAAAAATCTACACATATATCATCTGACCGAAAACATAAAGCTTTATGCGATTATGCTGAATCAGGCAAAATTTACATTTGATCATAAATTTAACTTCGGATTCTTAGAAGTAGTCAGGGAGTTTATTGAAAAGAATTATGAAGGGTTCAGCGATGTTCCCTATATTATTATTTTTTATAATTGTGTAATGCTTTTTAAGACGGAAGAGAAAAGATATTTTGACGCATTAAAAAGTGAGGTAAAAAAGCATTTCAGGAAGTTGTCATTAACGGACAGAAAGAACATGTTCATTGTACTTACAAACCACTCTCAGCAGCAGATTAAGAAAGGTAAGTTTGAATTTTACAAAGAGAGCTTCGAGATTCATAAAGAGTTTATAAGAACAAAGGCATATTTCGAGGGAAACGATTTCATGGCGCATTATATTTATAAATCCGCTGCCATTTCGGCAATAGATGCAGGTGAAACAGAATGGGCTGAAAAATTCATAAATCAATACAGGGCACTGGTTCACATTGATTTCAGGGATTCAGCTTTCTACTATTGCAGCTCGCGTTTGCATCTTAGTAAAGGTGAGTATGATGAAGCAATTGAATCTCTTTCAAAGGTTCAGGCATTTGATTTTACCGACAGGCAGAATGTCAATCAGACTCTGCTTATGATATATTATTGTAAAAATGAAACCGAATCATTTCTTTCATTAGTTGACAGTTTCAGACATTTTTTAAAACGAAATAAAAAAGTTAGAAAGCAGGATTTCAAAATGTTTAATAATTTTATTACCTGCATAAAAAAATTGTACACCTTAAAGAATAAGGACAGGGATGATATCAGACCTGATTTAATTATTTTTAAAAATGAAATGGCCGGGAAGACCGATGTAATATCAAAAAAATGGCTTCTGCAAAAAGCCGATGAGCTGATATATAGTGTTTGAGTTGAGAGGATTGGGTGAATAGAGTTTATGGATGTGGTTTGGAATTCAAAAGTACATACTCCATTCACTCTATACACTCCATCACTCCACACGCTTTATGAACTATTTTCCCTAATAAAAGTTATAGATATTGTCTTGATTAAACTCCTTAATAGAAATATTTTTAACAAAAACTTAATCCGGCCTTGAGATTCACCAAATTAATATTTGTATTTTCATTTCTTATCATTGTTGCAGTTTATAACAGCGGCTGTAACTATATTACTCATAATACTGTATCCACCGACGCCTCTTATGATTCAACCGGTGGCGAAAGGGAGCCGAATTACAATATTTCTCTCGATCATAAATATCAGGATTTTACGTCTTACTTTTATATGGGAAACAGGATAGAAAATTTTACCGCATACTTCAATACTTTTTACAGATCACAGGAAGATTTTAATGAAGGATATGAAGAATACCGTACTTCACTTATCTCATTTTATAACAAGAGACTTGATTCGCTCGGCATTTCTCCTCCGATATCCGGAAGTGTCAAAGCTAAATTAGACAAAGCCATTGAAAGAAGTTCGAAGATAATACAGTTTCATAAAAACAGTAAGTATATTGACGATGCCGTATTGATCATTGGAAAATCATATTATTTTGAAGAAGAATATTACAAAGCTGAAAGAACTTTCAATGAGTTTCTCTCAAAATTTTCAAGCAGTGTTTTAGCTGATGAAGCAATTTTATTCCTTGGACAGACAAAGGTAAGATTAGGTAAAAAAGAAGAAGGTGAAAAAATATTCAACAACCTTGTTAGAAATTCGGATAATAAGGAAATACAGTCACAGGCTGCACGGGATCTGGGAATTATGGCATATAACAAAGGAAGTTTTGAAGATGCCGTTAATTATTTCAAATCTTCAATTGATTTTTCAAACAGCAATGAACAAAAAGCGGAAGGTCAGTTTATTCTTGCAAAAATCCTATCGGAATATAAACCTGAACTTTCAGCGAAAGAATATAAAAAAGTTCTTGATTATACTTCGGATTTTGATCTGCTTTTCTTTTCACGGCTGAATTATGCCAAAGGTCTGATCATAAATAAAGATTTTTCGATAGCTAGCGAAGAGCTTGAAGACATAAGAAAAAAATACCGGGAAGAACCTGCATTCACTCAGTTAGTCGATCTGGAAATTGCAAATAATTTTTATGCACAGGGGAAATATTCCGAAGCCCTGAATAAGTATTACGAGGTTATTGTAAAATATCCGGGCACACCTTCGGCAGCTGATGCATATTATTACCTTGCAAGGCATGAAGAGGAAATGAACAATGATTATCTGAATGCATTTGTAAATTATAAGAAATCCGTAGAGGAAAGCAGCTATTCTGATTTTTATAAAGAGAGTACTGAAAAGTCAGCGACTTATGAAAAATATTTCGGCTTGCAGGATGAGGTAAGAGATTCAGGTAAAGTAGATATACCTGCTGCAAATGCTGAGGTGGAAAAATTCAGAAGAAATTATAACATTGAAAAAGGAGTCGAAGAGCTAAATGAGCAGAACAGGAACTCCGGTTTCGAGAATAATCAAACCGGTCCTCCTCGTGACGGATCTCAGACAGGTGACGGGAAGGGAAAACCGGGCGGTCATAAAAACATTTATACAGTAATAAAAAAAGACTCGCTGGAAAATCAGACTCCTGAGGAAATTCAGACCCCTGAGGAAAACCAACCTCCTGAACCCATTCCGGTGCCTTTTGAAAATCAAGGTGATCCTTCACCTGGACTTAATGACAAAGAAAAAGAAATTGAAAAGAGCAGCAGCGAAGATTCACTGAAAAATTCAGGAGATGACGAAAGCACCAAAAAGGAAAGCGGAGAGCCTGAAAAGACTATAAATGAGGATTCACTGAAAGCGGCAGAGGAAACTTTAAGACTCAAAGAAAAAGATGAAAAAATATTCAATGCATATTATGAACTTGCTGAGCTGTTTATGTATAATATAAATCAGAATGATTCTGCTGAGTATTATTTAAAATTACTGCTTACCAAATTTCCTGAACCGGAGAGACAGGCAAAATTATTATATACTCTCGGTAATTTTTATAAAAATAATGACAGAAAAGCAGATGCTGATGAAACTTTTGGGAAAATAATTACAGCATATCCGGGTACAATTTATGCCGTCGAGTCAAGAAAAATTTTAGGACTGAAAACAGATAATGACAGCCTGGTTCAGAACCCTGTGGATGCGATCTTCACAAAAGCTTTCAATTTATTCAATAGCAACAAATTTCCGGAAGCAATTACTGAATTGCACGAAATAGAACTCAGATATCCTCAGGATTCAATGCTGGCAAAATCTTTATACAGCATCGGATGGATCTATGAAAATAAGCTTGTTAATAAAGACAGTACTTTGTTTTATTATAAAAAACTTTCAGAAAAATTTCCGGAATCCGAGTATACTATGAAAGTTCTTCCTATGCTTCAGTACATTGCTTCACTTGAAGTTGAAAATAAAAATGATTCTTCGAAAGTAAATCCTGAAACCGGAGACTCTGTGAAAACGGAAGGAAAAGAAAATCCTGAAGGTGTCACAAGTGAAAGCGGAATCGAGGAAAAAAAACCTGAAGAGAAAACGGAAACTACAAGTGACGAAGAGAAAACCAAACTCTCTCAGGAAGAAATAAACAAACTTCTTAAAGAAACCGAGTCGCAAAACCCTCCGGGTAAGTAGTAACTTACTTGATTTACACAATAAATCACATTGTCTTTCAAAAATAATTTCAGCTGAAAAAGTATAATGAAAGATGACATAAAAATCAGAAATTACAAAAACTCTGATGAGCTGGAATGGCTGGATCTGCATGCCAGTGTCATGGTTGATTCCTATGCATGGTGGATTGTCATACATAAAAAACCAAATTATAAAAAAGAAACCATTGATTTAGTTGCCTGTCATAATGAAAGAATAATCGGATTTACCACAGGCGAAGTTAATTCTGAAATGTCAAAAAGTAATGAAGTTTTTATCTGGGAATTTGGTGTTCACCGGAATTACAGAGGAAAAAATATTGGAAGAATAATGATTAAGAATCTTCATAAAATTATGAACGAAAATTATGGTCTGAATAAAAGTATCTGGTATTCACAGGATCCTGCGTCTATTGAATATTACAAACACATAGGAATGAAAGAAATCGGAAGACACTGGCAGCTTAGCTTAGTTCCGACTAAAGAGCAGAAAGATGCTTTTAAAAAAGATAATTTTTACTGCCGGAACATCAGAGGTGCGTGTGATATTGATAAGCTGGATGAAGTCAGGAAAATATTTACAACGGACGATGATGATGACACTTTAAAACCGATGATATGTGTAGGATTTGAGTATGTAAAATGATAAATCTCAAATTATTTTTAAAAAATCCTCTCTCGAAACTTCACAGTCTCTTAAAATTTTACTCATAAGTCAGGGTTGAATAGTTTTCATTCGATTGGACTGGTACAACAGTACTCCGTCCATCGGGATGTTTTAAGAAATGATGACTTCCTTTTATTCTTATTACTTCGAACTCAATCTTTTTCAATGCAGATATTACTTCTTTTCCGTAGATTCGAGGTAACCGGCTCATACTTCCACAACAATTTTTTGCACACCAACAAAATCATTCACTGCTTCAAAACCATCTTCAACTTCAAGACATAGTTCAATGGCTTCCTGCATTCGCTTCATTAACTCATCTAATGACTTTGCCTGAGTATGGCATCCTTTTAATTCAGGAACTGAACCGATATAATATCCTTCAGGATCCCTCTCTATCATTACATTAAATTCTTTTTTCATACTTTTTTTTGTATAATTTAACAATAACGAATGAATTTTAGAAGTCGTATACACAATGACTAACTGTTGTTTTTTTACATTTCCTTTTCAAACTCCATACACTCCATACACTCTACTCACTCAATACACTCGAAATAACTTTAGCAACTTTCTCAGCATTCGGCAGCATCTCTTTCTCAAGTCCTGTATTTAAAGGAACAGCGGGCATATTAACCGAACCTATTACTTCAACAGGCGCATCAAGATATCTGAAACATTCTTTCGAAATCCTTCCGGCTAAACTTTCGGCAAATGAATTCATTACTTTCTCTTCAGTGAGGACAATACATTTTCCGTGTCTCTTTACCGATTCATAGATCATTTCTTCATCAAGCGGATTCAAAGTCCTGAGATCAACAATCTCAACACTGCCGGGAAATTTCTTTGAAGCATTCAATGCCCAATGAACTCCCATTCCGTAAGTTATAACTGTAAGTGATTCACCTGTATTAATTTTTTCCTCAGATGCACTTTGCACAATTCTCCCTTTACCAAATGGTATAATATAATTTTCATCCGGCTCAGGACATTTAGCCGCTTCTGTTCCCGGGACTTTGCTCCAGTACAATCCTTTGTGCTCAAACATAATCACCGGGTTCGGATCATAAAAAGCTGACTTCATCAGACCTTTCATATCAGCGGCATTACTGGGGAACGCAACTTTAATTCCTCGTATAGGAAGAATGCTTGATTCAATGCAATCAGAATGATAAGGACCTCCCTGACCGTAGCTGCCGCAGGGAATTCTTATAACGGATGCAACAGGATATTTACCCATTGTCAGATAACATGATTTGGAAAGCTCGACAACCAGTTGATTTATTCCTGCCCATGCATAATCTGCAAACTGAATTTCAACGATCGGCTTTACACCGACTGCACTCATCCCGACTGTCGAGCCAACAATATAAGCTTCCTGAATTGGTGTATTGAAAACTCTGCTGTCGCCATACTTTTGTGCCAGTGTTGCCGCTTCTCTGAATACACCGCCGAGTCTTCTGCCGACATCCTGACCATACAGAATTGCTTCCGGATTATCTCTCAGGATTTCATTCACTGCGTGTAATCCCGCGTCCACCATCATTATAGGTTCACGTCCGGCAGGCGCTCTGACTCCTTTCTCGTCTTTAATGGTTGTGGGAGCAAATTCATGAAGATACAACGAACCCGGTTCAGGTTCTGCAGCTTCGGTTGCTTTCCTGAAACTTTCTTCTGCTATATTTTTTCCGGTGAGCTCAAGTTTTAATAATTCCTCTTCTCCCACACCTTTTTCTTTAAGCATTTTTTTAAGTCTTAAAAAAGGATCATCTTTTTCGTCTTCCGAAAGATCATGTCTGTACCATTCTTTCCTGACTCCTGATGTATGATGACCCAGCAAATGAACCATAGCATGGATCAGTACCGGCTTTCTTTTTGTTCTGACAAATTCCAGTGCGTCGCCGAATTTTGTATATGACTCAATAAAATCCGTTCCGTCAACTCTGATTCTTTTCAATCCTTTAAATCCTGCGGCGAATTCATAGGCATCCATTGCTCTCATCTCATCCGCAAAAGCAGATATCCCCCACTGATTATCCTGAACAAGATAAATTACCGGAAGTTTTTTCAGTACAGCCATTTGAAAAGCTTCAGAGACCTCGCCTTCGGTGACAGAGCCGTCGCCCAGAGAGCATACTACAACAGGTTTTTCAATAGAATCAAGAAGACCCATTGATTCAAGATAAGAGATACCGTGAGCCATGCCTGTTGCAGGAATCGCCTGCATGCCCGTTGCACTGGACTGATGAGGTATTTTAGGAAAGCCATGACGTTTTAGAGAAGGATGTCCGTAATATGTTCTCCCGCCGGAAAAAGGATCATCTGCTTTAGTGAGAAGCTGAAGCATTAGTTCGTAAGGCTCGAGACCCATTCCGAGAAGAATTGATTCATCACGGTAATAAGGACTCAGATAATCAAATTCTTTTAACTGCATTCCGACCGCGAGCTGAATCGCTTCGTGTCCCCGTGAAGTAGAGTGGACATACTTGCAGATCTCCCTGTTCTCATCGTATATCTCCGCCATTCTTTTTGAAGTACACATCGAAGCGTATGCCTTGAGTAAAATTTCTGTATCAATCATTAAATAGAGTTGTAAAGGTTGTATGCAAAATAGAAACTATACTTTTTTATACAATGCAAAATAGACATGGTACTTATGTAACTGATTTGAGAGGTACTCTATTTTTAAACAAATGGATTTTTGATGGTTTGATTTTGGCGTCTATTCATCTATCGAAATGGTATTGACATACAAATATTGTATCGATAGTTTTGTAAAACTAAAAAAGAGATCGATATGGAAACAGTAACGCTTTCACCCAAGTTTCAGGTAGTAATTCCCAAAGAAGTCAGAAAAAAATTCAATTTGAAGCCCGGTCAAAAACTTCAGATTATTGAGTTTGGTGACAGACTGGAATTTATCCCAATCAAGGACATTAAAGAATCCAGAGGTTTTTTAAAGGGAATGGATACAAATATTGAAAGAGAAGGTGACAGGTTATGAATCTAGTGGATTCATCAGGTTGGCTTGAATACTTTACCGACGGAAAAAATTCGAAGTTGTTTGCTCCGGCCATTGAAGATAATGATAATTTGATTGTGTCGTCAATAAATTTATATGAAGTCTATAAGAAAGTGATGACTCAAAGAAGTGAGAACGACGCAAAAGATGCGGCAGGGTTAATGATGCAGGCGAAGATTATTGAAGTCAATGCATCTATTGCAGTAAAAGCAGCCCGGCTAAGCTGCAAAATGAATATACCTATGGCAGATAGTATCATTTATATAACGGCACAGGTGAGCAATGCGATTGTCTGGACTCAGGATTATGATTTCAAAGATCTTGAGGGAGTGAAGTTTTTTAAAAAAGAATCAGGTAAAAATAAAAAATAACAGGTTATGACAGATCATGAATTAACTCAACTACGGGCATCCAAAAAATTACTTGAGAACCCGGCATTTCTAATGGAGCTTTCAAACATTGTCGGGAAGCCGGTTGAAAAGATCTATTCACTTCTGCCCGAAAAATTTCAGGAAGGTGTGGGCAATCTGGCAAAGAAAGTTTTACTGAAATCTCTGGATGTGCTGGTTTCAAAAATGAACTCCGGCAATAGCCTGAAACCGAATAACCTGATGCATAAAATTATGGTTGCAGGTACCGGTACTGCAGGAGGTTTTTTCGGACTGCCTGCATTGGCTATAGAATTACCGGTCACGACTTCAATCATGCTGCGCTCTATTGCCGACATTGCAAGAAGTAAAGGGTTTGATTTAAATGACACTGAAACCAAGCTTGCCTGTCTTGAAGTTTTTGCCTTAGGCGGAAATTCAAAGAGAGATGACTTTTCCGACAGCGCTTATTATGTAACAAGAGGAGCGCTTGCACAGGCTGTGACGGAGGCTAATAAATATCTTCTGCACAAGGGGATGATGAAAGAAAGCGCACCTGCACTTGTCAGCTTTATTTCTAAGATAGCTTCACGCTTCGGAATAATTATTTCCGAAGGAGCTGCTGCAAAGTCTGTTCCGGTAATCGGCGCTGCATCGGGAGGAGCTATAAATTTGGTTTTTATGAATCATTTTCAGAGAATGGCAGAAGGACATTTTACCGTAAAGCAGCTGGAAAGTAAATACGGGAAGGAAGAAGTGATGGGTATCTACAAGAGTTTGTGATTTGAGAATAATCTCTAACATCATATTCATAAATACGAGTTCATCAAATTTGCTTCTTAAAACTACTGAAAAATCACCTGCATACTATCGCATACTTACACTGTATAATTATTTTTCTCTTTAATCTTTTCCGTTTACCCTATATTATTACGGTATGCAGTTACACAGTTCATCATACTTTATTCCCCGCGAGGGGAATGATTTCAGTAATCTCTTCAAGCGTGTGCGCATCATGCCGCTGTATTCCTTTCCGCATATTAAAGATATGAACTTCAAAATACTGTCACATGATAAGAGATTCTTTGTTCATATTGACTTCGATGCTTTCTTTGCGCAGGTCGAGCAGCGTGACAATCTCAAGCTTCGCGGCAAGCCGGTTTCCGTCGGCGGAATGGAAGGCAAGAAAGGAATAGTGATGACTGCATCGTATGAAGCGCGGGCAATGGGAGTGGATACGGGAATGTCGGTTGTCGAAGCAAAGAGGATCTGTCCTGAACTTATTTCCGTTCCATGCTACGGTCCGAAGTATGAAGCAATCATGCTTAATCTTCTTGAGGCATTGAAAGACTTTGTTCCTGAAGACTGCATTGAGCAGTACAGCATTGACGAATGTTTTGCTGATCTTTCCGGTGTTGTAAAGAATTTCTATGAAGCGACTAAAGTTGCAAATGATATTAAAAGAAAAGTTCGTGATCTCGAGAATCTTACTGCATCAATAGGTCTTTCATACAATAAAACATTTGCAAAGCTTGCGACAAAGCTTCAGAAGCCGGACGGACTTTCGGTGGTGACTCAGGAGAATAAAGATAAAATTTATTCAATGCCTGCCAATAAGCTCTGGGGAATCGGAAGAAGGATTGAGATCCGTATGTGTACACTGGGAATAAAAACCATCGGCGAACTTGCAGCCGCAAACGAACGTTTGCTAAAAAAAGAATTCGGCATCAACGGCATCATCTTCCGCAAGCTCGCACGCGGCGAAGACACTTCGGAAATTGTTCTCAAAGAAAAAAAAGAAAAATCTCTGAATCATTACCATACTTTATCCGAACCGATCTACAAGTCTGAAGATGTCTTAAAAGAGATCAGAAGAATCGGCGAGTACATCTGCCGGAAGCTGCGCTCTAAAGATCTGACCGCAGGATACATGCATCTTTCCGTAAGATTCGAAAACTTGACATATGCTTCGCACATTGTGAAACTGCCGTTCTTTACAAATGATGACAGGGAAATTTTTAATGCGGCGGTAAAAATATATGGGAAGTTCCGCAAGCCGTGTGAAGAGATGAAGGCACGGCAGTTCGGAATGGGAGTCTATGATCTTCATCTCGATACGCGCGAATGCAATCTGAATCTCTTTGAGAAAAAGATCATTCTGCCATACTATGCGCTTGATAAACTAAAATCAAAATACGGCGAAAGTATAATCAGAGTAGGGATAGGGACGTGACGTCAAACGTCAGATGCGAGACGATGAAGCTAATCTGTAATTTCTTCTACTTTCACATCCTTGAGAAAATCTCCCAGTTCATCGTTATCATAAGTACCGTAAGCGTCTATGATAATTCCCATCGTTCCGTTGTTTGCTCTTACTCCATAAAGTACCGCCATGTCATCCGGATTAGAATCCCCTTCGAATCTGTAAACTCTTTCTATTGTAAGTTCGGTCGGCTGAAATATTTCATTAGTTTGTTTTGAAATCATCCCGCCTTCGATGAGTTCAAAGTCATTTATATATCCTTTTTCTCTTAGAGCAGGAATGACCTGTGATAGCGTTGACATGTAATTTTGATTAAGCATATTTTAATTTAATGACAAATTATATTTGATATAAACACAATTACTCAATACCCAATACTAATTACGAAACAGCGCTAATGAGAATTTAAACAATTCCGCGTACATAAGCTTACCTTTAACCGCAGGATCGTTCTCCATTATGCTTTTAGCTTCTGCTTCGTTATCAGCTTCAAGAATTGCTATCCCGCAGTCCTTTTCTGTCATTGGTTCATTTACTGTTCGCCCGGCAAGAAATAAAACTTTCTTTTCAAACAGGTCCTGTAAATATCTGAAGTGAACTCCGATAAGCTGGTTCTCCTTTTCTGTCCAGGCACTGTGATCACAGTACCGGGGATAGAGATGAAGAAAGTAACAGTAGTATTTTTTCTTTTTATCCATTTGAAAATAATTAAACAACATTACACTTTTTTATTTTAAATATCCATTCGATTTTTGAAACCGGAAATACGGTTTTATTATTTTAGTTTAAATAAAATTTATTTAATTTGTTTAAACTAATTCTAAAATGATATGGATACTTTTAAAAAGGGCGAGGAAGCTGCATTTAAAGGAAAAGTGCTTTCACTAGAAGAGTTGAAAAAAGAAGTTAAAAAATGTTAACATGGTCACAACCTGCCCCTCTCTGAACTTAAAATAAATAATAAAAAATTTCATTCAACTCCATTACTTAACCGGTTTCTGTGGATCCAAACTATAAAGCAGACTTTGCTTCTCCTCTTCCGACAGGGATTCCTGAATTAGTCTGGCGCTTGCACCGAATGTAAGATAGCTCCAAATCCAAGTGATCAGTATTGAGACTTTATTTTTGAATCCAACCTGATAAAATAAATGCAGCAGCAGCCACATTATCCATCCTAAAAACCCCGTGAATTTAATTCCAAGTACTTCAGCTACAGCATCTTTTCTGCCTATGGTAGCCATGCTTCCTTTATCGAGATATTTAAATGGTTTTATTTTTTTATCTTTCAATTTATCAATAATAGCAGAAGCAGCATATCTTCCTTCCTGCATTGCAACTGCCGACACTCCGGGAAGTGCCTTACCGTTCTCATCTTTGAAATCAGATATGTCCCCTATCGCAAATATTTCAGGATATTCATCAAATGAGCAATACCGGTTTACTATTAGTCTTTTCTGTCTGTCAGTCGGAAGTCCGAATGTATTGGTAAGACCGACTGCTTCGACACCAGCTGCCCAGATAATGATATCTGCCGTGATTATTTTTTCTCCTTCAGGAGTTTTAATGTAAATCTTGTGATCTTCTATGTTTAGAACTCTCGAATTGAGTTTAACATTAACATTTCTTTTTTCGAGACGCTTCTTTGCGTAAACTGAAAGTTTACGGTCGAATGTAGGAAGCAGGTCAGAGCCGGCTTCAATAAGAACTATGTGAGCTTTTCTTGTATCAATATTTCTGAAATCATCATTGATAATGCTGTTGGCAAGTTCTGCTATCGAGCCTGCAAGCTCAACACCGGTAGGACCTCCGCCAATGATGACATACTTCAGAAGCTCACCTGATCTGTCGGGATGATTTTCAGCTTCTTCGAATGACATTAGTATTTTATTCCTTATCCTTAAGGCATTCAGAAGATTCTTTAATCCCAGAGTATATTTCATCCAGTCGTTCTTTCCGAAATAACCCGTTTTTGCGCCTGCTGCCAAAATCAGAAAATCATAAGAAATTTTTTTGTCGTCGAGAAGTATTGTTTTATTTTCTTTGTCAATTCCGGTAACCTCGTCCATCAGTACAGTTACATTTTTTTTCCTGTGCATTAAAGACCTGATAGGGATGGCAATATCAGCAGGACTTAACACCGCTGTCGCAACCTGGTAGAGCAATGGCTGAAATAAGTGATGATTGGATCTGTCGATTAATGTAATGTGCAGGCTTTTATCTTTAGCTAATTTTTTTACCGCCTGCAGTCCTCCGAATCCGGCTCCGACTACAACAATGTGTTTCTTATTTTCCATTTTAATGTTTGGCGAAATTACTCTTTATAAAATATTAATTAAACATTGAAATAAATATCGTGAGACGTAAGACGTGAGACGTGAGACGCAAGACGTGAGAAGTGAGACGTGAGATGTGAAAGGTGAAAGGTGAAAGCACCTCCACCTTTAAGTCTCGCGTCTAGCGTCTTACGTCTTACGTCTCGCGTACTACGTTTGACCTTTATATATATCCCAAATTCAATATCTTTGTAAAAAAAAATTAAATCATGGATAAAAGTTTTATTACAACTGCGTTCACTTTTGAAGGATGTACAATTACGAAAAATCTCGGAGTAGTGAGAGGTATAATAGTCCGTTCGAGAAATATCTTTGCCAACATTGGCGCAGGGTTTCAGACACTGGTCGGCGGAGATATTACTCTTTACACTGAACTCTGTGAAAAGACAAGAGCAGATGCGTTTGATCTGATGGTTCAGCATGCGGAAGAAGTCGGAGCAAATGCAATTATCGGAATGCGTTATGACGCAAATGAAATTTCTGCCGGAGTGACTGAAGTGCTGGCGTATGGAACGGCTGTAGTAGTGGAACGCAGAACGTGAGAGATGAAGGTCGCGAAAAGCGTTTCACGTTTGACGTTTTGCCAGGTAAAAAAATTAGCATATAAAATTTAAATTAAAATACCGTAACTTTACACAGTTCATATAAATATCTGTTTCGGAAGAGCAGATTCACATCCTGAGAGCCATTCATATCGATTCGCCGGAATTAACAAAAATCATTAAGTAAATTTTTTAAACGGAGGATTACCAGCATGGCATTGAGCCGCAACGAAGTAAAATCAATTTTCCTAAACGCTTTAACACGTGTAGCAAACTTTAACAACTCTGACCCGGAAATTGAAGAGAATACTTTCAGCAATTTTCATAACTTCCATAAAATCATTCTGCTTACAGCCATCAAAGGACTGATGCATAACAGAACATTCACCTACTACGGGAAGATCTATTGCTATAACATAACTCTGAATAAAAATATATACAATCAGTGAGCTACATTCGGAGACTGCATTGACTACATTGAAAATTTTCAGCTGGAAATGGAAAGAGAAGATAACATTAACTTATAATATTAATAAGCTATGAAAGTAACCGTTAGTTTAATGATCATTATTTTAATGACATCAGGATATTCATATTCCCGGTCAATAGATACTGTTACCTACCAGGTGAATACGATCGGAGCGTCTGAGCTGCAGGTCTGGATTTTTCTGAATTTGAGAGACGATGAAAGGATAAGCAGGAGAAATAATATGACGCAGTTCAATTCTGAATATAAGATCGAGATAAGAAATAATGAAAATGACGCAACGGCAGGAAGCGGAATTATAAACTGGAATCAAATCTCTCCCAATAATAAATTCATAATAGGAAAGTTTGAACTTAGCAAGAATCTTATTCAGGAAATTGTTAAACCGGAAAATAATTATTATTTATTTACTCAAAGCGATATTAAGGTCATAATAAATAATCAGAGCGATACAACCATAGAAAGAAATATTGTGATCTCTCCTGCAGAATTAAAGGACGCCACTTTACAAAAATTAATTTTCAGTGAAGAGTATTTCAACATGCTCTTAAAAAAATACGGAGACGCTTCTTTCCTTTACGGAAATTATATTGATGCCGGAGCTGAGGTGAATACTGATGATTCAAGCCAAAGCAATTATGTCATGCAATTTAACTATACTGCGCCATTACTTTTTTCAAAGTACTTCAGCATAGCTGCCTCAGGCAGATTTTCAACAAAAAGTAATGATCCTCTCAGCAGGTTTTCCGTCTTTCCGATGTATAATTATCTCTACTTTAATAAAGCTGTCCCCATGCAGCTGACATTATTCTCCGGCATTGAAGGTAACCAGAATTTTACAACACAGATGTTTTCAGCCGGCGGAGGCGCGCAGGCGATCATTCCAAACTTTATCAATTTTACAGGCGGTGAAAACAGGATCAGATTAAAACCGATTTTAAAAGTTGGAATGAAATGGCTCAAAGAATACAGAACAGAAGACAGATCCGGGCAACTTGGAAATGACGGACAGATCTTCGGTGAATTATATTATTTCATTCCGGTATATAAATCTTACAGCATACTTCTTACCGGCAATACATTTAATAATTTTACAGGAAATACAAGCGGCAACGGCTGGCTTTATCAGTATAATCTCACACTGGGAGTTGAACTCCCGGTTACAGGTTTTAATGTAATTGCAAAATATTCACAGGGTTCGAATGACGTTAACTATGAATATGACTCACAGCTGATCCTCGGATTGATGATGGGATTGTTTGAAAGATAATTTTTTTTCTGCCGAGAATTTTACTATAGCCGAAGGATATTTTTTAATTTTTCACTTCATTTGTAACAGATAACTCATTTTAATATCACCATAGAATTATAAAGTTAGTTTGTTAAAATTTGTCAGTTAACATCATTACGGTTTTACAATGCTAATGTAATTATTTGAATTGTTAAAAGCTGTTAAAAGATCTGACAGATCAGTGTTTCCATCACCATTTATATCCGTGCTGATATATCCTGAAGAATATGACAGTGCATCAATATGAATAAGTAAAATATCTATTATGTCTATGGTTCCGTTCTGATTAACATCACCGCTGTAAACAGCAAACCTTACAGGTGATGAATCCACCATTTTCAAATTATTTCCGTATGCCTGTGACTGGATTGATGTAAAATCATAATTCATTGTTGATCCTGATATAAATATTTCTCCTCCTGATTTACTCCAGGTTTCAATCACATTCCTGTGCTTAATAACTATATAATAAATTCCGTCCGGTGCATTAAAGAATTTGAATGATCCGGTAAATGAGACAGGGTTTATGACCGCTGATGAAGAATCAATTATCAGGTAAGGCGAAGTACTTACGTGCAGATATGCCCTTACAGTATCACTCATATTAAGAGTCCCTGTTGATGAGAAATAATAGCCTTCCGGAATGATTTTGATATTTAATCTCACGATATTACCAAGAGTATACAGAAATGCTTTACCTGTATAATTATTATACTCATACGCTCCGATTATCAGATCAGAAAACCCGTCATCATTCACATCCCCGGCTGAAGAAAGTGCCAGTCCGAACCTGTCATTAGTTCCTTCCCCTGATAAAACCATATCGTAAACATTATTCATATTCAATCCTCCATTATAAATGTAAACTTTAGAAAATGTATCATATATCCATGCGGCAACCATAACGTCACCGTAACCGTCTCCATTCAAATCACCTGCTGACGAAACACGGAATCCGAATAACAGAGAGCCCGGTTCACTTAATGTTATATCAGCAACGTTATCCATATTACTGCCGCCGAAAAAAACATAAGCAAAGTCACGGTAATTATAAAACCCGTTCATCCCAGCAATTATATCTGAATAACCATCACCGTTTACATCACCTGCATCCGAAAGAGTGCTTCCGAACTGATCGTCAAAGGCACCTCCGGTCATAATTAAATCAGCCGTATTATTCATATTTTTACCGCCATAGAATAAAAAAACTTTGCCGCTAAAGTCACTAAATAATGCACCAACCATTGCGTCAGCATATCCGTCACCATTCACATCACCAGCCCCTGAAACTGCCTGACCGAATTTATCATAATCATCTTCTCCTGTCATTATCACATCTGCGGTATTATTCATGGTTGACCCTCCGTAAAATATGTAAGCTCTGCCCTGATCATTTCCGGATTGTGAAGCTCCTATAATTACATCAGCATAACCGTCTGCATTGACATCACCTGCATCAGATAATGAGACTCCAAAAAAGTCACCAATAGCTTCGGCGCTAAGGATCACATCGGGAGTAGTATCCATTACCGTACCTCCGTAAAATATATAAACTATACCGGCATCACTTTGATAAGAAAGAGCTGATATTATTACATCCGAAAATCCATCCCTATTGACATCACCGGCTGTAGATACGGAATATCCAAATAAAATTCCGGGAGAATCACCGTAAAGAATAACATCAGGAATTGTGTCGAAATTTATTCCTCCGAAATAAATGTATGCCTTTCCTGCATTAGTTCCTGCCTCGTCACTATGCATGGCACCTATAATAAAGTCATCATACCCGTCTGCGTTTACATCGCCGGCTGCTTTTACAGAATAACCGAAATAGCCGCCTGCATTGACTCCTGTCATAGTTCTTTTTTGAAAATTTTCTGTGACCGGATATTCTGAAGAAGTTATCCTGTTCCCGTTCTCATCTCCGTCTGAAACATTGTTATTGATTCTGTTTTGGGGAATTGCCGTTGAGGTTAAAATGAATAATATAAGTACAACAGGGATTGCGGAAAAAATAAATTTGAATTTTGAGAAATTCGTTTTCATCTCTGAATCCTCCGAGTTAAAGTTATAAAAAGTTATACAACTTCTCCGAAGTCTTTTGCCAAGGGTTCTATAGAGAGGAATAAATTTTTAGTGGAATAGAACTGAATTCTAAATTAAAGAACTATGAAGAATTGTATGTTTTGAGTTGGTGTAAGATATCCAGATAATATTAATTTCAATTTTAGTTTTGCCCTCCTTTTACAATTAAAATTCTAAATTTTCTTACATTCAAAATTAAATCCCTTTGAGAATGTATACAATTCAAAAGTATTTCCTCCATAAAGAGTAATTTGAATTTATTTCAACTGGTTCACCCTGAGTCTTGCCTATAGCTTATTGCATCTCACATAATCATTTTGTTAAAATCATTTTTTTGGTTTCAACAAAATTCTCTGTTTCCATTTTATAAAAATATGTACCGCTTGTGTACTTAGAAGCATCCCATTCAACTGAGTAACTTCCTGCAGGTAGTTTTTCACTTACTAATGTTTCAATTTCATTTCCAAGAATATTGTAAATCTTCAAAGAGACAAATCCCAAATCAGAAATCCCAAATCCCAATTTCGTAACAGGATTAAACGGATTCGGATAGTTTTGCTTCAATTGAAAATGTCCGGGCACTTCATTTGAAATTTGATGAATGCCGACTGACTGTGAGTATTTTACAGTGATGTAATCAGTATTATTTCCGTTTACTATGCTGTAGCCGGTAACATACACGTTCCCCGAAACGTCTACTGTTACTGAACTTGCTTCATCGCTGTTACCCTGCGGTCCGTTATATCTTTGTACCCAAAGGGAATCACCGGATGAATTATATTTTATTGTGGCATAGTCTCTGTCGAATGCAACTCCTGCGCTCCCTCCCGTGACATACACATTTCCGAAGCCATCCAAAGCAACTGATTGTGCCCAATCAAAAACATTTCCCGGTCCGTTATATTTTCGTACCCACTGCTCAGCTCCGGTAGAGTTATATTTTATTGTGGCGTAGCCATAACCTGTTGCACCGGTAGCATAACCGGTCACAAACACATTCGCAGAGTCATCAACTGCAAGTGAGCGGGCAACATCCAAACCACCTGCCGGTCCGTTATATCTTGATACCCATTGTTCAGCTCCGGATGAATTATATTTTATTGTGGCGAAGTCCTCTAATGTTCCGTTTCCTTTACTGTATCCGGTCACATACACATTTCCCGAACCATCCAATGCGAGAGAGTATGCAATGTCAGTATTATTCCCGGGACCGTTATATCTTGATAC
This sequence comes from Ignavibacteria bacterium, assembly GCA_016710985.1. GTDB lineage: Bacteria > Bacteroidota > Ignavibacteria > Tepidaquicellales > Tepidaquicellaceae > JAGPCH01. Next base: position 166,952 of record JADJTX010000003.1, read on the forward strand.
CCATTGTTCAATTCCGGATGAGTTGTATTTTATCGTTGCATAATCATCAGCTGTTCCGGTTCCTATACTCCATCCAGTAACATACACATTCCCTGGATATCTAACGCCATTGAAAATACTTTATCAATACTATTACCCGGTCCGTTATATCTCGATACCCATTGTTCAACTCCGGATGAGTTGTATTTTATCGTGGCATAGTCATTTGAAGTTCCGGTTCCCGGACTCGAACCTGAAACATAAACATTTCCGGAGCCATCAACAGAGATTGTGGTTGCTTCGTCTCCGCTGTTCCCCGGCGGTCCGTTATATCTTCTCACCCATAACGAATCACCTGATGAGTTATACTTTATCGTTGCATAGTCATGATGTCCTCCGCTTCCAAAACTTGTGCCCGTTACATACACGTTCCCTGTACCGTCAACAGCAATTGAAGATGCCGCATCAAAACCGGTTCCCGTCGGACCATTGTATATTGCCGCCCATTGCTGGATGCCGGCGGAATTGTATTTTATTGTAGCATAGTCATTTGATGTAACGTTTCCTGTGGTCGACCCGGTAACATAAACATTCCCCGAGCCGTCAACTACGACCGAAGCTGCATTATCAGCCCCGTTCACCGCTCCGTTATATCTTGCTGCCCATTCCTGTGTTACCTGTGAGTAAGACAGATTCAGAAAAATTAATGTAAAGAGTAAAAAGAAGATGATCTTAATCGATTTCATGCTTTATTTGAAGTTACCTATTCCAAAGAACAAATCAAACATTACATGTAATCCTTCATCATGTATTGTGTATTGTGTATTGTGTTGTGTATGGGGGGTGTGTATTGTGTATTGTGTATTAAGTTTATTATTTTCTTTTTTACATTAAATTTTGATCTTAAGTACAAATCCCAAATCCGAAATTCCAAATTACTAATTGAAATCACGGTCTCTTCCTGCTTACAAATAAGACGGAATTATTATTCGTAATTAGTACATCCGTCAGGTCTGTTAAATTATCTCCGCTCATATCAGACGATTTATAACCTGTTACAAAATTACCCGCGGCATTATATACATCTATAACATCCGTCAGATTTACAAAGCCGTCCTGATTATTATCCCCGCTGTAAAATGCATGTCTTAAAGGTGACAGATCGACCTGTATCATATTGTTTCCGTATGCCTGAGTCACAACAGTAGCAAAATTAAAAGTAGCAGTTCCTGATGAAAATCCAATTGAAGAGCTGCTCCACGTTTCTATGGAGTTTCTGTGTTTTACTGATATAAAATAATTTACTCCGTTTACAGCATTTGAAAAGAGAAAAACCCCGGTTCCCGAAGAGCTCATAACTCCTTTTGATGAATCAACTGTATTGTAAGGAGATGAATTATTTTTTAAATAAACTCTTACTGTGTCGCCTGTCATATTATTTGAAACAGAATTATAAAACCCCTGAATGAATGCAGTGAGATTTAAAGTAAGTAAAGAACCTGTTTGTGAATATTTTATTGTGGCATAATCATTACCGGTTCCGTTCCCTGCGCTTACACCTGTCACATATACATTCCCGGAGACGTCTAATGCAAGGGAATATGCATAATCAAATCCGCTTATTGGTCCGTTATATCTTTTGACCCACTGCTGAACACCTGATGAATTGTATTTTATTGTCGCATAGTCATTACCTGTTCCGCTTCCCGCACTTGTACCTGTCAAATATACATTTCCGGAGCCATCAACTTCGGCAAAACGCGGAACATCAGAGCCATTTCCCGGTCCGTTATATCTTCGAACCCATAACGAATCCCCTGATGAGTTATATTTTATTGTAGCATAATCGGTACCTGTTCCGCTTCCCGTACTTGCGCCTGTCACATATATATTCCCGGAGACGTCAAGTGCGAGGGAATATGCTGTATCATTACTATTCCCCGGTCCGTTATATCTACGCTGCCATTTCTCGGTGCCGGAGGAATCGTACTTGATTGTGAGATAGTCATCTGTTCCGCTTCCAGCACTATAACCTGTCACATACACATTCCCGGAGCCGTCAACGGCAATTTTATGGGATACATCATAGCCAATGCCATCATACTCCCGAACCCACTTCTCGACGCCTGCCGAATTATATTTTATAGTGAGATAAGCGTATCCGCTAAATCTATAAGATAAGCCTGTCACGTACACATTGCCTGAACCATCAACAGAGATGGAAGTCGCTACATCATTTACTCCCCAATTTGCTCTTCGTACCCACAACGAATCCCCTGAGGAATTATATTTTATTGTGACATAATCACCATTAATACCTGTGCTGTAGCCGGCCACATACACGTTCCCCGATATATCAACTGCCAGGGCATATGCATCATCACCGCTGTTTCCCGATCCGTTATATCTTCGTACCCATATTGAATCACCTGATGAATTATATTTTATGGTTGCATAATCATGACCAGTTCCGCTTCCCGTACTTGCGCCTGTTACATATACATTTCCGGAAACATCAACTTTGATCCGGTATGCCAGATCTTCACTATTTCCCGGCCCGTTATATCTCCGAACCCACTGCTGGGCACCGGCAGAATTGTATTTTACAGTTGAATAGTCATCCCCCGTTGCGCTTCCTTTACTGGATCCTGTCACATAAACATTACCCGAGCCATCGGCTGCAACTGAATATCCATAATCATTATTGTTTCCCGGGGGTCCGTTGTATCTCGAGACCCATTCCTCTGTAACCTGTGAGTCCGCCTTGTTTAGAATAAATAGAAATGATAGAACTGTTAATACTTTTTTCATTTTCTCTCCGTTTATTTTTAGTATTGAGTATTGAGTATTGAGTATTGAGTATTGAGTATCCGTTCAAACACCACGTTTCACATTTGACGTCTGACATTTGACGTCTGACATTTGACGTTTCACGTTTCACGTCTGACATTGAAAAATTCCAAATCCGAAATCCCAAATTCCAAATCCGATTATTTCACTAACATCATTCTCTTTACCTCTGTAAAATTTTCTGTTTCAAGTTTATAAAAATAAACACCGCTTGGATACTTAGTAGCTTCCCACTCAACCGAGTAGCTTCCTGCTGCTAAGTTTTTATTAACTAATGTTTCAACTTCATTTCCCAGAATATTATAAACTTTTAAAGAAACAAATCCCAAATCCGAAATCCCAAATTCCAAATTCGTAACAGGATTGAATGGATTAGGATAATTTTGCTTCAGTGAAAATGATTCAGGGATTTCTGTAGAAACCTGTTTTATATTAATTGTCCCGTTACCGTTGATCTTTGCTCCGTATATTCCCAATCCATTTGCGCCGACACCGTTAAATGTCTGCCATACTGCAATCGCTCCGTCACCATTTTTTGCTAATTGAAACCTGTGATATGAAGGATTGTAAATGCTGGAAGCTAAAGTTCTGAGATTCGGTGTCCAGGAAAATGTACTGTCACTTTTGATCCTTGCGACAGAGAAATTTGTCTGGCTGTTATATACAAAAATATAAGCACCGCCTGAATTGTCACTGATAAGATTCGGCTCGGGATAATATGTGGAATAGTTTGTTACAAGCACTCCGTTTGATGTCCATTGAGTATTTCCTGCTGCATTCAGTTTCTGACAATAGACATCATTGTTGATAAACACTCTTCTTCCGTCAGTCCATACAATAATATAATTTCCGTCCGATGTTCTTGATAAATTGAGACTTGTCTGTGCTCCGTTTTCATTACAAACGACATTGCCTGTTGCATTCCACTGCACTGCGCCGGCTAAATTTATTCTCTGAGCATAGATATCTGATTGTGTTGCTCCGCCGCCGTTTGTTGCCCAGGCTATTACTGCTCCGCCAACTCCATCTGATACAGCCCGGATCAGCGGATAATTATTTGGAGTCAGGTACAATGCGGTTTTCGGAAGAAAATTTCCCGAGGAGTCTACATGGCTCTTCCAGACATTATAAGGACCGGGAACATTGTAATAGAAAATATGTGCGCCTCCTCTTTCATCTGAAGTTATGACAGGAGCGCGGCACTCTCCGCTTTCACTTAGATTCAATCCGTTGCTTGCCGGTGACCATTTCACTGTTCCGTTTGACGAAACTCGCTGGGCGAAAACTAAAGTTGTTCCTCCTCCCCACGTCACCTGATAAGTTATTATTATTCCGCCGCTTTTATCTGTAACAGCGTTGTAAATATCCGCGCCAAGCTGCGGCCAGCCTGCAATATAAAAGGGAACAGACCACATACTAATACCGGCAGTATTAATTTTCTTAGCCCATACCCTGCCTCCGCCGTTTGTAGTACTATACAAAACAATAATGTTACCATCACTTGTATAAACAGCTTTCGGAACGGAGTAAAAAACACTGTCAGCGATCTTCTTACCGGCAGATGTCCATAGCTTGTTTCCCGCAGCATCTAAGCGCTGTCCGTAAAGATCAGCCTCATTCTGGCCGTAATTTCTCAGATCTGTCCAGAAAATAAAATATCCGCCGCTCCCGTCTGTTACCATTACAGGTTCTTTTTGATCAGTGGGTCATTGCAGACAACCATTGGATTATTCGGATCACCGGTCCACTGCGATTGAGAATCAGATTGAATAACCAATACTAATGTTAATGCAAGTAAAAAAATATTTAATGTTTTCATATTTAATTATTGTTATTTTTAATTTTATTCATTATTCATTATTCATTATTCATTATTCATTATTCATTATTCATTATTCAATGTTCATTATTCATTATTCATTGTTCATTATTCATTGTTCATTGTTCATTGTTCATTATTCATTGTTCATTATTCATTGTTCATTGTTCATTGTTCATTGTTCATTGTTCATTGCTCATTATTCATTGTTAAGGTGCTTTCTTGATTATCTCCTCACTCCATTTTCCTGACCGTCCCTGCTCATCGGAGCTACTCTGAATAAATACTCTTTATTTGATCTGAGATTTCTTAATGTGTAACGCGACTCTGAAATTATATCAAGAACTTTCCACTTAATTTCCTTCGAATGATTCGGGATTGCAACTTCAATTATGTATGAGACCGCGTTTTCAACTGAATCCCATTGAAGATTAACTTCTCCCTTTGAATCTCCTTTTGCAGCTGATAGATTGTTCAATGTCATTTTATTTTTTTTCACACACAAAAATATATCAGCAGTATTGGTTAATCAAAGAGAGTTATTTTGAATTGTTGCAGTCAGCGAAAGAAGATTATTACTAAATTAGTTGTTTTTAAAAGATTTTTGAACAATTTTATGTTTGAGATGTAACCATAAAGTTTACTAAACTTTTTGAATATGTTTAAATCCGCTTTAATCGAATCGCTGAAAACATTCAGCAAACAGGAAATAAAGGAATTCAGCCTGTTCATTCAGTCACCTTTCTTTAACACAAATCAAAGCGTAATAAAACTATACGAACAGGTCAAAAAGCTTTATCCGGAATTCGGAGAAGAACAATCTGATAAAAAATTGTTATTCGAAAGTGCTTTTGGAAAAATAAAGTATAATGACAGTTTTATGAGAATGACCGTTTTCCGTTTGCAGGAATTGATAAAGGAATTTCTTATTTACAGAAATCTGCAGCGTCATCATTTGATGAAGGAAACACATCTTCTTGATGAGCTCAATTCCAGAGAACTGAATAGTTTAATGATGAAGTCCATAAACGAAATGGATAAAAAAATAGAAAAATTAAATACAAAGGAAGCGGAAACATATTTTGCAAAATTCAAACTGGAATACTTCAAGAACGATATTAAATCCAGGGATACCAAAACGATCACTTATAAAGATGCCCTGGACAAAGATCTGATGGTTGAACAGAAGAGTTTAAATATTTTTTTCTTTATAAGCTCTTTAAAATTTTTTCAGTATTTTTTGAATCAAAAAAGTTTTGTTGTTAACGCAGAAGGATACCCTGAATTTATGAATAACATTTTAGAATACTTGAAATTGAATGATAACTATTTAAGTGTTCCTGTCCTTAAGGTTTACTATTACATTGTTTTAATGCAAAGTACTGATGAAGATAAATATTTTTTTGAGCTGAAGAAAATACTTTTTGAAGATAAAGATGATCTGAGCTATATTGAAAAATTTAACTTAATTGTGACCTTACGGAACTATGCTCAGAGAAAATTTAATGACGGGAATGCTGAGTTTAAATCATTAATGATTGATATTATAAAGTTTTCAATCGAAAAAAATATACTTACTATTGCTGAAGGCGGAAAATACATGAATGAAATCAGGTTCATGAATATTGTATGGGTGGGGATACAGTCAAATGAATTAGAATGGCTTGGCGAGTTTATGAAAAAATTCATAAGCCGAATAGAACCGGATAAAAGGCAATATGTACTTGCCTACAACACTGCTTGTGTGGAATTTGAAAAAGGCAATTATAACGAGGCACTGGAAAAGCTCGGGAAAAGCGGTCCGATCAAAAACGTTATCTATAAGGCAGCAATAAAACAATTAACCCTTATGATCTATTACGAGCTTCATGAATTTGTCCCGGCAGCAGATCTGATGGATGCATACCGGCATTTTCTCAGAACCGATAAACTTCTCCCGGAATTATACATAACTAAGTGCAATTCATTTCTTGACTATTACAACAGGTTGTTAAAAATTAATGATAATCCTGAAAATAGCAGCTTTGAAATATCTGAATTAATCTCAGAACTAAATTCTACTTCACATGCATGGCTTCTGAAAAAAGCGAAAGAACTGGAAAGAAGAAAGTGATTCACCCGACGTTATAAGTGTTACACCCGACGTTATAAGTGTTACACCCGACGTTATAAGTGTTACTCTCGACGTAATAAGTGTTACACTGGACGTAATAAGTGTTACACCCGACACTATAAGTGTTACACTCGACGCTGTAAGTGATTCCTGTAAGTGACACTCGACGCTGTAAGTGTTACACCCGACGCTATAAGTGTTACACCGACGTTATAAGTGTTACACCCACGGGCTTTTAGTGTTACACCCGACGCTATAAGTGTTACACCCGACGCTGTAAGTGATTCACTCGGAGCTGTAAGTGTTACACTCAACGCTGTAAGTGTTACACTCAACGCTGTAAGTGTTACACCCGACACTATAAGTGATTCATTAAACACCTCCGGCAAATCGTCCGAAGCATGTTTCGATTCTTCCAAGCCTTATTCCAAATCTGATAACGCGTTTACCAAATTTAAAACAGGACTTTAGAAATTTAAAAATGCATTTTTAAATTTATTATCAAAGAACTGATGACTTAAGTCTGAATTGAATCAATTCAATTGTGAACATTTGCATTTTACTGAGGATTGTCGAATGGTAAGAAATTTGCTTTCCGCCGTTGTTGGTCTTAGCCTGCCAAAAATTAATTCTCAATCTAAAATAAAATTGAAAATGGCAGGCGAGACCAAGGACAATGCGAACGAACATTTGTTGTTGGTCACACTTACTTCGTCCCTGAAGAGTCATCACATTTCTAACCTGGTTTTTTTCAGGGATCCTGTCTCACATCGAAAAACGTTAGAATAATAATTTTATCGGATTTGATTCTATAAAATATTTTGGTGTGTCTGGTGAGTAATATTCCCCGGATTTGTTTATCCTTTACTTCAATAGAACCCATCAGGGGAAAATTCTTTAGCAGATCTAAAAAGTCTTTTGTCTTTTGTTCGAATGCTTCTTCGAGTTTATAACCCCATTCTGTTCTGATATATTCTTTAATTAGATTATAACTCTTTTCACCTCGTTTTGTAAATGAGATTTTCATCTATTCTATTTAAATATTTCATCACTGTCAATTAAATTATTTTCATTTTCGGATTCATTATAAGCCAAAAGGACTTCATTTTTTTGTTTATCAGTCAAAGATTCCCAAAGTTTTCCGGACTGACTCTTTTCTTTTGATTTTAAAAAATCATAAAGTGTTTGCAATAATTGTTCGCTTTGAATGGTTTCAACTATTTTATGGATATTTGATTTTAATTCGGTAGTACTCATCTGCTTAGATTTTCATTTAATGTTTTATTTATAACTTTATAACCATTAAAATATTTATTGTGATACTATAATTTTTCATAATATCCTTTTTTAAATTAATAATATTTATACTAAATTAAAATCTATTACTTAAAATTCACTCTCCGTTTCTCTCCGTTGTTTATTCAATTACAAAACACTAATTAATTGCGAGTTACAAGTTACGAATATAGTTACAGTTTCGTCTGACGTTTGACGTCTCACGTTTCACGTTTGACGTCTCACATCTGACTTTTGACGTTTCACACGTCTCACGGTCTAACCTTGCTCACAAAATTATTCGAATTATTATTTGTAATAATGACATCCGTTAAGTCGGATATATTATCCCCGTTCATATCTGAAGGGACATATCCGTTTGTAAAAATACTTGCTGCATTATAAACTCCAATCACATCGGTAAGATTTACAAATCCGTCCTGATTAAAGTCACCGCTGTAAAATGCGAACCTGACAGGAGAAGTATCGACCTGTTTCAGATTATTACCATAAGCTTTGTTTGCAGCAGGATAGAAATCATAATACAGATCATTGTTTGTAAAAACCTGTGTTGTCTTACTCCATGTTTCGATTGAGTTACGATGATTGATCTGAATGTAGTAAGGAACCGAATTAAAAACCGCAGGACCCAATTCAATAATTCCGTATCCTCCGTTGTTTAGCTGACCTTTTGAACTTGTTATAATATTGAATGGAGCTGTTGAAGATCTTACAGTAACGGATATTGTGTCGGGTACAAGCAGGTTTGTGGAAGGGTTATAGAATCCTTCAATCACTGAAGTCCCTATGAAACGTTTGAGGCTGCCGCCGCCGTCATTAGTTCTTAAGAATATTCCGTTTCTTCCCATGCTGATATATTCGACGTATCCTAAAGTCATTACCTGATAAATGTCTTCAGTTGTCGGAGTAGTTTGTTTATACCATTTAGTAAAAGTCTGTTCATAGCATCTTAAGATCGTACCGTTTGCTCCGCCGATCAGATAACCATATCCCAGCCACACGCTGTAAAGATCTTCAGTCACAGGACTTGGAACAATATTCCATGTTTCACCGAAGTTAGTAGTTTTCAATATTGTTCCGTCTTCGCCGACTGCCATATATGTTGCTCCTGAATTAGTCATGACTGAATAAAGATTTTTAGTTGTACCGCTTGGGATCACTCTCCATTTAATATGCTCTCCGTTTGAATGTGTAAACCCTACACTGTCGGCTTTCATAATGAGACCGTTATCTCCGACAAAAATATGTCCGCTGCTGTAATTTATATTCCTTCCTGCTGCTATCCTTGTCGCAGCAGTATCCTTTCTCCAGTTGACTCCGTCTTTTATGAAAAAATGTCCTCCAGTTCCGGCTACAACTGTGGAGGAGTAAAAAAAATACCCGCTTACAAAAGACAGAGCTTCCAGTATTATCTGAGGAGAAACAGAAATTCTCATTACTGTATCCATTGACTCATGTTTATATCCGAAGGCATTACCTCCGCCTGCGGTTGTCCAGTTATCATTACTTTGTCCCATTACAATTTTCAAAGGGCTTCCGGTCAATAAAGGATCGTTGAAATTATATATAGTCCAGTTAAGTCCCCCGTTTGAACTTTTGAATATTGTTCCGTTATCCGAACCCATATAAAGAACATTATATGCGCTTGCTTTACAGTCGTAAAGGTTCTGGGAAGTAAATGACGGCTGAATGAACCAGCCGGTCTGGGCATTTATGCTCTCAATTATTAAAATAAAGAACATTAAACCTGTGAGTAATTTTTTCATTTTACTTAAAATTAAATTTTCAAAAAATAATTTTATTTAGAGTTACAAGTTACGTTTGACGTTTGACATCTCACGGCTTCACAACGCTCACAAAACCGCTTGAATTATTATTCGTGATTATAATATCACTTAAATCAGTAATGTTATCACCGTTCATGTCCGTAGGCACATATCCGTTTGTAAAGCTGCCCGCCGCATTATAAACCCCGATCACGTCGTCAAGATTGACGAAGCCATCCTGATTATAGTCACCGCTGTAAAATGCAAATTTAACCGGTAAGGTACCTATTTGTTTTTGATTATTTCCAAATGCTTTGTTTGCAGAGTTTGAGAAATCATAAGTCAGCATTCCGGTTGTAAACATTACCGGGTTCATACTCCAGGTTTCAATTGAATTTCTGTGTTTAATGACTAAATAGTAATCAGTTGAACTGACCCCATTTGAAAAAATAAAAGCACCTGTCCCTGCTGAGCTAAGTATTCCTTTTGATGAATCTATTATATTATAGGGAATTGTATTATTTCTTAAATATAAACATGCTGTATCCGATACCATGTTATTTGAAACAGGATCATAAAATCCTTCCATAAAAGCGGTGAGATTTAAAGTCAGCGGAATTCTTGAACCTGTCGGATCGCGTTTGTACCATATCTCGGACCCGATACGGTAGTCATTCCAAACAACATGCACAACTGAACCGGAAACTGATACAGAAGGATTCCATGAACCAGATGTATTAAATGTTAATCTTGTGACTGAATCCCAGCTTACGCCTTTATCTGCAGAGCGCTTGTAATGTATTTCATCGTTTCCATTCATCCGGTCCTGCCATACAAGATGTACAACTGAACCCGATACTGCTACATTGGGATACCATGAACTTGCCGGATTACTCGTAAGCCGTATATCAGGTCCCCAGCTTACACCGCCGTCTGATGAGCGTTTGTAATAAATTTCCCACTCATCACGTCTGTCCTGCCATGTAACATGTACAACAGAATCCAATACGGCGACACATGCAGATGTAGATGAAGCAGAATTATTTGTCAGCCGTGTATCAGCTCCCCAGCTTACGCCTCCGTCAGTTGATCTTTTATAATATATCTCTGCGTTCCCGTCTCGGGTGTCATCCCAAGCAACATGAACAAACAAGCCCGATACACTGACCGATGGAATAGCAGAAACAGCGGCGTTATTTGTAAGTCTTACATCTGCTCCCCAGCTTACGCCTTCATCGGTTGATCGTTTGTAGTATATCTCATCGTCCACGTCACGACGATCCTGCCATGCAATATGCACATCTGAACCTGCTAGCGTCACAGAAGGATGCCATGAATCATAGACACCATTCGTCAGCCGGGTATCTGTTCCCCAGCTTACACCTCCATCTGTTGATCTTTTGTAATAAATCTCAAAGTTCCCGTCACGACGGTCCTGCCACGCTACATGCACAACTGAACCTGATACTGATACAGAAGGATATTGTGAATCACCGGTGTTATTTGTCAGGCGAATATCCGCTCCCCAGCTCACTCCGGCATCTGTCGATCGTTTGTAGTATATTTCATAGTTAATGGGATCTAAACGGTTGTCCCACCATACAGTATGTACAGTATTTCCGCTGGATGAGACATTCCATGCATTATTAAAAGAAGTATAAGAATCATTCGCGAAATTTGTCAGCCGGACATCCGGCTGCCATTGAGCAAATATGTTTGAAGTATGTAAAGTGAAAAGTACTGCTAATGTTATGAATAGTTTCATATTTAATTTTATTTTTAATTTTAAAAATTATTTTTATTGAAATGATTTTTTTTGATTCAATAAAGACATCGCGATTAGCAACTTTTTAAAAATAGAATCATAAACTTTCAATGTGACAAATCACAAATCCGAAATTCCAAATTCCAAATTGAAATCATTTTGTTAAGATCATTTTTTTAGTTTCAATGAACTTGCCGGTTATTAACCTGTAAAAATAAACTCCGCTCGTAAAATTACTTCCGTTGAAATCAACTTTGTAAGTTCCGGGAGCAAGCCGTTCGTTTACAAGAGTTGACACTTCCCGGCCTTGAACATCATAAACCTTTAATGAAACAAATCCTGATTTCGAAATTCCAAATTCCAGATTCGTAACCGGGTTGTAAGGGTTAGGGTAGTTTTGAGATAAAGAAAATTTCTCCGGTACCTCTGAATTAATACTTAATATTCCTACAGGATTACCTGTCGGATTGTGTTTATACCATATCTCCGACCCGATACGGTAGTCATTCCAAACCACATGAACAACTGTACCGGATACTGCTACAGAAGGATTCCATGCACCCGAACCGGAAACAAAAAACGTAAGTCTTGTATCTGATTCCCAGCTAACGCCGTCATCTGTTGATCGTTTATAATAAATTTCATCGTTCCCGTCACGGCGTTCCTGCCATACAATATGCACAACTGATCCTGAAACTGATAAATTAGGATACCATGAACTTGCTGCATCATTCGTAAGCCGTGTTTCAGCTCCCCAGCCTGCTCCTGCGTCAGTCGAACGTATGTAATATATCTCCCATTCATCACGTCTGTCCTGCCATGTAACATGTACAACAGAATCTGATACAACTACACTAGCAGAGGTAGATGAAGCAGAATTATTCGTCAGCCGTGTATCTGCTCCCCAGCTTTCTCCTCCATTTGTTGATCGTTTATAATATATCTCAGCGTTCCCGTCACGGGTGTCATCCCAGACAACATGAATATACAAACCGGACGCACTTACAGAAGGAATCGCTGAAACGCCGGCGTTATTTGTAAGTCTTACATCAGCACCCCAGCTTACGCCTTCATCGGTTGATCGTTTGTAGTATATTTCATCGTCCACGTCACGACGATCCTGCCATGCAATATTCACGTTTGAACCTGCTACCGATACAGAAGGATGCCATGAATCAAAGACACCGTTCGTCAGCCTTGTATCTGCTCCCCAACTTACGCCTGCGTCTGTTGATCGTTTGTAATAAATTTCAAAGTTCCCGTCACGACGGTCCTGCCAAGCAACATGCACAACCGAACCTGATACTGATACAGAAGGATATTGTGAATCACCGGTGTTATTAGTCAGGCGAATATCCGCTCCCCAGCTCACCCCTGCGTCTGTCGAACGTTTGTAGTATATTTCATAATTAATGGGATCTAAGCGATTGTCCCACCATACAGTATGCACAATATTTCCGTTGGATGCGACATTCCATGCATTATTATAAGATGTGTAAGATGCATTCGCGAAATTTGTCAGCCGCGTATCGGGCTGCCATTGAGAAAATAAGTTCTGAGTGCATAAGGTGAAAAGAACAGCAAAAGTAATGAACATTTTCATTTTAAGGAATTTTTGATTTAGAAAAAATATTTTGATTTCGTTATTAACTCAAGTTGACTGCTTCATTCTTTAAGATCTCTTCAGCCACGAATTTTCACGAATTAACCCGAATGTTTTCTAATTCATCATTTGAATTTGCTTATATAAATTCGCTCAGATTCGTGAAAATTAGTGGCAGATTTTTTATCGCAATTTTGAAGCAGTTAAAATTAAGTTATTAATCTGCTGTCATAAATTGTGAAAATGAGATTCAGCATTTCCGGATTATGCTTTCTGATCAGTTTAAGTTTGTCTGAATCATTCAGCTTTATGAAATATCGTTTCCTTCTCAGTGCTTTTTCCCTGTCACAGTGTCTTTCAAAGTAAACCAGTTTGGAATGCTTACCCGACTGCTCTTCAAAAACCGAACTTTCATCATTTGAGATATTTATATGAGCAGTGTTATTTTTATCAAAGATAATGTAAACTAAATATTCACCGGTCTTTGAAAACTTTTTCCTATGCATTTTTAAAATCCTATATTTTATTTTTTGTGTCCTCGTGACTTAGTGGTTAAAAAATATTTGATCGCTTTCTTTAAATTAAACTCAGCAAAAATATTACAGGCAGAGCTTTATGACAAGTAATTGTTTTCAAAAATGTTACCCGGATTTAGCTTTAAATTTTCAATGATTACTCAAAAACAAGCTGTTTTAATTAGTTTTTAAATAATATATTAATTGATATGTTACAAAAAATACTGCTTAAAATCTTATGTTCACTAATAATTTAACGGAGCTGCTGAAGACATTTTCGGCAAAGGAAACGAAAGAGTTCAGGGAATTTCTTAATTCTTCATATTTTAATAAGCGGCAGGCAGTCAGTAATCTGTATGAGATCATTATTAAATTTCACCCTGACTTTGAAAACAAAGCTTTAACTAAACAAAATATTTTCAACAAACTATTTCCAGGGAAAAAATACAATGACAGTTCGCTGAGAGTACTGACTCACTACCTTACAGACCTTGCACAAAAATATCTTGCACATAAAAGATTTGAGACAAACAAACTCGAATTTAAAGTTCAGCTGGATCAGGAGCTGACGGAAAGAAAGCAAAACAAGCTCTTTGAAAAAAATCTTACCGGCGCTTTTGATATTTTAAAGAAGGCGGACATTGAATCGGAAGAATACTTTTACTATAAATACCGGCTTGTGAATGACAGAACTTATCATCAGTATGTTTCAAATTATGCAAATTATGAAAAGATTATTGACAGATCGGACTGGGAAAATGTATTTAAGGATTTTAAAAATTTCTATCTTGTAAAATTTATGATCATGTACCTTAACACAATGAACTTTTATGCTTTATATAATAAGAAACTAAAATCAGAAGTCTTTGAAAAAGAATTTGATAAAATTAGGATTGCGGACTTTGAGGACATAGCGGTTTTGAAAATGTATTACTATATGATAAAGATGAATACGGAAAGTTCACACAGTGAGTATTACTTTAAGTTAAAGGACATTCTTTTAAAGAATAAAGTTAATCTGAATAAATTCGATCTGATCGGAGCTTACGTACACAGTGGAGCATACTGTACTAAGCGGATCTCCGAAGGCAACACCGGATTTGAAAGAGAACTGTTTGAATTATACAAAGAAGAAATAAAGGAAAAGACTTATCTGTTAAATGATAATTCAATGTCGCCGATCTTTTACAGGAACGTAGTCAGGTCGGGACTTGATGTGCATGAAACTGAATGGGTGAAAGATTTTATTAATACATTTAAACCTGAGCTTAATAAAAAATTCAGAGATAACTATTATTACTATTGCCTGGCTTTGTATGAGTTTAATATGAAAAATTTTGAGACATCACTCGAGCTGATCTCTAAAATTAAATATGATGAAATTTATATGAAGCTTAATTCCAAAACTCTTCACATTCAGCTTTTGTATGAATTAGGTTATGAAGATTCTCTTATTGATGCACTGGAAAGCTTCAGGCATTTTTTGAATAAGAATAAGTTTATTCCGGAAATCAGAAAAATACCTTTCAATAATTTCCATAAATTTTTGAATAAAATTATTTCGGTAAAAAATAGAATAAATAAATCAGAACAGGATTTGATTCAGCATAATATTTCAATAGAGAAGAACCTAACAAACAAGAAATGGCTATTGGAGAAAGTGAAAAGTTTATAAAGTTTGTAAGGTTTGTAAGGTTTGTAAAGTTACGAACTGCACATTTTCTTTACATAAAATATAACTATCAGGTATATCCAAGATGAAAATCCCAATTTCCAAATCGAAATCAGGGTCTTATCGCACTCACAAAATCAGTAGAATTATTATGAGCCATCAGAACATCAGTCAGATCCGAAATATTATCCCCGTTGATATCAGTAACTCTGTATCCGGCTGCAAATAAATTTGCATCATTACTGATAATTATGACATCGCTGAGATTAATAAATCCATCCTGATCCGCATCACCGCTGTATATGGCAAATTTATTCGGTCCTGTATCTACCTGTATCATATTATTTCCAAATGCTTTTGAAGCGGTATTTGTAAAATCATATTCCAGAAAAGATATAAAGGGAGCAAAGTGTATTGAAAACAGAATTGCAAAGGTACCGCGTGAAGGTTTCCGGCTCCATGTCTCCAGAGAATTTCTGTGCTTTAACTGAATATAAACGGGCAGACCATCAGGAGTATTATTAAATACTAAGTCCGCATGTCCCGTAGAATCAAGAATGGCTTTTGAAGAATCAAGTATGGCATAAGGCGCAAATGCATTTCTCACAAAAGCTCTCATTGTATCTTCGACCTGTGAATTAGTTGCCGGATCATAAAAGCCCTGGATCAATGAAGTAAGTGAAAGCACGCTCTTGCGTTTGGTGTGATTATTAAACTGAATTCCCCAGCCGATAAGAACCCCGGTGTCACTCGCAGCCACATCCTGAATTCTGAGCTTCCATTTCCCGGATGTACTCTCACCGGAAAAAGCAGAGTTCAAATTGTTCAGAGGCTTTAACCTTGGAGCAAACATTACATACCGGTTTGAAACTAATGAAGAATCCGCCTGATCATTAAAAATTGTGACTATGTTGTCACTGTTATTCATCAGTGAAGTAGTACTGTATAGTGTCAGCGCAGTACCTGTCGGCGATATTAAAGAGAGCACAAGGTTATCTTCATCGGTATGATTCAATGCAACAAAAACATTTACATCTGTTATTGTTTCATTTACGGGAACATCTAAAGTGTCCGAAGTCATGAATCCACTGGTTCCTGTTGCAGGGATTCTGATGTTTGGATTACTTAAATAATATCCGTTAGGAAAACCTGAAGTTAAAATATTAGTCATTGGCGATACCGGTGAGTTGCTCAGGAATGAATTCAAACTGAACCGCGCATCATTCCTGAAATTTAATCTCGGTCCGTTGTCTGTATTTGAATATGTTCCGCCGTCAAAATTATAAGCTACATTTACACCGGCAGGATCATTCTGTTCATTGACTGAAACAAAAGGCTGACCGGCTATTGTCCCGTATGGTGAAACAGAACCTGTGATCCTCACTTCATCAATAAATCCGTCTAAGCATTCCAGATTCTGAGTTCCGCCGATATAAAGGGAATCGGTATTGTCGTGTATGTTACCGACAAAATTTGTGTCATCCCACCTTATCTCCCCGTTTATAAAGAACTGTGAAAATCCTGTTGATCCGGAATAAGTGAAAGCAACATGAGTCCATTTATTTAAAGGAAAAAATTCACCGGAAGTACTTAACTGGAATATCGTAGTTTCATTTACAATGAAATTAAATTTTCTCAGATTGATCTCCATCCTGTAATCTGTTACAGATCCCGACGAATTTCCTTTATGGACTATCGTACTGAAAGTATTTACGTTTGCATCAAAAGATTCGGGATAGATCCAGGCTTCTATTGTTATTCCCGAAACCGGGCTGACAATAGAATTATCCGGTCCGGATAAATAATCCAATGTCCCGTCTAATTCCACACATTCATTTAATGAAATTGTATTGCTTGGCTGGTTCGCAAAAGACGCCGCCGTGACGCCTCTGTTAAATGCATTCAGATTATTACCGCTCCGGTCATTCATGGAAAAAAATGTTACCGCCGGATTTGTTCCCTGAAAAGTATATGAAGCGACAAGACTTCCATACTGTCCGGAATTCGTTCCGAGTGATAATCTCATTACCTGCGAAATACCGGATGCATTCAGGTCATTATTCCAGATCCTGATCTCATCGATCATGCCTTTAAATGGTTCGTTATTCCCTACTCCTATTAATATAGAGTCGGTGTTTGAAACAGGCGCCGCTCCTGCTACTACAGAAGAAGTATCCTGAACCCCGTTTATAATTATTCTGAAAGTTCCTGTGGTAACATTATACGAACCGGCTACATGAGTCCATTTGTTATTTGGAATTACGGTCTTGCCTACCAGTCGTGTTAACGAATTAGTTCTTATAGCCACCTTTCCGCTGCTCAGATATAACGTATATCCGACATTGTTACCAACTGCTCTTTTTTGAAGCAGTATCTGCGCACCGGAGGTTGAACTGTCGGGATTCAGCCACATTTCAACAGTAAAGTCGCCGGTAATATTTAACAGGCTGTTATGAGGTACAGCGACATAGCTCGATGCAGTCCCTGCAAATGAACACGCCTGATTCCAGACCATCTGCGCTTTGGAATTAAGAATTAAGAATGAAGAATTAAGAATTAAAAAAATTAGTATTTTTGCTTTCATTAAGATCTCCTTTGCTTAAGTAAAGGGTATGGAGTATTGAGTATTGAGTATTGAGTAATATAAAGATTTAAATTTTCATTTGTAACTCGTAACTCGTAACTGTCTCACGGTTTCATCACACTGACAAACTTAATTGAATTGTTATAAGAGATTAATAAGTCCGTTAAATCTGTAAGATCATCTCCTGTAAGATCAGTTGATACATAACCCGAAGCAAAAAAATTTAGATTATTATAAACCGGAATTACATCGTCAGGATTTATGCTGTAATCCTGATTTACATCTCCGCTGAAAATGCAAAACATACTGTCTTTTTGAATCAGATTGTTCCCGAATGCACTGATTAAACTTTCGGAGAAATCATA
Source organism: Ignavibacteria bacterium (assembly GCA_016710985.1). Classification (GTDB taxonomy): domain Bacteria; phylum Bacteroidota; class Ignavibacteria; order Tepidaquicellales; family Tepidaquicellaceae; genus JAGPCH01. Next base: position 185,279 of record JADJTX010000003.1, read on the forward strand.
TTCATTTAATTCATAACCTCTGAGAAGTGAGTCACCTCCTTCTCTGCTCCATGTTTCCAATGTGTTTTTTGCTTTCACTACTATGTAATATTTTCCGGAATTGGCATTACTGAAATTCAGAATATTTTCAAATGAGGAATCGGTTATGGAAAATATACAGGAATCTACAAGCTCATACGGCGCTGAATAATTTCTGAGATAGGTTTTCATTTCAAAAGGAAAAAAATTCTCTCTTCTGCACAGCCCTTCGGGAATAACTGTCAGCTTCAGGCTTACTGACGGAGCACGTATGGTGAATTTCCATGGCTCGTTATAAGCGCCTTGCGGAGGAATGCCGCCTTGTCTTACACGCCAATAATAAGATCCCGGTGAGGTAATTGAATCCAGTGTAACATTGATATCTTCCATTCCATTGGGGGCAGTAAGGGATTTTTCGTAAACGATGTTATTAAATTCCGAATCAAAAGCAACCTGAAGATGAGCTGAATAATTTACGGAAAATCCTTTCCGCCATTTTAATATTACCGGTACTACCAAATCTTCTGAATTATTTTCCGGAGAGACCCTGACCGGAGGAGGAAGTGGAGCATCTAAACAGCAAAGCGTACTGATGCAGAGATCGTATGTACTGAAACTTGAATTATTGTTGTTGATAGGTACGGTGATGCCATTTCTTCTGTAATATAATTGAGTAAACTCTTCAGGCGACCAGGTAATCCACTGAAACTGCTCCTCAAGCAAACAGCTGGTTGAATACAGATCGGGATTGTAAAATTTTATTCTTGCAACAAGCGTGCCTGAAGTTCCTGAAATTACCGGCTCCCCTCCCAAAGGTACCTGCTCTCTAAAATCAAGTTTCAGAATGTCATTCTGTTTTGTTAATGCGCCAATATATTGCGGAGGAATCCTTTCCATTCCGTAAGTTGAAGTATCTTTAGAGTAAGAATAATTTAAATGTTCGGATAGAAAGAATGTATCAAGTTTAATAACATACCGGCCCCCTGCATACAAAAAATCAACCTGACCCGGATTAACTTGTTTCAGTACAATATCAAAATATCCTTCATTTGAAGATAAATAATTTCTGTTGGTCAGTCTCAGATCAAACCTCGGATCTTCTGCAGAAACAACCCCTGAATTAATTAAACACAGGGCTAAGCAAAGGAACAATAGTTTAATTACGAAACCGGATTTTTGATATATGTAATTTAGTCTTGGCACAAATATTAAAATGAATCAATTGTTTACATTAGTAAAGTAATTTAAACATGTCCGGAAAAGATAAAATCATCCGGACAGCAAAAACCCCAACTGTCTGAGTTCAAATTGCGATATGACCCAACTGTAGTTTTAACTTAATATTATACATCAATTTCTCAGAGTACTAGTAAGAATGTATCTAAGACAATAAAAATTTAATCGGGGAAAAATTTAGAGATCAATCTTTGGGGTTGATTTCTGCCTTAGCACAATTTAGGAATTTTGTTTTAAAATTAATACTCGCAATGTTATACTTCAGAGGATTACACATTACTATTAAAATATTTAAACCACAAAGTTCACCTGGCACTCACAAAGATCACAAAGAATAAATAACTTTAATGAATATAAATGAATATAGAGTCTTTGTGAGCTTTGTGCCTGCTTAGTGTGCTTTGTGTTTAAAATAATTTTTCCCAATGAAATAGATTGCCGGAAGGGATAACGCTGATTTGTCTGATTCTCATGGAAATGATTTAAGGCTTCTAAATTCGAATATAGTATTCGGATAAAAATAAAAAAGCATCTGCTGTAGCGGATGCTTTTTTATTTTAAAATCGTAACAAATATTTTTACTACTGTTGCAGGTTAAAACTTATCTATTGAATGATAACTCAATGCATGTTTCCTGCCTTTGACATATAACCTCGCATCTCACGTCTGACATTTGAAGTCTCACGTTTGACTTTATATCTCAGAAATAGAAATGAAAATTCCATTGAAACTCATCATTTCGTTTTTCCGGATCTTCAATGGGAAAGCGCACCATCAGTTCTGTTTCAAATCCAAAGAAAGGAAACAGTCCGACACCTCCGCTGATCCTCTGAATATGATCTCCCGTGATGTCCCTGTTCTTGTCATAATATTCATACTGGCTTCTGATCTCGACTCCTTTCACAACTATCACATTCAGCTCTGCATATCCAAACATACTCCGCAACATCGGAAAGTCTGAAGTATATTGCTGAAAATCTATTTCACCGAGAAAGGCAATCCTTCTGAGAAATCCAAGTCTTGTATATCCTCCGAATCCCTGATTAACAGCAGTAATGGTTGTAGTGAAAGCGCTGTCTGAAGTATTATGCGGATTGTTAAAGAATGAACCTCCGACATTAAGATTGAAATTGAGTTTGTTAAATGCAAAATTAAAATCAGTATTACCTACAAACATTTTGTGCGGATCGCCGTCCAGGAAATCCTGATTCATAGGATTGTATAATCCGATGTTCATATTAAACCACTCCGGAGAAATTCCAAGCTCAAATCCGGTATTAGTGTTGTAAGGAGTATTCCATAAATACTTTCTCTGATAAGCGCGGTGTTCGACGATTTTCAATCCATAGTCAGGTTTAAACAGCCCGACTTTGAAATATGTGTTCGCAGGAAGATTCGACATCATCCCGTAAACTTCATACCGGATGTCATATGGATCCGGAATATCCATTCCCGAGGTTACAAATACATTTAAGATCTTATTGAGTTCAGCATTAACATAAAGGTCACCCTGCATGGCAAGGAATGAATTAAAATTTGAAGAACCTTCGACCTGATCATCCACCTGAGCAACTCTTACATCGCCGCCGACCGATATTGCATCTGTTATCTTCGGAGAAAACTGTGTCTTCCCGGCGATTTTTTTGAACATGTCCATTGATAGGTTATTCTTTGCATAAGCAATCCCCCCGCCGTTTCTCATTGTCCCGCCGGTCGGATCAACGTGGCAATCCATGCACTTGTCACCGGTATATGCAGCAAACCTAGGGTATGAGACTGAATCTTTTACATCTAAAAAAAATAAAATGAGGAGTGAAACAAATAACAGAAAAGTAATAGATTTCTCTTTCATAATTTTTTTAGTTTAGTTTTATATAATGTTATAGCAGTCATTATTTAAAAAACTTTCAATACGCATTTCATAAAAGTTACTATTTATTCATCCCCATTGATAAGCTCATCTCATCATAATTATCATTACATTTCATTTAATCAAAGTTTAACGATCTTGATTTTCCCTTTCCAGCTTGAACCTCTGAACACAGAAAAATTCCATTCACCCGATACTGAATTTTTTTTAATAGTCATATTCCAGAACACATTGCTGTCAGCAATTCTCGGATTTGTATTTATAAAAACCTTTTTACCATCAGGTATAATATTCCCTGCAAAGTCTCCGGTCATCGAGCTCAATCCCGGAAAATCTTTTTGATAAACATTTGTAATTTCATATGTACCTGTAATATTATTATTTTCTTTAGCTTTCATATTCATGGTACCCTCAAGAACCTTGTTTCCCGTACTGTCTGTCATTGTAAATTTATATTTACCTACTCCGAATGTGAAAGACGTCTGTTCCTGACTTGCCGAACATCCTATTGCAAACAACAGAGTTAAAGCCTGACCGATCATAAAAATACTTTTTAGCATAATTTAGTTTTAGTTTAGTAAGTTCAGTAAGTTCATTAAGTTCGTTAAGTTCGTTAAGTTCGTTAAGTTCATTCATTACTCCACACACTCTACACACTCTACACACTCTACACACTCCACCACACACTCCACACACTCCACACACTTTTTATTTTATTAATACCATCCGTTTTGTATCTATCAGTGTCCCGTCCGACTCAAGCGAATAAAAATAAATCCCGCTTGAAAGATTATAGTTTTCAGAATTAAAATTTACATTATAAAATCCGGTCAGGTAAAATTTATTCAGTATCAGATCAGAGACCAGCTTACCCGTGACATCATAGACTTTTAAATTTACATTTGCATCAACAGGCAATGCGAATGTAATTGTTGTACTCGGATTATATGGATTTGGAAAATTTTGTTTCAGGCTGAATGCAGACGGTTGCTCAGAAGAATTTAACACCTGATCAAGACATGCTGCCTGTGCGTATCTTAACCTGATAGTGTCTCCCGGAAGAGGTCCGAATCCGGAAGCGAGATTGATTCCGCCTCCCTGAGCGGCAGTCCAGAGATGACAGTAACTCATTATGGTTCCGACTCTGGGACTGATCTGATGATTTGCAAAGCATCCTCCCTCGGAATAATAACAGGAATCAATAGCCCTGATAATTCCGCAGACAGGCCAGACGCACGCGTGAGTATGTCTTGAACCCAGACTATGACCCATTTCATGGGCGACTACATTTACTGTCCATGAGTATGTCGGATAGTTTTCGAAGTTAGGATCAATGTTGCTGAATGCAAATCTCCCTGAGGAATCAGCCTGATTGAATTCATAACACAATACTCTTATCCACGCAATTCCGCCGAGCCCGGCATCTCTTGTTGAAAGCAGATGAGCGATATTTCCTTCAAAATCATCGCGGTTGTTTCCGCCAAATCTTGTAAGTATAAGATATGAGTCATCTAAACCGGCGTAAGGATCCTGACCTGACCAGTACCCTATGCCTGATATCACAAACGGAATTGATTCATTCTCATATATCGTCATTACCTGATTGAACATCCCGGTAATAAAATTCACTAAAACTTCCACATTGCTTTCTGCAGCAAGATACATTGCATAATCCGCTTCAAAATAAACTTTCACCGGGAGACGGGCTGGATTATCTAAGGATCCGTTCTGTATGTTTTCATTAAGCTCTTTTACCGGTAAAATAAATTTTTCCTCGTTGTACTCCACACCGCATTTGAAATTATTTACCGCAGTCAAATCTGCATCATTATAAAAAATATAATTATCGCTGTAAGTGTTATCAGAATTTTTAACAGGACCCAAAACGTAATTTCCTGTCTCGTCTGAAATTAATCCCATTACAAAATTTTCAAATATGCTTATGGCAGCTGTAGAATTTTCCTTCCCTTTTATGATGCCCTGATAATGCAGCCCTTCTTTGTAATTGCCGGTTTCGATGCTTCCACTGATTTTATTTTTAAGTACAAAATCCGGGGATACCGGAAATGATCTTGTCAGCTCAATCTCAACTGAATTGTTTTCAGAAACAGGGATAGTAAATAATATATTTTCATCTTTGTCTTTTAAAATTTTTGAACTTGATTTGTCATCAAGTTTTAGTTGTGATGACTTTGCAACAAATGAAGATGATTTGTCATTCTCCGAAGCTTCCTTTTCAAATATAAAAAGTTTTATTTGTTTAAATTCACCGGTGCTTTTCATTGCTGAAATTTTCTGTGATATCCTGTTTTTATTTTTGCTGAAATGTGTAACAATATTCTGACTGCCGGAATACTCATCTTTTTTATCAATTGAAGATCCGGTAAGAACTGAAAGGAAAACGATTACAGTTATAAAGCTAATAAATATTTTCATATGTTATCTCCTGATTTCTGATGAGTTATTGAATTCTGTTTTTTCTTTTGGAGCCGTGCGATTAACCGACGTTACAACCTTTTCATAAAAAAGATTCCTTGAAACATTTTTACCGTAAAGCGCAAGCTTTGTATTATTTTCAGTAAATTCCACATCATAAGAAATTGATGTTTCAGTATAAGTAAGAACATCATTTTCTATTTCGAAATCTCTCGTAATGGGAGTTGAATTGGGGCAAGTGAGCTGTGCAATAAATGAAGACTGATAATTTACTCTTTCCTGCGGACATATATCCTGCAAAGCACCAGTCTGCGAAGCAAGCTGCCAGTCGCCTAACAATATTCCGGGAACATTTCCATTGTCAGATAAAACTTTATCACATTCACTCCCTGTAATTGAAAGAGATATTAAGGTCAGTACTGTGAATACCTGAAGTAATTTACTTTTAAATAAAGTTTTCATTATGTCTTTAAATTTGTTTTAATCAAATTAAAAAGACTAACAGACAATTGCAATATTTATTGTGAGGCAAGTGTAGGAATGTAAATAATTCCTAATTAATAATTAATAAATCAATAATTAATAATTAGGAATTAAAAATATGTATCAACTATTAATTATTCAATTATCAATTATCAATTATCAATTTTGATATCTCTCCACCGATTAACCATTCAACAGGTTAACCTATTTTCCTTCTAATATTCGATTTGATCTTATACATTAGATTATAAAGCATCAGGTCTAAGAACACATTGCTGTCGATATCTCTTATCGCTTCTTCAATCAGGTTTATGATTTTATAATTTTCCGACTCGAAATTCGATACAAACTTGCTTATCCTGTCGGCTTTGTCTTTATTAATGATCATCTCATCATTTCCATAAGTCTTGCTGAGTATATCCCTGAACCAAACTGACAGTAATATTAAAAACTGCTTTACTCTTTCCTTATCTTTTTTACCCGTTATGAAATCTATACCGCTGCCTAACTTCAGATATTGATTTGTTAAAACCGAACTGAGAAGCTCAAGCACTTTCTCCCTGAGCTCAAGAAAATTTTTCCCCATAATGTCACTGCACTTTGTGATGCTGCCGTCGGATAGCTCCGCAAAGAACCCTGCTTCGCTGTCTTTCACATTTTCGTAATTACTTTTAATGTAATCTAATATCTGCTGCCTTGATAAGTTGTTAAATTTTATTTTCTGACACCTGCCGATAATGGTCGGAAGCAGTGAGTTTATTTTTGATGTTGTAAGAATAAGAATGGAATCTTTCGGCGGTTCTTCAAGTATTTTCAGTAAAGAGTTTGCGCTCTGAGGATTCATCATGTCACAGTTAGAGATAATAAAAACTTTCTTTTTTCCGGTTCTTCCTGTCATATAGATTTCCCGCTTGATCTGCCTGATGCTTGAGATTCTTATGTCATTAGCTTTGGGTATTGAGATCTTATGATACTTGTCATTTATCTTGGCTTCCATTTCCTCCAGATAAATTGGAAAATCATCTTTATCAAGTTTTTCCAGCGGGCTTTTATCTTCATCAGATTCATTTTTCCCTGTTGGCAGAGCAATGATGAATTTGACTAATGAAGATTTGAATGAATTGATCTCAATACAGTTTTTGCATTTATCGCATGCTTCGTTTCCGTTCAAAGGATCATCACAATTAAGAAGCTTGGCAAACTCCACAGCTGCTGCATCCTTTCCGATACCTTCTGTGCCATAAAAGATCAACGCGTGCGGTATCTTCCCGCTTTGAAAAACATTCTTAAGAATTTCCTTAACTCTTTCCTGACCAACTATGTTTGACCACATTTTAATAATTAGTAATGAGTAATGAGTAATAATGAACAATGAACAATTGCTAATGATTAAAGATTAATTCATAACTCGTAATTCGTAATTTGTAATTCGTAATTGCTTTAAAACGTATTTCCAATCCCGAACTGTACTGTATATTTATCACCGTAATTACATCCTGAACCGAACAGCCAGTTAGAGCCGCCGACAGGACCCGGCTGAGGATCATAAATTTTAAATCCAAGATCAAGACGTATTGCGCCGATTATTGTGTAATACCTGATTCCTCCGCCTGCTGCGAGTGCAACCTCGTTTAGTTTAAACTTACTTATTTCCGTCCAGACATTTCCAAAATCTACAAAAGTAGCAAACCCAAGATCCCTTATATATGTATTACTTGATTCTAGAAAAGGGCGTGTCCGGTGTTCGATTGAATTTTCAATAATAAAATTCCCTCCTATTTCCTTATCCGCAACGATTCCTAATTGTCTTGCGCCCCATCCTCTGATACTTGAGCTTCCGCCGCAAAGATACTTTGTTTCAGTAGGTAAAAAAGAAGAGCTTATCTCAGTTCCGTTTACAAAAAAAGCATTTGTTCCGTATTCAAGAATGATCCCTCCTAAGACTTTACCTGCAATAACTGAACTTACGTCTACTTCAGTATTATTGAGATTTAAATATGCAGTATTAAAATTTGTAAACTGAAAATATTTAAGTGTCTGTGTATTAAATATTTTTTGGGCTAAATTTCCCAAAAGACCGGTTTCCGCAAAATCAAAAGACTGATAGTTCCCCTTGGAAGGGAATTTAATATTATTGGTCGTGTTGTGGATAAATGTTACACCTAAGAGTGACAAAAAAATATTTATATCAAATTTTTGAACCAACACCGAATCCTGAACAACATCTTCCTTTAGAATGATCCTTTGATTCTGAGTATCCCATCTTGCATTTATTCTGTTTATAAATGTATAAGTCGGCAGGTCATAAGACAAATTGAAATTATTCTTGATCTGGGTTACATTTGACATTTCATCCAGCCGGTATTCAACCCCAATGTTCCAGTTTCCCGAAATGTTTCTGTTATTAAAAAGATAAGGCTGATAAATAAGATTTTCGAAGACCAGCCTGTTGTTTTCAAATGAATTGAAATACAATCGCCCTCTTGTTGTCAGATTTCTGCCGCCGCCGAAAAAATAGTTATCTGAAAAAGCCAGACCAACACCAACGTAAAATGTATTTTCAATTTCATAACCGTAAAGCTCAGGTGTGAGGTTATATTTATAGCCTACTACCGCATTTATTGCAAAATATATTTTTTTGTCTAAGCTGTCTATTTTATCGATCACGATCCGCGGGTTTTCAAGAATTGTGATCTTAGCAAGGTTAAGCTCGCTGTTTACAACTTCAGATTTATTATAAACCTGATTTTCGGAATAAGTAAGCTCTCTTGCAATGTCTTGTTTCGAAAGGTCATATTTTTGATTTTTAATGGTAATTTTAGTTGGTCCGAATAAATAACGCAGTCTGGGATTAAAAACAAAAGTTATGTTAACTTTTCCTTGCAGGTCTTTATTATTAGTTTCGATCTTAAAAATTTCAGGAAGCTCAGCCTGGGAAGTAGCATAGCCGTTATTGAACAGAAGGTTTAAAACCCTGTCCACTTCCATTTTAATTGTATCTTTGTTATAAAAGCTGCCTGTTCGGATCAACTTTGATTCCGGCTTATCAATTAATAGTTTTACTGATTCTTCAATGCTGTCAAGCCCGTCATAACTGATTTTATAATACCTGTATCTTATATTTTCCCTGATGATAAAATTCAGAATAACTTCTTCATCATTTTTATTAAAAGACAGATTAGTATCTACAGCAGTGTCAAAGAATCCGTTATCAAAATAATATTTTTTTAATCTTTCAACATCTTTCATGTAAGTCTCCATGTCAAACGGATCTCCGTCCTTCGAAGCCAGAAGATTTGTCAGCGCGCTTTCATCAAAAGTTTTTAATCCTTTGAATTTAATGTTAATCTCATCTATCTCATACGCAGTCTGCTTACCATTTATATCCTGGGAAACTGAGGATTTATAAAATACTGAAATAAAAATAACAAACGAAAGAAAATATTTGTAGTATTTATTGATCAAAATTTCAACGGGTATTGTATATAAAAAAACCCAATAATCAAAAAATTATTGGGTTAAATAAAAAGATGATTTACGCTAAAAGTCTTTATTTTCTTCATCGTAGAAGAAGTCTTCATCTGTGGGATAATCAAGCCATATTTCTTCTATGCTTTCAAACGGCTCCTCTGTGTCTTCCATGTCATTGAGGTTATTGATTACTTCTTTTGGCGCACCGGTTCTGACTGCATAGTCAATCAACTCGAACTTATTGGCCGGCCATGGCGCATCATCAAGATACGATGCCAGTTCTAATGTCCAAACCATATTATTATACCTCCTGAATTTATTTTATATTAATAAATATTAGATAAAACTTTTTGCAAATATCAAAAACCACTTTATTAAAATCAATCTCTTAATATAGGGCTGTTCAATGTCAAATGTGAAACGTCAAATGTGAAACGTCAAATGTGAAACGTGTAAAACGTAAAATGTAAAATGTGTAAACTTAATACTCAATACTCAATACTCAATACTCAATACCTAAACTCAATCTCGGAGTCTCGGGTCTAAAGCATCACGTAAACCTTCTCCAATTAAATTATAAGATACAACGGCAATAAAGATCATGAAGCCCGGAAATATTGCAAGCCACCATGCATTAGCTGAGCCTCTTGCTTCATTAAGCAGGGAACCCCAGGTGACAGTTGTAGCTGCCACTCCAAATCCAAGAAAACTCAATCCTGCTTCAAGGAGAATTGCTCCGGCTATTGCAAATGCTCCGGATACAAGAACCGGAGCTATTGCATTAGGTATTACATGCCTTAAAATTATTTGGTTGTTAGGCAAGCCAATGGAATTTGCAGCTGTGATATATTCCATATTTCTTACTTTTAAAACTTCTCCCCTGATAAGTTTTGCATCGCTTGTCCAGGTTGTAAAACCGATTGCTGCCATTATGTACCATATGCTTGAACCGTAAATTGCAACTATGGTTATAATTAAAAAGAATAAAGGAAATGTCATCATTATCTCTACAAAACGCATTATTGTCAAATCAACCTTCCCGCCGTAGAACCCTGCTAAAGAGCCCATTACAATCCCTATTAAAATAGCGATGCCTGCGGCTACAAACCCGACTGAAAGCGAAACTCTCGAACCATGGATCAGACCTGCCAGCAAATCTCTTCCAATCCCGTCTGTCCCGAGATAATGATCACCTCCGGGAGGACTGTAAACATTTGAAAGATCTATTTCTCTTGATCCGTAAGGAACAGGACTCCATATTACACTTTCAAGTTTATTCTCATCATCTAACGTTTTCCAGTTAATATTAATCAATTCAGGATCCCATTTGCTGACTCCTAAACTATTTAAGTAATCCTTAATTACTGGGAAATATGTTTCACCTTTATACACAGCATATATCGGTTTGCTGCTCGCAAGAAAATCAGCTATCAAAGCAAGAAAAACTAAAAAAACAACTATATACAATGATATCATTGCTAATCTATTTTTCTTGAACTGATGTTTTACTAATGACCAATAGCTTACTCCAACAGCTTTCTGAGATTCCATCTGTGATTCAGATAAGCCGGTAGAATTTAAATCTATGTGAGTTATTTTTTCAGGAGTATCCGGTTCTAATATCTCTTTATCTTTCATATAATTTTATGCTGCTTTTTTTGTGAATGCAATTCTTGGATCTACAAAAGAATATAATATATCAACTATCAGTATACCTACTACGGTTAATGATGAAGCAATAACAAGCTCAGCCATTATTAACGGATAGTCCCTGTCTAATATTGCCTGAAATGCCAGCTGGCCGATACCCGGAATTGAAAAAATAGTTTCGATGATGATACTTCCGCCGACCATTGCAGGTAATAATCCTCCCATTAAAGTGATAATAGGAATCAGTGAATTTCTAAGAGCATGTTTCATAATTACTTTCTTTTCTGACAAGCCTTTTGCTCTTGCTGTTCTTATATAATCCTGTCGTATGACTTCAAGCATTGAACTTCTCATCTGTCTTGATAAGAAAGCAAAACTGGCAAGACTTGTTACTACAACCGGCAGAAATAAATGCATGAAATAGTCTCCAAATTTACCAAAAAAGTCAGAGAGTCAAATTGTTCCGAGCGAATTCCGGATGTCGGAAATATCTTCACATATTCAACATTACATAAGAATACGATCGCCAGAGTCGCTACCCAAAAGTTAGGTAAAGAATACAGAATAAATAATAAAACTGTTGTAAACCGGTCAGTAAAGGAATATTGCCTGGCTGCGCTGTATATTCCTATTGGAATGGCAATGGAATATATAAGGAAAAAAGAAAGCACACTTATAGTTACCGATACCGGTAGTCTTTCTGTTATTTTATCCAAAACAGGTCTGTTATCTTTGAATGAATTTCCGAAATCCCCCTTCAGCATGTTTCCCATCCAGATAAGGTATTGCATTGGCAGTGATTTATCCAATCCGAATTTTTTCTTATAAAATTCTTTTGCCTGCTCAGTCATCTGATTTTTAGCATCAGATTTCATTGCTTCACCGGTTTGTCCCAGCTTCATTTCGGTAGGGTCACCCGGTGCAAGACGGCAGATAAGAAATGTTATCATTGTTATAATGATAAGAGTCGGTATGAAAAGCAGTATTCTCTTGATTACATACTGGGTCATTATGTATTTGTAAGATTTATAAGATTCATAAGATTACAAGATTTACAAGATTAAAAATACCTGCTGCCTGAAATTCAGCAGCAGGTAAAGTATATAGTTAGTTTCTGTATCGCTGATCCGGTGTCGGTGTCCACCATTCATTCAGTAATGGTGAATCAGGATATGAGTACCATCTTGTATTTCTGTATCTGTCACTGTACAGGTATCTCGAAGGTTCTACCCATAAGAAAGTAGTCGGCTGATCATCGTAGATTATCTTCTGCCATTTTTTCAGTAATTCAACTCTTTTAGTCTCGTCAAATAATGTCCTGTTTTCTTCAAGCATCCGGTCACTTTCAGGATTTATATAGCTGATCGAATTACTTCCTTCACCTTCAGACTGTGAGGAATGCCAGATCTGATAAGGATCTTCCGGTGTCACTCCAAGCTGCCATGCAGCATAGCATGCATCGAACTGATGCTTCTTTGTCTTATCCAGAAATACTGACCATTCATAATCCTGTAAATCAGCCTGAATCCCAAGCTGCTTTAGCTGTTCAATGACAATCAACATTACTTTTCTTCTCTTCGGATTATTATTGTTCATGAATGTAAACTTGAAATCGGTTTTCTTTCCGTTAATAACTTTATCCAATACTCCGTCTCCGTCAGTATCTTTCCATCCGGCTTCTGCCAATAATCTCCTGGATTCTTCCGGATCATATTTTACTTCGGGTAAATCAGTGTTGTAGTATTTACTTTTTATGAATACCGGAGTACTTACAGGTGTTCCCATTCCGTAAATAATTTTATCAATAATTGACTGTCTGTCAATGCCGTGACTTAACGCCCATCTGACTTTCTTATCTGCAAAGAGAGGATTCTTATTATTCCAGGCAATGTAAACGTAGCCCGGTTCTGTGACTAATGCTTTTTTTAAATCAAACTTGTCCGGATCTTTTACATTCTCTACAAAGTCAACCGGTTGAATTACAAACATCTGATCCACTTCTTTATTCTTTGCTGCAACTATTGCGGCATTCTGATCCTGTATTGTTTTGAAAACTAATTTTGCAGGGAAGTTCGGTATTTCTTTTTTATTCCAGTAATTATCATTTCTTTTTAAAGTCACAGACTGACCTGTAATCCAGTTATCAAGCATATAAGGTCCGCTGCCCACTACATATTTAGGGTCGCGGGATACCTCCTGCGAATTCAGGAATTCCGCATATTTCTGCAGTTCAGGGAATTTCAGTGGATCCAGACTCTTACTTGCTGCATCTAAATCTTCCCAGCTAAACTTGTCATTCATTCCGTCTTTATCCAGAATATGTTTAGGTGTGATAGCTGTTCCTCCGATTGAATATACAGCTCTGAAATATGGCTTGGACATGTTAATTTTAACTTTATATTTATTACCATCAACAAGCTCCGCACTTTTTACATCATTAAAATAATTTCTTAATGCCTGTGCATCTGTAAAAGGATTCTTAATGGTTTTAATTGTAAAGATTACATCTTCACCTGTAAGCGGTTTACCATCTGAAAAGGTAATGTCTTCTCTTATGTCAAAAGTGTATGATAAATGATCATCACTAATGACAGGCGGTGCTTTCGCAATTATAGGTTTTAATTCATATGTAACTCTGTCAATATCAAGAAGAGGTTCGAAGATATAAATATAAATTCCCTGAGCAGCTGCATCATTTGTCACTGTAGGGTTTAATTTCTCAGCATCAGACATCTCCTGCCGGATTACCCAGTCTCCGGTTACTGCATCTTTTGTATCTTCAGGGATCAGCTCGGTTAAAGTTAGTTCTGTGGATTCATTGGTTTTTGTAACTTCTTCTTTTTTTCTGCCGCAGGATGAAATTATAAAGACTCCTGTAAGAAGAACGGCAATTGAAAAAATTGTTATTCTTTTCATCTTGATGATATTTAAATTTTAATGATCTTTTGTTTTATTTATACTATGTCGAGGGTTTTTTGTTATACAATCTTTATTCGAAGTCGTGCTCGAAATACTCAGTAGTCCTTTCAAGACGCTCGTTATTAGAGTTTGAAAATTTTCTTTTCGAGTTTGAATTAATTTTATCTTCAAGCCTTTTCTTGAATTCTTCCGCTGCATTATAACCGTAATGCTTGCATAAATAATTCAATGCGATAACTTCGGCAATAACTGTTATGTTCTTTCCCGGAAATATCGGAAGCTTTATTAATTCAGCATCCACTCCTAATAAGTTAATAGTGGAATTATCAAGACCCGTTCTGTCATACGCTTTATCCTTATCCCAGTCTTCAAGCTCAACTATTACTTCAACTCTTTTTTGAAATCTTATAGAACGAATTCCGAAGATTGTGCGGACATCAATTATTCCAAGCCCGCGAATTTCCATGATGTGTTTTGAAATTGCGGTGCCTGATCCCATAAGCACTCCTTCGCCTTTCTTTGTTACCACTACAACATCATCTGCAACCAGCCTGTGTCCGCGCTCAATAAGATCAAGCGCTATCTCACTTTTCCCAATACCTGATTTTCCTGAAAAGAGAAGACCTATTCCGTAAACATCAACAAAAGAACCGTGAATTATCATTTGTGTCGTGAACTGATCATCAAGAAAATCGCTGATGAAGTAAGCAAATCGTGTTGTTGGGTAAGGTGTTCTGAATACAGGAACATCGTTAGCTTCTGCTATCCTCACTAATTCCTCAGGAATGTGATTATCATTAGTAACAATGACACAAGGGACATCAAACGAAAAAAATCTTTCAAGGATCTTTTCCTTTTCAGGTGAGTCAAACTGTTTCAGGTATTGTATTTCAGTGTTTCCGAAAACCTGTACCCGGTTGAAAGTAAAAAGCTTTACGTATCCGGCTAATGCCAGTCCCGGACGGTGTATGTCCTTTTCAGTTATTAGTTTATTCTGACTTATCTCTGCCTGCGTTACTTTCGTTAGCTTAAATCTTTCCTTACACTCTGTAAAAAAAAACTGAACTGAAATTGAATCCTTTTTTAGTTCTTTGATATTTTTAAACTTGTTTGCCAAATACTATATGGTTTTTACAATTTCTTTTTTCAAATCATGTTTCTCTGCTTTGTGCTTGTCTTTATACTTTAATATCTGCGATTCTATTTTGGTTACTGCTTTATCTATTGACTTGATGAAATCATCTGTACTTTCTTTTGCTGTCAAAATCCTGTCCCTTAGCTTAACGATAATTTCACAGTTTTTTATGCTGTTTATTGATCTTTCAAATGAAAATATAACGTCAGCATGAATAATTTCTTCATGGTATTTACTAAGTGTTTCAATCTCATTTTTGATGTACTCCTGAAGTGTTTCATGTGCCTTAAAATGCCTGGAGGTTATGTTAACTTTTATCATTTCGTCATGAGTTAGATTGATTAATAAAAGAGTTGATTGTTTTTGCGAATATGCTAAACTATATGATTAATTTCAACTGTAAATTATTATAACTGAATAGTCTGAATATTTCCCGTGTCAAATCCGTCCAAAATAATTCGTAATTCTTAATTCTTAAATTCTTAATTCTTATAAAGCTGTCTCGATGTCGGTACCCACCATTCATTAAACAACGGAGAATCGGGATAAGCATACCACCTTGCATTTTTAAAACGGTCGCTGTATAAATATCTTACAGGCTCACTCCATAAAAACGTCACCGGCTGATCATCATATACGATCTTCTGCCATTTATCGAGTATCTCTTTTCTTTTAACGTCATCAAACTCGATTCTGTTTTGTTCCAGAAGTTTATCCGCCTCAGGATTATTATAGCTCATATAATTGCTTCCTTCGCTTTCAGACTGTGATGAATGCCATATCTGAAAAGGATCATCCGGCGTAACACTCAGCTGCCATCCGGCGAAACAGGCATCAAAATTATGCTTCTTTATTTTATCAAGAAATACTGACCATTCATACTCCTGCAGGTTAGCTTCAATTCCAAGCTGTTTAAATTGCTCGATCAGAATAAGAAGTATTTTTTTTCTTTTTGGGTTTAGATTGTTTGTGAACGTAAATTTGAAATCCACCTTCTTGCCATCAATCACTTTATCCAGAATTCCGTCCCCGTCAGTATCTTTCCAGCCGGCTTCCGCAAGGAGGTCTTTTGCCTTTTGCAGATCATAAGGAATTTCAGGAAGATCGGTATCAAGAAACCTGCTTTTTAAAAAAATATGAGACTGAACCGGAGTTGCCATGCCATACACGATCTTGTCTATCATGTCCTTTCTGTTAATGGCATAAGCCATTGCCATCCGGACTTTTTTATCCGAAAAAATAATATTTTTGTTGTTCCAGGAAATGTAATTGTAAGATGGTTCGATCACTAATGCTTTTTTTAGATTAAACTGTTCCGGGTTTTTTACATTTTCAACAAAATCAGTAGGCTGATAAACAACCAATTCATCTACTTCTTTATTCTTCGCCGCTACAACCGCAGCATTCTGATCTTTTATAGTTTTAAAAACCAATTTATCGGGAAAATTTGGAATTGCGCTTTTGTTCCAGTAATTTTCATTTCTCATCAGTGAGACGGATTGTCCCGTTATCCATTTATCCAGTACATAGGGTCCGCTTCCTATGACATACTTTGCATCTCTAGAAACTTCTTCGGAGTTTATAAACTCAGCGTATTTCTGCATTGCAGGAAATTTCTGCGGATCAAACGATCTCTGAGCTTCTGCGAGATCTTCCCAGCTGAATTTTTCGTTCGCACCGTCTTTATCTAAAATATGTTTTGGAAGAATTTCCATGTCGCCAATCGAATAGATTGCCCTGAAATACGGTTTTGACATATTGAATCTTACCCTGTATTTATTACCGTCCACTAGCTCAACACTTTTTACATCCATAAAATAATTTCTGAATGCCTGTGCATCCGTGAACGGATTCTTAATGACTTTAACTGTAAAGATAATATCTTCCCCGGTCAGAGGTTTACCGTCTGAAAATGTAACATTTTCTTTCAGGTCAAAAGTATATGAAAGGTGATCATCACTTATTACAGGCATTGATTTTGCTATCAATGGCTCAAGTTCATAGGTTATTCTGTTTATTTCCAAAAGGTTTTCATAAATATAAAGGTGTATGCCGGATGCTGTTGCATCATTGGTAACGATTGGGTTTAATTTTTCAGCATCAGACATCACGTGCTTAATTATCCAGTCACCTTTTTCAGCATCGTTAATATCTTTAGGTGTTACTTCCGTAATTGGAAATTGTGATGTTATATTTTCCTGCGTAATTTCCTTTTTTCTTCCGCAGGATAAAAGCATGGCAGATATAAAAAGAAACGCTGTGATTAATTTAAACTTATTCATAGTTACTTAATTTTAATTTATAAAATATTAAATATTCTAATTGATTTATTCAAGTTATTGTAATATTTTGAACCATGCCCGAGTTTCATGAGAATAATACCGCTGATCCCGATCTTTCAAAAAAAGTTTACTTCAGCATTCTGACTTTAAGTTTTTTATGGACGTTAATGATTTTTCTCGCACCTCTGCTTATGCATTCCGGAGACAGTTTCAAAAACATTTCTTATTTCCTGTATATATTTTTTTCAAAAGTATGTCACCAGCAGGACGACAGATCATTTCATTTATTTGAACATGTTCTCGGAGTCTGCTCAAGATGTGTCTGGATCTACACTGGCTTTTTCATTGGTACGGTGCTGTATCCGCTGAAGTACAAACTTAACAACATTACTCCTCCTTCGGTTTTGCTTTTAATAGTAGCTTTATTCTTTTTAATTTGTGACGTAATGCTTGACAGTTTTGGAATTCTGATGAATACTTTTTTTTCCCGTTCAGTAACGGGATTTTTAATAGGTATTTCTCTTCCGCTTTATCTGATTCCGGGTTTTGTTAAATTCTTTGATGAAGTGAATTCCTTCTTGAGAAAAAAAGTAAATATATAATAATTAATGAATACACCTAACAGGATAATACCAATTATTTACGGAACATCTATAATGACACTTATCGCTGTCTTTCCTCTGTTGAATTTCATAAATGTTTTTTGCTGCGCCGGTATAATGGCGGGAGGATTCGCCGGAGTTTATACTTACTGGAAACAATTGCAGAATACAGGACTTGCCTTAACAACTAAGGACGGCGGTATGATAGGGATCTTATGCGGAATATTGTCAGCAATTTTTGTAACGGGATTCGGTCTCATACTGAGTTTGTTTTCCGAAACAAACCCAATGCTGGATATAATGAAAACATTTGATGAAATTGGAATTCAGACACCGCCGGAGATGTCAGAGTATATGGATAAGTTCTCAAATGAATATAACGAGCATGGGTTTTCACCGACCATCACAATCATTTCATTCGTAAGCAACATTATTTTGTATCCTTTGTTTGGTTCAGTCGGAGCAATTCTCGGAGTGACTTATTTAAATAAGAAAAATCCGCCGAAAGTTTGAATTTCTTAACTTTAAAAAAAATTTCTTCGCCTGAAGCATGGAAGATTAGGGGTTTCTTATTAGGTTTTATAATATTCGGATTTCTAAGCACTATATTTTATCCCCTTGATCTGCTGAGGAATTATTTTCCCGGGATATTCAGATATGACAGTTCGTGCATCATGCTGAACGTGTTCGGAATTCCGTGCCCGTTCTGCGGAATGTCACATGCATTCTCTGAGTTTGTCAATCTGGATTTTTCAAAAAGTCTTTATTACAATCCTTCATCGGTAATTTTCTTTTCATTTTTAGGAATCATCTGTTTGAGTATTTTTGTATTGAGTTTAATTAACTATAAAGTCACAGTTACATTTAATAAAAGAACTTTTTTAATTTTGATGCTGGTTATACTGGTAATCTGGATACTTAATATATATTTTGGCCATAGATCTTGATCGGATTGATCAATAATTCTTAAACTTATTTAATCCAAAGTGCCTACAACTAACTCAACAGCTTAAAACTTCTTTCTGTCTGTTTCAATGTAATGGAGAATGACCGGGGTTCAGATTTAATTTCCACAATCATTTAATAAATAAAAAAAAAACAAAATAATTAGTCATGTTTGAATATTCGGGTTCGTTACATATGCATTCAAAATACTCCGATGGTTCAGGGACAGTTGAAGAGATCGGAAGTGCCGCTGAGGAATCAAATCTTGATTTTATTATTCTTACAGATCATAATACTTTAAAAGCAAAAGAAAAGGGGTATGAAAAATGGTTCGGGAAAACCATGCTGATAGTCGGCTATGAAGTAAATGACATTAAAAATAAAAATCATTATCTGGTTTTCGGACTGGATAAAGTCGTCGGAACTTTTGAAAAACTGCCCGACGGAGATCTCGGTAACCGTCTTTCAGCAGTTGAATACGTAAGTGAAATAAAGAAGAGGGGCGGGATAGGTTTTCTTGCGCATCCTCACGAAGAAAGAAAGCAGCTGGCCGGACACCCTTCATATCCATGGACTGCATGGGAATCAGAGGACTTTACGGGAATTGAAATCTGGAATCATATGAGCGAATGGGCTGAAGGTCTCAATGATTCAAACAAGCTCCAAAGATTTATTCATCCGCTGAAATCAATAATTGCTCCGCCGGAAATTACTTTAAAAAAATGGGATGAACTTAATGAAAAAAGAAAAGTGGTAGCCATCGGGGGAATAGATGCTCACGCTCATAAACATAATATAATGGGATTTGAGTTTGAGATATTTGCTTATAAAGTTTTATTTAAATCAATCCGGACACATGTTCTTTTAGACAAGGAAATTAACAAAGGCAGCAGTGAAAGTTTTGAGTCTGATAAAAATCAGATTATCGATGCATTAGGAAAGGGAAGAAGCTTTATCGTTAACAGCTATTACGGAAACGGAAAAGGATTCCGTTTTATTGCTGAATATGACGGAAAAAATTATACCATGGGTGATGAGATAAAATTTGACAAAAGTAAAAATAAAAAAATAATTTTGAGAACTTTTCTTCCTTCGGAAGCAAAGATCCGGCTTATACATAACGGCAAATGTGCAGATGAATTAACAGGGCTGGACTCTATCTGGGACAGTGATGAAAGCGGATCCTACAGAATTGAGGTATGGAAGGATAGCAGGGGATGGATTTTTTCCAATCATATCAGAGTATCATAAATAAGCAAGGAGCAGTCAAACAATTCCGGATCAAATAATATGCAGACAAAACACGAAAATAAATTAGATAAATTAATTGTGATCGGAGATAAAATACTGATCAAATCAAAAACCCCTTCAGAGAAAACCAATACCGGCTTATATCTTCCTCCCGGCGTACAGGAAAAGGAACAGGTTCAAAGCGGATATGTAATGAAAGCAGGACCCGGCTATCCTGTCCCGTTACCAACAGAAGATGAATCCTGGAAAAAATCCGAAGAAAGAATACGCTACATACCGCTTCAGGTAAAAGAAGGTGACCTTGCTATTTTTTTACAAAGAGACGCCATCGAAGTAATTTATCAAAATGAGAAATATTATATTGTTCCTCAGCATTCCATTCTTTTAATAGAACGGGATGATGGATTGTTTGAGTGATGTTTATCACTGAATTTAATTTATTTATCGGATTCACTCATTTTTTCTTTTTTATTTAAAATTGTATCTAATATATTATTTATGAAAGACCACTTTGTAAATTTATTTCAATACGAAAATTGGGCTAATAAGGAAATAGCGGATTCCCTAATGGGTGTTAATGATCTGCCTGAAAAAATATTATCAATAATGTCACATATAATTAATGCTCAGACAGTGTGGCTCAGCAGAATTAAAAATGAATCTTGTGAAGTTACAGTATGGCAGGTTTATGAAAAGTCGGGAATTCAGGAAGCATTGAATAAATCGTCTTCCGGTTTGAGTGAATTCATCAACACCATTTCAGAAAATGATCTCGGAAAAATTATAAGTTATTCGAATACCAAAGGTGAAAAATTCAATACTGCTTTAGAAGACATTCTAACTCACCTTACACACCACTCTGCTTATCACCGCGGGCAGATCGTTTTAATGTTTAAGACTTTAATTCCGGTTTTGCCTAATACTGATTATATATTTTTTATGAGAAACATCGTGAATCGTGAATCGTGAATACTCAAATACTCAATACTCAATACTTACTTATGAAATACAGAAAAGATCTCTGGCAGCCGTTGCACTGGAATGAATGGCGTGATACAGCAAATACGGTTCATCTTTTTACACAAATAATCGGGAAGATAAGATTGGCATTAATGCCAATGCAGGCAGAGTGGGCGCAGGTGCCTCTTACATTGACTTCATCGGGAATAGCCTCTTTAAGCATGCCCGTTCATTACGGATCAGTGGATATAATATTTGATTTCATGAAACATGAATTGCTCTTTAATGCCAGTGACGCAAGATCAAAGTCATTTCCTCTGAAAGACAAAAGTGTTGCTGGATTTTATAAAGAAACGATTAAGACTTTAGACGAACTTGATGTTCAGGTTAAGATCAACCCAATGTCTGTTGAAATGAAAACGGCAATTAAAATGGATACGGATGAAGAGCATAAGACATATGATGAAAAAGCAGTCCGGAGATGGTGGCACTTGCAGCTGATAATAGGAAATATTTTCAATGAATTCAGGAGCAGATTTTCAGGGAAGGTAAGTCCTGTTAATTTTTTCTGGGGCAGTTTTGATCTTTCTATTACTTTTTTTTCAGGAAAGTTTCTCGATCCTAGACCGGAGTTTGATCTTATATACCGCGTTGCAATGGATGCAGAACAGGCAACAATAGGCTTCTGGCCCGGTAATGATGAATCCCCCGAACCAATATTCTTTGCCTATACATATCCAAAACCCGATGGGTACGAAAAAGTAAAAGTAATGCCTGTATCGGCTGTATGGTCAAATGAAAAAGGCGAATTCATTCTTCCTTACGAATCCATTCGTGAAGATGATCCCGGTAAATCCATTCTTGAATTTTGTGAAAGTTCGTATAATGAAGGAGTAAGACTTGCCGGTTGGGATTTAAAATTACTCGAACACAAACCTCCTGTTGCAAAACCAAAAAATAATTAATGCCTGAAATTAACAAACAAGTTCATTCTGCCCTCAAAGCATTTCACCAAAGAGACACTAAGAACACAGGATTACAAAGAGATTATTTTTTGTATCCGAAGTTTTATCAAGTGTACTCAATACTCAATACACAATACTTAATACTTAATACTTAATATGAAAACACATTCTTTCACGTTATCCGGTAACATCGTTGATATTCAGAACAAAAAAATATTCCCCGGTACAGTCACTGTAAAAGATTCAAAGATTTTTAAGATTGAAGAAAACAAAAACGCATACGATAATTATATACTACCGGGTTTTGTAGATGCGCATATTCACATTGAAAGCTCAACCCTTATTCCCTCGGAGTTCGCGCGGCTTTCAGTATTGAACGGAACTGTTGCAACAGTTTCTGATCCTCACGAGATAGGTAACGTTCTTGGAATAGACGGCATAAGGTATATGATAAGGAATTCAAAGAAGGTTCCCTTCAAATTTTATTTCGGCGCGCCGTCCTGCGTCCCGGCTACTTCTTTTGAAACTGCAGGCGCAGAGATCGGAGCGGAGCAGATCCGTGAACTTTTTGAAAAAGACGGTCTGCATTATCTCAGCGAAATGATGAACTACCCCGGTGTCCTTCACAAAGATCCTGTTGTGATGGAAAAAATAAAAATTGCCAAAGAACTTAACCGTCCCATTGACGGACACGCTCCGGGTTTAAAAGGTGAAGATGCAAAGAATTACATTTCGTCAGGCATTGAAACTGATCATGAATGTTATACACTCGATGAAGCACTGGATAAATTAAAATACGGAATGAAAATAATTATACGCGAAGGTTCGGCGGCAAAGAACTATGATGCTCTTCATCCGGTAATTAAAGATCACTCCGATAATGTAATGTTTTGCAGCGATGACAAACACCCGAATGATCTGATCGTCGGGCAGATAGATAAAATTGTTTCGCGCTCGGTTGCAAATGGCTATGATATGTTTGACGTACTGAAATGCGCTTGCATAAATCCGGTAAAGCATTACAAGCTTGATGTCGGATTGCTTATATCCGGTGACCCTGCTGATTTTATAGTTGTAAATAATTTAAAAGAGTTCAGGGTTTTAAAGACATACATTGACGGACAGCTTGTTGCAGACAATGGCAAAACATTGATTGACAGAGTAGATGAAGAAATAGTAAATAATTTTAATGCAGGTTTAAAGAAGCCATCCGATTTTGAAGTTGAAGGCAAAGAGGGAACAATCAGAGTCATTGAAGCAATTGACGGGCAGATAATTACAAATGAAATCCATTCTCCCGCAAAAATTCAAAACGGCATGCTCGTCTCAGACACGGGAAATGATGTTCTAAAGATCGCTGTTGTAGAAAGATATAAGGACGGTAAACCTGCTGTTGCTTTCATAAAAAATTTCGGATTAAAGAAAGGCGCGATAGCCTCTTGTATCGCTCACGACTCACATAACATAATTGCAGTCGGCGTGACTGACCAGGATATTTGTCATGCAGTTAATGCTGTCATCGGAAATAAAGGAGGCCTTGCAGTTGCACACGAAGGTAAGGTTGAAGTACTTCCGCTGCCTGTCGCCGGAATCATGACAACCGAAGACGGTTATACAGTTGCGGAAAAATATACGAAGCTCGATAAACTTGTAAAGCAGCTTGGCACAAAACTTTACGCTCCGTTCATTACTCTGTCTTTCATGGCATTACCTGTAATACCGCAGCTTAAGCTGAGTGATCTCGGATTGTTTGACGGAATTAAATTTGGATTTGTTGACTTGTACACATAAAGTTGATATTTGATAGTTTATATCCAAACTCAAGAGATATATCTAAAGTCAAAAACAGAAATGATGTATACCACATATTCTGCTCATTTCAAAATTTTAAGAACACATTCTCCACATTCCAACCGCCTTTTACCTTTAATTCCTTTTCATAAATAAGGAACTTCTCCGCCGGCTGAAATGGAAAGTAATTTCCCCTGTCATATTTTCCGTCATCATTTTCATCTGCAAATGCAAACAAAATATAATTCCCTTCGGGCACTTCCTGGAATATGAAGTCAGTGCTATCTGCGATTCTTTGAGAGTATGAAATAAATTTGTTGTCAATGTTATATAGCTTTAAATATACAGGGGAAACAAGACCTTCTTCAGATATTATCTTTCCCGAAACTTTCCCGAAGCTGTTATTTCCTCCGACCGATAAATTTCTTTCATAAATATATTTTTCCGCTGTGTTAAATAAATCTAATTTTAGTTTCAGCTTTGAGGATAAAGCAAACTTTTCCGTAGGGAAAACCTCAAGCAGTGAATCACTGATCCAGTTGAATACAAGTCGGTAAGATTTATTTGCAGCTGAATCAGTAATGGTAAAATTATTTACAATATCCGATTTTGAAAGATCATTATTCCGGAAATTAAAATACATTCTGTAATCGGGAGGAATATTCTTTTCGTCTTCTGAAATGCTGGAGGAAATATAATTTATCGAATCAGCATTAAATCCCTTTGAGAAATCAACGGCATTTTTATTTATCTCAAAATCTTTTAGCAGGAAACTCAGATTGCTTATTGTGGTGTCAGCTGTGAGTTTATAGTCATCTGAAAGAATTCCGATTTTATCAAGGTCCTTATCGAACAGATTATTCCTGTCCTCATCAGAGATCGCAAAAATCCTGTAACTTCCCGGAGGCAAATTTTGCAGTTCAAAGCTACCGTCAGGAGAAACCTGCAAGATATAGTCCGGAATTGTCTTCTCCGGATTTAATGATTCCGCGGACTTCCCCTCTTTCAGATATGCTAAAATTTTTACACGGTCATTGTTATTTGAAAAGACCAACCCTGAAATATTTCCTTCATCTATTTTGCTGCCTGTAGAGAACGCAAAAGATAATGGCGACTCAAGTGTGTTGCTTCCCCTCACATCCCTGAGATCTTTACCGATAATGACGAGATAGGTTTTATTCTTATCAAGCGCTTTTGAAAACTCAACTTCCACTTCCTTACCACTCCAGTCGAACATTATCTCACCTTTCGGTTTTGGGGATATGAAAAATGATTCCTGAAAACTTCTCCTGTCAACATATTCATCAAATCTGAAACTAATTTTATTACCCTTAAAATTGACTGTATTTGGTTTTGGTGTAATTGAAAGTATCTTGGGCGGGGCTTTGTCATCATCACCTCCCGAAGGCGGAAGTTGATTGGCGCATGAGGAAATAAATATTGTAAGAATAATTAAAAAGGAGTATAGTATTGGGTATTGAGTATTGGGTATTAAGTATTGAGTATTGGGTATTGGATATTGAGTCTTAGGTATTAGGTATTTTTTTTTTAATGTCATTAAAATGTAGCTTTATAGAAAATTTAAAGTAACTTAAAAAGACTTCACACACTCCACACACTCAACGAACTCACCCAACTCCATTACCATTAAAAGGTTTGAACTTTATGATCACCTTAGTACCTTTATTTAAAACACTATCGAACGAAATGACTGCCTTCATCTCATCAAGTGTTTTCTTCGTGATAGCAAGTCCGAGTCCCATGCCTGTTGATTTTGTAGAGAAGTTCGGCTCAAAAAGATCTTTCATTATAGACGAATCAATGCCGCTGCCGTTATCAGTAATTTCGGCATTTATACAGTCTTCGTGTTTATAAGTCTTTATTTGTATTTCACCGTCGGCTTCAATCGCCTGAATTGAATTTTTAATAAGATTCTGAAAAACCCTGTTAAGCTCCTGCCTGTCAGCATAGATTTTATCAATATTCCTATCCAGTGATTCTTTGAATTCAATGTTAGGAGCAAGTTTATACAAAGTTACAACTTCTTCGATCACTTCATTCAGATCCACTTCTTCATAATTTCTTCCTGAGAGCTTTGCAAAGTTTGAGAATTCTGTGGCAATCTTATTAAGTTTATCTATTTCATTTATTATGATGTTTCTGGTTTTCTTTAGTACATCCGGAAAATTATTTATATTTCCATTATTATATACCTCATAAAGATGCTGAATTGAAAGCTTCATAGGAGTCAGCGGATTCTTTATTTCGTGAGCTACACGGCGCGCTATGTCTCTCCAGACGGCTTCCCTTTCAGCTTTCTTTAATTTATCCTTTGAGCTTTCAAGCTCTTTCGACATTTTATTGAAAGAATCAACAAGATTTCCTATTTCATCTTTACTCTCAATTTTCAGTTCAACATTTGTATCTCCCATTGAAATTCTTTCTGTTGCAAGCTGAAGTCTTAGTATGGGTTTCGAAATCCTGTCAGTGAGAAATGTCACAAATACAAGAAGGATGATTATCACTATAAAATATATTCCGAAAATAAAAGTTAGTATTTCGGTAAGTTCTTCGTTTATATCATTCTGCTTGTACACAGTCTGGGAAGACATCAGCCCGACAATATTATTTTTAGAATCAAAAAACGGTTTGTATCCTACAATGAAAGAATACATTCCGATTTCTTCCGTCTCAGAAAAAAAATCCTTTCTCAGATATACAATATTATAGTATGCATCCTCGTCTATTCTCGTATCAAGAAGATCGGATTTATATAATTCATCATTTGTAGTTGAAACCAGGTTTGTCTTAAAAAACAGATTAAAATTCTTATCAGACTGATTTAAAGATTTGGTCAGCAACTTGTTCTGATCCCTGCTCAGACTGTCAAGGTTGCTCAAATTCAGCTGGCTTGTCCTGAAGCTCTGTGAAACAAGGTTAAGATCTGAAATTATCTCGTTCTGAAAATTATAATCATATTTATTTTTTATGAAGCTTCTTGTATATATTGCAAGCAGAACTATCGGGATTACAGAGACAATGAAAAAAGAGGCGAACAACTTCTCTCTGAAATTCAGACTGAATTTTCGCAGCTTGAACAACAGTAAAACTGAGATTATCGAGAGTGTAAAAGATAAACAAAGACAACAAATAAAATATACTTAAGGTAGAAAAATGTCGTAAGCTTAAAATCATTTCTTTTCAGGCTGATCGAGAATATCCTTTCAATGCCCGTGCTCTTTTCCGGCAGAGCAATAATATAAAATGTTCTGTACCTTTCATTGTTTATGATCTCGTATCTCCAGTCGGATTTATCCTCCTTAAATTTAGTTGCTTCACGGAATGCGTCGAGCGAGAAAGTATTCGCCTTGGAAAGATCCTGATTGGTTGAGCTGACGATCTCCCCTCCTGCATACTCCGTAATGGTCGGAGTAGATATTAATTTGTCGAAAAGATTATCCTTAGAATAATTCTTGAACATCTGCATTGATGACTGCATCAGAAAATTTCTTGATTCATACTGAACTGCCAGAAGCAAATAGCCGAGATTTGTTTCGAATGCAGTATTCCTTAATCCGATTTTCTCGATCGGTACAATTCCCAGATAATATTTATCGGTTTCATTTTTTAATATGACAATTTTATCGGCAATGAATAAACTGCTAATGTCTTCTTCTGAATAGTTCTCGTTGGAAATTTCCTCTTCATCCGTATCTTCCATTGCTTCACTTTCGAGTGAATCAGACATTACAGATGTATCGCTTACTGCATTGTATAAAACCTTTTTCCTGAAAAAATTAATATCAGCATATTTTACTATAGAATCCGGGTTAAGTATCTGTGAATTGAAAATGAAATCGCTGAGAACAGCCTGATTGGTATCTAGTATAATAACAGCCGTATTGAAATTTTCCTCGCTGAACTTGCTGTCAGACCATATTGAGAAAGCAAATTCCGGAAGCTTATTCTTTGTTTTTAAATTCTTTTCTACTGTTTTGTTTTCAGAAAAATTAGAAAGCTCAGTCATTAACAGAAATTTTATCTTATCATCTTCCCTTTCCGTAATTTTCCTTCCGATAAGCTCGACGAAGTAAGTTTCCTGAGAAGTGATCTTATCAAGCAGTATTCCCGGAATAGTCACTATGCAGAATAGAATCACAAGTGAAAAGTTTTTTATCGAAAATATATTGTAGTCCTTCGTAAGAATTAATTTCCTTGCAAGATATATTCCAAGTGAAAAGCTGAAGATGATGATCATAAGCCTGTATATTTAGTCAACTTTAAAATCGTCATAAACTGCAGTTATTACCTGATTAGCGATGAGTAAAATTATCAGAACTATTATATATGAGTATTTTCCGAAAAATTTTATCCTCGAGATTTCCAGAGAAGAATTCTTGATGATAAGGATAATTATTGACAGCAGAAAGATGAACAATGAAAAAGCCATTATCAGAACTATAAGCTGAATAATAAATAATTCCGGATTAGGTATAATGCTTGTCTTGTCAAAGAACTTCAGATTCGAATCAAAAACTATGCTCTGAACGACAGCACCGAAAATGTAAATTAATCCAAAGAAAGCAGCTATGAGCAGGAAGTTTTTGAAATGGATTAAAATTGTATTCTCGTGTTTAACGTGTTTGGGTCTGCTGTTTTTTGAAATTACACTGATTCCGTAAACGGATATTATTAAAATAAAAACAGAAGTTATGAGAAATTCGCCGATTGACTTTGCAATCCCAAATCCGGATGCGGATGCATAAAACCCGGGTGAAAATATATCAGATACAAATGTCTTGGAAGGAAACTGAAATTCTATCCAGATGAAACGTATTGCTGTCAATATTCCCGTAAAGAAAATAAACTTTAGAGAAGCATACCGGATACGGGACAAGAATTTTACAGAGATCAAAAAAAACAAAACGGTGAGCCCGAATATGAGAAGAGAATTTATCCTCCGGGAAAGAGTGTCAATATTTTGAATATGAGTTACATCACTGTATTTCGGAAAAAGGAGTATTCCAATCGTATTATCTTCAATACCCTTAAGGTCGACAAATATGTTATCATTAAGGTTTGCAGAATCAACATCTATTTTCCCCGAAATAATGTTTGCCGGAATGATTTCGGAAGTAACCTGAAGCGTTTTGTTAATGTCATTCAGAAATCCAACATCCCTAAAAAATCTATTATTGATCTGATATTTAATGTCAATAAGCTTAGCATTCAGCATCACTCCGGTGATCTGCGATTTATCCCTGGCGTCATATACCGGAGAATAAATGATCAGGTAAGTGTAAAACCCAACTTCTTTCAGCACAGAGAATTTCTTTCCGTTGACACATCTTTGCAGGGAATAGACATCAGAGTCTAAACGCCTTCCTTTAAATGCAAGCAGCTCAAGACGGGTATTATAAATTTCAACCTGATATTTTTTATCGAGATTTAATTTCAGAAGCTCTTCGAAGAGTTTTTTTGAATCACTTCTCTGAACCTGTCTTAATACATCGGAATTTGAAGTTAATCTTTCGGAAAAATTATTTAAGTCGGACTGGAATTCACTAAATGAACTTATGACAGTTTCTTTTTGCCGGGAAGTCTTTTCATTGTAAATCGCATTCCAGTTCTGAGTTATGTTGGATTTTATATAATCAGAGAAAAAATGTATTACAACTATCCACACCAAAATTAAAAAAGCGATTAAAGCTAATGTCTTTAAACGCCTGTCAAAAAAATTTCCTCTCTTACTATTTATCGGTATGTTATTATCCAAAATGTTTTATAAATCCTTTTCTTTATACAAACAAACTCCCAATTAATGATTCTCCGTCATTAAATTATTTTACTGAGATCTGATCAACGTACCATTTATAATTATGATATTTTAAAGAAATTGCTACCTTCAGATCTTTCTTTCCCGAACCGATATTGTATGTATAGATTCCGTTTACGAATGCATAAGTGTTAAACCTGTTTGAGCGGATATACTTAAAATTACTAACAGTGAAATAATCCATGAAATCCAGCAGTATCTGCTCTGCCTGAGCGGCGCTGTAATACCCTTTATCACTGCTGTACATATTCAGATAAACCTGAGTATCAAAATACGGAGTTATATTATTTACGTTTTTGTATTGAAATCCGTTGCCAATGTCTTTAAAAGTCTTCTTACACAGATCATACTTTATTCTCATGGATTCAGACTTATACTTTTTTTCCTTCCACCACTTGTCCTGGGAAAATGAATCTTTACCTGAAATAAAACCGAATATAATGACTAACGAAAATAAAAGGGCTGTTCTTTTATACATTTAAATATCTTTGAAACAAATTATAAAAATTTGATTCATAAAGCAATTAAGTTAAAAGTTGAAAGTTAAAAGTTAAAAGTACTCTCAACTTTCAACTTTCAACTTTCAACTTTTAACTTCTTATTGTATTGAATAAGAATTTCATTAAACGTAATTTGCTACTTCTTAAAAATGCCGGGATAGCTCAGCTGGTTAGAGCGTCGGAATCATAATCCGTAGGTCGGGGGTTCAAGTCCCTCTCCCGGTACACTTCCAATTATCAATTATCAATGTTCAATTATGTAACTGAGATAGACATTACTTAAAAATCCCATTCAGTTTACCTACTTTAAGAATTACTCCTGTCCTGCTACCCACATTCATGTAAGTTTTACAAAATCTAACTCATCCTTTGGTGTCTAAAATCCAGAAAAAAATATCACAATCTATCAGCTCATCTGAAATTTTATTCTTGTGACTCAAATAATATTTCTAAACTAGAATTCGTGATATTTCGTGAAATTAGTGGTTGAACTTTTCTTTGTTTGAACATATTATTTTAATTTATTTAAATTTATTACTAATAATTCAATTGCTTAATTTTCATATAAAAGCTATTTTTGTAGTTCACTATTAAAATTTTAAAATCATGTCAGAAATAAACTTAAAAGCTAAAAAGCGCGAAGAGTATAAGGAATCGACTCTTAATCAGATCAGAAAAAAGGGTGTCATTCCGGGAATATACTACGGACACGGTGTTGACAGTATCAGTCTCGCAGCTACAGAAATTGACCTAAGACCCATAATCTATACAACTGAATCTCATATTGTGAATCTCAGCTTTGACGGCGACAGCTCAAATTACAGCTGTATTTTGAAAGATGTTCAGTTCCATCCTGTTACAGATAAACCGTTACATTTCGATCTCATTGCATTAAAAGAAGGTGAGACGCTAACAATTGAAGTGTCAGTGCATCTTATTGGAAATCCACAGGGAGTGAGAGACGGGGGAACCATCCAGCATATACTTCATAAACTTGAAATCGAATGCTTACCTTCAAACATTCCTTCGCATATAGATATTGAGATCTCACATCTGAATATGAATGATTCCATAAAGGTAAGTGATCTGAAACTTGAAAATATTAAGGTACTTAATGATGAAAACGCCTCTATAGTTGCCGTTGTACCTCCGACAGTAGAAAAAGTAGTAACTCCTGAAGAAGGCGCTGAAACACCTGCTGAACCGGAAGTGATCTCAAAGGCGAAGAAAGATGATGAAGAAAAAGAGAAATAACTGTCTTTTTCATAAAATTAATTTCGTGTGAAGCTTATTGTTGGACTGGGAAATCCGGGCTCTAAGTACGAACTGACAAGACATAACATCGGATTCATTGTAATAGATTTTTTTGCCGAATACCTGAACTTAAGATTAAAAGAAGGAAAAGGCGACTGGATTGAAACTAAAGGAAGCATCGAAGATGAAGAAATATTTCTTCTTAAGCCGATGACCTACATGAACAACAGCGGAATTGCAGTGAAAGAGTTTATGGATAGAAATGAGATCGAAAACAAAGATGTGCTTATAATAGTAGATGATTTTCAAATTCCGCTTGGGACGATAAGAGTAAGAAAGGAAGGAAGTGACGGCGGACATAACGGCTTGTCCAGTATTATTTACAATCTGATCTCAGACGAATTTCCGAGAATGAGAATTGGAATAGGAAAGAATGAACCATTAAAGAAAGATGATTTTATAGATTTTGTATTGGGAATATTTGATAAGGAAGAAATTGAAAAGATAAAAAAGTTAATGCCGGTTTACATTGACTGTATAAACAGTTTTGTAACGGACGGCGTGACAAAGACAATGAACACTTATAATAAAGGACATTTATAAATACAATATTGCAGAATTTACTCCCCAGAGTTTTTAATAAGAATAATTATTAAAATTCATTCCATAATTTTATAATCATAGTAAAAATAATTAAATAAAAAAAATGCGGAAATATTTATTAAGTATCTTGCTTGTGATCATTGCCCCGGTAATGACATTTGCAAGCGAGGCAAATCTTAAAATTCCCGAACTGAATCCTGAGCAGAACACTCTGCTTTTATATGGCATAGGAGTCTGTATTCTGGGAATGCTGTTCGGTATCTATCAGTTTATAGCGGTAAAAAAATTACCGGCACATAAATCAATGCTTGAAGTTTCACAGGTAATATTTGAGACCTGTAAAACCTATCTTCTTCAGCAGGGTAAATTTTTATTTATCCTGTTTCTTTTTATAGGAGCATGTATCGCTTTTTATTTCGGCGTACTTCAGCATGAATCAATCGGCGGTGTTGCACTTATATTGATGTGGACTGTAATCGGAATATTAGGTTCATACGGTGTCGCATGGTTCGGTATCAGAATGAATACGCTTGCAAACAGCAGAATGGCTTTCGCTTCACTTGAAAGAAAACCTCTTAAGCTTCTTACCATTCCTCTTAATGCAGGAATGAGCATCGGAGTTCTTCTTATCTGCGTTGAACTAATAATGATGTTAATTATTTTCCTATATGTTCCGAGAGAATACGCTGGTGCGAGTTTCATTGGATTTGCTATCGGCGAATCACTCGGCGCATCGGCTCTGAGAATTGCAGGAGGTATCTTCACAAAGATCGCTGATATCGGTTCTGATCTGATGAAGGTTGTTTTTAAAATAAAAGAAGATGATCCGAGAAATCCGGGTGTGATCGCTGACTGTACAGGGGACAACGCAGGTGATTCAGTCGGACCGACAGCAGACGGATTCGAAACATACGGTGTTACCGGTGTTGCTCTTATCAGCTTTATTGTACTTGCTGTAACAGGTGTTGAGCTTCAGGCAACCCTTCTTGTATGGATATTCGTAATGAGAATATTAATGATAGTCACTTCCATTGCAGCATTTTACATCAATGGTATTATATCAAAAATAAAATATACCGGTAAAGATAATCTGGATTTTGAAGTTCCTCTTACTTATCTGGTGTGGATCACTTCAATACTTTCTATCATAGTAACTTTCATAGTAAGCTATTTACTCATAGGTTCACTTCCGGATAATCTTTGGATCACACTTTCAATAATAATAAGCTTTGGTACATTAGGTGCCGCGCTTATTCCTGAATTTACAAAGATATTTACTTCACCAAAATCCAAACACGTAGAAGAAGTTGTAACCGCATCAAGAGAAGGCGGAGCATCTTTAACAATTCTGTCAGGACTTGTCGCCGGTAACTTCAGCGCTTTCTGGATGGGAATGGTCTTCTTTGGTTTAATGTACGGCGCTTATATCACTTCGGGATCTATTCCTGAAGCAATGATGCAGTATCATACTATTTTCGCTTTCGGACTTGTTGCATTCGGTATGCTTGGTATGGGACCTGTTACAATTGCAGTTGATTCATACGGACCTGTAACGGATAATGCGCAGTCAATTTATGAATTGTCTTTGATTGAAGAAAATAAAGAACAGAAAGAAAAAGAAATTGAAAGAGATTTCGGATTCAAACCTGACTGGGAAAGAGCAAAATTATATCTTGAGGAAAATGACGGTGCCGGAAATACATTCAAGGCGACCGCCAAGCCTGTTCTCATAGGTACTGCTGTAGTAGGTGCTACAACTATGATATTCTCACTCATACTTGTATTGAAAAATGTACTGGGTGTTGAGCCGGAAACAGTTCTTAACTTACTTAATCCGTATTCAATTCTCGGATTTCTCTGCGGCGGCGCAGTTATATACTGGTTTACAGGAGCATCCACGCAGGCAGTTACAACAGGCGCTTACAGTGCGGTTGAATACATAAAGAAAAACATTAATCTTGATGAGAACGCTTCATTGAGCGCTTCGACCGAACAGTCAAAGAAAGTTGTTGAGATATGTACAAAGTATGCGCAGAAAGGTATGTTCAATATTTTCATTGCTGTATTCTCATTTGCAATAGCATTTGCATTTATGTCTGCACCGGCTGATGGAAATAACGCTCCGGCGTGTTTCTTCATAAGTTATCTGATTTCAATAGCAGTGTTCGGATTATTTCAGGCGATATTTATGGCTAATGCAGGCGGCGCCTGGGATAATGCAAAGAAAGTGGTGGAAGTCGATCTTAGGGAAAAGGGAACGCCGCTTCACGACGCAACAGTTGTCGGTGATACTGTAGGCGATCCTTTCAAAGATACATCTTCAGTAGCTTTGAATCCAATAATCAAATTCACAACTTTATTCGGACTCCTTGCAATGGAAATCGCTATCACTGAACAGTTCAGGGATTCCGCTCCTATGGTTGGACTGGTATTTTTAGTAATAGCTTTGATATTTGTATGGAGATCGTTCTATAGAATGAGAATTGTGAAAGAACTTGTATAGTTGTTTACACAGTTAAAACTGTATATTTTGTAATAAAAAAAGGTGTCCGGAAATGGACACCTTTTTCTTTATAATAAGTATCGCGTATTATTCCCGCCATTGTTAATTTTTTACAACATGCGTCTGCAAGCCAATCAGAACAGGTTTTTCCAAATAAAATATATATTCGGAACAACAGATCAATAAATTCTTTACGGTACAGTTTTAAACATCCACTGTTCTGCTTCAGAATTATTTCTGATTACAAAATCACAATTCTATTTTTTATTTTAACCAAAATGAATTTACTCAAAAAATTTCTTTTAGATGAACTTCACCTGATCCCGGATAAATATCTCAGTGATTTCATTAAATACGAAGAACTTCTTCTGGAATGGAATAAGAAAATAAATCTTGTATCACGCAAATCTGATTCCATTGAGGATCACATTCTGAATTCAATTTTTTTTCTGACTAAATTCAATTTTGAAAATATTAAAAGCATCGCAGATATCGGCACAGGAGGCGGATTTCCGGGGATACCTCTGAAGATACTCTATCCGGATCTTAGATTGTTGCTTGTTGATTCCATACAAAAAAAGGTCAATGTACTGAAAGATATTACTGAAAAGCTGGAATTTAAAAACACAGATGCTGTGTGCGGAAGAGCTGAAATTGTTTCACTGAACAACGAATATGAAAACAGATTTGACTGTGTGATTTCCAAAGCTGTTGCAGGTCTGGATAAGCTCTTTGAATGGAGTGACAGTTTTTTGAATAACAGGGGAACTATGATCTGCATCAAAGGCGGTGATATTGAAGGAGAAATGACTGAGTTAAATAATTTGAGATATAATATTAAAGTTGAAGTTGTTAACTTTGTCTTCGATAAAATTTACCGGATAGAGGATAAAAAAATTGTAATCATAAAAA
The DNA here is from genome assembly GCA_016710985.1 of Ignavibacteria bacterium. GTDB lineage: Bacteria > Bacteroidota > Ignavibacteria > Tepidaquicellales > Tepidaquicellaceae > JAGPCH01. Next base: position 220,901 of record JADJTX010000003.1, read on the forward strand.
AACAAAGCATAGATTTATGAAATCCTTATTAGCAGCTATAATTCTGACAGCATCTCTGCATTCAGCTTATTCACAGGATAAATTCAAAGAAGTTACTACAGCTCAGGATGTAATAGATAATTTTATTACCGCCTTAGGCGGAAGGGATAAGATCGAAGACATAATTTCTGAAACAGTAACGGGTGATCTGAATGTCCAGGGAATGGAGATAGGATTTATGACTTTCCGAAACGATACTCTTAATTTTACTAAAGCTGAAGGTGAAGCTCACGGTAAGAATATGCTTTTGATGAAATCCATCACGACGAAATCATTCGCATGGGAATATCAGATGACCGGTATAAAGGATTACGAAGGCGATGAGCTTTTGAACAAACAGATTGATATGATAACCGGAAATATAAACTTTGTTTTAAATTATGATAAACTCGGATATTCCTTTGAGCTTGAAGGAACGGATACTGTGAACGGAAAGTCCTGTTACAGGTTGATTTTAACAAAGGATGGAAAAAAGCTGAGAACAAACTATTATGACAAAGAAACTTTTTATTTACTTAAATTTGTAAAACCTAATGACGCAAGCATAGACATTTATGATTACAAAGAAGTAAGCGGCGGAATTTACAGACCTTTCAAAATTGTTCAGAATTCGCCGATGGAATTAACGATAATATTCAGGGACTATGTTTTCAATAAAATGATAGATACAGATCTTCTCTCTAAACCCGGAGATAAATGATCTGCTCCTTAAAAAAAAATCAAAAATACAAACTTTAAATACAAAAAATTTTAAATGAAATTATCTGCAATATTATTTTTATTTCTATCCTTTTCTCAGATTCAAATTAGCTATTCACAGGAATATGAGGTAAGCGGCGGAATTTATGATGCAAAAACCAATAAACCTCTTGAATATGTCACTGTGAAAGTAAGTGATACTACCTACGGGACGACAGCTGACAAAGACGGAAAGTATTTCATTAAGTTGAAAAAAGGCGGCTCCAAATTAATTTTTTCGTATATCGGATATAAGACAGATTCTTCTTTTGTCTATCTTGAAGATAAAGATATCAAAAGGGAAATTTTTCTGAATCCTTCGGAAGTAATGACTGAAACGATTGATGTTTACGGTGAAGATCCTGCCTATGAAATAATACGAAAAGCCATCAGATATAAGAAAGAATTTAAAAGGGAGCTTAATGAATATGAATATGACGCTTATTCAAAATTTGTGATCCGTTCAAACAGAAGCGAGATCCCGAAAACTGAAATTCCGAAAGACTCATCCGGTAAGCCTGTAATGGGTATTTACGGAATACTTGAATCCGAAACAAAAGGTTATTTCAAAAAGCCGGATCTTGAAAAGCAGATAGTCATTGCAAAAAAAGAAACAGCAAATATTGTAAGAGGATTTGCAATTCCGCTAATAGTGAATTTTTATGATGAGAATCTGGATTTCAATGAGTTCAAGATCCCGACACCATTATCTGATGATGCATTCAGTGATTATGAGTATAAGCTGATCGGCACAACTTCAATGGATTCAACACGGATCTTTAAAATTGAAGTGATCAATGTTGCCAATACACGCCCTTTGCTTTACGGAACGATCTACATTGCCGACAGCTTGTTTGCTCTGATGCGTGTTGACCTGAGCACAAATGACGCAGCAAAACCCGTTGGTATCAATAAAATTGTCTTCAATCAAAAATTCTCACCTTATACTGAAAGTAAAAAGAATACTTTATTCTGGATGCCGACGGATGTTCACATTTTTGCAGAAGGTTCATTCATGGGACTGGTGAAATTTGAAGCTGATGTATTCACCATAGTTTCAGATTACAAGTTAAATAAAAAAGCTCCGAAAGGAATTTTTGATGAGTTCATAGTGAAAGTCATGCCGGATTCAAAAAAAGATTCTGCATACTGGGCTAAGAATGAATTAATAAAGAATACAAAAGAGGAAAAAAAAGCATACAAACAAATTGAGATCGAGGACAAGAAGCGGGATAAGGAAATTACTATCGGATTGACTTCAATAAATTACGGAAAGTATTTATCAACAAGACCTTTAAACTATTACAGCTTTAACAGAGTTGGCGGAAATACACTAATGTTTAATTTAGGTTACCGGGCAAAACTAAACAGATTCAACACAGATGCTTACTATGGATATGGATTTTCAGATAAAAAAGCAAAATATCAATGGGACTACACACAGAGATTTTTAAGAGATAAAAGTCTCGTTCTTCGGGGAAGTATATTCAGAAGGTTACAGCCGCTTTCTTATGAAAATTACTTTGGCTTATCAGTTTTTTATAATACCTTTAAAGCGCTACTTTTCAAGGAAGATAATCTGGATTATTTCTATGCTTACGGTTACAGCTTAGGATTAAATTACAGAATAATCCCGCAGCTGGGGGTTGGATTATTGTATGGTCAGGAAAAGCAGGAAACTGCCACGAAGAATACAAATTTCAGTTTTTTCAAAAAGGATGCACAGTATAAAGATAATACACCAATTAATGATGCATTTGAAAGGGTAATGGGAGTTACACTGAGGATTGATCCGAATCAATTCAGAGCAATTGACTGGGGTGACGGAGATATCTCAAGATTTAAAAATTCTAAATTTCCGCAGTTAAATCTAGGTTTTATTTATTCCGGAAAGAATTTTAACAGTACATATGAATTCAGAAAGTTTTCAGCGATAATTCTCGGGAATAATTACTTTAGCAGTTTCCTGAATTTCAAGTTTCGTCTGGGATTTGAATATGCATCCGGCTCTGTTCCTTATCAGTCGCTTTTATACTTCAGATCGAATACCGGAACACTTGATGCACCGCTTGGATTTACAGCTTTGAAATATCAGGAGTTTCTCGGGGATAAAATATTTTATTTTAACTTTGAAAACAATTTCGGAAAACTTCTATGGGGCAATGTTCCAATCATAAAGAAATTCAATCTGATAGGTTTGTTTAACATGGGAAGAAATTACATAAGTACAGCTAACTATGACTTAGCCGCTACGAAGACCTTCACGATTTCAGACGGCATTTATATGGAAGCGGGATTCGGTATCAGCAGAATCCTTGATATATTCAGACTGGATTTTGCATGGAGGCTTAATAATTTTGATGATACTAATACCAAAATTTACGGAAACTTAATAATTGAAGGATTCTGAACATCTCTTTTATCCCTACACCGTTTCATGAATGGAACGAAAATGAAATTCCCGCACGCTCCCGGAAAGCGCTCTGCATTGCTGTTTGCTTCTGCCAACAGTGCATTCTGTTTATAATGTTCTTACATTTCATATAAAAATTAAAGTTAATATTTTAAGCCATTGCTTAAAGATCTGAAAAATACTATCAAACAATCTGCTTTCTACGGAATAAGCAGGATCGCAGCCAAAACAATTTCATTCGTTCTCATTCCTCTTTATACAGCAAAGTTTTCTTCAGAAGCAGTAGCCAACATCAACTTACTTGAGTCGGTCTGGCAGTACTTATTCATAATCTGCATGTTCTCATTTGAAACAACGATCGTGTTTTTCTGCGCCTCCGAAAAAAATCTGACAAGAAGAAAGTCGCTGCTTTTTAACTTCTTTACGCTGCTTGTCATTAATTCCGTCATGATCCTCCTGATAGGTATTTTCTGTGCAGGGAGTCTGTCCGAATTTATTTTACAGGGATCAGTTTACAAAAATGTTATTTTTTATTGTTTCCTCATTTCCGTATTTGAATCACTGCTGATAATGCCAATGACAATTGCGCGTTTAAATGACAGGCCTTCGTTATACCTGATCATCACAGTTTCAAATTTAGTCATAAACTTACTACTTCAGATTTATTTTATTGTAGTTTTAAATTACGGATTTGAATTCGTTTTTCTTTCAAAGTTCATCGCCCCGCTGATAATGTTCTTTGTCTTCATTCCATATGTACTTAAGAATGTTAATTTTAATATTGACACAGCTGAAATAAAGCAAATACTTAAGTTCTCTTTTCCGTTTATGATAGCAACGTTATTGTCTCTGCTGCTGAACACCGTTGACAGGTTCATACTTGCTGAATTTGTATCAAAACAGGATGTAGCAATATATACAGTCGGTTACTCAATCGGCAGCGTTACAAATGCGTTCATACTTTCACCGTTCACGCTTGCGCTAAATGTAATATTCTGGAAAAAGATCAATGAAGATAATTTCAGAAGGTTTATGACTAAAACTTCAACTTATCTGTTCTTTACAATGATCTCCGCATCACTGATCGTAACCTTTTTTATTTCCTATGCGATAAAAATATTTGTGAGAAATGAAGCTCTGTGGCCGGCTGAGAACATTATTCCTTTCATTTTATTTTCCAATTGCTTTGTGGCTCTGTTCCTTTTTCCGTCACATGACTTTTATTATACAAAGAAGACAAACGTAATATTGTATATAATGGCAATTTGTCTTCTGTTTAATTTTGTTATGAATCTGATTTTCATACAGTACTTCGGGATATATGCATCTGCTGTTATAACTATATTCTCATATCTTCTTATGTTAATGTTCGGCTATCTCTATACCAAAGATTACTCATTCACTAAGTTTGAATATAAGAAAATTGCTTTGCTGTCAGTGTTGTTTGTCCTATTCTCGGCAATTGTGTTTACAATTAACATTCAGAATTTATATTTAGATATAATCATAAAAATATTATTGATATTTTCATTCATACTAATTTTATACATTTTAAAATTTTTTGAGCCCGTCGAGATCGAAAGAATTAAAGGGTTCTTCAATAAATACTTCATTAAGATAATAAAGTGACTCAACCATCAAAAGAAGTCCTTAAAAAAGAATCGGAGGATTTCATTCATCTTAAAATATGGGATACTTACTATTATTCATCCACTTTGTTAAGGAAAAAGATGGAAGGAAATATCCCGGCAGCTTTAGATAAAAACAAAAAATATAAAGTTCTGGATTACGGATGCGGAGTAAGACCTTATGAATATGTCTTTAACGGTTTTGCAGAATCCTATACCGGTGTTGATGTTGGGGATAATCCTCACGCTGATATTTTAATCGAACCTGAAGCCAGACTTCCTTTCAATGACGGTGAATTTGACATTGGACTATCATCACAGGTGCTCGAGCATGTTGAGAATACCGATAGCTACCTTAAGGAGTGTCACATGCTTCTTAAGCCTGGCGGATTGCTTTTTCTTTCTACTCACGGTACCTGGCAATATCACTCGCATCCTGTGGATGTTCAGAGATGGACATCTTACGGACTAAAGAGACTCATTACAGGTTACGGGTTTGACATCACAGGATTTATTCCCATACTCGGACAGCTCGCGCTTACATCACAGCTTCGGCTTACATTCTATTATTCTTTTGTTAAGGAAATATTCAGACCTCTTAAGATACTGTATTATCCGCTTTCAATGATGTATCAGCTTAAGATGAAGATCGAAGATCTTATTACACCGCAAAGAGTAAAGGAAAGAGATTCGGCTTACTATCTTGTTATTGCAAAGAAGAAATAATTTTTTTACCATAGAGATACCGGGAGCACAGAGATTTTCCTGTAAAGCCCATTGTTCTGTGTTTTTCTGCTTTTATCTTTTAAATCATTTAATAAAGGATGATCCGTCCGAAAATTTTATTTGTCAAGCACTACACTAACAATACTAAATTCGTTTTAAATGATTATGAAATACTAAAACAGAATTATGATGTTACACTTTATAATACTTACACAAAGAAGAATTTTCTCATAGTTTTTTCCTTACTAAAGCAATTCTTTTATTTGCTTTTTAACACACACAAATTCAATCTTGTCTTTATCTGGTTTGGAGATTACCATTCTTTCTTTCCTGTAATGCTTGCAAAAATGTTTAAGAAGAAATCAGTGATTGCTATAGGCGGATTCGATGCGACGGATATTCCCGAAATTGAAATGGGTGCATTCAACGAAGACAGCTTCAGAAAAAAGATGCGAAGCAGGTTCCTCCGTTACAGTCTTAAAAATGCTGACAAACTATTGGTAGTTGATGATTCTCTTATTGATAATGTGAACAAATACATATTTTCCGATGTTCCGTTGAAAGGTCCGGTCAAAGACGGAATATTAAATTTCATTCCGGGAATAAAAAGTAAAATAGAAGTTGTATATACGGGATTTGATGAAGAGTTTTTTAAACCTGATTCCGGTATCCCGAAAGAAAATTTTGTTCTGACAGTTGGCAACTCCTTTAACGATAATGAATTCCGAAGGAAAGGTTTTGACATGCTGATCGAAACCGCTAAGATCCTGCCTGAAATAGAATTCGTATTGATTGGTCTCAACAATGAGCAGATTAAGGATTTATCTGAAAAGAATTACAGGAATGTAAAACTTATCTCATATGTAACTATGGACGAACTGAGAACATATTACAAAAGAGCAAAAGTATATGCTCAGCTTTCTTTATTCGAAGGTCAGCCGAATTCACTCTGTGAAGCAATGATGATGGAATGTATCCCAGTCGGCTCTGATGTAAACGGAATTCCGCGCGTGATAGGTGACACAGGCTTTATTGTTTATAAAAAAGATAAAAATGAAATTGCGGAAAAGATATTACTTGCAATGCAGTCAAATTCGGAGCTTGGTAAAAAAGCACGGAAAAGGATCATTGATAATTTTTCACTGGACAGGAGAAGGAATAAGATATTGTCTGTTGCAAGAGATCTGATTTCCGGTTGAGTTCTTTAAGTTCTTTAGTCGTCTTTAATCTTTAGTCGTATAGGTTTAGTTCGTATAGTTCGTTTAGTTTTTTTAGTTTTTTAGTTCGTAAGGTAGTAAAAAAATTGGGGAATAAATTTAATTATTCCCCAATCAACATCATTAATAGTTACCTAATACTTATTACTTATTACCTAATACCTAACTTTTGAGGCGACAAATGTCGTTATTTCAGAAGTATCATCCTCTTTATATCAGTAAACTCTCCGCTCTCTATCCTGTAGAAGTAAGCTCCGCTGGCTAAGCTGCTGCCTGTGAATTCAACTTCATAATTTCCTGCTGCTTTAGTTTCATTCACTAATGTCATTACCTCTTTACCTAGTACATCATAAATTTTCAATGTCACTATTCCCTGTTTCGGAATGGAGAAGTTTATCTTTGTAGTTGGATTAAAAGGGTTCGGATAATTTTGTGATAATGAATATGTCTTGGGTATCATACCTGAATTTGCCGGCGTAACGGATGTTGGTATTTCATCAACGAAGTCCATAGCTCCCTTTAGTAATCTTTTTACCGGAGAGTCTGATGGTGAATCGAATGCAGGTCTCAATGACTCTACATCGACACCCATTGTTGAAATATTATAGTTTGTTCCAATTCTTCCGATGGCATTTAATGAGTCCGGAAATAATCTGAATTTATAAAGAGTAAATAACTGTCCGGAAGGTGCTGATGATGATTTTTTTAATACATCCGGAAAAGATCCGACCGTACTGTCTGCCATGTTTGGATTAATCGTGACTCCAACCAACCCTCTGTTTCCTGTCGTACCCGGTCTGTCGGCTATATACTGACAGCCTAAGATAGTTCTGAAGAAGGTTGTATCAAGATACGTCGAACCGGTTCTGTCAAGCTGATATCCAATGTCTTCGGCTAAGATTATCAGTTTTGATTTTGTAGCAGATGTTGTTCCTCCTGAAATCAAATAAGCTTTGATAGAATCTTTTACGACGTTAGAAACAACCGATGTCCCTTCTCCAAGCAGGATTACTTTCTTATATCCTCTGAAAGAAATTGAAGTTGTTCCTGTTGTTTGTCCTTTTCTGTTAAAAAGATCATATGTTTCAGTCATGCTGTTCAGATTATTTACTACCGAGTCTCTGGCTGTTCTGCAGGCTGCTAATGTTGAATCATATAGAATAACTACATTGCCCTTTGCCTGTCTTTTAAAAGTGACTGCGTTAGTCTGTGTTGATTTTACGGAGTCTACTCCATTATATGCCCATACAGCCCATTGTCCTACCAGCGAGTCTCCTGCATTCAGACCGAGTCCCTGTAAAACTCCGTCAAGTGTATTATTACCAATTGACAAAAGTGAATCATATCCTGAGTTATTTGAAGGGAGAGTAAGTCTTATGTTTGACAGTGTCGGGCTTCCGAATTTGAATTTATAAGTAGTGCCGTCTCCTGAACGTGACCAGTTTATATTCACTGTCGATGTATTGAAAGTAGATGTTGTAATTGTAGTTCCGGCCGGAGGTGATATCAAATTAAAATTCGATAGTGAAGCAAGATTTCTTCTAAGTGTGATTGCTCTCGGTCCGTTGTTAGCTTTCAATGAATCATTTACCGGAAGTATCCTGTAACTCCATACATCCCACTCTCCTACTAATGACTGGCCGGGAATTACTCCAAGTCCGGCAAGAATATTATCTAACTGTCCCGAAGAAATTGTAAGAGAATTTAAACCTGCTGGAATTGAAATTTTTCTCGGTGTAGTCGTCGGATTTCCGAAAACAAATCTGTAAGTTGCTCCTGTTGCGGAAGTATCCCACGTTATCGTGTATTGAGTTGTTCCGAACGGAACGGAGGTCAGTGTGGTCCCTGCTGCCGGTGACTGCAATGCAAACGGATTTAAAACCGGAACGTTTGTAACTTTTACTTTCTGAAGAAGCCTGTTTACATTCAATCTTCCGTTTGAAACAGTAATTCCTGCCAGTGAAGGTATTGTATCAACACTTGCAAGAATATATTGTTTAAACAATAACGCAGCTGAGTCAGGATCATTCCTGGCAAGATTTATAAAAATGCTGCTTGCACCGGCATACAAAAGACCAACAGCACCCGCGACCTGCGGAGTAGCCATTGATGTTCCGGTTAATAATCCGTATGAGCTTGTCGGAACTGTCGAAAGTATGTTCGTTCCCGGTGCACCGAGATCCATATTGATCGCACCATAACCTGCTCCGCTGTTCTTTGCATCTGTATTCGTAGTATTTGTAACTGCAATCATATAAGGACTCGGACAGGTTGTCGGAATATCACCAACAACGTCAATGTTAACATTATTATTCGGACCTGCTCCGGCATTCAGTATACCGGCTGCTCCCAGAGAATCATAGAAACCGCACCAAAGAGGATAATTTGCCGGATTACCGTTATCAACTCCGAATGAGGAGTTTGTTGAAACTATAAATGCTCCTTGAGTACCGTTAGTTTGATTGTAAATTTTTCTTTGCTTTAAGACATAGCCATAAGCTTTGACAACACTTTGTTCAAGTGTCGGAGAATTTCCGTAAACTACCGGCATTGTTTTTACATTCATATTGACACCTGCAACACCAAGATTGTTATTTCCTTTTGCTCCTGCTATTCCTGCGCAATGTGTCCCGTGTTGATTTGCCGGTATTGTTCCGTTATTTAAATTTGCATTCCATCCGTTAATGTCATCTATATAACCGTTGTTGTCATCATCAATACCGTTTCCCGGTATCTCAGCCCAATTTGTCCAGGTATCAAGGTCCGGATGAGCAACCTGCTGACCGCCGTCTACTATAGCAACTACAATTGTATCGCCAAATACAGTAAGTCCTCCCGCGGTTGTTTCCCATGCTTCAGGTGCATCAATGTCTGCATCTGCAGTTCCGCCCGTCTGGCCGGTGTTATGTTTATCCCATTGCTCTGCAAATCTTGTATCGTTAGGGATCACACGCTCTGTGACATAATGGTTGAACTGAGCGATCGCGACTTTATCATTCCTCATGACAGACATCAGCGCATCAACAGGCTGTGACCTGGCAACGTCATAATGAAATAAATAAATATTCATATCGGGTACCAGTATTTCTTTTACTTTTAAATCTATGTCTGTAAAATTATTCACAAAGTCCTGTGCATTAATATCAGATTTGAACATCACTATGATATCACCTTCGAGATAATTATTGTCCTGATAATAGTTTGCAAGGTTGTTTTCACTTGTAGTTGTATTGTTAAATGAAAATGAAATTAAAACAATTAATACAACTCCGGCAAATAAGGAAAATATTTTCATTTTGATTTTTGTTAAGGTTTGATTTTGGATTGTGTTAAAATAAGTATTTAATATTAAAAAAAACTTGCTAATAGAGTGTTTTATTTGTCTGTCCTAGTACATGACATAATTCTCTGCCTTAATAATCAGGAAGTATTGTGACCTTTTTCAAATAATAATGAAATCTGCTATTTTTCTCCTATATATAAGTTTGATCCGCGTTCTTTTTTGTAGTGCACGAAGTTGGTAGTTGCGTTCGATTTTTTACTTTATTAAAACAAGCATTATTGTTTCCTTAAAATCTGAAGACTCAAGTTTGCAGTAATATGTACCGGATGCATTATCCGAGCCGTCCCATTCGACTTCATAAGTTCCGGGGCTTAAGCTTTGGTCAAGTAATTTTACTACTTCTTTTCCTTTCGAATCATAAATAACCAGAGTTACTTTAGATGAAATGTTTGAAATGTCAAATTTAATTTTAGTAACCGGATTAAAGGGATTTGGATAGTTTTCATAAAGCTTCAAAGAAGCCGGGATTAAAGAATTAACTAATTGCATGTTAGTTGTAAAATCAACTATTGCAGTGTATAAGCTTAACGAGTTGTTATCAAGCCGAGTCCAGATCGGTCTCACGATATTAGCTGTTGCAGAAATGTTTGTATAGTCACCGAAAAATGTAGATGAGCTTGGAGTAAATGGTGTTGCACTCACTTTAAAATTTGTAAACGTTTCACCGCCGTCTGTTGATTTTGCCATATAGACATCGGTCTGATTATTTGTATAATTTCTCCTGTCATAAAACACAAAATACAGGTAGCCTGTCGTCTGGTCAATTGTCATCCATGTAAAGAACTGCTGCTTACCTGCCGGATCATCGTTTACCCTTTTCACAGCGCTCCAGGTATTTCCTCCGTCAGTTGATTTGATCAGCCAGACATCGGTATCAGAAGGACCATTTCTCTGATCTGACCAGTTGATATAAATGGTTCCGCGGTATGGTCCGTTTGAAATATCACAAGCCGTAATAGGTAATCCGTTTGCTCTGTAAATTCCGGGTACGGCAAAATCCCATCCTCCCGGCTGTGTAGTAACGAATTGTTCGTTTGCCAGCCAGGTATTTCCCCCGTCAGTTGATTTGTCCATAACAATTCCCGGCGATCCCGACCATGGGCCGGACCATGAAACGTAAATTTCACCATTAGGTCCTGTACAGGGCACTGCACCTTCTACAGTATTATCTTCATCAACGCAATCACCCGCTTTACTATTTATTCTCAATGCACTGCTCCAGGTACCACCTGCATCTGTAGAACGTGAAAATAAAATTGTCGAACTGTCGGCGGGATTGCTGCTTCCGTAGCTGTCGAACTGAGTCCATGTCATGTAAATGTTATTGTTACGTGGATCAACGCAGAGCCATTCCTTATCCTGCTGTTTGGGAGGAATATAGCCTGCAAAAGATCCGTTGTTCCAGTTCGCTCCGCCGTTAGTTGATTTCTGAACGACTATTCTGTCTATGAAATAACCGGCGGATGGATTCGTTAAATGACCGTAATAAAAATTCCCGGCAGTATCCACTGTGATCGCAGGATCACCCCATACGCTATAGGTTGAGGTCAACGTAGCTTTTGTCCAGTTGAGTCCGGCGTTTGTTGAATAATAGTAAAGATTAAGATTGGAACCCGCTACCATCTGATTTGTATTTTTCGGATTAATGCATATTGCCGGCTCATTGGGAGAATTCATATTTGCAATAAGAATGTTCTGATATTGTGCCAACGAGATATTTACAAGCAAAAATACAAACACGAAATTAAGTATTATACTTTTCATAATTTTATTTTTTCCTCTGTATTTAAAATTTAAATTCGAATATTTTTTATTGACATGCTTCAATTTAAAAACTATATCCTTTATTTATATAATTTTCACTTTTGATGAATTCAGATGAACTCAACAAACTCTACTAACTTAATGTTCTCATCCGCTGATCCATTTTTCCAGAATTTTTTTCTGCTCATCTGATTTAGCTTCGGACTCTTTAATTTTATACTTTGGAATCGGTTTTAAGAGTTTAACATTAATCTCTGAGATAATTCCTTTCCGGCTGATAAGCATTTTAATCTGATCGCCCGGTGAATAATTTTTAAGGACTGTCTTTAATATAGTTTCACTTATTCTGATTCCGTTGACCGCAATCAATTCATCTCCGGAATTCAAACCCGATTCGTAAGCAGATCCGCCGGCGAAAACTTTAGCAACGATTAATTTTCCGTTTTCTGATTTTACTTCTATGTCCGGTAAAATATTTTCCGGAGCATTCTCATTTATTAATTCAAGACCGCAGAATCCCAGGTATTTATCAAGAGGTAAATCATCAACACCCGTGATATATTTTTCCCAGAAGTCATTTAATTTTTTGCCGCTTACTGTTTCACAAACTTCCCTGATACGCCCGTCTGTAAAACCTTTGGAGTTATCCTTTTCAAAATCAGCATAAAGCATTCTCAGTGCATCGTCAAGTGACTTCGCGGCATTTGTGTTTTTTATTATTTCTAAATTAAGAATCATTGATACGAGTGCGCCTTTCGTATAATATGATATCTGAGAATTATTTGAGTTTTCATCCTTTCTGTAATACTTTACCCATGTATCAAAGCTCGATTCCTCTAATGACTGAACAAATCTTCCCTTAAATCTCATTATGTCATTCACTTCGACATCTAAAAATTCAAAATACTCTTTATTGTCAATTAACCCTGCTCGCCTTAAAATTAGATTATCATAGAAACTGGTCCATCCTTCAGCTACCCAAAGTCCTTTTGTATAATTTTCATTATCATAATCAAACGGTCCCAGCGCTTCAGGTCTAATTCTTTTAACATTCCATAAATGAAAGAACTCGTGGAGACAAGCCCGAGAAATTTTTTATAAAATTTTTCGTCACTGAAATTCAATCTGTTAAACTGTGCAACAAACGAATTTAAATGCTCCAGACCGCCTCCGCCTTTTTCTACAAGATGAATGATAAATGTATAATTTTTATAGGGAATTTCACCTCCTAGTAATTTTATTTCTTCTTCGGCAATTTTCTTCAAATCTTTTACTAATGTTTCTTCATTGTAATTTCCTTTTCCCGAAAGACAAATGAAATGCTTTATTCCCTTAATTTCAAACTCAAGAATGTTCTGATTTCCAATCTCAAGAGGTGAATCGATGAACACATCATAGTTTTCTGCTGAATAAACATTACCGGATTCTATAGTTAATCCCGTAGATATTTTTTTCCAGCCGGGTGGAAGGTTGATTTTTAAAATGCATTTTTTATTTTCAAAACCTCTTACAAACATAAACACGCCGGAGCTGCTTATGAATGCATGTTCACTGTTAATTTCACTGGTTCTTACAGTGAATTCATTACAATAAACTTTATACTTAAATTTTATTTCACTCTGACCTTTCGTATCAACTTTCCAAGAGTTCTTGTTTGTTTTTTCAACGGGAAGTAATTTTGAATTTGAGTTTTCAGCGGATACTCCTTCTACATTTTTAGCGAATTCTCTGATCAGATATGACCCGGGCGTCCACACAGGCATTGAAAATATAACAGTATCCTGTTTAATGTCCTTAAGACTTATTTCTATTTCACAGTAATGAGTAAAAGGTCTTTCAAAAGAAATGGAGTAGTTTATCGTGTTCAATTAGATGTGAGATTTATTTAAGCTAAAATGCCATTTATCATATTTAATTTAAATACAATAATGTGTAATGGTTTTCATTATATTTGAGGGATAAAAAAAAATCACCCGGACGTACACAATAATTAATCATGGCAGAAACAAATTTTTTATTTTTTCTTTGAAAATCTGATAGCCAAACCTTTATTGTTTTAGAAATCTTTGTTTTATATTAAATTGATTTATCAATCATATTTTCCTAATTTGCCATACTTCAAATGCTTCATAAAATAATCTAAATGTCAGACCTAAAAATCTTTGCAGGCAGATTTTCGAATTATCTCGGGAAGAAAATTGCGCACAACCTAAAAAGAAAACTCGGGAAATGTTCCATTCAGACTTTTTCAGACGGAGAGCTTTGGGTTAAATACAACGAGAATGTCAGGGGAAGTGATGTTTTCATAATTCAGTCTACAATACCTCCTGCGGATAATTTAATGGAGCTATTGATAATGATAGATGCTGCAAGAAGGGCATCCGCAAGAAGAGTAACTGCGGTGATCCCTTATTTCGGCTACGCAAGACAGGACAGGAAAGACCAGCCGAGAGTCTCTATCACAGCAAAGCTCGTTGCAAATTTAATTACTGAAGCAGGAGCTGACAGAGTAATTACAATGGATCTTCATGCATCGCAGCTTCAGGGATTTTTTGATATTCCGGTTGACCACTTATACGGATCAGCTGTGTTTATGAAAAAGTTCAGGCATATGAAGATCCCTGATTTAGCCGTAGCATCACCAGATGTCGGCGGGATCAAAATGGCAAGAGCGTATGCAAAGAGGCTTCACTCTGACCTTATTTTAATTGATAAGAGAAGACCTAAGCCAAATGTCGCCGAAGTAATGAACATCATAGGCGAGGTTAAAAATAAAAATATTCTTATCATTGACGACCTTATTGATACAGGAGGCACATTTGTAAATGCAGTAAATGCACTAAAAGACAAAGGAGCTAAGCAGATTTACGGAGCCTGCACGCATGCGGTCTTTTCCGGTGAATCGTTAGAAAGAATTAATAACTCACCTTTGACAAAATTATTTGTAGCTGACACTCTTCCAATGACTCACACTTCTCCGAAGATCGAAGTGGTTTCTGTTTCGGAATTATTTGCAGAATCCATCTGGAGAACGAATAAGAACAAATCCATCAGTTCGCTTTTTGACGTTGATAAAGGAGATTGAATTGAAAGCGAGCAATCATATTCTTATTTTAAGGTAAAGAATAACTTTACAAACAAGAAAAATTAAATAATAATGAGTGTAGATATTGTAATGCCAAAGATGGGCGAATCCATTATGGAAGGCACAATCCTTAAGTGGCATAAAAAGCCGGGAGATAAAGTTGATGTAGATGAAACTATACTTGAAATTTCCACTGATAAAGTTGACACCGAAGTTCCTTCACCGGAATCCGGTATAATCTCTGAGCTGCTTTATAAAGAAGGTGATGTTGTTGAGGTCGGAAAAGTGATTGCAAAACTTGATTCGAACGGTGCTGCAAAGCCAACCGGAGTGAAGAAAGAAGAAGTCGTAGTTGAAACGAAAGCTGAACCTGCTGAACAGAAAAAGGAAATCAAAACAGAACCGGTTACAGCAGTTAAAACAGAAGTTATAATTGAGCCGGTTGCAGTTAAAAGTAATGGTGAAGGTAAATTTTATTCCCCGCTGGTTTTAAATATAGCTCAAAAGGAAGGTATTGGTTTTGCTGAACTGGAAAAAATTCCGGGAACAGGATTAGAAGGCAGAGTTTCGAAAAAAGATATTTTGTCTTATTTGCAAAACAGAACTTCTAAAATAACTGAAGCTCCGAAAGCTGAAGAAACAAAACCAATCAAAACTGAACCGAAGGCACCTTCCGCTGAAAGAAAAATTGAAATGCCAAAACAAACTATCGATTATAATGAGGATGGTCTTTCCGTGATGGAGTTTGATAATGTCCGCCAGAAGATGGCTGAACATATGATCACATCAAAGAGAATTTCACCCCATGTGCAGGCAATTGCAGAATGTGACATGACAAATGTTGACAAGGTAAGGCTGGTAATGAAAGATGAATTCGAAAAGAAAGAAGGATTTAAATTAACTTACATGCCGTTCATTTGTGAAGCAGTCATAAAAGCTTTAAAAGATTTTCCACTTGTAAATTCAATTATAGATGATTCTACAGTACCTTATAAAGCGATAACACGAAATACAATAAATCTCGGAATAGCAGTTGCCATGGATAACGGCGGATTGATCGTTCCGGTAATTCACAATGCAGACGGAATGAATCTTATTGGCATTGCGAGAAGCCTGAATGACCTTGCCAAAAGAGCCCGCATTAAAAAACTTACACTTAATGAAATACAGGGTGGAACATTTTCACTGACAAACTTCGGTGTATTCGGAAATGATATTGGCATTCCGATCATCAATCAGCCGCAGGTTGCGATTTTAGGATTAGGCGCCATTAAAAAAAGACCTATTGTAATTGAAACTGAAGAGGGTGATTTTGTTGTTCCAAGAAAGACTTTAATACTTACACTGTCTTTTGATCACAGGCTTGTAGACGGAGCATTAGGCGGAAAGTTTACAATGCGAATTGCTCACTATCTGGAAAATTATAAAGAATAAAATTTTTAATTATTCAGTTTAAGGGAATAAGATTATTTTTATTCCCTTTTTTTGTCAGAGCAGTTGTAAAGTGTGATCACCTTCAGATCAAAATTAACTAGTTATATATATCAAAAAAAGATGACAAAAAAAATAATTTTAATTTTAACTTTTCTCATCACGGGAATAAGTGTTTATTCGCAGGAAGCGGATACTAAATACTGGATATTTTTTAAAGACAAAGGTGAATTCAAGCCTGAGATGGAAATAGCTGCAGGCAGCGAAGCTTATGAAAAAGGAAAAGAACTTTTAAACGACAGGGCTGTAAAGAGAAGATTAAAAGTTTTGACCGAAGAAAATCTTATTAACTTCGGAGATCTGCCTCTTGAAGAAGGTTATACAGATGGCATTGAAAATACAGGTATTGATATAATTGCGAAATCAAGATGGCTCAATGGAGTCAGCGCTTATCTTACCAAAAGCCAATTGGAAAAAGTAAAATCTCTTGATTATGTTTCCAGAATAAAAGTTGTAAATAAATTATACAAGCAGGAAATTGAATTAAGTCAAAATGAAAAGAGCTATTTATTAAAAAACGTTCAAAGCTACGGCAATTCGATAAAACAAATGGAAATTGTGAACGTCCCTAAAGTTCATGATCTTAATATTACAGGTAAAGGAGTACTGATTGCAAGTTTTGATGACGGATTTGACTGGAGGAATCATGAAGCCCTGAAGAATTTAAAAGTGATTGACGAATATGATTTCATTAATAAAGATGAAAATACGTTTTATGAAAAAAAGCAAAAATATCCCGATGAAAAAAAACAGGGTTCACATGGAACAGCAACGCTATCAACCATGAGCGGCTACAAAGAGGGAAAGCTTATCGGTCCTGCTTTTGATTCGGAGATCATACTGGCAAAGACCGAATATGTTACAACAGAAACACCAATGGAAGAAGATTTTTTTCTTGAAGCCGCAGAATGGGCTGAAGCTAAAGGAGTTGACATCATAACCTGTTCTTTAATATACAAAGGATTTGATGATCCGTATGAAAACAATTCTTATACTTACAATGATTTTAACGGTAAGACTGCAATAACGTCAATCGCAGCAGCACGATGCGCATATCTCGGCATAGTCGTATGTCAGGCAATGGGAAATTATAATCAAACGACAGTTCCGTCCCTTGGTTCTGCTGCTGACGCTGATTCAATCATCTCAGTGGGAGCAATTACTTTTTCAGGAGATCCGGCTAGCTTTACTTCCAATGGTCCGACAAGTGACGGGCGTACAAAGCCGGATGTTGTGGCTCCGGGAGTTTATGTCTATGCCGCAGTAGTAAAGGAAGTTTCAGGTAATGATTCAACTTACGAATATACAAGCGGTACATCTTTCTCCACACCGATCACTGCGGGTATAGCTGCTTTGATCTTATCAGCTCATCCGGAGTTAACCCCGCTCGAAGTCAGAGATGCTTTAAGAAATACCGCAAGCCTTTCTAACAATCCAAATAATGTTCTTGGGTGGGGAACAGTCAATGCATACGATGCTGTGCTTTACAATGGGATGGCGTGGAGTAACAGTCCTGAATTTAAAATTTCAGAAAACGGAACAGAAGTTTCCACTTATCTTGCTTCAAAAGATGTAATTGATCCTAACAGTGTAAAGTTTTTCTATTCCCTCGATGGGGGTTTAAATTATGAAAATCTAAAACTGAACTTAACTGAACCAACCGGTGATCAGAATAATTCAGGTAAATATTCGGCTGTCCTGAAAAATATACCGGATGTGTACAAAACAAAATATTATTTCAGTGCTGAAGATTACAGTGGGGGGAAGTCGGTTTATCCAAAGGAAGTGTCTTCAACAAATTAGAATGTTAACAGATTATTTATGAGATAAGAAATTGAACCTCTGAACCAATAAGCAGAAATATAATTTACTCATATATTTCCCTCTCCACTATCTCACACAAAATATGCCCTGCTGTAATATGCCCTTCCTGTATTCTCTGTGTATTATACGATGGAATTAAAATATAGTAATCACATTCTTTTATTAACTTCCCTCCGTCTTTTCCGAGAAACCCAATCGTAATAATTTTTTTCTCTTTGGCTTTTGCAACTGCTTTAAGAATATTTGGTGAATTACCGCTTGTAGAAATGCAGATCAGTGCATCACCATCGTTACCAATCCCTTCGACATTTCGAGCAAATACATTTTCAAACCCGATGTCATTTCCTCCTGCTGTTAAATTTGAAGTATCTGTAGTAAGTGCGATAGCTCCAATTGCCGGGCGGTCCAGGTCGTGAGAAAGGCGGATCATGAATTCGGTTGCAAGGTGCTGTGAATCTGCAGCACTACCACCGTTTCCGATAAACATTATCTTCTTTCCCTTACGCACAACCTTCACTAACTCATCTGCAGCTCTGTTAATTTCGTCATAACACTTGTCAAGCATCAGCTGTTTCGTTGCTGCACTTTCTGTTAAAGATTCTTCTATGAATTTTTTTCTTTCAAACATATTTTAATAGTATTTTATTTTTTATCGACAATCATTGCAATAATAAATCAATGAAATCAGTAATATCCTTTAATCAGCGATCATATTTATTATTTTTTTTGCTACTCCTATTTTATCTTCAAAAACCAATTTACATTTTTCTCCGGTCTCATCCCGGAGTTTTTTACTATTCAATATTTCCCTGAACGTTCTGTAAAACTGCTTTGTGTCAGTAATCAAAATACCGCACCCGGCCTGTATCAAAATTTCATCCTCATCTGAATTTTTTACGGCATTTGAAAATAAAACCGGCATGTTAAAAATAGCGGGTTCCAGAATATTATGAAGTCCTGTTTTAAATCCGCCTCCAACATAGCTTAGGTAAGCAAGTGAATATAATTTTGAAAGCAATCCGATTTTATCTACAATGATAAAATTTTCGTTATTGTATTTATCAAGTTGTGAATAACGGATTGTACTGATATTAGAATATTTGCTTTCTATAACTTTTCGATCGCTTCTATCTTCGTTTCCTTTGGCTCGTGCGGAACAAGCAGAGTAAGCAGGGTTTTATCATACTCCAGAGATTTATCAATTGCAGGCAGAATGATATCCTCATCATCCTTCCATGAACTGCCCATTACAAATATTTTCCTGTCTTTATTAATATTACCGGGAAGTATTATATTTTCTCTTTTAAATTTCTTTACTGAATGATATACTCTTTCAAATTTTGAATCCCCGATCTTTACAATACTCACACCTGCCCCGCGTAATTTATTTTTATAATTACTCTCATCAAAATCATCTATCACGAAGATGTAATCGATCATCCTATAAAGGTTTTTTTTAAAACTACTAACTACAGGAATGCTCCATGTTAAATCTTTTTCATCGTAGCGGGCATTTGCAAGCACAGTCTTTATTTGACGTTTCTTTGACTCATAAAGCAGATTATACCAGAGATCGTACCGCATAAAAATAATTATGTCGGGTTTTATTATGTCAAGAAAATTTTTTTGCTTTGAAACAGAATCAAAAGGAATGTACGTCTTTATTACGTCAGTATAATTAATTTTCGAATTGTTATAGCCCGAAGGTGAGAAAAACGAAAGCACTATATCGTAATTTTTCTTTCTTAATTCATCTACAAGAGGCAATGCCTGCTGAAACTCACCGAGGGAAGATGAATGTATCAGCACTCTTTTGTTTTTATTCAAAACAGAAAGAGATTTATCCAGTACACTGAACAAATCTCTTCGTCTTGTAAAACCTTCTCTTACCTTTGAATTGAAAATAGAATAAATCCGGAACAGCACCCATAAGAACGGGATGCCAATTAAATTATAGATAACAAACCACAGAGTCCGCATGGCAATGGAATTAAACTTCCATAATCTCTTTCTCTTTCAGAACTATAACATCTTCTATTTCCTTTATGTGTTTGTCTGTCAGCTTTTGTACGTCAGCCTCGGCCTGTTTCCTTTCATCTTCGGAAATGTGATCATCCTTTTCTGTTTTCTTTAAATGTTCAATTGAATCTCTTCTGATATTTCTTACAGCAATTTTACCGTCTTCCGCAAATTTCTTAACTAGTTTTACAATCTCTTTTCTTCTTTCTTCATTAAGTGCTGGAATAGGGATTCTTATAAGTGTTCCGTCATTCGCCGGATTCAATCCTAAATTTGCTGAAATGACTGCTTTCTCAATAAGAGGCACAGCCGACTTATCCCATGCTTGAATCGTAAGTGTATGATAGTCCGGAGTACTTATGTTTCCAAGCTGCACTAAAGGAGTTGGCGTTCCGTAATAGTCTACTTTTATTCCATCCAAAAGATTTGTAGTTGCTTTTCCGGTTCGTATCTTTGCCAGTTCCATCCTTACGTGGTCAACCGCTTTATTCATTTTTTCAGCTGAACCTTTTAATATGTCTTTTACCATATTACTTTAAATTATTTTTTGAAAAACTTAAGATATCAGGGTTCCGATGTTTTCACCGGTTACCAGCTTTCTTAAATTATCTTTTACATTCATGTTGAAAACTTTGATCGGAAGCTTATTTTCCTGACATAATGTAATGGCTGTTAGATCCATTACCCGAAGGTCTTTTTCAAGCACATCAAGATAAGAAAGTTTTTTAAACATTTTTGCTTTTTTATTTTTCTCGGGATCACTGTCATATACACCGTCAACCCGGGTTCCTTTAATGATCACATCTGCTTTAATTTCAATTCCTCTCAATGCCGCTGCAGTGTCAGTTGTAAAATACGGACTTCCGGTTCCTGATGAAAAAATTACTACTCTCTTTTTTTCAAGATGCCTCACCGCTCTTCTCAATATTAACGGTTCAGCTATCTCATCCATCTTAATTGCTGACTGGATCCTGGTGTAAATTCCTCTTTTCTCAAGTGCATTTTGTAATGCCAATGAGTTTATGACCGTAGAAAGCATTCCCATCTGATCTCCTGTAACCCTGTCTATTCCCTGTTTGTGAGCTGATAATCCTCTGTAAATATTTCCGCCCCCAATGACTATTCCCGTTTCAATTCCTAGCTTCGTAACGGAATATACTTCCCCGGCAATACTTTCAAGAACATCTGAATCTATACCAAAGCTTTGGTTTCCCATGAGGGATTCACCGCTAAGCTTCAGTAAAATTCTTTTATACCTCTTTGCCAATATATGATAAAAATAAATTATTAATTTTAAGATGCACCTAACTGAAATCTAACCATATCGACTACCTCAAGATTGTTGTTGTTCTTTTTGTTAAACTCGGCAATTAAATCTTTAATGGACTTTCCTGCTTCGTTAATGTATTCCTGTTCGAGAAGGCAATTATCCTGATAAAATCTTTCCACCTTGTTGTTGACAATTGTCTCAGCTATCTTATCCGGCTTATTTTCATTTTTTGCGACAGTTAAATAAATTTCCTTCTCTTTATCAATAACTTCCTGGGATATACCGCTTCTGTCAATTGATTGTGGATTCATTGCAACTATCTGCATGGCTATGCTTTTTCCAAGCTTCTCTGAATCTTCATTAAGAGTGCCTTTCATTCCAATCAATGCTCCGAGCTTACTCCCGAAGTGGATATAATCAGCAACAAAGCCGTCTTTAACCTTTATCACTTTTGCTCTTTTTAATTCTGTTTTCTCTCCGACTTTTCCCATGATCTCGTCAATGGTTTCTTTTACCGTCAATCCGTTATCAATCTTAGATGATAGTATTTTTCAGTATCATCAGAGTCAATCTCCAATGCCGTTTTCGCAATGTTTTCTGCAAATTTCTGAAATTCATCTCCTTTGGATACAAAATCAGTTTCACAATTAACTTCTATAATGGCACCGCTTGTTTTATCATCTGATATTTTGGATTTAATGGCTCCTTCATTTGCAACTTTATCAGCTCTTTTTACAGCCATTGCTGCACCTTTTTTTCTCAAAACCTCAACTGCTTTTTCAATTTTGCCTTCAGCTTCAATAAGTGCTTTTTTGCAGTCATTAATTCCGGCGCCTGTTTTATTTCTTAACTCTTTAATTAAGTCTAATGTAATTTCCATTTAAAAAAATTATGTGTTTATTAAATTAAGCATTTTCTAGTTTTTCTTTCATTTCCGCTGACTCATCTTCCTTTATTATCTTTGCAACATTGGTTCCTTCAATTGCCGCATCTGAAATTGCTTTCAAAATTATTTCAATTGATTTCACGGCATCATCATTAGCCGGAATTGGATAATCAACAAGATCAGGATCGCAGTTAGTATCTACTATTGCATAAACAGGAATATTCAATTTCTTTGCTTCGCTTATTGCAATGTGTTCTTTTTTAATGTCAACAACAAATATTGCTCCCGGTAATCTTGTCATATTCACGATACCATTCAAAACTTTTTCAAGCTTTTCACGGTCTCTTGATAATATTAACCTTTCCTTTTTTACAAACTGATCGATTGTTCCGTCAGTTTCCATCTTTTGAATGTTTGTAAGTTTCTTAATACTCTTTCTTACAGTATTGAAATTTGTAAGCATTCCTCCGAGCCACCTTTCAGACACGTAGAAAGCACCGCATTTCTCAGCTTCATCTTTTACAATTTGCTTTGCCTGTTTTTTTGTTCCGACAAATAAAATTTTCTTTCCCTCCGCTGAAATTTTAGATATTGAATTACAGGCTTCCACTAACAGATCCAATGTTTTTTTAAGATCTATTATGTGTATTCCGTTTCTTTCCATGAAAATATACTTCTTCATCTTAGGATCCCATCTTCGGGTAAGATGCCCGAAATGTGAACCTGCAAGTAGTAGATCTTCGATTTGTACTTTTGACAAGATTTTATCCTCCTATTTTTTTAGAAAGTCTAACCTGCTCTTGAGATATTCATTCGAATGAATGGAGATATTCTACGGTGTCCCGGAGAATTATTGATTGGTATATCATCAATAAAGAGTTGACTTTTGTTTTTCTTCTACCCCTCTCATTTTTCATCTTACATCCCAGGCACTTGCCAAAGACACAGGTAAAATGAAATCAAGGAATATGTATTTTATATATTGTTATTAAAAAAATTTTATCTCTTTGAAAACTGGAATTTCTTTCTTGCTTTTGGCTGTCCGCATTTCTTTCTTTCAACTGCTCTTGGATCTCTTGTCATCAGCCCTTCTTTTCTTAATGTACTCTTGAGTTCTAAATTATTCTGTACCAAAGCTCTTGCTATGCCGAGTTTTATTGCTCCTGCCTGACCCGTAAAACCACCGCCGCTTACAATAATATTTATGTCATAATTACCGAGAGTGTTAGTCGCTTTCAATGGATGGAGAACCTCTTCATAAAGGTTCTGTGTCCGAAAATATTCTTTCGCGTCCTTTTTATTAATTTTAATTTCACCGTTACCTGATTTCATCAGAACTCTGGCAGTTGCGGTTTTTCTTCTTCCAACTTTTAATGTCGAATTTGTACTCATTTATTGATTAAATGGTTTATAATTATTTCTATTTGATTAAACTTCAAGAACTAATGGATTCTGTGCTGAATGCGGATGTGATTCACCTTTATAAACTTTGAGCTTATTAATGAGCTTGTTTCCTAATTTTGTTTTAGGAAGCATTCTCTTTACAGCTAAAGTTATGACTCTGTCAGGATGTTTTTCTATCATTTCTTTAAATGTTCTTCTCTTTTGGCCGCCCGGATAAAGTGAATGTGTTAAATACTCTTTTTGATCTGCTCTTTTTCCGGTCATCTTTATCTTTTCTGCATTTATTACTACAATCCAATCCCCCATGTCTGAATTGGGAGTATACTGAGGATTGTATTTCCCCCTGATTCTTTTAGCTACTTCACTGGCTAATCTCCCGAGAACTTTGCCGTCTGCATCGACAAGATGCCACTTATTCTGATTTTCGGGTCTTGTTGCAAACTTTGTGATTCTGTTGGTTTTTTTTATTCCGGCTTTCATATATAAATTTTGTTGAACTATTAAAATACGCTTTATCGTTTTTAAAATCAATGATAAGAGTTGTAAATTATTTACTTTTTTAAAAATTCTTGTCAATACTTCAGAATTTTTTCTCCAATTGCGGAGAAGGAGGGATTCGAACCCTCGATAGAGTTACCCCTATAACGGTTTTCGAGACCGCCGCATTCGACCACTCTGCCACCTCTCCTCTGCCTATTTGAGAAAATAAGAATTCAAAATTACGAATTATAAATCCTCATTTTATCAGTTTAGCGTAAAGCCATTCCAATTCACGTGAATCTTGATAAAAAAATTATTTATCTGTTGAAAATCGTATAAATTAAATTTGATGCAATTCCTACTATTATACCAATTACTGCTGCGGTGCAGGCTGTTTTAGCTGACAAAGGTTCTTTGTCTTTCTTCATGAAATATATAATTGCACCGGCTAACGGAATACAAAACGACAAAATTGTAAGCGGAGTACTCAGTTTGTCAGGCTCGGATTGTTGAATCGGCGGCTGAGGAGGTTGATTCTGATCCATAGTGTTTTATGTTTAGTTTATAAAAAATGATTAATTATAAAATAACCTAAAGACTTGCCTATGATAGAACAAATAGACATTTGACCTACTCCTGACATAATACCAGTGATTAATCTTAAAATATTATTACTTTCACGTTTACAATAAGCCTGAGTCAACCCGTCTATAAATGTCGGAATAATCAGCATAAAAGAAAAAAGTAAATTTACATGAATCATATCTAAAGTAAAAAAAGGTAGTGAAAGATAACCAATATAAATACCTGTGCATCTTGCACATAGTGGAAATTGTCTGCCTTTAATAAAAAAAGAGCGGCTTGGAATTCTGTGACATGTTACAAGCTGAATATCCCCAATTTTCATTATATACGATGATTTACGATCCAGCAGAGAGTGAGGGATTCGAACCCTCGTAGAGCTTTTGACCCTAACACACTTTCCAGGCGTGCTCCTTCAACCACTCGGACAACTCTCTGTTAATTAGATTTACAATATAAATTTTTATCGAATCAATTTCTTTACAAAAATTTTAGCAAGAATTGACCGCCCTGTGAGCAACAAGAAAAGGGACGCGAATATACACTGATTAAGCCTGTAAACTGCTGATTCTGCAATTGTTCAAAAAGTATTTGTAAGCAGAATTAACAACTGAAGCGATTTGTCATGTAAGATAAAGTGGTGATTTTTGGGGAAAATATTCTTTGGATAGAAAATATTTATTTGATAGTTTGCATACAGTTTAAGGAGAGTTAAATAATTTCAAAACGACTTCATAATGCCGGATCTGTCTAGTACCACTCTCCGTATGAATCATTTCCGGCAGTGAAGTTATTTAAATTTTAATCTTAAAATTACGGAGTATGATAAAAAGGAGTATAAATGAGAACTTTAACTCTGTTTTATTTTTCTAATTATTGATTCCTTTTTACAAAGCCGGTTAAAATAAATTGAGGAGATCTTCTATCAGTCTTTCTATGATTTAATCCAACTACAGAACGGTCGTTTGGCTCTGTATTTTTTTTATTCACTCATTTTAATTATATCATCCCACATAATTTTGGGAACCGGGACAACAGATAGCCTGCTTTCTTTTACTAATCTGAATTCAGAAAATCTTTTATCGGCTTTAATCTGAGCAAGAGTAACAGGATTATTTAATTTTTTTACATACTTGATCTCAAATACCGACATTTTCGGATTATCTGATTTTGGATCCGGGTAAGGCTCAGAAATTACTTCCGCAATTCCGATTATTTGCTTTTCATCACCCGTATGGTAAATGAAAACAAGATCGCCCTTTCCTGAATTTCTGATATTGATCAAAGCTGTAGGATGTCCAACACCATCCCAGACTGTTTTCTTATCTCTTACAAGATCGTCAAATGAATAAACAGTAGGTTCGGTTTTTAATAACCAGTAGTTCATAATTAAGAATTTAAGACTTAAGGAATTAAGAATTTTGAAATCAGGTTTCGATTGTCATTTTTGCATATTTAAGAATAATTTTTTTCAATCCTATATCATCAAAATAAATTTCAGCTTTTTTATCCAGACCTTTACCCATTGTTGAAAGTACAGTTCCTTTGCCAAATGTATTATGCATTACAGTGACTCCTTTTTGTACTTCGGGAAATTTATCATGATCAATATCCTCAACTTCTTCTGATTGTTTTTTCTTTCCGGAATAGTATTCATACTTGATCGAAGTTCCGAACAATGTTGGTCTTTCTGATTTCTTAGCAGAGGTTGGTTTATACCCCTGAGTAAATTTTAATCCCTCATAAATCATATGTTCATGCATAATGTCTTCGGGAATTTCCTTTAAAAATCTGGATTTCATCTGGTAAGACTGCATCCCGAATTTATATCTCTGATTTGCAAAGGATAAGTATAATTTTGACTTAGCCCTCGTAATGGCAACATAAAATAATCTTCTTTCCTCTTCGAGTTCATCTTCGTACATTGTCGCTCCGCTTACCGGGAAAAGCCCTTCTTCAAGACCGGTTACAAAGACAACCGGAAATTCCAGACCTTTTACAGAGTGTATTGTCATCAATGTCACTGCATTCTTTTGGTTATCCAGATTATCTATATCCGCAACCAAAGATACCTGCTGTAAAAAATTTTCGAGTGTCGGTTCATCGTTATTATCAGAATATTCAGCAATGGCTGACAGAAGCTCCTGAATGTTGTTTATTCTTTCCTCAGATTCAACCGTGTTCTCCAGCCGCAGTGCTCTTAATATCCCCATTTCATCAATCACTCCGCCGGCAAGTTCAGATAAAGACATTTCTTCTTTAAGATATTGATACTTATAAATATAGTTTAATATTTCAATTAGAATATTTTTAACTTTAGAGCTAAACTCACTATAATCATTTACATTTTTCATCACATCAAATAACTGAATTTTATTATTTTCAGCAACATTCATCATTTTGTCTATTGAAGTTTTTCCGATCCCGGCCTTTAGATTTAAAACTCTGAGAAGTGATTCATTGTCCTGAGGATTAACAATTATTTTTAAATACGATAATATGTCCTTAATTTCTTTTCTCTGATAAAACCTAATCCCGCCGATTATCAGATAAGGAATATTGTTTTGCCTCAGCCCGTCTTCCAGGGTTCTGGATTGTGCGTTTGTCCGGTATAATATTACAAAGTCCTTAAAGTTTAATTTCTTTTTCTGCATTTCGTCAAAAATATATTTGCATATTCTGACTGCTTCGTCTCTGTCTGTCATTGTTTCGACTAAATGGATCTTCTCACCTTGCTCATTGTCAGTCCAGAGATTTTTATCCATTTGTCTCAGGTTTCGTTTAATTACATTATCAGCCAGAGTTAAAATCTTCTGCGTTGAACGGTAATTCTGCTCAAGTTTGAAAATTTTACACTCCTTATAATCCTCCTGAAAATCGAAAATATTCTGAATCTCTGCTCCCCGCCATTTATATATTGACTGAGCATCATCACCCACTATTGAAACATTTCTGTATTTCGCAGATAATAATTTAACAATCATGTATTGAGCTTTATTCGTATCCTGATATTCATCAACCAGAACAAATTTAAATCTTTCCTGATACTTCTCTAATATCTCAGGATATCTTTTGAACAGCTCAATAGGCTTTATCAGCAGGTCATCAAAATCCATAGCATTATTCTTAAATAATGCTTTTTGATAATCCTCATAAATCAATTCTACTTTCTTATCTAGTGGTGTATTGGCTATTGAAGAAAACTCCATCGGAAGAATCAGTTTATTTTTTAAACTGCTGATGACATTTTGAATTCCTTTAGGCGTAGGATTATCAGTTGACATTGAATTACGGGTCATAAGCTGTTTAATGATACTTACGGAATCATCCGTGTCGTAAGTAACAAAATTTCTTGTAAATCCCAGGTAGTCAGCTTCTATTCTCAGCAGCCTTGCAAATGTAGAATGGAAAGTCCCCATCCATATTTTTTCCAATCCGGTACCAATCAGACCGGAAATTCTTTCTCTCATTTCCTTTGCTGCTTTGTTGGTAAAGGTCAAAGCCAGAATTTCAAAAGGGCTTATTCCGGACTCGATAAGATATGCAATTTTGTATGTTAGGACTCTTGTTTTTCCGCTGCCGGCTCCGGCTATGATTATACTGGGACCTTCTATCTCTTCAACAGCTCTTCTTTGTTCGGGATTTAATATACTAAGGTCTAATGACATTTTACAAATCAATTTGGGAGAATAAAATAAAGAATTTACTTATCATTGTAAATTTAATAATTGAAAAAATATTTCGGATTTTTCTATTTAATTGCGAAATACGATTTCACAAATTGAAATAATTAACTTTGATTTGGAGAACTCATTTTAATATTTTTATTTCAGATTTTAAAACATTAACAAAACTGAAATGAAAACTTTTTACAGAAGAAATCTCCCGCATTTTCAATATGATTATTCTTATTATTTTATAACATTCCGGTTGTATAATTCTCTTCCTAAAGAAACTGTTGAAAGCCTTAAGAAATATTACTCGGATAATAAGAACAAGATCATAAAAATTAAAGACGAAAAACTTAAATCAGTAAGACTTTATGAACTTCAAAAGAGATATTTTGGATTATTTGACCGGCATCTGGATACTAATAAGGAGTGTATTAATTATTTATCTGACCCAAGGATTGCGAAAATCGTTATGGAGTCTGTTGGATACCGTGACGGAAAAGATTACGAAACAATATCATATTGCATAATGCCAAATCATATTCATTTATTGATTTTTGTAGAACGGTTTGTAAAACCGCTCTACCGAATAATGCAGTCTTTAAAACGTCATACCAGCAGAGAATCAAACAGGATAATTAACCGAACCGGTTCATTCTGGCATGAAGAAAATTATGATCACATAGTCAGAAATCCAACCGAGTTAAAGAATATTATTAATTATATAATTTCTAATCCGGTGAAAGCCGGCTTGGCAACAAATGAGCGTGACTGGAAATGGAGTTACTCTAAATACAGATTGTAGCACGGATTGAAAATCCGTGCTACCCCACATTCATAATAAATTCTATCGAACTAACTTCCTTTACCATTGCGTTAGTCAGGTTCTCATATCCATTCTTTATTACAAGCACATCATCTTCAATCCTCACCCCCGTTCCCCAAAATTTTCTGTCTATTCCTTTTGACCCTTTGGGAAAATATAAACCCGGCTCAATAGTTAATACATTTCCCTCTCTCAATACATCATTATCTTCTTTCAATTTCCTGCGGTAATCCACAGCATCATGTGTATCAAGACCTATATGATGTCCTAATCCGTGAAGCGAGTAAGTCTTAATGTCTTTTTTATTTTTCAAAATACCGGCTTTGTACAATCCATCGGCTAAGATTCTTTCACTTAGAACTGTTAATTCAGAAAATTTTATTCCGGGTTTAATTTTTCTGATACACTCCTTATTTGCCTTTAAAACAATTTCATAAATCAGTTTTTGTTCTTCTGTAAATTTTCCGTTGATTGGAAAAGTCCTTGTGATATCTGTACAATAATAATTATACTCCGCTCCCGAATCAATTAACAGCAGCTCACCGTTTTTAAGTACCTGATCATTTTTATCGTAATGAAGTATGCATGCATTATCTCCGCCGGCAACTATCGGATAATATGCAGTTTCCTGAGCCCCGTTATATTTGTAATGATATTCTAGATTCGCCTGAACCTGGTGCTCATTCAAACCGGGTTTTATCATTGTCAGAGTTTCATTGCATGATCTGACAGTGATATCAGCAGATTGCTTCAGAACCTTTATTTCGTATTTGGTTTTGACTGCCCTCATTCTTCCCAGCAGATATGATGCGTCTATAATTTCTACATTAGGGGCTATCACATTAAGCTTATCAAGAAATCCGGAAGTGATATGTTTCATTTCACCGTTCAGTTTTATCAGCTCTGAAAAATTTATGTATAAATATCTGTAAGCAGATAAAATTTTACCGTTCAATAAGCTTTCTAATTCAGAATTTTCTTTCCCTTCTTCTATTCCAAGTTCATCCTTAACATTTTTACAACCCAGCCTCTTTCCGTTCCATGTTTCCATTAATGGATCCTTTTTCTGGACATACAAAACTTCAGTTATCCTTTTTCCTTTTTGCAAAGGCACCCCTCTGGATCCTGAAGGCATCAATACCAGTGCCGAATTTGCTTCAGTGAATCCGGTAAGATAATAGAAATTTTTATACTGTTTGAAGTTGTGATCACCATCGAAAGATTTATTGTGATGAGTACTCCCGAATATTATCGCGATAGAGTCATTTCCTATTAATTTCGAAAATTCTTTTCGCCTCGATTTGTGAAATGCTTTTTGTTCTTTGTTCATTATTCTAATTTATTTTATTTTTGAATTAAGCTCAGTCATCAAATTCATCTTTTTTCATGTCTTCTAGGCCTTCGATCTGAATTGGATAATTTTTTGTAAAGCAGGCTGTGCAGTAATCCGTTTTTTCATGTGTATAAGGAACAGACTCAAGGAGCTTTTCTATGCTGAGATAATTCAGCTTATCAACGCCAAGTTCTTTTCTTATCTCTTCTACATTCTGATGATGTTGATTTGCTATGAGTTCATTTGCAGAAGGAAAATCCATTCCGTAATAACAGGGTGAAATTATCGGCGGTGATGTTACCTTCAGATGAATTTCTTTAGGGTTTGCTTTTTTAATTAAGTCAACTAACAATTTGGAAGTTGTCCCCCTGACTATTGAGTCATCAACTATCACAACTTTTCTGTTTTCTATCACACCTTTTACTGTATTAAATTTTGTTTTAACTTTCATTTTGCGTTTATCCTGTCCGGGCTGAATAAATGTTCTTCCGACATAATGACTTCTTATCAGACCTATTTCATGTTTTGCATCCGTGTTTGTTTTTACAACTTCATTAAAATATCCGAGAGTTGCAGTATTTGAAGAATCAGGTACATTTATTACAACTGTTTTTTTGTCTTCCGGCTTGTCTTTACCGGGAGCCGGACTTTCAATTGCAAGATTTTTCCCGATTTTTCTTCTGACCTTATCAACTTTTTCTTCAAACACAGTGCTGTCAGGTCTTGAAAAGTAAATGTATTCGAATATGCAGTGTTTGTATTTATCTACTTTACCAACGGAATAGCTTTTAACTTTATTAGTCTGAACTACTTCTTTGTCTATCATGATCATTTCTCCCGGTTCCACATCTCTTATATATTCTGCATTAATGATATCAAACGCACACGTCTCAGAAGCAAAGACAAAACTGTCATATAATTTCCCGAATGCAAACGGTCTCACGCCATAAGGATCGCGAACTGCAAATAATTTATCTTCGGTCAGTATGCAAACCGAATATGCTCCCTGAACCTGGGAAAATGCATCGAGCAATTTATCTTCAATTTTATTTTCCTTACTTCGCGCGATCAGATGAAGAATCAGCTCGCTGTCAGTGGATGTCTGAAAGATCGTTCCGTCATTTTGTAATTTTTCACGAAGATACTTTGTATTTGTTAGATTTCCGTTGTGTGAAAGTGCAAGATTTCCGTCTTTAAAATTTACTTTGAACGGCTGAATATTATTCCGCTTGTCACCTGAACCGGTTGTTGAATATCTTGTATGCCCTATAGCAGAAGTACCTTTCAATACATCAGTGAGAATTTTATCATCGGAAAAAACACTTAACACCAAACCATGGTCTTTATGAATGTTAAATTTATACTTTCCGGTTAAATGCTCATACTCGGACGTGACTATTCCAGCTGCTTCCTGACCTCTGTGCTGAAGCGCATGCAATCCGTAATAAGTAAGAATAGAAGCATCCGGAGTATTATAAATTCCGAATACGCCGCAATTCGAATGAATAGACTTCCCGGAATTAAAGATGGCCTGATTTGTTTTTTTCTTTTTCAATGTGATAAGGTAAATTAATTTTTTGAAGATAAAGAATAAAGGTAACATATAATAAAATTTTAAAACAAAAGACAAGCATGTTTTGTCTCTACACATGCCTTATACTTTAATTTACGGCATAGTATTCAATCTTATTCAATCCAAACCTCTTCAATTGCATTTCAATAAAGCTATATAAATGATAAATTACGTTCATTCAAAAAATATTATAAATGACAGATAATTATACGGAATTTTTAAATCCAAAATTTGGATATTCCTATGAAGACTTATATGATCCTTTCAAACTTAAATCAATTGCCTGTGATTTTTATAAATATTTCGAAAGCAGGGATGCTAAAAAATTTGAGGACTTTGTAAACTACCAGGATTCAAAAGGTACCGGCATGTCGAATCTTCAGATATCTACAGTATTAATTGATTCATCATATATACTCAATGATTTTATCATTGAACTTTTTCATCTTGAAAATGAACAGGGAAAGTTTTTAAAAGAAGTTGAGCATGAAAAAGATGTCCTTGTATTTAAAAGCTATTTTCAGAAAAAAGTTTTAAAGAAATTTAAGAAAGAAAACCTTTCTGAGTTAGACTGGGCTGAGCTGGACAGATTTGTATCTGATCTTAAAAAGACTGCTTTCCCTGAATACGATTTTATAAACGATGAAGAGAAGTTTACAGCAAAATTCATTCTTGAATTGATAGAGATAGAAAAAAATTACAAATGGTTCTATGAAGGTGGTAAATTTGCACCGGAAAATTTTGTCATCCCTGACTTAATAAAGGCTGAAGCGGACAAAGTATTGAATGAAGTTAAACATTCCCGGATTATTAAGTCAGAAATCATGAAAGAGGAACCGGGTGATTTGGAATATTTAAGTTTTATCGTTAGTGAACTTGAAAAATGGATTTTTGCAAAAAAATTTTTTGATCCTGGCGTAAAGAATTGGGTAATATTTTTTGAACCTCAAAAACTTGATTACTTCAATCTTGTAGATTCTGAACAGCCGGACAGGGAAGTTCCGGAAATGCTGCAGGCTCCTTCAGGCCTGCTTCAGCAGAGAATAGGTTTTAAGCTTACAGACAACCGTATGGGTAAGAGGCATGTTCTTAATCAGGTTGATTATTGCATGTTTTGTCATGACAGAGATAAAGATTCATGTTCAAAAGGTCTCTCAGACAGATTCGGAAATGTAAAAATAAATCCGCTTGGAATTGAGCTGGAAGGCTGCCCCCTAAATGAAAAAATTTCCGAGATGCATTTTGTCCGTAAACAGGGATTTCCGATAGCATCCCTTGCATTGGTTATAATCGATAACCCTAATCTTCCCGGCACAGGTCACAGGATATGCAATGACTGTATGAAATCATGCATATTCCAGACTCAGGAGCCGGTAAACATTCCGGAGATAGAAACTAATATACTCACAGATGTTTTCAGACTTCCATATGGTTATGAAATTTATTCCTTGCTTACACGATGGAATCCATTAAATATTAAAAGACCATACCCGTTACCCTTTAATGGTAAGAATGTTTTAGTTGTAGGAATGGGACCTGCAGGATATACATTGTCACACTATTTATTAAATGAAGGATTTGGAGTAGTAGGAATAGATGCTTTAAAAATTGAAAGAGTTCATGAAAATTACTGCGGGATCAAAGATGAAAACGGGTTTACCGAATTTCCAAAACCTGTAAAATATTTTCATGAAGAAATTGAGGAAGAACTTGACAAAAGGATATTACAGGGTTTTGGAGGAGTTTCAGAGTATGGCATTACTGTTCGATGGGATAAAAATTTTCTTACTGCAATTTATATAAATATTTCCAGAAGAAACAAATTCCGTTTATACGACGGCATAAGATTCGGAGGTACGTTGACCATTGAAGATGCGTGGAAAATCGGATTTGACCATATTGCCATCGCTACAGGCGCAGGTAAGCCTACTGTAATAAACATGAAAAATAATCTTATCCGGGGAATAAAAAAAGCTTCCGACTTTTTAATGGCTCTGCAATTGACAGGAGCAGCAAAGGAAAATAATCTCGCCAACCTGCAGATACAGCTGCCTGCAATTGTTATAGGAGGAGGTCTCACAGCAATTGATACTGCAACAGAACTTCTTGCATATTATCCGGTACAGGTTCTTAAAGTTCTCGATAAATATGAAAAACTTGTTGCAGAAACCGGTGAAGATGATTTTTGGAGCTCCTGTAATGAAGAAGAAAAAGAAATTATGAATACCTTCATTCAGCATGGCAGGGAGATCAGAGCGGAGTTGGATTTAGCCGGGAAAGAAAACCGGATTCCGGATTTTATTTCAATCGAAAGAAAATGGGGGGGAGTTACGATAGCATACCGGAAACGATTAATTGATTCCCCTGCATACAGACTCAATCACGAGGAAGTCATTAAAGCTTTAGAGCAGGGTATTCATTTCGCGGAAGGTATGGTGCCCCCAGGCAATTTCAAATAAATACGGTGCAGTTGATGAAATTATTTTTTGAAAGGCAGCTTACATTTGAAAGTGACAGTAAAGCTGAAAACAAAAGACCTGTAAGAAAAGGTGAAACTATCCGCCTCAAAGCAAAGACCGTTATGGTAGCTGCCGGGACATCTCCTAATATTATTTATGAAAAAGAATATCCGGGAACGTTTCAGCTGGATGACAGAAAATATTTTTTTAAACCATACAGATTTGCTGATAATAAATTAACCGCTGCCGGTAAAAACGAAACAGGATTTTTTACTTCATATAATGTGAACGGAAAATATATTTCTTTTTACGGTGACAATCATCCGAAATATGCGGGTAATGTAGTAAAGGCAATGGCTTCAGCAAAAGACGGTTATGAAAAGGTTACAGAGATCTTTAAAAATGAATTATCAAAATTGAATTTTAATGAGAGTGCAGTTAAGGACAGAGAAAAGAGCTTCAGCAGTCTTGTATCGGTGCTTGATAACGGCTTGATAGCAATTGTTGAGGAAGTGATAAGACTGACCCCGACAATTGTTGAAGTAATTATCAGAGCTCCCTTTGCCGTTGACAAGTTTCATCCGGGTCAATTTTACCGGTTACAAAATTATGAAACCAATGCTGTATACATCGATGACAATCCCCTGACAATGGAGGGACTTGCCATGACCGGCTCCCTGACTAATATCGAAAAAGGTCTGCTTTCCATTATTGTACTTGAGCTGGGAGTTTCTTCACGGCTCGTTGCAAATCTGAAAAAAGGTGAACGCTTAGTTGTCATGGGACCTACAGGAGCTCCGACACATATACCCTCAGGCGAAAATGTATTGCTTGTCGGAGGCGGTCTTGGAAATGCCGTATTATTTTCGATTGCGGATGCTTTAAAAAGAAATAATAACAAAGTAATATATTTTGCCGGGTATAAAGATTCTTCAGATATATATAAAATGGATGAAGTAGAATCCGCTGCTGATCAGGTAATCTGGAGTAATGATACCGGTAAAAAAATAATTCCACGAAGAGAACAGGATCTGACGTTTACCGGAAATATTATTCAGGCAATGGAAGCTTTCAACCGAGGGGTGATCGGAAAAAAAGTCTTTGATTTTAAAGAGGTTGACAGAATAATTACCATAGGAAGTGACAGAATGATGAATGCTGTAAAGTTAGCCCGGCATACTATCTTCAAAAACCAGCTTAAGGAACATATAGCTATTGGAAGCATTAATTCTCCGATGCAATGCATGATGAAAGAGATCTGCGCACAATGTCTGCAAAGACACGTTGATCCTGTGACCAAAGAAGAATCGTTTGTATTTTCCTGCTTCAACCAGGATCAGCTATTAGATAATGTTGATTTTAATAATCTTAATCAACGGTTAAGAACAAATTCGGTTCTGGAAAAACTTAGTAATTTTTATCTTTCATATCTTCCGTCAAAAAATGAACCTTACAGAACGAAATTGTATTTTTTGAAAAATCAGAAAACTAGAGGAGATACATAATTTATATATTAGATTCACCTTTCACTATTCACCTCTTTCAAAATCCCTCATCATTCTTCACATCCACGGAAACATTTCCTGTAGAATCTTTGCTTACACTTATTTCTATTGGTCTGCAGCAGACTTCACAATCGTGAATAAAAGTCTGACTCTTTCCTTCTGAAAAGAATATGTCAGTGTAATTATTTTCTCCGCAATAAGGACAATTGAATTGAATTTCCTCACCCATATTATTCTTGTGTATTCTTAACCTTTTATTAAAAAATTTTTTAGATTAACCATTGCGTTAAAGTGATTGTAAAATTTAATGACCGGGTTCGCTATTAAGAAAAATGGCTTAATAGAATTCTCATCGCTCCGTCTACAAGTATCAGTGTCGAAATGAATCCGCCAATTGCTCCTCCTAAGTGTGCTTCATGTCCAATATTGCCTAATTTACTTTTCATTCCGTAAACAGAAAATCCAATCCACAGAAAAGCAAACAGATAGGCCGGCATCGGTATGAAAAATACATACAGCATGCTTGTCGGAAAAAATATTATATATGAGAACACAATGCCTGAAACAGCACCTGATGCACCAACTGCTACATACAGAGGATTATTGTAATGAAATATTACAGTCAGCATTGAACCGGAAAGCAAACTTATGAAATATATTAAAAAGAAATACAGACTGCCTTCAAAGCTTCCGAAATTCTCAATGAAAAATCTTTCGAGAAAACTGCCGAATGTAAACAGAGCAAACATGTTAAAAAACAGATGCATGAAATTGGCATGTAAAAAGGCAGATGTAATTACCTGATAATATTTCTTATCATGCACTATCTGATATGGCCATTCGGAGAACTTTTCCATATATACCGGATTTCCGTAAAATGCCCAGAGCGATATTGCTACATTCGCAAAAAGCAAAGTGAGTGTAACAGGTGAGTCTAACAAAGCATTCAAATTTTCTTGTTTAATTTATATTATCCCGTAAAATCTTTTTTATTATCCCCGGATCTTCATAAATGAGACCGGTATAAATCTGAACTAATGAAGCTCCTGAACTTATTTTATCGTCAAAATCTGTTCTTGTAAACACCCCGCCTACTCCTGTAAGGATCAAAGAATTATCCGGATTCATTTCAAATAGTCTTTTTAATATTCTGTCGGATATTAATTTAAGCGGCTTTCCGCTGAGACCGCCTTGTTCAGTGATGTTAGTTTTTAAATTCATTCTTTCAACTGTTGTATTTGTCGCAATTATTCCGGTTAAATTACTTTTCTTTGTCAGCTTGTAAATTGATTCCAGAATATTATCATTTAGGTCGGGTGCAATTTTGAGAAATATACACTTTAAAGATGAACTTTTTGATTTAGAAATTTCCTTATTAAGGGTTTGAATTTCTCTGAGCAAATTATCGAGATATTCTTCTTCATGCAGCATCCTGAGGCCTTCAGTGTTGGGAGATGAAATGTTTATGGTAAAATAATCCGCAGCATCATAAAGCTTTTCAAAACAAATTCTGTAATCCGAGACAGCATCTTTGATAGCTGTGTTTTTATTTTTTCCAATGTTAACGCCTATTATAAAATCTGTTCCGGTGTACTTTTTAGCTTTAAGAATATTCTTTTTAATTTCATCAGCTCCTTTATTATTAAACCCCAACCTGTTAATGATCGCCTCATCCTTTTTTAATCTGAATATTCTAGGTTTATCGTTACCGGATTGAGGAAGAGGTGTAACAGTGCCGACTTCAACGTGAGAAAATCCCAGCGCTTCCCAGAATCTTATTGCAATTCCGTTTTTATCAAAACCCGCCGCGAGTCCCAGGCGGTTTGTAAATTTAAGTTTGCTGATGATCACTCCGGACCGGGTCTGAGGTGCATAAATAATTTTCAGTAAAGGATAAAGAAACTTTGCTTTTGAAAAAAAATTTAAAACAAAATTATGAATAGTTTCAGCGTCAAAAAGAAATAAGACCGGTCTTATGAAAATTTTATAAACCACTCTGAATTAGCAGTTAAAAGATAAAAGTTAAAAGTTAAAAGTTGAAAGTTGAAAGTTGAAGATTTGTAAGTTTATAAAGTTTGTTAACTTAATAAAAAAGTCCTTAGAAATAATTCCAAGGACTTACTTTTAACTTTATAAACTTTTAACTTTTAACTTGTTAGTCGGAACGGCAGGATTCGAACCTGCGGCCTCCAGTTCCCAAAACTGGCGCGATACCGGGCTACGCTACGCTCCGTTTTACAAGTTACACATTACAGCCCTTTTTTTCAAACCATTTTTGAATTTAAAAATGAAAGCTGAAAATAAACCCGGTAGTCAATAGCTTAGCCACGAATTAACGGAATTTGAATGCATATTTGAATCCTACATAATATTGAACTTTAAGTTGTAAATAGAATCTGTTGTTGGTAAATTTAATCATATTAACTAAATTAAAATCCATGAAAAAAATTTTTATTGCTGTTTTCATATTCATCTTTCATAATTTTTCAAATTCCCAGTGGATTCAGGCATCCCGTCCTTCTCCGGCTTTTCCATTGTTTTCCTGTTCTTTCCCTTCCGTAAACACCGGTTTTGCAGTTGGCTATGGAAACACAATGATAAAGTCTACAAATGGCGGATTGAACTGGTTTAATATTTCAATTTTCAGTAATACTGCCAACGATCTTAACTCTGTCTTTTTATAAATGAAAATACCGGCTGGATGTGCTCCACAAGTGATACAGTCTTTTATACAACAAATTCAGGTGCAAGCTGGAGTCCGCAGATTAATTTCATTTCTGATCCTAATAAAGTGTATTTTGCAAATGCTTCAACAGGATGGATCTTATCCACTCCACATTTGTACAGAACAACTAATGCCGGATTAAACTGGGTAAATATAAATTCACAGATGGGATTTGATTTTACTTTTCTAAACGAAAACACAGGATGGAAAACCATTTATGGGGGAGGAAGTTCTACTATATACAAAACTAATAATGGCGGGGTTTCCTGGACTCCGCAATATTCTACCTCTGATTTCCGCGTTATCTATTCAATTGATTTTGTAAATGAAAATACCGGATGGGCAGCAGGATACCGGGAGCATATATTAAAAACTACAAACGGAGGAGTGAACTGGGTTCAGCAAAGAGACATGAACAACTCGACAGGATTTTTTTCCATGGATTTCATTAATGAAAATACCGGCTGGGCTATAGGGGATAATGGTTTCTCTGTTTACACAGTTAATGGCGGCTCTTCCTGGAATCAGATTCCTTTAAGTGCGGGCAGAGCAACGGTAAAATTTATCAATTCAACTACCGGTTGGGTTGTAGGAAACCATGTCTTTAAAACTACAACAGGCGGCCTTACATTTAGAAATCTTCTGAGCACTTTTTTAATTGAAGGATTTTATAATGAACAAAATAACACTATGATAAGTGATACTGTAAGAGTTTATCTGAGAAATGGATCGTCACCTTATGCTGTTATTGATTCTGCTTCAGCTGTAATAAATTCCGACGGAACCGGATCGTTCAACTTTCTGAATGCGTCAAACAATGTAAATTATTACATTAGTATAAAGCACCGGAATTCCATTGAGACATGGAGTTCAGTTCCTCATAGTTTTGTTTCAAATAATCTTTCATA
Organism: Ignavibacteria bacterium; assembly: GCA_016710985.1. Lineage (GTDB taxonomy): Bacteria > Bacteroidota > Ignavibacteria > Tepidaquicellales > Tepidaquicellaceae > JAGPCH01. Next base: position 260,810 of record JADJTX010000003.1, read on the forward strand.
TGATTTCAGTTCGTCTTCTTTTCAGGCTTACGGAAATAATCAGAAGCTAAAAGGGACTCGCTGGACAATTTTTTCGGGAGATACTGATCAGGACGGGTTTGTTGACGCTAATGATCTGATAATGGCTTATAATAATGCAAATAAATTTCAAACCGGTTACCTGACTACTGATGTAAACGGAGACAACTTAACTGATCTTTCTGATCTTGTTTTAATTTCAAATAATTCAGCAAGTTTTGTACATGCAATAAGACCATAATTATAATGAAAAAAGCCGTTTCAATAAAATTGAAACGGCTTTTAAAAAAAATACTGAATAATATTTATTTATCAGAAAGTGTTACCTTTATCATCTTAACATCAGTTGCCGGTTTATCTCCCGGACCTGTTTTTGTCTTACCAATCTTTTCAACTACATCCATTCCGCCTACAACTTCACCGAATATAGCATGTTTGCCGTCAAGGTGAGGCGTAGGAGCTAGTGTTATGAAGAACTGTGAGGTTCCTGTATTGGGACCTCTGTTAGCCATAGAAAGAATTCCTTTTTTACTGTGTTTAAGACCGGGACCAAACTCATCCTGAATAGTAACTTTAGAACCGCTCGTTCCTGTTCCGGTAGGGTCACCGCCCTGTATCATGAATCCGTCTATTACTCTGTGAAAGATAATACCGTTGTAAAATCCTTCATTGACCAACTTCTGGAAATTAGCAGTAGTGATCGGTGCCTCTTTTGTAAAAAGTTTTATCTTTATCATACCCATTGATGTTTCCATGTTAACAAAGTCACCTAGTTTTTTTGAATCTTCTTTAGCTGCTGTTTGATTGTTGTCCATTGTGCTGTCTTTTTTTTCTGTTTTAGTTTGAGTTGATTTTACTGTATCTGTTGCTTTCGTTTTATTGTCGCCCGTCTTACCTTCTGTTTTGGTTTCGTCTTTCTTCTCTCCGCAACCCATTAGTAAAACAGCAATAATTAAAAATGAAAATATTACCGTTAGTTTACTTTTGAACATTTATTTCTCCTTGAGTTTTATTTTAAGTATTGTGTATTGAGTATTGAGTATTTCACTTTATATTTTGAATTTTACGAATCTTACAAATCCAATCAGAACTGTTTCAGGAATCTCACATCATTCTCATGAAACATCCTGATATCAGGAATTCCGTATTTTGCAATAGTGGTCTTTCTATGCCCATACCAAAAGCAAAGCCTGAATATATCTCCGGATCATAACCAACCTTTTCAAAAACTTTCGGATCCACCATTCCGCAGCCCATGATTTCAAGCCATCCTGTATATTTACATATCCTGCATCCTTTAGCTTTACATAAATAACATTCCACATCCAGCTCTGCAGACGGTTCTGTAAACGGAAAGTACGATGGTCTCCATCTTGTTTTCAATGTCTCTCCGAAAAATTCTTTGGCAAAATAATTAAGCGTTCCTTTCAGTTCCCTGAAGGTAACTTTCTTATCAACATATAAACCTTCGATCTGATGGAATACTGCAAGGCTTCTCGCGCTTACCGCTTCATTCCTGTAACATTTACCGGGTACGACAACCCTTATCGGCGGTTTTGTACTTTCCATAATTCTGACCTGACCGGGAGATGTATGTGTCCTTAATAGGTATTGCCTGTCTTTTCCTGTACTGTCAACATAAAAAGTGTCCTGCATATCTCTGGAAGGATGATAATCCGGTGTGTTAAGTGCATCAAAATTGTGATACTCATCTTCTATTTCCGGACCTTCATAAACCTGAAAACCAATTCGTTCGAAAATTCCTGTTATTTCTTCTATTGCCTGAGATACAGGGTGCTTTGTGCCCTTGTTAAAAGTTCTTCCCGGAAGAGTTATGTCCATGTTATCCGCAGCAGATCCTGAGCCGGACTCAAACGTCAATTTTCTTTCATCATAAATTCCCTGAATATATATCTTCAGCTCATTCAAAGATTTACCTACTTTTCCTTTTGACTCCTTATCAACAGTCTTAAACTCTTCGAACAGATCATTGAGAATTCCATTTCTGCCGAGATATTTAATCCGGAATTCCTCCAATATATCCGCGGAAGAAATTTGTCCCGATTCATTCTGAGCTTCGGATTTTATAGATTCGATCTTCTCTAGCATTAATAAATTTTTTAACTTTAAACTAAAAATAAAACAAGGCGAACAAATTTATCCGCCTTAATTATTATTTATTTCAGGGAAATTTATTTCAAAGCAAACTTAACAATTTCATTAAAGGCTTCAATGTTTCCGTATGCTAAATCAGCAAGCATTTTCCTGTTGATGTCAATGTTCTTTTTGTTAAGCGCATTTATCAGCTTCGAATAAGTCGTATTGTTCATTCTTGCTGCTGCATTTATTCTGGTGATCCACAGACTCTTATACTCTCCTTTCTTTAGTCTTCTGTCTCTGTATGCGTGCGTCAGTCCCTTTTCGACGGAATTTTTGGCAACAGTATATAATTTACTTCTCGCACCTACGTATCCTTTTGCTTCCTCTAAGACCCTCTTTCTTCTTCTGTGTGAAGCAACTTTATTTTTTGAACGTGGCATTTATTCTCCTTCTGTATAGAAATTTTTAAAATAGGTTTTAAGCTTGAATCATTCTTTTAATTGTTCTTACTTCCTGCTCTGAAACTAAAGTAGCTTTTCCCAAATGTCTTTTTCTTTTACTGGACTTTTTTGTGAGAATATGACTTCTGTAAGCCTTCTCTCTTTTTACTTTACCGGTGCCTGTAACCTTGAATCTCTTTTTTGCGGCACGGTTTGACTTCATTTTAGGCATCTTAATTTTCCTCTGTTTTATTTTCTTCTGAAATGCCTTTAACTTCTTCCTGACTTTCTACAGGAATAACTTCTGTTTCCGGCTTATTTTCTTCGGAAATATTTTTTAATTCTTCTTTATTTTCTAAAGTAGTGATTTTTACTTCTTCTTTTTTATTCTTTGCCAGAGAATCTTTATATATCTGTATTTTATTTTTATCCGGTAAAAAATATGATATCAGCTGCTTGCCTTCCATCTTTGGCGGTGATTCAAGTTTTCCAATGTCACTGAGTTTTTCTACAAGATCATCCATCAGCTTTCTTCCAATCTCAGGATGTGTTATCATCCTTCCCTTAAACATTACAAATGCCTTCACCTTGTGTCCCTCTATCAAAAACTGTCTCAGATGCTTTGTCTTAAAATCAATATCATGTGTGTCAGTGTTCGGGTTAAACCGGATCTCCTTTATATGCATCACATGCTGATGCTTCTTTGTAGCTTTTTCTTTCTTTTGTCTTTCGTAATTGTATTTTCCGTAATCTGCTATTTTACAAACAGGAGGCTTAGATGTTGGTGAAATTTCAATCAAATCCAACCCTTTGGAGCGGGCTGTCTGTAACGCCTCTAAGCTCGTCATTACTCCTAAAGCATTTCCATCCTCATCTACCACTCTTACCTGCGGAACGCGGATCTGCTCATTTGTTCTTTCTTTGTTAACTTTGTTTTTAATAAGGTATAGTTTTAATTAATTATAATTTTCTCTTTTGACGGATTGTAATTTAAGTTTTTCTATAAACTCATTCAATTCAAATTTTCCAATATCACCTTTTTGATGCTGACGGACGGAAATATTATTGCTTTCTCTTTCCTTCTCTCCTATGACTATCATATAAGGGATTTTTTTGTTCTCGGATTCCCTGATCTTATATCCGATCTTTTCATTACGGGAATCTATCTGAACTCTTAATCCTTCTTTTCTTAGTTTACTAAAAATATCCTGTGCATAATCCTTCTGCGAATCAGTGATCGGTAAAATACTGACCTGAACAGGCGCTAGCCATAACGGGAAATATCCTGCATAATGCTCAGTCAAAACTCCGACAAATCTCTCGAAGGAACCGAATATCGCCCTGTGGATCATTACCGGCGTGTGGACTTTACTGTCATCACCTATGTATTCCAATCCGAATCTTCCGGCATCGAAAAGTCAAGCTGAATAGTGCCGAGCTGCCAGTTGCGGCGCAAACTGTCCTTTACTACAAAATCAATCTTCGGTCCGTAAAATGCCCCGTCACCTTCATTGATCTTGTATTTCACTTTTGCACTATCCAGTGCTGAAGCAAGCGCTTTTTCCGAATCATCCCAAACTTCAACCGAACCAATGAACTTCTCCGGTCGTGTTGAAAGATAAACCTGCACATCCTCAAACCCAAATGTGTTGTAGACTTCAAAAATCAAATTGATAAGAATGATCACTTCCTGCTGTATCTGATCCGGAGTACAAAAAACATGAGCATCATCCTGTGTAAAGCTCCTGACTCTGAACAAACCTGATAAAACCCCCGACAATTCGTGTCTGTGAACCAATCCGAATTCATATAATCTCAGAGGCAGATCCCTGTAAGACTTCATACCGGTCTTATATACAAGCGTGCTTCCCGGACAATTCATCGGCTTTACAGCATAGTCTCTTTCATCAATATCAGTGAAATACATATTCTCTTTATAGTTATCATAATGTCCCGACTGAAGCCATAATTTCTGATTTAATATTATCGGCGTGTTTATTTCCTGATAATTCAATGCAGTTAATTTTTCCCTTAGATAACTTTTAGATTATTCAAAAGGATCATACCGTTATTATGCCAGAATGGAAATCCCGGACCTTCTTCATGAAATGAAAATAAATCTAATTCCTTTCCAAGCTTACGATGATCCCGCTTCTTTGCTTCTTCAAGATTTTTTAAATATTCATCAAGTTCTTTTTGTTTTGGAAAAGAAATACCGTAGATTCTCTGAAGCATCTGCCTTTTTTCATCAACTCTCCAGTATGATCCTGAGACTGAAAGAAGTTTGACAGCTTTGACTTTTGAAGTTGACGGCAAGTGCGGTCCGCGGCACAGATCAGTGAATTCACCCTGTCCGTAAAGAGACACCTCAGCTTCTTCTTTCGCTATAGTTTCTAATATCTCAACTTTATAAAGATCCTTTCTCTTATTCTTAAAATATTCAATGGCATCTTCTCTCTTTAATTCCTGCCTCACTGGTTTTAAATCCCGCTTTGAAATCTCAATCATCTTATCCTCTATCTTCTTCAGATCTTCTTCAGTGAATTTTTTTTCAGAATCTATGTCATAATAAAATCCGCCTTCGATCGCCGGTCCTACACCGAACCTGGCTCCGGGATACAATTCTTCAATCGCCTGCGCCATCATGTGAGAAGTCGTATGCCAGTAAACTTCTTTACCCTTATCAGAATCAAATTTATGCAGGACAATATTCGCATCCTCATTAATAGGAGCTGAAAGATCCTTCATTTTCCCATTCACTTCCCCAACAAGAATATCATCTGCAAGCCTTTGACTGATGGACGCAGCAATGTCATAAGCCGTTATGCCTTTATCAAATTCTTTAACAGAATTATCCGGAAACGTTATTTTGATCTTGTCTGACATTGAGTATTGAGTATTGAGTATTAAGTATTGAGTATTGTGTATTGTCATCAATACACAATATTTTTATAACTTAAATAAATTCCAAATCCGAAATTCCAATTTCCAAATTTTAAAAGTGGGCGGTAATGGACTCGAACCAATGACCCCTACCATGTCAAGGTAGTACTCTAACCAACTGAGCTAACCGCCCTTTCTTTCGGAACTTGTAAAATACTCAATTTTGAATTTTTTACAATGGAAGTTTTGATATTAAATTTGGGATTCGGGATTTACTATTTGGGATTTAATTCGGACTATTTGTACATTTTTGCAGGCCGGGTTCACTCCCCATAGCTTCTTACCAGCTTTTCATAAGCATCACTAACTTTAATTCCACGTCGGTCCATTACTATCTTTGCTGTTTCAATTGCTTTCTCAATGTCATACTTCTCCGGCTTTTTTCCCGCTTCATTCCAAGTAAATGATTCAATCTCTTTTGACGGAAAGCCGCCTCCGAATATATTGGCAAAAATTCCGATCAAAGTTCCTGTATTCAGCATTGTATTGATCGACGTCTTTGAATGATCACCAATAATACTTCCAAGGAACTGCATTCCCGTATCCACGGCTTCACCTTTCATTATCGTCGATATTTTTGAATAATTATTTTTAAGATCACTCGTTACTGTATCTGCTCCGAGATTTACAAACGGGCAAATGTAGGAATGACCGACGAATCCGTCGTGCTGCTTATTAACATAAGAATGAAATACAGATTCAGCTATCTCTCCTGCAACCTTCGAATTTTCACCAATGACACATGGTCCGTAGACCTTCGATCCGGATTTTATCAGGCAGTTTTTCCCAATGTAAACAGGTCCTTTAATGTAAGTGAATGGTTCAATGGTCGTATTTTCTTCTATTATTATTTTTCCGGCTGATGCATCAAGTACAACTTCCGGCAATACATTCACATTTTTTGAAATATGGATCCTTTTATGTTCAATAAAACTATCTCTGTTCTTTATTCTCTGAAGTTTTTTATTCTCTTTTAAATTCAGAAAATAATTTAAATCATCGTCCAAACCTCCGTGAATCATATGATCAATTATGTCCCAGGCACAATTAATCACACGAATATTAAAATTATCTTTTAAAGAAATGCTTTTTGACTTCAGCATTTCAAAAAAATCTCCATCAAACACATTGTCACCGTTTTCAATCTTTTCTTTTACATTTTGAATTTTATCTTTTGTAATATAAGCAGCTACGATTTCATTATTGAAAATGTAACAGGAATTTTTTTCTTTTTTAGATATCAAATACTTTATTGAATCTTCCGTGAAGATTACTCTTCCGTTAAGAAGAATGTAATCATCATTCGAAATGGAATTGATCTTGTATTTATAAAGTTCTTTTAAATATGAAACAAGACTATTTCTGCAATGAAGGGAAATTTCATATTTATTATTAATGATGCATTCAATTCTCTGAAGGATTGTGTTCGGCCCAAATCGAATATCATAGGATGCTCTTAACAGATTTAACGGATATAGATTTTTATATCCGGTATCTTCATATACAAGAATTTTCATTGTTCTGAAATTTTATTTATACCTAAAAGTCTCTAAGACTCAAAGTAATTTTCTTAGAGACTTTGAGTCTTAGAGGTTGATAAAAGTTTTTCTGAGTGAAATGTAGTATAAAAATAAAAAAGCCAATATTCAAAATATTGGCTTAATTATGTTTAAAAAACGAGTCTGCTGATTATGATGCTGTTTCTGCTGCAGCTGTAGCTTCTGCTTCCGATTTTTTAGACTTAGCGTATCTCTTATTGAATTTTTCTACGCGTCCTGCTGTATCAACGATCTTTTGTGTCCCTGTAAAGAAAGGATGACATTGTGAGCAAATTTCCACTTTTATTTCCGGAACTGTCGAGCGTGTTGTAAACAATACTCCTTTATTCTCTCCGCAATTACAAATTACGTTGCATTTATAGTACTTAGGGTGAAATCCCTTTTTCATTTAAATTACCTCTTTCTTTCTTATTAAAACAAATTTAGACAAAAATATCAAATTGGCCGTAGAGTTTCAAGAGGAAATTAAAAATGACTCTGTTTCCTATTATTAACAGACATCCTAACATTGTATGATTGATTTTAAAAACCGGAATATTTTGGACAGCGATAATTTTGTTCCTCACAGATTATACAGATGTTCACAGATTTTAAATCTTGAGTTGATCAATGAATTTTGTTAATGCTTAAGCCTGTTGTTTGAGAAAATCTGTTTAATTTGTGAGAGATTTTTTTTGGTTGTAGGATTATAAACATTATAAATTACACTAAAAAATAATCTTTAATCATCATATTAACTAATCTATATTTTATTTAAATTCATAAAAATTAAAAAGAATTCTTTATATTGAAAAAAATCATTTCCGTAGTAGGAGCCAGACCGAATTTCATGAAGATGGCTCCCATTCACAAACAACTTCTGAAACACAAATCAAAAGTTTTACACAAAATAGTTCACACTGGTCAGCATTATGACAGTAAAATGTCCGGTGTATTTATTAAAGAGCTGGAGCTTCCGAAACCGGATATTTATCTTGCCGTTGGCTCAAAGTCTCATGCAGAACAGAAGGCGCATATAATGATCGAGTTTGAAAAAATAGTTTTAAAGGAAAAACCTGATCTCGTATTGGTTTACGGAGACATTAATTCAACTGCCGCGGCTTCAATAGTAAGTTCAAAAATGCTTAACAGCAATGGAAGACCTGTTCCGGTTGCACATATTGAATCCGGATTAAGAAGCTTTGACAGAACGATGCCTGAAGAAATTAACCGCATGGTTACTGATGTGCTAGCGGATTTTTTATTTGTTACCGAGCCGGCCGGAATAAGAAATCTTAAGAGCGAAGGCATCAGTGACAGGAAGATCTTTTTTACCGGCAATACTATGATAGATTCTTTGAAATTTTATTTAAAGAATATCAGTAAATCTGTAATACTTAAAGAGCTCTGCATTTCAAAAAATAACTTTGCTCTTGTGACTCTTCACAGACCGTCAAATGTTGACAGCAAAGAAAACATGAAGAAGATACTGAGCATCTTTAAAAGCATAAATAAGATCAATCCTGAACTTGACATTGTTTTTCCGGTTCATCCGAGGACTATAAAGATGATTGAAAAATTTAAATTAAAAAACTCCTTTGATGAAATTGAAAATCTGATCATTACAGAGCCTATGGGCTACCTCGATTTTCTTAATCTGACTTTTAATTCAAAATTTGTCTTAACTGACTCAGGCGGAATACAGGAGGAGACAACTTATTTGCAGATCCCCTGTCTTACATTACGTGAAAATACGGAAAGACCCGTAACAGCTGAGATCGGAACAAACGTCATCTGCGGTCTTGATGAAAAATTCATTATAAAAAAAATCAGAGAGATAGAAACAGGAAAATTCAAGAAAGGAAAGATTCCGAAACTCTGGGACGGTAATGCCGCCGAGCGAATCGTAAAAATCCTGCTGGAAAAAATTAAGCTCTGAGAATTAATAAATATTTAGGATTTGAAAAACTCAAGACTCAGGAAGGTCATTGAATTATTAAGTGAATATTTTGGAAAACCTTTTGATAATAATATCAGACAACCTTCGGTACTCGATGTTCTGATAGCGACAAAGCTTTCACAAAACACTACTGATAAAAGTTCTTATGCAGCTTTTACAAACTTAAAGAAAACATTCACTAACTGGGAAAAGGCTGCGGAAGCCGGTTTAGATGAACTTAAAGACTGCATTAAAGTCTGCGGTCTGTCTAATACTAAATCTAAGAATATAAAGGTAATGCTGAATGACATGATCAGGAATTACGGTACTCTTGACCTTTCATTCATGAAAAAATACCGTACTGAAAAAGTCTATGAAGAATTATTGCAGTATGACGGAATAGGGATCAAGACTATTTCATGCGTTTTGATCTTTGCAATGGGGAAGGATGCTTTCCCTGTGGATACACATGTGCACAGAGTTCTAAACAGGCTGGGACTTGTCAGAACAAACTCTCCGGTGAAGACATTTGAACAAATGAGCGGCAAGATCCCTGAAGGAAAAAAATATGAACTTCACAGCAACCTGATCAAATTCGGAAGGAATATATGCAGAGCAAAGAATCCGTTGTGCAGCATATGTTTTCTATACAGCCTGTGCAGGTTTAAAGAAAAGAGTTTCTACAGAAAACAGAAAGCTCCTTTAAATAAAGGTGACAATAATTTTATAATACTCGAAAACATATAATAAAAAACCGTCAGACCGATGTTAAATTTACGGAAACCTTAAATTTTAAGACAAGCGGTCAGACGGTTAAACTGAACACTTTTGAAAATAGACAAAAATAAAATAAAGAAAATCCTTGTAATAAAATTCGGCGGCATCGGAGACATACTTCTTACTACTCCCGTTCTGCCGAATCTTAAAAGCTATTTCCCCGAAGCTGAAATAAATTTCCTTACATTAAGACATTCGCGTGACATATTAATTGATAACCCCTATCTGTCCCGGGCATTTACTTATGATCCGAGTGAAGACAAATCCTGGTGTCTGATAAAAAATATCCGTCAGCAAAAATACGACCTGGTAATAGACCTCTTCGGCAATCCGCGCACTGCTTTTATAACATTTATGAGCGGAGCTAAATACAGATTCGGATTTAAATTTCGCGGAAGAGATTATGCATACAACATAAAAATAATGGGAAGAGGCGGGGAAGTTCATAATGTTGATTTCAATCTTGATGCCTTGAGGGCTCTTGAAATTCCAATTGTTTCCCGGAAATTATATTTGCCGGTAAACATCGTTCATGAGGAATTTGCAGATGAATTCATTAAGTCAAATAAAATAGATGTAAAAAAGATCATAGGCATTTCCAAGACAGGCGGATGGGAATCAAAAAGATATAAGCGGGATGATTACATTGAACTGATAAACCGTTTAAATGAACAGTATGATGTTAATTTTATTTTAATATGGGGTAACCAAAAGGAAAGGGAAAACTGCGAATACATAAAGAGCCGGATCCCGAAAGGAAATGCTTTCCTGATCCCCGACAGTCCGATAAGGTACCTGGGCGCTATCATATGTAAATGCGACATGGTAATCGGCAATGACTCAGGACCCCTTCATATTGCCGTGGCAATGGGAGTTCCGACGCTTGGTATCTACGGTCCCACAAATCCAAAACTTCAGGGTCCTTACGGCGAAAACAATTTATCGGTCGTGAATGATAAACTTGACTGTCTGTATTGTAATTTACTTGATTGTCCGATTGGTAATATCTGCATGACAGAATTATCGAAAGATAAGATCATTGATAAAATCAAAGAGCTGATCAGGATAAATAAAATTGAAATATAGTGTGTCGAGTGTGTGGAGTGTGTAAAGTGTTTTGAGTGTGTGGAGTGTGTTGAGTGGGTTGAGTGTGTAGAGTGAGTTGAGTGTGTTGAGTGTGTTGAGTGGGTTGAGTTTGTAGAGTGGTTGAGTCGTGTGATCTCTAACGTTTCACGTCAGACATCTGACATCTGACGTCTGACGTCTGACGTCTTGCGTCTCGCGTCTTGCGTCTTAAAAAAATATTGGATATTTTGCTGAACATAATTTTCAAATAAAATGGCAGAAGAAAATAAACTAAAGTATCCGAAAGGCATTCCGTATATAATCGGGAATGAACTGTCGGAAAGATTCAGCTATTACGGAATGCGCGCGATACTTGTAGTATTTATGACACAGTATCTGATGACACAGGGACGGCCTGATCCGATGAGTGAGAATGAGGCGACTACATGGTATCATTTATTTACAATGGTAAATTATTTTACCCCTATACTTGGGGCAATCATCGCAGATGTATTCTGGGGAAAATATAAGACGATAATTTTGCTGTCAATAGTTTATGTACTCGGTCATCTCGCATTGGCGATTGATGAATCCCGCATCGGACTCTCGATTGGACTTACTTTGATTGCAATAGGAGCAGGCGGAATAAAGCCGTGTGTTTCTGCCCACGTAGGAGATCAGTTTGAAGAGAAGAATAAATCTTTATTAGAAAAAATATTCGGCTACTTTTACTTTTCAATAAATCTCGGCGCAGCAGCTTCTACTCTGCTGATTCCTTTCCTGCTTGATAATTACGGTCCTCATGTTGCTTTCGGTGTTCCCGGATTATTAATGTTCATTGCTACTATCGTTTTCTGGAGGGGAAGAAAAGTTTTCATCGCAATTCCCCCTGTCGGATGGAAAGCATATAAGAGAGATGTATTCAGTCCGCAGGGAAAGAAAGCGATATTCAATTTAAGTGTTATGTATATTTTCATTTCCATTTTTTGGTCGCTGTTTGATCAGTCGGGATCTTCATGGGTTTTGCAGTCTGAGAAGATGGACAGAATGGTAGATCTTGGATTTGTAAAGTTTGAATTGCTTGCTTCGCAGATCCAGGCAATAAATCCTTTACTGATAATGCTTTTCATCCCGCTCTTTACTTATGTGCTATACCCTGTTACAAATAAATTTTTCCAAATGACACCTTTGAGAAAAATTACCATAGGAATGTTATTAGCCGGCTTTTCTTTTGTAATAGTTGCAGTGGCAGAAACTTCAATACTTGCAGGCGGAACACCGAGCATAATATGGCAATTCTGGGCTTATGTAATTTTAACCGCAGCCGAAGTAATGGTCTCAATTACCGGTCTTGAATTTTCTTACACTCAATCTCCCAACAGCATGAAGTCTTTTGTAATGGGATTATGGTTTCTCGGTGTCTCACTGGGAAACGGAATAACCGCCCTTGTGAATGCCATCATTGTAAATCCTGACGGAACATTAAAACTTACAGGCTCCGAATACTTTTGGTTCTTTGCAATTCTTATGTTCGTTACTGCAATTGCTTTTGTATTTGTTGCCTCAAGGTATAAGACAGAAAGCTATATTCAGACACGGGATTCATTACCGGACCCGCTGCTTGTTGAGAATTGATTGATTTTGGTATTGAGTAGTGAGTAGTGAGTAGTGGTTACTGGGTATTGGGTACTATAATGAACAATGAAAAATGCTTACTACTCAATACCCAAATACTCAAGACCCAATACCCAATACACAATACTAAATGCAAAAGCGAATTCTTATAGTCAGAACAGACAGAGTCGGTGATGTAGTAATGATCACTCCAATGATCCGTGAAATCAGAAAAGCATTTCCGGATTCTTTTATTGCAGTACTGACCACTCCTAACACTGCAGACATATTAACAAATAATCCGAACCTTGATCTTTCCATTACCGATGATCTGAAAAAAGATTCCTTTTGGAAAGTCGTTAAACAAATCAGGAAAAATAAATTTACTCATGGACTGCTTGTAATGCCGACCGAAAGAGCTGCCTACCAAATGTTTTTTGCCGGAATAAAAACCCGGATTGGTGTAGGAAAAAAATTGTATGAAGTGATCACTTTTATGAAGAGCGTTTCCCGGAATAAATACATTCCGCTGAGACACGAAGCTGACTACTGCATGGATCTGGCAAGAGCAACAGGAGTGGACACAAATGATCTGACCCCTGAGATATTTGTTAATGAGGAAGAAAAATTGTACGGAAAAGGGATTTTGAACAATCTTAATGTATCGGATGAAGACTTTAAGATCATAGTTCATACAGGTTCAGGAAAGTCATCAGGCAACTGGAGTGAAGACAAATACTTATCCCTGATAAAAGAAATTTTATGCAAACACAAAGACACAAAGATAATACTTACTGCAAAAGAGATGAGCTTGTCTTTCAGGAAAAATGTTATCTCTTTAAAGGAAGATAAAATTGTATTTGCTGATGATTCTTTCAAAAGGCTGAGAGATCTGATCTGTATAATTTCCAATGTTGATTTACTGATTGCTCCGTCCACAGGTCCTCTACATATAGCTGCAGCATTGAAAATAAATACAGTTGGTTTATACTGTCACAGAAGAATGAACTGTTCTAAACTATGGGGAGCGCTCGGAGATAAAGCTGTTAATCTTGAAGTAAGCAAAGAATATTGTGACAGTCACTGCAGTGAAGATAAAGAAATCTGCATGTTTGAAGACGGAATTTCAATTGACGAAGTGATGAAAAATTTTTAGTATACTGTTAAGGTAATCACATTATTATCCCGTAATTTTTTTGAATACTGAATAAACTCTTTACTGACGTGAGTTTGCACCTATTTCTTTTTTTAATTAAAAGTTGCTTTTTAAATAATACAATGTTATTTTTGTGTTGACATTTTTTACAAACTAAACAAAAACAAAATGACCAAAGAAGAACTAATTTCGAAAATTGCAGGTGATGCAAAAATCACAAAAGTTCAGGCAAGAGCAGCATTAGCTTCCATCATTGATTCAATAATGACGACTCTTAAAAAAGGCGGGAAACTTTCCTTAGTCGGATTCGGAACATTCTCACGTTCAAACAGGAAAGCAAGAACCGGAAGAAATCCTCAAACCGGAAAAACAATTCAGATCAAAGCTAAGAAAGTCGCAAGATTCAAAGCCGGGAAATCTCTTTCTGAATTTGTAAATAAATAAGATCCTAAAAGAAAGAGTGTAATACATTGTTAAACGCATCACACTCTTTTCAAATATTTTTCCATTAAAGCGTCTATATGGCGCTTTTTTTATCTCACTACTGCAAACTTTCCCATCTTCTCCTCAACATCCTGTCCTGAAGAATTTTTTCCGGTTGCCCTGTAAAGATAGATCCCTGTCGTTGCTTTATTGCCGTCTTTATCAACAAGGTTCCACTCTACTCCCCCGTTACCGTTTGTTTCCTGAATGTTGATCAGAAATTTTCCGTTTAAATCATAAATATCTATCGAAGCATCGCGGGTCGTGTTTGCAAATGTAATGTAACCCTGTGTTGTGTTGATGCTGTATGGATTAGGATAGACATACATCTCGTCAAGGTTTTCCTTGTTGAATATTAGCCCGAAACTGCTTCCTGCCCCGTCAACAATTTTTATCCCGTCAGATGAATAAACATTAAAAGCCTTAAGCAGATAGTTTTTACCGGTCGCGCCGATGACTGCATTGTTTTGTAAATTCAGATATACAATCCTCCGGTCTGTGTTGTCGATATCTACAGATACAACACTTATGTCAAACGGCTCAAAAGTATAGTTGCCTGTATTTTTTATGCTGACAGAATCTACAGCTAAATTGAATTCTACCTTCAGCTTCTTGCTCCCGGCAAGTTCCAGTTTCGATATGTAAAATTTAACCGAATCAACTTCAGCTACAGAAAAGGAAAGTGAATTTGTATCAACCGGTGAATTGTAAAGATCATTTAATCCGTTTGACCTTATCATAAAATCTCCGTTTGAAAATTGTTTTTCAAAAGTAAGGAAATATTCAAAATTACTTTTGACAGCAATATTCTTCGGATGGCCAACAGCATTGTTTATTATAAATGAATTCAGCGGTGGAATGGTAGATGAAACTCTTTCCGAAAGCTTAACTGTTAAAAACCCGTTATTCTCATAAACAACAGAGACCAGCTTTGACTTGTTGTGACAATATACCGAAATGTAATCCGATAGAAGGCTTTCATTTACCGGATTTTGTAAATCAACTGCAGAGACTTTGTAATAATAATTTTTCCTGTTCATTACATTTACATCCTGAAACTGAGCTGATGCAGTCGAATCATATAAAACAAAATTCTGAGTAGTATCACTCTTGTATATTCTGTAATAATCAGCGCCGGCAACGTTTTCAAAGCTTAAGGATATCATGTTTGAATCAACACTGTTCCCTTTTAAACCCAGCGGAGTTGACGGACCTGTAAAAGCTATGTCCTTTTCAAAAAACAGCAGAGTATCATTTACCGTATTCAAACCGAATTCCTTAACTCCGTTTGCATCAAAGTCAAAAGCGATCTGATTAAATGTATTAATGTCCTTCATGTAAAATACAGGGATCAAACGATTCTGAGAATTATCATATTTCATAATGTAAAAAAGCGTACCGGTATTAATTAAAATCTCATCTCTTCCGTCATTATCAATATCAGCTGCTTTTGTAGATGTTTCAGTATAGGATTTGTAATTATAAATATCTACCGCATCAAGAACGGAATAATTATTATCTGATGTCGATGTATAAACATACAGACTGTAATACTGGAGAAGATCACCGTCTTTGCTAACCACTCCGATCGCAAAATCTTTTTTACCGTCACCGTCAAAATCACCAGCCGTAAGATTATCACCGCGCATTAATCTGTCTATGCTGTCCTTAAATACACGTGTGTAACCATTATCGGAAGTGTTTTCATAAACTGAAATGCCGACCTTCGGTAAAACAGCATTTCTGTTCTCATAGTATACATTCATGAAAGCAATATCCTTTTTACCATCATTGTCGAAATCCTCAACCAGTGCATTCTGTGAATTGGGTGTCGAATCAATTCCGAAATACTCAAGATTGGCTGTCTGCACAAAATTGTTGTCTCCTGTTGATTCAAGAATTCTTAAGCCTGTTCTTCCAAATCCTAAAATTTCTTTTCTTCCGTCACCGTCAGTATCAGCGATCCTTGCAGACCAGAAATTTCCGTTTACAGAATCACTCCAGATCAAATTTACAGGAAGCTGATTCGGAGCAGATGATTCATATACAAATCCATCCCGCCCTTTTGACAGAAGCAGATCTAACCTTCCGTCTCCGTCGATATCTGCAATATCTCTTCCGACTTTAAAATCGCTCCAGTTGTCGTTCGATATCCGGTTAAAACTCCCCGAGTTAAATTCAAAAATATTAAGCTTCAGATTTTTCTTAATGTCATTCAGCAGAATGTCATTCTTTCCGTCGCCGTTGTAATCAAAAATCGTATTGGATGATTGTGAATAAGTAAGTGAATAATTCTTTTGAATATAACCGTAATTATTTATCTGCGGCTGTGTGTAAAAATAAAAGGCTGTGTCACTTACAACTGCTGTTTTTCCGTTAAGTGAAATTGCTTCCACATAAAATTCATATTCAGTATTCGGCGCAAGATCATTTCCGCTTAGCAAGCCGAAATGTCCCTGGGTTACAAACCCTATGTTAGGGGTTCCTACGTCTGCAAGCACAAACTGAAATGGTTCGGTTACATTTTTTCTTTTATAATAAATTTTTCCAAGTGTTCTTTTATTGGTGGCAAAAAGTATAAGCTGCGAATAATTATTTTTATCAATCAATGTTCCGAATGCAATATCGGTAATGACAGGTGGATTTCTGTCTTTGAAAATTATCATTCTGTGCTCAATGGTTCTGCCCGAGTTGCTGTTAATAGCAAGCCTCAGTGTAAAAGAAGTATCAGCCATTCCCGCTGTATTCCATCTTGCTACAGTATCATTTAAAACCTGCGAAGACTGATTCTGAAGAATGGGTATCCACTCTGCCGGTCTTTGTCCCACTCCGTAATAAAGAGAATAGGATAAAAAGATCGGCGACGCTGCCGAAACACAGACCGGAACAATGTCATTTTCAAATGTAAAATCCTGAAACGGATAATTTATTCTTGCAACCGAAGGATTGCTGAAATTCTCTAAGGCAGAAATTGCATTAAGTCTTCCTGATGAACGCAGGTGGTCCCAGGAGTTCTGTCCCGCCATCATAGTTGTTGTCGAAACTAATATTCCCCTTACTTCCTCATTTGTAAGAGCCGGATTTTTTGAAAGCAACAGACCTGCAACTCCGGCTACTATCGGCGCAGCAAATGACGTTCCGTTCAGTTTATCATAGTTCCCGTCAAAAGCCGAGCTGCCTTTACCGGTTCTTACAGTTGTCAGGTTCTGAAAACCCGGAGCGAATATGTCAACAGTTTCTCCGTAAGAAGAAAAGCTTGCTTTATTATTTGTCTCATCCGAAGCCCCGACTGAAATTACCTCGTCATAAGCAGAAGGATAATGAAGCCTGTCACTGCCGTCATTTCCGCCCGAGCAGACGATGATAACATTCTTTGTATAGGCAAACTTAACAACATCCCTCAGCAGGTTGCTGAAGACATAATCCCCGAAGCTGAAATTAAAGATCCTGACACCGTTCGAGATCCCGTACAGCACTGCATTAGCCACGTCATCCTCTTCACCGAATCCTTCTGCATCAAAAGCTCTAAGCACCATTACTTTACAATCCGGCGCAACTGATGAGATCCCTATGCCATTATTAAAAGATGCATTGATAATTCCTGTTACTGCAGTCCCGTGCGACTGCTTGTTGTCATCAGTCGGATCATTATCCGGATCAAGATAATCGCCTCTTCTCGGGTCACCTGTAAAAGGTTCATCCGTAAAATCCCATCCCCGCCAGTCATCAATGAATCCGTTATTATCATCATCAATTCCGTTTGATTCCTTTCCGTTGCCGTATTCGCCGTAATTTATTTTAAAGCTTTTCTGAAGATCAGGGTGAAGAAAATCAAGCCCTGTATCTACTACACCAATCACAATGTTTGAGTCTCCTCTCGTGATGTCCCAGACGTTTTGCATCCCGATCATGTCAAGATAATACTGAGTGCCGAAGTAAGGATCATTTGGTAAAAAACTGTTTTCGGAAATATCCTGCAGTCTCAAAACGCCGACTGGCTGGATGTACTCAACAAATTCATTCTTACCCGCAAGACTTATGAACTGGTCAGATCTGCTGCTGCTTGTCTGAATTATGAAAATTTTATCCAGACCAATTTCTTTATAGCTCTCACTATTTGAAAATAAAACATTAGCCTTACTAAAAACAGGCTTTGAGCTTACAACATCAAGGTCCCTGCTTATCTTTGACAAAGAACTGTTGCCTGATTTAGGGGAATTATTTTTAAAATTGTTAACAACATCGGCAGGTGTATTTTTCTTTAATTTAATTATTATACCCTTTGACTGTGAATTAGCTGAAGAATATAAAAAAACCATTATGATTAAAAAGAATACGTTACGCTTTGCGGACAATTTTATTTTTTTCATTTTAATAAATTAAATTGAGATAATTGAACATTAGGGATTGAACATTGAAAAGGTAACTAATTTTTATCTTTGTACTCCTCTTTTTCAATTTTTTTCAATATCCAGTTTTCATTATCAATTATCACCTCGATAGGTTTGCCGTTAACCGGCTGTTCGAATTGCTGTGTTCTCATATCATTAAAGAAAGAAAATTCTTCATCTCCTTTGTCTGTTCTCACAATCACTTTCACAGGCATCTTATAAACTTCAATATCATCCTCCTGTGTCTGTCTCAGATTCAGTCTCATAGTATAAAAACCTGAATTTTTCTGATCCATGAAATCATCATACTTCCATGAATACTTGTATTCAGGACGTCCGGAGCCGTCAAATATCCATTGATTGAAAAAATATGTCAAGTCAGTTCCCGAAACTTGCTCGCACACATTTTTAAAATCCCGGGTATCGGCGGTTTTATATTTGTACTTTTCATAATATGTTCTGACGACGTTAAAAAAAACAGAGTCACCAACAACACCTCTGAGCATGTGAAGACACCATGCTCCTTTTTTATAAACTACAGGTCCGAATATGAATCCTTCCGGATCATAAACCGTTCCCTGAAAATGTCCGTAATCTTCTTTCTTCATAGTATTAAAATACGCTTCCTTACCGTTGATATGTTCTTCCCATAAAGCTTCTCCGTATGTTGCAAATCCCTCATTGAGCCAGATATCTTTCCAGGTTTTCGGGGAAACTGCATCACCAAACCACTGATGTACAAGCTCGTGTACGACTACATCTTCAAATCTTTCATTTCCTGTTACGAGCGTATATCCCATGCTCGAAATTGTCTGATGTTCCATTGCTCCTCCTGACCATCCTATCATTGCCATTCCGTATTTTTCATTTATGAAAGGATACTCACCGAATGTCTTTGAAAAAAAATCCAGCATGCTTACAGTATGCTTCCAGTCTGTTTTTGCTTTCTCCGTATAGGAAGGATAAGTGTAATAATCCACATTCATTTTCTTTGAACTGTCGGCTGTATAATATGTATCACTCCATGTGTCATATTTTGCAACAGCAATCGAAACAAGATATGTCGTGATAGGATAGTTTGATTTCCAGTAAAATGTTTTGGTCCCGTCCGGTTCGTCTTTTACTTCCTGAAGAAGGCCGTTTGAAACTCCTGTAAGCTGAGATGGGACATTCAGAATGACCTCGGACGTAAACTTATCCGTAGTCAGATCTTTGCATGGCCACCATAAAGGGGCGTTCTCCGGTTCGCTAAGACTGTGTATCGCCGGCTCCTCGTCAAAATTCTTAAACCCGAAAGAATTAAACCCTTCATCCTTCGGAGCACCTTCATATTTAATTTCTACGGATATGTTTCCGGACTTTGGAGTTTTATTTTTTGAGTCAATTATGATGTAATCATCGCTTCTTGTGTAAACAGCTTCCGATCCGTTCAGTAAAATTCTGCTTACTTTCATTCCGCCGGAAAAGTTCATGTAAATTTTATTCAAAGTATCCGAGAGGTTCAGCGCGTTCATTTCAAGATCTCCGAATATATATTTATCCGGAATATTGAACGAAAGTCTTAGCTTGTAATTCTGAACATCATACAGATTCTGATATGCTACAATTGAGGAATCATTTACTCTTTCAATGTCTGAATATTTATAATTTTCATACTTTGCCGCAAGTACTCTTGCGCAGGTTTTGAATGGTTTCGCGCTTATGGCGGTTTTGATCAGCTTAAATCCGGCAAATGTCCAGAATGAAACTGCAATCAAAAGAGCCATGGTACTTATGAATACGATCCGGGATTTTTTCATGAAAGAATATACGAGGTAAAAATTTCTGTTGTTTAGAACAAAAATATCATATTAAAGTTTTGCAAAATATACTTTTATTATATCTCTTTATATTTGAATAAATTGATTAATTTATCCGGCAAATAAACTAAACCTGTAAAATGAATAAATACAAACAAATTTTTAATGTAATATTTTTATTGATATTGTGTGTATCATTAAATTCCTGCTTATCCGTTGACAGAAAAATCAAATTAAACAGAGACGGCTCCGGTGAAGAAGTGCTTACAGTAACGTTCATGCAGGAATTTTATTCTCTCATGTCTTCAATGACTTCATTAATGGATTCAACAAGAAGAGATTCCTTTCTGGATTCTCTTTACAGTGATGAAATATTCATCAATAAAACAAAAGGCAAGTATGACTCGATTCCGGGGATAACAGTAAATGAGATCTACTCCAAAAAAAATTATGATTCATCTCAAAGCTTCATTATCAGTTACAGTTTCGACAGCTTAAGTAAAATCGGTTCACTGCTTGAGAAAACAGTGGAAAGCGATGACGAGATCAAATCTCCGGCTGTGGTTACCATGATCAATGAAGGTGATCTTGTTAAATTCAACTACATATATGAGCAGACGGCAGAGGAACCAATCTCTGATAACGACTCATTAAATGCTCAGATGAAAGCCGGCATTGCTGAAATGTTCGGAAGCGGTTTTGTAAATTTTGAAATTGAATTCCCTTATGAAGTGGTTTCATCCAATGCTACATCTGCAAACGGAAATATACTTACATGGAACTTACCTATGACTGAAGTTTTTATGACAAGCAGCATGAAGCTTGAAGCAACAATGAAATAATCATTCCTGCCGGTTATTAATTAACTCAATTTGACTGATTGTGTCCTGAAAAGTAAGATATGCCACTAATTTTCACTAATTAGCCCGAATTAAAAGAAATGTATTCGGGTAAATTTGTGAAAATTCGTGGCAAAAACAAACTTCAAAAATTAAAGCGGTTAACTTTAAGTAATTAATACATTTTCCGACAGAATAAAAATTATTTTTTCCGCGATGCCTTTTCTCAAAAAATATTTGCCGGATGTAATAATTTTTATTTTCGTGTTATTGACCGGAATGAAAGTTGCATATCTTTCCGGAAATGTGACTGACATAAATAACTTCGACGAATCAGTTTACCTTTTCAGAGGCACATCTGTAAATCCTTTCATTAAATCTCACACTGACGGATTTCTGTATTACGTATGGTACAAGATTATTTCCGTTTTTGTTAATACTAATATTGATCTGTTTTTTCTTAACTACTGTATTCTGCTGGTATTGCCCGGACTGATGCTTTATTTATTTCTGCGCGTAAAGAATGTAAATTTATTTATTTCATTTATCTCATCAGTGTTATTCATTATCTCTTCGGCAAATATACTTGTCTTTCCATTAATTACAAAATTCGCCCTCTGCGTTATGCTGGCGGGATTCATAATTATTTATAGAATTAAAGATCCGCAGAAAAAATTGTTAAGCTCTGTTTGTCTAAGCTCGGTGCTGACCTACATCAGACCTGAATTTTTTATGACACTGATACTGACCTCGGCTGTATATTTAATTTTTTTTGTTCTTAGAAACAGAAATGTCGCAGGAAAGAAGTTAAATGTTTCCGGTTTTATTCCTCTGATTCCGATATTTTTATTGATTCTCTTTTTTAATCCCGTTTCAAGACAAAGAGCCAATGTAGCATTTACACAGCAGTTTACTTTTGAAGTATCAGAACGGGAAAACATCTCCGGCCAGACTTCCGGACATGTCAATGAAGGCAGAGACACAATTGGAAATAATGCCTCAACCGGAAATTCCATGCTTGAAATGATCATTAATAAGCCCATATTATTATTTGAACATGCCTGTTACAACCTGATCAGACTGTATGAAAGCAGCATTGATATTTTTCCGTTTTTTCTTTTACAAAATAAAATACAGTATTCTAATATTTATCTTCAAATTCCTGTAATAGTTTTAATTGTTCTTTCCATGTATTATCTTTTCGAGAGAATCAGGAATAAAAGTTCAGGTTTATTCAGTCTTATCTGTTTTTTGTTCTTTATACCTCCACTGATTTCTGTTTTAATTTTCTATCCCCGGCTTCATTACCTCATTTTTCTGTTTGCATTGGTGTTAATTTATTTAAGCGTTGAGTTTTCAGAAAGAATAAACAGGTTCGGTTACGCATTAAGATCAGGATTCACATTACCCTTAACGGTTGTCTCCGGGATCTTAATCCTGATATTTCTCCCGTTAAGAGGTGATACAAAATCCATTCATGAAAAAGACTGTACAATGCTTCACACAGTGAGATTGCTTAACGAATTTGAATTTAAAGATACCGTTAACTTCTTTGCAGCACACCCCGGTTATTTAGCATATATGAACAGAAATTGGAATTATTTTACTGAGAATATAATTGAAGAGGATACTTACGATTTCATTTATAATAAAAAAATCAATGTTATATTAGTTGATGATTATTTTCTTATTCATCCTCTCTTTCGTAATGACAAAATTCAGGATAAACTTTTAAATGATGAGGCATTTATTAAAATGAATTTAACAGGATGCACTTCTTACTTGCTCATTAGGAAGGAAATCGTTAAATAGATGAACAGAGTGTGACATCTCAGCCTAAAGACAATTATGTTAGGTGTTTATACTTAAGCTTTTTAAAGCTCCCATTTAACGGATATACATTTGTGGAAATCTTTGCTGACAATTGTGTAGAGAAATTGGACTATTGTAAAATATTGTGCAATTAAACAAAAGAATTAGTAGTTTTTTTGGTATAAAAAATGTAAATTTATAAATAAAAATCAATCATGATCATTAAAAATATATTTAAAATTGTTCTGACTCTGTTTACAGCACTTACTTTAACTTCCTGTACAAAAGATGTTCCACCCGAACTTCTAAGCAATAAGCAAAAAACACAGGAAAAACAGGAAAAACCGCAAATGCCTGATGATTCTATTCACCGGAATTTAGTAAAAAAGGACAACTTTCATTCTACTGAAGAAAAATCAGGAGAAAGTAAAGACGGAATGAGTAATGATGAAGTTGTGAAGTATACATCAGCAGCAGATGAAGCTGACACTAAATATCAGAAATCCAAATCTGAAACTGACAAAAAGACATGTATTGAAATGCAGTTGAAAGCAGCGAATTATCTTATGTTTGATGCCGATCTTCCTCCCAGAGATAAATATAAGCCCGCTTTGCAAAGATACAGAAGAGTACTTGAGCTCGATCCGAAAAACGAAGAAGCAATGGCTAATAAAACTGAGATTGAAGACATTTACAAATCCATGGGCAAACCAATTCCAAATTAAAATTATAAAACATTAATAATAATATATCATGAATGCCAAAACAATAACCGGGATTTTAATAATAGTAATATTTTTAGTTGTCGGTTTCTTTTCATTTTCAGAAAGCAACATAGAATATACTAACTTTCAGAATGCATCATCAAATCATAAGACCTGCCAGGTAAAAGGAAGCTGGGTAAAAGATAAAGAAGCAAAATTTGATGCAAATACAAATGAATTCATATTTTATATGAAAGATGAGAACAACACTGAAATGAAAGTGGTACTTGCAGGAGCCCGACCGAATAACTTTGAAATGGCGGAATCAGTTGTAGCAAAAGGAAAGATGAAAGACGGAAATTTTTATGCAAAGGAAGTTCTGACAAAGTGTCCTTCCAAATATGAGGGCAAAGGCGAAGACATACAAAAATCGGGGATCTAATTTTAGTTTAACTTAACAATAATTTTATGGGAACAACTATATTATATATAGGCTTTCTGTCATGTTTCATCTCTGCGGTGATGTATTTTTTCGCAAGCAGAGGGAATACAAAGATCATCGGTCCGGCAAGACTGATGTTTCATGTTTCTGTGATAATGACAATCTCGTCCGCAGCATATCTGCTTTATCTAATCATTACACACCAGTTTCAGTATACTTATGTCTGGAACTACAGCTCAAAAGATCTTCCCATCAATCTTCTTGCTTCGACTTTCTACGCAGGACAGGAAGGCAGTTTTCACCTTTGGGCTTTTATGATGGCGATACTTGGTATATTTCTGATGGGTTATCTAAAAAGCAGGGATAGCGATAAATCATTAAGTCACAGCACTGAATCAGATAAAGGTCCGTATGAACCGCTTGTAATGTTCACGTTCGCTTTGATACAATCATTCCTGCTGTTCATAATGATCATTAAATCTCCTTACATGTATGTCTGGGAATCATTTCCAAAAGATGTAACAATCGGATTTGTTCCTGAGGACGGTAGAGGTTTGAATCCGCTGCTTCAGAATTTCTGGATGACAATTCATCCTCCGATTCTCTTTGCAGGTTTTTCTTCTCTTGC
This sequence comes from Ignavibacteria bacterium, assembly GCA_016710985.1. Taxonomy (GTDB): domain Bacteria; phylum Bacteroidota; class Ignavibacteria; order Tepidaquicellales; family Tepidaquicellaceae; genus JAGPCH01. The sequence continues at coordinate 285,498 of JADJTX010000003.1, forward strand.
AATTCCTTTTTGTTTTGCTATAGCGGCATTGGTGAAAAACAGTTACAACAGGTGGCTCAAGCTTGTGCTGCCATGGACTCTATTCTCCGGAATGGTTTTAGGTGTTGGAATTATGCTCGGCGGCTTCTGGGCTTACGGTGTACTTGGATGGGGCGGATACTGGGGATGGGATCCGGTAGAAAATTCTTCATTCGTTCCATGGATAGTAATTGTAGCAGCTATTCACTCAATGATAGCTGAAGAGAAAACAGGTAAGTTCAAAAAAACAAGTCTTCTGCTTGCAATAACAGCATTCATACTTGTTCTTTATTCAACGTTTCTCACAAGAAGCGGAGTCCTTGGAGATGCATCAGTTCATTCATTTGTAGATCCGGGACAGGAAGTTTATTTATTCCTGATTGTTTTCCTTTCCCTTTTCGGAGCCGGAGGTATCGGATTAATATTATTCAGATGGAAAAGTCTGGGTTCAGCAAAAACAGAACCCGCTGATATATTATCGAGAGAGTCTGCAGTTTTTGTAGGAGCAATTACACTTTGTGCGACTGCATTGGTTATCTTTGTCGGAACAAGCTGGCCGATATTTTCCAAGGCAACAGTTGATCCTGCATTTTATAATAAAATGAATCTTCCGCTGGCGATTCTGATTGCAGCCATTAACGGTACAAGTATTTTACTTGCCTGGAAACACACGGAAGAAAAAAGATTCTTTAAAAGTTTGTACGTACCTCTCATACTTACAGGAATAGTTACAACAACTCTTGTAATATTAGGAATTCATGATGTACTCATAGCAATATTCGCAGCAGCAGCTTTGTTCGCTTTATTCATTAATGCAAACATTGCGATCAAAATATTTTCAAAGAATAATCTCAAAGCCGGACCTTACGTTGCTCACCTTGGAATAATGATCTTATTTCTCGGCATCATAGGTTCTTCAAAATATTCTGAAGAAGTAAATCTGTCTCTGCCTTTAAATGAAACTAAGTCTGCATTAGATTATGATCTAACTTACAAAGGAGCAACTCCGTTTGGAGAAAATCAGGATAAATATCATTTCAATGTAGTGGTCGAAAAAGACGGCAAAGGATTTCTCCTTCAGCCTGTTATGTTCTACAGTGAATATTCACAGGGAATAATGAAGAATCCTGACATTGCCAATCTCGGTGTTAAAGATGTATATCTGTCTCCTATGTCCCTGGAATCTCCGAAATCATTCAGTGACAACGATGTTGTTGCTTTTAAAAAGGGAGAAGAAAAGGAAGTGAAGGGGCTTAAAGTAAAGTTTGTTGATTTCGACAGATCAAAATTCTCTCAGGAGTCAATGAGCGAAGGTAAAGATAATACTATCGGCGCTGAATTTGAAATTACTTATGACGGCAAGACGGAAAAGGTCATCGCTGAACAGTTAATGACAAACGGAAATACAGAAAACGTTCCTGTCACTCTTAAAGCAACTGATAAATATACATTTATGCTTACACACATTGCCATCGCGGGTGAATCGACAGCCGATCTGGCCATCATTGATGAATCAGCTCCTTCAGTACAGAATCCCGAAACGCTTGTTCTGACGGCAAGCATCAAACCATTCATTAATCTTGTATGGGGCGGCACGATCATCATGGCTCTCGGATTCTTCTTCTCACTTTATGGAAGAGCCAAAAGATTCAAACAAAGTCAGGCTAAGGAATCTCGTAGCATTGCGAAAAATGGTAATGAAAATGGTAATGGTAATGGAAACGGTAATGGACATAACCATCACAAGAACGGTCATAAGAAAGTTCACGAAGAAGCTCATAAACAATAAGTTACTTTAAGATTCATAAGATTCATAAGAACCATGTAGCATTAAAGCCGGAGATAGTTTTTTTCCGGCTTTTTTTTATTTATGCATTTTAAAATTTGAGATGTATATGACCATAGAATCTCGAATGTTAATACGCCGGTGAAAATTGATTTTGGGAACAATCATTTCCGGTCAGCACACAGGATAAATGCCTTATTTATAAAATATTTACCGCCCGAAAGATTACTTCCATTGAAATAAACTGTGTATTTCCATGTCCTAAAATATTTTAAGGCAATGAATAAAAGAGTTTTCGTCTTCTTTACCTGACAGGAATATCTTAGACAATGGCTCAGATATCTTATACTTTTATAATTGTAAGTATTAAAGAATCCTACATATGAACTACTAAGATTTACATCTGCGTTCCATAGAAGTTTCCCCGGGTTCCAGAGGGGTTTACCTGCATAACGCAGAAGTTTCCCTCTGATACAGAGTGGTTTCCCTGTGGTGCGCAGTGGTTTCCCCTGTGGTGCGCAGTGGTTTCCCTCTGGCACTCAGTGGTTTCCCTGTGGTACTCAGTGGTTTCCCTCCGGTACGCAGTGGTTTCCCTGTGGTACTCAGTGGTTTCCCTCCGGTACGCAGTGGTTTCTCTCTGTTACTCAGTGGTTTCCCTCTGGCACTCAGTGGTTTCCCCGTGATACTTGGTGGTTTCCCTGCGGTACTCAGTGGTTTCCCTCTGGTACTGAGTGGTTTCCTGCGGAGTGCAGAAATTAATAAAAGCTGAAATTTTTTCTGTAAATGCACTATAAAATTTTGTAACAGGTTTTAAGGATCTTCGATATTGTCCGGTAATAATATTTTAGAATAATATGAAACCTACGTGTAGCCGTCGGCATAAATTTCTAAGAAGTTAAAAGAAGCATAAGAAATTACTTCTCAAGAATTCTCAAAGGCAAAGGTTTCTTCGCGGGCTCGGGAGTAGCAAAATATTTGAACATCAATAAAGCAAGAGTACTATAAATAAAGATCATACCTGCAATTAAAAAAGAAAATCCGGCCGGTACGTCATTTAATATCCCAAAAATATACGAGACAACTGAAAGTATTATTATGATTTTCATGGTCTGTTCAGAATTAAGCGGGAGACTCAGCGGGGACAGGTAGCCACGGATGATGTTGCCCGCCTGATGTTCTATAGTTAAAGACGATGAGCTTACGGGCAGGCTTCATCCACCAACCACCGGCAGCTGGTCAGTTCTGAGGCTATTGATCCAAAAAATTCCTCTGTGAACCTCCGTGTTCTTTGTGCCTCAGTGGTAATTTCTTAGTTCTGAGAATGACTCGAGCAGGTTGGTTCATTAAGTTGTTCAGGGGGACGAAAAAAGCCGGTGTAAAATAATCTACACCGGCTTTTTGTTATTATACTTCTCTTTCAAAAAATTACATAATCATTTGATCATAACACTTCTATAATCAGGACGATAATTCACCTGCCCGTTCACATGCAGATCCTTATTGTAAATTACTCCCTGTGGATTTATCACCGTTCCGTGACAAACATAACAATTCGTTATTTGCAGTCCTTCCCAGTGTGAATATAAACCGCCGGGTCTCGGATTCGGATTTCCTGTGACAGGATCACCGTGACATGAGCCGCATTTCACGCTGTTAGGATCTGTCCATACCGGAGCAGCAGCATTATTTCCGATCTCAAAATCGCCGTGACAATATACGTTTGAGCAGGTTGCTGTTTCCCTGTTCCATACCGGAGCAGGCGTAACTCCCGGAGTTGGTGTTTGTGCAAGCGTACCGAAAACTATTTCAGCTATTCCGTCGGGATTATCACCCAGATGATTCGGTGAATTAAATCCGCCCTCCAATGGAAGGTGACATTCATTACATTCTACGGGAGCTGAATACTTCGTCGAATCAAGATGGTAAACGTGAACACCGACACCTAATGTACTTATTTCATTTGAACCATTGAGCGCGCTTGGAGGATTTGAATGTCCTGAAGCTCCGCCGTGGCAAAGGCGGCAGTTCTGCGGTCCGCCGGAAGATGTATGGCAGGTCAGACAGCTTGATCCAGTCGTGCCTCCTTTATAATCATTGCCGTGACACGATTTACACTGAGTAAGATTCCAGGCATTATTATCGTAAATATACTGTCCGTGAAAATCTGCAGAACTTTTGGAAGCTGCCGAAGTTGTGTCAGCCCATCCCGGAGGGTGAATTCCAAGTTCAGGCGCAGGCGCAAGATTGTTTTCAACTTCGCTGCATCCGACATAACTTAACGTGACGGCAATTGTAAAAAAGAACAGCAGATAAAATACTGTCAGCTTTTTCATTCTCATTAAGGAATTTATAATATTAGTTTTCATCATTTGAAATCCTTTCCGTTAATATTAGGATTTAGATGGCACTGAACGCACACCGGATCCTGACCTGCTGCATCGTGACAGGACTGACAGGATTCTATATCCCGCCGCGCAAGCTGCGAGTGAAGTCCGCCTCCGGAGCTCACGTCCATCGTTGCAAAGTTCGGCTGCTGATGGCTCGAAGGAGCAATTCCCGTTACAGTATTCCCGCCGTTCTGATGACACGAAGCGCAAAAGTCAACAGGACTGTGACAGGTATTACATTCAAAGCTTTTCTGATTTGCATCAAGACCGTGTGTATATAAATAATTTAAATTGTGAGCAGTTGTAAGTTTCTGCAGATCTCCCCTGTCCGTTCTTGTACCGTTGTCCTTCGTATAGTAAGGAGCGTAGAAATTATCTTTAGTATTGTTCCCTGTAAAATTCAACGGGCTGTGGCACGCCTGGCAGAAGTTATCGCTGTGACACATCATGCAGTTATTCTTCGAATTCACGCCTGCGGCCATTGTATGCTCATTCAGGAAATTCGTCTTAAGGTGAGTTTTAGGAGTCAGGTTTGTCAGGTTATTATGACAGGTCTCACAGTCACTTGATGCTGTCTTGTTATCGTGGCATTTATAACAGCTTTCCATGTCCGGAAATCCTGCAGCGCTCTCCTTAGAAAATTTTACAGCATCGAGACCTTTATGACAATCTACGCATTTCTGATCTTTGGCATGATCCTTGTGAGAAAAGTTAAGCTCTCTGTCTGAAGATTTAAGTTTTTTGAAAACATTGTCATAGTGGCAAAGTTTACACTCCTTTGTATCCTTTACATCATGACAGCTTTCGCAGTCTTTCTTTTTCGGATTAAGGTTGTCTGATGATAAATTGGAAGTAAGAGCTTTGGTATGACAGTCCTCGCATTTTACCTCAGCATCTACTGTATGGACCTTGTGGTTAAATTTTATAATGGGACTGTTATCATAGACCGCTTCAGTCCCGGCTGTCCTTTCCTTTTTAACATATTCGCTTTTTTCTTTTGACAGATAAGCAGTAGTAGTAAGAAACAAAACTACACCGCATAAAAACAGAAGATAGTACTTTGGAATTTTCATAATAATAAAATTTTAATGATCTTATAATTTACTGAACAGTCTGTATGTTACCCCGATCATAAATCTTGAATCAGTCTTGTATATCATGTTTGTCAGAAGCTGTCCCTGAGCATCCACGCTGAACTGCGGAGAAGGTCTGTAAGTAATTCCGAGCATGCCGCTGAATTGGTCCTGCCTTGTGGATGAATAATTTCCGAGACTGTAATTTGAATAATTCAGAGTGAGATTTCCTGACAGCTTAGAGCGGACAAGTTCTTTGTAAATATATCCCGTAGCTCCGTTTGATTCGCCCGCATATCCTGAATAGCCTGTATAATAGATACCGTACCAGGAGTTTTTAAAACCGGCCTGATATTCAAGAGAATTATCATCTATATAAATTAGATCAGCTATTGAAGCAAATAAATTGATCCCGTTTTTTAAAGTGTAATCCATGCTTCCTTCAACCTGCTGATAGTGTGACAGAGGCCAGAACTGAGCCATTGTCCAGAAGGTAGTATTGTATGTCAGCTGCGCTCCTCTGTATTCGTAATCAGCAGATATCCTGAAATTCTTTATAGGGTAGCTTATGTTGAATTCCGCCTGATAGAATTTCTTGAGGTAAATATCATAATATGCTTTTCCAAAGATCGTATAATTTTGTTTTCCTGTATAGCTTACATTAAATCCTGTCAGCTGCTGATCTCTTGAATCAGTTACAATCAACTCGTTAGTTGTATTGTATTCATTGTCAATTCTCGGCGCGTAATAAGGATCATATTTTTTTCTCTTCAGATAATAGCTGAGGGAAGCTGTCAGACCCTGATCTCCGTAATAATAGAATGTCGAACCGAAGATAAAATTGTTATTGAATTCAGAATAGCCGGTAAAATTATAATCACCCGGAGTCAGCGCACCTCCGAAGACGCTGATCTGATACTGTTTATTCATCCCGGCTTTATATCTTAAATTCAACCCGTCAACCGATCCGTTTCCTACGCCCGCAAAGACATATTGTCGACCGATCTGTACGTCAAGCGCATTCCACAGATTGGTTCCTTTTATGTATAAATTATAAAAAGAATAATCAAATCCGTCACCTGATTTATTAACGATATCTTCCTGTGTAAGAAGCGAAGTATTGAAGCTCCATTTCTTACTCTTATCATTGACACCAATAAGAAGGTTCTGATATCCTTTTAAGTGAGAAGTTTCAAAGTCGGGGTTGGTACTGTCAGCTCTTTCCCAGGAATAAAAATAAGTGCTTAACCTGAGATTCATAGTCTGAGCGTTTATTAAAGAAGATGTGAAGAGAAAAACGAAAATTAACTTATAAAAATATTTCATAATTACTCCGGTTTAAATTTGTTATGTGCAATCATTTGCCATAAAGCTTCATAATCAAAAGGAATGTATGTAGGACTTTCCGGATTATGACAATTAATGCACCATTTCTCTTTTTCTGTATGAATTATTAGTCCTTTGCTTACTGATTTAACGCTGTCTTTCATAACACTTAGTTTTTTATATCCTGAGCCGGGTCCGTGACAGCTTTCACACTGCACTCCCTGACTCACTTCAAAAGTTGAGAGAAGCTCACTCTGATCAAAATCCTTTCCGAGTACATGGCATTTTATACACTGCTTTGTTTCAGATGCAGATGTTTTATATCCGAGTGACTTTGCAATACTGTCCGCAGCCGCAGTCTGAAGTGTAAGAAAAGCCACGGAGTGTTTTGAGCTTTTCCAGACCTCATATTGATTTCCCTGCTGTTCAGTACTGTGACAGGAATTTACACACGTGTTTACGCCGACATATTTATACTTTGACTGAGATAAGTTGTAATCTGTTATTACTAAAATAACAGTGATTACAAATCCAACATTCAGAATAATAAACAATATGTCTTTCATAGCAGCAATGATAAATTCCTTTATAAAAATCTTCACGTAACAAACAAATCTTTTACGAACATTTATTACCGCATCGTTCAGGGGCTGTTAAAAAACTCTCCTCTTTCCCAAGTCTCCTGCCTGGGAAAGTCCAATTACGTTTAAATTTTCTTACCAGGAAAATAAACTTAAAATAATTTATTCTTCTTTAGCAGGTTTAGGATGCTTTATTTTATCCCACATTGTATCATAATCAAAGGATACAAAAGTCGGACTTTCTGAATTATGACATCCTGTACAGAAAGCAGCTTTTTTCAGTATGAATGATCAGACCTGCATCCATTGCTTTTTGCTTGTCTTTCATGATCGAAAGCTTTTTGTATTCAGATCCTGCACCATGACAGGTTTCGCACTGCACACCCTGCTTTATGTCAAATGTTTCTTCTATCTTGCCCGGATCTGCATCTGTTATTGTATGGCACTTAAGACATTCCTGAGTCTCAACTGCCGGAGTTGAAGAACCTCTGGCTGTTGCAATACTGTCTGCCCTGGCTGATTGCAGAACAGTATATGCTTCTGAATGCTTTGAGTTCTGCCAGATGGAAAGCTGACTTCCCTGAGACTCTGTCTTATGACATGCTCCGACGCACGTATTTACTCCTACGTATTTTGCTTCCGACTGAGAGTTTGTAGTCGAATAATTAATGACAATTATAGTCACAGCTGTAAATATGACTGCTGTCAGAATAATGATTTTCTTTTTCATGTCCTGTTTTGTTTTAATTAATAAAAATTTCAAGTAAAATAAATTTGATAAAAAATATGTTAATTGATACGCACTTATTATTTATTTTGACATCTCTTTTAATTTTTTCTTCTTCTCTGATAATAACGAGCTTAAAAGGTCATAATTATGTACATATATGCTCTGATGTGAATTAATATCGGAAACAATTCTTTTAATGTCTTTCAGTTCATTCTGCTGATCATCACTAAGCGAAGAAGTATTAACTCCTTTGATCAGTTCACTTACTTCTGCAGATAATTTTCTAACATCTTCTTTCCATTCTCCCATCATTTCATCGTATCCGCATCGTGACATTTTGAACAAATTTGATTGTCAGGCTTTATAACTTTGTCCGAGGAAACGTGACAGTCGATGCATAGTGATCCTCCGGTTTTCATAAAATCGGGCTGATTTTTATTCATATAGTTTCCGTCATAAACCTTACTCTGGAATGAATGACATTTTCACAGCTTTCGTTGTTCTTGTTTTGTGAATGATGGCAGCTGTTACAGCTTTCCTTGCTCATTGTAAGTTCACCGTGCTTATTTACATTTGAATGACATCTCGCACAGGCAACCTTGTTCTCGACTATATGCTTGTTATGTGAAAAATCCATGCCGAATTTTTTAACGGATATTTCCTGTATTCCCGAATGACACCTGTAACATTCATTTGGAATTACATCCGAGCTGGATTTGAAATCCGGTAATTTTGCAGAAGCCCCGATCACGCTACAGCTTTTTCTTGGGAGCTCATAGCTTGCAACGAGAAGCTTGTCAGAAAACTGAACATTGTGAACACTCTTGCCTACTTCTACAAGTCTGAAGTTATGACTGGCTTCCTCCATGTATTTTACTGCTTCTTCCTTATTCGAACTCTTTGAATTCCGGATCTGAGGATTTACCGCGTTATAAATTGTTTTGATGATATTAAGTCTCTTAATGGATGTTGCTTCCCATTCTTTAAGCAGGTTATCATATCCGGACCATGACATTTTTCACATGAACTTCCCTTTGCTTTGGAGGTATTAATGTCCATCTTATCCATTTCATGAAAGATGTGACAGCCTTTACAGTTGATGCCGCTCATAAACATTGAGCTCGGTGATTTTTCCACATTGAATCCATTCTCCCCGCTGAACAGGCTGACCTGTGATGTATGTGCGTTTGAGTGACAGCTGTTGCAGTCCGGACTTGCATTAGGGTCGATCTTTTGAATTTTATGTTCTATCTGTGAATGACAGTTAGAGCAATCCAAACTGTGCTTGCTGATATGTGTACTGTGAATAAGACCAACGTCATCATACTTGTCTAATCTTTCTGTTTCAAAATGACACTGGAAGCATCTTTCTTTTCCAACGTTACCGGTTCCTTCGACTACATTACTGTGGCATCCGGCGCATTCAATATTATTATCAACTACTGAAACGTGATTGTATCTCAGATTGGTAAGCTGTTCTTTTGATTTATTCTTAAACTGGTGACAGGTGTTACAGTCTGAAAGCTTGTCAAATTTGTGATCAGGATCATTGGACTTTTTAAAATGGCAGTTAGTACAAGTGGAAACTGTAACTTCCATATGTGTTCCCTGCACTATCTGAGAATGACAGCTGACACATTTTAACGTCTTACCTCTCTTCTGTTCCGATAAATGATGTTTATGGCTGAAAGCAATTCCTTTAAATTCATAAGTAGAATCATTCAATGACTGTTTCTCGTGACAGCCGGCGCGTGCGCAGGTATTATCCGGAATTTCCGCAACGGGTTTTCGTTTTTTGTAAGTTAAGGAAACATAACTAACTATCTGAACCAGTCCGTTGAGTTTACCTTTTTTATAGTTCCTGTCAGGCCGGGCTCAAAATGACATTCCACACAATCAACTTTATTATGAGCCGATGTCTTCCAGCTCTGATAAAATGTTTCCATGTAATGACACGTAGGACAAAATGAAGGACGCGAAGTATATTCCGCCGCTATTGCAAAAAGCACAAGAAATGTACCCAGATAAATTCCTGATAAAAGAAAAAATCTTTTCCATCCTCTTACATTCTTAAAAAACCTTTTTGCTTTAACAGGTTTTTTTGTGACTTCGTCCTTTTTCTTTTCCTCGTCCATAATATTAATTTATTACTTTTTTCTAATTCTTAATTTCTTCAAGACTCCTGTATTTTATCTTTTTCCGTGGTTTTTTCAATTTCTTCAAGCTCGAGAGGATGTTCCTTTTCCATCTCTTCCTTTGTTAAAAATCCCGACAGCCACGCTTTGTTCATCGGGTATACATCCGGATTCAGGAATATGAAATAGAAATGCCAGACTAATATTGCCAGACTTGCCAGTATTGCTTCGTAATAATGAATAGCTGTCGCAATATCCATTCCGGTATTAGAAATATATTTAAAGAAAAAATCTTTGAACCATAATACAAATCCTGTAGCTCCCATTATGACTGTTCCCCATACCACCGCCCAGTATTCCATTTTTTCTATGTAGCTGAATCTTCCGAATCTGGGTTTGTCAGATTTTTTTCCTGTAAGATACTTCATTGAATCTTTCAATTCAGTAAGGTCGCTTTTTCGCGGAAGGAAATCCTTTACAAGCGTTCTCCCTCTCTTGTTAAAGGCAATATAAATTAAATGATAAACTGAAACTGCTATCAGAACAATCGACGCAACCCTGTGAATTATGCCTCTTGCTTCAAAAGCATTTTCACCTATGACATAAACGATCCATCTCACCCACCATGCTTCCGGAAATTTCAGCCAGAATCCTGTGATGACCAGTACAATGAAACTGCTGAGCAGAAAGAAATGCTGTATTCTTTCATTCCTGGACATCCTAAGATATTTTGTTTCTTCGTTCATTAGTTCTTTTTTAATGCTTTCTTTTTCTGTAATCAAGTATATTATGCAGCAGCATGAATCCTATTGTTGCAAAAATTAAAAACAAATAAAATCTCGTTATCCAGTAAGACCACGGCGAATCTTTTTTCTCATCAGTCAAATGGATCTTGGAAGAGATCAGAACATCCGTAGCACCCGGATGACATTTGCCGCAAGTCTGAGAAAGATTCTTCTTATTAATAGTAGATAGTGAATCTTTAGAAGGTCTTACATTATGATTTCCGTGACAGCTTTCGCAGTTGCTGCTTCCTTTGAACCGCCTCTCGTTGCAAGTCCGTGAAAACTTTCTTTGTAAGTTTCACTGACCCTTGTAGGCAGATCATTTCTTTCAGTAAGCTCAACTGACGAATGACAGTTCGAACACAGGTTTATCAGATCATTCGACTTCTCAAGTTTATTATCAATATCTTTGGAAATAATACCGTGATTTCCGTGACAGTTATTACAAGTCGGAGCATCCTTATTATCTTCTGAAACACCGATCTGATGAATGCTTCCTGTATAATCCTTTAACTGGTCAACGTGACAGTTTGACTGTCCGCATGTATTCGCAATGTTCTTTTTATTAATCTTCGAATCCGGATTATCCGCTAATTCCATTTCATGAGCACCATGACAATTCGAGCATGTAGGTGCATTCTGATCACCTTCCAGTAAAGCTTTATAATGCACACTGTTCTGATAACCTGTTGTGAGTTCCTCTTCACCTTTATAATTTTTATGCGTGATCTTTCCGTCCTTATGACAGCTCAGACATTTATCGGCAAGATTTAATTTCGAAAAATCATCTGACAGCAGAGTCGATTTAATATCATGCTCTCCGTGACAATCCGAACATAACGGAGCTTTATCATTTCCCTTTAATAATTCCTGTCCATGCTTTGATTTCTTAAATTTTTCCGTGATTTCACCATGACATTTTACCGCAGGTTTCCATTTGCCTGGCTAAGCGTGTTGCAGACTTGGGATCTGACGGATTCTGTATCATGTGATCACCGTGACAATCAACGCATCCTGCCGCTTCTTTCTGTCCTTTTTCCAGTGAGGCATGCACGCTTGTTTTATACTGTGCAACAAAGCTTGCCGAACCTTTTGCATCTCCCGGAAACAGCTTCTGATTCAGATGACAGTTAAGACAACCTTCAGATTCTATAGAGATCTTACTCGTCAGTATCTTATGAGCCCCGTGACAATCAGTACAGACCGGCGCATTTGCATTTCCTCCCTTTAAAACCGTATGGTGAACGCTGTTCTTGAATGCCATTTGATTTTCATTATGGCATTTACCGCAGACATTTGAAACTTCACTTTTCTGAATCTTTACAGTCTGATGTCCGCCTTGTGACATCCGTCACATCCGATGTTATTCTTTGCATGGATACTGGAGCTGAACTGCTGTATGTTCTTTTTTTTGTGACAGTCTAAACAGTTTTCAGTCTGGTTCTTTAGCAGTTCCTTTACAGGTTTTACTTCATGCTTCGTGTGGCAATCATAACAATCAACTTTCTTATGCACGCTTTTTTCAATTCCCTTCAGATCATCATGACATGCTGCATTCTACTTTTCTTTTGTTTTGGAATGCGGTATTTCATCCGGATTGTAGCCCTTATGACAATCATCACATTCACTGCCTCCGTGAACTGACTTACTGTAAAGCTTCGGATCAACATATATAGAAATTATTTTACCGTCTTTTTCGTAAGTTAATTCCTTATCCTCATGACAGGAAATACAGGCATCGGTGCTTTTTGAAGTACTTAATGAAAAATTACCTGATAAATTCAATAGCATTGCAAAAGCAAACGCTGAAATTAAAACTAATGAAGATTTAGCTAGTGATTTTCTCAAGTTTATTTTGGTTGAAAAATGCTGTTAATATAATCCGATAATTCGCTGAGCTTTAACGGCTCTGACATGTTCTTGACGTTTGACTTATTGTTGTTTTCAGAATCAAGTGACGGCAGACAAACTATTGAAATATTTTCAAATTTTTTCTTAATTTTTTCTCTTAATTCAGAATCTATATCTTTATCCAGTATCAGACAATCAATTTGTTCATTAAAATTATCTATAAACTTATCATTAATATCCTCACGTCGGGTACACGTTACATTATATGAAGTATCAGGTAAGCCTTTCTTTATCAATGAACAGATTTCGGGTTTTAAACATAATATATGGATTCTTCGCAGGTTCATTTTATTAAGACTTCAATACTTAATCAGACTCAATACATATGCCACCTTATGTTGATTTTACAGGTAATCTGATTTAAATAAAATGCGATTTGAGCTTAAAAAGATAGTTTTTTGCTTACATTACTTTTTTATACCAAAGAATGAATTGAAGGTGTAGAGTATTTCTACAAATTATGGGATATTTTCGGGGAAATCATCATTCTGAAAGAATGGTGAATAGTGGATGGTGAATGGTGAACGTAACTCGTAACTCGTAATTCGTAACTCATATTATTTAATATCATTCGAGATTATATTCCCTTATCTTCAGATGAAAGTTAAGGTATATATTTTATTGATAGTTAAAATATTAATGTCTGGAAAAGTGTAAAAAAGTGTAAAAGTAAACGAAAAATGTGAGTTTTTGTGTGTGTTTGTTATTATGGTTTTATGTCTCAAAATACCCTTTGTAAAAATCTGAAAGTTGAACTTTGATAGTAAACATTTGAAGGAAAAAAAATCCGGCTCAACTCTTTTTAGGGCTATAAAATCATTAAATTCAGTTTAAAGATATTTCTGTAAACTTATAAAATAAGTTTTCTAAAATCCTTTCCATTCAATCCCATTCCATTTAGCAATATACCTTGCAACAACTCCACCTGCTGTTGTAAATGATCCTCCAATATAAATATTATTTCCATCCAATGAAATTGAACCTATATAGCTATTTATTCCACTACCAATTGCAGACCAAGTTGAGCCATTCCATTTTGCAATATTATTTGCACTGATTCCTCCTGCACTTGTGAAACCACCACCAATATAAATATCATTTCCATTAATAATAATTGTTTCTACAGTAGTGTTAAATGGACTTCCACCTACTCCACCACCAACATCTGACCATATTGTACCATTCCATTTTGCAATTCCTTTTGCACTGACTCCTCCTGAGTTGTAAAGTATCCACCTACATAAACATCATTTCCGACTATTGAAATTGAATTAACTTCTCCATTTATTCTACCTCCGACTTCTGACCATGTTGTGCCATTCCATTTTGCTAAGTTTACATTAGGACTACCACTGACTAAAAAAAAATCTCCCCCTGCATAAATTTCATTACCAGCAATTGCAATTACATTTACCCATCCACCTTCAATCCTTCACCTACAGCAGACCAAGTTGAACCATTCCATTTTGCAACTCCTTTTGCACTGACTCCTCCTGCAGTTGAAAAGTATCCACCTACATAAACATCATTTCCGTTCGTTGCAACAGATGATACACTACTACCTATTCCACTTCCTAAGGCAGACCAAGTTGAGCCATTCCATTTTGCAATATTATTTGCACTGACTCCTCCTGCAGTTGAAAAAATCCACTTACATATAAATCATTTCCACTTACAGCAATATCGTTTACATGACCGCTTAAGCCTCCTCCTACATCTGACCATATTGTACCGTTCCATTTTGCAATTCCTCCTGCACTGATTCCACCGGCTATGAAAACCCTCCGCCTACATAAACATCATTTCCAATTATTGAAATTGAAGTAACATAATCACTTGTTCCAAATGGATATGGAACACACTTATTTCATTGGATCTTTCACTTTCTCCGTTTGAATTTAATGCAGTAACATAATAACTATATTGAGTTAAAATAATTGTTGAAGTGTCTTTATAAGTTGTGAGATTATTGTTTGTAAAAGCAATACTTTCAAAATTTGAACTTCCAGATTTACGATATATAATGTAATTAAAAATAT
>JADJTX010000004.1 GCA_016710985.1 Ignavibacteria bacterium
TTTTAAATGAATTATAATTCATGATTGACATAATTATTGCACCTAGCATTATTAATATAGCTATTACAAGACTTTTATTGATTAAAGCTATCCCAATTAAAAATATTATAGCATTAAATGCTATTTTCATAAATGGAAATTTTATTTTTTTTTTTCTTCATTAAAAAGATTTGTATAATAAGCGTTTTTTGCTTTGATAATTGCTCTTTTTCATCAGCTCCATCTTTTGTCGAAGTGACAAATCCATCTATTTTCAAATCCAATAGCTGTAGGCATGTTTGCTCTAATTTTCGTTTCTGTATATGAATCATAGATTCTACGATCCAAGGTTTACTTATGGATATGGCTAAATTTTTTGTGTGGCTTGAGTTGATCCGGATTTTTCAGGATTAAATGCTGCATTCGTTAATAATTGAAGCAAATCCACTTCTTCACTATAAATTTCATCTTCTGCTTTCAAGATTTGATCTGCCCAATCTTTGTCTCCTTCTCTCTCTATTATCAATTCATTTAGTCTTTCACTTTTTCGTAAAGGCAATTCTTCGTCATCAAAATTTGTAACTAGTCTGCTTAGAGTTTCATCTAATTGACTTAAAATTGTATTTTGACTTATATTATTTCCATTTACAATACACTGAAAAAATCATTAATGGATTTATTCCTTTACACTTTTTCTAGGAAAGTAATAGTAAATTCCAATTTGCTGCATATTTTCTTAACAAAGGATTTTTTCACCATCTATTAAAAGTTTATGGGATTCAAAAAACTCACCCCATTTCAACTTTTGCTTGTCAATAAAATTATCTTGATTATGACATTCGTCTAGCCAGGTTTTTACTTTGTTCATCATTAATATTCTTGCGGCAGGTAAAATATTCCAAGTTGTAACCGCTTCCCAGAATCAAAATAAATTCCCTGTCCAGTTTTTTTTGGATCCTGATGCATAAATGTCTTTCAAGCCATCTCAAACCCGATTCTTGTCTGTTTAACCCCTTCTCACCAATAGTAAATAAAACATCGTGGATTTGCAATATCATCTCTTTTAGACTTTCATTACTGCCCGATTACAGGTTTCTTTATCATTTCGTAACCAGCATGAAAGAGCTGCTAAAACAGGCGCTAACCAATATCCAGGAGCTTTAATCAAAACTTCTTCAGTTGTAAATTTTATGGTTCATTACTTACTAACTGGCTATCTGTCTTGAAGAATTCTGTTGACATTCTTCTATTGAATAATATCCAAATTTAATTTCCAAATCCTGTCTTATATTTCCTAACCTTGTTTCTGCCAATTGAAGATTATTCTTTCTTCTGAATTCATTCAGATAATCTAAAAATAATTGTTTAACTTCTTCTAATTCATTACTTAATAAATTTTGCTTATCATTAATTAAATCAACTTCATTTCCAATATAATCAACCCGATTACCAACAACATTTATATTTTTATTGATTGTACTGAGAGCACCTGTTATAACTGAGATATCTACAGCCGATATTGCATATTGATTTGACATAGATTAATTTTATTAAATTAAACAATAATTGCTGTTCCGTCATCACGGACGCAAACTAATTTATTTTGGTAAACTTCTATAAATGAGTAACTAACATGTAGTGCAAGACTCCTTGCTTATTCGAACTCAGCAGGCATAGATTCATTCCCCTCCTGAAATGCTTAATAATATTTTCGCCAGTAATATCTAAATGTGAACAACAGAAAATCTTCTCCCAAATAGCATTTTGACACTATGCCTTTCATGTTATCTAATATCTCCCGGAGTTCCAAATTCTTCTTTTATCTGATCCAGTAATTCAGGAATCCCTGAGTCTTAGTCAAATTTCCTTCATCAATTTTGGAAATTGTTTGTAAATAGCTGAAGATCTTTTTTTGAGTAATTCTCTATTGGTTAATAACTTTTTGAAACATTCTTTCCGAACCAATATCAAAATTTCAATTTTAGTTTTTCGGTTATTGCTTCGTGGCATTATTTTATTTTATATTTCCAATTAGTGCAAATAGTATTACTAAAGATAGAAACAATCAATCCTACTATAGCTTTAAGAAGTTTACTTCTGACTTTTAAAATAACAAGAAAGAACAAAGCTAATAGTATATTAAACTAATTACAAATGAAGGGTTACCGAATAAATTTTGCACAATAAAAATAACTAGAAAGACCAAAGTGACTTTAGTAATTTTTCAATTGTTTGGTATTCCGGTTCTGCATAAATTTATTAAAATTTACTGGTTGTTATAATTTTAATTGATCTTACTAAAATATTTATTCATTCATTCATCAAGAACTTCCCTCACCGCCATCTCCTCACCACAAATATCTTCCCGCATTATCACTCCATTCATTCGCCGGGCGTCTTGTCTGCATAATTTTGTTTAAAGACGAAATTAAATCTTTCTTTACTACTCCTCCAGCTGACTGTGCGCTTTCTATGGTTGTATTTTTATCGTAAACATATATCACATGTCCTTTCCACACAATCATATCAAGCGGTTCAAGCATTTCCGCAATTTCGTTCACTGACTTGCCTTCTATCGGTATTCCTTCACCATAGCTAACCATTTGATGTGTGTTTCTTGGTGTGTAGCCATTCGTAGCTTCGTATATCAATCCCGAACAATCTACTCCTTTCATACACCAGTGATTATACACTTTCGAACTCACATTTCCGGATGGCTTATAATACTCGATCATTTTTTCCACTCCATTCAAATTGTTGGCTCCCCAGACATAATCAGCGTTTTCACTTTTCTCAAAATAGTCATATATTTGTTCCATCGATGGTTTGTTAATTTCTATTTTTTCCGGCTTTTTACTTTTTAATTCGACAAATCTTGAATCTATATAAAGCTCTGTTCCGCCAAGGACAATATCATAGTCATCTGTTTGAACTTTATATATAGAATGATCACCTTGCTTATATTCCTCTACTATTTCAAAAACCGAACCCGGAAAAGCTACATACTCAAGCTCTTTTACTAACCCGCTTTTGCTAAATGCTAATGACTTTCCATCTCTGCCTCCATAGATTCTTTCAAAGTCAGGAGAATTCAAAACCCGTGTATTATAAATTGACACCGCATATTTTTCAAGTGAACTTCCGTCTTCGCTTGTCAAAGAACTGTCAATTTGCTTCGACGAAACTGAATCAGCCGCTAACTTAACTTCTTTATCTTCCTGAGATTTTACATCGTTCATTCGGGAATATTTATCTGAACATGAACAAAAAACAAGAAATAAAAAACGAAAAATATATTTATTCTACTTATCAACATCCTTCTGTAACTTCTCCGGAATAAATCATCTCTTCTTTCAGTATCCTGATATTACCGGAATCATCTCTGATTAGCTCCATTACTTTCAATCCCTCATCCTGGTAATCCTGACTTGAGTAGTATTGAGTGAACTGAATTTTAGTGTTTCCATTGCTTTCATTAAATGATACAACTTTAATATCATAAGCTGAAATAAAAGATCTTTGGCAGAAGAATACATTTTCCTTCTGTCATTGAGCCATTCACTGTAATTATAATAAGTTGTTTTGCCCGATTTTTTTTTTTATACCCTGAAAGTCATGGGAATACAGAGATGAGTATGTATCAATTGCCTTGTTGGTCTGTATGCTTGCCCAGTTTTCTATGAATACTTTTACTTCTTCTTGGGGAATTCGTTTTTGAATAGCATTGAACTTCATTTCCTTTTCTTTAAGCTCAAGCTCTTTTTCTTTTAATTCAAGCCCTTTCTTCTTCAGTTCATAGTCAATGGAAATATCTTTTGAATCAGACTGATTGCTTGAACTATTTTACAAGACTGAAATAAGAACAAAGTTGCAACTATTAATATAGCAATTTTCATAAATGGTAAAATTATTTTAAGAAATAGAAGTTTGCTTAAGAATTCTTTAAAATTTAATCCAAAACCTAATTTGGAATTTATAAATTATTTAAAAACGAGTTATTAACTTTGGAATGGATAATAGATTACCTAAAAAAATTACATCAGGGTAAAAGGGAGTACAAAAATCCTTCATAATTTGAATCCTTCAACTATTTTTTTGTGAAATTAGTATACAAAAATTATTACTCATAATTAACTTAATTATTTTCAATTTTCAATACAAAATATTTGTCACAAAAAAATTCAATTTGTGTTACTTTAATATTAACTAATATTTCTAAAACCAAAACTAAATTCACAATTCTTACAGCTTAATTATGAACTGCCCTTGAAATTATTGATGTTATCCGATTTGTAACACAACCCGCATTGTTAAAACCTTCTGCTTACTTTTGCAATTCTGCAAGCTAAAGTTCCGGAAACATTAATTGCTGACAGTCACCTTAATAATCTCCCTTCCTGTTCCTTCTTTCCGGGACACAATAACAACTTGTTCCCCTGTATCCTCAACAATGCCAATGAATTTCTTTTTCCGGATTACCCTTACTGTGCTTTGAATGAAGTTTGTACTGTTGCTTCAGTAATTCCGTTCTTGCATCAAGATTTGATTTCAGCTTTGTGTATGTTGGATCATCATCATAGTTTAAAAGTGTTGGTGAAGTGGATTTCTCAACGGTTATTTTTCCGTAAGTTGCTTTGTTGTCTAAGAGTGTTATTTCACTTCTGAGTTTTTTATCAAGCGACTCTACTAATAGTTTGAGAACTGTTAATGATACCAGTTCGCTTACGCCGGTTGAATTTTCAAATATATTATTCTTCAGCTTTTCGGCAAGTGATTCAATATCTGATTTTGTAACTAAATGGTTGAATATCTGCGGAATGCTTTCTTCGTTATATCAAACATGATATATCCTCCTTTACAGACAGAATTTCGATTTATAAATTTCTAATTTTAAGATGTTTCAATTAAGATTTAAATAATTTTTTAATAATTTAAAAACAGAGTTTTGATTTTAACTGCGTTCCAAACTGAGTTTTGGGACGAGTTTAATATTATTAAAAATTCAGACCTGTTATCTTTGTCACATCACAGGAATCTCAGAAATGTTTCAATTTCCTTAACTGTTTCCGGGTCATTGTCTTTGAATCTGAACTCGAGCGCGTAGTAATTGCTTTTGTTCACGACGCTGGTTTTCTTAACGAAGTAACCGGTTATGATCATGTCAATCAGTCTCTTACCTGAAGACAATATGAACTTTGTAGTTAATCCAAAGTTATCCATTGATTCGGTTTTCAGCAACATTGCGGATATGATCTTTTTTTCATCTATGAATATGATTTCGATCCAGTCCTGATATTCGTAGTTAAAGAATTCACCCTGAAGATGCCTTATTGCAAGCACGGTAAAATCAAGGGTATCAGAAACAGGATTTGCCTTAATCTTAAACTTTCCCATTTGACAATCTCCTCTGTAAGGAGTCGGTCTCCCGAGATTGATTATTCCGGAATTACTTAACGACACAGAGCCACAGAAAACATTTCCGTTACTGTTTACTGCTATCTGACCGGAGGCAGTTTCCTCAGCATTCTTCTTATTCGAATCCGTACTTTGTTTTTCACAATTCTCTGCAGATGTACCGGTCTCCGGATTTTTTTCTTTCTCAGAAACAGATCTCTGTATAGTCTCCTGTATTGTTTCATTTTTAGAATTTTTATTGAGTGTTGTTGAATTTTCATTTTCATACCTGTTTCCTTTTCTTTTGCTGATTGATAGTATCCCGTTTGTTGTTTGAATTAAGTCGTTCATGATTTTTCCTTTCTGATTTAAAGTTAATCGTTTATAAATAACCTCCCCTATCCCCTCCTTTGCAAGGAGGGGGAATAGAAGTTTTAAATTTTAAAAATTCAATTCAGGTTGAAATGCTGAATGAGATAATTATAAGACTGCGTGATCATATTCATTCCGCTTCTTACGCTGTGTTTCTTCAAAGCTTCAGTAGTGCACTGGCAGAAGTCCCAGGCAGTTTTATTTTTATAAGTTTCTTTCCATTCCTTGCGGATAATTGAAACGTGAGTATCCTTAATCTTATTTTTATAATACATTTCACCTGTGAGATGTGCAGCTTCGATATCTGATACCGGTATCCTGTTCATTTTCTCATACTCTTCCTGAATGGAATTGAACTGAGTATTTATTCCGGAAACTGCCTGCGATAAAAGCTTTTCAAAGTCACCGTAGACATTCAATGTATGTTTTCTCATTAAAATAATGTCGCCTCTGAACATGAGATTTGAGCATACCAGGACCTTTGAACCGGACACAAAGCCAACCGGAAGCGATTTATCATAACTGTTTCTGAAACCGAACTCCTTCACCATAACTGAATCTATACTATTGGTTGAAATGCTCATTGATCCGAACATCTGCAGACCGTTCTTAGAGAGTTCATACTGTTCATTACAGACACTAAGACCGTTTGAGCTTAATTGATCTTTTACAGAATCAATAAGGTGCTTATTTGATACCGGTATATAAGAATCTGTCTGAGCTGGAACCGGTACTGATAAGACTTCATTTAAATTTGCGAAACATTGTTTTAACTCCTTTCTATTTTTTAATTAGTTATTGTTTTAATTTTAGTTAAGCCCTGTAATACCATACAAATATAAGGTATTACAGGGCAAAAAAATTTTAGAATGGCAAATCCCTGTTTTCTGTAATCATTTCTCTTCTTCTATTATCATCTGAAATATGATAATAAATTTCGTCAAGTGTAGTAACGTGAAATTCATCATTTGATGAAAAATGTACAGATACATGTTCGGGATAATTTTTGCTGAATAATTCACATTTATTTAATAAATGGGAATTTGAATTCAAGAATGTTGCAATTTCTTCTTTTGGGATTTCAAATTTTGCACTATACATGATCAAATAATTTATTTAGGTTTGTAAAATGTGAGTTAATTAAATTGAGCTGTCCGGGAATGCAGCAATTTTTTTCGAAATATTCTTCAATATTCTTTACTGTGTAAAGGACTGATACACAATAATTGCGAATATCGAATTTGTATTTCGGATCTTTGGAACCTGGAAGAAGGATGGCAGTACTGATCAGGCATTTTAGAGAGGTAAGCAGCTGATTGATTTTCTTTGAGTTTTTCATTTCCTTTCTTGGTTTTGATTAATAAAAGATTAATTAAATCAACTATACAAATATACAGTGAATAAACCGAATAAAATATCCATTAAATTATACCCTTAATTTAAGGGTATAATGGCATAAGAATTGTTAAAATAAAGACTGCTGTAGATGTTTCTTAGATTTTATAGTGGAATTGTAATTTGAAACAAACCTTTTAAGTAATCGAGAACACTTATTTAAAGGTACTTTGCAGTCTTTAGGATCTAATCCAAGAAAGTCCGCAAGCAACCGCCTGGCTCTCAGATTATTACCATTCTTAATGAAATATATCTCTGTAATATGTAATTTCTTCTTTTCCATGCTATATTAATATAGTATATATAAACCGAAATATCAATACATATTATACTCACATTAAAAAACTCTTCCGCTCCTCAGCGTCCGGAGCTGCTGCAATGAAACGAGTGCTCTCCATTACTGTCGTGACCACCTCAGACCAAGGCAAACCTCCTGATTGAACGATCCCAAAACGCTCGATGAATAGTAGCAGGTCGAAAAAACCAAACACATCATACCGTAACCGTAAAAATGTTAGGTCCCCACTACCAAATGTTAGGCCACACCATTGGATGACAATGTTAGGTCATAACTACCAATGATCTTTATGGGTAACCGTCCAACACGTCAAGGTAAGGAAGCCCCATTGCTGACAATGTAAGGTCATGACTACCAATGAAAAAACGCTCGACGAAAAGTAGCAAACTTAAAAAACCCAGACACATCATCCGTAAGGGTAATTACCAATGTCAGGTCACCATGATAATGAAAGGCCACACCATTGGATGACAATGTTAGGTCATAACTACCAATGATCTTTATTGGTAACCGTCTAATATCTCAAATCAAGGAAGCACATTATTGACAATGTAAGATCATGACTACCAATGAAGAAAAGCTCGATAAAAAGTAGCAGACTTGATAAACCCAGACACATCATCCGTAAGGGTAATTACCAATGTCAGGTCACCATGACCCATGTAAGGCTACACCATTGGATGATAATGTTAGGTCGTAACTGCCAATGGTCTTTATGGGTAGCCGTCTCCGGTGGTATGTGATCACTACCAGTGTTAGACGAGTTGATAAATGCAGCATACAACAACTTTTTAAATGAGAGTAACCTCATAAAAATGGAAAGCCATTAAACTATTTAACATAGTATTTAATGGCTTTTTATGTCACTAATACACTCAGATCACTTTATCAACGTCATCTTCCTTGTCGCAATAAAGATACCAGCATTTACAATATAATAATATATTCCGCTTGACAGGCCAGCTGCGTTAAAATCAACAGAATAATATCCTGCTTGCCTTAATTCATTGACTAGAATACTTATCCCTTTCCTGAAATATCAAATACACTGATTTTTACTTTGCTATCAAAGGCAGATCGAAACTTATCTTTGTAGAAGGAATTAAACGGGTTCGGATAGTTCTGATATACTTTAAACTTTGAAGGAATACCGACACTAACCTCATTGTTTAAATTGAAGTATTTTAATTCACCATTGAGATCGATCTGTCTCAGTCTGTAATTGTAAACACCCGAAGCGAGATTCCTGTCAGTGAAAGTATAGTTTTCCTGAACTGTAATTATTCCGTGTCCTGCAACTAAACCTGATTTTGCCCAGGTGCCGTTTACTGATTTCCTTTCTATGTCGAATCCGGAATTGTTTGTTTCAGATGAAGTAGACCATGTTAGATTTACATTTCTACCTACTACCTGTGAAGCAAATGCATTTAATTCTACCGGCAAAGGATAATCCAAGTTAATGACTGAAACTGATTCGCCAGAATTAAAAGAGACGTATGGAATTCCGTTGTTTACTACCAGGCATGGCCAACTCACGTTGTCAAGGTTGGGGCTAATATATATCCAGTTTCCATCTTCAAATTTAGTTACTTGTAGTCCGTTCCCTACCTCAATAAAAGCCACATATGGTGTAATTCCTGACATAGCAAGACTTTGTTCATTTGTAAAGATTCCTTTAACAGATCCTATATTAACCCAAAGATTACCGTTAAATCTTTTTGACCCTTGTCCCATCCAATTCTGCATATTCACTGAATGCAATATAAGGAACATTCTCATATGGTGGTGTTTCACAAAAAACGAGACTGTTGTATTCAGTAGTACCACTGCCCACAGATGACTGCCCAACATTAACCCAGCTGACACCATCATATTTTCTGACGATAGTTCTTGTTCCGCCATCAAATGATGAGTATGCTACATATGGTATTCCGCTGTTGACTGCAAAGACAGAAAGCTAGGATAAACAGGTACACCAAGATTACCAACATAGTTCCAGTTTGTGCCGTCAAAGTTCATAACTCCTACAACCTTGTGGTCTAGATCATCAGCCTCTATGAATCCGACATACGGAACACCATTTGAGAAACAAAAGTGCATAAAGCCAGATGCCTTTTGCAGAGAACCCGGGATTACCAACATATTCCCATTCAATACCGTTAAACTTCATTACGCTGATCTTTCCGTTATGATCATTGTCAATGAAAGCTATGTAAGGTGTGCTGCCGGAAAATGCAATGCTTGAATGGCTTCCGTTAAATGCATTATTAGAACCCACATATTCCCAATCTATACTGTCATATTTCATGACACTTCCATTGAGAGATAAGTATGGTGTGCTTCCTAAAAATGCGAGACCCTTTATAAATGAATGATTATTGACAAATTCAGGATTTCCTACGTATTCCCAATCTGCCTTTGCGCTGTTATCAGTTATGAATGAAAGTGTGATAAGAAGTATTAGAGCATTTACAATTGTTGAAGAAAGTTTTTGAAGGATTTTCATGATGTTACCCTCCGATTTGAGCTTTAGATATATGATAAAAATCAGAGTTTGGTACTGGATACTGATTTAAAATATCATATTAATCTATTTTTTTAAAGTGTGCATTAATTATATTTAATATAAATAGCGAATAGAAGATCGCAAATAAAATTAATATTATTGTATACAATTTAAAATGCAAAAATATCGAAAGGTAAATGAATTAAAACGAAAGACATTCTAATGTAGCAGGAAAAATCTATTCAAAATGATAGAAAATTTTAAATAAATAATCGGAATTATTAATTTCATTTCTGCTCAAACACATCTTCCGAAATATAAATAAACCCACCCCTGACAATATAATCTGTACCCTTCTTGAACTTCGGAGCTACAATGTAATTATATTCTACTTTCTTCCCTTCACTGGATGAATCATTTTCTTTCGCTTTCTTAATATATCTTTTTTTGTACTTCTTCCCATGAAGCAGATTATTCATCTGCTGATAAGAAATCTTTTTTTCCTCACGGTATTTCGAAGCGTGATAATATGTCTTGCCGTTATGTTTTATTATTTTTTCCATATAAATAGTATAAACCGAAAATTATTAATATTCAATATTTAAATCCCGACACAAAGTTATTCAGATCCTGTCTGAAGTTATGCAGATAGATCTCTGTTGTCTTTATTGATGAATGTCCTGCAAGCTCTTTTATATAATTGATCGGAACATTAAGCTTTGACAAATTAGAAAAATAAGTATGACGCAGACAATGAAAGTGAAGTGAATCATTTAGCTTAAGTTTTCTAAGCAGATTTTTAAACTTTCTGGTTATGTAAGACTTATCGTATGATGAACTTCCATCAACAGAAAAAATATAACTGTCAGAATCAATGAGAAGGGGAGTGCCGGTATCAGAAAACAAAACTGAAAGATTCTCAACCAAAGCATCAGGAACAGGCACACTTCTGTTCTTCTTTGATTTAGTAGTAAACTGCTCTGAGTTAATGATGCTGATAAGTTTGTTATCTAAGTCAATATCTGAATATTTCAAATGCAGTATTTCATTAAGCCTTAAGCCTGTATAAGCTGCAATTGAAACGATAAGTTTAAATTTTCTGTGACTTATATTTCCAATCAACAGGTTTATTTCTGAATTAGTGAATGTTAATAATTTTGTTTCCTGAATTCTGATTTGAGATATTTTACTTAGCTGATTAAATGACAAGAGATTAAATGTTACGCAATAATTAAAAAAGGATTTTATTGTTCGCAGCTCAATGTTCAAAGTAACCGGAGATACAGACCTCAGCCTTTTTGATTTATATTCTTCTATATCAATGAGAGTTATGGATTTTAACGGCTTGTAGCCATACATAGAATTGAGTTTACGAATTGTTGATTTATAAATCAGTAATGTTCCGGTTGTAAAGTTATTCTTTATGTAACTAAAAATGATTTCCTGTACATCATTAAAATACAAAATATCAGGAATAAAATTTTTATTATTTTTTTTCTTAAATTGGTCATGGACCAGGTCAGCTCTGGTTTTTAATTTTTCTTTTGTAGAAGCATTTATTCTTTTCCCGGATTCGTTGTAATATCCGATGTACCAGTAGCCGCTGCTTTTTCTTTTGAAAAGGAATGACATGATTTATTTTTTTAGTGATTACTAAATTGATAACTCTTAAATAACTGCTAATAAAATATAATACTTGTAAATTAAGGGTAGTTAGTTTATAAAAAACCCATATGTAATGGGTTATATAAAAGTTTAAAATTTCTTTTAATTTGTACGCCCGACTGGAATCGAACCAGTAACCTACAGCTTAGAAGGCTGTTGCTCTATCCGATTGAGCTACGGGCGCAAATATGATTTATTATATTTTAAAATGTAATCTATTAAAAACACACTCAATAACACACAAGATAGCTAATATATAAAACTCTTTCAATCATAAATCAAACCCGAAGAGCATCCCGAAATAGAAATTCCATTCTTTACCATAAGTAAGAAGCTCATCGTTATAAACCTGTGTAAATTCATTGAATCCGTAAGCGGCATCAAAGAAAATGCTTGTCGGGAATACATAAAATGAAAATGCCTGCAATCTTAATTGTGCGCCGATATCCGATTTAAACTCACTTAATTTTGCCGAACTCCCGTTCCAGGCATTTCCATAATCTCCATATAAAGAGAAGTACAATTTATCCAGATACAAAGGTGAAATCCGTGTATCAATGTTAGTAAAGATAGGAAGGCGATAAGTTAAATTAGCAACTGCCATTCTCCCGCCTCCCAGTGAATAGAAAGGATAACCTTTCATTCCGGGAAGTCCGGTTGCATAAAAATCATAAAAGCTTTCTACCGGAGGACCAAATATTGTTGCTGCGGTTAGTTTGACGGTAAGAGAATGCTTGTTATTAAATAGTCCGAATCCCTGAGTCAAAGACCCGTAAAGTTTATTTAGTCTGTTTGTTTCATAAGTTGTAGACACCGAACCGTCGTCATTTACGTCAATTGAAGGATTGATATCACTAACCTCGTAATCATATCTTAGTTGAAGATTTCTTCCTATTGGATTAATGTCTGAATTTTTACTTGGAATAGTGTAGTCGTAATTATAAGATAGGGAAAGATCGCTGGCTTTAAAATAAGTCTCATTTGTTGATCTTACCGAAATCCCGCTTCCGGGTACGGCAAATGCATCCAGGTTATAATC
Organism: Ignavibacteria bacterium; assembly: GCA_016710985.1. GTDB lineage: Bacteria > Bacteroidota > Ignavibacteria > Tepidaquicellales > Tepidaquicellaceae > JAGPCH01. Next base: position 12,649 of record JADJTX010000004.1, read on the forward strand.
ATACTTAGACAATGACCAACCGAATTTTACAATATGGTTGTAATTTATGATATTAAAAGCCATTCCAAAATCAAACGAAAGAAGATTATATGAAATACCATCACTTATTGTATCCGTTGGGAAACCAATGTTTACGATAGCATTTCGAGTAACATTATACCCATCCAGGGTAAATCTCGGTTCGAATTTTACTTTCTTTGTAAAAAAATCTTTGAAGAAAGGGAAGCCATTATTATACTCAAACTGGAGAAAAATATCTCTCTCCCCTTCGACATTTATAGAAGCGCCTCCGAATATAGAAAACCTGTTTAGTACTTCATTTGAAAAGAAGTAAAGACCCGGCTTAATTGCTTCGAAGAAACTGTACTGATCTTCTCTTTGATATGTATCGAATCTTAAGACAGGAACAATAGAAAGCGAAGTGAACTTGCTCTTATATGGTTTCTTCTCATACTTTGTAATATCCTTATCATTAAAATTCTTTAACTTGATCCAGTCATACTCACTTCCAGCAATTAGAGTATCGGTGACAGTATATTTAGGAATTAATTTTTCCGGCGGTATGTATGCTCCAAGTTCAGATGAATTCTTTTCTTTGAAGTCTTTCAGCAGCGCTATTTTATATCCGGTGGATTTATAGGAAGCGTAAGCAATATTTCCGCTGCTGTCTACGGAAGGCATGAAAGCTCCGCCTATTACATTAGTAATTTGTTTGACATCCTTAGTTTCTAAATCCATGGAGTAAATATTAAAGATACCCGTTACATTGGATGCAAAATATAATTTCTTACCGTCTTTTGAAAATGAAGGATTCCTGTAATCAACTCCTTTATCATCCAGAATGAATTCAATCTTTCCCGTTTCAATATCTATCTCAGCTAATTTTCTGGATTCTTCAAATGCAAAATCAAAAACAATCTTTTTCCCGTCCGGTGTAAATTTCGGATTATAAACCTGTTCACCATTATTGAATGCAGTGATCGGATCATAATTAGTTCCATTTGCATCTGCAATTTCAAGATTAAGAGTACCGTCCTTATTTACTACAAAGCAGATCATTTTTCCGTCGGGTGAATATGAAGGAGAATAAGCTCTCATGTTTTCAGTAAGTCTTTTTTCTTCCTTTGATTTCAGATTGTACTCATACAGGTCGTATATGGATGAGTGATGAATCGTTGGGGGAGAATTTCTTTTTGCATAAATTATTTTTTTACCGTCAGGAGACCAGCAGTAATTAGTAGAGACAGGAGCGGTAATTACTTCACTCTCCTTTTTCTTAACATCGTAAATGAAAAGACCTGTGGAGCCGTAATCAAAATCCTGATTGGAAAGGTAAGCGATCTTTTTTCCATCAGGTGAAAACTGTGGGTAATAATTTGCAAATCCCGTTTTCTCAATTAACTCACCGTCTTTCCTGTCTTTCTTTACATTGACAAGTCTCGCGTCATAATCTTTTTTAAGATAATCTTTCCATTCATAATACAAAACCTTTCCGTCAATCCCTAAAGTTTGTTTAATAGCCTTGTCCATACTAAAATTCAGAAAATCACCAAGATGTTCAGTTATCAGTTTTAATTTATCTTCACCATATGTCTGAGCGATATATCGGGTTAGCGCAAACCCAAGATTGTAAATTGATTCAGCCTTCAAACCTGTGATTGATGAGAACTGTCCCATTTCACCCCAGGTAAGTAAATTCCCGTCTTCGATATAACTCCTTAGGATCATGTCTCTGTGTGAATCCCAGTATTCATACGAAAGCTGCTGCCTCTGATACTGCGCGGTTCCCTCCGCAAACCATGCCGGAACGCCTACTCCTGATAAAGGGTATGATACAATCACATTCGGGTAACCGTATAAAACGTCCGGACGTATTTCGTTTTCATATCCTAACCATTGAAGATAAAATGCGGGAAGTTTTCTTCCGTATTTCATTGCTGCCTGAACCTGTATGGCATGTGTGAATTCGTGTGTAACTACATTGCGAAGCCAGTTGTGTGTTCCCCTGAGATCATAATCCATTCCGGATGCATAAATTTCTATCCGGTTTCCAAAATAGTCCGTAGCGCCGTTTGCAATATCTGAAACATCGTTCACAATAAATGTAACTTTCTCATTTGGTTTGTATTGATACAGTGAAGTAATAGGTCCGAAAACCTCTTCAGCAATTTTAGCAATCGTGTTGGCAGTTCTCTCAGTCCCACTATGGTAGTGAACATAAAAATGTTTTGTTTCAATTGTAAACCAGTCAAGTTCCGGATGAGGATCAAACTGAGAATATACTTTAATTGAAGGAACTAAACTAAAAAAAATAATAAGATAAAAATAAAGGATTTTAATATTAAACATTGAAAGTTAAGTTTTTAATAATTATAATTGACAACAAAAAAGAAAAAATTGGAAAGAGAGTTAAAATCGGTAAGAAATTTTCAAATAATCAAGAAGTTTTTATTTATTAATTAAACACAATGTTTATAGAAGGATATTACTTTTTTGCAATTTAAAACCTGTAATTGGGATCTACATCAGTAACAAATAATTTGTACAAGCTTTGGTCTGCAAAATTTTTGCTAATAATAATAATTCTATTTGTTATTAGCAATGTTTCTTTTTCTCAAGGCAGAAGAGACAGAGCTAATTCAAATTTTAATTATAAAAAGACAACTCCGACCGATACTTCAGGAACAGCATTAGCTGATTCATTACTGGGAAGAGATTCTACAATAATTTTACCGGTTGATTCTACTGCTAGAATAAAATATTTTAAATATGTTCCGGAATACGCTTTCGGTACTACGATACCAAGAAAAACTTCACCGATCATTCTTGATAATTCCTCAAACATAAAAAAAGAAATTAGCTTTGATTCCTCGGGTAATGTTGTCATAACGGAAAAGTTTGATGATTATGACATCAGGGCTCCTCTTATCATACCCCTTGACCAGTATTTAGCTCAGCGTTCCGCAATTAACACGAACAATATTTTCGGAGAGATTGTCGGAGAAAAATTTCAGGGAAATACCAAAGATGATATCACTAAGCTCTTTGAGAAAATTACTGATATTACAATACCTCTGCCTTTTAAGTCAGAAAGTATTTTCGGACCACCTTCGCTTAGCCTGAAAATTAACGGAGCTGTTGATATTACGGCTTCATATCAGAATTCGACAAGTGATCAGACAATAATATCGGGATTAAGTAATTCGAATAACAGTATTAACTTCAAGCAGGAAGTTCAGCTGACTGCAAAAGGTACTGTCGGTGATAAGCTTTTTATTGATGCAGACTACAACACACAAAGATTATTTGATTTTGAAAATCAGCTTAAAATAAAATATGAAGGTTATGCGGATGAAGTGATAAAAAGAATTGAAGGAGGAAATGTATCTCTTCAGACTAATTCAGGATTAATTGGTTCCTCGCAGGCATTGTTCGGAGTAATAGGAGATTTTCAATTAGGAGCACTTTCTTTATCAGCCGTAGTTTCTCAGAAGAAAAGTAAAACAGAGACAAAAGATTACAGCGGGGGAGCTGTTGAGCAGGAATATATATTAAAAGCATGGGATTATTCCGACAATCATTATTTCCTTGATACAATTTATAAAACAAGTTTTTTAGATTTTTTTAATAACACCAATATTACTCAGCAAACCAGTCAGCTGAGTGTGGATGACCAGTCGTTTGAAGTGTGGGTTCAGACCGATAATACGACTGTCGGTTACAGGAGGGCAGGTCTGCATGTAGATCTCGGAGCAATACCCACCAGTGGAAGCTATAATGATTCTTTAAAAACTGTTCCAAATCCTCAGCAGGGAACAAGTGCATTCGGATTAGTGAGGAAACTTCAAACCAGTGAATACTCTCTTAATAAATATGCCGGATTCATTACTTTAAAAATAAGCCTGCCCGATAATTATTTTGCAGGGGTGGCTTATAAGCGGACGCAGACCGGAGAGCAATTTGGAACTATAAGTACGGATACGAATGTGAAATCAACTGATACCTTAGTTTTAAAGATGGTAAAAGTACAAACCCTTATTCCTGCAAATACACTTGCCTGGGAATTAAAGATGAAAAATATTTACCGTCTGCCGGTTTCAAGGATTGTGCGTGAGGGATTTGAATTTAAAGTTAATTTTCTTAGCGATGGTATATACAATCCGACATTTCCGATTCCAAACCTAAATACGTACATTATTACAATCCTCGGACTTGATAAATATACAAACGGCAGGTCCGGAGGTCCCGATACTCAATTTGATTTTCTTCCCGGTACTACAATTGATCAGGAGAACGGGTACATTATTTTTCCGACGTTAAAACCTTTTTTAACCAGTCTCAGAGATACAATAAACGGAATAACAATTGATTCATCCTACTGGTATCCGCAGATATATTCGGAATTAAAATCAAGCTCCAAATTGCTTCCGAACGCGAATAACTTTGAAATGAGAGGTAAAGCAAGAGGCGAAGCCGGAATTAGTAATACATTAAGTTTAGGATTTAATGTTGTACAGGGTAGTGTAGTAGTGAGAATAGGAGAGCAGACTTTAAATCCAAATGTTGATTATTCGGTTGATTATTCTACCGGAACAGTTGTTATCAGAAACGCTGCGGCTTTACTGTCAAAAGATCTGAGGGTTTCATATGAGACAAACGATCTGTTTACTTTAGCCTCAAAAACTTTCCTGGGGATTAAAGGCGATTACAAAATATCTGAAAAAAGTAAGTTGGGATTTACGGTTGTAAATTTAAAACAGGAAACATTAAATGATAAAGTCAGAATAGGTGAAGAACCGACCAATAATACAATGATAGGGGTCGACTTTCAAACAGAGTTCAATTCCAAGCTTCTCACTAACCTGGTAAATCTCCTGCCCGGGTATAATACAAAAGCGCTTTCTACAGTTACATTAAGAGGTGAAATTGCTTCAATAAATCCCGATCCCAATACGAATAAAAGTGTGATACCCATAGATAATAATGAAGCTGTTGCATATATAGATGACATGGAAGGTGTTAAAAAGATCATCTCATTAGGAGGGACTTACAACACCTGGACTTTTTCATCAGTGCCTCTTTCTGATTTCATAGGACCTCAGGACAGTCTTAAGTTAAAACAATCAAAGAGGGGAAAGATGAGCTGGTTCAATATTGCAAACAGCGCTTTGCTGACAGATATTTATCCTAACAAAGATGTTCAGACCAGTCAGAATACAGTCACCCCTTTTTACATGGTTTACAATCCTACAAAACGCGGTACCTATAATTATAATGGAAAGTTTGATACTATCGGTACAACTACACCCGGAAATAAAGCTACGACATGGAATGGTGTAATGAAATATCTTAATACTACAAGTAATGATCTTGTGAATGAGAACATTAATTTCATTGAGTTTAGCATGAAGATAGAACGGGAAATAATGCCGGAGATTTAGGAAGGTTAGTTATTGACCTTGGAAACATAAGTCAGGATGCTATTCCAAACGGAGTATTGAATACAGAAGATTCATTAGGTAACGGAGAGCTCAGGGCGCAGGATGATATTGGAGTAGATTACTTAACTGACGCTCAGGAAAGAGTATTATACGACAGTCTGAATCCTCAGGGTCCTGATCCGGGACCTGATCCTGCATTGGATAATAATAGTTCTACCGGTCAGGTTGATTATGCAATTATAAACGGAACTCAAAATAATATTAATTTTGAAGGAGGCAGAAGACCTGATACTGAGGATCTGAACAGAACAGGAAGTATCAATAACGGGAATGACTATTTTCAATTTGAGATAAACTTAGATCCAACAAACAATCCTTATGTTGTAGGGCAGGGAAACAACGGCTGGTATCAGTATAAGGTACCTTTGTCCGAATACAAAAAAGCTTATGGCAATGCTGTTTTTACTAATATACAGTTCGCCAGAATGTGGATCACAGGAGTCAATGATACGGTCGGAATTCAAATGTATGACATTGCCCTTACCGGAAATCAGTGGGTGAAACAAAATAAAACAGATACAACTTACAACATTACTGCAGTAAGCATAGAAGAAAATCCCCAGATATATTTGAGTCCTATTGCAGGAAACGGATTAAGACAGACCATCAGAGGTCAGAACAATGTGAATACATTGTCAAATGAACAATCACTGTCCGTTGAAGTATTTAATCTCACCAACGGAGTCAGAAAAATTGCAAGAAAAGATTTCAGCAGCGCTCCGCTTGATCTTTTCAATTACAGATCCATGAAATTATTTGTAAACGGTGATCCCTCATTTAATTATACAAATGAAAATATTTATGATGCCGTAATGATAGTAAGGTTTGGAAATGATTCCAATAATTATTATGAATACCGCGCTCCTATACATCCTGATGTCAGACCCGGTCAGCCATGGGAATCGTTAAATAATGTTGAAATTGATTTTGGTGATCTTACACAGATAAAGCTAGGCAGAGAGAGCCCAAATATTCCTGTTGAAGTTGATACCATTAACGGACCACCGGGTTCTTCGTATAAAGTTTACGGTAATCCTGACCTGAAAACCATCAAGGAAATTATTCTTGGAGTTGAAAAAAACCGGAGCGCTTTGAACGCCTCAATATCCGGAAGTGTGTGGTTTAATGAGCTGCGTCTGGTGAATGTAATTGATGATGACGGAATAGCTTTAAATGCTAATGCAAATTTTCAATTAGCAGATCTTCTGAATTTAAATTTCGCAATTTCTAGAACAGATCCTTTTTTCCATGGACTGGATACAAGGGTTGGAACCAGAAATTCAGTTTTGGCCTGGGATTTCAGTGCAACTTTAAATTTCAACCGTTTCATTAATAATTTGTTCGCATCCATTATTTCAGAAGAATGGAATAATTTTATTACATTACCTCTTACATTCAGACACTCTGAAAACATCATCAATCCTGAATATTATCCCGGTACTGACATTCTGCTGGAAAATGCTGCTGAAGAAAGATATCAGCAGGTCCTTGCGGCTACGGGAAGTGTTGAAGCTGCTCAAAGCGCTGCGAATAATATTAATACTGAAGCTCAGACTCTTGTTGTGAGGAATAATCTTAATATCAGCAACTTACAGTTTAATTTACCCAGCAGTAATTATCTGATAAAAAATATTTTCAATCAGCTCAGATTTAATTTTAACACGGATTTTGGAGTGGCAAGAGATCTTACATATGAAATCAAAGATGATTTCAGGTATGATGGCGGTATTACATTCGGAACAAATTTCGGATTAAGCGACTTACTAAATATTAATCTTGGAAGCTTGTTGCCTCTTGGAGAAAAATACAATTCCGCAAAGCTGTATTTCTTTTTTCCTTTCATTCCCTTAGCACCTTTGTTCACCCAGAATTTTAATGCAGCTACTACTTTTAACAGGTCAAGGAACGAATCAAAGCAAAGAAAACTGAATACTGATGATTTTACCTCAAGGGATTTTAAAGCAAGAAGAGGATTTGGCTTTGACTGGAAATTTATAGAGAACTGGATAATAGATATTAACGGTAATTATGATTTCCGTGTCGGCAGTGATCTTACACCGTTAGAAGTTGATACGAGTCTTAATCAGAGAGAAAATAACGAGATATTCAACGACATATTTTTTAATAACGGCTTGGTTAATTTCGGTGAAGATCTCGATTACACTCAGCAGGTTGTTATTAATCCAAGATTTAGTCTGCCTTACCTGGAAAGATTTCTTGGGATTTCCGGAAATTATTCAGTGAGATACGGCTGGGTAAATCCAAATCAAAATATAAATGTGGGTTTCGCTACGAATGTTGACAATACAATAGTTACGACTGCAAATTTTAAGCTGCAGGAAGTTTTTAATTTGTTTGGAGGGGGAGGGGAAGAAAACAGGCTCAGAGCAAACGGAGTTGGCCGTGATTCTACAACTGAAACAGGAAATAAACAAAGCATTGCAGATATATTTAAAATATTTAAAACCTTCATTCCCGGTGATATAAATGTGACTTATACACAAAACAATTCCGTATCAAACGGAGGAGTTACCGGTAATCCGGGATTCGGAAATTTCTGGTTTTATCCTTCTTCAAAAGCAGAGTATGGACCATCAAGAGAATATCAGATGGGATTCAGTTTGTATCCCGGTGAGAGAGCGCCAAACCTTACGCAAATTAATGATGCTTACAGACAATCGAATGATCTGGCTTTTACAACTACCATAAATCCTCTACTTCCTGAGGCAATTTCAATGTCTCTGTCTTTTAAAACGAGATGGGGTTTTACCAATAACCTGATTTATACTTCTAATAGTGTAGGAAGTATTGGCAGTCCGACAAGTAAGACGAGTGCAATTGCTTCGGGAAACACAATGTTTTTTGCCGGAAATATTGAAGATTTCAGTTATGAATATGATCCGGCTAATCCGACGCAAAACAGGCAAAATCTTACAAATTCATTTGAAAGTGACATTGGCTCTTTCCCCTTCCCAAACTGGACGCTTACATTTTCAGGGTTGGAGAAATTTCCTTTGTTTGCTCAGTTTGCAAATTCAGTTTCACTGGATAATAGCTTTGTGTCTGAATATGCCGAAAGTAAACTAATTGATATTAACGGACTTGATATTCCAAATTCTCAGGTTGTTACTCAGGCTTTCAGCCCGCTGATCGGTTTAAATTTTAATTTTAAAGAAGTGCTTGGAGGAAATCTTTCTTCTACATTCAGGATCAATTCCGGTGTTAGTTACAATCTGAATCCGATAGGAGCGAATATTCAGACCTTGAATACTAATGAGTGGAGCATAAATGCAAATTTTTCAAAATCCGGTTTTAATCTTCCTTTGTTCGGACTTTCACTATCAAACGATATTTCATTTGCCTTAACTTTATCGAAGCTGACCAACGAACCTATTAATTATGAATACGGAACTTCGGGAACCGGTACAAAAGTATCGGGGAACGGCTCATCCGTAACTACAATAAATCCGTCCATTCAGTATTCACTTAGTTCAAAAGTATCTATGCAGCTTTTTTACAGATACATAAATACGCAGCCGACAGGTACTACAGTGACCACTGTTCCGAGGACTTCAAAAGAGGGCGGATTAAATATCAGAATTGCTATTCAGTAGAAATCATTCTGTATCAGCTTTTATTTCACCGGAAATCAATTTGCTTTTTATAAGATCCAGTTTTTCTTTTACATCTGCCGGAATCAAATTTTTATTATTATCATCATAGACATAACCGACTCCATTATCCTTTAGTCCGTAGGTTTTGATCCCGCCGGTAAATTTATTATCCTTAAAATCCTTAATCGTCAGAAATACAGCTTCATTCACCTGCTTTACCATGCTTGATAATACAAAACCCGGAGCTTCTTTCTGCTGATCCATATCAACTCCGATTGCAAATTTATTTTTTTCTCTTGCAGCTTCAAACAATCCAAGACCTGATAGTCCGGATGCATGATAAATTATATCAGCGCCATTGGTGAACTGGCTTAATGCAATCTCTTTTGCTTTTCCCGGATTTTTAAATCCTTCCGGTGAGACACTTACGTAGGCAGACAATACCCTGCAGTCAGGGTTAATATAGTTTACTCCCTGCTTATATCCGGTTTCAAATTTTTTTATCAAGGAAGATTCCATGCCGCCTATAAAACCGACTTTGTTTGTTTTAGTGACTAATGCTGACAAAGCCCCGACTAGAAAAGAGCCTTCTTCTTCTTTAAATTCCACGGCTTCAACATTAACGGGAATTGTCTTTGCCGGATCAACGGAATAATCAATACAGGCGAACTTTTTATCCGGGAATTCTTTGCGATGTTATTTATGTCATCTGTAAAAATGAATCCGACTCCGAATATCAAACCTATATCTTTTCTGCTTGCAAGTTTTCTCAATGAAGATTCCCTGTCAGCTCCGTCACCCGGATCTATGGCTTCAAAGTCAACGCCGAGTTTATTTTTTGCCTCTTCCAGTCCTTCATAAGCAGCATCATTAAATGACTTATCACCTCTACCTCCGATATCGAAGACCAAACCTACTTTTAACGGCAGTATCTTTTCATCCGGAACTGTTTGTGTTTCTTTTTTTCCGCATGAAGAGAAAAGGCTCAGAATCAGGATCATAAAAATGAAAATTGAAGTATTATTCTTTTGCATAAAGTATTTTGTTTTGTAAAATTTAGTTAAACGCTGATTCAGAAGTGCAGTTAACTCACTTCCTTAAAAGATTCGGAATGGACAATATGATGCAGACGGCACCTTGCCTCATAGTGGTTTATTGCTCCTACAAGTATTTGTTCATTATTCTCAGAATTCCTCTGAGTCCTGTTAGCAGGGCTCCGCAAACTACACAGACAGCATGAGTCTTGGAATATATTCAGCTATAGCTAAGAGCTGAGGAATCGGCTCAAACGGTAGTGCACGGTAATCCTGATCCAGACCTGCAACAATTACTCTCTTTCCTGAATCAGCTAGATTCTGACAAATGCCGATGAGGTTATTATCAAAAAACTGAGCTTCATCTATTCCGATCACTTCAACGTCGAAACTTTTTTCAAGGATTTCATCTGCATCTTCAACCACAACCGAAGGGTATGATTGTTCATTGTGTGATACGATCTCAAATTCACTGTACCTGTTGTCAATTTTTGGTTTGAAAACTTTTACCCTCTGCTTTGCAATTTCGGCACGGCGGATCCGTCGTATCAGCTCTTCAGTTTTGCCGGAAAACATACTTCCGCAGATGACCTCAATATGCCCTGTTTTCTTATGTGTTCTTATCTGTAAGTTTTCATTCATTATTAATATTTATTTTAACTCATTAAAAAAATAAAAAAGCTCAGGAGATATTTCACAAAAAACAATGTCTTGAAAAAATTACCGGTCACCATCTAAAAAGCCATCATTCCTGAATCAAAGACCTTTTGTCAAAAGCTCCCGGAAGCAGATCAATAAGCTTTGTTATTATAAAATCTTTTTTTGATTTTACTATTATAACGTCAAGGTCTTTTCCGAATTCATACATGAATTGTCTGCATGCGCCGCACGGATAAATATATTCATTCCTGCTTGAAGATATGGCAACTGCCCGGAATTTTCTTTCTCCTTCTGAAACAGCTTTTGAGAATGCAACCCGCTCGGCACAAATGCTGAGAGAGTAAGAAGCATTTTCAACATTGGTGCCTGTATAAATGTTGTTTCTTGACGAAAGTAAAGCGGCTCCGACTGAAAATTCTGAATACGGTGAGTATGAAAATTTTTTTGCTTTAATAGAATGCTCTATCAGCTTTAAGTAATCAGGATGCAATTTAATTAAAATCTTATTATTGATAATATATTCATTTCTAAGTATATTAGAAATAAATTTATTCTTCAGTATTTAAGTATTAATGAAGAGAAGAGCGATCTTCCGCGTTTTAGATAAATATATTGGGATACCTGTCATTATTCTTTTATCAATACTTACAAAAAAGAAAAGACGTCTTCCGATTGAAAATATTAAAAAGATTCTGATTATCAAGCTTGCAGCGATAGGGGATTCCATTCTTTTAATTCCAACACTAAGAACATTAAAGAATACATTCCCGAATGCAGAATTCACTTTTGTATGTTCGCAGATCAATTATTCGGTCATTAAAAAGATTCCTTATGTTGACAAAATAATTGACTGTAATGTACATGCATTTCTAAGAAATCCGTTTTTATTTTTTAAATTCATTTCAGAGTTAAGGAAGGAGAAATATCAGCTTGTCATAGATGTCGGGCAGTGGGAAAGAATAAATGCAATAATGACAATCCTTTCAAAAGCTGATTATACAATTGGCTTCCGGACAAAAGGTCAGCATAAACATTTCGGGTATGACAGTGTGGTCCCCCATTTGAGAAACAAACACGAACTTGAAAATTTCCTTGATTTACTTTCTCCAATAGGAATTAATATTACTGAAGAGGATAAAAAATTAGAATATTTTTTAACGAAAGAAGATTATAATTTTGCAGATAGCTTTTGGCATGAGCACGGACTTGAAGGCAAAATTGTAATATGCCTTCATCCCGGCTGCGGTGAAAACGGAAGACCCAGAGAGTGGGAAGTTATTAATTACATCGATCTAGGAAAAAGACTTGTAGAATATGATAAAGAAATCAGGATACTGATTACCGGTGCTACTCATGAAGAAGAACGTTGCCGTGAAATTGAAAAGGGAATCGGTAAAAATGTGATAAATACTGCAGGACAGTTTCCTCTGGATAATGTGGTTGCACTGGTTCAAAAAGCAAAACTCATAGTCTGCAGTAACACCGGAATGCTGCATATAGCATCATGTGTAGGAACAAAAACAATGGGTTTGCACGGACCGACTAATCCTGCAAAGTGGGGTTCATACAGCAAAAACGCAGTTTTAATTCAAAGTGATAAATTTTGCAGCCCATGCCTGTATCTTGGTCATGATTATGGATGTCAGGTGCCTCAGTGCATGGCGCATATTTCAGTAGATGATGTTTTTATTTACATAAGAAAATCTTTAAACCCTGAGCTTTTTCAAATTTTAGACTTTTCAACAAATTAATTCAGAAATTAAAACTTAAATAATAATTATTATGGCTAAAACAGGTTTTCCAACATTTGATTTAATTGAATCTTACGGACATGAGCAGGTTGTTTATTGTTCGAATAAAGAATTAGGATTAAAAGCAATTATCGGCATTCATAATACAACTTTAGGTCCGGCGCTTGGAGGAACAAGAATGTGGAATTATGCAAGTGACGATGAAGCACTAATCGATGTATTGAGATTGTCGAGAGGAATGACGTATAAAGCAGCAGTTGCCGGATTAAACCTCGGTGGCGGCAAAGCTGTGATCATTGGGGATTCGCGGACGCAGAAGACGGAAGGATTATTCAGGGCTTTCGGAAGATTTGTAGAAGGACTTTCGGGAAGATATATAACAGCTGAAGATGTCGGTACCAGCATAAAAGATATGGAATACATTATGATGGAAACCAGGCATGTTACCGGAGTTCCGATTGAAGTCGGAGGAAGCGGGGATCCTTCTCCCGTGACTGCATACGGTACATATGTCGGAATTAAAGCATGCGTGAATGATGTATTCGGAAGTGATTCACTTAAAGGTAAGAAAGTTATTGTTCAGGGTGCAGGCGGTAATGTAGGAAAACATTTGTGTAAATATTTGTTCGATGAAGGAGCTGTATTGTTAGTGAATGATATTTATGAGGAAAAACTTAAGCCTCTTGTTGAAAAATTTAAAGCAAAAATAATTACTGATGATGAAGTCTTCACTACAGAAGCTGATGTGTTATCTCCTGCAGCTCTTGGAGGTATAATCAATGATGAGACTATCCCGAAACTTAAAATTAAGATCATTGCAGGTGCAGCAAACAATCAGCTTGGTGAAGAGGAGAAACACGGGAAGATGCTTAAGGATAAAGGAATATTGTATGCTCCGGACTATGTAATAAATGCAGGCGGACTGATCAATGTTTATAATGAACTTGAAGGATATAACAGGGAAAGGGCATTGAAACAGGCATCAGGTATATATGACATATTAAAACAAATAATTGAAATTTCAAAAAAAGAGAACATTCCTACAGAAAATGCATCAAGAAAAATAGCCGAAGAAAGAATTAATGCCATCTCCAGTGCAAAAAGGATAAGAATTTACAGGGACAGGAATCTATTTAAATCAAGGAATCAATAGTATTAAAAAATTAATTAAATTATGGAAACTGCAATCTGGATAATTGCAATCTTCGCTGTGATAATTGTGGTTATTATTTATGTTATAACTTCAGTAGGCAAATACAGTAATTCGTTCATCGGTAAATACTTTCATGACAAGGATGAAGTTAAAAATAAATCAGATAAAGAGAAATTATAAAGTTACGGTTAGTTGGTATTCTCAATTATTGGTTTTACCAAAGCGAATTTCTTTACAAGCTCAGTGATCTTTTTTATATCAATCAACTTTATGCATTCAAGATCATAGGGACATTTTTTATTCCAGCAAGGGGCACAAAACAACCCTTCTGGAATTAATTTTTCACCTCTGTCATATAGGTCAATTTCACTCCAGCAGGACAGACCGAACCAGGCTATGACATATTTTTTTAATGCAATTGCTAAATGCATCCCAAAGCTGTCTCCGGATATGACAACATCGCATATGCTCATAAAACATGCTCCGTTACGGATACCTGAATTTGTAGGTGTATAGATGATATTCTTCTGAATGTCTTTCGAGACGTTTTCATAAATTTTCAGATTCCTTTCAGTATCTTCGTTCCCTCCGAGAAGCAGAAGTTTGAAATCATCATAATTCCCAAGATTGTTTATCAGTTCAATGTGCTGCTCAACTGTCATTTTCTTGTTAGGAAACAAATTTGAACAGCCGGTATTAAAGCCTACATATATTTTTTTCCTGTCATATTTGATCTGCTCCTTATAATTCTCAATAAACTCATTTTCAGCTTCCGTAAAATTAAAAACATATTCACTTCTGTTATAAGCTAATGCAAATGTCTCATGTATTATTTCACTTCCTGATTTTTCGTTTATCCGGAATTTCAATTCATCATCAATACCCATTCTGTAATTGTATATTGCTTCCTTGTTAGCCGGAATTATTTTACCGTCAGCATTCAGCAGAAATCCATATTTTTCTTTTGCATTAACTTCATTAGCAAAAGCGCATGCATACAGTGATTTATCTGAATTCAGAAGAACATCAAATTCAATGTTTCGGAGTACCATCCTTTGTTCATCATCCCAGATATAGATATGATCAATGAACGGATTATTAATCAATATAGGTTTTGCGCTCTTCATTGTTATCCAGTAAATTGTACTCTCCGGGTATTTGTTTTTTAGTGCAGGAAGTATTGATGTGTTAAGCAAAACGTTGCCAAGGGCATCAAGGGAAATGATCAATATTTTTTTCCCTGTTCTCGTTTCACTGCTTTCTATCTGACAGCCGTTTTCAAGACAGTTCTTATATGAGTTACATGGCTTATATCCTGAGAATTTTTTACAGCCCGGTAATTTAAGATCTTCAAAATTCATAATCTGTTGTGTTCTATAAATTATCCTCTATCAGCTTTGCTATCTTAATAAAATCTTTTTTACTGTTAACGAAATCAAGTTCTTCATTTTCTATGATCAGGCATTTTCCCAGATCATAATTCATTATCCATTCCTCATAGCTTGAGTTTAACAGCTCAAGATAACCGGTATCAATGTTTTTCTCAAAGTCCCTTCCCCGAAGCTTGATCTGCTTAACAAGCTTCGGAAGACCTGAACGCAGGTAAATAAGCAGATCAGGAGGCTGAAGGAAATGTGACATTTCTTTAAAAAGTTTTCTGTAATTATCATAATCTCTTTTCTTCATTTTGCCTAATTTGTAAAGATTACGGGCAAAGATCTCAGCATCTTCATATATGCTTCTGTCCTGTATCACGGATTTTTTTTTGTTCAGTATTTCTTTATGAGTTTTGAATCTGTGGGACAAAAAATAAACCTGAAGATTAAATGACCATCTGTCCATGTCTTTGTAAAAATCCTTCAGATACGGATTGTCGTTTACTTTCTCGTAGTATGGCTTCCAGTTGAATTCTTTGGATATCAGGCCGGTAAGGGAAGATTTACCTGAGCCGATATTTCCGGCAATGGAAACAAAAACTTTTTTATCTTTCATTGATTTATAAAAAAACCGTCAATTAAGTTGTTGACGGTTTAAAATTTATTTATGCGGATGGATCCCTGTTATGAAACCAGTTCTTCTTTCACAGCTGCAGTCTCTGTTATGCCATTAGTGCTTTTTACATCTTTATCACTGATGATAGGGTTAATTTTTGCTGCTTTTTTCTTTTCTTTGATCTTGGTCGCTGCTTTTCCGGTCAGGCCTCTAAGGTAATAAAGTTTTGCCCTTCGCACGCTTCCTTCTTTTATGATCTCTATTTTTTGCAATACGTGGTGAATTAATAGGGAATATTCTTTCGACGCCTACTCCGTTTGAAATTTTTCTTACTCTGAAAGTTTTGCTTATCCCTCCTCCTTTTATTCCCATTACTATGCCTTTAAAAATCTGAACTCTTTCTTTATCACCTTCTATTACGTTTACGGAAACTCCAATTGTATCTCCAACGTGAAAATCAGGTATATCACTCCTTAGCTGCCCTGCTGTTACTAAATTTATTATTTTATCCATGATGATTTCTCCTTATCGGTCTGTTTAATTCTTATTTAATTTAAAAATTTTTTTATATTTTGATTTGGCTTTTTTCTCCCGCCACATGCTTATTTCTTTGTGATTCCCGGATAATAGAACTTTAGGAACTTTAAGTCTTTCGTAAACTTCAGGTCTTGTGTATTGCGGATAATCGAATCCTGAATCCACCTGAAATGAATCAGTAATTGCCGACTCTCCGTCTCCAAGAACGCCCGGAATCAATCTCGAAACTGCATCTATAAAAACATATGCAGCGATATCCCCGCAGGATAATACATAATCACCAATAGAAATTTCCCTCGTGACCAGCTTAGAAATTACTCTTTGATCAATTCCTTTATAATGACCGCAAATTAATATCAGATTTTTTTTCAACGAAAATTCATTTGCAATTTTCTGATTGAAACGAATTCCCTGGGGAGAGAAAAAAACCACTTCATCATATTCCGTTTTTTTCTGTAGTCTTTTTACAGCTTTAAAAATCGGCTCGGGTTTTAATATCATGCCTGACCCTCCTCCGTAAGGAGAATCATCTATTTGTTTGTACTTTCCTTCTGCATAATCCCTGAGATTATGTAAATTAAGCTGTATTAAGTCTTTTTTTACAGCTCTGGAGGTAAGTCCGTTTTTAAAAGAACATTCAAGTATGTTTACATTCGCGCTTAATATGTCAAATCTCATAACAGATAATTCTTAATCCAAAAAACCATCAATCAGTTCAACATCAACTCTTTTAGCTTCCATATCAATTTTTTTTACAAACTCTTTATTAAAAGGTATCAGAATTTCTTTGTCTTTATATTTTATATTAAACAAATCCCCGCTCCCGTAATTTAACACAGATAAAACCCTGCCAATGTATTCACTCCTGTCATATACTTCTGCATCTATTAATTCATAAAAATAAAAACTGCCTTCGTCTAATTTTACGCGGTGCTTCTCATCAATCATAATAATCAAATTTACAAGTTCTCTTGAACTTTCGATGCTGTTATAATTGTCTAACTTTAAATTTACATACTTATCAAAAACTTTACAATCGGTAATTAAAAAATCTTTGCCTCCGTAATTTGGATTAACAAAGAAACTTTTTTTTACCTCGTCATAAAGATAAAGCTTTTTGATCTTGTAAAACCTGTCAGGAAAATCAGTCAGAGGAATGATTTTTAAATTACCCTTTATGCCGATTGTCTTAGCAATCTTCCCAATAGCAATAAAATTATTATACTCCAACAATTAATGAATTTCAGTTTTCCCTTTTGATCTTATCAGGAATTTCCATAAAAGCTCTTTTACCCTGCTTTGATGCAACTGCAGAAAGTAATGTTCTGATTGCTTTTGCAGTTCTTCCCATTTTCCCTATCACTTTGCCGGTCTCGCTGTCCTCGACATGCAGAATATATTTTACCCTGTTTTCATCCTCAACTATTTCCTCTACTCTTACTGCTTCAGGTTTATCTACCAGGTGTTTCGCAATAAATTCAATAAATTCTTTCATTTTGTGAACTCCTTCGTTTAATTTAAGAACACTGGGTGAATATAATTGAAATACTATGAACTTGGGTCTGAAAGTTGACTAAAATACTAAGCGTTTGTTTTCTCTCAGCCGGTGGTGCTTCAGCTTTTGGTGTCTCAACAGGTGGAGCTTCAGCTTTAGTGTCTCAACTTTTGGGTCTTTTGGAGTCTCAGCTTTTGGTGTCTCTTCAGTTTTAACCTCTTCAGCTTTTGGCTCAGCTGAGCTGTCACCGGTTTTAGCTTCAGGAGAATCCTTAGTATCTTTCTTAGTCTTCTTTTTAAGCTTTCTTCTTACTTTTTTTTCCTTAGCTCTTTTTATCTTAGACTCTTTTTCGGCTAAAAATTTTTGGAATTCTGTTTCAACTGTTTCTGAAGCAACTCCTCTTTTCTCAAGATTACGTTTCAGAATTAATCCCTCATTTTGAAGTAAATTTCTGACAGTATCTGTTGGTTGTGCGCCGACATTAAGCCAATATTTCACTCGCTCTTCTTTTAATATAACTTCCATGGGATCGAGATTCGGATTATATGAACCTACTGCTTCGATGAATCTTCCGTCTCTCGGAAAACGGGAATCAGCTGCTACTATCTTATAGATCGGATAGTGCCTCTTTCCCATTCTTTTTAATCTTAATTTTACCAATGTTTATTTTTTATTTTTTTATTAAAAATGCTTTGATTTGAATTATGCTTTAAACTCATTCATTAAATTTGAAGGCAATTTCATTTTCTTCATCAATCCTCTTCCTTTATCCTTGCTGAATTGTTTCATCATTTTCTGCATGTCTTCAAACTGCTTGATGACCCTGTTGACCTGCTGAATAGGATTCCCGCTGCCGTCAGCTATTCTTCTTCTTCTTGTACCGTTAATTATATTAGGATTCTCTCTTTCTTTTTTTGTCATCGATAATATTACAGACTCTATTTTAGTTAATACACTGTCATCAATATCCTGATTCTTTACTAATTTGTTCGCTCCGGGTATCATCGATATTAAACTGGTAAGAGAACCCATTTTCTTGATCTGATTCATGTATGCAAGAAAATCATTATAATCAAATTTATTTCTTCTGAGCTTGTCTTCAAGCCTGCCGCTTTCAGACATGTCAAATTCAGTCTGCGCTTTTTCTACAAAAGATACGATGTCTCCCATCCCGAGAATTCGTGAAGCCATTCTGTCAGGATGGAATTGCTCTATTGCATCTAACTTTTCACCAACACCTGCAAATTTTATCGGAACGTTTACAATTGCCTTAATGGATAAAGCTGCTCCGCCCCTGGTATCACCATCTAACTTTGTAAGTACAACACCGTCATAATCAAGTTTATCATGAAATGTCTTTGCTGTATTTACAGCATCCTGTCCTGTCATCGAATCAACTACAAACAATATCTCTTCCGGGTTTAAAGCTTTTTTATCTTTGAAACCTCATTCATCATTTCTTCATCTATTGCAAGACGACCCGCAGTATCAATAATCAATGTATCTCTTGCATTATCTTAGCATACTGTATCGCAGCATTTGAAATCTTCAGCGGATCTTTTTCATTGTCATCACTGTAAACAGGGATGTTTATCTGCTTTCCTAAAATTCTGAGCTGCTCTATTGCTGCAGGTCTGTATACGTCACAGGCAGCCAGTAAAGGATTTCTTCCTTTTGTTTTTAAATACTTTGCAAGCTTTGCTGAAAAAGTTGTTTTACCCGAACCCTGTAATCCGACAAGCATTATGATTGAAGGGATTCTGTCTGAAAATTTAATTTCAGCTTTTTCCGAACCCATTAACTTTATGAGTTCGTCATTAATTATCTTAACAATTAACTGACCGGGAGTAATGCTGGTAAGGACGTTTTGTCCGAGAGATTTTTCTTTTACATCATTAATAAACTTTGTAACGACTTTATAATTTACGTCGGCATCGAATAAAACGCGTCTTATTTCACGAAGGGATTCGTCAATGTTTTTTTCATTGATCTTACCCTGACCGCGGATTTTTTTAAAACGCCTTCGAGCTTATTTGTTAAATCGTCCAGCAAAACGTATTTTGACTAATATAATTTTTTAAAGAGGTTTAAAATACCAATACTAATGAATTTTATCAAGGAAGTTCTTTAATTGATGTCTGAAAGAGTCTGAAAGTATCAGGTGTCTAAAACATTTCAAATCGCAATATATCAGCTAATATTTCCCTTAATTTTACTTTTAAACTTCTATTGAAAAACAATGCTTTGATCACAATATCTTTGATTGGGGATTATTTTTTACTGCAAAAGACACAAAGCAGGCACATAGTTCACAAAGATTTTATTTTTATTTATGTTTCATTCTTTAGGTACCCAGAGCATTTTTTTTGTGCTTTCTGATTAGAAAAAGTTTTGAACGGAGTTGGATAAAAACAGTTATTTAAGGAGATTTTATACTCATATTAAAATCTTCCTTTTAATCACATATAACCTGAAGACTTGCGAAAATATTTTAGTTTTAAGTCCAAACAATCATACATATAATATTAAGATACAGTTTTTTCAAAATTTTAGCGTTTTCTGTTTTTACAAAATGATTTGTTGGTACCATCGCGCTGCGCGTTGGTACTTTTCTGCTGTGTGACTGTACATCAGTGCGGTGCGTTGGTACCAACATATCATACGATGGTACATTTTTGCGGCACGAATGTACATCCGCGCGACGCGTTGGTACCAACGTGCGATGCGTTGGTACATGAGTGCGGTGCGTTGGTACCAACACATGATGCGTTGGTACAGTTTTTCTGTGCGTTGGTACCAACGTGATGTGTTGGTACTAACGCGCGGTGTGAATGTACATTCCTGCGATAAGTTGGTACCAACACATAACTTGTTGGTGCCAACTCACAGTGCGTTGGTACATTTTTGCAGTGCGAATGTACCAACGCATAGCAGGAAAGTACCAACATATCACGCGAATGTACCAACAAATGGTAAATATTGTTTTTTTCTCAGCACTGAACAGATTTTAACAGATATATCCGAACCACCATGATGTTTAATATTCATTCGGAATCCTGAGATGTTAAATTAAAATTGAATAATGAAAATTATGTTACGCCCGTTGAAATATTTCTTTGTCTCCAAAACACAGTTGTATGCTCCTGCACGAATATCTGACCCCGCAGGGTAATAAATTTATACGGAACCGTTTTGCTTTGGTCTGCCTTTTGTCCTTTGTGGCTATAAGACATTGCCCACGAGAAAAAGAGAACGCGGATAACAAGGATTGAGCTGAAAAATTTATAAGAGCAAATTAATATTCTTAATTGAAAATTTAAAATAATAGTACCATATTTGTAGCCTTGATCAAAACCCGGATCTAACAAATCAAAAACAAAACTTAAAGTTCATTTTAACTAAAATGTGAAGATGAGAAATTTCCTATCTTCAAATTATACGAGCTTTAGGTTTTTATCATTTTAAATTCACAAAACCCCAAATACAAATTTTTAATAATTACTTACAAATTAATCTGTAATTATTTCCTGAATGTTTGTTACTGACATGCATTTCGGGATCCTTTTAACTAACTGATTTTATTTTAAAATAAAATCTATTCTTAATTTAACAAATAATATAAAATGAAAAAAACAATTACATCAATGTTTATGATGATACTGTTAATTACAGGATCATCCTATTCTCAGGACAAACAGGACTGGAAGTTTATGCATCCAACTCCTCAGAACAACATTGTAAGAAAAGCTAAAATGGTTAGTGAAACCAATTGGGTCGCAGCTGGTGCTAACGGTTCATTTTTGCATTCTTCAAATTCCGGAGCGAACTGGTATTTCCAGTTTTTCTGCGGAAAGGTAACGCCAAATACTTTGGCGACAACTCAGAATTATGACATGTGGTTTTTCGATGAGAGTAACGGGATAGTTGTCGGGGATCAGGGTTATATCGGACGTACTGCAAACGGCGGAGTTACATTTGATACAGCCGGTTCAAGCCTTGTACCATCAAACTCAAGGAACTCGTCGATATGGTTTGCTGATGCAAACACAGGTTACATAGGTTCAGGGAGTCAGAATGCTTTCACGACAACAATTTTAAAACAACTAACGGCGGATCAACTGGTTTGTAGTTTATCAGGATCTGTCCGGTTCGACGAGTTACCTTACTGCATTAGGCGGAGCGGATGCTCAAACAGTTTGCGCTGCCTGGTCAAACGGAACCATCGTCAGAACTTCCAACGGAGGGGCTAACTGGTCTTTGCTTACAAGTGCTGCTCCTTCATTTACAAACAGCATTAGTTTCTTAAACTCAACTACCGGATTTACCGCAGGAAGTGCAGGGTCTTTTTCAAGAACAACAAATGCCGGGTTAAACTGGACGACTCTGTCAACTCCTCAGGTTGACTGGTCATACTTTCAGGTGAAAGTAGTATCAGCTTCTGAGATTTATTTGATCGGTGATGCTACTGCTCTTTATAAGTCAACTGACATGGGAAACAGCTGGTCATCGTTACCTATAAATGTAACAGGTCCGGCTGTAACTTTTATTTGGTATTCACTGGATCACTACGGATCAACATACATACTGTCAGGTGATTACGGACAAATTGCTATGTCAACTGACGGATGCGCGACATGGACTACACCCGGATATACACAGCTTACAAACAGATTTGGTTCTCAGATAACAACTGTACCGGGAACAAGTAAGTACTGGATTGTCGGTGGAGCTTTTCCAAGCGGATCGACTCAAAAGCAGGTCATGTATTCTTCTAACAGCGGAACATCATGGACTACATACGATATGGGAGTCACGGGAGATTTCCAGGGAATATCCATGATAAATGAAAATACCGGATATGCCAGCGGAACAAGTAACAGGTTCATGAAAACAACTAACGGCGGTGTAAACTGGTTTGCAAAAACAAGTCCTTCCCCGGTAGCAACTTCACAATTATACACCTGTGAATTCATTGATGAAAATACAGGATGGGTATTTGTAAATTTTTCCACAGTATCCGGCGGTAATGTATTTAAGACAACTAACGGCGGAGACAACTGGACTCAGTATACTACCGGGGCAACAAGTGAGAATATATATTCAGCAGACATGGTAAATGCAAATACAGGATTCTGTGTAATGAATCAATCGAACAGACCAATTTACCGAACAACAAACGGCGGAATTAACTGGACAGGTGCAACCACTACAGGCTTTACCGGAAGTATCAGAGGCGTTTCTTCACCAGACGGTATCACAGTTTATGCATGTCAGACAGGAGGAACATCAAGAGTTGCTAAATCTACAAACGGCGGAGTTAACTGGACACTGATCACTTTACCATCTGTAGCTGACTATTCACACATAAGTTTTAAAGATGCAAATACCGGTTATGTATCCGGTAACAGCACTGCAGTAATCTGCCGAACATCAAATGGAGGAGCAAACTGGACCTTCCAAAATACACACAGCATTACTAATACCGAAATATTTGTTTCTCAGGGTGACACTGCATGGGCGTTAGGAGGGAATGCCGGAATAATGAGATATACAGGTGTAGGCACTCCAATAAAGGTGAATGTAAGCGTTCTGATGCAGGCAATGTATAATAACTTTACAAATCAGTTGTCAAGAAATGACAATGTGACTGTTTATCTGAGAAATGCTGCAGCGCCTTATGCAATTGTTGATTCAGCATCAGGTGTCATTGATTCGATTTCTTTTACTGATCAGTTTACTTTTTCGAATGCTCCTTCAGGTTCATATTATTTGGTTGTAAAACATTTTAATTCCATTGAGACCTGGAGCAGAAACGGTGGTGAGGTTTTGAAAGCCGAAGGAACTGTTTACAATTATGACTTCACAAATGTCAGCTCTAAGGCATATGGAAATAATATGATTTTAGCAGGAACCAAATGGTGCATTTACACAGGTGATGTAAATCAGGAAGGAATCGTTGACCTGACTGATATGATATCAATCTATAATGATGCTTCAAATTTTGTAACCGGCTCATTTATAGTTACTGATTTGAATGCAGATAATACTGTAGATTTAACTGATATTGTTTATGCAGACAACAACAGTTCTGCCTTCGTGCATAAAGTCACTCCTTAAAATTATTAGCATTTATATCAAAATTAAAAGCCGGAATAATTCCGGCTTTTTTTTAATTAGTTAAAAGTTAAAAAGTTGCAAGACAAAAGTTGAAAGTGTTGTTGCGCTTATTTGAATTGAAGTACTCCAAATCATTCTTAATTCTTAATTCTTAATTCTTAATTCTTAATTTATTAATTATTCAATTCTTAATTGTTAAATTGTTAATTATTAATTGAATAGATATTTTGATTTAAAAAAAAGTAAATGCTTATTTGCGGAATTGATGAAGCCGGCAGAGGACCTCTGGCAGGACCGGTTGTAGCTGCGGCAGTAATATTTGAAGACGGTTTTAAAATAAAAAAAGTTAATGATTCAAAACTATTGTCTGAATTTGAAAGAGAGAACCTGTTCGTTAAAATTGCAGACAAATGTCTCGAGTACCGGATAATAGAAATTGACAATACTGTAATTGATGAAATCAATATTCTAAAAGCAACGATGCAGGCAATGTGTGACGCGCTACAGGGATTAAGGATCAAGCCGGATAAGTATTTAATTGACGGAAATTATTTTAAATTGCCGGATGATTACCAGACTGAACTGAATTATGAAACAATAATTGATGGAGACGCAAAAGTTTTTGAAATATCAGCCGCGTCAATACTTGCTAAAGTAACCAGGGATAGTATAATGCGCGGGTATCATTTAAGATACCCGGAATATGATTTCTATCAGCACAAAGGATATTCCACACCGGGGCATGACAGAAAAATAAAAAAATACGGTTTGTGTCAAGTTCACAGAAGAAGTTTCTGCAGAAAATATTTTGGAACTTACAACATGTTTGAAGATGAAGTGTGTTTATAAAAACCGTCTTGGTGCAAACGGTGAATTGATAGCTAAAGATTATCTGAAAGGTAAAAAATACAAATTTATCACGAATAATTTCAGATATGAACGGGCTGAAGTTGATCTTATATTTGAAGATGAAAAAAATAAACTGCTCATTTTCGTTGAAGTTAAAACGCGAAGAAATAAAAGCTATGGCGAGCCGGAGGAAGCTGTCACATTTTCAAAACAAAGTCAGATAAAAAAATCTGCATTAGGTTTTATTAGTGAAAATGAAAAATATGCCGGCTATGATTTGAGAATAGATGTCATAAGTATTTATTTAGATAAAGGGAAAGCGGAGATAAATCATATTGAGAATGCATTCTGAAGTTAAAAGTTAAAAGTTGAAAGTTAAAAGATCCATTACTTTATTCATTAACTTTTAATTCAATTAAACTTTCAACTTTTAACTTTTAACTTTTAAAACGTAAACGTCATTCCAAGTTTAAAAGTACTGTATCTCAAAGGTGCAACGCTTGTAAATGGCCAGTTCATCTGGTTTTTCCGTAGCTGATAGAATCCGTATTCATATGCATTCTTTAAAACAAAACTCACAATTGTTCCGGCGACAGGAGCATTTTTCATTATGCTGTTTGTAAAACCGTCGATAGCAAAAAGTCCGCTGATTTCAATGACCGAACTCATAAGCTGTTTTCCAAAAAGATGGCGGGGAAAAATATCTGATATCTCATATTTCGGCTGAATTGAAAATCCCGGAGCCAGTTGTAAATTAATACCTGCTTCAGTCGTTGTCCCGAATCTGAATGCGTTATTGAAATCTGCCAGAGCCGAATTATCTGATACAGATTCATCTGAAACCGGATAGCTTAATTCAGACCATGCCAAAGAGTTTGAACTATAGGGCATAATTGAAACAGAACCCAGCTTGATTCCATATCCCTCTTTATTTCCAAATCCGAATCTCCAAAGATCGTTTTCAGTACCGGGATTATTTGACTTTGAATAATTATCTGAAGAAGCATTGCTTAAAAACAGAAAGCGGTTTTTATAATTCAGAATGTCACTTCCATACCGGCTTTGATTTTCCCGGGTGAATCCGAGTTTCATTTCCAGCATTCCGGCATCCGCCAGTCCGTAATCATTGCCGTTCAGTGTGATATTTGAGAGTCCGTAAGAAACTTCAATTGAAGGTTTGTTCGAATACTTTTTTAATAATCCGAAATCACGGTTTGAAGTAGATCTCTGGGCAAATGAAGATGAAGAAATCAAAACTAATATTGCAGAAAATGTAAAAATTATTTTATACATGATTCTTTGATCTGATAAATTAATTTAATATTGGTTTAGACGATTATTCAATAAAAAGGTTTCTGACTAATAATAAATGTATCCTGAACAAAAAAATATTAAACATTTAATCTTAAAATAAATTGATTATCAATTGACAAAGTAAATTTATATAGATATTTTTACATCATTCTGAGAAAATCCAAAACGGATCTAAAGAAAAATACAGATCATTTGCTGCATTTGAGACAATTCAAAAATTTTAAGATCTGTGTTTCAAGTTTCAAATGCATTAAATTTATTTGCCGGAGGAAAAATGGCGCAGGGTAAAGTTAAATGGTTTGATTCAAAAAAAGGTTATGGATTTTTAGTAACAAGCGACGGAAAAGACGTATTTGTCCATTTCGCAGATGTAGTTTCAGACGATTCTTACAAAACACTCAACGAAGGTGCTGATGTAGAGTTTGAATTGCTTGAGGACAAAAAAGGTCTTAAAGCTGCAAATGTTAAATTAATCAAATAAAATTTTTTGAAAAATCAGAAGCAAAACCCTAATTGAAATTTTCAGTTAGGGTTTTTAAATGAAAAAAATTTATTAAATTGACTCTTCAAAAATTACAGATCAGAGAAGAAGAACTCATAAACATTGAGGCTCTGTTCTCAGAGAAATTTCAAAAGACTGAGAATTCTTTTATCATAAACATTAAGAACGAAAAAATTAATTCGAATATCTGTGTAGAGATCTTTCCGGAAAAAGATGAAACTTATCTGATTTCAGTATATACAAATAACACTCATCTTCAGCTTCAGTCCTGCACTAATCTTATTATAAGCGAAATGCTTGAGGAAATTATTTTCATTTCCGGAAACTGATTCACTCATATCCGGGCTGATCGTATCAAAGCAGGGTGATTGCGCTTTGTATTCTAATGTCGATAAAAAAATTCTGCGCTCGGACTTTACGGAGTTAAATTCGGAGAAGCTTCTTGCTGCAGTGGCTCTTTCTGTTTCGGATACATCCGCCTGACGGGCTACCCGGTTGATTAGTTAACAAGTAATTTTGAAGATGAAACATTGAATTATCAAATAATTTGAATCTGACGTTAACCCATTAACCCGACTGACCAATCAGCAATCGATAAAGCCGCTTGATAATTAAATATTTACATTACAGTGAATTTAAAACCTCTCAAGAAGAGAAGAAGCAATTCAAAGAATTATTTTATTCTATTTCAAAAACAGAAAAAAAAAAGATAAGCAGTATAAACATTATTTTATGCAATGATGAATTCATCCGTTCATACAATAAAGAATATCTGAATCATGATTATGAAACAGACATAATTACATTTCATGACAGTAATGATGAAGAAAAGATTGAAGGAGAATTACTTATATCCACTGACACTGTTAAGAGTAATTCAAAAAAGTATAAAGTGAGTTTTGAAAATGAGCTCTCCAGAGTGCTTATTCACGGAGTATTGCATCTATGCGGATATAACGATGTGACGAAAAATGAGAAAGCATTAATGAAGAAAAAGGAAAATTTTTATTTAAAAAATATTTAAAAGATGCAGGAAAAAATAATTGAAATAATTGTTTATATATTAAGTGAAATCAGAAACAGCAAACACATAAGTGAAATTGATCTAAAAAGATTAAATAAAGACGGATATACAGAAGCCGAGATAAACACAGCTTTTGCATGGATATTATCGAAGATTGAAACCGGTGAAAAATTACTCAGTGATCCGTCATTTACTTTGAAGTCCCACAGGTTTTTCCATAATGCAGAAAAAAATATACTGACAACTGAAGCAATGGGATATCTGATACAGATGAAAGAACTGAGGATAATTTCAGACACTGAAGAGGAACAGATAATAGATAAAGTATTGCTGGCAGGCTATCAGAAAGCGGGAGTGGAAGAAATCAAACTTATTCTCTCTACATTATTATTTGATTCTGAAGACAATTCAAGCCCTCTTAACCGTCTGGTCCTTCTTAATAATGAAACAATTAACTGAAGCCGGATTTTCTTTTACGGAACCAGGCAAAATTTCTTGTTTTAAATAACTACACTAAAAATTAAAGACATAAATATTTAAAAATTAATAATGGCAAAATCATTAGTAATAGTAGAGTCGCCGTCCAAAGCTAAGACGATCAATAAATATCTGGGTAAAGACTATATAGTTGAAGCTACTGTAGGACACATTAAAGACCTTCCGAAAAGCAAGATGAATGTAGATCTGGAAAACGGCTATGAAGGGACTTTTGCCGTAATACCGGGAAAGGAAAATATAATTGATTCACTCAGAAGAATAGCATCATCCTCCAGCAAGGTATATATAGCGACTGACCCTGACAGGGAAGGCGAAGCGATAGCTTCGGATATAGCTGATGAAGTTGTTATAGATAAGAAGAAAATTCACAGAGTTCTTTTTAATGAAATTACCAAGACCGGGATAGAAGAGGCGATGAAGAATTCCAGAAAGATCGATGGGAATCTTGTGTCGGCGCAGGTGGCACGCAGAGTTATGGACAGAATTCTCGGATATAAAGTAAGTCCTTTTTATGGAAAACATTTTATTTCGGACTTTCAGCCGGAAGAGTCCAGTCGGTCGCATTGAAAATAATATGTGACAGGGAAGATGAGATCGAAAATTTTAAGCCGAAAGAATACTGGTCAATCGAGGGATTATTCTCAAAGCCATCGGGTAATTCAAAATCCTTTGCCGCCAAACTTTTCAAGATCAATGATGATGTTCTTAAATTTGACGGCGAAGACCCGTGCATCAGGGACATTGATCATGCTCACAAAATTCTGCAGGAGCTTAAGGATAATAAATTTAAAATAACCGATATAACTGTTAAAGAAGTCAGACGTAATGCTCCGGCACCTTTTACTACTAGTGTCTTGCAGCAGACTGCTTCATCACGGCTTGGATTTTCTCCGAAGAAAACAATGATGCTTGCTCAGAAACTATATGAAGGTATTGAAGGAAATAAAGAAGAAGGATTAGTAGGGTTGATCACATACATGAGAACGGATTCAACCAGAGTGAGCAATGAAGCCATTACTTCCGCAAGAGATTTTATTAATAAAAATTACGGGGATGAGTTTCTGCCCGAACAGCCTAAAATATTCAAATCAAAAAAGAAGAATACTCAGGATGCTCACGAGGCCATCAGACCTACGGATGTGAACAGAAAACCGGAAGACATGAAGAAGCTTGGAAAAGATCTTCATGCGCTTTATGATCTTATCTGGAAAAGATTTGTTGCTTCACAAATGTCTCAGGCAGTCCTTGATCAGAAGACAGTGATCATAAGAGCGCTTTCACCAAGAGGCGATAAGAATGTTTATTTGTTTAAAGCCACAGGCAGCGTAATGAAGTTCAGCGGATTTTTGAAAGTATATGAAGATGTAAAAGATGATACACCGGACAAGCCGGATATTGCAGAGGAGGAAGAAGATATCACTCTGATCCCGGCAGATCTTAAGGAAGATGACATGGTTAAAACACTTAGTTTATCTAAAGACCAGCATTTTACGAATCCTCCTCCGAGATATACAGAAAGCAGTCTGATCAAGCAGCTTGATAAGCTTGGGATCGGAAGACCGAGTACTTTCGCTACTATTGTTTCAACTGTAATCAACCGCATGTATGTCGAAGTTAAAGAAAAAAAATTGTATGCGACAATACTGGGAAGAACTGTGAACAAAGTTTTATCAAAGCATTTTCTTGATGTCATTAATGTAAATTTTACAGCTCAGATGGAAGAAGAGCTGGATACCATTGCAAACGGAAACAGTACATATAAAAAAGTTCTTGATGATTTTTATCTCCCGTTTACAAAAGACCTGAATGAAGCTGATTCAATAGCAGCTGAAATAAAAAAAGGATTAGTAGAAAAAACTGATGTAGATTGTCCGGAGTGCGGCGCTGAAACCGGTGCGAAAATGGAAAAGAAGTGGAGCCGTAACGGTCAGTTTCTTTCCTGTGAAAGATTTCCTAAATGCAAAGGCGCTCTGCCTTTAGTCCAGCCGACTGAAAAAGATCTTGAAATGGCAAAAGGCGTGATATGTGATAAATGCGGAGCCCAGATGCAGATAAAGATCGGGCGCTACGGGAAATTTTACGGATGCACAAACTATCCTAAATGTGACGGGATAAAACCAATTACTCTCGGCATCACATGTCCTAAATGCAAGAAGGGAGAGATCCTTCAGAGGAAATCAAAAGGCGGAAGGTTCTTTTACGGATGCACGAAATATCCCGACTGTGATTTCATTACGAATACAATGCCGGTAATGCAGGACTGCACTAATTGCGGAAATTCTTATCTCGTAAAAAAGACAACAAAAAAAGATGGTGACTATCTCGAGTGCCCTCAGTGTAAATCAAGGTTTGAAGCAAAAGAAGAGGCAGAGGAAACAACTGCTGCTAATTGATCTTCATAATTTTATATTTGATTATTCGTACTATTAAAAAATAATTTAAATGCGGAGAAGAGATTTTATAAAATCAACCGTTGCCGGCTGCTGCGGTGCAATAGCAGGAGGTATTGCATTGGAAAAAGCGCTTGGGAATATTGCTTTTGACAATAATGCATGTGAAGAAGCCTTAAGAAGTTTCGGTTACTTATCGGAAGATGATTTCAACAAACTGGCAGATACATCAATTTTTATTGCCGGGAATAACGGAGCATCTTACTGTGATCTGAGGATCTGTAAAAACAGAAATCAATACATCAGTACAAAAGAAGAAATGATCCAGAGTATTTCTGATGGAGAGAATTTAGGATTCGGAGTAAGAGTGCTGATAAACGGAACGTGGGGATTCGCATCAAGCTCATTGATAAGCGAAACAGAAGTTGCAAAAGTTACGGAGCTAGCCTGCGAGATCTCAAAAGCCAATTCAATTTTACAAAAGGTACCGGTAGAGTTAGTAATGGCAAAATCATATGAAGATAAATATAATACACCATTACAGATAAATCCCTTTGAAATTTCGATTACTGATAAGATCAATCTCCAGCTTAAGTTTAACAATTTAGCAAAGTCACAAGGCGCTGATTATGTTGATTCGTTTATGTGGTTCATAAATGAATGGAAATACTTTGCTTCCTCTGAAGGGTCAAGGATCATACAGGATCTTTACAGAACCTGGGCTGAAACAGACGTCACATTAGTTGATAAGAAAGAAGGCAAATTCGAATCCAGGAGCACTGACATTGCACCTTTAAGCATAGGGTATGAATATTTTACAGAGTTTCCATTTGAAAAAGAAATTGAAAAATCAGTTGAAACCGCAGGCATGAAACTGAAAGCGCCTGCTGTTGAACCCGGTAAAAAAGATATTATCATACACGGTAATAATTTATTTCTTACAATTCATGAATCCTGCGGACATCCGACGGAGCTTGACAGAGCATTGGGTTATGAAGCAAATTATGCCGGAACAAGTTTCATGACTACGGATAAGTTAGGTAAATTAAAATACGGTTCTGATCTGATAAATTTAATTGCCGACAGGACTCAGGAATACGGACTTGCAACAAGGGGCTATGATGATGACGGAGTTAAGACTGTTGAATGGCCGATAATAGAAAACGGGATGTTTGTAAATTATCAGACTACAAGAGAGCAGGGGAAATATATAGACAGAGAGGATTCATTCGCCTGTTCTTACGCGGACAGCTGGTCACATTTCCCGATCCAGAGAATGCCGAATATTTCGTTAAGACCTTCCGCAGAAAAAAGATCCCTTGATGATCTCATTGCTGATACTGAAGATGCAATACTTGTAATAGGGAGGGGAAGCTGGAGCATAGACATGCAAAGATATAATTTTCAATTTACCGGTCAGGAATTCTGGGAAATTAAGAACGGTAAAAAGACAGGTATGGTAAATGATGTAGCTTATCAGGGAAATACTATTGATTTCTGGAATTCCTGTGATGCTATTTGTGATGAGAGTGAATATTATCTGGGAGGATCATTATTTTGCGGTAAAGGTGAGCCGTCACAATTATCTCCCGTGAGCCATGGTGCGGTACCTGCAAGATTCAGACAGGTAAATATTCTAAATACAAAATCTCAAATTTAATTATGATCTTAAGCCGAAGCTAAAATACTCGTAGATAAAATTCTTTCTTTTCAAATGCTGAATCAGCCTCAGTATCCGTTTACGGAAGCAATTCTAAAAATTTAAGATTTGCTTTAAATAATGTTTCCACCTGCGGTGCTATTGATTCTGTGTCGGCAGACATTGAATCAAATTTCGGAATGAAATCAGGTTCAGTTACAATAACAGCATTTGATGATGAATCAATAGAAACCGGTGTCAGAAAATCCGAAGAGATTGCGAAACTATCTCCCGATAATAAGGAATTCATGCCGCCGCCTGAAAAGCAAAGAGGCTATCTCGAGGTCAAAGAATATTTTGAAGATACAAATAATCTGTCGCCGCAAAATATTTCCGAAAGGATCTCTTATCCGATAAACAAAGCAGTGGAAAATGATCTATCCTCTGCAGGATATTTTGAAAACTCATCCGGATTTCAGGCTCTTGGCAATACTAATGATTTATCGGTTTATCATAAAAATACCTATGCAGGATTCTCATCTACAATGCGTCTGAAAGACGGTAAAGGCTCGAGTAAGATTGACAGATCATATGCCGACATAAATTTACTCAATGTTAAAAAATTTTCTGACCGTGTAGTAGATAAGGCAATTTTATCAAGAAATCCGGAGAAGCATGACGCGGGAAAGTATGTAACAATATTAGACAATGCAGCTGTATGTGATCTTATAAATAATCTCAGCTTTTATATGAACAAACGCAGCGCTGATGAAGGGAAGGAGTTTTTTTTCCGATAAAGGAAAAGGGAATAAGATCGGACCGAAGATTGCCGGCAAGAATGTAAATATTTTTTCCGACCCTCAATATAGAGAAGCGCCGTCAACTCCTTTTTCGGATGAAGGCTTTCCTGTTATTAAGAGAAACTGGATCACCGACGGAGTACTGAACAATTTATATTCAGGA
Organism: Ignavibacteria bacterium; assembly: GCA_016710985.1. GTDB lineage: Bacteria > Bacteroidota > Ignavibacteria > Tepidaquicellales > Tepidaquicellaceae > JAGPCH01. Next base: position 45,682 of record JADJTX010000004.1, read on the forward strand.
AGGTACTGGGCAAAAAAAACAAATACTGACTATGTTCCATTTCCGACAAATATCATCATGACAGGTTCAGACAATTCACTGGAAGATCTGATCGCATCAACTGACAAGGGGATCTATGTAGTCAGATTCTGGTACATCAGGAGCGTGGATCCGAAACAAATCCTGCTCACTGGTCTTACAAGAGACGGAGTTTTTTTAATAGAGAACGGAAAGATAAAACATGCAATCAATAATTTCAGATTCAATGAATCACCTGTCAATGTTTTGAATAACATAGTTGATATGTCAGTATCCGAGAAAGTTGTCGGCAGTGAAACAGGTAAGGCAAAAATTGTCGTGCCTGCCTTAAAATTATCAGAATTTAATTTCTCCACTATATCAGAAGCAATATAAATTGCAGAAGACTTATCATGAATATCTTTTCGAATATCTGGAATACCTTAAGGTAACAAAAACTATTCACTCCACACAGTCATATCATACGAAAATGATCTGAAACAGTATTCTGAATACATAAAAAAATCATTTGGTAATGCCGGTAAAGATACGCCTGATAAGTCTGTTGATCTGAACAAATTAGATCTTCCGTTTCTGAAAACTTATATAGCTGAACTCGCAGATCCATTTGCCCGAAAAAATAACTATTCCAAAAAATCCATTTCGAGAAAGATATCTGTATTAAAGTCATTTTATAAATATTTATACAAAAGAAAATATATCTCAAAGAACTATTCTTCGGCATTAATTTTTCCTAAAGCGGAAAAAAAACTACCTTCATTTCTTTCTGAAAAGGAAATGGGAAAACTACTCGGAGAGAAATATATTTCCGGCATGAGCATTATTGACAAAGCTATAATTGAATTGTTTTACAGTACCGGAATCAGGTTATCCGAATTGATCAATCTCAAAACGGATAAAGTGGATTTCAGAAATAATACAATAAAAGTCTTTGGTAAAGGTTCAAAAGAAAGACTGGTTCCCTTTGGTAAGGAAGCCGGTAAAGCTTTAAAAAATTATCTGAGCATAAGGGAAATTTGTGATCTTAATAATTCAGATTACTTTTTTCTGAACAGCGCCGGTAAAAAACTTTATCCGATGAAAGTGCACAGAATGGTAAAGAAGAATTTATCTTTAGTGACAGATTTAAAGAAAAAATCACCTCATATACTCAGGCATTCGTTTGCCACACATTTGCTTGATAACGGCGCGGACATAAGAGCCGTTAAAGATCTGCTGGGACATGAAAGCCTCTCGACCACGCAGGTATATACACATCTGACTCCCGAAAGATTAAAAAAAGTTTACAAACAATCTCATCCAAGAGCTTAGAAAACTCCCGTTTCCTTCAGGATAAAATATGTTACTATTATAGCCGAAGTTATTAAGAATGCCTGCAGAGATCTTCTTTCGGATTTAATTCCTGAGTTAAGATTAAAAACTAATTTTGATTTAATGTTCTGCGGTACAGTATTGAACCATGGAATGAATCTATTTACCGATTGTGTGTATTGAAGAAATATCTCTGAAAATTTGGTTGAAAGAAAATCTTCTTCAGCAAGTATGATGCAGTAATATTGAAATGTAAAAAACAGTAATGCAAAAATCTGCAGATAGGGGAAAAGAGCCATGCTCATGATCCCGATCCCGACATAAAGCATTATGTTGCCCACATACAAAGGGTTTCGGACAATTGCATACGGTCCCTGTGTAACTAAGTATGTTCCGCCTACACCTGATGTAGTTCGTGTCTCGCTGCCGGCGAAACCAACTGACCATATTCTGATAAGTTCTCCGCTTAACGCTACTGAAAATCCAATCAGAATACTCAATAAGGTGGGCTTCATAAAAATTATCATTACAAATACAAAGGGTACGGGAATGTAGCTGCGGTATTTGAAAAAGAAATTTCCTAATTCTTTCAAAGTGTTGATTGGTTAATTGGTTAATTTGTTAATTTGTTGATTGGTTAATTTGTTAACAGTGAATTAGGAATCGTTAAATTAAAATATATAAAAATCTAATATCTAAAATTCTGAAATAAAAAATCCCAAATCGTAATTCCCAAATCCCAAACCCCACTCATCCTCCCATTATTACATCTCTTCGTTTTATCATGGCTTCACGTCTGTGTTTTAAATTCTTTCTTCCGGTAAGTTTGATGAGCTTCCTTTTAACATCTGAAAAATCATAATAATCAAAATAAGTTATGTTGTTCTTCCAGCAATGGGATGCCAGTTTGCCTTTTGCAAAAACAATGTCTGCATAGCCGCTGACACAAAAATCCGAATAGCCGTCTCCTACATAAACTGATATCTCATTATCCAGATCGTTCGTTTTATTAATGAGAATATTTCTTTTACAGGTTTCACATGACCTGCAGTATTCATCCGGATGGTCAAACTCTGAAGACAATTTTTTATTAACCGGATCCCAGATCATTTTCGAGGAGAAAAAATTTACATCAATGTTTTCCTTTTTTAAAACATGTTCAATGTAGTAATCCCAGCCTCCGCTTAAAATGGTTAATTCAAATTCATTGTCATTGCAATAGCTGACAAAGTCTTTGAAATGTTCATCAATTGTTTCTTCATCAAGATATTCATCAAATTTTTCCGGTGAAAAATTTTCTATAAGATCAAGATGCCTGATTCCGGTTTCTTTTGAACTGATCTTTCCCGAATACATCTCTTCGCAAATTATGTTAAACTCATTTTTATCATTTACGAATTTGCCTAAAGAATTTATCCAGACATCATTCTTTGTAATTGTCCCGTCAAAGTCACAGAATATCTTAAGCCTGTAGTTTTTCATCATTCTTAAATTTTGTCTCGACTATTGTAGTGATGCCGGCTTCCTGCATTGTTACGCCGTATAATCTGTCAACGGATTCCATGGTTCTTTCGTTATGTGTGATCAGAATGAACTGTGTATTATCCGAAAACTTTCTTATCATTTTATTAAATCTTCCCAAGTTAGCAACATCAAGAGGTGCGTCCACTTCATCCAGCACACAGAACGGCGACGGCTTGACCAAGTATATGGCGAACAATAACGCTATAGCTGTTAAGGTCTTTTCTCCGCCGGATAATAATTCTATTGAAGTTGGCCGCTTACCTCTTGGCTTTGCAACAATCTCAATCTTAGCTTCGAGCGGATCTTCAGTTAATTTACCGTCTTCATCTTCTTCATACACGATCCTGAGATTAGCTTCATCACCTTCCGAAAAAAGCTCTTTGAAGATTCTTATGAAGTTATCTTTGATCTGTTCGAATGTTCCCAAAAACCTTTCCCTGGCTTCCTTATTTATTTTTTCAATTGTCTTTCTTATGTCTTTTTCAGATTCGAGAAGATCATTCTTCTGCTCCACCATTTTTTCCAGTTCCGCTTTCTCATTCTCAAAATCTTCAAACAATATCTGCTGATATCCTCCTCCGAGTTTCTTCAGCCTTTCGCTTAATTCTTCCACCTGCTGTTTTGCAGGTGCATAGTCAAAATCTCCAAAAACATTTTCGAAGTCCGAAATGGAATCAGATGCCGAGATATCTTTTTCGTATTTCTTTAAAACATAATCCTTTATCTGCTCAGATTTAATTTCATTCTCTTTTATTTTGATCTGGGCATTGATAAGCTTCTGAGAAACATTATCCAGGTCTATTCTTCTCTGTCTTTGCTCTACGTCAATTTTGTGCTGATGACTCTTCTTCTCATCGTATGATCTTTTTTCAATGCTGAATTTCTCTTCGGTTAAAACTATCCCTTCATTTAAATATCTGATCTTCTCGGTATTCAGGGATAATTTCGTATTATGATCTACGAGGGTTTTCTGATTAACGGAAATGGTCTCTGTATTGGAAGCTAGCTGCTTTTCATTGTAAGAAACAGAATTAGTGACCCTCGATAAATTCTGTTCTTCATTCTTTAATTCGTTCCTGATCTTGGTAAGCTCAAGATTGAAATTATTATAGTCGGTTGAATCATGAGAATAATCCTGTTCGATCAAATTGAACTCATCGGTTAAAAAAATCAATTCCTTATCGAGATTGTATTGTTCATTCTCGGATTTATTAACTTCTGCTATTAAATTATTAATGATCTCGTTTAATTTATTATTACTCTCTTTTATTGAATTATATGAGTTCTCGTTTTCCGTAATTGATTTGTTCAGCTGCTCTTTCCTGAAATCAAGATTTGCTGTCTCCCTTTCAATTCTTTCACATTCCTTTCTCACTTTGTCAAAATTATTCTTGAATATCTCTAAAGAAATGCTCTCATGATCTTTTTTAATTACTTCCAGTTCATTGTTTAAGCCGGAAATTAAATTCCCTGATTCTTTTGCTTTTTCGACAAGCTCATCAATTTTTTTCTGACGGCCAAGCTTTACTGATTCTTCATTTACTTCTCCGCCGGAACGAATAAAACCTTTTGTAATAATATCCCCTTCCAGTGTGATGAACTTGTAATAGTTATCTTCCGCAAGCCGCTTTGCTGTTGAAACGTTATCAACAATTACATACTCATCTAAAATATAACTCATCAGTAATATGTATTTATCATTTACGCATTTTACATATTTGTCCGCAAAACCATATACACCCTTAGTCCCGATGAAGTCAGGTTCAATATCCGAAAAAGGAATGCCGTCAAATGTTTTATAATTAAGGATATCATTTAGAATAAAAGTCACTTTCCCTTTTTTATGCTCAGAAAGCATGTCAATAAAACTATCTACACGCTTTGAATCATCTACTATCAGGTAATTTGAAACTTCTCCAAGTGCTGTTTCTATTGCGATTTTAAATTTATCCTCGACTTCTATGGAATCAAGAATGGTAATGATTCCTTTCTCTTTAATGTCTTTGACAAGATACTTCACACCTTCAGCATAGTCTTCAAAATTTTCTGACATGCTTGTGAGATGATCAATCCTGCTTTTAATGATCTGCTCTTCGATCTTGTTTTCTGAAATTTCTTTTTCTTTATCGGAAAGCTTCACACTCAATAACCGCTTTTCCTCTTCCTTTTCCTTTAGTTCTTTCTCAGAAGTTTTAAGCTTAAGGAGAAATTCCTTTAATTCTTCATCAAGTTTATTCTTTTCAATCTGAATCTTATCAATGTCAGTCAGATGTGCTGCATTCAGACCGGATAATTTTTCCAGCTGAAGAAGATTGTTTTCATAATTGATCTTGTTCTTCTGATATTCCGAATTATTGTCAGAAACTGTTTTATTAACTTCCTTCAGCTTCTTTCCCAATTCGATCATCTCATTCTTCTTCTCATTTATGACCTTTATGGAAGCATCTACCTTGGCTTTCTTTTCTTTTAAAGAGATCTCCGAAATGTAGATCGTATTTTTAAGAACTTTGATCCTGTCATTCAGATCAGAAAGTCTCTCTAAATTCTTATTCTTGCTGATAATCAGCTGTTCGTTTTCACTTAGTAATCTTGAAATGTCATTAGTAAGATTGCTGATCTTTTCTCCAAGCACAAGATTATCTTTCTCAAATATATTTATTTCTTTTTTCTCATCACTTAGTTTATTATTTATTTCTGTCAGTGCCTTATCTGATTCCTCAAGCTCGATCCTGTATTTATCAAGGGTTATATCGTTTTCCCTAACTTCTTCTGAAAGAGTTGCTTTTAAATTAAGGTTTGTTTCTTCCTTACTCTTAATGTCGGAGATCTCGGTTATTAGCTTAATGAATTCAAAAGCCGAAACTTTCAGCTCAAGTGATTTCAATTCTTCCGAAACAAGCTTTGCTTCTTCGTTTCTTTTTGCCTGTCTTTCAAGCGCATTAACGTTTCTCTGCTTTTCACGGATAATGTCATTAACTCTCAAAAGAGATTCATGAACTGAATCAAGGCGGTTAAAAGTAAGATCACGGTTGTGCTTGTAGGACACTACTCCGGCGGCTTCTTCAAACAGTTTTCTTCTCTCGTGCTTTATGTCCGAAAGAATTGTCTCCACCATCTTAAGCTCAATCACGGAATACGCATCGGGTCCGATACCTGTGTCAATAAACAATTCCTTGATGTCTTTAAGCCGCACCTTTGTCCCGTTAAGATAATATTCAGTCTCTCCGCTTCTGTAAAATCTTCTGGCGATCTGGACTTCTGAATATTCAACAGGTAATTTATTATTGTTATTCTGTATAGTGACGGCAACTTCAGCAACGCTTAATGGCTTTCTGAATTTTGTTCCGTTGAAAACAACATCTTCACGCTTACCGCTTCGCAGAATTTTATCCCCCTGTTCGCCAAGCACCCATCTTAATGCATCCACAATATTCGATTTACCCGATCCATTCGGACCGACAATAGCTGATACACCACTGTCAAACTCAATAGTTGTTTTATCCGCGAAAGATTTAAATCCGAATATTTCTAATTTTGAAAGATACAATATTAAATCAGTTAGTTAAGTTTGAAACAAGATCAATGGTTTCAATTGCCCCGGTAAAAAATAAAAAGTATGAATATGTTATTGCAAATATAAGAAATATAATAATGAAACCGTAAAAATAAACTTTGCCTGTTCTTACATCAAATAACGACTTAGTGCCAAGTATTATCCTGTTTAAATAAAGAACATACAGTATGGCGAATACCCACATGGATATTTTAATGTAAACCGGGTTTGTTTCAGTGAGCTTGTAAAGTATTGTTCCGATAAAAAGAAATAACAGCATTGGCAGCGTTGACCAGATGCAAACGCTGTAAATGATCTTGAAAAATGATTTTCCTTTTGTATAAAAAGAAATAAAATATAAGAACAGAGCCGTAAAAAAAGGCGCGAGCAAATTAAGGATCGTCAAAGCTGAAATAAGATAAAACTTATTATTTATTATCTCACTGAAAAATATTTTTGAAGAATCTTCAGTAAAGACCTTTGCCAGTATCATGTCAAAGGAGTTATTATCCGTATAATAAAATAAGATCGAGGAAAAGAAAAGTGAAAGACCGATTGATATGCTGAATGCAAGCAGAAAATTATAGCCTGTAGATACGATCATCTGATCTTTGATAAGTGAAAAAAAGTATGTAGGTTTATATAAACACCTGATAAGGTTTGACCTGAACTTTTTATCCCTGTTTATGAAATAGATCAGTATTACTATCATTAAAAGTCCTGTAATGATAAAAATGTAAGGGAAGTCACGAACATAGTTGCCTTCCTGTATACGGGGAAGATCTTCTTTGTAAAGGATTCTTTTGACAAGATCAGCTGAACGCTTTTGCTCCCAGTTAAATGTATATATACCGCTTGTTTTCAGAAATAAATTTTTATCCAAAGGATAATTCAGAGGGTTTTCAGAATTCCAGTCAGCGTATGATGACATGAAATTACCGAACATCATTTGTGAAATACCGGGATAGCTCTCGCTGAAAAATTTCATCTGGGATTCCTGTGACTTTGGATCGCTGAATCCGTTGCTGTTAGCATTCTCAATGTTCAGACCGTAATATGAGACAAACATATTCTGGTTCTTCCTGTTTGAAACCTGTCTTGAAGGTTTGGTAATTTCCGTTACAGCGCTTTTGATCTGTTCATATCTGTTCTCATAAAAATTAATCCCGGTAAAATCCACTGCTTCCGAGCATATGTCCTGATTAAAGGCTCTTGTTGTGTAGTATTTAAATCTTTTGTTCAGCGAATCAACCAATGACGAAGCCGATTTCACATATTCAAGAGAAGATATTTCCGAAACATCAAAATCATTTCCGATTCCCCATGCAAATATAGAAGGTGAATTTTTATCGCGGTCAATGATATCTGTCAGATAATTTAAAGTCAGCCTTACGTAACTATCCTTGTTTAAATAATTTCCGGAAGTCTCATTAAGCGGGATCTCCTGAAATAAAAATAACCCGAGACGGTTACAAAGTGTAACAATGTAATTATGAGCGCATCTGCCCGGGACTCTCACTGCATTAAATCCCATTGCCTTTATGTTTCTGAGATCTTTTTCCACTTCATTATAATCAAGAGCTGAAGCGAACTTTGGCTGATCCTCGTAATAATTTATTCCGTTTAACTTGATTGGTTTACCGCTGTTAAAGATCTGGTTATTTTTTATTGTTAAATTTGTAAAACCCGTTTCGTTATTTAATACATCTATGATCTCATCTTTACTGTTTGTGATCACTGTCCTTGCAATATAAAGCTCCGGCATTTCAGTTGTCCATAAAACTACATTTTGAATAGTTAATGAATTTGAAGATTTTACTGTATTGTTATCTCCAATGGTTACTGCAGTTTTTTCGCTCAGACCTGCTTCGGAGCTGTCAGATTTTCTTATGATTTTTGTCTGAACATAAAATTCTCTTGATGCCGATGTATCAATGTATTTAGATAAATTCGATGATTTTATGTCAAGGACATTAGTTATTTTTGCGGATAGTAAGTTGTCTATTGAGTATTTTACATAGCTGTTATACACAAATAATTTCGGGACAGCTATTAAATAAATATCTTTCGTTATTCCGCCGTAAATTTTTGAATAATTGATCTGGTCCGAAAGGGGAATGGTGTTCTTGTAGTTTATTACACTGTTGATGTTTATTACAATTTCGTTAGCAGCGGACACTATACCGTCAGGTAATGATGATATTACCGGAGTATAACCGCCGGTATGTTTGGTTACAAAATTGTTATTAATTTTGACCTCAGATTCATATTCAATTCCCTCAGCTACAAAGATGAAGCTATATGAATTTAATATTTCCTCTGATATAGAGATCTTTTTTTTTAAAATAGCTGAACCATTAAAATCGTAAGCCAGAGGAACAATGAACTTATCAAAGCTCTTTCCTTCATTAAATGAAATTTCCCATTGACCGTTTAGATCTATTTTTTTCCTTGTTTCACTTTCCAGATAAAGCCCGACGTCTTTTTGCTCTCCGTTTGTCGGTCTTTCAAATACTTTGATCTGGGAATGAATCGTTTCAGAGGTAAAAAATAAAAACACTAAGAATAAAAATGCCGGTAATCTGTTTTTACTAGGGTAATATTTGCTCATCAAAATTTTTAATGAATATGCAAATATAACGATTAATGGAGGGAATTTAAAGTTTAGAATTATAAATAAATAAAAAATTTAATTTCCCAGTTAACTTTCAACTTTCAATTTAATCCGGAATAAGATTATTTATCCTTCTCTCATTACTAAGCCAGTCTATATAGCTTATTCTCCTTTGGGCTTTTTTCTTTTGGATGAACTGATCCTGTTTCAGGATAATTTTCTTCAGCTCCTCATTATTTTTGTTTAATTGTTTCAATAATAAAGTAAAATTGTTTAACTCTTTCTTTAAAGAATTCAGTTCTTTTGTGTTTTTCATTCTTTTATTTTTAAATTATAAAAATAATTGTTAAAAATCCGGACCGGACTTTCGCCTGGACCGGATGGGTATTCTATTACTTAATTAATATCATACGCTTTGTTGTATTGTTCATTGCAGTATGCAATTTATAAAAATAAACCCCGCTTGCTAAATTGCTTCCGTCAAAGACTGATTCGTGGATTCCAGCGGCTTTGAACTCATCGACAAGCGTCTTAATTTCCCTGCCGGAAATATCATATACAGTCAGCTTCACCAATCCGGCTTCCGGAATTTCGTATCTGATCTTAGTAACAGGGTTGAAAGGATTCGGCTGATTTTCAAATAAATTAAATTCATATTTCTTCTCTGAATCCCCGGAGATTTTACCATTTCCTTCTGATGATGCCTCATACCTTCCTTCGAATTTGAAATAATAAAACACTTCCTTGCCCGGATCCTTAACATTTTCAAAATTAAATGTTAGGGGGTTTCCGTTTGAAACGTATGCGTAATGTTTATCCGTGTATGAAATCAGCTTGTTGACATTTCCCTGATCATTAAAAGCATCCAGCAATTTCAACTGCTTTACTACACTTGTCTTTTCATTTTTCACAATTAAAACCTGATCAACTTCAAGCTCCTGCAATGCTTCTAATTCAAAACCGTTAAATGGTTTCTTCCCGGGTTCTATTACAACCATGTCGAAACCATTTCTGAATTTTAATTTAATATTTTCCCCGGTAGATGTTGTCACCATTGCTCCATCGTGATTTTTAATACCTATAGTCCTTATCCTTAAAACTATTAAATCTTCGTCATTTACCCGGTCAAACTCTATAAGAAGCTTGTCTCCTTTTTTAATCTTTTCAGTCTCATTATCCTTCAGGCTTAATTTTTCAGAAATATCTAAATTATTCAAAGTTGCTTTGGTCTTAGACGGATCAGGTATATAGTCTATGGTATTTCCATCACCGGTTACAGCAACTTCCCTTCCTTTCTCTACCGTTGCCTGAAACATTGCAATCTCATTTATACTTGTTTCATCATTTGCTGTCTCAGTTATAGAAAAAGTTATTGTATCGTCATATTTAATGAGAGGATTAAATGTCATGCAGAAATCCGTTACATCTCTCTCCGGTTCTCCTCCGGACTCAATCAGGATTGCATTCTCTTGAATAGTATAACCCTTAATTTCAGTGGTTAGATTAGGACATCCGTGAGGATCGTCACCAAATATTACTCTTTTAGATTTCCATCCTGAGGAATCCATTTGATTGTATGCCTGCGAGCTGATTTTATATGGCTCGGTTCTGTCATCATTAGTATTATGAAAATTTGTAATTAACACTGCATAAGGAAGAGTTGAATCTAACCGTATAAGCTGATGATTATGAATGTTAAATGAATCTAAAAATTTAAACGTCAAATCTCCGTTTCCCTGAAGTAAATTACATGCAATGATTCCCACATTATTGCTGGGAGTAAAAACGCCGGGATACTGTATTGGACTGGCAATTACAGGACGCTGGACATAATGGTAAACAATGGTTGCATTCTTAGGTTCACAAGGTACGAATCCTTTATACTGCCCCAAAATATTTGTTGCTTCATAGACAAATAGTAATGAAATGCGCCTCAGTTGGTGTCTGGTAAGTTTTAAATCCCCATCGTATTTGAAAATTAGGTAAAGACCCTGAATATCCCACACAATACATACTATCAACTACGGGTATTGAGTCAGTGAAATTTCCATGTAACACAAAATTAATTTTATATTGCTTTACAAAATAGGTTCCTGAAGCAAGAGAGAGACAATCTCCGCTGCTGAAGAATGTTGCCATTGCGGTATTAATTAACTGAACTGAGCCGTTTGAAATTGAACCATAACCGGTGCTCATTCCGTCTTTATATACGATTAAGTATCCTGATTTATTAAAAGGCAGGTTAGGAAAATAAGCGCTTGTCACTACTACTTTAATTCTGACGGGTTCATTAAAAGCAAGGTCCGGGAAATTCAGAGTATTTATAGGAACAGAATAGTAAACTCCGGACTCTTTTACCTGATCGTACATTAGAACCTCAGTTCCACTTTGAACTGTATAGATCCTGCATCTTGCAAATTTAGAATCAGTCACGTGAACTGAATCAAATCTGAAATTAAAATTTACAGTACCGTTAGGGTAAAAGTACGGACTTGGGAAATTCTCGTTATTGCACGGATGACCCACTGCTATTACATATGAATATGAATATTGAAACGGAATTACTATAAATAACATAAGTACAAAATATTTTATTGTTTTCATGGCCATTTAATTTTTAAGGTTTGTAAAAAATAAATTTTAGAATTCTTCTGATGACACATCAAAGAATCATTTTTGGCCACTGTGTTTAAAAAGAACTGAATTTAAAAATCAAAACTTTCAGACACTGAAACAGTTTTTCATTTTGTTTTAAGTTTTAGATTGATAAATTATGCGCGGGATTAGAAGAATTCTTTATATTAATTATAGTTCGGTGGCCAACACTAACAAAATTAATTATGTTAAAGAAAAATTTTCTAATCCCTTCTTATTAACGGTTCACGAATCATCGCATCACTCCTTTCATTTAATTATCAAATAAATAATCATCCATAAAATCTTAACGAATTTAAGAATAATTTGTAAATATGTCAAATTGTAAAATTTACGATTTGTGAAAATTAATATAGAGATTGTAGTGAGAGTAAGAGGCTGAGATTTGTACTCACTGATATGAGGGAAACGCGGATAACACTGATTTTACGGATATTCGCAGATATTGAAATTTTAAAAACGAATCTCAAAATTAAAATAATAAGTCAGGTTCCATTATTGTATATTTTTAAAATCAAAATAAAATTCCGTTATCTTTGAGCTCGATCCGTGTTATCCGCGTTCTGTTTTTCGTGAACAACAGAAGCAGAGTTTGAATTCTTTAAAGACTAAAATAATCAATTATTAATATTTATATTTGCAAAATTAAATTAAAAAAAAATGGAAACAAAAGAAAACTCAGGAAGCATTATAGATATTGCAAAAGAAACAGTTTCAACCATTGCGGAAAAAGTAATTGAAGTCAAAGAGGACATGTTCGGCGATGAGCAGTCAGCCATTCTTACAGAATTCAGAGAAGCAAGTATGAATAAAATTCATAACTCAATGACCAACATAAGTAATTCACTCGGTCTTCTTTCAAAGTCCGGATATAATTTTAAGAGCATGAATGTTTCACTGGGAATCCCTCCGTCATTATCTACACAGTTCCTTTATGAAAGAGAAATATCAAAAGAAGAAAAAGAATCACTGCTTGAAGAAGTAAAAGATAACAGGATAATTGAGCTCATATTAAAGTGTCTTTTCAAGGCAAATGATTTTTATCATTCGGTGAATATAGGAAGTTACAAGATGGATAAGGTTACAATTACACTGGGACTTACTCCGGGAATGAGCATTAATTTTGAAAAAAAGTAACAGGGATTATTTCTGATTGACTGACATGTAAAGCATTACAAAGTCATTCATTACAAAGCCGTTTTCTATATCTATGTCAATTATTTTTTCGATTGTAAAGCCAAGTTTAAAATAAAAATTAATTGCTTTGAAGTTCTGACGGTTGACTGTAAGACGAATTGTTTCCGGGTTTAAATTTTTCAAAACATATTCCAACAATGCTCTTCCGATCCCTATCCTTTGTGTTTCGGTTTTTATATAAAGTTTATGAATAAAGTAATCTTCATCACCTGTCTTGCTGTATGATATAAATCCAACCATTTCATTATTTAGATAAGCACCAATGAAAATGTTATTCTTAATATTCATCTGATCCTTTAAACTTTCCAATGAATAAAATTTACCCAGCATATAGTCTACCTGTTCCTGTCCTATAATAGGAGGGTAGTGATCGTTCCAGATCTTAGAAGCAAGGAGAGATAAATCTTTGAGATCTTTATCAGAGCCCGATTTTATTTCTTTAAAAATTAAATTCATTACAGGTATTCTGTAAATTATAATTCTGTTAATTATGAAATCCGGTAAATTCTGATCAGTTTTTCTTTGTATATTTTAAGTTAATTATATTCAGTCCGTCAACATAAAATCCTTCGATATTCTTCTGCAGCAGATAAATCTTCTGATTGTAATATAAATTCAGCCAGACAGCATCCTCGATCACAATTTTCTGCATCTCATCATATATTTTTTTTCTTTCATCAAAATTGGTAATCCGCAAAGCATCTTCATACATTTTATCTACGACAGGATTTGAGTAACCTACTCTGTTCGGTCCTTTGGGAGTAATGTTCTTACTGTAAAACAGCGCCATGAAATTTTCGGGATCATAATAATCCGCACCCCAGCTTGCTCTCCAGAATGGAAAGACTCCGTCTTCCTGTTTCGATATCATAGTTGCCTGAAGCATCTGATCAAGCTGTAAGTTAATCCCAAACTCCCTCAGCTGTTCCTGAACTGCGATTGCAATTGTCTTTTGTATCTCTTCATTACCCGTTACCAGAACTAAATTCAATCCCTTGCCGTCAGGATATCCGGCTTCAGTCAACAGCTGTTTCGCTTTTACTTTATCAAAAGTGTATCCTTTAATATCCGGATTAAAGCCCGGCATTCCGTCAGGCAGCGGTCCGTTAACTGCAGCAAGACCTCTGTTCTTCAAAACGTATTTCATGATCTTATCTTTGTCAATCGCATAGTTCAGTGCCTGTCTGAGTTTTTTATTATTTAAAAACGGACCGTCCTTTCCTCCCGGAAGTTCGGGTGACTGATTCATTCCGAAGAAAACAGTCTGAAGCCACGGCTGTTTATTTAAAGTATAACTCTTATTCTGAGCATCAAGCAAAACTCCGTTTGCATCGGTGATCTGATCATAGGTTTCCGAAGACGGTTCGTGATAGTCATACTTGCCGTTTTGAAAATCGAGAAATTCAGTTTCGGAAGACTGTGTAAATGTTATCTTCACACCGTCGAGATAGGGGAGCGTGTTACCGTTTTTATCTTTATTACGGTAGTTTTTATTTTTTTCAAATATCAGTTCCTTATCAAAGTCCCATTTAACAAATTTAAAAGGACCCGTTCCCACAGGATTCTGCCCGAATCTTTCCCCGTAAAACTCTAATCTTTTGGATAAACATAGCCATAAGACATTGTAAGAATGCTTAAGAAAGGAGCGAATGGTTTTGTCAGCTCTATTATTAATGTCGAATCATTAACTGCTCTGATCCCGGGTATATCATTAGCTTCCGCTGAAGATTTACCTGACATAAAATCTATGTAATCCTGCGCCCCTTTTATTCTGTCTCTGTAAACCCACTGCCCGCGCGACTTCGCTTTAGGATTGCAGGCTCTTTCAATGCAATATTTAAAATCTGCCGCAGTAACTTTCCTGCCTTTGCCATCGGGTTTGAAGCATTCATTATCCTGAAAAAAAACATCATCACTCAAAATAAAAGTATAAGTCAGTGCATTGTCGCTGATAGTCCAGCTCTTTGCAATGCAGGGAATCAGATTGCTTTCTTTATCAAATCCCACAAGTCCTTCCATTAAATTCGACAATGCCCAGATCACCTGAACAGAGTTAGACATTACAGGCTCGAGTGTTTCGATGCCCTGATTAACATTTATGTTGAAAGTATTATTTTTAGTGACTTCCTTTTTTGAACATGAAAAAAATAAAATCGGGATTGTAAGACAGAAGAATAAAAGAGTTTTTTTCATCAAGTAAGAATTAGTATTTTGCAATGTTTATAAAATAATCAAATTCAATTTTAAAAAATAATTATTTAGTTCTTTTAGTTCTTTTAGTTCTTTTAGTTCTTTTAGTTCTTTAAGTTCAGAAAGTTAAGTAAATTCTTTAAGTCCAATAAGTTTAGAAAGTTTAGTGAGCTCAAAGAAAGATCGCACTTGTTGAACCCATTTGTCTCACTTAATTAGCTAACTTACTTAACTCAACAAACTTAATGAACTTAAAGAACTCAATGAACTTAATGAACTCAATGAACTCAATGAACTCAATGAACTTAATGAACTCAATGAACTTAACGAACTCTACGAACTCAATAAACTTAACGAACTCTACGAACTCAAATGGATGAAATAACAAAAATTAATATTCTAAAAGCTCAGAGCTTTGGAGAATTGTCGGCTACAGATTATCTCGTTAATTGCCGCAACATGCTTGAGATTTTGAGTGAACATATTTCAGATAAGCCGGATAAATATTATATTACTTTTTATGATGATAAATCAAACTCTGTATCACTAACTTATAAAGAGTTCGGGATAAAAGTCTTTCAGCTTGCAAATTTTCTTTTGCAAAACGGAATTACTAAAGGTGACAGAGCAGCGACATTTTCTCATAATCATATTGATACTGTAATTTTATATTTTGCCTGTTGGGCAATTGGTGCAGTTGTTGTACCGATTAATGTTAGCGAGGAATCAAACCGTGTGAAGTACATATTAGAGAATTCTACCGCAAAAATTATCTTTACAAGGAAGGATTATGTAGATAAGTTAAATAAGTCTGAAATACCAAATGAAATTTTAATTATAGATTTTGATAAGTTTTCGTTTGATAATTTAAATGACAAGTTAAATTTAGAATATAGTGTGAGTAAAGAAGATGAATGTCTGATTGTATATACTTCCGGGACAACCGGTAATCCGAAAGGTGTTGTGCTGACTCAGTATAATCTGATGGCAGATGCTTTTGCCATTTCGAACTGGCATGAACTTCATAATGACGATGTAATGATGTGTGTGCTCCCGATCCATCACGTCAATGGAACTGTAGTGACAATTATGACGACGATGTTTTACGGAGGCAAACTGATTTTAAATCAGAAATTCCAAACAGAAAATTTTCTGAAGCGGCTTCAGGATGAAAATGTAAAAGTTGTGAGTGTTGTGCCGACTCTGTTGCAGTTTCTTTTGCATTCAGATGAAGAGAGTAAAAATTATGATCTGAAAAATTTCTCTCACATTATCTGCGGAGCAGGACCGCTAACATGCGAGATTGCAAAAAATTTTGAAGACAGATTCAATTTAAGAATTGCACATGGATATGGCTTGTCTGAAACAACATGTTACTCCTGTTTCATTCCAATTAACTTAAGCAAAGAAGAGCATCACCGATGGCAGAATGAATTCGGTTTCCCTTCTATTGGAATTCCGATAGAGTGCAATGAAATGGAAATTCAGAATGACAAAGGCGAGACACTTGCGGAAAATGAGAAAGGTGAGATTGTCATCAGAGGTCATAATGTAATGAAATATTATTTTGACAATGATGAAGTGAACCGGAAGACATTTGAGTTCGGCTGGTTCAGGAGCGGTGATGAAGGATTTTATAAACCCGATCACAAAGGAAATAAATATTTTTTTATAACCGGCCGTATTAAAGAACTGATTATAAGAGGAGCAGTAAATATTTCACCTTTAGAAATAGATGAAGTGCTTTCGGGAATTGACTGTGTTGACTCAGCGATCGCAGTAGGTTTTGAGAATGACTGGTACGGAGAAGAGGTCGGGGCATTGGTGAAATTAAAAAATCCTGAATCTACAGATACAGAGAAAGAGAATTATAAAAAGAAATCCTCGAGCACTGCAAAAAGCATTTGCCTTTTTTCAAGTCACCAAAAGTAGTTGTGTTTGCTGAATCATTGCCAGTTACATCAACAGGGAAATATCAGAGGAATAAGGTTAAGGATTTGTTTAAAGAGTGGAAGGCGGAGCAGTTTAAGGGCAATTAGGAATTGAGAATTAATTTCAGTAAGTCATTTGAGGAAATTAATTTATATAATATTGTCGGGTTAATTTATCTAATTTTATTTTCTAACCAATTTTTAATTTCCTCAAAAGAAAACTTCCCTGAAGCAATACTAATAACGAAGTCATATTTCTCATCTTGTGAAGCAACTATATCCAGTCCATTTTCCAATAACAGCAATCTCATTAAAGTATAACCGACTCTTTTATTTCCATCAACAAACGGATGATTCTTTATTATGCTTTCAATTAATGCTGTTGCTTTATCAATAATGGTCGGATACAATTCAGCATTATCGAAAGTCTGATACATTCTGTTTAAAGAAGATGCCAGCAACCCTTTATCTCTAAGTCCTTTTGATCCGCCAAATCGTTCTATTAAAACTTCATGTATTTCTAAAACCTCTTTCAGATTCATCATAAAGACAATCTCTTGAGTAATTCTTTGTCTTCTTTTAAAATCTTATTTAGATTATGAGAAAGTTTGAGCTTCTCGGAATCAGCGCTATTGGTTTCATGAAGGTAATTTAATATATCATTTAAAACAGAATCAGGAGCAGAATCAATTGCTTTTCGAATTTCCTCTTTTAATTCTTTAGTTGACATAATTTTATTTTTTTAATAAATATAATATTAAATAGAATTTATAAAAATTCACAATAGATTTAAGTTTAATAATTTGAGTCAATTATAACTACTCCTTCATATTCAAATAAATCAAAATCAATCCCGTCATTGTAAATAACCTCAGTGCCGATGGCATTCCATCACCCCATGTCTTTGACTGCCACATGAAAAACCACTCACCGCCTACTGTAATGAACGCAAGTCCGAACAAGAGCAGGCATAAAGTCAGACCAATGACAGCAGGTGTCTTTACTTTTACAAAATCTTCACCGGATGATTTTAGATTCTTTGTTAACTTTATCACTCCCTTCCAGCAGAAATATGCAATCAGGATTTCCCATAGTATTATGATTATGTAAGTCGCATTCCATATTACAGGTGAATCGATCGCTCTCCATTTGAGCTGATTGTCATCAAAGACAGTATCCATCTTCATTACATGCTTAACAAAATTGTAGTTTGAATTATAGTCCATCAGGCTATTGACCACAACTAACGAAAGGTTGATTGCAATGATTGAAACTAACAAAATTTTTGAAATTCGGACTGCCATTAAGTTAAAAGTTAAAAGTTAAAAGGCTCGAATATCGTTTGCATTAAAATTTTTATTCCTTCAGGTGGATTCAAGGCTGTGTAAGTTATGCAGTTTATTATTTGTCCGATCTTTACAAGTCCAAGCCGAACTGTTGTATCCCTCGTTGCGGGAATCATCTCAAACAATTTATAAAACGGAATCAAAGCATAAGGCCAGTAATGTCCGGGTCCGATTACATACCACGGACGAATGAAAGTTGCATTCATTCCGCTCTGACGGATAAGCTTTTCGCCTTTCATTCTGACTTCAATGAAATCTTTCATTACCGGTGCAGGATGAGCGACGCTTAAATAAATGAAATGCTTTACTTTGGCATTTACAGCTGCGGGGACTGCATGTTGAATGGAAACCAAATCAATTTTATTAAACTCATCTTTCTTTCCCGGACCGGGATGATGAACTCCTATCAGATGTATGAAAGTATAACAGTCAACTACTTTGTTTTCATATGAACTTTTGTCTAGTGCATTTCCGAAAATAATATTGCATCCTTTTGGAAGTTTTAATTCGGAACCTTTGCGTACTAATGCATTAACTTCGAAACCGTTCTTTACTAATTCCGGGATGACTCTGCTGCCGATGTAGCCTGTTCCGCCGGTGATGAAAATCTTATTGTTCATTGAAGTTTTGTTTTACCACTTAGGCACTAGAACACTAAGTAAATAAACCTGACAGGTTTCGATCATTAACCAACGTTGCACTAGTAGCGCTAATTAAAATTAAAAGGACTTTTTAAATTTAATCTAATCAATTGGCAAAATAATTATTTTCTTAGTGCCCTAAGTGCCTAAGTGGTAAATTATTTTCTAAAATCTAAAATCACAAATACGAAATTCCAAATCCCAAATCAAATACATTGAGATACGATTCCAATATTAGTAAATTGCATTAAATTTACAATAAATAATTTAACCAACTCAAAATACTTAATGAAAGAATTCGATGTCGTCGTCATAGGAAGCGGTCCGGGCGGCTATACAACTGCAGTACGTGCTTCACAACTTGGATTTAAAACAGCTATAGTGGAAAAGGACCGGCTCGGCGGTGTTTGTCTTAATTGGGGATGCATTCCTACTAAAGCATTATTAAAGAATGCTGAACTGATGAACGGTCTGAAACATATGGATAATTACGGAATCTCGGTTGAGAATGTAAAGTTCGATTTTGAAAAG
The DNA here is from genome assembly GCA_016710985.1 of Ignavibacteria bacterium. Taxonomy (GTDB): domain Bacteria; phylum Bacteroidota; class Ignavibacteria; order Tepidaquicellales; family Tepidaquicellaceae; genus JAGPCH01. The sequence goes on from JADJTX010000004.1 coordinate 65,193, forward strand.
ATCATCGCACGCTCAAGAGGTGTTGCTGATCTTTCGGAAAAAGGCGTGAAATATTTAATGAAGAAGAATAAAGTTGAAGTCTTCGAAGGCTCGGCTTTTATTAATAAGGATAAGACTATCAAAGTAACTGATAAATCAGGGAAAGAAATTGATGTGTTGAAGGCAAAGCATATTATCGTCGCAACAGGTGCAAGGGCAAGACAGCTTGGTGATCTGAAATTTGATGAGAAGAAAGTATTATCATCTACCGGCGCGATGATATTAACTGAAGTTCCGAAGAAAATGACTATTGTCGGAAGCGGCGCGATCGGTGTTGAGTTTGCATATTTTTATAATGCATTCGGAACTGAGGTTACGATAGTGGAGATGATGCCGAATATAATGCCGATTGAAGATAAGGATATTTCGGATGTTGTTGCACGTGAATTTAAAAAGAGCGGCATTAAACTTTTGACTGAAACAAAGACAGAAAGCATTGAAGTCAAAGGCGGGAAGGTTACGACAAAAATTTCCGGAAAAAATACAGAGGATCTTGTTTCAGATGTTGTGCTGGTTGCGATCGGAGTTACAGGTAATGTTGAGAATCTGGGTCTTGAAGAACTTGGTGTTACTGTTGAAAAGGGAAGTATAAAAATTGATAAAGATTACAAGACAAATGCCGAAGGTATCTATGCCATCGGGGACGTTAACGGTCCGCCGTGGCTTGCTCACGTAGCATCTTCTGAAGGGATCAACTGCATTGAAAAAATAAAGGGAATGCATACGCCGGATATAAATTACAGTGACATTCCGGGATGTACTTATTGTCAGCCTCAGGTAGCATCTGTAGGTCTGACTGAAAAGAAAGCATTGGAAGAAGGATATGAGATCAATGTTGGTAAGTTTCCGTTTTCAGCAAACGGAAAGTCAAGAGGAACCGGTGAAACTGTCGGGATGGTAAAGGTAATCTTTGATAAAAAATATGATGAATTGCTGGGAGCACGTATAGTCGGTGCAGAAGCAACAGAAACAATAATGGAATTTGTACTTGCAAAATCACTTGAGGCAACTCACGAGCAGATCATAAAGACAGTTCACGCTCATCCGTCGCTTGCGGAATCTAATCTGGAAGCGGTGGGCGTTGCATATGGTGAGGCAATAAATATTTAATTTGCATAAAACAATTATTTAGTATATTTTCACAAAAACAATAACAAATAAATCATAGGAGATATTAAAATGGAAGAAAATAAAACAGCAAAAGGATTAATACTCGGTTTTGTAACCGGAGGAATAGTCGGAGCTGCCATAGCTCTGCTTTATGCACCGAAAAGCGGAAGGGAGTTAAGAAGTGACATCAGATTAAAGAAAGACGAACTTATTGATGATACTTCAGAATACCTTCAGATCGCGAAGACACGTGCAAGTGATATGATCAATGAAGGTAAAAGAAAATCAGAAGAGTTAATCTCTGATGCCAAGAAAAAAGCCGGTGATCTGATAGGGGACGCAAATTCAATTCTTAACGATGCTAAACAGAAAGCAACCAATACACTTGGAACAACCAAAGAAAAACTAACAACCGAATCCGAGCGTGTTAAAGATGCATTCAAAGCAGGCATTGACGCTTTCAATCAGGAAAAAAATAAAAATTCTTAATTGTAATTTTAAATAAAATTAAAATTGGAAGAAGCACTTCAGATCACACAGTTAATTACAAACATAATTATAATTCTGTTATTTTCAGGAATTCTGATTATGATATTCGGACTGATTAAGCAGGCTAAGAAAATAACACAAAAGATCGAGGGATTTTCAAAAGACTTTTCTGATATCAAGCCTAAAGTGTACGAAACCGTAGATAAGATCAATCTCCTTTCGGACAATGTAAATTCCGTTGTTACAAAGGTTAATGACAATGTAGACGTTCTCGGAACGGTAGTTGATAAAGTAAAGGATACTGCAGACAGCATACTTGAATTCGAAAAAAAGATACAGAGCTCGATTGAACCGCCCGTAATGGAAACTATCAATACAGTATCCGCTGTATCTGTAGGAATTAAAACATTTTTCGATGCATTGAAAAAAAAAGATAGACCAAAAAGAGATTACGAATCAAAACTGGATGTCAAAATTGAAAACATTGAGGATACCATGGAAGATGTAACAAAAGAGCTGGAAGAAGTAAATGCAAGGCTTACGGATCTACAGAAGTAAAAACCTTAAAATATGTTTTTAAAAAGCAGATTACAAATAGTGGTCTGCTTTTTTTGTTTTTGATTTCAGTTCTGACTTTGTTATATAAAATTTTTTTATAAACTGCACAATTCTCTGATTGCGGCTAACACGCAAAAATCTATACATTCCTTTTGAGTAACTTTTCTATTGGTTACCTTTTGTAATCTCAAAGTATTAACATATAACTAGTTAAATCTAAATTTTATTTAAATTCTGTTTCCGGAAATAAGGTATTTTTAAAAAATCAACCTCAAACTAATTTTAAAAAAAATTATGAAAAAATTTATGTACACCTATATTATTATATCTTTAACTTTGTTAACTGGTTCAAAGTGCTTTTCACAAACATGGAGTGTAAAATGGAATAGTAATGGTAGCCCATGGATAGGTGGGTGGCACATTTCAAACAATGATGTGTATACTAAATTTAAACTGTTCTACCCGAATACCGATGCGGTATTTGTAGCAAATACAGGTAACGGATATAATACAAATGGCTGGGCTACAATATTTTTTTACAATACATCTCAAAATGTATGGAATTGGCAGTGGACTAATAACGGAAACCACTCACTGGGGGGAGCCTGGACTCTATTTGAAGGTGACAGGTTTTATCCGATTACAATCAACTCGTCTACATACTTGTTTTGTTTAAACACAACGGGGATCTCAACTCAAAGCAAGGCTGCTCTTATAAAATTTACGGGTTCTTCATGGGAAATGAAATACAATGCTACTAACTCCTCTTTCCCAAACTGGAATCGAAATAATGATGATGTATACGTGATCGGTAACTTTCTGAGCTCTACCCCGAATGATCAGGAGGTTTTGTTTATAAGTAATACGTCAAGATGGGGAATGCTTCAGCAGATAAATAATGGTACAAACTGGAATGCTCTCTGGTCCAATAATGGAAGCGGTTCTCTGCAAGGCTGGATCATCAGAGGTGATGATCAATACTTTGCAGCAAATCTTGACGGTGGTCCGGATGATGAGCTTGTATGTATTAACAAGGGTTCCGGATGGTGCGCAATATTCAAGTATCAAAATTCTAACTGGACAGCAATTTGGTCAAACAACGGTGCACCGAACGTAGGCTTTGGAGGATGGCTGGTTTATAATAATTACAATAAATATGTGGTCGGAAACTTTAATGGTGATAATAAAAGCGATGTACTTTGTGTAAATAGTCATATACGCTGGGCAACTATTAAGAACTATCTGAACCAAACTTACTTTCCTGATTTCTATACAAATTATGGAAGCGGTTTCTTAAATCATGGAACCAATCAACTACAACTGCAATTGTTCCTGGAAACTTATATAGTTTTAAATAATAATAATATATTTTCAGTCGCGCCAGTCGGGGGAAGGGCTATACTTCAACAGTTCAGTTATCCTTGTTCTAAATGTGCAGAAACAACTCCTGTGAAGAATGGTGAAGATATTTTCAATTATCCAAATCCTTTCAATCCTTCTACAGTTATTTATTACAATGTAAAAAATGAAGGCATAACGAAAATCAATATATATGATAATTCGGGAAGACTCGTTAAGAATCTAGTTAATGAATTTAAACCTACAGGAGAATACTCTGTAGATTTTAATGCGGAAAATTTGTCTTCAGGTATTTACTATTACAAGTTAGAAATAGGGAATTTAACAAAAGTAAATAAGATGATCCTTGTAAAATAATTTTCAAATCAGGATTTTATAAAGTGTCTTGTCAGTTCAGCGATAAGACACTTTTATTATTGAGCAAATTATTGTATAATCGCAATGCAAATGAAGTCTAATAAGGTTTTAATACTGATATTGTTTATTGCTCTCGCAGTCCGGCTTTATCACATCACATTTCCTTTGATCGGCTGGCATTCATGGAGGCAGGCGGATACTGCAGCTATCGCTCGTAATTTTTACGAAGAAGAGTCTAATATTTGTTATCCGCGAATAGACTGGAGGGGTGATACCGAAGGTTATGTCGAATCTGAATTTCAAATCTACCCTTTTGTAGTTTCGGGATTATATAATTTGTTTGGAGTAAATGATTACATTGGAAGAATGCTGTCTGTAATTTTTTCATTATTGACTATTTATGGAATTTATTTACTAGTAAGAAAGATAATAGATGAGCGCACTGGATTATGGGCTGCATTTATATATTCCATTCTGCCGCTGAATATATATTTCGGCAGAGCGTTTATACCGGAGCCTCTCATGATTATGTGTTCGGTTTACGGAGTGTATTTCTTTACAAAATGGGTAGGAGATGACAGGACCAAAGATTATTTGTTATCCGCGTTATTTATTTGCCTTGCTGCATTAGTCAAACTGCCGGCGCTTTATCTCGGTTTACCGCTTGCTTACTTATGCTATAAAAAATACGGAAGCAAGTTCATTTTTAATTTAAAAGTTTGGTTATTTGTTATTCTGGTTTTTGTTCCGGTTGTTTTGTGGTATTATCATGCGCATCTGTTAAATATGCAGACAGGACTTTCATTCAGCATCTGGAATGCAGGTAAAGATAAATGGGGTATGATAGGTCCGCTTCTTACGATAAAGTTTTATAATGATATTTTTTTCAAAAGCATTGCTGAAAGACATTTGACATACGGAGCGTTCCTCGTTTTCTTATGGGGTTTGTTTTTAAAAAGAGAGTATAAGCTGGAAAGGTTATTCGACTGGTGGCTTATTGGAATGATTGTTTTCATACTCCTCGCCCCGCAGGCACATCTTGCGCAGGAATATTATCAGCTGCCATTCTCTATTCCGGCATCTGTATTCATTGCTAAAGTTTTCTCAAAATATGTCAGGCTGGGGGAATTTAAAAAATCTTTTGCTGAAAATAAAACTGCTTTTTCATTTTTGATAATTTGTCTTGTGAGTATTTTTATTCTTAGTTTTTTAAGAGTCCGGAATTTTATGAAAAGTGAAAACTATGATGCCCCTGTTTTGAAATTAGCTGAGGACGTAAATCTGCATTCTGAAGAGGGAGATAAATTTATTACCATTACAGAAAGTAATCCTAATATGCTGTATTTAATAAGTCGTAAAGGTTGGACAGGCTTCCCAGATGAAATCAGTGATAATTATGTGAACCTTAAAATTAATAAAGGAGCAAGATTTATTACAGGAGAGAAAAATGTTTTTAAAACACATGATCAGAAAGAGAAGTTTAATAAACTCAAGGATGAAAACGAAGTATTAGTCGAGAACGAAAGTTATTATTTAATTAAATTAAAATGAAATTTTAAGCCGGTTTATATTTCAATTACTATCTTCCCAAACTGCTTTCGTTTCATTCATTCTTTCAAAAGCTTTGGAAATATCTTCAAGTTTGAAAACTTTATCAATAACAGGAATAACTTTGTGATCATTTATAAATTTCATCATTTCCGAAAAATCTCCGGGTGGACCCATTGTAGAACCGAATATTTTTAATTGCTTCCAAAATAATCTTGCCATTGGAAAGTTAATCACATTCCCATTAGTTGCTCCATAGCATACAATCCTTCCCCCGTAATTAATTATATCAATGCATTTTAAAAAAGTATCGCTTCCGGCACCGTCTATGACTGTGTTTATCTTGTTTCCGGACAGCTCAATCATTTCCTTATCCCAGTTTTCATTGGTATAATTTACACCTCCCTTTGCACCGAGTGAAATTGCTTTCTGAATTTTATCATCACTTGATGAAGTCACAAAAACGGTTACTCCTAAGCTCAAAGCATAAACTAAGGCAAAGGTTGAAACACCTCCGCCTATGCCTGTGATAAGCAGGGTATCATTCCTGCTGAGTTTTAATTTTTTGAACAATGCGCAATAAGCAGTTATGCCGGTAAGAGGAATTGCTGATGACTGCATTAAATCAAGATGAACCGGCTTTTTGTAAACATAAGATTTATTTACGGCAACGTACTCAGCGAGTGTTCCGTTATCAGGCATTCCAAGGATCTTAAAATCTTTAGATTGATAATTTTCATTATCTCCCCAGTTAAATCCGGGATTCATAATTACTTCATCGCCAATTTCAAAGCTGGTTACTTTTGAACCTTTAGAATGAATAATACCGGCTCCGTCAGAACCCAGTACAACCGGGAGTCGGATTTTCGAATAGGCACCTTTTGCAATCCAAAGGTCTCGGTGATTCAGAGAAGCAAACTTTATATTGATAAGAACTTGATTGTCAGTAATCTCCGGGACAGGAATATCTTCTATGACAAGATTTTTTTTCATGTCTCCGGCATTTCCGGTTTGTTTTAGAAGTGCTGCTTTCAAATTTGCAGGTTTATTATTATCACTGGATGATTGTGAATCATAAATCATAAATCATACAATACTCAATACTCAATACTCAATACTCAATACTCAATACTCAATACCAACTACAAATCTATTTCAATCGATATCGGACAATGATCGCTCCCCATAACTTCCGGATAATGCTTCGCGCTTTTTACTTTGTCAGCGATGTCCTTACTTACCATAAAATAATCAATTCTCCATCCGAGATTTCTTTCGCGTTTGCGAGTAACCTGATCCCAGTATGTATATTGATCCGGTTTCGTATTGAATTTTCTGAAGACATCAACGTAACCAAGGTTAATGATCTTATCTATCCATTCTCTTTCTTCAGGCAGAAAACCAGAATGGGTTCTGTTCTTTTCAGGTTCGGCAAGATCAATTTCTTTATGAGCTGTGTTAAAATCGCCGGTGATAATTATTCCTTTCCTCTCTCTGTAATTTTTTTCGAGGTAAAAGAAAAGCTCATCGTAAAAATCCAGTTTATAACTTACTCTTTCCGGACCGCGTCCGCCGTTGGGAAAATAAACATTTGCAAGAACAAATTTATCATACTCTGTCAATATTACTCTTCCCTCATTATCAAAGTAAGGATTGTCAAAACCTTTAATGATTTTTAATGGCTCAATTCTTGTGTAGACTGCAACACTCGAATAACCCTTTTTTTCTGCGGAAAACCAATGAGAAGTGAAGCCGTTGAGATTTTTTACTGAATCATTAATTTGTTCCGGCTGAGCTTTTGTTTCCTGCAAACAGATTATATCTCCGCCGTGATTTTTGAACCAATCCATGAAACCCTTGTTCTGTATGGCTCTTATACCGTTTACATTCCAGGAGAATATTGTGATGGAGTTTGAATTTACTTTCTTTGCCATATATTCAAAATTGTATTTACCACTAAGACACTAAGAGCACTAAAGAGATATTGGTAAATTAATTACTTGTTTAAAATTACTTGTGAAAAGCGTTTGTGACAGTTTAAAGTTTTAGAAAAATTCACACAGATGTTGCAATTAAATCCAGATTTCTGAAAAATTAAAATTAATAATGCAATCATCTTCCAGTACAAACTTCACGGTATCATTTTTAGCTTCTATCATTTTTGAATATTTCCCGTCTTTCAATTCAAAAACATCCGCTGATTTCAGTTCCAATCACATAGTATTTTACACCCTGTGCTTCATAGATATCATATTTAAGAATTCTGTCTTTCATTGCTGAAGATGGAGTAAGTATTTCAAATATTAAAGCGGCGCTTCAGTTATATAAATTTCTTTTACCTCTTTGCAAAAACTAAATTATCCGGCTGTAAAACAGTATCGTCTAAATCTCCTGAATTCTCCAATCCACAGGAAGGACAGCCTTACATTTTTTGCATTTCTCAAGCAACAGTTTTAAATGGGAATGAATATTTCCGCTTGTTAATTGGTGATTAAATCCGGGAGCCGGGCTCATTGCGAAAGGGATTCCGTGTATCAGCTCCCATTTTCCTTCCCAGTGTTTATAATCATCATAAGTATATTTAGGAAGATATTCGTTTTTGAGTTCACTCATAGTGTTTTTTTTATAAAGTTAAATAACTATTTTGAAATTTAATATTCAATTTACGCTAATTTCATCAATGCTCAGAAAATCCAAAAGCATTTCACAGATTTACAACGAGACAAAACATTACGACCTGGTGATCACAAACGATGCACCGCTTGCGACTGCTTTAAATAAACTGGTTGAAGAGCCGCGGCTTGATTACTTTGCAATGACACCGAGACAGATCGCTTCAAAATTCGCATTGCTTAATTTCACCAAACTTTATTCCAAAGCTGATATTATTTTAGAGGTAATGAAGAAGACCGGAAAGCCTTTAAAGATTATTCATCAGAGCATTGAAAAAATATTTGATATATGGAATAATACCGGACTGCTTGAAAGCTGTAATCTGTTCCTTGGTGATGAAAAAGAATTTTTAAAATACATGGAGAAGTTTAAATCCGTTGAATATGCGATGGAAAATTTCAATGAAGATTTTTACGAAGGGAAAAGTATTGCGGCTGCCGGATTGAATTTGTTCAATGAGCTCGATAAACAGGTCCTGCCAAAGAGAGAAAAAGCCGCGGATGTCATTGAATTATTTGACAATAAGGAAAGCGAAAACAGAATTGAAAAGACCTATCTCTTCAGCGGATCAAATGACATCATAAATCAGACGATTGATCTTATAATTCCTGAAAACGAAACTGAAACTGCCATTATACTTACAGATTCCAAATATCTTGAAGTCATAAAATCAAGATTAATATCAAAGGGAATTAATCTGCAGATCAAATCTTATCTTAGTGAAGACATTACGACCTGCAATATTCTGTCATTTATGGAATCGGCAATGTCACTTCATGAACTGAAGGTTAGCGAAGCATTATTTCTCGAAGCTTTTCTCGGTATTCAAATAGACCGGAAATACAATCAGTATCATTTTGCGCAATATGTAAAACAAAATAAAAAACCTGCTTCACTTCATAGAGCTTTTGAAATAATGTCCGAAACAAATTCTTATACTTTCGGTGAACTTATCGAAGTGCTGAATAAAAGTTTTCAGATAAAACCCCAGGAAGAATTAGTTAAGGTGATTGACATGCTTGAACTTAAAGATAAAATCATATCGGAAGAGAATCTTATTCTTCTCAAATATTTTATCAGTAATATTGATATGGAGCTTGAGCGCTTTGATAAAGGATTGCTTCTGGTAAACTCAATGAACTCTGCATTTGTAGACAGGGAGCTGGTATTTTTCCTGGGAATGGATGAAAGCTGGTGCAGGCTGAATCCGGACAAGCCGTATGTGGAGAAAGATATGGAAGAAAAAAGAATCTTTCTAAATTTCAGATACTTCTGTCACAGGAGTGCACAAATATTACATGGCGCTTGACAGCAAAAGCAGTTCCGGTTTTATTCCCTGCTATTATTTTAACATACTTGCAGACAGAGGCATTGAGAGTTTTGAAAACGCTTTTTTCAATCCTGTAAAAATAGAATATGCTATGTCTGATGCTGAAAAGAATTACATAAAGAATGAGATAGTCCCGGATAAAATTGAAGACATTAAGACTATATCACAATCAGACCTTAAGAACTATTATCTGTGTCCGAAAAAGTATGAATACAGTAAGCTGACAGGATCTGAAGAAAAGACATTTTTTACTAAAGGCAATCTTCTACACGCATTTGCAGAATTTTATTTTCATTATCCGGATGAGGCATCAGAAAACATTGACAGGATACTTGAGGAAATGATAAAGCAGTATAAGGTATTTTTTAAAGAAGGAAACATGGCAGCAGAGAGAACAGAGTTTGCAGTCGGAATGAAAGCCATTATGAAGTTCATAGATTCAAAATTATTTGTAAAAGATAAACGGGAAGACACGGTTGAGGGGAAAGATAATTTCCTTTTTGCAATGTTCGGTAAAGAAAGGATTTATTCAAACACAGAGCTTAAATTTGTAAATCTCAAATCCGGGATCAATGGGAAAATAGATTTGATTTCAGGTAAGACAATTGTTGATTACAAAACGGGAAGGCAGAATAAGACGGACGCCACTCTGATAAAGGAATTTAAGCCGCATCTTCTTACTGAAACCAGTATCAAAGATGTGAATTTTCAGACTCCGGCATATATTTCAGGTCAGCGGGACAATTTTGAAAAAGAAGAAATTGAGTTTATTTATCTTCATCTCATGGAAAGCAGGGATAAGATTTTGAAAGGAAATGAATTTGAAATTGACTATTCATTTCTGAAATATATACCGATGACTTTTAAAGAATATGTTTTGTCAGAAGGATGCTTTAAGACTCTAAACTCGGATTTTTTTGTAAGGGTAGGATACCAAAACTACAAAAGAATTGTTGAAGAAAAATTTGAATTAATAGATTTTTACGATCTTAATTCTATCTTTAAAGAACTTGAAGATGACTTCTGTACATTTGGATTTCAAGAATTAAAGATTACTCTTAAAGAGTTTAAAAAAGCCTCAGAAGAAACTTTCAGAAGAGATATTATACAAAAATCACTCAAGCAACTGTCTTCAGTACGAACAGACGTCCGAAAATATCCGTTCATCTTCGAGGATGACATTGACAGTTTCAATGAACTCGTGAAGAAGATGATTGATGAAATCAACGACAACAGCAAATCAGATTTTCCTAATATGCCCGCATTAGGTTTGAGAAACATCTGCAGAGATTGTGACTATCTCAATATCTGTATCAATAATAAATTCTGGACAGGAGTGGAAATTGAAGACTACTAGTAATCCTCAGGACACGTTAGCTGAATCTCTGAATGGCATTTATCTTGTAGATGCAGGAGCCGGAACCGGGAAAACCCATACAATAATCAGGCGTTATCAGAACATCATCGAATCCGGTGTAAGCCCCGCTGATATTTTACTAATCACATTCACACGAAACGCGGCAGACCAGCTGAAAGAGTCAGCAATGGTAAATATTTCCGAGAAGGTGAACATCACTGAAATTCTTGAAGCGCCTATTCTGAACTTTCATGCACTATGCGCACGAATCCTGAAAAATTCAGGCAGTAAATCTGCAAAGTATCTTGGCATTGATGAAGAGGTAACGTCTAACTTTACAATAATTGAAAACTTTGGATTTGAGAATGAGGTGTTCAGGAAATTTTTCCTGATGTTTAAAAATAAAACTTATGACAAGTATGAGGAAATATATCTCGGACTCAATAATAAACACGAGGCTGTATTAAGAATCATAAAGTTCCTTGCCACCAGAGGAATTTTCCCTACAAAGGACGGATGGTTCAATGAAGCAGGCAATTTGTTTAATGGAAGAATGGAAGATTACAATTTGAGATTTGACGAACTCAATGAGCCCGCATTTGTAAAAAATGATAAGTCAGGGACCAAAGAAAAACAAAATGATTTTTATAAAAAGATAAGAGATGCTGCATCACGAAGTTTTTATTTGAGTTTTGATATTAATAGTTTGCTCACTGAGAATAGGGTTAACCCTGAATACAAAGAGGAAATATTCAATGATGATACGCAATCGCTGCTGATTGAATTTACGAGAGATATTTATTGGTCATACATTGAATTTATGCTGAAGAAAAATTATCTGAACTTCGAATTCATTGTGATGCTTGCTTTTCTCACATTGTATTACGATGAAAAAGTACGGAATCATTATCAATATGAATATTCGATGGTGGACGAATTTCAGGATACAGATGAAATACAGTTTCAGCTGCTGATGCTGATGATCAAAGACAGCGGGGGAAAGGCAAACCTTGCTGTTGTAGGCGACTGGAAGCAGGGAATCTTCGGTTTCAGAAATACTACCATTGAGAACATAATGGAATTCGAGAACCGACTGAAGAAATATAAGGGACTGCTGAACAAAGACAAGAGCAGAATTACATACGATGTGGATAATGTAAATAAAATTTCATTTGAGTATAATTACAGGAGTTCGCAGACTATACTCAACTTCAGCAAAGAGACTTTGAAAACCGAGGCTAAAAAAGATGAGCAGGCAGACTTCGAAACGACGGAGCAAAGATTCGGTCAGATACTTAAAGCGCGGAGGGAGCTCGATGATCTGACGGACATACAGTTTTATCAGTCAGAAGAATCCGAGAAAGCGGAAATTGATATAGTGTTCAGGAAGATTTCAGAACTTATAAATGAGAAAAAATATGTCTGCAGAGAATTTGATAAAGAAGGTAAAGTAAAGGATGAGCGTCCTCTCCGGTATTCAGATATATGCGTACTTTCCAGGACAAATAATTTCTGTCTGAAGCTTCAGAAAGAAGGACTTCAAAGAAATATACCTGTCAACTTCGGAGGGTGGCTTGAATTGTTTTCCTCAGACCAGGCAATACTTGTGCTTGCATGGCTGAGGCTGATGATGAATGAGAACAATGCAGAGGCGTTAGTTCCAATACTTGAAAAAGAGGAATATAATTTTCCGGAGATAAGGAAAATAATTTCCGGACTGAAGGATAAAGCGACTTTGTTCACAAACATTCCCGAAGACATAATTAAATTCAGAAACAGGTTGTGCGGGATCAAAGAGAATCTGCTGAGAGTCACCGAGACAATTCTGAATAGATATGGATTCAATAATAATGTAAGCAGCGCGTTGCTGAATGAAATTGACGGATGGATCAAGACAGATTTGATTTCATTAGGTGAATTGATCCGTCTGATTGACAGTTCAAAAAAAGACACTTATGAAATTGATATTAACCGTACACGTGAAGCTGTAATTACGCAGACGGTACACAGTGCAAAAGGACTTGAGTATCCTGTTATAATTCTTTCAAACATGAATCAGTCTTTGTTCCCAAACACAAGAAGTAATACCAATGAAATATTTTATCTGCCGGTGCCGGGATTGAGATTCAGAAAAAAGTTTGAGACAAAGGACGACTATTCATTGATATGCAACAACTGGAAGAGTGATGTTTTGATCAAGATGTTTAAACCGGATAATTATGATGAGGAAAGAAGACTGCTTTATGTCGCAGTTACGCGTGCGAAACAGTATTTGTATTTTACATCCTTCAGACCCTCGCAGTTTTTTAAACATCTTGCAGAATTAACCGGCAAAGAACCTATTAAGGATTTTCAATATGAGGTAGTGGCCAAGAAAAAGAAAATTATTAATCTTACCGAAACTGTTCCGGCTCCTCAATTAATAAAACCATCTCCGGAATTTCATTCAGTTCATGATTTGATGAATGAAAAAATAACGGGGGCATCGGATATCAGTGAAGCAAAAGCGGTTTACAGGGCAAGTACGGAAGCGATGGATCACGGTGTAATGATACATCAGCTTGCTCACAGACTTGCGAATAAAGTTAAAGTAGATTCTGACAATGAAGAAATTAAGAAGCTTAAAAAATTCATTTCAAAACTAAGAGCAAACAAACTCAGAACTGAAGTAGATTTTCTTTATCCGAAGGATGATAAAGTAATACGCGGTACAATAGATCTTATTGCTTTTTATGACGACAGAATTGAAGTTATAGATTATAAAACCGACAGGAATAAAAAATATCTGGAGAAGTATAAAATTCAGGTTGGAATATATAAAGATGTGATAAAGAATATTTACAAAGACAAAGCAGTTACAGGAAAAATATATTTTATCGGCCTTGATGAAGTGTTGAGTGTGTAGAGTGTATAGAGTGTGTAGAGTGTATAGAGTGTTAGAGTGTATAGAGTGGGCTTCACACACTCCACACACTCCACACACTCCACACACTCCACACACTCCACACACTCCACACACTCCACACACTCCACACACTCCACACACTCCACACACTCCACACACTCCACACGCTCCACACGCTCCACACACTCCACACACTTTTACAGCATTGAAGTTAAATCTTCGAATTTCTATTTTGCACAACTATTTCAAAAAAAATTAAAATTATTGCTTATGCATAAATCATCACCGAGTAAATCAAAATCACTTTATTCATTATTCTTTTCATTATTGTTAATTTCATCCTGTTGTGTTTTTAAAACTGATCCTCCCGATCTCAGAATTACCGGACAGAATTATCCTTCTTCGGTGAACGCAAATCAAAGATTTAATTTACTTTTTACCGTAGGGAATTTTTCCAGTGGTGACTGTGATGCGGACAATACGACTCAGGGTGTTGTGAATTTAAAAATGACAAACCAGCTGACCGGAGCCGTTCAGGTAAACAATAATCAGACTTTAAATCCTTTAGCAAATAATTCAACTCAATCATTTGATTTTTCAGTGATCATAGGACCTGAAAATGCAGGTACATACGATATGGTATTTACAGTTGATCCGAATAATACGACCGGAAGCGTTAATACCACCAATAATACTCAAACCGGTGTGATTGTGGTTAATTAGTTGATTGGTTGGTCGGTTGATTAGTTGATTGGTCCTTTAGATGCGCCGTCAATAGATGAAGGATAACCAATTAACCAATTAACTTTAATCTTCTCTCAATAAATTTTATTTTTCCAAAAGAAAAATTTTGAGCAAAACGACAGATCTGATTTTTAATGAAGAAATAATCAATGAAAGACTCAGAGTATACAAACCCAATAACTCCCTTCACATTGATTCATTTGCGGATGATGTAAAGACAGGGTTGACTTCCCAAAATAAATTTCTTTTGCCTAAATATTTCTATGATGAAAAAGGATCTGAGTATTTTGAAAGGATATGTGAAACAGAGGAATATTATCCGACCAGAACGGAGATAAGCATATTAAAAAATCTATCCGATACAATTTCCGAAAGAAACCCCGGGACAAATTTAATAATTGAACTTGGCAGCGGCAGCTCATTTAAAACTAATTATCTTCTCCGGTCTTTCCTTAAGAGCAGAAGATCACTCACATATGTACCCATTGATGTTTCAAATATATTAATAGAGAGCTCAAGAATTTTAACGGAAAATTATTCCGGCTTATCAGTGAAAGGAGTGATCTCATTTTATGAAGACGGAATGGATTTTATTGTTTCAAAAGATAAAGCGACAAAGCTTGTATTGTTTTTGGGATCAAGCATAGGTAATTTTTCTGAAGAAGAAAGAATTGAATTCATGAAGATGCTGAAGAAATACATGAACAACTCAGACAGACTTCTTATTGGTTTTGATCTGATTAAAAGTAAAAAAATTCTTGAAGATGCCTATAATGACCGTAAAGGTTTTACCGCAAAATTTAACCTCAATATTATACAAAGAATAAACAATGAGCTTGATGGTAAATTTGATCTGACTAAATTCAGGCATTCATCAGTTTTTAATGAAGAAAAGAACAGGATTGAAATGTATCTTACTGCTATAGAAAAAATGGATGTTGAAATAAAAGGAATAGGAACTTCAATCAGTTTTGATAAAGGAGAAAAGATACATACGGAAAATTCATACAAATTTAATTATAAGATAATCAACAAGCTTGCTGAAGATTCCGGAATGGAATTTTCAGATTATTATACAGATGAAAATGAATATTTTTCAATTTGTGCATTTAAATTAAAAGCAGGAGAATAAAATTATGCAGCCGATAGACGCGGTGTGGATAGCAGGTTTGATAGGAGTATTCTGGTATTTGTTCATAAGAAAAGAAAAAAAGAAGGAATAAGATGTCAGCCAGTCAGTTTAAATAAAAGCCCGTTGCAGATTCAAAGAAGGCAACAGGCTTTTTATATAAAGCAAAGATCAGGGTCTTTTGATCCTGATAAATTTGTTAGCATTATTATTGACAATGTTCATATCCTGAAGATCAACTATATTGTCTCCATTCAGATCAGTTAAGTTAAAGCCTGTTGAAAAATTTCCAACATCATTAAATGTTGTAAGAATATCGGAAAGCTCAATGATCCCGTTATAATCAAGATCTCCGCTGTGAACACAGTATTTACCATTCTTTAAAATCAGGTTGTTCCCGTAAGCAACGTTTGCTGTGGTTGTAAAATTTAAATTCACATTAGTGAATTGAGTAATAGAAGCGGTTGTCCTGCTCCATGTTTCAATGAAATTTTTACCTCTCACTACAACATAATAATTACCCGTTGTGATATTTTTCATGTTAAATGAACCTGTCAGAGTGGCTGAATCAATTTTTGCAACGGCAGAATCTGCAATTGCATATGGATAATAACTTCTTCTGAGTAATAATGTAGCAGAATCAGATTTGTTATGCTTTCCGGATGAGTTCATCAGTCCTTCAATAGCTAAAGTCAGATTTACATTGGTTACATGTTTCCAGGTATTCAGATTGTCCAGACTGATATTGTATCTCCATACTCCAAAGTACCGTCCGTTTATGTTAGCGTTCTCGTAATCGGTATGACGTCTTTGTGATTCAATTGTATAAATATAAAGTGTATTTCCTATTACAGTCGGTAAGCCAAGCACTTCCATCATTCCAGAAACTCTGGGAATAAATGCCTTTCTGTTGTTTGTTCTGTTCCAGTTGATTCCGTCAGTTGAATAAACTAATTGTGTTTCAAGTGTATGTTCTAAAGTATTATAAGGAGGAAGCTGTTCTGTATCCTGACCCTGATCTCCGACTCTTAAAACATTAACCAAGCCCCACCAGTCATTTCCGCTTTTGAACACACTCATGTTGTATAATTGTTTTCTGTAATCCGGTGAATTTACATTATTGTAGTCTGCGGAGTCTATTTCAAGAATGGTCTGTATGGGAGTCCAGTTAATAAAATCTGCTGATTTCATCAGTCCGATTTTTCTGATAGGATCCTCTCTGGGTGCTTTTGGTCTGATGTAACAATAGAAACTGTCATTGTTGATCATGAAAGACATATCTTCACCTGAAGTAAATCTGGGAACACCGGCAGGGAAGCTAAGTCCGTTATTACTTTGTGTTGTAAAAAACCTGACCGTATCGTTATAAGTATTATGGTATCCCATGTACCACACATTTCCTTTTTTAATAATTGATTCATTCATTGGAGCGGTTACATTTGTTACGGATGTCCAGTTTGTACCTGTTAAAGAAGTTGCATATTTTAAAGCTCCGTTGTAAGTGTAGTAAATTTCATATTGCGCACCGCTCTTTGTTACAGGTGTGTATGTAAACCAAAGAACATCGCCATTAGGGCTGCTGAGATTTACACTTGCATCTCTTAGGGGATAAATTTGTGACTGAACAGAGGAACTTAATAAAGTCACCAGGAAAAACAAGAATAAATAAATTTTCAAATTTTTAAAATTTAGTTTTAAAATCTCTTTTGGTTTACACTAATTTGGAACAGGAATAAATATTGAAATAAAAATTGCTGTATTATTACTGATAATTAATTTATATGAATTCCCTTATAGCGGAAATTCAACCTTAAATATAAAATCGATCAGGTTTGAAACATCCTGCTGCTCTTCTGAGAACCTCCGCTAAATGGTTTTGCATAAAAACAGCGTATCATCGTGTGATTGACTCACCGGGAATTATATAAATAATGACCGGTGTATTATAACTCTGTCTGGTTTAAATCTATGGGATCTGATTCGGATAACTTTATAAATTTAATTTTCAGTAACAATAATCTGCTTTAGGGAATGTTGGAAATAATTTTTTAATGCAGAGCAGTGTATATGGAATAATAATTAAATTCCTATCCAAGATGAATATTTAAATTTAAAAGTTATAAATTAAAACATTTGGAGAAAACAGCCAAGGAGCTGTTTACATTTTAATAAATTCTATTAAACTTTGGTATACAATCTGAACTCTGTATATAACCGAATAAGTTCCTCTTTAGTGAGAACTCATTTGATTATATTTAACGATAAAAATTTTTCAACTAAAATAAACTAAAATTGTCAGACAATAAAGTAATATTTTCAATGGTAGGGGTTTCTAAATCTTACCCGCCCAACAAACAGGTATTAAAGAATATTTATCTTTCATTTTTCTACGGAGCGAAAATAGGGATCATAGGTCTGAACGGTTCCGGTAAGTCAACACTTTTAAAAATAATAGCCGGCTTAGAAAAAAATTTCGAAGGTGAAGTTCACTTTACAAAAGAATATTCAATTGGTTACTTATCTCAGGATCCGGAATTAGACAACACAAAGACTGTAAAGGAAATTGTTCAGGAAGGAGTGCAGGAAGTTGTTGATGTTCTGAAAGAGTATGAAGAAGTAAACAATAAATTCTCCGAACCAATGGATGATGATGAAATGACTAAGCTCATTGAAAGACAGGGAGAGCTTACTGAAAAGATCGAACACATGAACGGCTGGGAGCTTGATGCTAAGCTTGAAAGAGCAATGGACGCACTGAGAACTCCTGACGGAGATGAGCCTGTAAAAAATCTGTCGGGCGGTGAAAGAAGAAGAGTTGCATTATGCAGGTTGCTTTTGAAAGAACCGGACATATTATTACTTGATGAACCCACAAACCATCTTGATGCTGAGTCAATCGACTGGCTTGAACAGCATTTAAAGCAATATAAAGGAACTGTCATCGCAATAACTCACGACAGATATTTTCTTGATAATGTTGCGGGCTGGATACTCGAGCTTGACAGGGGTGAAGGAATTCCCTGGGAAGGAAATTATTCTTCATGGCTAGATCAGAAGACAACACGTCTTGAAATGGAGGAGAAACAGGAAAGCAAAAGAAGGAAAACACTCGAACGAGAACTTGAATGGGTCAGGATGTCACCGAAAGCCCGCCAGGCAAAATCCAAGGCGAGACTTCAGTCTTATGACAGAATGATGAACGAAGATACAAAAAGGAAAGAAGAGCAGCTTGAGATATTCATTCCTAACGGACCGCGTCTTGGAAATAAAGTCATTGAAGCTGTGAATGTTTCAAAGTCCTTTGGCGATAAACTTTTATATGAAAATTTAAACATATCATTACCTCCTGCAGGTATTGTAGGAGTCATCGGCGCTAACGGTACAGGCAAAACAACACTTTTCAGAATGATATTAGGAACAGAGAAACCTGTGAGCGGAAATTTTGAGGTTGGCGATACTGTAAAGATTGGCTATGTTGACCAGGCGCATACTGACATAGATCCGGAGAAAACAGTATGGGAAGTAATTTCGGAAGGCAATGAGTTTATAAATTTAGAGGGTAAGCAGTTCAATTCAAGAGCTTATGTAGCGAGGTTTAATTTCTCCGGAGCGGATCAGGGTAAAAAAGTAAAAGTTCTTTCAGGCGGAGAGAGAAACCGTCTTCACCTTGCGCTGACTCTGAAATCGGAAGCGAATGTTCTGCTTCTTGATGAACCTACAAATGACATTGATGTAAATACTTTAAGGGCACTGGAGGAAGGACTCGAGAATTTTGCCGGCTGTGCGGTCGTGATTTCACACGACAGGTGGTTCCTTGACAGAATAGCTACTCACATACTTGCATTTGAAGGTGATTCGGTTGTTGAATATTTCGAAGGAAGCTATTCAGAGTTTGAAGAATATAAAAAGAAGAAGTACGGGAATGTAGAGCCGAAAAGGGTGAGGTATAAGAAATTAGTTAATAATTGATTGATAATTGATAATTGATAATTGATAGTTGGCAGTTGATAGTCAATTGATTTCATTTCCGTTGGCTTTAGCCAACGGTATAATGGTCAATCTAAAATCATTAAAAATTCCAAATTCGAAATTCCAATTTCCAAATCCTTATCATGGTTCAGTTGAAAAAAATCTGTGTCCGGAACTTAGAATAAAGCTGTTATGATCACCAGGGAAAACCGTCACATAATCATTCACTGAATTTACAGGACCTGCTTTCCGGACAAGCCATGAAAAGGAGTTGTTATTAATTCTGCCGAATCCCAGATCTTCAAGATCCTTTAGGGTAAAACCGTTTTCCGAAGTTACAATGCTGTATGTCACAAAGCGGCTTGAATTGTTTAGGGTAATTAAATAAACCCCATTGCCTGTTCCTCCGTCAAATGAAAGCTGTGTGTTAATGTTTACGTTAACTGCTCCTTCTGCCGGTGAGACCAATGACGGCGGCAGGTGAACTTCTAGATAATTTTGTGCGTCCGGATTAACAGTAAATTTTGAAAACGAACTTCCTATGCCGTAAGATTCATTTTCTACGATCGTTCGGAATTGTACCGGAAGTCCGGTAGGGATTTTAAAATTAAAGTTGTTCAGCCCAATACCTGAAAATGCATTTGATGAAAAATAATTTTTCTCCCCCTCTGAGAATGATAAATAAAATGACGCTATTACAGAAGGTGTTGTCGGGGGTACAAGAAATGATCCGTTAACATCTGCTTCACCCGGATTTAATTTTAAACCGAGTGAATCGAACTCATAAGAATATTCCTTTCCCCGTTCGATAAGGAACACAGGACTCTTTCCAAAATGTTCATAAGATATGATCTTACCTGTATTATCTCTTTTATATATCAATGCGATCAATCTTCCGGTAACAGGTTCATTAAGATCAATCTGTAAATATGAACCCGATGTATCAAAAGTATTTATATATCCATACGAACTAACCCGGTCGCCGTCAGTAAAAATTATTTTTCCTGACAGGTCAGGCTGAATTATTTTTTCCGGAAATTTAACAAATACTAAGGCCGGTTCGTTTATTATATTACTTTCAATTTGTAGTGAAACATTTGCAGCAGTAAGTCCTTTGAAAAGTGTCACATGACGATTAACTGAATCCGTCACTGTTATGTCATAAGGAACGTTCACATTACTTATGCGAAAGTTTCCGTTTTCAGAAGTGTAAACGCTCCGGTCATTAATCGTTACTTTAAGATTTGTAATCGACACATAGTTGAATCCATATACATTGCCTGTTACATCCGAAACAGGTCCCGTAAGATCATCGCATGAGAAATAAGTGACAGACAAAGCAAGAAAAATTACTGTTATTATTAATTTGTTTTTCATCTTCTGTTTTAAAATTTCCGAAACTGCATTAGATATTTAAATCTAAGTTATAAGTAATAAAAGAGTCAGAACTATCACGGCTCTGTAGAAAATGAACCTTCATTACTCCTTTGAATGAAATTTCTGAACGAACCGGTATTATTTGTCACATATTCGTTCATTGATCCTGCCGGTCCGGTCTTTTCAACGAGCCACCTGAAATAGTTATTGTTCATGTTTCCAAAACCAATCTGATCGAGTTCATCAAAAGTAAAATTATTATTTGCAGTAACGATTGTGTATTCAGCATAGCGGCTTATATTGAGCAGCTGAATTCTGTAAATACCCTGAGGGCTGCTGTTGCTGAATGAAAAGACAGTGCCGTCATTGACATTTTTTTCGTTATTGTCCGGGGAAATCAGCACAGGTGCTTCATTTAAAATAAGATCGTTTGATGAACCGGGAGATACCGGAAAACTTTCGAATGAACCTCCGGAATTCCCCTGAGCTGAGTTTAGAACAATAGTACTGAATTGCCGCGGAAGACCTGTCGGTATCTTTATGCTGAACGGGTTTTCCGTTATCTCAGAAAATTCAAGTCCGTAACCTGCAGGTGAACCTGATCCTGTGTTTGAAGCAAAGGATAAGAAGAATGATGCGTAAGTCGAATTGTAACCATCAGGCAGAATGAAATTTCCCGAAACAGTTTCTTCACCCGGATCCAATGCAATGTCAACTGAGTCAAAAGCATAATAGTAAGTCTGATAAGGTGATATGGACATGAACGGACTCTCTCCGTAATTTTCATAGGATACAATAGATTTATCAGCATCTTTTTTGTAGGTAAGCAGTATGATCTTGCCGGTCAGGCTGTAACCGAAGACAGGTACGAAAATAGCTGATGTTGACGACTGTTCAGAAATGTCCTGAAAAAAATTCACGGTGTTTCCGTCGGTAAATATTATTTTACCGTTCAGATTTTCATTCATTATCTCATCGGGCAGTGTAACTTTAATAGTCGCAATGTCACCGTGATAGGAAGAAAAACGCAGTGGCAGTGTGATCTCTCCTGTACTTAAGCCTTTGAATAAATAAGCATTACTGCCTAAGGAATCAATGACTTTGACGTCATATGGAAATTCAACATTGCTGAAAGTAAAGGTTCCGAAATAAGAAGTGTAAGTTGATTTGTCGCCTATCATTACCTTAATCCGGAAGACAGGCTGATTGTTGCTGCTGACTACTTTTCCTGTTACAGTGGAAACAGGACCTGTACTGTCATCACATCCGGATAAGAATGTTAAGACAAAAATCAGGAAGAGTGAGCCGGGGAATATTCTGACATTCATTTTGCTCTGCTTTAAAATTAATTATTTTTTAAAATTAAAATTTATAGAGTAAAATAAATTGTCATTCGCTATTTTTAATTTATAAAATAACCGCAGTAAATTATTAATATTAATTATCAATTACAATAGCTTACTTACTTAGCTTACTTTACTATGAAACTCTTTTGTACACGGTGATTTTTGGGAACACGGATGACACTGATTTTGCCGACATTAGCTGATAGTTTATGAGAAATTAAAAATCAAAATCTCAAAAATAACAGTAATAAGTTAGATTCATATTGAATAGTTTTAAAATAAATAAAAAAATCCGTTCTTTTTCATCTCAATCCGCGTTATCCGCGTTCTATTTTTCCCGTGTACACAGATGGAACTCAATGAAACTCAGATTATAATTTTTTATTACGATCTATTTACTTAATTTTGTCTTAACTAAATTTTTATTCCGCTATGGCAAAAAATATTAAAGAAGAAAAGAACATTACTTCTCTTTCCCGTGAAAACAGAGTCTTCAAACCCAAAAAATCCTTTTCAAAGAATGCTTACATAAAGTCTTTTCAGCAATATAAAAAAGCTTATGAGAAGTCAATCAAAGAACCTGAAAAGTTCTGGGCGAAAATTGCTGAAGAATTATATTGGTTCAAAAAGTGGAAAAAAGTTCTGCAATGGAAAGCTCCTCATTCAAAGTGGTTTGTCGGCGGAAAGATAAATATATCTTATAACTGTCTCGACCGGCATATAAAAAACCACAGGAAAAATAAAGTAGCGCTCTTCTTTGAAGGTGAGTTTGGTGATACGAAAACCTATACATATAATCAATTGTATACTGAGGTCTGTAAGTTTTCAAATGTACTGAAAAATCTCGGGATAAAAAAAGGCGACAGGATATGTATTTATATGCCGATGATACCTGAAGCTGTGATCGCAATGCTTGCCTGCGCAAGAATAGGCGCAGTTCATTCGGTCATATTCGGAGGATTTTCAGCGCACGCACTTGTTGACAGGATCACGGATGCAGAAGCTTCAATGGTCATCACAGCTGACGGAGCGTTCAGAAGAGGTCAGATTGTTCATCTCAAAAACAATGTTGATGAAGCCATCCCAAACTGTCCTTCGGTGAAAAATGTGATAGTAGTGAAGCGTGCTGACTGTGACATTAAATGGAATGAATTTCTTGATAAATGGTATCACGAAGAAATGAACGGCGCAAGTGAAGTTTGCCCTGCTGAAAAATTAGACTCGGAACATCCGCTGTATATTCTTTACACAAGCGGTACTACCGGCAAACCGAAAGGAATACTTCATACCACCGGAGGATATTCTGTTCAGACATTCATCACTACTAAATATATTTTTGATATCAAAGATGATGACATATTCTGGTGCACGGCTGATATTGGCTGGGTGACCGGTCACAGCTATGTAGTCTATGGTCCGCTTCAAAACGGAGCGACTGTTTTTCTTTATGAAGGAGCGCCTAACTTTCCGAATCCCGACAGGTTCTGGCAATTAATTGACAAATACAGAATTACAATTTTCTATACAGCTCCGACGGCAATTCGGGCTTTCATTAAATGGGGAAATCACTGGGTGGATAAATATAAACTTAATTCACTGCGTCTTCTTGGTACGGTCGGCGAACCAATAAATCCCGAAGCATGGATGTGGTATAATAAAATGATCGGTAAAGAAAAATGCCCGATCGTTGATACATGGTGGCAGACTGAAACAGGAGCAATAATGATCTCGCCGCTTCCCGGAGCGACACCAACTAAGCCCGGGTCAGGAACACTTCCTTTCTTCGGGATCGAAGCTGAAGTAGTTGATAAGAAAGGAAATAAAGTCGGCAAAGGCAGCGGCGGTCTTCTTATTATAAGAAAACCCTGGCCTGCAATGCTGAGAACAATCTATAAAGATGATGAACGTTATCAGAAACAATACTGGAGTGAGTTTCCGGGAATTTATTTTACCGGTGACGGAGCTAGAAGAGACAAGGACGGATATTTCTGGGTAATGGGAAGAGTTGATGATGTGCTGAATGTTAGCGGACACAGATTAGGTACTGCTGAAATTGAATCAGCGCTTGTAGCTCATTATAAAGTAGCAGAGGCGGCGATAGTCGGCAAGCCGGATGAATTGAAAGGAAGTTCGATCTGCGCATTCGTAACTCTCGAAGGAAGCCAGACACCGACCGAAGAGCTTAAAGAAGAATTACGTAACTGGGTTGTAAAAGAGATCGGTGCTCTTGCAAGACCTGATGAGATAAGATTTACCGACATGCTTCCGAAAACAAGAAGCGGGAAGATCATGAGAAGACTACTTCGCGAGCTTGCGCACAGCGGGGAAGTGAAGGGGGATACAACGACGCTTGAGGACTTTAGTGTACTTGAAAAGTTGAGGGCTGAGGAAGAGGAGTAATTACAAATTACAAATTACGAATTACGAGTTACGAATTACGAGTTACGAATTGCGATAGTCAAACTGTATCTTTAAAATCCCAAAGGGATGGAATAATAGTAGAAATAAACTCAGAAATAAAATAATCCCATAGGGATGAAATATTTCAAAATTTATTTATTTTGTCCAAAAACGGATGAAGAGAACTTTAATTCGTAAAATCAGTCTGGACAACTTTCTTTCAATGTTGGAAAAATTGATACAAACTATTCTTGCTACATTATTCATCATTGGTTTAAGAAGAAAATTCAAAAGATAAATAAAACATTATGCAGTACTTAGAAAGAATTACAATCAATCCCGGGATCTGTCAGGGAAAACCTTGTATTAGAGGAATGAGATGGCCGGTGGAAGTAATACTAGATTTACTTTCCTTCAAATGACAATCGAGGAGATTCTCGCCGATCATACGGAGTTAGAAAAAGAAGACATACTGGCAAGTCTGAACTATGCAAAACTTCTTGCATCGGGGACCTTCTGATTTGACAACTTTATTAAAGCGCCATGCTGACTTAGATAACTTAGCAAAAAAAGTTGTCAAACCTTAGTAATCTCATTTATCAAATCCCTCGAAACTCCAACCATAGAATTAAACTTATTTCCCTGATTTAAAATCTAAGCGCTACATAAAAAGAATGTGTTGATATTAGAAATTAATTTTAACAAATTGAAAAAAGCAATAAAGATCATTCATCTATAATTAAACTAAGAACTAAATATGAAGAAAATAAAAAATTTAAACCTGCTCTCTCTTTCCATTATAATTATTTTCACAGTTTTCATTTCATCCTGCTCTGATGATGTAGTTAACTCAAATAATAACCTTGACCCATACGAATTAAAAGTCTGGGACTATGCCGATAATCATTTTTTGCTTGATACTCTGTATAAGCAAAGTTACGAGTCTTATTATGCAAACGGCGGACTTGTCAGTTTTCACATGGACAGTATATCAGTTGTAGAACTGGATTTTGAAGTGTGGGTTCAGGGTGAAATTACTAATAGTCACACAAAAGCAGCTCTGTACGCTGACCTGCCGGCAATTCCTCCAGGTGGATATGATGACTCTCTAAAAACTGTCCTTAATTTTCAACAGGGAATAAATGCATTTGGTAATGTCAGAAAACTGACGTCAGACGAATACATACTGCAAAAATTTGCGGGATATGTTTCTTTGTTGATAAGCCTGCCTGATAATTATTTTGCGGGTGTAGCTTATAAAAGGAAACTAACCGATGAACAGTTCGGGACGATAAGCACAGATACTTCTGCTCATCCTAACGATACTTTAGTTTTGAAAATGATAAAGGTACAGTCTCTTATTCCACAGAATTTACTTGCCTGGGAAATGAAACTTAAGAATATTTATAAGCTTCCTGCGACAAATATTTCAGAGTCCGGATTTGAGTTTGATGTAAAGTATTTATCCGGGGGAATTTACAGCTCCAATCTTCCGGGCATAACAGAAAATTTAATTACTATTCTCGGACTTGACAAACCTACAGGCATTCCCGGAACTTCGGACGGCAAGTTTGATTTCAACCCCGGTATAACGATAGACACCGAAAACGGATGGATTATATTCCCATCAATAAAACCATTCTTAGATAAAATGGAAAGCTATAATAATAACGGGCAGACTATTGATTCCGTTTACTGGTATTCCGAGCTATATTCTGAATTAAAAGCAAATGCGAAGACCTTGCCTAACGCAAACAACTATATCTTTACTGGATATTTAAAATAATTTTAGATTTCGTTCAAAATCCTGAGCTTTACAAGATCAAAGATCGAAGATCTAAAATCTAAACTCATAATACTTTTTCTAACAGACATTTCGAATAAGTGGCAAAAATTGCATGAAATCAGAAGATATTTGAGTGTACTCCTAAAGTTATCCGTAAAATTTTTCTAAAACAAGAAATATTTTTCTTTGACAATACCAACAGTTTAATTTATTTTATACAAATGGCTGATGCGATGTTTTATTTTTGAAAAAGGATTATCTGAAAATAATTACAGATCGTAATTATCAATTTCCCGATTTGAACAATTCCATTTAGAATTTTCAAAATAAATCAACCGGTAATTGCAGAGAGAATTTTAACCGGAATAAATTTTTTCAGATAAAACTCTTTATAACAAAACAAACTGATTTATAAAATCATAAAAATTATTTTTTCAATTATTTAGTGATCTTCCAAATGAGTTATAATATCTTCATTTCATACAACTATTTATGAGTATATTTTTGTATACAATAAAAATACTGTCCCCAAAAAATTAACCTTCTAATGATGAAAACACTAATCTACAAAATTCTGTTTTTTTGTTTAATTATCACTAATATCTCATTTTCAGCAAACGAGCTCTGGAGATCGAGAATTTCAGGTAATTGGAATACTCCTGCTACCTGGGAATTTTCAATAAACGGCGGGGGAACATGGATAATTGCAACATCAACATTCCCTGATGTAACCAGCAGTACTACTACAATCAGAAGTCCAAACACTGTAACAATACCCGCATCAACACCTCTTACAAATAATATTCTTGTAATAGACGGAGGAGGAATTTTGACTCTTAATTCTGCCTCAAGTTTGACCATCAGCGGGTCACTTACTTTATTCGGCACTATTTCCGGAAGCGGTGCAATAACAACTTCAGGGTCACCTCAGTTCAACATAAGAAACGGAAGCGTATTTTCAGCACCACTTACACTTAATACCGGTGACCTAAACATTTACAATACTGATGGAGGTGCTACAGCTGAACTAAGGGGAGCAATTACTATTTCCCCAAATCGAACCTTAAATGTTAATGGCGGCGGATACGGATTAAGAGCTTTTAATAATGTAACAAACAACGGACTGATATCCGGAAGCGGGTCAAGCTTTATAATGAGAGGAAGCAGTCTCATAAATACAGGTACTATAAATTCAACCAACTTTAATTTTGACTCTACAACATTACTGGATGGAAACGGAATATGGAACAGCAGTAACATAAATATTAATCCAACAGGAATTGTAACATTGAATGACACTGTAGTTTTTGGAAATACCAATGTCGTAAATGTAAATGTGAACGGAGGCGGGGTAATAAACGGAGCCGCGCAGTATTTATTATTGAACGGAACAGCAAACCAGGTAAATTTAACAGTAAATGCAAACGGGAAAGTAGGAAATGCTAACACAACAAATGTTCACACAAGAGGTACAGTAGTAATGAATATTCGCAATTCTGCTTTATTCAATGCTGCATTAAATATTAAGAACGGGACCACTACAGTCTATAATGATAATAGCGGAAACACAGCAGAGTTTAATGGTACTATTCTGATTGATGCTTCAACAACTTTTAATGTAAGCGGCGGCGGCTATACTGCTCTAGCCAAATCAAATGTAACCAACAATGGAACTATCACAGGAGGCGGTTCTGCATTTATAACAAGAGGTCCGAATTTTACAAATAACTCTACAATAAATGTTACTACTTTCAATTTTGAAGCAACTACGGCATTATTCGGAGCAGGAGTTTGGGCAAGCTCTAATATTAATATTAACTCACCGGGTAACGTCTCAATTTCAAGTAATAATATTGCATTTGGAGCTGCAAGTGTTGTCAACTTTAACATTAACGCGGGCGGTACATTAAACCCAAATACACGGACAGTTACTATGAAAGGAACATCAAACAATGTTAATTTTACATTGAATGGTGACGGATCAACTTTTAATTCCGGTATATTTCAAAATCAGGGAACTGTAGTGATGAATATAAGAAATAACAGTAATTTTAGTTCTCCCCTGAAAGTGAATACAGGACAAACTTTTGGATATAATGATAATGCAGGGAACACTGGTATTCTGTATAATACTTTAACAGTAGATTTAAATGCAGGTTTTACAGTTCAGGGCGGCGGTTATACAATACAGGCGAATAATGATGTAATAAATAACGGAACTATTATAGGTTCAGGATCTTCATTCACCATGACCGGAAATAATTTTGCTAACAGCGGATCTATAGCACCGACAAATTTTAATTTTAACGATACAACATCAATTTCGGGAAATGGGCTCTGGAATCCCGCTAATCTCAATATTAACGGGAACGCTTTAGTCAGCCTGTCAAATAGTCTTACATTCGGAGGACCCAATCCAACGAATTTTAATGTTTCAGGTAGTTTAAATCCAAATACATTTACTGCGACATTAAATGGTAGTCTGAATACTTTCAATTTTTATTTGAACAATCTTGGTACATTATTAAACTCAGGTGTTTTACAAAGTCAGGGAAATGTATCTTTAGTTATCAGGAATGGGTCACAATTTAATGTCCCTTTCAAAGCAAATACCGGAACCGCAAGTTTTTTAAATGATAATGCAGGTAATGAAGCTGTTCTTAATAATACTGTTTTAGTCGACGCTGGTGCAGTATTAAATGTACAAGGAGGCGGATATTTCGTTCGGGCAAATGATACAGTTACAAATAACGGAACAATCACCGGAAGCGGAAGCACTTTCAGATTTTTCGGACCGGTATTTACGAATAACGGGATAGTAAATCCGACTACTTTTTTGTTTGAATCAATAATTTTTTCACCAACTTCTTTTCACACATTGCAGGGCACAGGAAGTTTTACTACATCTAATTGCCAGATCAGGGAAGGCGCATATGTTGTTCTCGGAACAAACCACCAGTTTCTGTATCTGACCGTAAATACAGGATCAACTTTTGATATTACTTCAAGAACTCTGAGACTAAACGGAGCCGGTATTCCGATTGCGGCTAACGGTTCAATTGTAACTTCAGGAAGCACAATAGAATACAACGGAACTGCAGTACAGAATTTTCCTCAGCCGAACATTAACTACATTAATGTCAGAATTAACGATACAGCCGGAGTAACGCTTGTAGAGAATATTTCAATTCCGGGACTGATCACCATTGCAAACGGAGATCTGAATTTAAACGGAAGAGTAATAACCCTGCTTGCAACCGGAAGTTTTTCAGAAACTCCGGGAAACACTTTGACAGGAAATTCCGGTTTTATTGTTACCATAAGAAATTTGAATGCGCCAAGTAACCTCAATGTTGCCGGCTTAGGAGCTTCGATAACTACCGGTACAAATCTGGGTCTTACTGAAATTAAAAGAGGACCTGTGACACAGACACTTTTCTCAGGTAAGCAGACAATCAGGAGATATTATACTATTAAACCTGTAAATAATTCAAATCTGAATGCAACATTGGTTTTCAGATATGATGAATCCGAACTCAATGGAAATTCAGAAACGCTTTTGAGATTGTATGAATCAACAAATGCCGGCGCTACCTATGAATATGAAGGAGGCACTTTAAATACAACCTTAAATCAGATTACTCTGAATAACATAAGTTCGTTTGCCAGATATACAGCAGCAAGCGCTTTTGGATTCGCAAATATCACTTGTCTCATAGAAGCTTATTATGATCTTAATACTTTGAAATTAAATATGAAGGATACGATTACAGTTCAATTAAGAAAAAAAATTGCTCCATTTAATCTGATAGATTCCGCGAAATCAACTCTGGATTCAGTGACGTTTAAGTCAAGCCTTCGTTTTTACAATGCTCCTACTGACACTTATTATGTTGTTGTAAACCAAAGGAATTCTCTCCAGACATGGAGCAGGCAGGGGGGAGAACCTTACGTAGTATCAGATACTTTAAATTACAATTTCTCAGACTTCCAGTCAAAAGCCTTTGGGAATAATACGGTACAGGTAGGAACCAAATGGACAAACTATTCCGGAGATGTAAATCAAAACGGCTTCATCGATCTTGCTGATGTAGTTCTTACCAATAATGGCGCATCGGCTTTTTCAACCGGATATGTCACTACGGATGTCAACGGAAATCGAATTGTAGATCTTGAAGATGTGTTAATCACGTATGGTAATTCGAATAAGTTTGTATCAGTAAAAAAACCGTAAAACGTAAAACGTCAAACGTGAAATGATAGTACCTCTATAAAGGACTGGACTTATGTTCAGTCCTTTTTCTATAAACTGCATTATGTCTTTTTATAGTATTAACGATTAACAATTAACGAGAAGGGCTAAGATTATTTCATTTAATTTATCAGGAAGTAGTTTTTTTCTAGATAGAGTTTAATACCGATGTAAGCGGAAACAAAATAGTGGATCTTTGAAGATATTTTGTTTGCTTATGATAATTCGATTAATTTTGTTTCGGTGAAGAGACCATAATAACAGTTACGAGTTACGAGTTGAATTAGTACTATAGGCATATAATAAATTCAGTTAATTTTGTCTCAATGAAAACACTACCGAATCCGTTGCTAGGTTTAAAAGTTTAAAGTAAAAAATTGAAAAAATTTAGAAAGAACCGGGCTTTTGTCCGGTTTTTTTTTGCATACCTAAATCTTAGAAGCTTCACGCTTCACGCTTCACGAATGACGATTGACGATTCACGCTTCACGATGACGATTGAAGCGTATGGAGTATTGTTATTAATTATATCATTTATTTACGTAACGGGATATTTTATTTTGTATAAAGTTTAATAAAAAAATTTTCCCTAAATAATTAAACTTCCCATCATGAAAAATCTAATCTACAAAATCCTCTTCATAGTTTTTTTTATATCAAATGTCACATTTTCGGCAGATGAATTATACAGATCAAAAACATCGGGAAACTGGAATAATCCCTCTACATGGGAGTTTTCCGTAGATGGTACCAATTGGTTCGCGGCTACTTCAACTTTTCCGGATATTAGCAGCGGTGAAACTCAAATCAGAAACGGACATAATGTCACAGTCCCGGCGAGCACGCAGCTTTCTATAAATCAATTTGCAATACGTACAGGCGGAACCGTGACCATTAATGCCGGAGCAAGCCTTACAATAACTGATCAGTCTTCTTCTGATTTGTTTATGGAAAGCGGTTCTACAATGACAGGAAACGGCGGAATAGTAAAAACTTACGGACCTAATGTCCAAATGATTTTACGAACAGGATGCATTTTTAACTCACCTTTGAAAATTGATACTCTGATCTCCACAATTGTCAATGATGACGGTGATCTGACTGCAGTATTAAAAGGTCCGGTTGAAATAGATACCGGAAGTACTTTGGCAGTGCAGGGAGGAGGATTCAGAATAAGGTTTGACAGTACATTGCGAAACCTTGGAAATATTATTGGATCCGGTTCTTCAGTTGATTTCTACGGATATTCAATGGTGAATTACGGCAATATTTCCGTTACAAATTTCAATTATTATGACTCGTCTGTCGTAGTGTCAGACAGTATTAATAAAGCAGGCAAATTTACATCACAAAACATAAATATTCAACCTTCAGGCAGAGTCAGGCATAATGGTAATTCCTGGACAATTGGTCCTTCCGCTTTGACTATGAACATTATAAGCGGAGGCAAATTGGATGTGTCAAATACTAATTTCATTCTTGACGGAACTGCCGGAACGATACAGTTCAATTTGGATGCTAATTCAAGAGTAGTTTATACGGGAAGCACTTATCCCTTTCAGACCAAAGGAAGTGTAAATCTGAACTTAAGGACAGGTTCAATTTTCAATGCGGGGCTGAGGGTATTATCAGGGACTACAGTATGTTACAGTGATGTAAGTCCTTTAATAGGTGAAATTTTTTCTCCGGTTACAATAAATGCCGCAGCTGTAATGAGTGTTAATCCCGGAGGCTATGGTACAAGAGCATATAATACTGTCATAAATAACGGAGAGATCTCCGGCTCCGGCTCGTATTTTTTTATGAGAGGAAATAGCTTTGCAAATAACGGTAAGGTTTCAACTGCTCACTTTTATTTTGATACTACAACATCTTTATCCGGAACCGGAACATGGGCATGTTCCAACATAAATATCAGAAGCTCCGGAAAGGTCAATATTGCTAATAATCTCTCCTTCGGAGCATCATCTGCAGTAAATATAAATATTGACGGAGGCGGAGTATTAAATCCAAATACAAGAACATTAACATTAAACGGGACTTCCGGGACAGTTAATCTGGCTGTTTTTAACCTTGGAACGATTTCTAATTCCGGAATATTCCAAACGCAGGGAACCGTGAATTTTGAACTGAAGACAGGGTGCGTTTTTGGTGCTCCGTTTAAAGTGAACAGTGGAACTTGTAACGTTTATAATTCTAATTCACCAATTATTGCTGTCTTTAATAATACAATAACAATTGATGCAGGTTCAAATTTAAATGTAGGAGCAGGAGGATTCGGGATTAATTCAAAAAGTGCAGTGATAAATAACGGAACGATTTCCGGATCAGCTTCTAATTTTTATTTAAACGGAAATAGCATTGCAAATAACGGAACAATAAATGTTACAAATTTTTATTTCGATGACACAACTTCAATTTTCGGAAACGGATCATGGGTAAGCCAGAATATTACTGCAAGAAATTCATCGATGATAACGTTGTCAAACAATTTAACTTTCGGACCTTCAGTTTCGACTGTTACACTTCAGCCATCATGCTCAATTAATCCGAATGATTTTATACTCACCTTAATTGGGAATCCGGGACTTACATTTACAATGCAGAGCGGATCGGGTTTAAAAAATTCCGGTATCGTAAAAACTCAGCAGGCTGTCAATTTGGATTTACAAACAGGTTGCAGCTTTGATACACCTTTGAATGTAAATACAGGAACCGCTAATGCATACTCTTCAGTATCACCGTTAACAGCAACATTTTATAATACAATAACCATAGAAACAAATTCTATTTTGAATGTACGTGATGGAGGTTTCGGTCTCGATTCAAAAAACACATTGACAAATAACGGGACGATCTCAGGTCCGGGTTCTCATTTTTTTATGAACGGAAACAGTATTGTAAATAACGGAACAATTAATGTTACAAATTTTTATTTTGATGATACAACTTCAATTTCCGGGAACGGATCATGGGTATCTCAGAATATTGTCGTAAGGAATTTATCATTGGTAACGCTGTCAAACAATTTAACTTTCGGACCTTCAGTCTCGACTATTAGTCTTCAGCCATCATGCACAATTAATCCGAATGGTTTTGTATTCACATTAATTGGAAATCCCGGTCTGACCTTTACTATGCAGAACGGTTCAGTTGTTAAAAATCCCGGGACATTTAAAACCCAGCAGTCCGTAAATTTAGATCTTCAAACCGGCTGTAATTTCAACATCCCGTTACATGTGAACACAGGATTAACTAATGCTTACAGCACATTATCTCCGATTACCGCAATTATTAACGGGACAATATTAACAGATTCGGGAGCTACTTTAAATGTTGCTAACGGAGGTTATATTCTTGTAGCAAATGAAAACGTAACCAATAACGGGATAATTTCCGGAAGCTCAAGCAGTTTCATTTTCTGGAGTCAGAATTTTATTAACAATGGAATTGTAAGCGTGACTAATTTTTATTTTAAAGGAATTCCGTTTTCACCGACATATTCTCACACTTTGCAGGGTACCGGAATTTTCTCAGGCGGTAATTGTGTAATAGAAGATGGTGCTTTTGTCGTTATGAATGATAACCATCAGTTCAGCTACCTTACAATAAATACCGGCGGGACGTTTGACATTACTTCAAAAACAGTAAAGCTGTCAGGAGCCGGAGTTCCAATTGCTGTTAGCGGATTTTTATTAACGCCGGGAAGCACTATAGAATATAATGGTATTGCTCCTCAAACTCTTATAAGTTCAAATATAGCATATGAAAATCTAATAATTAATGATTCGGCAGGGGTAACCTGTTCGGATAATTTTTCAATTCCGGGGACTCTTCAAATAATCAAAGGTGACCTTGACCTGAACGGAAAGATAATTAACCTCTTAACGAACGGGATTCTGACGGAAACTCCGGGAAACACGGTAAAAGGAAATTCAGGATATTTAGTAGTAACAAGAAACTAAATGCACCTAATAATCTAAATGTTGCAGGACTTGGAGCAATAATCACAACCTCTTCAAATCTCGGTCTTACGGAAATAAAAAGAGGACATTCAGTACAGATGCTTCCTTCAGGTGCGCAGGCTATCAAAAGATATTATGCAATCAAACCTTTTAATAACCTGGAGCTCAATGCGACTTTGATCTTTAAATATGATGAGTCCGAATTCAACGGGAATAATGAAACGAATCTTGCTTTGTTTAAATCAACAAACGCAGGCGCAAGCTATGTCGCTGACGGCGGGACAGCCAATACGGTTTTAAATCAAATTACAAAGACTGCAATAAATAATTTTGCAAGATATACCGCGGGAAGTAATTCGGGAACCGTAAATGTCATATGTCTGCAGGAAGCATTTTATAATCTGACAACATTGAAACTGAATATGAAAGATACGATCACAGTTCAATTGAGAAATAATGTCACTCCGTACAATGTAATTGATTCAGCAAGATCAACTCTTGATTCGGTAACATTTACTTCAAGCCTGAGTTTTGGGACGGCTGCAACAGATACTTATTATGTCGTTGTCAAACACAGAAATACTCTGGAGACCTGGAGCAAGACACCGCAGATTTATACAGTAGGCGGAGTTTTGAATTACAATTTTTCGGATCTGCAGACTAAAGCATTCGGAAATAATGAAGTGCTCACCGGGACGAAGTGGACATTCTATTCAGGTGATGTAAATCAGAACGGGTTTATTGATCTTGCAGATGTCATTGAAACAAATAATGCAGCATCAAGCTTTACAACCGGATATGTAAACACTGATATTAATGGAAACCGGATAGTGGATCTTACGGATGTGCTGTTCGCTTATAATAATTCGAGTAATTTTGTGTCAGTGAAGAGACCGTAAAGAAGTTACAAGTTATAAGTCACGAGCTACGGATTGAAGTTTGATGCACACGACTGACAATTAATAACTGACGAAAAGGGACCGGTTCTTATGATCCGGTCCTTTTTTTTTAAAGATAATTTATTACCATGCTAAGTGCGGTTAAAATCTAAAATCTAACAAATTTACTCATATCATCTCTCACTAATACAATTACTTCACTTTCTTCCATTGTGCAATCCGTGTTGAGTTTTTAGTTAAATGATACGAATCTAAGAAAGAATTAAGTCTTTGCAGATTTATTTTGTATTAAAATCCTATTTCTCATTGTGCTTTCTTAAAAATCTTTCTTTGCCTGTTTTGAATTTTGAAAGTAATTTTGTGAAGTTATTTGAAACGCCCTGTGAGAACCTCCGAGTATTTTCAATCCCAGTTACCTCTCACAGGGTAGAGCCGGAGACCTGTTCATGAAATATAAATGAAAGGTTTCCGGACTTTTAAAAACCTACTAAAATTATCAGAAAGGAATCAAAATGAGAACATTAATTATTTTCATCTCAGCTATTTTTATTCTCACTTCTTCAAAAATATTTTCCCAGGGATGGACACAGACAGGAGCTACGCCTGAGGGAGCAGGAGTTACTGACATGGTGGTGATGGACAACGGAACACTCATCGTCACAACTGCAAGCTATAACTGGCCATCCGGTCAGCAGGGCGGAATCAGAAGATCAACTGATGAAGGCAATACCTGGCAGAATGTCCTTAGCGCTTATAACGGCAGAACACTTTATCTCGGCACTTCAGGCAAACTGTTTGCGAGCTGCTGGCTTTTTCCGGAAAATGAAGGCATGTTCTTCTCAACTAACGGAGGGCTTAACTGGCAACAAACGTATTTCGGATCTGCAAATGATAACGTATTTTCGATCGCCGCTAAAAACGGTGACAGTATGGTCTTCATTGGAACACGTAACGGCGTTTTCAGACAATATAATAACGGTACCTGGCTTCAGATCAATTTCGGTTTACCCGCAAACAGCTGGGTCAGAGATCTGTCCATTTCTCCTGAAGGTTATATACTTGCTGCTACGACCAACGGCGTTTTCAGATCAACGAACCAGGGCAATGCATGGATCCCGTCAGGCAACGGACTTCCCTCCGGTGATACAATTATATCATTAAGTAAATTTTCTGCTAAAGGGGATGTATATTGCGCAAGTTCGTCAGGTAAAGCTTATAAAACAAATTCAGGATTTGCCTGGACGCAGATGTTTAGTCAGAGAGATGAACATATTAGCAAAATTGAAATATCAGATGAAGTATTGATTGATATATTCATGATAATGATTGGGAATCTGATTGAGGCTGCTATAGATGATATTAATTATTCATTTGATGAAGGACAAACCTGGAGGGGTTGTTACTTAATTCCAAATGTTAGTTCACCTGTCTCGTCGTTCGGCTTTGAGGTTACTTCGGACAAAAGTGTAAAAACATACGCAGGACAATTTTTAAATGCAGCCGGCGGCGCAAAGATCTACAAGACGCTGATAAATGTTAATGTCGGAGTCAATCAGATATCGTCAGTTGTGCCGAATACTTTTTCACTTTCACAAAACTATCCGAATCCATTTAACCCTGTTACTAAAATAAAGTTTGATATTTCTTCAGATGTTAAACTCGAAAAGTCAAACGTTAAACTGAGTATTTATGATGCACTCGGAAGAGAAGTTCAGGTAATTGTAAATCAAGAATTATCTGCGGGAAGTTATGAAGCTGAATGGGATGCATCTAATCAAAACAGCGGAATTTATTTTTACAAATTTGTTGCGGGAAATTTCACAGAAACAAAGAGTATGATCCTCCTTAAATAAAACTATGACACTTAAAAAACAATAATAATAAAAATAATCATGAAAATGTTAAATAAAATTTTTCTTCTGATATTAATTCTCAGCACTAATAGTTTGTTTTCTGCTAATGAACTATTCCGTTCGAGAATATCCGGTTTCTGGACAAATCCGAATACCTGGGAATATTCTACAAACGGCGGCGGAACATGGATAACAGCCACATCGACTTTTCCTGAGGTTATAAGCGGAGCCACGGAAGTCAGAAACGGCCACAACGTTACAGTTCCTTTTGGGACACCACTTGCAATAAACGAATTTACGATCAGAACCGGAGGCACTGTAACAATTAATCTCCTCGCAACACTTACAATCGGAGACCAGACAGGGTCCGATTTTCTGATGGAAAGCGGTTCATCACTCATTACTGTTGGAGGAGAATTGCTGACATTCACTGAGGGATCTGATGTAAATTGTATTATCAGAACAGGCGCAAACTTTTCGGCTGATCTGAGAATTGATTCCGGCAAAGCTGTATTTCATAGTGACGCGTCACCTTTTATTGCAGAACTCAAGGGTAAAGTTACTGTTGATCCCGGACAAACTCTGAATGTTGTAGCAGGCGGATATTCCGTAAGAGCTCATGAAGATGTAATTAATAACGGTACAATTTCCGGGACAAGTGGTGCTAGTTTTCGTTCAAATGGTCCTGTGTTTGTAAACAACGGAACAGTATCGGTAGATAATTTTCATTTCGATACTACAACCATATTGCTTGGAACGGCAGGTATATGGACATCTTCGAATATATTTATCAACTCACTTGGAAATGTAACACTGAATTCGAATGTCAAGTTTGGTCCTGCCTCTTCTATTAATTTTACAATTAACGGAGGAGGAAGATTGTTTTCTAATATATCAGCGCTTACACTCGATGCAACGACGGGTTCGCAATTAATAACAGTACTTTCAGGCGGAACTACAGATTGGGCCGGTGCCGGAATTGGCGGTTTATATACTAAAGGTAATGTGAGTATGGATATTCAGACCGGCGCAGATTTTAAAGCTCCTTTGTATGTCAGTACCGGAGCTACAACTGCATACAGCAATTCATCACCATTTGTTGGTAATCTTAAATCAAACATTACTGTCGATGCCGGAGCTACTTTAAATACAAGAGCGGGCGGATACGGAATACGTAACTATGGTATTGTTACAAATAATGGAACAGTTGCTGGAACATCTGGTGCGTCTTTTTATATGAAAGGATATTCGTATGTTAACAACGGAACGACTTCGGTTAATAATTTTAATTTTGATAGTACAACTTCAGTTTCAGGAACGGGAACATGGTCTTCTTCAAATATTAGTATTAATAATTTAGGAAATGTGATTATTGCAAATAATCTTTCATTCGGAGGTTCAAGTGTTGTAAATTTCTTTATTAATTCGGGTGGTGTATTGAATCCGAATACACGAACCTGTACTTTTAATGGAACTTCCGCAGCTGTAAATATTGAATTAAAAAATAACGGTACAACAATAAATTCAGGAATATTTCAAACACAGGGAACTGTAAGCCTTGATATCCAAACCGGTGCGGTTTTTAACAGTCCATTAAAAGTAAATACCGGAACAACAACATCTTTCAGTGATGCAAGTCCATTCGTTGCTGTCTTAAAATCTTCAATCACAATTGATGCCGGCGCAACTTTAAATGTAAGAGCGGGAGGATATGGAATAGGGACATTTGGCCCTGTTATAAATAGCGGAACATTGACAGGAACATCCGGCGCGTCTTTTTATATGAAAGGAAATTCGTATGCTAACAACGGAACTACATCGGTTAATAATTTTAATTTTGATTCAACAACATCTGTATCGGGAACAGGCACATGGTCGTCCTCTAATATTTACATTAACGCTCCTGGAAACGTTAGTCTGGCAAATAATCTTTCGTTTGGCGCTGCAAGTACTGTCAACTTTATGATTAATTCCGGAGGGATATTAAATCCAAACACAAAGATCTGTACATTCAATGGTACATTATCTCCTGTTAATATACACGCAAGTAATTCTTCGACAATTGTGAACCCGGGAATCATTCGTACACAAGGCAGCGTAAATCTTGACATTCAAACAGGAGCAAGCTTTAACAGTCAATTAATTGTAAATACCGGCATAACTACTTCATACAGCGATGTCAGTCCCTATGTTGCCATTTTAAAATCTTCGATCACAATTGATACCGGAGCGACTTTCAATGTCAGAGCCGGAGGATATGGCGTTACAGCAAATGACAGTGTAATTAACAACGGAACCGTCGGAGGGACCAGCGGTGCAACGTTTCGATTTTACGGAAGCGGATTTATAAATAACGGAGTAGTCAATCCGGATAATTTCTTTTTCGAAACAATTAGCTTTGCCCCGACCTCATTCCATACAGTATCAGGAACCGGAAGATTTACAACATCAAATTGCAACATTGTTCAGGGTGCGCAGGTCAAGCTATTATCTACACACAAATTTGCATATGTTTACATACATAACGGAGGTTCGCTTGACATAACTTCTCAAATTTTAAGACTTACCGGAAGCGGAACTCCCATTAACGCAGAAGGTACATTTATAACAACCGGTAGTACTATCGAATATAATGGAACAGCGCCGCAAACAATTGCTTATATATTTATTATTTATGATAATTTAACTGTTAACAATCCGGCCGGAGTTACTACTATATCCAACCTTTACATTCCCGGTGTGTTGACCTTAATTAACGGTGATTTAAATCTTAACGGAAAAATAATTAGTTTACTTCCAAATGCAACATTGGTTGAGACCAATGGTAACACCGTTACCGGAAACGGTTACATCACAGCAACAAGAAATCTCAACGCTCCGAATTCTATAAATGTTGCGGGTCTTGGTGCAACCATTACATCAGCTGCTAATTTAGGATTAACTGAGATCCGAAGAGGTCATTCTATTCAAACACTGCCCGGAGGTAATCAAAGCATCAAAAGATATTTCGCTTTTAATCCTACAAACAATTCTTCGTTGAATGCTTCGGTAATTTATAGTTATGACGAATCTGAATTAAATGGTCAGAGTGAAAATAATCTTTCGACATTTAAATCTACAAATGCCGGAGCAAGTTTCTTTTCCGAAGCCTCTGTACTGAACACTTCTGCAAATACATTGAGCCAATCCGGAATAAATTCGCTCGCAAGATATACATTTGGAACAGGACAAGGTTTTGTCAGCTTGACCGCAACTCCCGAAGGACTATACAATACCGTTACTCAAAAATTAAATATGAAAGATACAGTAAGAGTTTACCTCAGAAATGTTAATTCTCCATACGCCTTTGTAGATTCTTCAAAGGGAGTACTTGATTCAATTTCATTGACTGCTAATTTGACTTTCACAAATGCTCCTTCAGGAACATACTACATTGTTGTAAAACACAGAAACAGTATTGAGACATGGAGTAAAGCCGGAGGTGAAAACTATTTTATAGGCAGCACACTGAATTACAATTTCACATCATCTCAGTCTCAGTCATTCGGAGATAATATGGCCATGGTTGGAACAAAATGGACATTCTTCTCAGGTGATGTAAATCAAAACGGATTCATTGATCTGGCGGATGTAATTGAAACAAATAATGCCGCATCAGCTTTTACCACAGGATATGTGAGCACTGACGTTAACGGAAACAAAATCGTTGGTCTCGAAGATGTTTTGTTTGCATATAATAATTCGCTTAATTTTGTATCGGTGAAGAAACCTTGATAGTTGATAGTTGATAATTGATAGTTGATAATTGATAGTTGATAATTGATAGTTGATAGTTGATGATAATTGATAATTGATAGTTGATAATTGATAATTGAAAAAGGGACTTGGTCAGATGATCCGGTCCCTTTTTAGTTTAGATAAAAATATATCTCTTAATAATTTTATTATGTATTAGTAGTTTACAAAAAAGAAGAAAGGAGCTACAAACATGAAAAGGTCAATACTAAAAATAGCTTTTATCATAAATTTATTAACTCTCTTTAGCGGATATTCATATTCCGCAAATGAACGTTTTCGAAGTGTAACTTCCGGAAACTGGAATTCAAATTCGACATGGGAAATGTCTCTCAATAACGGTGTCTCATGGATTCCTGCAACAAGCACTCCTAGAGATACTAGCGGGTTGATAAATGTGCGAAGTCCAAATACTGTTACTGTAACGGTGAGTGTTATTGCTGATCAGCTGACAGTTGAATCCGGAGCTACACTTACCTTAAAT
This sequence comes from Ignavibacteria bacterium, assembly GCA_016710985.1. GTDB lineage: Bacteria > Bacteroidota > Ignavibacteria > Tepidaquicellales > Tepidaquicellaceae > JAGPCH01. The sequence continues at coordinate 106,917 of JADJTX010000004.1, forward strand.
ACAGGAATAATATTTACTATTTTAAACGGAAGCGGAAATGATTTCACTTTGCAGTCGGGTGGTGTAACTACAGGTGCAGGTCTGTTTCAGACTCAGGGATTAAGTGTTGTAATGATATTAACTAACGGTTCAAATTTTAACACTGACTTTAAAGTTAATACCGGCTCGGCTACTGCCACAGACAATTTGTCTCCTCTGACTGCAAGATTCTTCGGAACAATTACCGTTGACGCAGGAGCGACTCTTTCAACAGGGAACGGCTCTTTTTCTTTGAATGCGTATGACACAGTCACAAACAACGGAACCATCAGCGGAATCAGCGGAGCTGCACTCGTTGTCAAAGGTCCGGTTTTTACTAATGCAGGGTCTGTCATTTCATCCGGTCTGATTTTCGATTCAACTACAAACTTATCCGGTGCAGGTACATTTTCAAGCAGCGCAATACTGATAGACAGTGCAGCTACTGTCAATCTCACAGGTAATATTACATTCTCGCCGGGGTCATCATTTACAATCAATAGCGGTGGTACATTAAACCCAAATTCTCAGATCTTCACTCTGAGCTCAGGACAGATGATTGCAAATAACGGGTCAACTATAACTAACTCCGGAACATTCAGAACACAAGGTATAGTGTCTTTTAACCTAAAAGCCGGTTCTGCATTTAATGCACCGCTGAACGTCATCTCCGGAACAACGACAGCACAAAACACAACATCTCCGCTTATAACAAAACTGTTCGGCAGCATAACCGTTGATAACAGCGCTACACTCAATACAGGAAACGGGGCATATGTTTTAGAGGCATACGGACCTGTTACAAATAACGGAACTATCTCAGGCTCAAGCGGAGCCACGTTTGAATTAAGAAGTTCATCATTGATCAACAACGGATCAATGACATCTACAAAACTCGAGTTTGATTCGGCATCATCACTCTCCGGCAGCGGTTCATTTACAAATGCAAATATTTTAGTTGACAGTTCAGGAAATGTCTCAATGTCAAATGATATAACTTTCTCTCCGGGAACAAACTTTACAATTAATTCAGGCGGAATACTAAATCCGAATTCAAATACATTTACATTTAAATCAGGTCAGTTCATATTAAATGATGAGGCTACTGTTATGAACTCAGGAACATTCAGAACTCAGGGAAGCATAACTTTAAACATAAAACAAAATTCCTTTTTCAATGCTCCGCTTAAAATTAATACCGGCATTACAACGGCTATAAATACTACGAGCCCGCTGTTAAGCAGGGTATTCGGAGAAGTAAGCATTGATAACGGAGCCACATTAAATACGGGTAATGGCAGTTATGAATTTGAAGCAAACAACACGGTTACAAATAACGGAATGATTGATGGGACCAGCGGATCAGCATTTACTTTACTCGGATCAACTTTAATTAACAATGGTGTGATTGATTCTCCGGTATTAAATCTTGATACAACATCTGTAATTTCCGGAGCCGGTTCTTTTACAAGTGCAAATATTAATATAGGAATTTCTGATATTATTACTTTAGGAAATAATATTACATTTACACCCGGTTCAAACTTTACAATTGCCCTTAGCGGTTCGTTGAATTTAAATTCAAATAATTTAATATTAGCATCAGGAACATTTGTATTAAATAACAGTGCTGTTGTATCAGGACCGGGAACATTTAACACGCAGGGTAATGTCTCATTGAATATAAAAAACGGCTCAGGTTTTAATGCAGCTTTGATAATTAATTCAGGGACAACGATTGTTACAGATCCCGCTGCACCATTAACAGCAAAATTAAACGGAACAATTACTATCAACAGCGGTGCTGTCATGAATATAGGGAACGGGAATTATAAATTAGAAGCATACGGCAATGTGACAAATAACGGAATCTTAACCGGAGGTACTAATGCCGAATTCAGAATGTTTGGTGCCGGACTGATAAATAACGGACTAATCATACCTCCCTCTTTTATTTTTCAAACCGGAGCTCATACATTGCAGGGAACAGGCAGCTGGGCAACATCTGCAACAATGCTTAACGGCGCAAATGTTTCTCTTACAAGCAATCATCAATTGTTCGCAGTGAATATAAACGCCGGCGGAACATTCAACATTTCAAACTTTACTGCGAAGTTTAATTCATCAAATCCTATCACACAAAACGGAACGTTTACAGCCGCTAACAGTAATGTAGAGTACAACGGAACTGCATCACAGGTAATATCAACGACGAACATTACCTATGACGGATTAAGAATTAACAATCCGGCTAATACATTAATATTGAACAATGTAACAGTAAACGATACTTTAGCTGTGATACTCGGTGATTTAAATTTAAATGGAAGAGTCATTACAATTTCGCCAACAGGATATCTTACAGAAACACCCGGCAATACAGTCAAAGGTGTGACAGGTCATATTGTCACAACAAGAAATATCGGAACGCCAAGCTCACTTAATGTCGGAGGTTTTGGAGCCGTGCTGACTGCAAATGCAAATCTGGGAAGCACGGAAATTAAAAGAGGACACACGGTTCAGTTCGGTCTGAATGGCGGAACAAGCATTCAGAGATATTATGATATTACGCCGGCTAATAATTCCGGTCTTAATGCAAGTTTAGTATTTAAATTTGATGATTCGGAATTAAACGGAAAACCGGAGCCGTCTTTAAAATTATTTAAATCAACTAATGCAGGCGCGACGTGGCTTTTTCAGGGATGGAATGTAAACATTGCAGCTAACGAAATCACGCTTACCGGACTCACTTCTTTCTCAAGATGGTCGGCAGACTCTTCGGGAGTATCTGCTGCAATAGGTCTGATAATGGAAGGGTTTTACAACATTGCAACAAACGATCTTAATATGGTAGATACCGTAAGAGCTTACTTAAGAAATACTTCTTCACCTTATGCAGTTATAGATTCATCAAAAGGATTTGTAGACTCACTTACATTTAAATCCGCCTTACAATTTCTTAATGCTCCTTCGGGAACATATTACATACAGCTTAAACACAGAAATTCATTAGAGACGTGGAGTAAAAACGGAGTGAATTATATACAGGACTCTACATTGAATTATGATTTTACATTTGCTGCAGCACAGGCTTTCGGAAATAATATGACTCTGAAAGGAACGAAGTATTGTCTTTACAGCGGTGATGTGACGCAGAACGGTTTTATAGATTTGGATGATGTATTATTAATCAATAACGATTCAAGAAATTTTGTTAATGGTTATGTCAGTACGGATGTCAACGGAAATTCAGTTGTAGATCTGACGGATGTACTGATAGCTTATAATAATTCAAATAATTTTGTATCGGTGAAAAGATGCAATTACAATACATTACAAATTACAAATTAAGTTAATAGTGAGCTGATAATTTATAAATAACTCACAGTAACACGGATATTTCTAGGTCAATTTATATTTTATCCGTGAGAATCAGTGTATCTGTGATAGATTTAACTATCAACTGTCAATTATCAATTATCAATTTTTTCATTCAGCCATAGTTTTATCCCGAACTGATTATTTTTCAAATTACTAATCTCATTTTTTAGCTTTTCTTTATAGAAATCAGTATCGCTGCCGTAATAATCAGTTCTTAATCTTATAAGATCGTTTGTAAGCCGAAGAAATTCATAAAAGGATTCTCTGAGATTTTCCTTTATAGTTTTTTCTCTTTTCAGATAATGTCTGAAAGCATCAATCATTGAGATTGCCTGATCAAAATACTCCTTTTCAAAATAGATCTGAAGCTGCAATATTTTCACCTGAACTTTTATAATGAAAATAGAAAAATATGTTTTCGAAAATAATCTCAGAGCTTCATCGAGATTTCCTTTCTTATAATTAATAAAACCATAACAGAAATTCAAAGTACTCTCTTTTTCCTCTTCAAGCTTCTCACTAAACCTGATAATGTAATCTTCAACCCATTTAAATTCATTCACTCTCACACCAATTTTCACTTCGTTTAAAAAATCCGGATAGAGAATCTTGCCAAGTTTCCTTGTATCGTCTTCGGTGTTTTCTTTCACGAGATCAAACTGTTCCCTGAAAAAATCGGTCCTGGAGCAGGTATTAAACAAATGCGCACAGTAACCGATCATGTGAAGAAAAATCATGTACCTGTCACTTGCACTGAGTTCTTCTTTATACTTTTCCTTAAGACTTTTCAGCTCATAAAAATATTTATCTTTCCTGTCTTTCTCCAGCAAAATAATGTTATAGTATACCAGTAATGTCGGGTTATCATCGATTTTGTTATTCTCTATATATTTAAGCACCTCTTCAAACATTCCCATATTGTATTTGTAATTATTCTGCCTCTCTTCATGAAGCATGATATCATAAAACTTTAAGAATTTAATGAGAGCATACTGTATGAAGATATTAAGCATGTCCTGTTGCCAATGAATATTTTCATTCGGTTTTTTGGGAGCATTAAATGAAATCAACTCCAGCGTCAGATTCAATTTGTGATAAATATAATTTTCATCTTTTATTTTTGTATCTTCGTTCTGCTTTACGGCGGCTTTGTATGCCTGTTCGAATGCATTATCAAGATTTCTAATTCGCAATTCTTCCAGCAGGTACTTATCCTTAGCATTGTAATCCTTTTTAAATCCGGTGTAAGAAAGAAATTCCTTGGCTAGTCCGAATAAATCCGAAATAATATTTTTTAATTTAAAATAATCGAACTTTTCCATAGGAAATATTTTTTTGTAAATTATTTCTTCTGTAAGTTTATCACTTTTAAATTTAGGGTAAGATTTTTTCAATTCATCAAACAATCCGGTTACATTCTTATTCTTATTAAATGAAGGTGAATGAACGAAATCTTTAAATTGCTTGATTTCATATTGATTCAGAGACTTGAGGAATTTAATTAACTTTGTATTATCCATAAATGAAGAGCAACCTGCTAAAAATATATTTTTAAAAATAGCAATATTGTTTGAATTTTGAAAGGTTTTAGAACTTAGTTGAATTATTACGAATTATTACTTGCTTCCTATATTCTAAATATGTGAATTAGTTTCTTTGACTGGTATAAACGTTTAACTTAATTTGAATCCATGGCAATACGGTGTTAGAATTTTTAATAAAAACCGGTATAGAATACCTCTCACATACAAATCTCTTATCAAACATCGTACGCCATACGACTTAACGTGATAAAGATTAAGTTAATATCACAAGTATTGAGAGGTATCTTTTAAATTGTAAGATTTAAATTAACTTAAACAATCTTCAGAAAGGAGATTAAAATGACAAAATTTCTAAAATGTTTTGTTGGGCTGTTCTTATTTATCGTTCTGATCAACAGTTCCTCATATGCTCAGTTATACAGATCCGCTGCATCGGGAAACTGGAATGCCAACTCGACGTGGGAAGTCTCGACAAACGGCGGATCTGGCTGGCTTCCGGCTGTAACTACACCTACTTCCGGAAACAGCGCTCAAATTACAATCAATCATACAGTAACTGTCACAGCAAATGTAACAACTTCACAATTGATCATATCGGGGACTATTTCCATAAATTCCGGTGTAGTTCTTACACATCCCGGAGGAGCAACATTCACATTAAGTTCGGGTACTGCAATTACAGGCGCGGGAACATTTCAATTCCAGACAGGGTCAAATCTTAACGTCAGACCCGGGTCAAATTTCAGCGCAACATTAAGAATAAATTCCGGAATAATTGATGTTCGTGATTATTCTTTTCCTCATATCGGCAGATTGTATGGAAATGTAATTGTAGATGCGGGAGCCAGTTTGTACACCGGAGGTTCAATCGGATATACATTATTTGTTATGGGGAATCTTACAGTCAACGGTTCAATTTATGGTTTTGGGGATCTAAGGTTTTACGGACCATCACTGGCAAACAGCGGAAATATTGAACCGGAGGTATTCACATTCGATTCTACCAGCACTGTTGCAGGCAGTGGTTCTTTTCAAAGTAATAGAATATATATGAGCCCTAATGGAAATGTCACATTATTAAGTGATGTTACGTTTTCTCCTTCCGGAACGGGTCCTTTTTTTGAAATTAAAACCGGCGGAATATTTTCGGCGAATACTTATATCTTCACATTTAATTCAGGAAGATTTGCAGTTTTACCCGGAGCGACAGTTGTAAGTTCAGGTACAGTCAGGACTCAGAATACAGTCACTATTGATCCAAGAACCGGCTCAGGCTTTAATGCTAATGTAAACGTCTTTTCAGGAACCACCACTGTAACAGCAACCGCTTCACCTTTTACTTGCAGATTAAATGGTAATGTAGTTATAAACTCCGGCGCAACATTCTACTCAGGACACTCCGGCGCATATTTAGTATCTATTTATGGAAATCTTACAAACAACGGATCAATGACAGGCATAGGTTCTTCTGTAAGGTTTTTTGGAGCAGTACTTGCAAATACCGGTTCAATTATATCACCTGTATTTAATTTCGATTCCATATGTACTGTTTCCGGCAATGGCACTTATACCAGCGAAAATATTTATATAGGTTCTACCGGAAATGTCACACTATTAAATGATGTTACGTTTTCTCCCACGGGAACAGGTCCCTTTTTTGAAATTAAAACCGGTGGAATATTTTCGGCGAATACTCATATCTTCACATTTAATTCAGGAAGATTTGCCGTTTTATCCGGAGCGACAGTTGTAAAGTCAGGTACTGTCAGGACTCAGAATACAGTCACTATTGATCCAAGAACCGGCTCAGGCTTTAATGCTAATGTAAATGTCTTTTCAGGAACAACCACTGTAACACAAACCGTCTCACCCTTATACTTGCAGATTAAACGGTAATGTAACAGTAAACTCCGGAGTAACATTTTACTCAGGGCACTCTGGCTCATATACAGTATCTATTTATGGAAATCTTACAAATAACGGATCAATGACAGGCGCAGGCTCTTCGGTTGTTTTTTTTGGTACAGCATTTGTAAATGCAGGCTTAGTTGCAACTCCTGAATTTTATTTTGATTCAACTTCAACATTGTCAGGAACAGGGTACTGGTCAACCACTGCAAATATTCTGTCCGGCGCTGTTGTTACATTGACAAGTGGCCATCAGTTCCTTAGCATGAATATTAATTCAGGCGGAACATTCATTACAGGTAGTAACACAGCAAGGTTCACAGCATCAAATCCAATAATACAAAACGGTACACTCACCAATGCGGGAAGCAAAATTGAATATAACGGAACTGATGTACAGAATATATCTGCAGCAAACATCACTTATTACGGATTACGTATCAACAATCCTGCCGGAACAGTACTTCTTGCAAATGTTCCTGTGAATGATACACTTTCTGTTATACTCGGTGATCTTGATCTAAACGATAAAATCATTACGGTTTCTCCAACGGGTTATCTTACAGAAACTCCGGGTAACACGGTTAAGGGAAATTCAGGTTACTTAGTTACTACCCGAAGTATTAATGCGCCAAGTTCACTGAATGTTGCCGGCTTTGGATCAATTCTTACAACTGCTTCAAATCTTGGCAGCACTGAGATCAAAAGAGGTCATGCTCAGCAGAGCGGCTTATCCGGCAATACAAGCATATTGAGATATTTTGACATTACACCCGCGTTTAACAGCGGACTCAATGCAACATTAATTTATAAATTTGATGAATCAGAATTAAACGGAAAATTGAATCAGCTTTATCTTTGTTCAGATCAACGAATACAGGTTCAACATGGACAGCCCGCGGCGGAACGGTCAATATAGTTGCCAATAATATTACATTAACAGGGATTGATGCATACTCCCGTTGGTCAGCAAGTTCATCATCACCGGTTGCATCAACTATTAAATTAATAATGGAAGGTTTTTATAATGTGTCAACAACAAGACTTAATATGCGTGATACGGCACGGGTATATTTAAGAAATTCTTCTTCACCATATGCAATAGTTGATTCAGCAAAATCAATAATTGACTCAGTTACATATACGGGCAGTTTTCTTTTTTCCAACGCCGGAACCGGAACGTATTATCTTCAGACAAAGCACAGAAACTCGCTTGAAACATGGAGCAAGACGCCGCAGTCTTATACACTCGGCACCGGACTTAATTATGATTTTACTGACAATATAACAAAGGCATTCGGAAATAATATGATTCAAAAAAGCTCTAAGTTCTGCCTGTACAGCGGCGATGTAACACAGAACGGCTTTATAGATCTGACGGATGTAATATCGGTAAATAATAATTCGAGAGATTTTGTAACAGGTTATGTCAGTACGGATGTCAACGGAAATTCAGTTGTAGATCTGACGGATGTACTGATCACCTATAATAATTCAAATAACTTTGTAGTCAGTAAGACACCATTGAATCCATAGTTAATTGATAATTGATAATTGATAATTGATAATTGATAATTGATAATTGATAATTGATAATTGATAATTGATAACTGAAGTTACGCACTTTGTCATTCTGAACGAACGGAGCGAAGCGGAGTGAAGTGAAGAATCCAATAACTAAGATAGAATTGAAGTATTTGGATTCTTCGCTTCGCTCAGAATGACAAATAAATGTGTTTTACGTAACTTAAGCTCCGAGTCTCGTTAATCTCATTCTGAGTCTCATTAATCTCATTTCGAGTCTCACTTATCTCATTCTGAGTCGCACTCATCTCACTCTGAGTCTCATTAATCTTACTCTGAGTCTCATTAATCTCACTCCGAGTCTCATTAATCTCACTCTGAGTCTCATTAATCTCATTCTGAGTCTCACTTATCTCATTCTGAGTCTCGTTAATCTCATTCCGAGTCTCACTCATCTCATTCTGAGTCTCACTCATCTCATTCTGAGTCTCACTTATCTCATTCTGAGTCGCACTCATCTCACTCTGAGTCTCGTTAATCTCATTCCGAGTCTCGTTAATCTCACTCTGAGTCTCATTAATCTCACTCTGAGTCTCACTATCTCTCTGAGTCTCACTCATCTCATTCTTGAGTCTCACTATCCCTGAGTCTCACTAATCTCACTCTGAGTCTCATTAATCTCACTCTGAGTCTCATTAATCTCACTCTGAGTCTCATTAATCTCACTCCGAGTCTCGTTAATCTCATCCTGAGTCTCATTAATCTCATTCCGAGTCTCATTAATCTCACTCTGAGTCTCACCTCATCTCACTCTGAGTCTCACTATCTCACTCTGAGTCTCACTTATCTCACCCTGAGTCTCAACGAGCTCACTCAGAGTCTCAACGAGCTAACTCTGAGTCTCAACGAGCTAACTCTGAGTCTCAACGAGCTAACTCTGAGTCTCAACGAGCTCATTCCGAGTCTCATTAATCTCACTCTGAGTCTCAATTTGCCCATTCTGAGTCTCAATCAAATCATTTCAGGTACAGTGCATTTTGAGGAATCTTATAATTTATCAGGGGGAGGTTTTGAAATGTTAATTTACCTTACGCAACTTCAGTGAATACATAAAATAATTATCAATTATCAATTATCAATTATCAATTATCAATTATCAATTATCAATTATCAATTATCAACTATTTTCTCTTTCAGCCACAGCTTCATTCCGAATCTGTTGCCGCTCATATTTTCAATATCCTGTTTTATCTTAGCAATTTTATAATCTTTGTCCTTATCACTGATTACAGTATTCATTTTGATCAGCTCGGAAGTGATCTTGAGGAATTCCAGAGTTGAGGTTTTTATTGAATCCAGTATCGACTTTTCTCTTGAGAGGTAATGTCTGAAGGTATCGATCATCAGATCCGCCTGTTCATAATACTTTTTATCAATGCATAGCTGAAGAAGAAGTATCTTAACCTGTATCTTTAAAATGAAATTGGAGAAGTTAGCCTTTGAAAAATAGTCGAGTGCTTTATCAAGTTCGCCTCTTTTATATGAAATATATCCGTAGCAAAAGTCCAATGTATTCTCTTTTTCTTCCGTAAGATTGTCCTTAAATTTTTCAATATAATCTTCAGCCCATTGAAACTCATTTACCCTGACTGCTTTTTTTACTTCATTTAAAAAATCAGGATACAGTATTTTCCCCAGTTCAGGTATATTAGACATAGAGTTTTCCTTTGCAAGAATGAATTGTTCGTAAAGAAGGTCCGTCCGTCCGTTTACATTATATGCGGTTGCGCAGTATCCGTCCATATGAAGATACAGCATGTAATTATCATAAAGACCTATCTTATCATTGTATTTACTTTTTAAATCCTTAAGCACATAAAAATATTTTTCGTCTTTTGTTTTTTCTAAAAGAAGAATGTAATAGTAGATTTCTAAAGTCGGATTATTGCTGATCCCATTTTTTTCGAGATAGTCCATCACATTATCAAACATCTTCATATCATAATTATAATTATTCTGATTATTTTCATGCAGCATTGTATTGTACATCTTAAGCAAAGTGATAAGTGAGTGACTGACAAACAGGTCGAGTCTTTCCTGCAGATAATGAAAATTTACATTAGGTTTTTTAGGTGAGTAGTAAGACATTAATTCAAACTGAAGATCCATTTTGTGTAAAAAATACTGTTCATCTCTTACATTGGTTTTCTCAAGCTGTTTTTCAGCGTTTTTGAATGCCTGCTCGAAAGCGGTGTCAAGATTTCTGACATGCAATTCTCCGAGAAGAAACTTTTCTTTAATTCTATTATCTTTTTTGTAAATATTAAAAGCGAGAAACTCTTTGCCTAAAGCAAAGAGATCTGATATGAGATTCTTAATTTTGAAATATTCGAATCTTTCATTTTTAAAAATAATTTTAAATAATTCTTCTTCAGACAGGACAGTAATGTCAAATTCAGGATAGTATTCATAAAGAATTTCAAAAAGCCGTGAAAGATTTTTATTTTTATTGAATGAAGGTGAATTGACGAAATCGTTGAATTGTTTGATTTCAGTTTGATTTAAAGATCTGAGAAACTGTATTAGACGCGTATTCTGCATTTAAGACTCTAAAGATTTAGATAAAGATAATTCTAATATTGGAAAAATTAAAGGATTTTGAATAAAATAAGTAATGGCAGAGATTCTGATTTCCTAAAACCTTATTTATTTTTCTTTGACAAATAAAATAATTAGTCTTAAATTATACTCAAGGCGTTCCGAATGTTCAGATTTTCTTTACATATTTCAAGTTTTCCCCCTGTTCACAAATCTAAAGTCAAACATCGTAACGCCTTACGAATAAATCTGATTTATCAGATTAATTTGATCACAGTATGTATCAGGGGGATTTTAATTACAAGTTTCAAGTTACAAGTTACGAATTACAAGTTACGGGTTACGAATAACAAGTCACAGGTTACAGGTTTTTTTTGATAGTTCAAAATTAAAGGAAGATTAATTTAATTTGAAAAAATAAAAACATTATATATAATAATTTATTCTTTTGAAAGGAGAATTAAATGAAAAAATTTCATGTACAATTTATTCTTTCCTGCTTCCTTACACTTATTGTCTGCGGGACGGCATTTTCAGCGAATGAACGTTTCAGGAGTATAGCATCCGGAAACTGGAATGCAACTGCAACATGGGAGATGTCAACCAACAACGGCTCGACCTGGATCGCTGCAACAAGTACACCCAGAGATACAAGCGGGCTGATAAATGTAAGATTTCCTAACACTGTAACCGTCACTGTAAATGTAAGCGCGGATCAGATTACCATTGACAGCGGAAGCATTTCAATCAATACGGCTGTTGTGTTTACTTTGTTAAACGGAACCGGGGATGATCTTACTGTCCTTCGGGGAGGAACAGTAACAGGTGCAGGTACATTTCAAACTCAGGGGGTCAATCTGCAGATGAACCTAAGACCCGGTTCAAATTTTAATGCAGCCTTGAAAGTAAATACCGGAACAACCATTGCTAATAATCAGTCCTCTCCTTTCGACGGGAAATTATTCGGACCGGTGACAGTAGATGCAGGTGCTACATTATCTGTTGGTACGGGAACGTATGGGTTATATGTTTATAACACAGTCACTAATAACGGAACAATTACAGGGACAAGCGAAGCTACCTTTGCTTTGAGAGGTTCTTCCCTTGTTAATAGCGGGATCATAAACGTAGATAATTTCACAATGGATACTACATCTGCTATTTCCGGCGCAGGAAGTTTCGTAATTGAAAATGCCACGATCACGGCTTTCGGAAATGTCAGCCTGCTGAGTAATGTAACATTTTCTCCGACAGTTTCCTTTGTCATTAATAACGGAGGAATACTTAACCCGAATACCCGTACATTTACCTTTGCATCGGGGCAATTTGAAATCAATAACGGAGGTACAGTTTCAAATTCCGGATTATTCCAGACACAGGGATCGGTCTATATTGACTTAAAACCAACGTCACAATTCAATGCACCGCTGAAAGTTAACACGGGCACTACAACAGCGAACAACGAGTCTTCACCTTTCGACGGAAGATTGTACGGACCGTTGACAGTAGATGCAGGCGCTACATTATCTGTAGGCAACGGTACTTATGGCTTATTTGTATATAACACAGTCACCAATAACGGAACAATTGCCGGAACAAGCGAAGTTACTTTTGCTTTGAGAGGTCCCTCTCTTGTAAATAACGGTACAATGAGCGTAGATAATTTCACAATGGATACAACATCTGCAATTTCCGGCGCAGGAAGTTTTGTAATTGAAAATGCCACAATCACAGCTTTCGGAAATGTCAGCCTGCTGAGTAACATAACATTTTCTCCCACTCAATCTTTAGTTATTAATACCGGAGGAGTACTTAATCCGAATACGCGTACATTTACTTTTGCATCGGGACAATTTGAAATCAATAACGGAGCTACAGTTTCAAATTCCGGATTGGTTCAAACACAGGGTTCGGTTTATATTGACACAAAAGCAACGTCAAATTTCAATGCACCGTTGAAAGTTAATACGGGCACAACAACGGCTAACAGCGAATCTACACCTTTCGTTGGAAGACTGTACGGCGCAGTCACTGTTGACCTTGGAGCAGTACTTAATGTTGGATCCGGAAGCTATACTTTAGAGGTATATAACAATGTAACAAATAACGGAACGATCACGGGAACAGGTACTGCCCAATTTGTTTTAAGAGGCGCAAGCCTCGTTAACAACGGTTCATTGAATTGCAGAACATTCCGGATGGATTCTGTTTCGACTCTTACGGGAGCCGGTTCATTCACAAGCAACACAATGCAAATCACATCGGGAGCAGCAATTACTTTGCTGAGTGATATTACTTTCTCTCCGGGCTTGATTTTTACAATCAACGGCGGTACACTAAATCCTAATACGCGTACATTTACATTTACTTCAGGGGAGTTTGAAGTCATCGGCAATGGTATTGTTTCAAATTCAGGATTAGTGAGGACACAGGGAACTGTCGCATTGAATTTAGATGCAAATTCAAGTTTCAATCCGCCGCTATTAGTTAATTCAGGAACTACAACAGCAAACGATCTTACATCTCCTTTTATAGGTAGAATTTACGGTGCAGTAACAATAAACAGCGGTGCCACACTTTCTGTAGGATTCGGAGGATATGCTCTTGAAGTTTACAGTAACTTAACAAACAACGGAACGATTACAGGCGCTTCAAATGCTGCACTCAGATTCGTCGGAACATTAGGTCCGCAAACACTTCAGGGAACGGGAAGCTTTTCCGTGAGTGCGGTTCTTATGACGGGAGCAGTGGTCAATCTTACATCCGGTCATCAGTTTTTCAGTGTGCTTGTAAATACAGGAACAACTTTCAACATAGGCAGCAACTCTGTAAAGTTCAGCGCTCAAACACCTTTGACAGTCAATGGAACATTCAATCACTCCGGCAGCAAGCTTGAATTCAACGGTACTCTGTTACAGACTCTGCCATCAAATATCAGCTATTATACATTACGCGTGAATAATCCTTTAGGTGCAATCATATTCGGAAGTATTTCTATTGATGATACCTTATCAATTATTTTGGGAGACCTTGATCTATTTGGAAACATAATTACAATTAGTCCTACAGGTTATATGACTGAGACTCCGGAAATACTGTCAAAAGGTAATACCGGATACATAATTACAACAAGAAATGTAGGAACTCAACTGCATTAAATGTAGCGGGTATGGGAGCAATTCTGACTTCGGCTACAAATCTTGGAGTCACCGAAATTAAAAGGGGACACACAGTACAGAACGGATTAAACGGCGGTACAAGCATAAAGCGTTATTATGATATCACACCAACCGTTAATACAGGACTCAATGCAACATTAATATATAAATTTGATGACTCGGAATTAAACGGCAAGCCGGAGCCTTCATTAAAATTGTTCAAGTCTACAAACGCAGGAGTCAATTGGCTCTTCATGGGAGGTAATGTCAACATTGCAACAAGCAGCATTACGATCACAGGTTTGACCTCTTTTTCAAGATGGTCTGCTGATTCATCAAAAGTATCTGCGGCAATAGGTATGATACAGCAAGGATTCTATAATATTGCAACAAATAATCTGAACATGACTGATACAGTCAGAGCTTATTTAAGAAATACTACCAATCCTTATACTATTGTAGATTCAGCCGTAGGACTTCTTGATTCGCTTACATTCAAATCAGGTCTGCAGTTTTCTAACGCTGCAACAGGATCATATTATATTCAGCTTAAGCACAGGAATTCTCTTGAGACATGGAGCAAAAATCCTGTGAACTATATTCAGGACTCTACTTTAAATTATGATTTTACTTTTGCGGCAACTCAGGCATTCGGTAATAATGAGATTCAAAAAGGGTCTAAGTTTTGTTTATACAGTGGAGATGTAACTCAGAATGGTTTCATAGATTTGACGGATGTAATATTATGTGATATTGCATCTTCAAATTTTGTAACCGGTTATGTCAATACGGATGTTAACGGTAATTCGGCAGTTGATCTGACTGATGTTTTAATAACCTATAATAATTCGATCAACTTCGTTGTAAGAAAGACGCCGTTGAATCCGTAAATAATTAATAATTAATAATTAATAATTAATAATTAATAATTAACAATTAATAATTAACAGTTAATAGTTAATAGCTGATTTTCATTGCCGTTGGCTTCAGCCAACGGGTATAATAGTTAAATAGTAAGCAATAGAAGTTTAATTAAGGGAAGAACAAATATGAAAGTTTTTTTGAGATCATAATAATTACTTTTTTAAAAAAAAGGAGAAACTAATGAAAAGTAAACTACTATCTGTTTTTGCAGCGGCAATTTTCTTGTTTGCCTTTAATCAAAAATCTTTTTCAGCGAATGAACAATTCAGAAGTATCGCTTCCGGAAACTGGAATGCAACCTCTACATGGGAAATGTCAACTAACAATGGTACAACCTGGATTGCAGCGATAAGCACTCCCCGCGATACCAGCGGTGCAATTACAGTAAGAAGCCCGGATGTTGTGACTGTGTCAGTCAGTGTACCGGCAGATCAGTTAACTGTCAATACCGGCGCAACTTTATCAATCAATACCGGAATTGTGTTTACTCTTCTAAACGGAACCGGTGATGATTTTACTCTTAACAGCGGAGGTACAGTTTCCGGCGCAGGAACTTTCCAGACACAGGGAACGCTTGCTGTAAATTTAAGAACAGGTTCAAGTTTTAATGCAGCTTTCAAAGTTAATACCGGAACAGCAACAGTCAATGATCAGAGCAGTCCTTTTAACGGCAGACTTTACGGATCTCTGACAGTTGACCCAGGAGCAACATTAAGCGTTGGAACCTCCGGATCTCACAGATTAGAAGCTTATGGAACTGTTCTTAATAACGGAACAATTACTCAGATCGGTGGTTCTGCTCCTACATTTGTTTTGATGGGACCAAGCCTGGTGAATAATAGCTCAGTATCAATTGCTAACCTTAGAATAAATTCAACTTCAACAATTTCAGGAGCCGGAACATTTACCGGAGGTTTAATTACTATCGATACATCAGGAAATGTGAGCTTATTAAGTGATGTTACTTTTTCAACAAGTACAGGATTTAATGTAAATACCGGCGGTGTTTTCAATCCAAACGCATTTACATTTACACAGACTTCCGGAACGATTACAATTTTCAACGGAGGAACCGTTACAAATTCAGGAACATACAGAACACAGGGAACAATAGGAATGAACTTAAGAACAGGTTCGAATTTTAATGCTCCATTAAAAGTAAATACCGGGACAACTACTGCTAATGATTTAAGCAGCCCTTTCAACGGAAGATTATACGGATCTTTGACAATTGATGCAGGAGCAACATTGAGCGTTGGAACCTCCGGAGCGTATAAATTAGAAGCTTATGGAACTGTTCTTAATAACGGAATAATTACGCAGACAGGTGGTTCTTCTCCGACATTTATCTTACGGGGACCTGGTCTTGTAAATAATAATTCTATCTCAATACAGAATTTTACAATTGACTCCACTACAAATATTTCGGGGGCAGGTACTTTTACAGGCAGTAATATTAACATTAATTCTGCAGTAACAATGTTAAGCAACATTACTTTTTCACCGGGATCTTCAATTAATATAAATGCAGGCGGTGTTTTTAATCCGAACGCATTTACATTTACACAGACTTCCGGAACATTTACAATTTTCAGCGGAGGAACAGTTTCAAATTCAGGAACATACAGAACTCAGGGAACAGTAGCTCTGAACTTAAGAACAGGTTCGAATTTTAATGCTCCTTTAAAAGTAAATACAGGGACAACTACAGCTAATGATTTAAGCAGCCCGTTTAACGGAAGACTTTACGGATCTCTGACAGTTGACGCAGGAGCAACATTAAGCGTAGGGAATTCTTCAGCTTACAGATTAGAAGTTTATGGAAATGTAGTAAATAACGGAACAATTGCAGCCACTTCATCCACTCCTGCATTTATTTTACGGGGACCAGGTCTTGTAAATAATAATTCTATCTCAATACCAATTTTCACTATTGATTCCACTACTAATATCTCCGGAGCAGGTACTTTTTCAAGCAGTAATATTAACATTAATTCTGCTGTAACTATTTTAAATAACATAACTCTTTCGCCGCTTTTAGAAATAAATATTAATACAGGCGGATCAATAAATCCAAATTCAAATATTTTAACTATTACAAATGGAGCAGTTACTTTGTTTAACAGTGCATCTATTGCAAATTCAGGATCGGTTAAAACACAGGGAACAGTTTCTTTAAATCTCAGAAACGGTTCGGCTTTCAATGCGCCGTTGAATGTACTTTCCGGAACGACATCAGCAACTGATCTTACATCTCCTTTTGTAGGAAGATTGTATGGACAGGTAACAATTGATAATGGGGCTGTATTGTCAACCGGAACCTCTTCTGCCTATAAACTTGAGATATATGGCAACATGACTAACAACGGTACAATAGGAGGAAATACAGGTTCAGAGTTATTCTTTACCAGCGGCTTGCATACTTTACAGGGAACAGGAAAAATTAGTATTCCTGTAACTATATTATCCGGCGCTAACGTAACTTTAGCAAGCAATCACAATATGTTTAATATAAAGATTGATGCGGGCGGTATCTTTGACATCAGTAACAGACTGGTAGGTTTCACTTTCTCAAATCCGATTACACAGAACGGAACTTTCACTACTACAGGAAGCAAAATAGAATACAATGGTACAGCTTTACAGTCAGTATCTGTGACAAATATTAGTTACTACGGATTAAGAATAAACAATCCGGCCGGAGCATCGTTGCTTGGAGATATTACAATACCCGATACACTTGCTGTTATACTTGGCGATTTAAATCTGAACGGAAAAATAATTACTATAACTCCTGCCGGCTATATGACAGAAACTACCGGTAATGTTGTATTTGGTACAACAGGATACATAACAACTACAAGGAATGTCGGATCACCTTCATCACTTAATGTCGCAGGTATGGGAGCAATACTGACATCTGCTGTTAACCTCGGAGTAACTGAAATAAAAAGAGGTCATACTGTGCAGACAGGATTAAACGGAGGAACAAGTATAAAGCGATATTATGATATTACACCAACAGTTAATACCGGTCTGAATGCAACATTAGTGTATAAGTTTGATGATACCGAGCTTAACGGAAAACCGGAACCTTCTTTAAAATTATTCAAATCTACGAACACAGGAAGCACGTGGCTCTTCATGGGTGGTAATGTTAACATTGCATCCAACAGCATCACCATTACCGGCTTGACTTCATTCTCCAGATGGTCTGCTGATTCTTCAAAAGTATCCGCCGCAATAGGTCTGATACAGGAGGGGTTTTATAATATCGCGACGAATAATCTAAACATGACAGATACAGTCCGGGCTTATTTGAGGAATGCAACTACTCCGTATGCAATTATAGATTCAGCTAAAGGACTTTTGGATTCGCTTACATTCAAATCCGGTCTGCAGTTTTCAAATGCAGCTACGGGATCATATTACATTCAGCTCAAGCACAGGAATTCTCTTGAGACTTGGAGCAAAAATCCTGTGAACTATATTCAGGACTCTACTTTAAATTATGATTTTACATTTGCTGCAACACAGGCATACGGAAATAATGAGATTCAAAAGGGCAGTAAGTTTTGTTTATACAGCGGTGATGTGACTCAAAATGGTTTTATAGATCTGACGGATGTAATATTATGTGATATTGCATCTTCAAATTTTGTAACCGGTTATGTTAGTACGGATGTAAACGGTAATTCAGGTGTAGACCTTACTGATGTGTTAATTACCTACAATAATTCGATCAATTTTGTTGTAAGGAAGACGCCGCTGAACCCTTAGCAGTTAATAGTTAATAGTTGATAGTTGATAGTTAGTTAATGTGTCTATTTCTTGCGTTTAAATTTGAGGCGGTCAACTTGAGTAACAAAAATTCCTTTTCGATTTCTGGAAACTATTTCCCGACACGAATTACACGAATTTACACAAATTATTTTAAATAGTTCATTTCGTTAATTCGTGCTGATTCGTGAAATTCGTGTCTATTTCTTGCGTTTAAATTTGAGGCGGTCAACTTGAGTAACTAAAATTCCTTTTCGAAATTCTTTTTTTACAGATATTATATTGACCATACCTGCTAAAAATATTTTTAAGCCTGAATAATAAAGCCCAAAATCCGGCTGTTTTCAAATATTTTTTGTTTCATAACCACCTGATTCTGTACCCGACCTGCTAAAAACCCAAATTTCTTTCTTTGACATTTTAGATAAATAATCTTTAAATTGCTTCAAGGCGTTTCGAATGTTCAATTTTATTTAAGTATTTCATTTTCCCCCTGTTCACAAATCTAAATCAAACATCGTAACGCCTTACGGATAATCTGATTTAGTCAGATTGTTTTGATGTCAATTATGAATCAGGGGAATTAATAAGTTAAAAGTTGAAACTTAAAAGTTGAAAGTTGAAATCTAAATTAGTATAATAAAAAAATAATCAGCAAAACATTCTTTGAAAGGAGAATTAAATGAAAAAATTAAAAGTACTTATTTTAACAGGTATCCTTTTTATTATGATTTCCAATTCAGCATTTTCAGCAAATGAACTGTTCAGAAGCATTGCCACAGGCAACTGGAATGCAAATTCATCCTGGGAAATGTCCACAAACGGAGGAGGCTCCTGGATTCCGGCAACAAGCACACCGCGTGATACCAGCGGTACCATCACGATCAGAAATCCAAATACAGTAACAGTTACTGTCAGCACTACGGCAAATCAGCTTGTCTTAGATTCCGGCGGTGTGCTTGCTGTCAGTACAGGTATTATACTTACTGTACCTGATGGTTCAGGAAATGATATTACTATGTCCCAGGGAAGTACTCTTAACGGACCCGGAACAGTCAGAACACAGGGTGATGTCGCAATCAACCTAAGACCCGGCTCTGCATATAATGCTGTTTTAAATGTGAATACAGGAATTACTTATGCCTATGATCAAGCATCCCCATATGACGGAAGTATTTATGGTAATGTCACGGTTGATGCCGGCGCTACTTTAAACTGTGGTAATATTTCAGGAAGATCTCTTTCCATGTATGGAAGTGTGATCAATAATGGAACTATAACCGCTTCAAGCTCAGGAGGAGCTTACGGCATCCATGGTCCATCACTTGTAAACAATGGTACCTTGACCTGTGCAGGATCAGTTTATTTCGACAGCATTACTTCTGTTTCCGGAAACGGGTTATTCACACCTGCAGTTACTCTCGTATCAGGCAACGTTACTTTGCTAAGCAACATTACATATTCTCCTTCTAATTATATCTCTATGTCGTCGGGCGGGGTATTAAATCCGAATGGAAATACTTTTACTTTGACCAGCGGTAATATGGGCTTGGATGTAGGCGCAGAAATTTCATCTCCGGGTACTATAAGAACTCAAAATACAGTCTCCTTTGATATTCGTCCGGGTTCAGCCTTCAATGCCAATTTGATTGTTAATACCGGAACTGCATTAGCATATTCCTTCGCATCCCCATATGACGGAAGTATTTATGGTAATGTCACGGTTGATGCCGGCGCAACTCTAAACTGTGGTAACGTTTCATCAAGATCTCTTACAATGTTTGGAAGTGTGATCAATAATGGAACTATAACCGCTTCAAGCACAGGAGGAGCTTACGTAATTAATGGTCCATCACTTGTAAACAATGGTACGATGACCTGTGCAGGAACAGTTTATTTTGACAGTATTACTTCTGTTTCCGGAAACGGATTATTCACACCTTCAGCTACTCTGGTTTCAGGAAATGTTACTATGCTTAGCAACATTACATATTCTCCTTCTTCATATATTTCAATGTCGTCGGGCGGGGTATTAAATCCGAACGGAAATACTTTTACTTTGACCAGCGGTAATATGGGCTTGGATGCAGGCGCAGAAATTTCATCTCCGGGTACTATAAGAACTCAAAATACAGTCTCCTTTGATATTCGTGCGGGTTCCGCATTCAATGCAAACTTGATTGTTAATACAGGAATTGCAGATGCATATTCCTTCGTATCTCCTTATGACGGAAGTATTTATGGTAATGTAACGGTTGACGCCGGTGCACTTCTAAACTGTGGTAATGCTACAGGAAAATCTCTTTCAATGTTTGGAAGTGTGATCAACAATGGAACACTGACGGCAACAAGTACCGGTGGTTCAATGCGTTTAAAAGGCTCATCAATCGTAAACAACGGAACAGTTAACTCTGCAGGATCATTATTTTTTGATACAACAACTTCTTTATCAGGAAGCGGCAGCTTTACGTCTCATGCCACTCTCAACACGAACGCAAATATAACTTTAAACAGTACTCACCAAATGCACAGTGTCGGCATAAGCGCAGGTGCTGTATTCAACATTTCAAATCAATGGCTGAAACTCACAGCATCGAATCCGATAATTCAAAACGGAACATTTAATAATGCCGGAAGCAAGATTGAATATAACGGAACTGTGCTACAGTCAGTATCTGTGACGAACATAAATTATTACACACTAAGAATTAATAATCCGGCAGGAGCAACTTTACCGGGCAATATTTCCATCCCCGATACACTTGCCGTAATATTCGGTGATTTAAATCTGAACGGAAAAATAATTACTATAACTCCTGCCGGCTATATGACAGAAACTACCGGTAATGTTGTATTTGGTACAACAGGATACATAACAACTACAAGGAATATCGGATCACCTTCATCACTTAATGTCGCAGGTATGGGAGCAATACTGACATCTGCTGTTAATCTTGGAGTAACAGAAATAAAAAGAGGTCATACTGTGCAGACAGGTTTAAACGGAGGAACAAGTATAAAGCGATATTATGACATTACACCAACAGTTAATACCGGTCTGAATGCAACATTAGTGTATAAGTTTGATGATACCGAGCTTAACGGAAAGCCCGAGCCTTCATTAAAATTGTTTAAGTCAACAAACTCAGGAAGCACGTGGCTCTTCATGGGTGGTAATGTTAACATTGCAACCAACAGCATTACAATAACAGGACTGACTTCATTTTCAAGATGGTCAGCCGACTCTTCAAAAGTTTCAGCTGCAATAGGTCTGATACAGGAAGGATTTTATAATATCGCGACAAATAATCTAAACATGACAGATACAGTCCGGGCTTATTTGAGAAATGCAACTACTCCGTATGCAATTATAGATTCAGCAAAAGGACTTTTGGATTCGCTAACGTTCAAATCCGGTCTGCAGTTTTCAAATGCAGCTACGGGATCATATTACATTCAGCTCAAGCACAGGAATTCTCTTGAGACATGGAGCAAAAATCCTGTGAACTATATTCAGGACTCTACTTTAAATTATGATTTTACATTTGCTGCAACACAGGCATACGGAAATAATGAGATTCAAAAGGGCATTAAGTTTTGTTTATACAGCGGTGATGTTACTCAAAATGGTTTTATAGATTTGACGGATGTAATATTATGCGATATTGCATCTTCAAATTTTGTAACCGGTTATGTTAGTACGGATGTAAACGGTAATTCAGCTGTAGATCTTACTGATGTTTTAATTACCTATAATAATTCGATCAATTTTGTTGTAAGGAAGACGCCGCTGAACCCTTAGCAGTTAATAGTTAATAGTTGATAGTTGATAGTTGATAGTTGATAGTTGATAGTTAGTTAACAGTTAATAGAAGGATCGGATCCTATGGATCTGGCCCTTTTTTTAAATCAAAAATAGCACGGTTTGATGCGTTCAGATAATTAACTAACTCAAGTTGACCGCTTTTGATTTTTGAAACTATTTCCCGACACGAATTACACGAATTTACACAAATTATTTTAAATAGTTCATTTCGTTAATTCGTGCTGATTCGTGAAATTCGTGTCTATTTCTTGCGTTTAAATTTGAGGCGGTCAACTTGAGTAACTAAAATTCCTTTTTGATTTTGGAAACTACTTCCCGATACGAATTACACGAATTTACTCAAATTATTTTAAATAGTTCATTTCGTTAATTCGTGCTGATTCGTGAAATTCGTGTCTATTTCTTGCGTTTAAATTTGAGGCGGTCAACTTGAGTAACTAAAATTCCTTTTCGAAATTCTTTTTTCCAGATATTATATTGACCATACCTGCTAAAAATATTTTTAAGCCTGAATAATAAACTCCCAAAATCCGGCTGTTTTCAAATATTTTTTGTTTCATAACCACCTGATTCTGTACCCGACCTGCTAAAAACGCAAATTTCTTTCTTTGACATTTTTGATAAATAATCTTTAAATTGCTTTAAGGCGTTTCGAATGTTCAATTTTTATTAGTATTCAATTTTCCCCCTGTACACAAATCTAACTCAAACATCGTAAACGCCTTACGAATAATCTGATTTAATCAGATTGTTTTGATGTAAATTCTGTATCAGGGGGAATTAAATAAGTTAAAAGTTAAAAGTTAAAAGTTAAAAGTTGAAAGTTGAAAGTTGAAAGTTAAAATATAATTAAAAAATAATCATTAAAACATTCTTTGAAAGGAGAATTAAATGAAAAAATTTAAGTTACAATTTGTCTTCTGCTTCTTAATGTCTTTATTAATTTCCGGTTCAGCATTTCCAGCCAATGAACTGTTCCGAAGTATTGCTTCCGGAAACTGGAATGCGACATCAACCTGGGAAAGACCTATCCGGGAAATGCAAGTACATTTACACTATCTAATGCTACTGTTTCCGGTGCAGGTACATTTAAGGTGTCAGGACCGTTGACGATGGATCTTAAATCTTCCGGAGTCTTCAGCGCAGGGTTGAAAATTGCATCAGGTTCTGTTGTGGCAACTGACTTTACATCACCACGGATAGGCAGGTTATATGGACCGGTGACAGTTGACTCCGGAGCAACATTAGGTTCACTTCTGTCATTCAATAACACTGCATTCTCTCTTGAGTTCTATGGAGATTTAACTAACAACGGTACCATAACATCAGCTCCGGCAGTAGCAGATAATAAAAGACATACATTCAAAGGTTCTACACTTATTAATAACGGCATCATTAATCCATCGATTTTTAATATGGATTCTACAGCAAATGTTTCCGGGACAGGAACATTCTCTTCTACTAATTATCTGTCTGTTGGTACAAACGGAAATATTACACTGCTGTCAAATGTTAATTTTTCTCCCGGAGGAAATTTTTATGTTCTGACAGGTGGAATTCTGAATCCGAACGGTAATACTTTAAACTATACTGCAGGAACTTTAGAAATTCAAAGCGGCGGAACAATTTTAAATTCAGGTTTGGTCAAAACTCAGAATGCCGTGACTTTTAACTTAAGAGGTGGTTCATTTTTTAATGCGCCAGTAAATGTACCAGCAGGAAGCACTTTAAGAGCAACTGACTTTACAACTCCGTATATCGGAAGATTATACGGAAACGTGACAGTTGATTCCGGTGGAACACTCGGACCGTATTTTACTTCAAGTAATACAGCATTCACGCTTGAATTCTATGGAAATTTAACAAACAATGGTACTTTAACAGCTTATGTACAAAATGGTAATAAGAAACTTAATTTCAAAGGTTCTGTAATGGTTAATAACGGCATTGTAAACCCTGCAATATTTAGTTTTGATTCTACTTCAACTCTATCCGGATCGGGATCATTTGCTGTAACAAATGATATGTATGTTGGTGCAAATGGAAATGTTACTCTTTTGTCTGATGTTAATTTTGCTGTTGCCGATAATTTCTTTTTTTTAAGCGGAGCTACTATGAATCCAAACGGATTTACTATAAATTTTACACAGGGAGCGCTGACTCTCAACACCGGTGCGACAATTGCAGCTTCAGGTTTATTCAAAACTCAGAATGCTATTACTTTTAATTTAAGAGCCGGTTCTGCATTCAATGCTCCTTTAAAAGTAACTTCAGGCAGTACTGTTGCAGCAACTGATCTTACATCTCCTTATCTTGGGAAATTATTCGGAGATGTGACAATTGACGCAGGAGGTACTTTAGGTTCATATATGACATTCTTTAACTCAAATTTTAGTCTCGATGTATATGGAAATGTCACTAATAACGGTACTATCATAGCAAGTACATCCGCTAATAAGGTTTTTTCATTCTATGGCTCAACTTTTGTTAACAACGGATTAGTCAGTCATCCGTATTTCAGTTTCAAATCTGTTTCAACATTATCCGGAACCGGCTCTTTTACTTCCAATACAAGTATCCAGTCCGGCGCAGCAGTTACACTGAACAGCAATCATCAGTTCTGGAATATGACGATAAATGCGGGCGGAGCGTTTGACATCAGCAACAGAAATGTCGGTTTCACAGCTTCTAATCCTATTGCACAGAACGGTACATTTACAACAACTAACAGTGAGATAATCTATAACGGAACTGCGCTTCAGACCATTTCAACAACGAACATTATTTATTCCGGACTGAAGTTAAATAATTCTGCGGGAGCAACTCTGTCAAACAACATCACTATACCAGACACACTTGCAGTTATTCTAGGCGATCTGAATCTGAACGGAAAGATTATTACTATTACTCCTGACGGATACATGACTGAAACTCCGGGTAACACAGTATTCGGTACCACAGGTTACATCACCACTACAAGAGATGTCGGAACACCATCAGCATTGAATGTCGCAGGAATGGGAGCAGTACTGACAACAACTACTAATTTAGGAAGTACAGAAGTAAGAAGAGGTCATGCAATTCAGACCGGTCTAAACGGCGGAACAAGCATCAGAAGATATTATGACATTACACCGACTGTTAATACCGGACTCAATGCAACTTTAGTTTACAAATTTGATGATTCGGAACTTAACGGAAAACCGGAGCCTTTATTAAAATTATTTAAGTCAACAAACTCAGGAAGTACATGGCAGTTTATGGGCGGTATTGTGAACATTGCAAGTAATGACATAACGATAACAGGTCTGACGTCATTTTCAAGATGGTCAGCTGATTCTTCAAAAGTACCTGCAGCAATAGGTCTGATACAGGAAGGATTCTATAACATTGCGACGAATAATTTAAACATGACAGACACAGTCCGGGCATATTTGAGAAATGCAACTACTCCGTATGCGGTTGTCGATTCGGCTGTTGGATTGCTCGACTCACTTACATTCAAATCCGGTTTGCAGTTTTCAAATGCAGCTACGGGTTCATATTACATTCAGCTCAAACACAGAAATTCTCTTGAGACTTGGAGCAAGAATCCTGTGAATTATATACAGGACTCTACTTTAAATTATGATTTTACATTTGCTGCAACACAGGCATACGGAAATAATATGGTTCAGAAAGGAACGAAGTACTGTCTGTACAGTGGTGATGTGACACAGAATGGCTTTATAGATTTAACAGATGTAATAGAAATTAATAACAACGCAACAAACTTTGTAACAGGTTATGTTGCTACCGATGCTAATGGAAATTCGATTGTTGATCTGACGGATGTTCTGATCGCATATAATAATTCGATTAATTTTGTGACAAGGAAGACACCGCTGAATCCGTGATAATTGATAATTGATAATTGATAATTGATAATTGATAATTGATAATTGATAATAGTTAATAGTTTATAATTTATAGTTAAAATTCATTGCCGTTGGCTTCAGCCAATGGATGAGAAGAATTCAAAAAGGACCGATCCTAAAGACCGGTCCTTTTTAATTTGTTCAACTTTCAACTTTTTAACTTTTAACTTTCAACTTTCAACTTTTAACTTTCAACTTTTAACTTTTAACTTTCAACTTTTAACTCATTTACTTTTTCTTCCAGCCAGTTCTTTATCCCAAACTGATTAAATTTCATCTTCTCAATTTCATCTTTTATTCTCTTAACCTCATAATTCTTTTCTTTTTTATCCGGACCGGTTTTAAGTTTTATCAGGTCATTTGTTAATTTTAAAAATTCATAAAACGATTCTTTGGAATTTTCAATAAATGATTTTTCTCTGAGAAGAAAATGTCTGAATGAATCCACCATAGCATACGCCTGATCATAAAATTCTTTTTCATAAAAAATCCTGAGCAAAAGGATCTTAACCTGTATCTTTATAATGAAAGCGGGGAAGTTGGCGCGGGAAAACAGATCAAGGGCAGTTTCGAGATCACCCTTGCTGTAACTTATGACTCCCCGGCAAAAATTCAGCGTGCTTTCTTTTTCTTCTGTCAGAAGATGCTGAAAATTTGATATGTACTTTTCAGCCCATTCGTACTCTCCGACTCTTACAGCGATCTTGACATGATTTAAAAAATCCGGGTAAAGAATTTTACCAAGTATGATGGTGCCTCTGTCGAAATTTTCCTTTGACAAAAGAAAATGCTCCCGCATGAAATCAGTTCTCCCCAGATGATTAAAAACATACGCGCAGTAATTTGCCATGTGAAGATAGAGCATGTATTGGTCACCTGCGTTAAGCTCGTCTATATACTTATCCTTCAGTTTTTTTAATTCGAAAAAGTATTTCTCATCTCTGTCTTTACTCAGTAAAATAATATTGTAATAGATCCGGAGTGTAGGATTATCATCGACAGGATTTTTTCCTAGATAGCTCATCACTTCATCAAACATCTTCATGTTGAATTCACAGTTATTCTGAAATTTTTCGTGAAGCATGATATTATAATACTTCAGAAGTCTTATGACTGAGTATGTTAAGAAATAATCGAGTTCTGTCTGAAAAAAATCAAGACGTTTAACCGGGTCTTTGGGAATCTGAAATGAGAGCTGTTCTTCCGTAAGCTCTAATTGTTTCAGAACATAGTTCTCATCTCTGACAGACACTGAATCAAGCTTCTTTTTGTAAACCTTGAATGTCTGTTCAAAAATATTGTCAAGGCTTCTGTCTCTCAGTTGTTCAAGTAAAACTTTTCTTTGATATTGGATAAATCCCTGTATTGAAGAAATGCAAGATATTCTTTTCCAAGACTGAACAGGTCAGAGATGATGTTTTTAATTTTAAAATAATCATAGGTCTCACCCGGGAACATTTTTTTAAAAACATTATCATCCGTAAGCGATTCATTATCAAATTTCGGATAATGATCCTTTATCAGATCGAAAAGGGTTAATATTTTTTTATTCTTATTGAAGACCGGAGACCTGACAAAATCTTTGAATTCCCTGAATTCAGAAACGCTGAAGGTTTTTATGAGCTGTATGAGTTTTGTATTTTGCATTCAGATCCTCAGGAAATTTTTACCACTAAGGCACTAAGTTCGTTAAGTTCGTTAAGTTCATAGTTCATTAAGTTCATTAAGTTCTTAAGTTCATTAAGTTCGTTAAGGTAACAATGATAAATAAAAATTAAGAAAGATTTTATAATCTACTGGTGTCATTTTGAATTTTCTTAATTTGCTGACTGGTTTCAATACTTTATGCTCTTAGTGCCCTTAGTTTTAAAAAAATTATAATTATTAGTGTGTAATATTTGAATTCAAAGAGATTTCTAAAACGAGCAACCCAAAATATCAATAAATTATTCAAAATTAAAGGTTCTAGTAATAAATGTATATCGGTTTGAGAAAACCGCTTCTAAAATCTCAAAAAACATTCTTTGATTTGATCCTGCCATTCTGATAGTTTTGTATAAATGGCGTAATGATGAATAAAAATTTTACCTTAAATATAATTACCTCCCCTACATATATCTTTTATAATCATCGTACGCCATACGAACTTAATCCTTAATTAATTAAGATTAAGTCTTCATTATAATATGTAGCGGGAGGTATTTTATTGTCACAACTTTAAACTATCAAAAATATTCTTTGAAAGGAGAAAAAATGAAAAAATCATTATTTCAATTTGTCATGTTATTTGTTTTTTTAATTCTTGTAAATGAATCTGCTTATTCTGCCAATGAATATTTCAGGAGTATCGCTTCTGGTAACTGGAACAATGCTTCAACCTGGCAAATGTCAACCAATAGCGGTTCAACATGGATCCCTACATCAAGTACACCGGGAGATACAAGCGGGGTAATAACCGTGCGGAACGGATACACTGTATCTGTTACAGAAAGCGTCGGAGCAAATCAGCTTGTTGTAGAAGGCGGCGGTACGATCTCTATCGGAAGCGGGATAATTCTCACTATTACAGACGGAGACTCATTTGATCTGACTGTTGTAACAGGCGGCGCTGTTACCGGTTTAGGGACTGTCAGGACGCAGGGAGCGGATGTGTTGATGTTAATCGGAAGCGGTACGAATTTCAGCGTGCCGCTTGTTGTGTTTTCAGGAACGGCGACTGCCCGTGATAACTCAAGTCCTTTGGTTGCAGTTTTCAAAGGATCTGTAACAGTTAACCCAGGAGCTACACTTAACGGATCAGGCGGTGGGTATTCGATTCAGGCAAACAGCAGTGTTACAAACAACGGATCAATTACAGGCAGCGGCGGGATCTTCAGAATGAGAGGCGCGACAATGGTAAATAACGGAACGGTTTCAATTTCAGATTTTAATTTTGATTCGACAACATCTGTTTCAGGGACATCTGCTTTTACAGGTACAAATATTTCCATCAACAGTTCAGGAAATGTTTCATTTTCGGGAAATATGACTTTCTCACCTGTATCAAATTTCAATATCAATTCCGGCGGAGTATTAAATCCGGCAAACTTAACATTTACTTCCGGATTGATGAATCTCACTCCCGGCGGAACAATTGCAAATACAGGTACTTTGAAAACATCAGGAAATCCGATTCTAAATATAAATGCCGGGTCAAACTTCAACGCTCCCTTAAACATAATTTCCGGAACGACAATTGCGAGGGACAATTCATCGCCGTTAATAGGAATATTCAAAGGAACAATAACAATAAACAACGGAGCAGTACTCGAAGGAACAGGCGGCGGTTACTCCATTCAGTCAAACGGAAATGTAATAAACAACGGAACAATTTCCGGAAGCGGCGGGATATTCAGAATGAGAGGCGCGTCATTTACAAATAACGGCGTTGTTTCAATTTCAGCTTTTAATTTAGATTCGACAACTACTATCACCGGTACGTCTCCATTTACCGGGTCTAACATTACCATAAACGGTTCCGGAAATGTTTCTTTTACAGGAAATGTAACCTTTTCCCCGGCATCAACTTTCAACATCAATTCCGGCGGAGTTTTAAATCCTGCTAACTTAACACTTACTTCCGGATTAATGAATCTCACTCCGGGCGGGACAATTGCAAACACAGGAACATTGAAAACATCAGGAAATCCGACTTTAAACATAAATGCCGGGTCAAACTTCAACGCTCCGTTAAACATAATTTCCGGTACAACAATTGCCAGGGACAATTCATCGCCGTTAATAGGAATATTTAAAGGAACAATAACTATAAACAACGGAGCAGTTCTTGAGGGAACAGGCGGCGGGTATTCAATACAGTCAAACGGAAATGTAATCAACAACGGAACAATCAGCGGCAGCGGCGGGATATTCAGAATGAGAGGCGCATCATTTGTCAATAACGGTTCAGTCATAATTTCGGACCTTAATTTTGATTCGACAACTACTGTGTCCGGTGTTCAGCCATTTACGGGTTCTAATATTTCGATCAACGGTTCGGGTAATGTTTCTTTCACAGGCAATGTGACCTTTTCTCCGGTGGCAAATTTCAACATTAATTCCGGCGGGATATTAAACCCGGCTAACTTAACTCTTACTTCCGGATTAATGAATCTCAATCCCGGCGGGACAGTCGCAAACACAGGCACATTAAAAACTACAGGAAGTCCAACTTTAAATATCCGCGGAGGATCAAATTTTAACGGAGGATTAAATGTAGTTTCAGGTTCGACAACTGCCAGGGACAATTCATCTCCATTGATAGCAATTTTTAAAGGAACCATTACGGTCGATACAGGAGCGTTTCTTGTTGGTACCGGCGGCGGATACTCAATTCAGGCCGAAGGTAATGTAATAAATAACGGAACAGTTACCGGGAGCGGAGGAGTTTTCAAGTTTGCCGGACCGGTATTTACAAACAACGGAAGCGTGAATATTTCAACTTTTAATTTTGAGACCGGAGTTCATACACTTCAGGGAAGCGGAAATTGGACAGCAGGTACTACAAATATATTACTAGGTTCAATTACTACTCTCGGAAGCAATCATCATATGCAGAGTATTAATATTAACACCGGCGGAACATTTAATTTATCAACATTTAAATTAATGCTGTCGTCATCCAATCCTATAATTAACAACGGATCCTTCGTAAATTCAAGCGGCATTGTTGAATATAACGGAAATGTAAATCAGAATATTTCTTTTGCTAACATTACATACAGCAGACTGAGAATTAATAATGTAGCCGGTACTGTATTGATCGGGGCTGTGTCAGTGACCGATACACTTTCTGTAGTAGTGGGTTCATTAAACCTGAGTACCCACATTCTGACGCTTTCACCTAACGGATACTTAACTGAAGCAGGCGGAAATACAGTGTTTGGAAACTCAGTAGGATACATTACGATCACAAAAGTTCTTAATGCTCCATCATCACTGAATGTCGGCGGACTTGGCGCAGTTTTAACTACAGCAGCAAATCTAGGAAGTACAGAAATCCGAAGAAATAACGTAGTTCAGAACGGACTAAACGGCAATACAAGCATTCTCAGATATTTTGATATTATTCCGACAAACAATTCAGGATTGAACGCAACACTTGTTTTCAGATATGATGAATCCGAACTGAATGGAAAAACTGAAGGAGCATTGACATTATTCCGTTCGACAAACAACGGTTCTACCTGGACAGCAAGAGGAGGAACGGTAAATACAGTTACAAACTCAATCACGCTTACGGGTATAGATGCATATTCAAGATGGTCAGCAAGCTCAGTTCCGTCACTTGCAGCGCAGCTGAAAGTTATAGTCGAAGGTTATTATGACATTGCAAATAACAGACTTAACATAAGAGACACTGTGAGGGCTTATTTGAGAAATCCTGCAGCGCCTTATGTAATTGTTGACTCTGCAAAGTCTGTAATTGATTCGACGATATTCAGCGGTAATTTCAATTTTACAAATGCCGTTTCAGGATCCTATTATATTGAGTTGAAACAAAGAAATTCGATCGAAACATGGAGCAAAAATCCTGTTCCGTACGTACTCGGAAGCTCAATGACTTATGATTTCACAACTGCTTTGACTCAGGCATACGGAAATAACATGACACTAAAAGGAACTAAGTCCTGTATTTACAGCGGTGATGTAACACAGAACGGATTTGTAGATCTGACTGATGTCCTTGAGGTCTTTAATGAAGCAAAAAATTTTCTTACCGGATATGTCGTAACAGATGTTAACGGAAATTCGATCGTAGATCTGACGGATGTATTAATTACATATAACAATTCAATTAATTTTGTCAGTAAGAAAACACCGTAGTAATACATTTAAAAAAATATTTCATCAGGGATTGAATTTTGAATTCAATCCCTGAATTGTGTAACAGAACAAATGTGAATTTCCTGAAAATCCGTCATAAAAATTTCTAAAAAATGAAAGTATAAATTCTCTGAAATGTTCAAATTTATAAATAAATCAATTATTCACTTATAAATTTAAAACCTAATTAGTTATTTTTTTCTAAAAACCTGAATATTTCTCTTTGACATAAGGAATACAAATATATAAATTTGTAGAAATGGCGTAACGATGATCCGAATTTACTTTTTAATTTTTTATTGCCTCTTTTCTAATCATGAATTATCGTACACCAAACAAACGTAATTGAAATTCAACATGCATAATGGTTTCAGTTAATTACTCTGGTAGACCAGTTTAATATTTGAAGTTTTTTTCTGCCGCGAATTTGCACAAATGCAAACGAATACATTTCTTTTAATTCGGGCTAATTAGTGAAAATTAGTGGCATATCTTACATTTCAAGTTGAGTTAATTAAATAATTTAAATTTATACATAAAAATACAATCTCAGAAAGGAGAGACAGATGAAGTATTTGCTAATGCTTTTAACTGCAGCAATATTATTATTCCCTGAACTTGCGATGAATTCATATTCTCAAAGTAAAGAAAAACAGACAGGGCAGGAAAATTTTAAAATCGCAACCATAAAGAAAAGTCCTGACAAAAGCTTAGAGCAAATTGGCGGGAGTAAATTAAAGAAAGCAGCCGTCATAAAAAATCAGAGCAGCAGGAATGACCTGCTGACGGAAGATTTTGAATCAGGCATCTTTCCTCCTGACGGCTGGCAAAATCCTGGATCAGGCAATATTCTCTGGAATAATTTTAATATTAGCGCTAACGGTATTGGTAATTATTGTGCATTCTATGAATTCTATGGCTGTGAATTAGATAATGACGATTATTTGATTTCGCCTGTGTTCGATCAAACAGACGGTTCACAATATTTAGTCTTTGATTATGCATACGCTCCTGCTGCTGAAAACTGGTATGATAGCATTGAAATATTTTATTCCACCGACGGAGGGTTTAATTATTCATCTTTGGTAATTTATAACGGATTGGAATTGCAGACTGCTCCATATTCAAAAGGTCCTTTTGAACCGCAGAGTAATGAATGGAGAACAAGATATATACTGCTCCCTGCCGGTACAAATGTAATTACATTTAATTCTTTAAACGCGTGTGCAAATAATTTTTACATGGATAATATAAGGGTCGGTGAGTATGTGCCTCAATATGCTTTGCATGAAGATTTTGAATCGGGGAATTTTCCTCCGATCGGTTGGTCTGTGGAAGATACATTCGGCTGGAACAATGTCAATTATACAAGCGGATACGGAAACGGACAATACAGTTCAATTTTTGATTTCTATATTTGCGAACACAGCGACGGAACAATGACCTCACCGGTCTTCACTCCAACTCAATACGGCAGTTATATTTATTTTGATTATGCTTATGCTCCAAGATTTGACGGCTGGGGGGATCTTTATGACAATCTTGAGATTTTTATCTCAACCGATGACGGAAATTCATACCAGTCTTTGGAATTTATAACCGGTGAACAATTACAAACGGCTCCTTCAACTTCAGATACGAATGCATTCGTACCGGACAATAACCAATGGGCTACTTATTCAAGATTTCTTCCTCCCGGTGTAAACAGGATCCGGTTTAAAGCTATTAACGGATGCGGAAATAATCTTTTCATAGATAACATTAAAGTTGACGGTCTACCTGTCAACACAATCGTTGAAGCTTCAGTGGAATTTTTATGGGCGAAGGGTAAACTACCTCTTGTGTTTGGAGTCCCGGATAAAATTCCGGTTCTGGTTAAAAATAACGGAGATTCGACCATTACAAATTTAAAAGTCTATCTTAATATTTCGGGAGCAAATAATTTATCAGACTCTCTTGTAATCCCAAGTATTGACGCAGGTGATACTATGCAGGTTGATTTCATGGGATTTATGCCGGTACTAAATGGATTTTGCGATGTGACAGTATCAATTCCAAATGACAATAATAATAGTAATAATTCAAAAACATATATTTCAGAAGTAAATCCGAATACCATAAGATATGTGGATTCCAACTGCTGTAATTCAGGAGTTGGCTGGGTAGGAGAAGCTGCATTTATGAACAAACATTATATGTCAGGAACAGGTCAGATCAGAAATGTGAACATTAAAATCGGACAAAATAATCAAGATCAATTCGTTTACGGATATGTAGTAAGCAGCAGCGGAAGTGTTTTAGGAAAATCTCCTCATTATAAAATAAAAGCCACAGATGGCGGCAAATATGTATCGTTTGATATTACAGATCCAAAACCTCCGATAGTTACAAATGATTATTATTATGTCGGTATAGCACAGACTGAATTTGCCGGAGACGGGTTTGCTTTTTCTCCGCAGGAATTGCAATATGAAGTGCCTGCCAGACCTGATGCAAATTTCGGCGCATTTCTTGCTCCTGCAGGGTCAAATGCCTATGTATTTGAATTCCCGAGACAATACGGACATAACTATGCAATTGAGGCTGTAATTGAAAATCAGGCTGCAACCGATGTTGGTATTTCAGATCAGGGTCCGGTTTATGACCAGTATTTTAATACTACATCATTTACACCGGTTGTAAAAGTATTTAATGCTGGTACTGGTTCTACCACATTCAATGTAAGAAGGACAATTACACCCGGCGGTTACACAAGTACAAAATCTGTAACAAGTCTGCCGTCCGGAGCAAATGCTTTTGTAAATTATGATCCGTGGATATTTACAGCCGGAACAGTTTATACTGTCAGGGATTCAGTTCTTATTTCAGACGGAAACAATTCCAACAATCAAAAAACAACGACAATCACACCAAGAATTGCAAAGCAAATGTGTGTATTGTGGCAGCAGCAGACTGACAGAGATAGCTTAGTAAGATCTATCATCAGTGACGGAAGATATGCTAATAATTTTGATACAGTAAGAATGAACTATACAGGTTCATACAGACCCTGGAAGATAATGATAGTTGCTTTGAAAGAAGAGAAAAGTTATTCTCCGTGGGTAAGGGATTCAATGAAATCGTTCATCGATAACTCAACGGCAGGAAATAAAAAAACACTGGTGTTATTCAGTGATGCAGTTGCAAATGTTAATGATCCGGTAATTGGATATCCGGCTCCTGCAGATTCGATTTTTTACCGGCAATATCTAAAAGCAAAGACAATCAGTGATGATTGGATGGGCAGTATTTCATCCAGTCAGAAAAAATTCCGGGGTATCGGATTCTTTGATGGAATAACTCAGGATTCTGTTTCAGATCCTTATACGCCTGAATTAATAAAACCGACGAACGGCAGCAGCACGGCTTTCAAACCCCAGTCTGTAACAGGTAACGGAGCTGACTCCTGTATAGCAGTTAGTTTTGCCGGAGCAAATTATAATACCTTCTTCATGACAAATCAGTTTTCAAGTCTGCGTGCAACGAACGGTTCGCCTTCATCACCAATGGGACCTGTTAGAGTTTATACAAAAATTATAGACTGGATACAGGGTGTTAATCTTAATGTTAAAGTATTAGATCTTACGGCACAGATAGAAGGATATTATGATCTGAATTCAAACTCAATGAACACGGATACGATGCGGGTGTATTTAAGAAGTTCAGTAAATCCTTATCCGAAAATTGATTCTGCCAAAGCATTATTAAATGCAGCGGGTCAGGCGTCATTTGTCTTTAACAATGCATCCAATGGTGTAGGGTATTTCATTCAGTTAAAACACAGGAACGGACTTGAGACATGGAGTAAGACAACTCTGAGCTTTACGTCTAACCATGTTGCATATAACTTCACGTCAGATTCAGCTAAAGCTTTCGGAAATAACATGAAAAAGTCAGGAAGTAAATGGCTTATATTTACGGGAGATGCGGATCAAAACGGGTTTATAGATCTGACGGATGTGTTAAATGTTTATAATGGCGCATCTGCATTTGTTACAGGATATGTCAATACAGACGTGAACGGAAATAATTCCGTAGATCTTACCGATGTGATCTTAGCATACAACAATTCATCTGGTTTTGTGAAGAAGCAGACTCCATTGCCGCAGCCGCAGTTTATTTCAGTGAACGGAAACGCTTCTGATGATGTTATCCAGTCAGTTTATGGAAATGAAATTATTAACGAAAGCAAAATAGATCACGACATATATAACAGATTCAGGGATCAGCAGGCTTATCAAAAACAAGACCCGGATGTTGTTATCTATTATAAAGGAAAAGGTAAAAGTATAATTGAAGGAATAAACAAAAAAGAATCAGATAAAAGCAGATTCGGTATTAAAAAGGACCGGGTTAAAATTCAGTCCTCTTAATACTTAATTTTTTATTTCACTTAAACCTAGAAACACCTGAATGAACAATTAAAAATTATTTAATTTGATTTTAAAAAAAATAAAACCATATTAACATTCAAACAGATTTTAAATAAATTACAAAAAAATAATTCAAAAGGAGAAAAAATGAAACATCTACTAACACTTATTATTGCAGGATTTCTTCTCTCTTCAATAATTACTCAGAGTTCATTTTCACAGGACTCGCAGAAAATCCCCAAAGCCAAAACTTCAAGAGATTTTAAAAAAGGACCAACAAAGTTATCTAAGCAGGAAGTCTTAAATAAAATCAGTAAAAATACAAAGTCTTTCAAAAAAGATATCAGGGGCACCTGGCTTCTTGAAGAAGATTTTGAATCCGGAAATTTTCCTCCAACTGACTGGACGGTGTCCAGCGGCAGTCAGGAATGGGCGCAGGCATCTTACAGTGGTTACGGGTCAGGTAACTACAGTATGTTTTATTCCAGCTGGAATTGCTGGTATTCGGACAATACAATTTACACATCTAATTTTCCGACTACACAGTTTGATGATAAACTGATATTTGATTATGCTTATGCACCCTATGATGACGGATCATTTTCTTATTATGATAATCTTGAAATTTTTTACTATGATGACAATGATGCTAACTGGTACAGCTTAATTTATTATTATGGAGTAGATCTTGCCTTCAAATTACCGGTGCAATTAATTTATATGATGTTTATCAGATCGCGGTATTAAATCCGGGAGATACAATGCAGGTTGACTTTCTGGGAATTACTCCCGTGCTTGCCGGAATTTGTGATATAACAGTCTACATACCGGCGGATGATAATTTGGGTAATAATGAAAAGACTTCTTATACTGATGTCAATACTAGTACATTCAGATATGTTGATTCAAACTGCTGTAATAGTTCGGTAGGATGGCTCGGAGAGTATTCCTTTTTAAACAGATACAAAATGTCAGGCACAGGACAATTAAGAAAAGTGAATGTAAAAATTTCAGACGGCGGAAATGTCGGGCAGATCGTGTATGGTTATGTACTGGATAATAACGGAGTTGTTGTCGGAAAATCACCTCACTATAAAATACAGGCAGGAGATCAGGGAACATATAAAACATTTGATATTACTGATCCAAAACCTTTCATCACAACCAATGACTACTTTTATGTTGGGATTGCACAGACGGAGTATGCCGGAGATGGATTTGTATTTACTCCGCAGCAGTTTCTTTACGAAGTTCCTGCAAGACCAAGTGCAAATTACGGAGGAGGTCTTGCACCAATAGGCACAACAGTTGGAACGTTTGAGTTTCCCAGAGAGTACGGACAGAATTATGCGATAGAAGCTGTGATAGGTGATCAAAAGACTGCGGATGCCGGTATATCTGATCTTGGATTAAAATATGAACAATATTTTAGTACAACTTCATTCTCACCGGTGGGGAAAGTATTCAATGCCGGAACAGGCAGCCGTACTTTCAATGTCCGAAGAACTATCACACCGGGAGGATATAACAGCACGAAGACTGTTACTGCCCTTGCAGCCGGTGCGAATGCAAATGTAACATTTGATCCGTGGACATTTACATCAGGTACAACTTACACAGTCAGGGATTCGATACTTCTGTTAGACAGTAATAACTCAAACAATCAGATGACGAGTACAATCACACCGCGAGTTGCCAAACAGCTTTGTGTATTATGGGCGCAGCAGGATGACAGAGACAGTCTGGTAAGAGCGATAAATCAGGACGGAAGATATGCGAATAATTTTGATACTGTAAGAATGAATTACACAGGTTCATTCAGACCCTGGAAAATTATATTTGCAAATTTCGGACATGAAAAGAATTATTCTCCATGGATCAGAGATTCACTTAAAAAGAGTATAGACAGTTCATCCACTCCGGCTAATAAAAAAACATTAGCAGTCTTCGGAAATGTAATAGCATTTGTTGATGATCCTGTAACATCATTTCCGTCTGCTGCAGATTCAATATTTTACAGACAATATCTTAAGGGATATACTATAAGTGATAACTGGCCCGGAAGTATTTCCGCCAGTGAGAACAGATTCAGGGGCATAGGATTCTTTAACGGAATAACCCAGGATTCGCTATGGGATCCGGGTACACCTGAATTAATAATGCCAACTAACGGCAGCAGTGCTGCATTCAAACCGCAGTCTGTTACCGGAAACGGAGCTGATTCCTGTAATGCAGTCAGCTTTGCCGGCGCAAACTACAACACGTTCTTCATGACAAATAAATTTTCCAGTCTGAGAGCAACTAACGGTTCTCCCTCATCCCCAATGGGACCGGTTATTGTTTATACAAAGATCATAGACTGGATACAGAGTGTGAACACAAATGCAAAAGTACTTGATCTCACCGCTTTAATCGAAGGTTATTATGACCCTGCATCCAACTCAATGAATCAGGACACAATGAGAGTTCGTTTGAGAAGTTCAGTAAGCCCTTATCCGGTTGTTGATTCAGCGAAAGCTTATCTGAATGCAGCAGGTCAGGGTTCATTTGTATTTAATAACATATCAAACGGTGTCGGATATTTCATTCAATTGAAGCACAGGAACGGACTTGAGACGTGGAGTAAGACTACACAGAGTTTTAGTTCAAATCATCTGGTTTATAATTTCACATTAGACTCTGCAAAAGCTTACGGTAACAACATGAAAAAATACGGAAGCAAATGGGTAATATTCACAGGTGATTCAAATCAGAATGGTTTCGTTGATCTTACGGATGTTCTTGGAATATATAATAATGCTTCTGCGTTTGTTACGGGGTATGTAAAGACAGATGTTAACGGAAATAATTCTGTTGATCTGACAGACGTAATCTTAGCTTATAATAACTCTGCGAGTTTTGTATCAAAGAAAACACCTGTTCCTCCGGGACCTCTGTTTTCGGGTAATGAGTTTGTTAACGACATTTTCATTCAGACTCCCCAGCCTGAAATATCCAATGCAGCAATAGATGAAAATAAAATTGATCATGAGATCTATGAGAAATATAAAAATATTAAACCCAACCGAAGTCCTGTTCCCGATTTTATAACGGAGAGAAATGGGAAGAGCAGAAATACAATAAAGGGTAGCAATGTTTTAAAATAAGATTTAAGAAGATCATCGTTCAAACTAAAGACCGGATAATATTTCCGGTCTTTTTTTTTCTTTTTTTTAGCCGAAATATTTAACTTTGAAATTAAAGAACTATATACGTAAATTAACGGCGCTAATTTTTTTCTTTTATACAAATCCCCAATAGATTCTGCACTGATTATTATAAAGTATATTAATCCAAAAATAGATTTCCGTTTTTTTCAGTAACAGTTTTGTAAATAGTACCATTAAAAGAAATCATCGAAAGGATGTTAAAAAATGAAAAAGTTTTTTACACTATTTTCAATCATTTTTATAGCAATAACAATACGCTCTCAAAATTCAACTGCTCAATATAGTTTAGTATTTGAGGATTTTGAAGAGTTGACATTTCCGCCGGCCGGCTGGGTAACTAATAACTGGTATCATCAAGGTTTCAGTGGATATGGAACAGGCAATTACTGCATTTCGATGGATTTATATTATAATTGTTATGGCACTAATCCTTTGGAAGCTCCGCCTTTTGCTGCGCCAACCAAATTAGCAGATTCTCTGGTATTTGATTATTCTTATGCTCCTTATGATTATAATAATTATCATGATCTTATAATACTTTATTCATCGGACAACGGAAGTTC
Source organism: Ignavibacteria bacterium (assembly GCA_016710985.1). Taxonomy (GTDB): domain Bacteria; phylum Bacteroidota; class Ignavibacteria; order Tepidaquicellales; family Tepidaquicellaceae; genus JAGPCH01. The sequence continues at coordinate 147,544 of JADJTX010000004.1, forward strand.
TTATAATTATCTTTATACATTGTCCGGCTATCCCGGGGGAGAGCTGACCACAAGTGATCCTACAACAAATTACTTTTACCCCCAAAGTTATGAATGGAAGACATTCAGATATGAATTACCCGAAGGTACAACAAATATAAAATTTGAGACAAACCCATATAATATAAAATTCGGCTGCTCAAACAATTTATTTATCGATAATGTGAAGATAGGACATGAAGTACCTTACACGGATATCGCCGTGAAAAATGTTTTTTCAAAAGGAAGATATGCAAGAACTTTTTTATCAAATGATACAATTTCCGCATATATAAAGAACGAAGGAAATCAGGAAGTCAATAATCTGAAAGTTTATCTGGATATCGGCGGAGCTAATATCCGCAAAGATTCTGTAGTTATTTCAAATTTACCCGCAGGAGGTTTTGAAGTTGTAAAATTCAATCCTTACACTCCGGTCTTAAACGGGAACGGAATCGTCAAGGTAAGAATACTTCACAATGACGAAGTTGCCGGTAATGACTCGGCTTTGTATAATTTAAATGTGAATTCAAATTATTTATCATATACAGATACAGCCGGTTATATGGGAGGTCTTGGAGTTTACGGCAGACTGTATTTTGTAAACAAATATTATGTGACAAATGCTAATTCCAGAATTTCAGAGATAAGAGCAAGGTTACAGAATTTCGATGGAAATTTAATTAAAGATCAGGTTATCACCGGTGTTTTACTGAACAGTGCCGGAACAATAATAGCCAAATCCGTACCTTACAAACTTCAAACTTCTGATACAGGTAAATACATTTCTTTAAAATTGTCAAATCCTCTTCCGTTTTATCCGGCTGTAACAAACACATATTTTTATGCCGGTTTTGATGTATCAGATGCGATCAGGAATGAATATTTTTTTTCTGTTTCGGGCCAGACTGAAAATCCAATGAGAATAAATTCTTATTTTGCTTCTTCAGACAGGTCAAAGGAAGTAGGAGAAAATGTAATTGGTCTATATGATGTCGGCTCATATAATTACGGCAGCAGGTATGATTTCCAGGTCAAGTTTGATAACATGCCTGCAACAGATGCAGGCATTTCAAATCAGGGGAGTTTGTTTGACCAATATTATTCTGCAACTAACATTCCTCAAACAGGAAAAGTATATAACAATGCGCTTTCCGGAACGGCTAATGCAACAGTTATAAGAACTATTACTCCCGGAGGATACACAAGTTCACAGCCTGTTTCCATACCTGCTAACAGCTCGGTAAATGTTACTTTTGCCAACTGGACATTTATGTCGGGTACAACTTATTCAGTAAGAGATTCAATTATATTAAGCGGAGATGTTGATTTGACAAACAATGTCATGAAGGGAACTACCACACCGAGAATAGCAAAAGATCTGCTGATCTTTTATCAAAGGGGGGACGCTCTGGACAGTTTAGAAAGGGCTTTGCTTGCTGATGGAAGATATGCAAACAATTATGATGTAGCTGACTTAAATTACACCGGATCATTCAGACCCTGGAAAATTGTTTTTGCCAATCCAAACTATTTGTCAATTTTTCAAAATAATACAAGGGATTCACTAAAATCATTTTTAGATAATTCAACCGCAGGAAATAAGAAATCACTCATAGTTTTTTCACCTAAACTTGCACAATATTATTCAACATCAGCTACCGTCGGAGATACAATATTTATGAAGCAATATCTGAGAGCTGATCATAGTTATTATGATTGGTTTAGCTATTATTATGATAGTGAAAACAAATTCAAAGGCAATGGTTTCTTTTCAGGAATTACACAGGACTCTTTATCATTAAATTCAGATTTGCAATATTTCTACGAGTATCCTGATCTTATCCGAACAGTAAACGGAAGCTCTGTTGCTTTCCTGCCTCTGACTGCTGATCCAGGGGATGTATACGGCAATGCAGTTTGTTATGCCGGCACAAACTACAATACCTTTCTAATGACTAACAGAATTTGTGCTTTGCGTTCAACTGAAAGTTCTCCTTCTTCATCTTTGGGTCCAGTAAGAGTTTATACAAAGATCATTGACTGGATTCAAAGCGTAAATACCGGTGCTAAAGTGCTCGATCTCACAGCAAAGATTGAGGGATTTTATGATCCGAATTCCAATACAATGAACACCGATACGATGAGAGTTTATTTAAGAAGCTCAGTGAATCCTTATCCGAAAATAGATTCAGCAAAAGCTTTTCTGAATACTGCGGGACAGGCATCATTTATGTTTAATAATGCATCAAACGGTACAGGGTATTACATTCAGCTGAAACACAGGAACGGTCTTGAAACATGGAGCAGCACACCTCAAAGCTTCAGCTCAAATTCTATGACTTATGATTTTACGGATAATTCAAATAAAGCATACGGAGATAACATGAGTTTATCAGGTGATGAATGGGTGATCTTTACCGGAGATGTGAATCAAAACGGATTTGTAGAGCTGACGGAGGTGCTGAGTGTGGATAATGAAGCATCTGCATTTGCATCCGGCTATGTTAACTCTGACGTAAACGGAAATAATTTTACTGATCTGACAGATGTACTTTTAGCATATAACAATTCAAGAAATTTTGTTGAAAAGAGTACACCTATATCCGGACCAATGGTATATCCCGGAATATCGTTTGATATTTTAAATTCAAACCCGGCTAATCATTCGTATCAGCCGGCTGCGGAAAACAAAATTGATCATGAAATTTATGACAGACATAAAAATGAATCACTCAGGAAAAATGGAAATACCGGATTCAGCATAATTGAGAAGGAAAAAGGCGTGATTCTTTTCAGAGAAAACAAAGCCGGCTATAGATAGTTAATTTTATTTTTGTATGTATTTTAAAAAGGACCGGATCCTGAATCCAGTCCTTTTTTTATTTAAGCAAAAAATTATAAACAGAAACTTCTAAAAAACTCGTAGTTGTCCGGTATGCTGATATAGTTTAAAACATTTTACCACAGAGAGACTGAGAGCACAGAGTTACACAGAGATTATTTTTCTCATTCGGAGTTTTACTAAGTGTTTAAATATTTATGATTAATTTGTTTATAAAAAAATCACTTAAGATATTCTCTTTTGAAGCTCTGTAGCCACGGTTCATTAGCGTAGAAGTTTCTAAATATTAAATATTATTTTGTCTTAGATGCTCAAAAAGTAGTGAAAATTGAGTGTGTTAAGCATATTCTATTTAGTTGTATCGATATTTTTTTCTAAAAACCGGAATATTTTTCTTTGACAAACATTAACATTATGTGTAGTTTGTTACTGTATGGCGAAAGATGTTAAAGGTTTAGAATTTTCATACTTAATACCTCCCACATACAAATCTATTATCAAACATCGTAACGCCATACGAACTTATCTGATATAAGATTAAGTTGACTCGTCAAAAGTATTGGGAGGTATTATTTTAGTTGAAAGTTAAAAGTTAAAAGTTAAAAGTTAAAAGTTAAAAGTTAAAAGTTAAAAGATTTTAAAGGACAAATATAGAAAGAAACGATAAGTCAGTTTATCGGACTTAAATGTTTAAAAGGGCTGGAATTTAATTTCAGTCCTTTTTTTGTTTCACTTGAATAAATTCATTTACTATATTCATTTATTAAATAGAAACTTCTGAAAAACCAAAAAAGCTTGTCATTCCCGCGTGCTCCTGGCGGGAATCCAATCAATAAAATGTGATTCTAATTCAAAACCTGGTGATTGGATCCCCGCTAAAAGCATGCGGGGATGACAGTAAGGGTTTTTCAGAAGTCTCTAAATAATGAATATAAAGCAGCCAATGTTGTTTATTAAAAAAAATAAACTGCACTTTAACTTTTAACTTTTAACTTTTAACTTTCAACTAATTAGTGAACTGTTAAATAGAGATTTATTTTCTAAATTACATTAAAACAATTTTACACTTAAACAAAAAAATTATGAAAAATAAATTACACATTGGGTTTTCCTTTCCAAAGAAAACTGCTTCAATATTTTTAATTTTGTTTTTCCTCTTAATAAATAAATCTTTCTCTGCACCCGGAGATACTACCTGGGTTACGACTTTCAATCAGAATTTTCAAAACTGGGCTGATGTGCATTATGCTAATTTTACACTGCCTGATACGAATACTCACTATAAGCAAATCCTTATGTATTATACAATCGGCTGTCCGTCCGCAGGATGTGATCCCTGGGACAGGCTCGGCTGGATAAAACTTTATGTTGACTCAACTACGAATTATGAAATTGCAAGAGTCATTACTCCCTATAATATAGTAGGCAGCGGATATCCGGGACAATGTGTTTTTGTAATGGATGTAACTGATTATATGCCGCTTCTTCATGACAATGTAAGATTAGGAAGTTACATAGAGAGCTGGATCGGCGGAACACGCGGATGGCTGGTCACTGTAAAGTTTGCATATATTGAAGGAGAGATTCAGGATAAACCCTTCAAAGTAATAAACCTCTGGCAAAACAATCACGTGCTTTACGGAGATCCGGCAGCAAATCCTGAGACATTTCTTACACCGCAAAATGTTTTCGTAGATCCGCAAACATCAAAGGCAAAAGTCCGACTGACGAATACAGGTCACGGACAGGGCAACAGTGATAATGCCGCAGAATTTTCTTTTAAGATACATCAGGTTATAGTCGGCAGTAATGTTACAAATCATAATTTATGGAGAGCCGGGTGTAATACAAATCCATGCAGTCCTCAGGGCGGGACATGGCAGTATGACAGAGCCGGATGGTGTCCGGGTGCGAGTGTGATCCCGTTTGAAGTTGATGCGACAGGCAGTGTTACGCCGGGTCAGAATGTTATGATAGATTATAACCTTCAGCAGTATGAAAATTTCTGCAGACCGAATAATCCAAACTGTATTTCAGGCACTACCTGCGCCGATTGTAATTTCAACAACAACGGACATACCGAACCTCACTACACAGTGCAAGGTCAGCTGATATTATCCAAACCGAATCCCTTTGCAGGTGTAGAAATTATTAACACTGAAATTCCGGAATCATTTTCACTGGATCAAAATTACCCTAATCCTTTTAATCCAAGCACAAAAATAAAATTTGATCTTCAAAGATCATCGGAAATAAAATTATCTGTCTATGATGTGAACGGAAAATTCCTGAAGACTCTCGTTAACGGGGATTTACCTGCCGGAAGTTATGTCACCGAATGGAATGCATCAGACTTTCCGAGCGGTATTTATTTTTACAGACTCGAAGCGGAAGGGAATGTTTTTTCTAAGAGGATGATGCTGGTGAAATAAATAGAGTGTGTTGAGTATATAGAGTGTGTGGAGTGCATGGAGTTGATTTAGTTACTCATTACCTAATACCCAATACTTTCTTTAATTCCGTGGTTTTTAACCCTCTCATTTCCAATCTCTGATTGGGAATGAGAGATGTGTATAGTGTTATATTGCCAGTCGGAGATTGGGAACGAGAGAAAATTACTTCTCATCAATTGACTTATTATTTTGAATAACTGATTCAAGCGAATCTTTCAACACATCTGACTTATAAAATTTTCCTCTTAATATAACGGCGTTGATTTTTTTTGTGTTATTTATATTCTCCAGAGGATTTGCACCAAGCAGTAAGAAACTTGCGATCTTTCCGGTTTCAACATTTCCAAGATCTTTATCCACCTTAAAGAAAACTGCAGGATTGATGGTGGCTGTTTGAAGCGCATCAAGAGGCGTAAAACCCGCTTTCTCTACGAATAATCGCAGCTCTTCATGCAGACTAAAACCCGGATAACAATAAGGATTAGGATAATCTGAGCCCGCAAGAAATTTCACACCGCCGTCTTTCATTGGCTTAAGAAGAGTCAGGATTTGCTCATACCATTTACTTTCAATCTCTTTGTTTCTGTCTTTTGAACTTAACGTTGCGGAATCATTTTTGGGAGGCCAGCTCTCAATTGCAAAACCGGGCATGTAACGAATAACGCTGTCAGGTTCATAACCTGTTGTCGACCGGCTGATGGAGCCTTCGGTAGCTACCAGTGTCGGACATAGCCATGAGTTACTTTCCGCCAGTAAAGAAATCAGAGAAGATAATTTTTCTTTATTATAGGTTTTAGTTTCAAATTCCATCCTGTTAATAAAAGTGGAAAATTTCCTTTTATCAAAAAGAGAATCGTTTTTCTGCATATTCAGCATTTCTTCAATCAAAAACTCTTTTTTAGAAGAGCAGAATTCCATTATTCCGAAAAAATGTTCAAGACTTACCTGACCGGCATTAACTGCTTCTTCAACAGTTACTCTCATAGGTATGTGTCCGCCGAAAGGAATGCCTGCTTTTCTGCATTCATCGGCTATTGCAAAATAAACATCTCTGTTTAAAAAAGAATATACTTTGATAAAATCTGCTCCCTGAGATACTTGCTCTCTGACCAGTTCCCTTCCTCTTTCCGGAGTGCCTGCAGTATCAAGTCCTTTAAACAACGGGGGATTGCCATCTATGATCGCACCTGCAGTTACAATATCCGGTCCGGTAATAGAGCCGGTTTTAATTTCACCTCTTATTTTTTTGATTTCCTCGGGCTCTCCCCACATTTCCCTGATCCCCGTTATTCCGTTTGCCATAAGCAGAGGAAAAAATTCCCGGTATGCCCACCATGTATGCGTATGTGAATCCCAAAGCCCCGGAATTATGTATTGACCTTCTCCATCAACCAGCTCATCTGCTATACAGACAGTACTTTCTTTATGCGGAATAATTTCAGTGATCCTTTCGCCGTTAACCGAAATATCCATCGAAGAGGCAACTGTACCATTAATTACATCAATTATTGATACATTACGGACGATGAGATCTCCTTTGAGCTCTTGTGAATAAACATCACCGATGAAGATGAAAATTATCAGCAGAGCAAAATTACACATTCTTAACATTTGTTTTAATATTTAAAATTTTTTTAAGTTACTGTCAAAATTCCGGACCGGAGAGAGAAACCTTTTGGGAAACCAACAACAAGACTCTTAAAAAAGAGTATGCAATTGACAAAATTCTTATATCTTTGATTGATTTCTTTCTAAAAATACTAATATTAATTATCTCCTGCAAAGTATAAACATTAAAACTATACTGACTTTTTGTACTATTCGTACTGCAGGAGACTCTGAGTGAGATTAAAGAGACTCTGAGTGAGATCAACGAGACTCTGAGTGAGATTAACGAGACTCTGAGTGAGATTAACGAGACTCTGAGTGAGATCAACGAGACTCGGAGTTAGATTAAAGAGAAGAGACTCGGAGTGAGATTAACAAGACTCGGAGTGAGATCAAAGAGACTCTGAGTGAGATTAATGAGACTCTGAGTGAGATTAACGAGACTCTGAGTGAGATTAACGAGACTCTGAGTGAGATTAATGAGTCTCTGAGTGAGATTAACGAGACAACTATCATTAATGGAAAATCATCAATTCACTGCGATAAAAAAATAAACTTGTATAAAAAGTAAATATATTTTTTTGAATTGTTTAAATATGGGAAATGTGATTTGGGAGTTCCATCTTAAAGATATACTTATGCTGTCCAAATAAATTTATTTTAATTTAGTTTAAAAATTAGTGATAATATTTTTAATTCGTGATCATTTCGTGAAATTCGTGGCAGGCTTTTTCTTTATTTTGGACGGATTTGGAAATATTTCATTATCTGCCAAACTCCTAAATTGAATCTCTATTCTAATTTAAGTAATTTGCATTACTAAAAAAATTAATTGAACATTTGTGTATTTGCATCAGGAACGGGAAGCAATTTCAAAGCTATTCTGAGTTCCATTAATAAAAAATATCTGAAGTCAAAGGTATCTTTATTAATTACGAATAATCCTGATTGCGGCGCGGTTGAGATTGCGAAGAAGAATAAGATTGATCACATTGCGATTAACAAAAATATATATCCCCTTCTTTCTCAAAAAGAATATTCACAAAAATTTTTGTCAGCTTTAAAGAAATACGATATAGATTTTATCGTACTGTCAGGTTATATGAAAATGATAGAGCCTGAAGTATTAAAAAAGTTTAAGAATAAAATCATTAACATACACCCTGCGTTGCTTCCTTCATTCGGCGGAAAGGGAATGTACGGGATGAATGTTCATAAGGCTGTCATTGCAAGCGGAGTAAAGATTTCCGGGATCACAGTTCATTTTGTAAATGAAAATTATGACGAAGGAAAAATCATTTTTCAGAAATGCTGTGAAGTGAAAAGTGATGACGATGAGTTTACACTTCAGAAAAGAGTACTGAAACTTGAGCATAAGTATTATTGGAAAGTGATAAAGATGTTTGAAGCATGATGATTTGGAATTTGGGATTTCGGATTTGGAATTGAACGTTCATAGGTCTATTTCATTTACAATTAACCAATTAACCAATTAACCAATTAACCAATTAACCAATTAACCAATTGATAAAGCGTGCATTACTAAGTGTTTATGACAAGACCGGGATTATTGAATTTGCAAAAGAGCTTGTAAAGTTTAACGTTGAAATAATTTCCACCGGAGGAACATATAAGCTTCTCAAAGAAAACAATATTGCTGTTAAGTCAGTCGAAGAAGTAACCGGTTTTCCGGAAGTTTTGAATGGAAGAGTTAAGACACTTCATCCGGATATATTCGGTGGGATACTTTCAGACAGAAGCAATCCTGTACATTTAAAGGAAATGAAGGAACATTCAATCACACCGATAGATTTGGTTGTTGTAAATCTTTATCCATTTGAAAAAACCATAGCTGATAAAAATGTATCTGTTGCTGATGCAATAGAGCAGATAGACATCGGCGGAGTGACATTGATAAGAGCAGCAGGCAAGAATTATAAAGATGTAAATGTGCTTGTCAGCCCTGATCAGTATAAAGAATTCTCAGACAAGTTAAATTCAACAAAAAACAATATACCTTTTGACTACTCTCAGAAGCTTGCTCAGAAAGCATTTCAGACAACTTCAAATTATGATAATTCCATAAGTAAATACTTCTTAAGATTAATTCCAGATGATCCAACAGACTCAACAAACTCAACAAACTCAACGAACTTAACGAACTTAACGAACTCAACAAACTCAACAAACTTAAGGTACGGAGAGAATCCACATCAGAAGGCAATTCTGATAAAAGAAAACTTTGATGAGATCTTTGAGATACTTCACGGGAAAGAATTGTCATACAATAATATATTAGACACAGATGCAGCTTATAATTTAATTTCCGAATTTGAGAACGAAAATCCTGCATGCGCAATAATTAAGCACGGAAATCCAAGCGGAGTAGCTGTTTCGGATACGTTAATATCAGCATATGCAAAGGCATTTGAGACGGATACTCTTTCGCCATTTGGAGGAATTATTATTTTAAATCGAAAAATAGACTTTAAAACTTCATTAGATATTGATAAATTGTTTTCTGAAATTATTTTAGCTCCGGATTTTGATGAAGATGCTTTAGAACTGTTGAAGAAAAAAAAGAACAGACGGCTCTTGAAATTCAAATTCTTAAAAGAAAAATTTGAATTCAGGAAAATCACAGGAGGAGTTTTATATCAGGATAAAAATAATTATGAAGTTAGTAAAGATGATTTGAAATTTGTAACAAAGCGAAAAGCAACAGCGGAAGAGACAGAAGATATGTTGTTTGCTTTTAAAGTTGTAAAGCATACAAAATCAAATGCGATTGTTTTTGTAAAGGACAAAAGAACTCTTGCCATAGGCGGAGGTCAGCCATCCAGAATTGATTCAACAAAAATAGCGGTCACGAAAGCAAAAGAATTCAAACAGGATCTAAAAAACAGTGTTGCTGCTTCTGATGCTTTCTTTCCTTTTGCAGATGGTCTTATTGAAATTGCAAAAGCCGGCGCGACTGCAATAATACAGCCCGGAGGATCTGTAAGGGATGATGAAGTCATTAAAGCTGCCGAAGAATTTGATATTGCAATGGCGTTTACGAATATCAGACATTTTAAACATTGAATCAGAAGATTCATAAGATTCATAAGTTAAAAGATTAAAAGCTATTAACTATCGAAGATTAAAGATTAACCAAATAAATAAAAAATTATAATTAACTAAACGCGTTTAAGGAATTTTAAATGCCATTATTAGGAATGTTTTCAAATGATATAGCGATTGACCTTGGTACTGCAAACACACTGATATACATGAAAGGGAAGGGCATCGTACTTAACGAGCCATCAATTGTAACATACGATGTAGCTTCAAGAAAAATAATTGCCATCGGTGAAGAGTCAAAGAAGATGATGGGAAGAGTTCACAAAGAGCTTGCAACGATCCGCCCGATGAAAGACGGTGTAATTGCGGATTTTGAAATTGCAGAAGGGATGATAAAAGAGTTCATTAAAAAGATCAGTTCAAGCTGGATGCCTTCAAGAAGAATTGTAATTTGCGTTCCGAGCGGAATTACTGAAGTTGAGAAAAGAGCAGTGCGCGATACTGCTGAGCACGCCGGCGCGAAGGAAGTTTATCTGATATCGGAACCAATGGCAGCGGCGATCGGGATCGGTCTTGATGTAATGGCTCCTTATGGAAACATGATCGTAGATATCGGCGGAGGAACTACAGAGATAGCAGTCATAGCATTATCAGGAATTACCAACGGAGCTTCAATAAGAATAGCCGGAGATGAACTCACGGAATCAATAATCAGATTTTTCAGGAACAATCACAACATACTTATCGGTGAAAGAACTGCCGAAGAAATAAAATGCCAGGTCGGATCGGTAATGCCTTTGAAAGAAGAAGTAATAATAGAAGTAAAAGGAAGAGACCTTGTTGCCGGAGTGCCGAAGATCACGGAAGTAAGCTCAATTGAGATAAGAGAGTCTTTGAACGCGCCTATAACCCAGATGATAGAGGCAGTGAAAGTTGCGTTGGAAAAAACTGCACCGGAGCTTTCATCAGATTTGCTTGACAGAGGAATATTTTTAACAGGAGGTGGCGCTCTTATAAAAGGATTAGATGAAAGAATAAAGATGGAAACAGGAGTTTCAGTTCACGTGGCTGAAGATCCTCTTACAGCGGTTGCCAGAGGAACGGGAAAGGTGCTTGAGGATCTGGATTATTTTAAGAGAGTGTTGTTGAGGCGGTAAGTTATTTGAGTTATGATTTAGAATGATTTGAAAGATGACTATGAAAAGATAACTATGATGAGAATGTTAAGGTATGCTTATCGAATAAATGGTTTTACAAGATCTAAATATCCCTGTCTTCCATTTCGTTTTGTCCAGGTAGTAACTGATTTTTTTATTCTCTTCAGGCAGATAAGAATTTCTTCTATTGTTATAGGTTTAGATAATCTCTCTTGTAATTCAAATTCCGCAATACTCCTACCGAGACGAAATTCGCACATCTTTTTAACTTCTTCATAAACTTCTTTTGAATTTTCGGAAAGATTAAAATTTCTTGGTTGTCGGTTTCTTTCTTCTGCAGTATAAAATTCAATTAAAGAATCTAATGCGAATTGAACTTCATAGTCGGTTAAATCAGAGTGGGCTTTGTATACAATCTGAATTGCAAATTCCAGATTTTGTAAAACATCTAAATATTTATCTTCAACAGCCTTTGGGTAAATTTATTCTTCTGATAATTTTATATTCATTCACGGTTTATTAATTGCTAGAAAAGCATTCTATATATATGATATGCTTTGAAAGACACCTGTTATTATTTTATTAAAATTATTTGATCAACAACATTCTCTTCACATCACTAAAATCACCGGCTTCAATTTTATAGAAATAAACACCGCTGAAAAAATTCTCTGCATTGAATTCTATTTCATAATTCCCTGCATGTTGTTTTTCATTTACAAGTGTCAAAACTTCTTTTCCTAAAACATCATAAATTTTTAATGTTACAAAATTGCTTTGTGCTAATGCATAGCGAATTACTGTAACCGGATTAAATGGATTCGGAAAATTTTGTTCAAGAATAAATGATGAGGGAACTGATGTAAATTCACCTGCAGATGTAAGTCCTCCGTTTCCTGTTTTAAGTATTAATCCATCACTCCCAACAATATTGCCTGTCTCTGAATTTATGAATTGAACTGAGTTCAAATGGTTTGTCACAGCACTGTTTTGATAAGTCCAGTTTGTTCCTCCGTTATTCGTTCTTATAACTTTTCCACCCCATCCCACACACCAGCCGGTGTCCTGATTTATAAAGTGAAATGACCGTAACGATATTGCAATTGTGCTGTCTGTTTGAAACCAATTCCTGCCGCCATCAGTGGTTTTAGATAAACTACCCCAATCGTTCGTCCAGAATCCTTTCAATAAATATCCGGTCGTTGAGTTAAAAAATCTCAAATTCCACATGGAATTAAAATCAGGAGCATCATAATAAATTATTTCCCAACCTGTTCCACTATTCGTAGTCTTTATAATTTTTTGTCTCCACATTGAGGAAACATCATTGTAAAATTCACCGATAGCCCATCCCTCCTGGTCATTGATAAAATTTATTGTGTTATACCGATAATTTGAATCATTAAAAGTTGTAAGATTTGTCCAATTTTGTCCATTATTTGTTGTTCGTAAAATTCCCCCAATAGAAGCCATACAGTTTAATTGCTCTATTCCGGCAATAGAAGCATAATAAGAATTTTCAGTTTTGTTCAAGTCAGTGAAATAAGTTTCTGAAATTGTTTCCCTTATCACAATCCAGTTTGTACCTCCATTTGTGGTTGCCACTGAAATTACTCCTTCGTAGCAAAATGGAATTCCATATACCGGATAATTTCCTTCTACTCTCCCATTATTTTCATCAGCAAAAACTATTTTGAATAAAGGCTTCCTAGTATTGCTGTTTTGCAAGATCCAATCAGTCCCTCCGTTTGTAGTGTGCAGAATTATTCCGCTGTCGCCGACTGCCCATCCTGTGTTTTCATTTATGAAATATAAGTTATGCAATGATTCAGTAATACCGCTTTGCTGTTGGATCCAGCCGTATTGAGAAAATGCTGAAGAGGTTAGTAAGAGAATTGTAAAAGTTATAGTGAATCTTTTCATCTGAATCTACTTTAAACTTTATTCTTAACTTGTGATAAATTATGCATGTTTGAAAGAGAATTCAATTCATATATCCGGCTTTGTTAATTACGAAAATCATTGATGCCCAAATTGTTTTTTAAAAATTAAATACCATTAAATTCAATTTGTTTGATAACCTTTTAAAAAATATCCGGTCTTTTAAAACAACCCCTGATACATCTTAACGTTTTGATGCTATCCAAATTAAGTTTATGTAATTCTATTTAGAAATCAGTGAAAATATTTTTAATTCGTGATCATTCGTGAAATTCGTGGCATGCTTTATTCTTTATTCCGGTTCGGATGTGAACAAAAATATTTTTTTTTAAAAAAATATACTTTGTTTACAACTTTAATCTTTTCTTTTACATCGCTATTTTACGCCAATCACAGAAACCCGGGTTGAGAATTTTAACTTATATTTTTAAAAAGCAATTATGATAATGTCTTAAATGAAAACATTAGGTCTTTTTTTATTGAGCATAAAAGAATATTTAATACTTTCATTACTGATCGTAGTTTCACTTATATTAATTTTCTCAAATGATAATTCGCAGGTAAGGTTTTTAAGAGCGGTTGGTGTTGGATTCGTTGGAGCCATACAAAGCGGGATGTCGGCGGTGCCGAATGTATTCGAGATTGAAAAGGAAAATGAATTTCTCCGTGAAAAGAACATTGAGCTTTCTAATGAAGTATCGGCGCTGAAAGAAGCAAAGCTTGAGAACCTGCGGCTCACAAAGAGTTTAGGTTTAAAGGATAAAAACATTTCAGGAGTTGTAATTGCAAAGATCGTTAACAAGTCTTTAGTTCAGGCGAGAAATACTATTACTTTAAATGTTGGTGAGTCAGACAGTGTAAGAGTAAACATGCCGGTCATTACGGACGACGGTCTTGTCGGAAGGATAGTCTCGTCTAGCAGTAATTATTCAATAGCGCAAATACTTTATAACAGAAATCTCAGCATAAGCGTGAAGGTACAGAGAAGCCGTGTTGACGGCATAATGAACTATGACGGTGCGGGAAATTTAATAATTAACAATGTCCCGAAAAGCGCGGATGTAAAAACAGGAGATGTGATAATAACTTCTGAATACAGTAATTATTTCCCTGCGGGAATTCCTGTTGGAACTGTGGTAGAGGAAGGAAATCTTGATAATCTTTTTAAGAAGGTCATTTTAAAACCTTCGGTAAATTTTACTACCCTAGAGGAAGTTTTTGTGCTCAGACATTTGCCGGAAAAGGAGAGACTTGATCTGGAGAATTCGTACCTTAAAAAACAATAACAGGAATTGTACATTACGTCATACTTAAAATATGCGATTGCCTTTGCGGTGCTGATAGTGATTCAGGTTTCGTTCATCTGGCTGATTGCAATTTCAAAGTATAACATTACACCGGACCTGGTTATTGTACTGGTAATTTATCTCGGGTATTCAAGAGGACATATTGCCGGAATGATCGCGGGATTCATAACAGGTCTGACACTTGACATATTAAGCGGTTCGTTCATAGGTCTTTCGGCTTTATCGTACAGTCTTGCAGGATTCATCTCAGGATATTTTCACAAACAGTTTACGGGGGAATCTTCAAAGAATAGTCCTGTTATAGGTATTATTTTCATGTGTACATTAATTGCCAATACAATATTTTTTGTAATTTATTTTCAGGGTTCGTCCATTCCGTTTGCTGAAATATTTTTAAAGTATATTGTTACTACAACTTTTTACACATCAGTATTCGGTTTAATATTCAGTTTGATCTTTAACAGGTTTGATTTGAAAAAATCATTTTAAAATTTTTTATAAATGGATTTAGAAAAAAGAAAATACATAATTTATACATTCTGCTTTGCAACATTCTTTTTGTTTATGACAAGGCTATCTTATCTGCAATTATTCAATAAAGAAGAGCTAAGCAGGGAATCGGATAAAAATTCGATCAAGACCATCACTGTTACGCCGCCGAGAGGTCTGATGTATGACAGGAACGGTAAAGTGCTTGTTGACAACAAACCGTCTTATTCAGTTACAATTACTCCGTCTCAGTTTGATTACAATAATTTAAATGAAGTATCTGAAATACTGGAAATGCCTCCTGATAAACTTGAAGAAAATTTAAAGAGTTTTAAGGGGACAAATAAATTCAATCCGGCGAAAATAAAGAGAGATGTAGATTTTAAAGTGATCTCCCGGATAGCTGAGAACAGGGAGCGTTTAGCAGGAGTTGATTATCAGACTGAAGCCATCCGGTATTATCCGAATGAATTTAATGGGTCCCATGCCTTCGGATATGCAAGTGAAATATCCAAGAAGAGTCTTGAAAAACAGATAGGTGATTATTACAAACAGGGAGATGTTGTCGGCTCAAGCGGTATAGAGGCGACTTATGAAAATTATTTGAGGGGAGTGAAAGGATATGAATTCATTACAGTTGATGTTAAAGGACGGGAGCTTGGCAGATTGAATGACGGGAAGAATGATATTCCGCCCGTAAACGGATCTGATCTCATTCTTGGAATGGACAAGGATCTGCAGGAATATGCTGAAAAGCTGATGGGTGATAAGCGCGGAGCTATCATAGCTGTTGATCCGCGAACCGGAGAGATCTTATGTTTTGTATCCAAGCCTGATTTTGACCTTTCGCTTTTTTCCGGAAAAACGGATACTAAAATATTTTCATCCCTTGTAAATGATCCTGAAAAACCGTTGTTCAACAGAGTCATTCAGACAAAGTATCCTCCCGGATCTACCTGGAAAATGATGATGTCACTTGCTGCGCTGGATGTTGGAGAAATTACCACTACTTCCACCATAAACTGTCCCGGTTCGTTTACATACGGGAACAGGTCTTTTGCAGATCACGGATCATACGGGAATATCAATGTTATCAGAGCGCTCGAAGTCTCCGCAAATACTTTTTATTACAAACTCGGACTGCAGATTGGAATAGATAATTATCACAAATACGGAAAGCTTTTTGGTTTCGGCTCAAAGACCGGGATTGACATACCAAATGAAACTTCAGGGCTGCTGCCGTCCAGAGAGTATCTTGATAAGAGATACGGAGCAAATAAGTGGACGCAGGGATTACTGGTAAGTCTTGGAATTGGCCAGGGTGAGCTTGGAGTTTCACCGGTTCAGATGGTCGCTTATACAGCGGCTATATCAATGAACGGACTTTATTGCCAGCCGCATTTCGTTTCGAAAATAATTAACAATGCAAACGGAGTTGATGAAGAAGTCAAATTTGAGCAGAGAAGAATTGACATGCCGCAGAAATACTATGATGCCGTCAGAAAAGGAATGTTTCTGGTAGTCAACGGAGGAGGAACTGCACAGGGTATAAAATCAGCGGATTTTTCACTTTGCGGTAAAACTGGAACAGCTCAGAATTCTTCGGGAAAAAATCATTCATGGTTTGTCGGATACGCTCCTTATGAGGATCCGAGAATTGCAATCTGCGTTCTCGGAGAAAATGAAGGATGGGGAGCATCATTCGGCGCTCCGACTGCCGGTGCTCTGATGTTAAGATATCTGGGTGGTGAAAAATATGAGACAGACGGTATAATCAAAACCGTAGGAGACAGTCAGGATTAATAATGAATAATGAATAATGAATAATGAATAATGAATAATGAATAATGAATAATGAATAATGAATAATGAACAATGAATAATGAACAATGAATAATGAACAATGAACAATGAACAATGAGCAATGAACAATTGATTGTAGAAAATTTAAATTAGATGAAAAGAAATTTTTTTGAAAGAATAGATCTGTTATTATTAATCGTTACGATAGCTGTTATTATTTCAGGACTGCTGGCAATATTCAGTGCAACTTACACGAGCGGAACCGACTATTTCTCAAAGCAATTAAGCTTCTCAATCATTGGAATAATTCTGATGATAATAATTAGTTACATTCCTCCCGGTATCATAGCAAAGTCTTCTTACATTTTTTATCTGATCTCGCTCGTGATGCTTGTTTTAGTTCTGATAATCGGAAAGAAGATCTCAGGTTCAAAGAGCTGGTTCAGCATGGGAGGTTTCGGCATTCAGCCGTCAGAGTTTGCCAAGATAGCAACAATTCTTGCCCTTGCAAATTTTTTATCACAGAGTGAAGACGGTTTCAGAAATGTTAATAAACTGAAAGATTTTATTAAAGCCTGTGCATTGGTTGTGATCCCTGTGATCCTGATAATGAGACAGCCTGACATGGGTACTTCCCTTGTATTTCTGTCTCTGATACTTCCTGTATTATTCTGGGTTGGTCTATCACCGTATGTACTGTTTATTATTATCACGCCTGTCCTTGTCGTACTTGGCGCTTTTTTCGGGATGAGTTATTTTATCGCAGCCGTTATCATAATCGGTATTGTTCTTTTATTGTTCAAAAGAAATATTTTTGTTGCTTTAGGAATATTAGTAATAAATATAGTCATTGGATATTCATTTGATTCTCTGTATCACAAGCTTCAGCCGTATCAGCAGAATCGCATAAATGCGTTATTTGACCCGACGACTGATCCGCTTGGAAGCGGTTATAATGTGATCCAGTCGAAAGTTGCAATAGGTTCAGGCGGATTATTCGGAAAAGGATTTTTGCAGGGAACGCAGACACAGCTTAAATTTATTCCGGAACAATGGACAGATTTTATATTCTGTATGATCGGGGAAGAGTTTGGGTTCGTCGGGTCAGTGTTCATACTGCTTTTATACATGATAATTATTTTTCAGCTGGTGAATAACGCCTATCTTACAAAGAACAGATTTCTAAGCATCGCGTGTATCGGATTTTCAAGCATAATCCTGTTTCATCTTGTAATCAATGTAGGAATGACAATCGGCATAATGCCTGTAATTGGAATCCCGCTTCCTATGATGAGCTACGGATTGTCCTCACTTCTGTCGTTCTTAGTGATGATGGGAATAGGGATGAGCGCGTACAGGTATCGTAATCAGTATTGATAATTGATAATTGATAATTGATAATTGATAATTGATAATTGATAATTGATAATTGATAATTGATAAATTATATTTGTCAGGAGATTTTTTGAATTATATAAACAGGTACGGAGACCATGGAAAGCAAGAATGTAATTGTAGACAAGACTTATAAGTTTGCTTTAAGAATTATTGGGCTGAACAAATATCTTATAAATGAAAAGAAAGAATATGTCCTTTGTAAACAGCTGTTAAGATGCGGGACCTCGATAGGTGCTAATGTTAAAGAAGCTGCTCAGGCGGAATCAAGACCCGACTTTATTCACAAATTAAGTATAGCTTTAAAAGAAACTTCAGAAACCGAATATTGGATCAATCTTCTGCATGATTCAAATTTAATGGATAAAAGATCATATGACTCTATAATTACAGATTGTGTAGAAATAATAAAATTGCTTACATCTATCTTAAAAACATCCCGATCAAATTTGATAATCAAAAAAGTTAATAATAAATCATAATCTTCCATTATCCATTATCCATTATCAATTATCAACTAAAAAATGATTTTATCCGACAAAGAAATCCTAAAGGAAATAAAAAATAAAAATATACTGGTAAAACCGTTTGACAGGAAGTGTCTGGGCTCGAACAGCTATGATGTACATCTGGGTGAATGGCTTGCTGTTTATAAAGATGAGGTGCTTGATGCGAAGAAGCATAATAAAGTAAATTATTTTAAGATCCCGAAGGAAGGACACATACTTCATCCTACAAAATTATACCTTGGTGTTACTCAGGAATATACTGAAACATTTAAGTTCGTTCCGTTTCTCGAAGGTAAATCAAGCATCGGCAGGCTCGGGATTGACATACATGCAACGGCAGGTAAGGGAGATGTTGGTTTTAAAAATAACTGGACTCTGGAAATTTCCGTTAAGCAGCCGGTGAGAATTTATGCCGGGATGCCGATCGGACAACTTATATATTTTAAAGTTGAAGGTGAAGTGCTTACGCCTTATGATAAGAAACCTTCCGCGAAGTACAATAAAAAAACTAACAAACCCGTTGAGTCTATGATGTGGAAAAACGTTTTTTGATTTTAGATCTTGGACTTTAGATTTTAGATCCGGAGGATAGTGGAAGTTTACCATCTAAATAAAATCTTATAAGCTAAAAAGTTATAAGTTTGTTTTGTCTTCTTTGAGTTACTTTGAGGGAAAGACTTAGAAGTAAGAATATAGCTTTAGTGAGGAACTAATCGAAAGACAGTATTTCTCAAATTTATTTCAATCCTTACGCCCGAACTTCGCTGTCTTTATTTTTAACTTACAAATATTTTTTAAGATATTTAGTTTTGATCAACCTCTATTAATCAACTTACCCATCATGAAAAAGCTAAATACTCTAATCTTTATAGTATGTATCATTTCATTAGGATTTCTGTTCTTTTCAGATTCAGAAAACGGAAATGATTCTAAGCTTACCAATTATTATTATTACAAAGGACAAAAGTTTTATCTGCAGGAAAGGACTGATGTGGTTTTTCTAAATTTTAAAAGCAATATCAGTATAAACGCTGCACGTGAAATTTTATCGGGTTACCCTGAAATTAACCTAAACAGAAGTGAAGCTGATTTCAAGGATGATAATTTTGTAAAGCTGAAATCAAAACTTTCGGAAGATGATTATATTTCTTTGATACACAGGATGAAAACAGACAAAAATTTCGAAAATGTTAACTATGCTTATTCACCGCCTAATATTAATGACGGCAAAACATTTTACGGAATGAATGACTATCTCATATTGCAGTTTAAAGAATATATTTCGAAAGATCAAATTGATAATATCAATATCAGTAACGGCGTCGAGCTTGTAGAAAGAATTGATGTAAGCGGAGGATTAACATTCCTTGCTAAAGTAAATTCTCAGACTCCTTTAAATGCAATGCAGATGTCAAATAAGTATTATGAAGGAGGTTTTGTAAATTATTCAGAACCGAGTTTATATGTTACCAATGTTATATGTGATACTGTAAATGACCCGTTCTTTGCTCAGCAATGGAGTTTAAGAAATACCGGTAACAATGTTCCTACAAATCCTCCGAATGTGATCGCCGATGCAGACATGGATGCAGACAGTGCGTGGATAGTAACTCAGGGAGACAGCACAGTTATAATTGCAATAGTGGATACCGGAGTTGACACAACACATGCAGATCTTAGGCTGGTAAACGGTTATGACTTTGTGAACAATGACGGAAATGCCAATGATGACGGAAATCACGGCACTGCGTGTGCTGGTATTGTAGCTGCAACAGGAAATAATAATCTCGGAGTTGCAGGAGTTGCATACAAATGCAGGATAATGCCGATAAAAATAATCAATGCCGCAGGCAGTATACCGGGATATCATGTGGCTGCGTTCGGAATTATATGGGCAGCTCAAAACGGAGCGGATGTGATCAGTAATTCATGGGGATTTGGAGGTGGTGCAAGTTCACTATTATATAATGCAGTAAATGACGCAGCAAGAACCGGAAGAAACGGAAAGGGAAGTGTTTTGTGCTTTGCATCGGGAAATGAGGATACAAGTCCGATGAGGTTTCCGTCAATATCTGATGCTGAGATGCTGGTAGTCGGAGGACTTACACCTTGTAATAAAAGAAAAAGTCCTTCAGACGGCTGCTCAGGAGAAACCTGGGGTGCAAGTTTCGGACCAACTCTGGATATTGTTGCTCCTTGTGTTAAAATTTATACCACCGACAGAACCGGAACCGCAGGCTATTCAACAGGAGATTATACAAGTACATTTAACGGAACATCAAGCGCAACTCCAAATTGTGCAGGTGTTTGTGCGCTTCTGATCTCTGCAAATCAAAATTTAACACGCAGGGAAGTCGAATCGCTGATCTCTTCATCTGCCGAAAAAGTCGGAGGTTACACTTACGGAACTGTAAAGGAATATGGCAACTGGAATAACGAAATGGGCTATGGCAGCGTGAATGCAAGATTAGCATTAAAATTTTTACAGACAGGAAATGCTGATAATGTTAAACCTGAAATATTTCACGACAGTCCGTTACTATCAGTCAGAGATACACTTGCAAGAAATGTCTCTGCTGTGATCACCGACAATGGAAAAGTTCAGACCGGTACGAATCAGCCAAGACTTTATTACAGAGTAAATTCAGGATCATTTAGTTTCGTAAATGCATCTTCAGTTGTGACCAATACATTCAATTTTGTGATTCCCGGTCAGATCACTAACTCATTGGTTGATTACTATATTGCAGCACAGGATACAGCGGCAATTCCGAATATGGCTACTTTACCCTCAGGCGGTACCGGTATAAATCCTCCGGGAACGGTTCCGCCAACTGCTTTCTTCAGTTACAGAATCGGAAATTATTATAATGTACAGAGTGTGACAACACCAAGAGTTTGCATGAATAATTCCACGACTTACGATACGATAGTAGTATCAGGATTAGTGGGAACAGTAACAGATGTTGATGTAAGAATTAGTATATCAAACAGAGATGATCAGGATGTTGATTTATTTTTATTGAAAGATACTGCTCAAAGTGAACTGACTACCGATAATGGAGGATCAAATGACAGCTATGTGAACACTATATTTGATGACGAAGCCCTTTTAAGCATTACTGCCGGAGTATCTCCTTTTACAGGAAGGCACAGACCTGAAACTCCTTTGACAGTATTTGACGGACAGCAGGTAAACGGAAAATGGATAATCAGATATACTGACGATGCCACAACAGGATTTAACAGCAGTATTGACCGATGGTCTCTTGAGATCACATATTCAACAATTACAAATATATCACAGACGATCACCATTCCTTCAAAATATGAATTGTCACAAAATTATCCGAACCCATTCAATCCATCAACGGTGATATCTTATGAATTACTGAAAAACGGAAATGTGAAATTAAGTTTATATGATGTATCAGGAAAAGAGCTGGCTAAACTGGTCAATCAATTTAAGCCTGCAGGAAAATACAGCTATACATTATCAGCAGAGAGTTTCAATATGAGCTCCGGTGTATATTTTTATAAGCTGGAAGTAAATGATTTTGTATATATAAGAAAAATGTTAATGTTGAAATAAGGGCACTTATACTTTGCAAATGTTATTAATCAAATATTTGTTTAACATCCCGTTAGGGATGAAATATTGGTTGCTAATAATGATATGTTAAAATCATCCCGTAGGGATGAAATGTCAGGTTGGCTAAAATACAATCCCTACGGGATTTGATTCGTGTGTAATTAATTTTCTACCAATATCCAATCCCTACTGGATTAAATTCACAGCACCTTCAGTAAAAAAATATGAACTATACAAACAAGCTTCAAAGTATTGTCAAGAAAAACAGATCAAATATAGTCATCGGACTTGATCCTGATCTGAGTAAACTGCCTGCATTATTTTTAAAATATAATAATCCTGTTGCTGAGTTTAATAAACTTATTATTGAATCTACTAAAGAACTGGTAGCCGGTTACAAGCCGAACATGGCGTTCTATGAATGTCTTGGGACTCAGGGTATTGAGGCGCTGACAGAAACGGTTAAAACCGTTCCCGAAGAAATGATAAAGATCTGTGACGCAAAGCGGGGAGACATGGGAAACACAGCTGAATATTATGCCCGGACATATTTTGATAATTACAATTTCGATTCAATCACACTGAGTCCATATATGGGAGAAGATTCAATAGATCCGTTTATAAAAAGAGAAGGCAAAGCAGTTTACATTTTAGCGCTGACATCAAACCCCGGCGGAAAAGATTTTCAGAGACTAAAAATTGACGGCAAAGAATTATATGAAATTATTATTGAAAAAAGTCTGAGCTGGAATAAAAATAACAACATTGGATTTGTATTCGGTGCAAATCATACCGATGAACTTAATAAATTTACATTATCACATCCCGATATTCCATTGCTCATACCCGGTATCGGCGCACAGGCAAATGATCTGAAAACCTTACTGAAAAATCTTCACACAGAAAACTTCGTAATAAATTCCAGCAGAAATATTATTTACTCAGCTCCTAAAGGCTGTACTGAAAAAATTTACGGAAGCTGTAAGCGAAAGCGCAAGTCCGTCAAAGAATTAATGAATCAAGATAAAATCCGTAAAGTTCGTTAAGTTCATTAAGTTCATTAAGTTCATTAAGTTCATTAAGTCGTTGTGCCAAAAGTTTCATTAAGTTCGTAAGTTGAAGCGTTAAGTTCGTTAAGTTCTTAAGTTCGGTTAAGTTCTTTAAGTTCGTGATGTTTTATAGAGTCCCAAGTTCATACCTCATACCTCATTTTTGAAAATTTGTTTAATTAAACTTACCGTAATTATTGTAATAAAAATAAAAATTAAATTTTGTAAAAAACTGTAATGCGAATTGAATTAAACTTTTAATAAAGCCTTTAAAACAATTCATAATTCAAATCTTAACTCCAAATTCCCAAAATCTAAAATCAATTTCATTGTAATAATCGGGAAAAACTTTCTTTTGATAAACGGAAAATAATTTATAGTTTTGTACTGTGCACGAAAAGTGCTCCTGATGTGCGCAGACGAAGCCCGGTAAATTAAACAGAACAATGTTTATAAAGAAGAAAATAAAGAAGACAGCAAAGGGCTACCGTCTGAGACCTGAGACACATTCTCTGATAAATGAGCTCCGGTTTATTTTACAGACAGATCATGATACCGTAATAACCAAAGCGTGCAGGATGTTTTATAAGGAAATACAGGCTAAACAAAAAATTAAAGGAAGAACTTAAATAATTGATAATTGATAATTGAAAGTTGATAGTTGGTAGTTGAGGATTCTTTAAATCACGGGAACAAACGCTATAAAATTCTTTTTATAAAATTAATTAAAGGAGGACAAATATTGAACCTCTCACAAAACCTTACTCAGGAATTTTCAAGTCCAGTTCCTAAATCAATTAAGTCAGTAAACTTTAAAAAAATTATTTTAATATCTTAAAAAATTTTAAAAATGAAAATTTTACCCGGAAATATAGTTCATCTCAGAACTATCCGAATCCTTTCAACCCTTCGACGAAAATAAACGCATAGGTGAATCTGAAGGTATTCGACATTACCGAAGAGAAGTTGTAACTCTTCTGAATGAATTTAAGACAACAGGATATTATAGGGCGGATTTCAATGCGGCAAATCTTTCGAACGGAACATACTTTTACAAGATTGAAAGCGGCGTATTTTCGGAAGTTAAGAGGATGATTGTTGTGAAATAATTAATAAGTTCTTATTCCCTGATCTGAATCCCGTGGATACCGGGATTCGGAGGGAATGAAAATAAATTTGAATCTAATATTGACTATGTCATCTAAAATAAATAAGTTTACATATAATAAATTAAATGAAGACAAATATTACCACAGTCGACTCCCATTTTCATAAAAACGAAAATACATGTCAGCTCTCAGTTAAAATACTACAGTGAACTTATTTTTTGCTATAATGCTTTTATTAATTGATAATTGATAATTGATAATTGATAATTGCCACCGGCGGAGTCAGCGCTTTTCGACTCCGATGATAATAGTGTTTGCTAATCGTCAGAGTCCCAAAAAAAGCACGGAGAGACTGCCGGGATTATAAATATCACACAGAGTTCTTTTATTTTTATAAAAATAGTAAATTTAAAACATTGGAGTTTCCGGTGTTATCCAATTCAAGTACCTTAGTGAACTTAGTGAACTTAGTGCCTTAGTGGTAAAAAATAAATTTCTAAATTGGTTAAAATAATTTTCACGGAGATATTCTCCGCGGATAAAGCAACAAATCTTTAAAAAAACATTTATTAACTTAAAGAAAAAGGAAAACAAAAAATGAAAACATTTATCCTTTCTTTGCTTTGCATCTTCTGCTTTACAAGTACCAACTTCGCTCAATGGACCGAGCAGACCTCAGGTATTACAACCCCTTTGTATTCCGTATCCGCTGTCGACGATAATGTCGCCTGGGCGTGCGGTGCAGGCGGTGTGGTACTGAGAACAATCAATGCCGGAGTTAACTGGACAGCTGTAACTTCCGTCGGCGCTTCAATTGGTCTTTATACTATTCGTGGTTTAGACGCTTTGACTGCATTAGCAGGCGGCTCAAGCTTAACTGCCGGTGTCGCGTATAAAACCATTGACGGCGGCGTGACATGGACGCAGACATTCAATCAGCCCGGAGGTTTCATAAATTCAATCACTAAATTCAACGGATTTCCGGTTTGCGGAATGGGAGGCGATCCCGTCGGAGGCAGATGGTCATCTTTTATCAGTTTCGATTTCGGCTCCACCTGGGATTCCACAGGACTGTACAATCCCGCTCCTGCGGGAGAAGCAGGCTGGAATAATTCATTCTGCCAGCCTCCCGGGATAAGCTTCTTTTCATTCTACGGAACCAACAATACCAAAATTTATCAGCCCTTTGGTAATGGATCCGTTCTTTCACATCCTACACCGGGTCTTGTAAACTCAATGGCAATCTGGGCAAATGATAGTAACAGGACAATGACCGGCGGTAGCATTATGCTTTATTCAACAAACAGAGGAGTTAACTGGACCAATGTGAATGCAATTGGAACAGGTGATATACTCGGGATCACCGGCGGCGATTCAAAATGGTATTATGTAAGAGGTTCATCTGTTTATTATTCACCTGACGACGGAGGCAGCTGGAGCAATGATCATACTGCATCCGGAACATACACTCATATCAATGTTTCTCCGGCAGGCTTACACATGTGGGCTATCAGGGACAACGGCGGAATTTCAAGATACCGTTTTGATCCTGTATTACCTGTAGAACTTTTATCATTTGTCTCAACTGTATCCGGAAGCAATGTAGTTTTAAACTGGAGCACATCGAGGGAAGTTAATAATTCGGGATTTGAAATAGAACGGCGAGACGTGAGAGGCGAGACGCAAGACGTTTGGAAAAAAGTAGGGTTTGTTAACGGAAATGGAAATACTGCTGAGAATAATAATTATAATTTCACTGACAGAGGTTTGAGGCAGGGGATATACAATTACAGACTGAAGCAGATAGACTTCAACGGGAATTTTGCTTATCATAATTTAAGTGATGAAGTGATCGTTGGTTCGCCGGCTAAATTCAGTTTATCTCAGAACTATCCGAACCCGTTCAATCCTTCGACAAAAATAAATTACGATCTGCCGTTCGATGCAAACGTTAGTCTGAAAGTATTTGACATGACAGGAAGGGAAGTCGTTACTCTTGTTAATGAATTCAAAACAGCCGGTTATTATAAAGCTGATTTCAATGCTTCAAATCTTTCAACCGGAGTGTATATGTACAGGATATCAGCAGATGCAAAAGGGCAGAGCTATACTTCGGAGAAGAGAATGATGCTGATAAAGTAATTGATAATTGACAATTGATAATTGATAATTGATAATTTCTCCCGGCGGAGTCTGCGCTCTTCGATTCCGCCGATAATAATAATGGTTATCGGCAGAGTCCCGAAAAAGCACGGAGACTCTGCCGGGGGAAAATTACTCATTACTCATTACTCATTACTCTTTTCCAGCAACCAGTCTTTATAAATCAAACTCTCTTCATTTGAAATACTCTTCTTAAACTTTACTAATTCAGTTTTGCTACCAGACATCTTACTGTCCAGTATGATTTTGTAATAATCAACAAACAGTTTATTTTGTAATCTCTGTTCTTCAGAAACGTTCTTATTGCTTTTAAGAAAGTGTTTATAAGTATCCAGCAGTGAGAGAGCTTCATCGAAATAGCCTAATTCATAATACAGCTTTAAGTATAAATTTCTTATCTCATATTTAAAGAAAAAAGTGAGCATTTCAACTTTCGAAATGTGTTCAAGTGATTTTACGAAATTCCTCTTTTTAAATTCAATATGGGCGAATCCAAAATTATGAAATGATTCCTTCTTATCGGTTCGGAGATAATCAGTGTATTTTAAAATAAACTTGTGAGCATCGGTAAGTTTATTCTGCGCGATCAGATTATAAAGTATATCGTTATACAGAATAAAAGGCATCTCACCGCCCGTAAGCGGAACGTAAACTTCATCTTCAAGCAGAGCGCCATATAGAGTGTTGAGTTTTTCAAAATCTGATTCCCTGTTATAGTAACCTTTCAGTAAATAGTAAAAGCTAAGTTTGTGATTATCGCGAAACAAATGTTTGTTTTTATAAAACAGTGTCTCTACTCTTGATACAATATTTTTATCTTTGCGGTGAATGGTATAGAGAAGACCGTAAAAACACAGCTCGAAAATTTCCTTATCCTGTTTCGCGATTCCTTTCTTCTTGTCCAGATATAAAATAAAATTTTTATGGTCAAAGTTACGCATGAACTGTTCGACAAGATCATTCCGGTTATCAAGGTTATATCTGATTCTGTCATTGTATGAATTATTAATAAAATTCGCAGCGCATAAACAAAAGAAGTTCATCATATTGATCTGCGATTCCATATTGCTTGCATTCTTTCCGTTGTTATGAACACTAAACATTACCTCCATCATAGACAGGAAATACAAGTCAACGAAATCTCCTCCTGTATAGCCGTCAATTATCTTATGCAGATCTTTCCTGGTCCCGGAATATAATTTCACATAAAATTTATTGAGATTATTATTTAAAAAGAATTCCAACAGACAAATGCGGCTGCGTAATTCATTCGCTCTCAAATCCCGGACAGTTATGAATTCCTCAGTAAGTTTTGTGAGTTCAGAAGATAATACTCTTATTACATTTTCCGCTTTCGATTTGTTATACTTCTCCTTCGGATAAAGCTTTCTGTAAATCTTTTTATAAGTAAAATTCAGATTATTAAATTCAGGATGATAAGATTTAAGTATTTTATAGAAAGGTTTCAGGTCGCGTCCGCGTGAAAAGTAGGGAGATGCAACAAACTTCTCGAACTCTTTGGTTTCTTCTCTGGAGAAAGTTTTAAGTAACTGAATGAGTTTTGTGTCTTTCATATTTGTTTTTATGTGTTGAGGAATCAGTAATAATTACTAACTGAAGTTACGCAAGATGTTCTTTTGCGATTCAAAACCACCCCCTCCCTTTTCAGAGTCTGTCTCAAAACATCCCTATAAACCACCAAGGCACGAAGACACTAAAAAAATGTGCTGAAAATGATTACTTTGTGCCTTTGTGTCTTAGTGGTTTCAATATTTTTCCTGTTTTGAGACACTCTCTTCAGGAGTCTCTCTCATATCATCACTATTAACCACGAAGACACTAAGGAAAATGTTTTAAAAATAGAATGCTTTGTGCCTTTGTGTCTTTGTGGTTGTAAAATATTTCTAGTTTTACCACCGGCGGAGTCTGCGCTCTTCGACTCCGCCGGTAGAATGTTGCTTATCGAGAGAGTCCCCAAAAAGCACGGAGACTCTCCCGTGGGACATTTTGTTGATCGTGATAATTCGTGAAATTCGTGTCTGTCTCTTAATTTAAATTTTGAAGCGATCGGCTTAGGTTATTAACCGGTAATTATCTCAAAAATATAAAATTAAATTTTATAAAAAAACTGTAATGTTAATTAAAATAACTTCTGTCAAAAACCATTGATACAATCCGCAATTCAAGTCTACATCCAAATTCCAAAAATCTAAAATCAATTTCATTGTAATAATCGGGAAAAACTTTCTTTTGATAAACGGAAAATAATTTATAGTTTTGTACTGTGCACGATAAAGTGCTCAGTAAGTGCGCAGAAGGATGCACGGCTAATGCTTACAGAGAGCACGGAGAGTGAATTCAAAATGATCATTAAAAAGAAAGTGAAGAAAACATCTAAGGGATACAGACTGAAACCTGATACGCATTCGCTGATAAAGGAGATACAGGAGATACTGCAGGTGGATCAGGATGCGGTCATTACGAAAGCGTGCAGGATGCTTTATAAGGAAATGAAAAGGAAGAACCTGGTGAGATAATTGATAATTGATAATTGATAATTGATAAATGATAATTGGAAATACAGGTTCACCCTTAGTAGAAATAAATATGTGCACTGATTTGATTTTAGAAGTATATCCCGCATTTTTGTAACAATTAAAGGAAGTTCTTTTAAAAAGAAATAATGAAGACCCTTGAATGCAGCAGAAATGAGCGGCAAATGATCAGTAACATCGCAATAATAAGAATATTCTAAAACCAACTATTGATAATTAAAACTATTTTCTATAGTTTTAAAAAAAATAAAAGGAGAATCAAATTTGAAAAAACTAATTACTTCCACATCGGCAACACTTTCCACATTATTAAATCTTCAATTCTTTTTTTTACAACCGGCTCATGATCGGGTTAAGAAATTAATTGACAGTTCGTTCAGAGTAAACAATATGAAAAACAAATTTTCTGTAATTCTGTTTATTATTTGTTTTAATTTTATTTATACGAATTCAAATTCACAAGGTAGTCTTAGCTTTGTCAGAGGAGATGTTAGACCGGGAAATTGTGGACAACTGCAAATTGGAATTCAATATGATTTATATCTTTGGGATCACATTGATTTGGAATTATTTGATATTACAAATAATCAACCAGCTAATTTTTCGGGAGGTTGTTCGTCAGGTTTACTAGTAAGTAATTTTCCATCTGTAAGTGGATATTTTGAACCCTATTGTCTACATGTTTACCGGGATTATGGAGGATAACTGGAACAGTAGTCCACTGAGGATCCCCTTTAATATCAATTACATCTGCACCATTAATTGTTGATTTTAATGCGCTGTTCCAAGTGTAAATGTTTCGGGAGTTGGCATACCACCTTCGTATAGGGGTGTCAGGATGGTAAAATAAATGTTTCAAAAACAACTGATGTTTGTCACTCATATTCGTGGTCGGTAAAAATTTTAAAGGATACCAATTTCATAGCCGGCTATCAATTCCAACCCAATGAAAACAATCATGAATTTACTAATATAGCTCCTGGTGGATATGCAGCAAAGTCTCTATATAATAATACTTTTTCAGAGAAGTAGGTATTGTCATACCTGAAGCGGAATGTCATGATAAATTATCGGCAAGTGCATCAAATGAATGCGCAACGGAAAAATCATGGTGACATTTAGTGATGATTTTAACAGTCCGTGTCTTGGACCCCCTGTCAATAACAAATGGATAGGTTCAATTAGTAAAATTGGCGGTGAACCTTACTCAGGTATAAGTTATGCCTAATAATTTTAGTGATACTGTAATTTTTTATAATTTACCTTCAGGGACCTATAGTGTTCATGGAAGAAGAGAGTTTAGTTTACCGGGTGGAGTTGTCTGTGTATCTGATAATGATACTACAGTAACAATTCAGCAAAGTGCAGCCGATACAATGTCTTTATCCGGTCATATTAAAACAGCCTTACGGATGCTCCCATAACAGATGGAGCAGATGTATATCTTACTCTCAATACAATATACATTACGAGGCAAATACAGACCCTTGCGGAAATTACGGATTGGGAATTTACCTTTAGGAAATTATACAATTAAAGTTAGGAAACCCGGTTTTAAACCTTCTAACGAAAATTTTCCTGTAAATGGCGGTCACAATTCCAAAGATAAATCTCTGGACCCGGATACAGAAAACAGGATCGTACTTACCGAAGGTAAGTTATATATCTACGCAGACAATATTGATGATGAGGATGAACCTACATATCGTCTTAGCGGAAATGTGAACATTAATGGAATATTATTTTTCGGAGGTGATGTTGTAGTAGAAAAAACTCCCGGCGAAATGCCTTCTGTCAAAGCAAGTTCTAAAATCTACGCAAAAAATATAAACGGAGCAGATGAAACCATAATGCCTCTAGATCATGTCCCATATGAATTTCTTGCCGAAGATAATAATCTGATCCCGAAAAAACTTGCATATTTTTTTGAGATACCTGGTAACTTCGCTGGATTCTTTTTAAAGTTAGTAGGTTTAACCATCAACACAGAAGGCACAGAAGTAGCAGCAAGCACCATATTAAATTTTCCGTATCCATTAAATTATTTAGTTGGATGGGAATTCAAAAGATTTTAGGCAAATCAGATTTTGAAACAGCAAAAGATATTTTAAACAGCTTTAGCGGTAAGTTAATATATAACAGGTCATCCGGGAAGGACTTTGAAATGGATTTTTTACTCTCGGATGAAGGTCTAAAATTAAATATCTTTGATATAGATGAATTAGAACTTCATTGGGATGGTCCTAATTCTGTTTTTTCCGGTGAGTTCAAAATAACAATCCCCGGAAGTCTCGGGCGGAAATTCTAATAACAATCAGGTAAACCCACATCAAAGCGGAATTACAATAGATCTTGTGAACAGGAAACGGAGAGCTGATCAAACAAATGAATTTAAATGAAGCCCGAAATCTTTTACCCCAGGATTTGATCGATAAAATATTTTCAATAGGTTTAAGTTTTGAGCTGAAAGATCTAAAGCTACAGGAAATTGGAGGTTTTATTGATGGGGTAAGATTACCAATAGGCTCAACAGGCCTTGTAATAACGAAGATAGATGCAAACATTTCTAATATTACCGAAGGGTACGACATTAAAATCATTGTGACCTGCGATATTGAAACTGGTGTTCCGGCAATCAAACTAGATGGAATGGGGGGAGAACTTGTACCATCAACTTACATTGCATTACGCGGTGGTGTAACAATCTTCGATAAAAAAATACTAAATGCCGAGGTTAAAGGAAAATTATGCAGAAAAAAAAATATCTGAAAGTCAAAAGCGATATAAATGTATTAGACATAGTTAAAGGCAGTATGAATGCAACTTTAAAAGCTGATAATGGGAATCCTCAATTCACGGGTGAAGCAGAGGGATCAATTAGTGCCCCTTCTGAATTTTCACAGTTATTAGATTGGCTTGATATTGATAGCGATCCTGGGAGAAGCAAATATGAAATTTAACAATAATCTTATTACAGCAGAGGGAAAATCTATATCCCCGACGAGGCTACCATTGCAATGAAATTTGTTTATGGTAACCCAATCCAGATATTTGCTGGAACGAATTTAGATAATCTCGAGCAGATTTTACGCAATAATAGAAATGGCAGAAATTTAATCTCTTTTGTCGTTCCTAAAAATATGTCAAAAATTCTTTTAGTTGCAGGGAATGAAATAAATACATTTGATTTTACTGTTACTGATCCGGCAGGAAGGCAATACGATTTTTCGAACTCTGCTTACAAAAAATATGAAAGCGTAAAGAAGACAGTGATGATCATTGATAAACCAAAATCAGGCGAGTGGGAATTTGAAACTGAGCAAACAGGAGATATTAATTTCTATCCTTTAGGAATTAATCAGAAACCATCGCAAATTGTAAGCAATCCGTTGACACAAAGATCTCATCTAATTTAATTTCGTTGAAAATAAATGATTACAATGACACAGTTGATGTAGAGTCTATTATGACAAAGACAATAAAAATTTTAACGGCGCATTAATTAAGAATTTCAGATTGATCAATAATGTAAATCTGAATTTTGAATGGCTGAATGATAATATTCCTGACGGAGAGTATTTTATTTATACAGTTATCAATGACAGAAAGAATGCATCGGCATCCAGTATGCTCCGGGTTCCATAATTGTGAATAACAATTCATTCGAAGAAAAGCCGGTAAATCTTTCAGCAGTACAAAACGGAGACAGCATTAAAGTTAACTGGAATGCAAACTCCTCTCAGGAGATAAAATTTACGACCGTAATGTATAAGTCTGTTTCAAATAATTCAATCAGCAGAGAAAGCATCACTGACACAAACTCATTAAAGCTGACTGATTTGACATATGGAAGAAGATATAAAATTTGGGCTACCTATACTGATACAAGCGGGAATCCAGGAAATTCAAGTGATACATTAGAATTATTATACCGAAGCTTCACACAAAACAATCCTCCATGTTTCATTTCAGATCCTGATTCAATTCTTTATTTCATAGAATCGGAGAGTAAATCTTATTTTTTAAATGCATTTGATGCTGACGGAAACAGCATTTCGTTTCATGCACTTGATAACCCGTTAGGATTGGAAGTAGGCGGTAATACTTTGAAGTGGGAGCCGCATATAGCACAAAGAGGATTTTATACATTTAAAATAATTGCAAGCGACGGAATATCTGCTGATACAATTTCAACAAAATGCCATAGTAAGAAGGCACAAAGAAACCGCGATCAATATAGATTTCAATTCAGCAAATCTTTTTGAAAATGATAATAAATTCATTACAGTAAGAAATATTAAAGACGTTTCCGAACAACATAGATGTATCAATGAAAAATAAAAGAACAAATGAAAATTTTACCGTTAATTGCAGAAGGGTAAGTCAAAATAGTTTTACAGGAGAATTTGACATCAGTATCACACAGAGTTCGGGATTATCTGTACAAAACGGGGATACTATTGAGTGTTTGCATAACTATAACGGAGCAAACTATACTAATTACTCAGTTTATGATACCTGCGGTTCAGTCTTCGATAATACTCCGCCTGCCCCTATAACTGACCTGGAGGCAATTTCAGGAGGACTTAATACAGTAAAACTTCAATGGACATCTACAGGTGATGATGGTTTTGAAGGTGAAGCCTTTAAGTATGACATCCGCTACTCATTTCGCCAATCGGCAGTGAAGGTTTGTTTATGAATGCAGAAAGATTAAATTCAAATATTTATCCTTCGCCATCCGGGAATACTGATTCTCTGATTATAAATATCGGAGAATTAACAAATTATTTCAATAATGATACTGTCTACTTTTCAATCAAAGCAGAGGACGCTTATCAAAACAGAAGTGTGATCGGCAATTGTGCATCATACAAATATATTTATTCAGCAACTGAACTAAGAGCGGTTAAAAATGATATTTATAAAATTGGATTGAACTGGACAGGTGTAGAACCCGGATTTAGAAAAATAAACGGAGAACAGATAGATGCAGCAAGCTTTTTCCATTATCGTTTATTCAGAAAGACTGACACATCTGCTTTCGTACAAATATCGGATACGATAAGCCAGTTAAGTTATACTGATAATTTATTCAATAATCCTGACGGAGAATACAAATATTGTATGCAGGCAATTTATGATATAGGAGCAAGTGACACTGTTTTTCAAACTCAGTGGATATGGATCGTTTTTCTGAAATAAGAGTATTCTGCAATGCGAATGTTCCTAATTCTAATAATGACAGTATTAACATTACAGTTACAGGACTCGACACAATTTATTCACAATCCTTTTCCGGGACGACGGGTCCGATCGGTTTGGTAACGTTTGGGAAATGTCTACGGCTCAAGATACAGGATGCTTATCAGAAAGACCGGCTTACCGGATATCATTGATACAATTACAGTTTCGGATTCTACTAATCACTTTAGTTATTCTTACACCTCAGGTTATAAAATCAAATTAATTCATTCGGGATTTTATAACACCTCAACGAATAAACTTAACATGAGAGATACGGTCAAAGCATATTTAAGAAATACTTTTTCGCCATTCAGCATAGTAGATTCTTCAACTTCAATTCTTGATTCAATTACGATGTATGCTGATTTCAAATTCAATCATGCGCCGAGCGGGAATTACTATATAGTATTAAACCACAGAAATATGCTGGAAACATGGAGCAAAGAAGGAGGAGAAAGCTTTGTTAAATTCAGTGTTAATGAGTACGACTTTACTTCTGCACAGTCTCAGGCATATGGAAACAATCTTAAGCAAATTGGTTCTGTCTTTGGCTGTTTTGCCGGTGATGTGAACAAAGACAGTTTCATTGATTTAACGGATTTAATTTCAGTTAACAATAATGCTTTGGATTTTGCAGCAGGTTATAAACCTTCGGATTTGAACGGAGATAATATTACTGATTTAACAGATCTTGTACTCGTTTATAATAACTCAACAAATTTTGTAAAAGTAATTCGTCCTTAAAATAAAAAATAAATGTTTTTAAACTCCGTTCACAGTGCCTCAAATTGTGAACGGAGAGAAGTAACTAATAAATCATAAATGTATTTTTTAAAACTAAGAAGGGAACAGATATGAAAAAATCATTTAAAATTTTCTTTATACTATTTTCATTTATCATTAATTATCAATTTTTATATGCTCAGGTAAATCTGGAATGGGCACGGGAATATTATTACAATTACTCTGACAACAAAGCGAAATGTATAGCAGTTGATAATGACGGTAATTCAGCTGTAACAGGAACTGTCTTAGGGAGCGGAATAGACATTGTAACATTAAGGTATAACTCAGGAGGAATCTGTTGTGGTCGAGAATATATACAAACGCAAACCAGTACAATTCTGATGACGGAGTCAGTGATATAATTGTTGACAAACAACGAAATATTTACATCACGGGTTATACGGCAAATTCGGTTAGTGCGAACAGAAATATTATAACTATCAAATACAGTCCTTCGGGTGATTCATTATGGGTAAAACATTATGCCGGCACAGCAAATGGAAATGATGAAGGGAAGGCAATTGCATTAGATAATTCAGGGAATGTATATGTAACAGGTTACAGCACCGGTACAGGTACAAATGCAGACTACATTACAATAAAATATGACTCTCTGGGAAATCAGATATGGGTCAATTCATATAATTATTTTACAAACAATGCTGATATTTCAAATTCAATTGATGTTGATGAACGCGGAAATGTATATGTAACAGGTCAAAGTGAATATTCTTATTTAACGATCAAATACGATTCAAATGGTAATTTAAAATGGGACAAAAGATACAATGCAGGTAACAGCATTGGCATTTCATTGGAAGCAGACATATACGGTAATGTATATGTAACGGGAACAAGCCGCCTATCCGGAGGATCCAACAACGAAGATTATGCAACCATTAAATATGATTCACTCGGTAATATTTTGTGGAGTAAGAGATATAACAGTAACGGAATAGATAATGCTGTTGGATTAAAGTTAGTAAATTCTATAAACGTAAATAGTCCACCTGATATAATTGTAACAGGGACAAGCTCTAATGATTACTTTACTATCAAGTATAGCGGTGTAACAGGAAATACTTTATGGTCACAAAGATACAATGGTCCGTCTAACTCTCTTGAAGCTGTCAGCTCGCTTGCTGTCGACGATTTTGGTAATGCTTACATAACGGGTTATAGTTATGACAATGTAACAGGAAATGATGTTGTTACAATAAAATACGATGGAATCTTCGGAGATGAATTATGGAATGTGAGATATAATACTTCCGGCAATACTAATGAAAGAGGAAAAGATATTGCTCTCGGGCCGGACGGTTCTGTTTTTGTTACGGGTGAATATAATCCTTTTACGAATATTTTAAGACAATAAAGTATAAAGAAGCTCAAGTACAGGTCAGCGATTCGGTTTGGAGATATAACACAACAGGCTTTTACAATAACAATCTGGAAAATATACCTTATGCAATGGAGATTGACGTGCAAGGGAATATTTATATTACCGGAGAATCAGAACGTGACTTTTGGACACTTGACCAAGGACGTTTTGAAGTTGTTACAATCAAATACAATCCCGAAGGAAATATTCTTTGGGGAAAACAATTTATTCTTCAGTCAAGGAAATCAAACTGGTATAGAAATTAATCGTGGAATAGATATTGATTTTGATATATCAGGTAACGTTTATGTATTGAGTCTTATTGAATACTGGGAACGGGACGGATAGACAGGTCAGGAGGAAAAATTTAATTTCCCAGGCATCATAAAGTATGACTCCCTAGGTAATGTAATCTGGAGTAGGGTTTCTAGCTATCCCGGGATTAACTCAAAGAATACACCAATAAGTATGTTAACAGATGACTCCGGCAATGTTTATATACAAAGTGAATTAGATCATTTTAATGAAACATGTGTAATTAAATATAATTCAAATGGTGATAGGGAATGGTTTACAGATTATTATCAAGCACCCGGAATTCCTTGCGGTTTTTCATTTGACAAATTTGGAAATATTATATCAGCTTCCTCAGAAAATGGTGAAATTCAAATTCAAATTCTAAATCAAGATGGAATTGTAATTCTTAATAAGAACATTCAATTTTTTAACAATCGATATTTTAATGGAACTATGACATTGGATAATTCGGGAAATATTTATTTTGCAGGGGGAGATGATAATTATTCATCAGATGATTATTATATAATAAAGTTAGATTCAAATGTTAATCTTGAATGGACAAGAAGTTTCGATAAGAACGGTGAAAGTGATTATGCCACTTCACTTAAAACAGATAAACACGGGAATTTATTTGTCACGGGATATACCACAGAAAATGAAATTACTTCTATGACTACTCTTAAATACAATACAAACGGTTACTTACTTTGGTCGAAATCCGAAGGTCAATACAGCGGAGGGAATGATCTTGAATTGGATATGTATGGCAACGCATATGCGACAGGATTTATAACTGAATCAGGATCATCTCAAAATTATCTTACCGTTAAGTACAATACAAACGGAGATAGTCTCTGGAATAAAAAATACAACGGTACCCGTAATCACCGTGACATTTCAAAAATAGTGGCTTTAGATATTAATGGTAATTTGTATATAACAGGTCAGAGTATTGGTTTAGGGACAGGAGCATATCACGATGACATTGTCACAATAAAATATTCAGAAGCATACAGTCTAAACTCAACTCTAAATCTTACATCAATAATTGAAGGATTTTATAATGAGGATTTGAATACTATGGTAAGTGATACCGTGCAAATTTTTTTACGAAGCGTAACTTCTCCTTATTCAGTTGTAGATTCAGCAAAGTCTGTTCTTGATATTTCGGGAAATGGGACATTCGATTTCTCAAATACTGATGTAGATACTCCTTACTATATTATTGTAAAACACAGAAACTCAATCGAAACCTGGAGTTCTATTGGGCAGAGTTTTACTTCAAACCAGCTGAGTTATAATTTTACCGAAAATTCTGATAAAGCTTATGGCAGTAATCTGGTTTTAAAAGGAAACAAATATTGTATTTACAGTGGTGATGTAAATGAAGACGGATACATTGATCTTTCCGATGTAATTACTATTAATAATGATGTTATAGATTTTGTTACCGGATACAATCTAACTGATATAAATGGAGACAATCAATCGGATTTGTCAGATTTAATAACAGCTTATAACAATTCATTGAATTTTGTAAGTATGAAACGCCCTTAATAAGAAGTATTAGAAAATAAGGAGTATTAGAAACTTAATTCAAGTATCGGGTAAATTTAAAAATCGCTAAATAATTAAATCCTAAACTAACAAAGATGAAAAAATTATTTAAAATTTTCTTTATACTATTTTCATTTATCATTAATTATCAATTTTTATATGCGCAGGTAAATCTGGAATGGGCACGGGAATATTATTACAATTACTCTGACAACAAAGCAAAATGTGTAGCAGTTGATAATGAAGGAAATTCAATTGTAACGGGAACTGTCTTAGGGAGTGGAATAGACATTGTAACATTGAGGTATAACTCAGGTGGGGATCTGTTGTGGTCGAGAATATATACAAACGCGAACCAGTACAATTCTGATGACGGAGTCAGTGACTTAGTGGTTGATGAACAACGTAATATTTATATCACGGGTTATACAGCAAATTCAGTTAGTGCGAATAGAAATATTGTTACTATCAAATACAGCCCTGCGGGTGATTCATTGTGGGTAAAACATTATGCCGGAGCAGCAAATGGAAATGATGAAGGGAAGGCAATTGCTTTAGATAATTCAGGGAATGTATATGTAACAGGCTACAGCACCGGTGCAGGTACAAATGCAGATTATATTACAATAAAATATGACTCACTGGGAAATGAATTATGGGTTAACAAATATAATTATTTTACAAACAATGCAGACATTTCAAATGCAATAGATGTTGATGAACGCGGAAATGTATATGTAACAGGTCAAAGTGAATATTCTTATTTGACGATCAAGTACGATTCAAATGGTAATTTAAAATGGGACAAAAGATATAATGCAGGCAGCAGCACTGATATCGGCATTTCACTGGAAGCAGACATATACGGTAATGTATATGTAACGGGAACAAGCCATATATACGGAGGCTTCAACAACGAAGATTTTGCAACCATTAAATATGATTCACTCGGTAATATTTTGTGGAGTAAGAGATATAACAGTAACGGAATAGATAATGCTGTTTCATTAAAAGTTGTGTATGAATTTGATTTCAATTTTCCTTCTGATGTAATAGTAACGGGAACAAGTTCTAATGATTATTTGACAATAAAGTATGATGGACATGACGGAGATTCACTTTGGGTGAAAAGGTATAATGGTCCTTCTAATTCTCTGGAAGTTGTAAGCGCTCTTGCTGCAGATAATTCCGGTAATGTATATGTAACAGGTTATAGTTATGACAATGCAACAAAGAATGATTTCGTAACAATCATGTATGACGGGATTTACGGAGATGAATTATGGAATCAGAGATATCATACTTCCGGTAATACAAACGAGAAAGCAACAGATATTGCACTCGGTCCGGACGGTTCTGTATTTGTTACAGGTGAATATAATCCTTTTACGAATATCTTTAAGACAGTAAAATATAAAGGACCAACTCCTCCCGTTGTTTTGGGTGATTCTATAATGAGGTATAATGGTCCCGGGAATCCTAATGATTTTGTAAGTGCAATGGAGATTGATGACTTTGGGAACATCTATGTTGCCGGGACAAGCCTTTTTAATAGTAGCTCAAGTAATTTTGTAACAGTTAAATATAATTCATTTGGAGATTCCTTATGGGTGAATAAATTTAGAGGTCCGGCAAATCTGAAAGATGAATGCAAGATCTGGCAATTGATAATTCCGGAAATGTTTACGTTACAGGAACAACGGATTTATCTTCGAATGAATTGGCTTCTGCAACTATAAAATATAATTCTGCCGGTGCTCAACAATGGGCGCAGATTTTTCAACTACCGGGTTATGAAAGAAACCATTCCCATGAAATTATTTCGGATGATTTAGGAAATACCTATGTCTTTGGATATTCAG
Organism: Ignavibacteria bacterium; assembly: GCA_016710985.1. Taxonomy (GTDB): domain Bacteria; phylum Bacteroidota; class Ignavibacteria; order Tepidaquicellales; family Tepidaquicellaceae; genus JAGPCH01. The sequence continues at coordinate 187,733 of JADJTX010000004.1, forward strand.
TTAGTTTCGGAGGAAATTATTCCAGTGTAATTACTAAATATAACACACTTGGAATTGAACAATGGAGAAAGATTGATAATGGTGAAGCAAATGAAGGGTTACTTTTTGATAATTCGGGAAACATAGTTCATTATGTCAATCTAAGTTATGGTAGCAGTTACGGTATAAGGAAAATTAATTCCGACGGAGGAGTGGTATGGTCGAATTCAATGCACCTGCAAGGATATAATGACGGGCTAAATGCAAAATCTATTTGTAATGATGCCAATGACAACTTTTATATAGCAAGTCCTTGATATTGGATTATGCAGAAGGCAGAAATTCTGATTTAATTGTTTCGAAATTTGATTCAAATGGTGATACATTATGGTCAAGCAGATATGGTAAATTTAATAATAAAAGAGATGATCCAACTTCGATAACAGCAGATAATCAGGGGAACGTTTTTATCACCGGATACAGTGAAGCTATGAACCATCAAAGATCATCTTTCTTTTTAAAATTAAATCCCGACGGTGACTCTGTTTGGGTTAAAAATAGTATGCAACCTGCATTATATGCCAACTCATTTATTGACTTTTATGGAAATGTATATACAACAGGAAAAACCAACGATTGTGTGACAATAAAATATGATCAGAATGGAGATTCATTGTGGGTTAAAAGGTATAATGGAACCGGCAATAGTAGTGATGGAGGAAATTTGATTAAGCTAAGCAATTCAGGAACAGTTTATGTATCTGGATATAGTATGGGGAGTAACGGAGCAAATAGTGATATTGTCACCTCAAGTACAAGCAGGATGGTTTCTTGCCTGCGGTGCTTAATCTTACAGCATTGATTGAAGGATTTTATGATAACTCTTCGGGTAAAATGGCGGTGGACACAGCAATAGTGTACTTAAGAAACGAAAGCGCTCCATATTCAATAACAGATTCTTCAAAGTCAGTGATAGATACAAACGGAAACGGAACCTTTACTTTTCAAAATGCAGCCGGCGGTAATCCCTATTATATTATACTAAAGCACAGAAACTCTATTGAGACCTGGAGCAGTTCAGTTCAAACATTTACTTCGAACTCTTTAAGTTATAATTTTACAACTGCCGCGAATAAAGCCTATGGCGATAACTTGATTCAAAAGGGAGGTAAGTATTGTATTTACAGTGGAGACGTAAACAATGATGGTTATATTGATCTGACTGATGTGATTTCAATTAATAACGATGTAGTAAATTTTGTATCGGGTTATAAACAATCGGACTTGAACGGAGATAGTGTTGTTGATTTAACTGATATTGTAACTGATTATAATAACACTGTGAAATTTGTAAAGGTAATTCGACCGTAATTGGAGCGCATAATCAATTAGCATGTGTTTCTACCCCTGGGGTCTGTGCTTCGACTCCGCTGAAAAGAATAAGGCTGCCGGCAACCGAAGCACGGGTCTGACAGAAGGAAAATGTTTTAATGTTTTTAAAACTCAGAAAATCGTTTTAGATGTGATTGGATGATAGTGAAGCAGGTAAAAGACTTTCATATTTTATTTTAATAGATTAAATCCTATTTTATAATACTTTCAATAATCGAAAATAATTAATTATGAAGAACTTGTATGAATTAGCATTCCTGAAATTCATTCCGGCTTTATTGTTTGCTTTTACACTCACCGCAAATGCAAACTGGATAAATGGTGGAAACAAAACCTTACCAGTCTCAAATGAGACAACTTTTCATGACTCAGATAAAAAGATTCGCTTCCCGAAGGAGTCACACAGGACTGGTTAAATTCCCTTACCGATGAAAATGGAAATCGAATAATTCCGGAAGATCCTGAAACTGATGCGCTTCAAAGGAAAACTTTTGATGCAGTAGGAACAGGAGAACGGTTCGGGTATTCAATATCTTCCGCGGGAGATGTAAATAACGACGGATATTCTGATATAATAGTAGGCGCTTATGGATATTCAACAAATACCGGCAGAGCATATATATTTCTCGGAGGATTGAACATGAATACAGTTGCAGATGTAACATTGACCGGTGAGACAACAAGTAGTTATTTTGGAGAATCTGTCTCAACTGCGGGAGATGTAAACGGCGACGGATATTCTGATGTAATTGTCGGAGCCGGAGGATATTCTTCTCTCACTGGCAGGGCATATATTTTTTTGGGAGGTATACTCATGAACAATATTGCAGATGTGACAATTACCGGTCAGGCAACATCAAATCATTTTGGAAGAAAGGTTTCATCAGCCGGAGATGTAAACGGTGACGGATATTCCGATGTGAGTGTCGGTGCAGACGGATTCTCTTCAAATACAGGAAAAGTATATATTTATCTTGGGGGAGCTTCTATGAACAATATTGCAGATGTGACAATGCAAGGAGAGTCAACAAACAACCAATTTGGCTGGGCAGTCTCACCGGCAGGCGATGTAAACGGCGACGGATTTTCGGATGTGATTGTCGGTGCGCCGATTTATAGCCTAGGTACCGGAAGAGCTTACATTTTTTATGGGGGTGTATCAATGAATAATGCTGCAGATGTGACTATGACTGGGCTGGATGTTGTTAATGCATTTGGAAAATCAGTTTCTGAAGCAGGAGATGTAAACGGTGACGGGTATTCAGATGTGATTATCGGAGCAGACGGACATTCTTCAAATACCGGCAGAGCATATATATATTTCGGAGGAGCTTCAATGGATAATATTTCAGATGTGATAATGATTGGAGAGTCAGCTAACAACTACTTTGGAGAATCGGTTTCATTCGCCGGAGATGTAAACGGCGATGGTTATTCTGATGTAATTGTCGGAGCAGATGGATATTCTTCAAATACCGGCAGATCGTATTTATATTTCGGTGGAGTATCAATGAATAATGCTGCTGATGTGACAATGACAGGTGAAACTGTAAATAGTTATTTTGGAAATTCAGTATCAGGAGCCGGGGATGTAAACGGGGATGGATATTCTGATATGATTGTCGGTGCTTTTGGATATTCTTCAAATACCGGCAGAGTTTATTTGTATGATTACTTTATGAAAAATGAAATCATACCGGATGTGACAATGACAGGTGAGGCATCAAGCAACTATTTTGGAAATTCGGTATCATCAGCCGGAGATGTAAACGGCGACGGATATTCAGATGTGATAGTCGGTGCTTATGGATATTCTTCAAATACCGGCAGAGCATATATATATTTCGGAGGAGCATCAATGAATAATGTTGCAGATGTGACAATGACAGGTGAGACAACAATCAACAATTTTGGAAGTTCGGTCTCATCCGCCGGAGATGTAAATGGCGACGGATATTCTGATGTGATTGCCGGTGCTTATAGTTATTCATCACATACCGGAAGAGTATATATTTTTTATGGAGGATCATCGATGAATAATACAGCAGATGTAACAATGACAGGTGAAGCAACCAGCGACTTTTTGGAAGATCGGTCTCAACAGCCGGAGATGTCAACGGAGACGGATATTCAGACGTGATTGTCGGTGCTTATGGATATTCTTCTTCCACCGGCAGAGCATATATTTATTTCGGAGGAACATCTATGAATAATACAGCAGATGTGACTATGACAGGTGAGGCAACAAGCAAATTATTTTGAAATTCGGTCTCATCTGCAGGAGATGTAAACGGCGACGGATATTCTGATGTGATTTTAGGTGCTAATGGATATTCTTCATATACCGGCAGAGCATATATATATTTCGGAGGTTCAGCAATGAATAATTCTGCAGATGTGATAATGACAGGTGAGACAGGAAACAGTCATTTTGGAAATTCGGTCTCATCCGCAGGAGATGTAAACGGAGACGGATATTCTGATGTGATAGTTGGTGCTACAGGATATTCTTCAAATACCGGCAGAGCATATATATATTTCGGAGGAGCATCAATGAATAATACTGCAGATGTGACAATGACAGGTGATGCAACAAGCATTGATTTTGGAAGATCGGTATCAACAGCAGGGGATGTAAACGGTGACGGATATCCTGATGTGATTGCAGGTGCTTCTGGATATTCTTCAAATACCGGCAGAGCATATATTTACCTAGGTTCTGCCATTTCAGTAAAGCCAATTTTAATTAATGCAAAAGATGTTCCAAATGACCAGGGAGGATATTTAAATCTGAAATTTGCCAGAAGCATATATGATGTTCCTCTAAGTGAAATGGGAGGTATCAATTATCAAATTGACAGAAGCGTTCCTCCAAATATAAATGGTTATCAATGGATATCTGTCGCAACAGTTTTAGGAACATACAATTCTTTTTACACAGCAGAAATTCACACAGCCTATGATTCCGGTACTTCAGGAAATAATACATACTTCTTTAGAGTTACCGCAGTTTCATCTTCTACCGGAAATATCTGGCGCTCTAATATTCTGAGCGGTTATAGTTTAGATAATATCGCTCCGCCTTTAGTATCACCTTTACAGCTGCATCAGCAGGCGCAAATGTAAACCTAAACTGGGGCAATAACTCAGCCCGGATCTTCTGAATTATGTTTTGTTCAGAAGTTCAAGTCCTGTTATTGATCCTTATACAGCGACTCCGCTTTCGACCGTTAATACAACAACTTATCTTGATACATCACGCTCAGCGGAGTCTCTTATTATTTCGTTGTAGCGCAGGACATACACGGTAATTACAGTCCTGTTGCAGTTACGCAGAGACCCGGCATTGTACTGAATCTTTCAATGTTCATACAGGGATTTTACAATGCGGGAAGTAATATACAGGTCAGTGATACGATTAATGTTAAATTACGAAATACAGTTTCTCCTTATGCAGTAGTTGATAATTCACCGGCGGTAGTATCATCATCCGGTATTGCAGTATTAAGTTTCAGCATCGCTCCTGCAGGAACATACTATCTTGCGATTACACACAGAAACAGCATAGAAACTTGGAGCTCTGCGGGAGTAGTACTTACATCCGGCAGTTATAATTTATCAACTGCATCTACACAGGCATACGGTAGCAATCTTATGCAGGTTGATACTTCGCCGCTGAGATTTGCAGTTTATGGAGGAGATCAGAATCAGGATGGATTTGTAAATCTGACAGATGTGGTTAATGTATATAACAACGCAAGTGGTTTTGTAGACGGGTATAAAAGTACAGATATGAACGGGGATAATATTACGGATCTTACTGATGTAGTTCTAACTTATAATAACTCGTTGAATTTTGTGAGTGTGAAGAGACCATAATAATAAATCAATTCAAAATCCGGAATTGCCCGTCAATGAAGTTATAATGTAGAAGGCGGGTAAATTCCGGATATTTTAATCATTTTTATTCAATCACTTTTTCGCTATCACTGCCGGAGCTTGTCCCTGAAATTCCGGTTCTTCCTCTTCCTCCTCTCCATTATGCCTTATCCCCAGATCCCTGATCACCCTTGCCGCTTTGTATCCTGCATAAAAGTCTTTATTGCTGTCTTTATAATTTTCCATGAATTTGTCAATCGAGTCCAAAAGGCTGTCGGCATCTTTGAAGAGATTTGTAAGGGATGTGTTAGCTCCCTTCTTAACTCCGCCTCCTCTAACCTGCACGCCGAGTGTTCTTGAATAGTCTCTGTGTTTTACGATGATCCATTATAATTAAATCGTTATTTTAAAACTCTCTTCTTTAATCAAAACTTCAAATACAGCCCCCTCTGAAATTCAAAAAAAGCTGCTCTGATCGTATCAACTCCTCCTAAAATTTTCTCTGCATCAGAAATAGAATGATATTTTAAATTTAAAACCCGGGCAGCTATTCCTCATCACTTTCTCTGACAATTTAATGTTCTTTCCGTCACTATATTGCTTTTACACTTAACATTTTATTAACCTCCTTTATAATATTTATATAACTGCATGCAGATGCTATTTTGTTTTTTTATCAGCAACAGAAAATTCATTCTTCTTTGCAAGTTCATATAAAAATTCCGGTGAAAAATCCGCTCCGTTTTCCCAATAAATTGTAAACGTGTTAATTTTAAAGTTTTTAAAATATTTCAAATCATTCAATGGTTCAAATACTTTTCCCCATAATTCCTCTTTCAGGTCAATTACGGTTCTGAATCCGTTACTGAATTCAATATCAATCTTATATTCATGCAGATATTGAGCATTTAAAACTTTAATGTTTTTCATTTTAATCTAATGGTTTTATGCTTTTCAATGGAATTCTTTTTCGGGATAATTCCCAATTTTCATTAAGTTCTTTTTTATGTATTTGAATCCACTCAGTGATTAAGTTTAAAGCTCTTCTCGGAAATTTTCCTTTTAGTTTTCCTGATTCTATTTCGATCACTGCTCCATAATCCTGATATTGTACATGAATATGCGGAGGATTGTGTTCATTATAAAACATATAAATAGTTATTCCATAAAATCTGGATATCTCAGGCATAGGTTCTCTTTTGTTCTGATTGAAAATAATTAAATATTTTTTAAAACAATATTGATTTAATTGCTTTCAATATTTTAACTTTGAGCTTTTGAAGAGTGATTTGCTGCAACTTCACTTTTTCAGCATATCTTAGTTTCTTCCTCCTCCCTTTATCTTTTGCATCTCTCCGCAATTAGAGGGAGGTTCTTAATTGCGAGTCTTCGCATCATCAATTGCGCCTCTTCACAATGGTTGATCAATGTTTCCTATCCTTCGGCGGATGTGGATCATTTTCATAGCTGTCCTTATCACTTTCTTCCCATCCTTGTTGTGAATCACTAATTCACTTTACTTATTCTTTGCTATTTGTCTCGCCATGTTAACTGCTTCCTCTTTTGTTAAAGTAAGCTTTGTATTTTTTTATTTCCTGCTCCTTTCACAGCCCATTTTTTTGTGGACGAAGGAACTACGTGTTGATTTTTTTATTGGTCATGATTTTATTGTTTTTAATTTGATTAAAAAACCCTTGTAGAGACAAGGCATACCTTGTCTCTACAGTGAGGTTGTTAACTTTATACAGCTTTACCTGATTCATCACCGGGCAACTGCTCCGGATCCTGCGGTTCCTCCTCTCCATTATGCCTGATCCCCAGATCTTTGATCACCCTTGCTGTTTTATATCCCGCATAAAAGTCTTTATTGCTGTCTTTATAATTTTCCATGAATTTGTCAATCGAGTCTAACAGGCTGTCGGCGTCTTTGAAGAGATTTGTATGAGAAGTGTTAGCTCCCTTTTTACTGCGCCTCCGGTATCCTGTTCGCCGAGTACATTAGAATATGTTTAATACACTCCACACACTCCACACACTCCACACTCCACACTCAACACACTCTATAATCTGTTCACGGCTTCATCACTGCTACAAAATCTGCCGAATTATTATAAGTGATCAGTACATCAGATAGATCAGTTCCGTAATCGCCGTTCATGTCTGAATTTATGTAACCTGTCACAAAGTTATTTGCATCATTGAACACATTTACTATATCATCAAGATCGACAGCCCCGTCACGGTTTTCATCGCCGCTGAAAATGCTCCATAATATACCTTTGTGAATCATATTATTCCCGTATGCCTGTGATTGGGACAGTGTAAAATCATAATTCAAAACGGATCCTGTAACATAAGACTCTCCTCCTGATTTACTCCAGGTTTCAACTGAATTTCTGTGAATAACCTGTATATAATAATTACCTGTTGCTGCGTTGGCAAATAAAACAGAGCCTGTTAATGTCAGAGAATCAAGTATGAATTTTCCCGAATCAACTATTGCGTATGGCTGGAAAGTATTTCTGAGATTCGCTGCTATCGTATCATTTAAGCTCAATGTATTTGTCAGTGTATCACAGAATCCCTGTATTGAGAGCTTTAGATTTGCCGTGACAGGCGCTGTATAATATAACATGCATATGCTGTCCAGATAAAGATTGTTACCTTTGCCGCTTTTCGCCCTGAACTTAATTTTATTAGTTCCGGCCGGCAATGCATATTTCTTTGTTGCCCACTGTGTTACTCCCGGAGAAAATACCAATGAACTTGCAGGCGCAGTATTCAATGTACCTCCGCCCGGGCTGCCGTATAATCTCGCCAGCTCTGAATATGTACTTCCTGAATTAACTGATGTTTCTATGATTAACGAATCCGTACCGGTTAAATTAGGTGCATAGGCACTATTAAAGATCAGAGTATCGCCGGTTACTGAATTCGGGAAAGTCAGTGTTACTAAAGCCTGATTGGTTCCCGAAGGAGCGTTCCAGAAATCAAACTTCGCTGCGCCTGAACCTATACCAAAACTGCTGGCAGAATTCCTTGACCAGTAATTTGTTCCTGAATATTCTGTGCTCCAGTTCGTCGGCGGAAAAGTTTCCTGTACAAATCCTTCGCATAGTTTACCGTCTGTGATCCTTAAGCTGTAAAGAGAAGTAGAATCTTTTTCATGCCCTGCCGAGTTATTCTGGGCAAATATTTTATAATAAATAATGTCATTTAACGAAACATCACTGTTCAGGGAATTGAATAAAGCGGAATAGTTATTTCCTGAAATTACAGGCAGCCTGAATTTCTTAACATTAGCCGCTGTGTTTTTGTACCAGACAACCCATACTGAATCCAGTGATGATGTTGAAGTGACAACAGCATTTAAGGCAACCGGCCAGTTATTTATTAGCTGATCTCCTGCAGCTGTATGTGTGATATTCGGCAAAGTATTATTCAGCGTTGTTGATCCCTGTTTTAAAACGATGTCATTATTTGGATCGAATACTAATGCAGTCGGCTGTCTGTTAAATGTAAAATCAAATACCTGGTAATTATAATCATTCATTATCCTGACAGATGTATCTGATGCAGAACTGAAGCTCAGCTTCAGGACCAAAGGCATCTTATGAAAAGCAGAATTTGTCTGAGTCTGTCTTGCTATGAATCTTGCTTTCCATATACCGCCCCCGAGTGAAGTAAAATTATAATAATTTCCATACACAGGGTGATTCGGTTCTTTTACCCACTGATTTATGAACCACGAAAGATCCTGTCCCGTCGCTGCGCTGATCTTTGCAGTAAAGTCATCCGTGACGGCTGAATTATACTTATACCCTCCGGCACTGTCTGTAGCATAAGATTTTATTGCACTAAAGAATAAGGTATCGCCTAATGTATATCTGAGCATGTGAAGCACACACGCTCCTTTATAATATGTGATCTGGGTATTGAACAGTTCATTAGTTGAAGGTGTAACGATCGCCCACTGAGGATTATACATCGGCCATCCCGGATTACCGGAAAGATAACTGCTGGCATCAGCATTGATATCATTTTTATATGAAGTATAACCGCCTGTATTTTCATACCAGATAGCTTCGAGATAAGTGGCAAATCCTTCATTAAGCCATATATCAGCCCATGTACCGCAGGTGATCATATCACCGAACCATTGATGTCCGAATTCGTGAGAAATTATGTTTTCACTCCAGCAGTTCGTGCAGAGACTTGTAAGTGTTTGATTTTCCATTCCACCCCATGTAAACTGGCTGTTAAGTGTAGCGAAGCCGTTCTTTTCAAAAGGATGCTCACCGAATTTCTGCGAAAAATATGTTGTCATTAACGGCACTTTCGTTTTCATGTTTGTTATATTCTCTCCTGAATTATAATAAAACCTGATAGGAACACTGTCAGCAGGATTTGAGATCTTATGCCAGTAAACAATATTAAGCTGATAATTTACTTTACCTGTCAGTACTGTTAAATATGTTGAAACAGGATCCCTGCTTATCCAGTGATAATAAATCGTATCACCTGTTACTAAGGAATCATTAAGCCTGCCGTTTGACCCGAGTCTTACATTGCCCGGCACCCTTGCTGTTATGTCAACTGTGGCTTTGTCGCTTGGCTTATCATAGCACGGAAACCATTTCCTTGCGCCTTCGGGCTCTGCGTCCGTAAATACAAATCCTCCGCTTGCATAAAACGCCTGATCTGAAACGTTTTGATGTGTGTAATTTATCTTAACCTCTGCCGTTTCTCCTTCTGCATAGGTCCTGTCAAGCTGTATAATGAGCTTGTTTGATGAATGCGTAAAGCTCACTCCGGCAAGACTTACGGAGCTTACGACAATTGATGTGTTGACCGCATCAAGATTAATGGAATTCAACGTGCTGTCAACCCTGAACCTGACTGTAACATTTCCATTGAAATTCTTTGGAGGCGGTGAAATAAAACAGTTTCTTATATCTACATAAATTTTGTAATCCAGTACGTCAAATTTATGTACCGGAAGATTTGGGGAATCAAAATTAAATAAATATGGAAGATTCGGATTGTTCATTTTTTTTTGTGAACACATGTCCGAACCTTTTGTCATTATGTCCTGTGCCAGTAAAGCAGCATTCAGTAACACAATTAACTGAAGAGTAATAATAAGTTTTTTCATAGTTTATTTTTATAAAGATTCATGCTCACAATTTACAAAATTTTAAAAATATTGTATATGATTTGTATCATGTTTTGAAAATAAATTTTAAGTAGAATTGATAATTGATAATTGATAATTGATAATTGATAATTGATAATTGATAATTGATAATTCATAATTGATAATTGATAATTGATTTGTTTGATTGACTTGACAATTGATAGTTTCGCAGCAGATCCCTAAAAAGCATGGGGAATCTTCTTGGGATTAATTTTAACTATTAACTATTAAATATTAAATATTAACTATTAACTATTAACTAATCTTTTCAAGCGGCTAGTCGTTACCCCTAAACAAATTCAAAAAGTCCATTATTTTGTTTAAAATTGAATTTTGTATTTCCCTGAACTACTCAGGAACACGGCTGCGTTACTCAGGAACACGGCTGCGTTACTCAGGAACACGGCTGCGTTACTCAGGAACACGACTATGTTACTCAGGAACACGACTGCGTTAGTCAGGAACACGGCTGCGTTACTCAGGAACACGGCTGAGTTACTCAGGAACACGGCTGCGTTACTCAGGAACACGGCTGCGTTACTCAGGAACACGACTGCGTTACTCAGGAACACGACTGCGTTACTCAGGAACACGACTGCGTTACTCAGGAACACGACTGCGTTACTCAGGAACACGACTGCGTTACTCAGGAACACGACTGCGTTACTCAGGAACACGGCTGCGTTACTCAGGAACACACTCAACGACTGCGTTACTCAGGAACACGACTGCGTTACTCAGGAACACGGCATGTTACTCAGGAACACGGCTGCGTTACTCAGGAACACGGCTGCGTTACTCAGGAACACGGCTGCGTTACTCAGGAACAAGCTTGAGATACTTAGAAACACAACTGAAGTACTCAGGAATATGGCGATGTTACTCAATAAAACGATAGAGATACTTAGGTATTTAAATGAGCTACTAAGAAATACGACATAGTCACTGAGAGATAGTAATAGTTAGTCGAATGCAGGTTTGAAATTCAGATACAAATATAAAAGTTTAATTGATGTGAAAAAGTAAAATTGAAATTTAGGTAAAAATCTCTCCAATGCTTGATGTGGTTTCAACGATTTTAGTCTGCTCTTAAAAATCGTGAATGGCTTATAATGAATAATGAATAATGAATAATGAATAATGAATAATGAATAATGAATAATGAATAATGAATAATGAATAATGAATCTGAATCGTGAATGGATAGATATCAAATCCAAAATCCAAAATCCCATTACTCAATACTCAATACCCAATACCCAATACCAATACCCAATACCCATACCTAATACCCAATACCCAATACCCAATACCCAATACCCAATACCCAATACCCAATACCCAATACATTAAATTAAAATTTAACATGAATCTTTGAAACTTAAACCTACCTGCTTTCGTTCTGAAACCTGTGATACTTACTCAAAACGCTTCCATAAATTCCATGTTCAGGTCAATATTAGCTGCTATAATAATTTTCTGCTTCAGCAGTTATGCTGAGTCACAAACTGACGGAGATTCTTTAAATCCAAATGTCAATGGAACTGTCTACAGCGATGAAAATATAAAGCTTGCAAACATAATCGTCACATTTACCTCAGAAGGGGAATCTTTTCAGACATCAACTGACAGCAAAGGTGACTTTTCTATAGAACTATCTCCGGGAAAATATACTGTCTCAATTAAAAATCCGGGATATAATTCATATGAGTATAAGAATTTTAATTTATCCCGGAATGAAGACAAAGTTCTTGATATTTATCTTTTTGAAAAGATCGTCAGCACGGATGAAATTGAAGTGGAAGGTGAATTCAGACAACGGCAGGATGATCTGCGGACGAGTTTATATAATTTTAAACCGGAGAATGTAAAAATGCTTCCCGGCGCCGTAGAGGATGTGCTTAGGTCGCTTCAGTCACTTCCGGGTGTTACGACTCCTAATGATTTTACTTCACAGCTTATCATCAGAGGTTCGGGTCCGGATGAGAATCTGATCATCATGGACGACGTGGAGATTTTTAATCCATACAGGTTATATGGTCTCGTAAGCATGTTCAATCCCGAAACTCTGAGAGACATTACCCTGATCACAGGAGGTTTTCCCGCGGAATACGGTGACCGCTTATCGGCTGTACTTGATGTTACAAATCTTGAAGGGGATAAATTAAGGAGCCTGTCTTCAACAGTTAACATTAGCATTGCAAACGCCAATGTAATTTTCAACGGAAAGAATCCTTTCAATATACCCGGCTCGTGGTTGGTTTCCAGCAGAAGAACTTATTACGATCTGATAATCGGACCTTTTGCAAAAAGAGCAGGTCTGATTACGGAGAATTCATCTTTCCCGTCTTTCAGAGACCTGCAGTTCAAGTTTGCTCTCGGACCGTTCAAATACCATAAGTTTCTCGTCAACGGGATATTTTCAAATGACGGCGTGGACATAATTCCCGGAGAGGATAATGATCAGCCGGACAGCATTGCTGTGAATGATGTTACAAAAAATGACTTACTGGCTTTTGCGTGGCATTACACTCCGAATCCGAATTTCATTTCCAAGACGACTTTATCCTGGTACAGAAATACCGGTGACAATGATTTCAACAGCGAGATCTTAGACCCATTGATTGACAGAGAAAACTATACTCCCGAACAAAGGGACAGTCTAAGGGAGATAGGAGCTTTGCTTGGGCTTGAGTTTGATTCAAGATATACATTCCGGAAATTTTCGTTCGGGAACCGTTCAGTAAAATTAAATAAAAATTCAGAACAGGAATTCGGAGCGGGGATAGATATTGTAAGAACAGATCTGAATTATAATCTGAAGATAGATGAACAGTTCAGATCGTTCATCAGGAATTTCCCTTCGGCTTCAGCATTGCTGGACAACTTCGATCTTACGGGTGAAGACAATTTAAGAGCGCATATCTACGGACAAAGCATGTTTAAAGTGAACAGCAGATTTTTTGTTCAGCCGTCTCTGAGACTGGATTATTATCAGATAATAAAAACACCTTACTTAGCTCCGAGATTTAATGTCGGCTATGCTGTGGATCCTTTAACAACTTTAAGAGCTTCTGTAGGAATGTATTATCAGTCGCCGGGTCTGGAAAAGCTTGTGGACGGACGGACATTTTTTGATCTGAGGAATGCTGCAGAAAACGGATTGAAGGCGGAAGAAGCAACACACTATATAATAGGAGTGGATAAGTGGATAACTAATGACTGGTTTACAAAAATAGAAGGATACTATAAAAAATTTAATAACCTTATTGAGCAGCAGGAAGTAAGAGCATACAGATATGAATATTCTCTGAATGATCCGTCAAACTCAGATCCCAATTATATAAAAAACTATTACAACTGGGTAAGATCATCAGAAAAACTTCCTTATGATTCCTTAACCACTAATCCGGTCAATGCCGGTAGCGGAACTGCATACGGACTTGAATTGAGTCTCGAGAAAAAGTACACAACTTCGCGGACAAAGCTCTACGGCTGGGTTAATTACTCCTTATCATTTTCAGACAGGGAAAAGTATGGCGTTACGACTCCCTACAGATTTGAACAGACACATACTGCAAACGTTGTGCTGAATTACAGATTTTCACCTTCGTTTGAAATAAGCACACGATGGACTTATGCATCAAACTTTCCAATTACAACACCGGTCGGGATTACACCGAGAATAATAGGTGATTCGATTGCAGTTAATCCAATTACACGGCAGGTAATATTTAATCTTGATTACGGCGGTAAGGAAAATTTATATGCGGATGAAAGACCGGCTTATCACCGTCTTGATCTCCGCGCTACATACTATACAGACTTCTGGTCAACTGACTGGGCTTTTTACGTTGATGTAATAAATGCATACAACAGAAAAAATGTACTGGGATATGATTATTATCTTAAAGACGGACTGTATATAAACAGGAATGTTGTGGGTATGTTTCCGATATTGCCGACGATAGGGATCAATGCGAAGTTTTAGAACGTGAAACGTGAAATGTGAAACGTGAAACGTCAAACGTGAAAAGTCAAACGTCAAACGTCAAACGTCAATGGTGAATGGTTAGATAGGTGTTGTGAAATAACTTGTTTACACTTTATGGTTTTCGGAATACAACGAAGTTAGCTTTACCGTAAGTAAATCTTTTTACAAAAGTGAAGCCGGCTGTTTCGAATGTTTTGTTAATGAAATCATGAGTGAAGTAAGTGTACCATAAGTTTAGTTTCTTTGATTCATTGACAAAATAATCCCATCCTTCGGGGCTGTCACAGTTGAAATAATCGATAATGCAGTACCCGCCGTCATTCAGAATTCTGTAAAACTCATGTGAGTAAAGATAGTGATAAGCCGGCTTTAAGGCAACGAAAACACCCTGTGCAAAAATTATGTCAACATTGTTTTTAACATCAGAAAGATTGGAGCCGTTGTTTTTTATGAATGTAAAGTTGGGCTCATCCCTGAAGTAAGAAGTCAGGAAATCGATCATCCATTGTGAATGATCAGCGAGTATATATTCACGGAAGTTCAAGCTCTTAGCTTCATTCAAAATATGTCTCGTCCATCTTCCTGTTCCCGGACCCAGCTCAAGAATTCCCGGATTCTGAATTGTTGCAAGATAAGGAAAGAAAACTTCCTTTAATACCGGAAGCGATTTAACCCATCCAAGCGTATTATCCTCGTAATCGTTGACATCCATGTTAAGCTTTTTAGCTGCTTCTGCATATCCCGGATATCCGTCAGCATTGGAAGTATTGATCTTAGCGTTTCTGTTCTTCCTTTGCAGCTGATAGCCGAATTTTCCTAGTACCGAGTTTATTAATTTCTTCACTGGTTTTAATTTTAAATTACGGCACTGAATGATTCCGTTGAAGGGAATTCCCGGCTTAGCAATGGCTTAGGACATTCATCTTAATTTTTTGAATACAACAAAATTCGATTTTCCGTAAGTAAATCTTTTTTTAAGTTCAAATCCGGTAGTTTTAAAAACCTTTTCTATAAATTCATCAGGGTAATAAGTGCAGAAAATATTTCCGAGATTAGACTGGTTCACAAAAAAATTCCATCCTTCTTCGGTATCACAGTTAAAGTAATCCAGAACGCAGTATCCGCCCGGCTTGAGGATCCTTGAGAACTCTTTTGCATAAAGATAAATACTGGCGGGCTTTAATTCTATGAAAACTCCCTGAGTAAAAACTATGTCAATAACTGAATTCTCAACGGGAATATTCATTCCGTCGTTTTTGAAAATCCTGATAATGGTTTCCTTTTTAAAATAAGAATCTAAAAAGTCCAGCATCCAGACTGCATGATCAATAAGATAATATTCCCTGCTTTTCAGCTGTTTCGCTTTTTCTAAAATGTATCTTGTCCAGCGTCCTGTACCGGGACCCAGTTCTAATATTACCGGCTTTGAAATTGTTTCAAGGACAGGATAAAAAACTTCTTCAAGAACAGGTTTTGGTTTTATCCATCCAAGTTTGCTGTCAAGATAATCATTTACATCCATGTTCAGGTTAGTTGCTGCTTCAAGGTAAGCCGGATAGCCCTCTGATTTGATCTTGTTGGAATATTTTTTTTCTATTTTGTAATTAAACTTTCCGAGAAGAGAGTTTATGACCTTCATCTGTGACTGTGATAAATTTTTAGTAATTAAAAACTATCTTTTTACTAAATGACATTATGATAATTAAGACTGTATACCAGTGACGCCGGTATGCGCGGCAAAAGGGTAGCTTAATATAATAAAAATCCATAACAGGTGATAGTATTTTTTAAATTCGTAAATTACTCACTCAGTCCAGGACGTAACTTTTATTCCGTATGCTGAGTCTGTCTCAAAACATTTTACCACGGAGGCACAGAGAGCACATCGTAGCCCTCAGCTACAAACAAAATTTAATATTTTCCTAAACACAGAGTCACAGAGACACAGAGAAAAAATATAAGAAAATAATTCGATTCCCTCTGTGGCTCTGAGCCTCTGTGTTAAAAAAATATGGTTTAAAAGTTTGCAAAAAAAACAACATTATTTTATTTAGTAGCACAGAGTTGCACAGAGTTTTCTATCAACAGTTTAATTAAGTATGTAAATATCCATAATTTGTTTAAATTAAAAAGAATTAAAATAAATAAACTTAAGGATTTCTCTGTGAAGCTCTGTTCTCTCTGTGCCTCAGTGGTATTTTTTTTACTTTGAGACAGTCTGACGCGTAAGCAGTTTATTTTCAATGCAAATTAAAATTGGTTTTAAAACAACATTGAATTGGTTAATTTGATAAAAATTTATTTGATGAAAATCGGGAAATTGAAATTAATACTTTTACTGTCATTAACAGTATTATCCAAATTTGTCTTAGCTGACTCACCGCTTACCTCAACTCCTTTTTATGAAAAATATTCTGATGTCAGCATCGTTGCACAGGCAGTCAGTATAGGAGCGATGAACAGAGACATAGCGAACTATTTGCATAATTCCGGCAATCCCATAGATGTAAAAGCTGCTGTCATTAATGCTCTCGGATGGAATAAAAACGGAAGGAGCGATGCAGAACAATATATGTCAATCATTTATAACTCTGCTGTGATCACTCCGGAGCTTCTTGAAGCAAACATACAGGAAAATTTCGTTCTGGGGTATTTATATGCAATGGATAATTATCATGACGTAAAGTCTGCGGAAGCTTATCTTAAACAGGCTAAGAAGGACATGAGCAACAGCTATACTGTGAATATTATTTATAATCTGGTCCGCGCTCAGAGAGTGATGGATGAAAGTTTTTGTAAAGCCTGGAACTATACGAATAAAGTTTTCATGAATGATAAACTGAATATGGATATGAGAGCTGACGCAAGGAAAGTTATCTATGATTATATGGTGTTGTATAAGAGTGATTGTAAATAGTCTGAAACCGAATTTAGCGAATTATTTCTGAACCTGAATTAAACGAATTTTTCGAATTACACGAATTCAATTTTAATTTAAAGTTTAATGAATAGTTTAATGAATTGTCAGGTTATTGCACAAAACTGAAGTTTAGTTTATACAAAATTCTGTGAATTCCGGCAATTCGTTTTAGTTCAGAACCTGAATTTAGCGAATTATTTCTGAACCTGAATTAAACGAATTTTTGGAATTACACGAATTAGTTCTGAACCTGAATTTAGCGAATTTTTCGAATTACACGAATTCAATTTTAATTTAAGGTTTAATTAATAGTTTAATGAATTGTCAGGTTATTGCACAATCTGAAATTTAACATACAATTCTGTGAATTACAGAAATTCGTTAAATTCGAGTTCAAAATAATATAATCTAATGATTTGTCAGTATTGCACAAAACTGAAGTTTAGTTTATACAAAATTCTGTGAATTCCGGCAATTCGTTTTAGTTCAGAACCTGAATTTAGCGAATTTTTGAATTACACGAATTAGTTCTGAACCTGAATTTAGCGAATTTTTCGAATTACACGAATTCAATTTTAATTTAAGGTTTAATTAATAGTTTAATGAATTGTCAGGTTATTGCACAATCTGAAATTTAGATTATACAACATTCTGTGAATTACAGAAATTCGTTAAATTCGAGTTCAAAATAATATAATCTAATGATTTGTCAGTATTGCACAAAACTGAAGTTTAGTTTATACAAAATTCTGTGAATTCCGGCAATTCATTAAATTCGAGTTCAAAATTATTAAATAGAAAGGAACCTAATCAATCCAATGAAAGAAGTTTATATAGTCGACGGTTTGCGCACAGCAATAGGAAAGCACGCGGGTGCATTGAAAGATGTGAGACCTGATGACATGGCAGCTATGCTGATCAGGGAAATAGTGAAAAGAAATTTCGATCCTGATAATATCTCAAAAGAAGAGATTGAAGATGTCATACTCGGAAACGCTAACGGAGCGGGAGAGGAGAACAGGAACATTGCAAGGATGTGTGTTCTTCTTGCGGAGCTGCCGGTTACTATTGGCGGAGTGACGGTCAACAGGTTATGCGGTTCCGGTATGCAGGCGTTCATTGACGGCGTTAGAGGGATCAGAAACGGTGAAGGAGAATGCTATTTAGCCGGAGGTGTTGAATCCATGACCAGAGCGCCGTTTGTGTTAGGAAAAAATCCCGAATCGTTCGGAAGAAAAGCGGAGATGTACGATACTACTATCGGGTGGAGATTTACAAATCCCAAACTGGCAAAAATGTATCATCCTTATTCAATGGGTGAGACAGCTGAAAATGTTGCCGAGAAATATAAAATCACGCGGGAGAGGCAGGATGAATTTGCTTTTAATTCACAGATGAAAGCAAAGGCTGCGATCGAATCGGGTAAATTCAAAGATGAGATATATCCCGTTGAAATATTTTCAAAGAAAGAAAATATATTATTTGATACAGATGAATTTCCGAGATTTGATACTACCCTAGAAAAACTGGCAAAACTCAAGCCTGCTTTCAGGGAAGGCGGAACTGTTACAGCAGGTAATTCGAGCGGAATCAATGACGGAGCTAGCCTGATCTTGATAGCTTCAGAAGACTTTGTGAAGAAACATAATTTAAAGCCGAGAGCAAGATTCGTTTCTTCTGCAGTAGCCGGAGTCGATCCTTCCTGCATGGGAATTGGACCTGTTCCTGCAACCAAAAAAGCATTATCAAGAGCCGGACTAAAAATAAGTGACATTGATCTGATAGAATTGAATGAAGCATTTGCCGCTCAGAGTCTTGCATGCATTGATGAATTGAAACCTGATCCTGAAAAAATAAACATCAACGGAGGAGCAATTGCTCTCGGACATCCATTAGGCAGCAGCGGTTCGAGGATCTTAATTACATTATTAAATGAACTTGAGAAGCAGAATAAAAAAACCGGACTCGCGACGATGTGCATTGGAGTGGGGCAGGGGATTGCGACTGTTATAGAGACAATTAATAATTAATAATTAATAATTAATAATTACAAATTACAAATTACAGATTTCATATGTCAGATGTCAGAAGTCAAACGTCAGATGTCAGATTTTGCATGTAACGCATAAGGGATATTATTAGAGATCTAAAATCTAAGATCTGAGATCTAAAATTCCAAATTCGAAATCCCAAATTCCAAATCGTAAAAGATGTCATTCCCTAATCAGTTATCGTTGTTAAGAATAATTTTAGCGCCGGTATTTCTGTATTTATTTCTCTCGGAAATCCCGCTGTACAGGAAATTATCTTTGCCGGTTTTTTTCATTGCGGTACTGACTGACTGGTATGACGGGTGGCATGCAAGGAGATACGGATTGATAAGTAAGGCGGGAATATTCTTAGATCCTCTTGCTGACAAAATACTTACATCAGCAGCATTTATCGGATTTTATATGTTGGGAATCATGCCGCTGTGGATGGTTTTGATAATTGTAATAAGGGACATTACGATAACCTTGCTTCGCTCTTATCAGGAGATCAACGGAAAGACCATGAAGACATCATTTGTTGCAAAGACAAAAACATTCATTCAGATGACATATATTTTCTTAATAGTTGTACTGGTCTGTTCAGGTTCATTTGATTTTGTTGATGAAAATTTTAAAAACTCTGTAAATGAGTTTTTGCATTCCGGCCTGAATTTTTATCTGATACTTTTCGTGACATTACTTACTCTTTATACAGGCATCACATATTTTTTCGAAAAGAATGACAAAATAATTAAACCCGCTTAATACTTGAGATTTATTAAAGAGAAAAAGATCATTGATGCAACTGTTAAAATAAATTTCTTCGAAAATATATTTTCAAGCTTTTTTTTTACCGGTTACTTTCCCAAAGCCAGCGGAACAGTCGCAAGCGCGGCATCTCTTCTGATCTTTTACTTTAAATTTTTTCAGGATCCTTTCATTCTGTTCATACTGATTGCAGTTTGTTTCATAGCAGGTATATATACTTCTAAAGTAATGATAAAGCGATTCGGTGATGACCCTTCGGTAGTTGTAATAGATGAAGCAGTCGGTATGTGGCTTACGGTATTAATTTATATGATCTTGCATTCTATTCCGATGGATTTGTTTCAACTTACAATTTGTTTCTTTGCATTCAGATTTTTTGATATTACAAAAATCCAGCCGGCAAAATATTTTGACAAGCTGAATTCCGGATTCGGGATAATGATGGATGATGTAATCGCCGGGGTCTATGCGGGACTTCTAGCGTATGTGATCATTATATCATACATAGTCATTTTAACATTTTACCCATAATAGTTAGTAGTTATTAACTAAATAGAGACTTCTGAAAAACACTCATTGTCATTCCCGCATGCTTTTAGCGGGAATCCAATCACGAAGTTTTTAAATTAAAATATCACTTTGTTGAATGGATTCCCGCCAAGAGCACACGGGAATGACAAACTTCGCTTAATTTATCAGAAGTTCCTAAATTCTTAATTCTTAATTCTTAAATCTTAATTCTTAAATCTTAATTCTTTTTGAAAGCGAAAATAATAACTATAGGTGATGAAATACTAATCGGGCAGATAGTCAACACTAATGCTGCGTTTATTGGAGACAAACTTTTTTCGATCGGAATTACGGTTGAAAAGACAGTAGTCATTGGTGATGAGGAGAAAATATTGCTTTCCGAATTTGAAGACTCAATTAAAAATTATGATGTAACGATAATCACCGGCGGTTTGGGTCCGACTCATGATGATATTACAAAACCAACTTTAGTGAAATTTTTCAGAGATGAATTAGTCACGGATATTAAAGTCCTGGAGCATGTAAAGAATATTTTTAAGTCAAGAAATCTGAAAATGCCTGCAGTCAATGAAGCGCAGGCGCTTGTTCCGAAGAATTCCACTGTGATATGGAATGCAAACGGAACAGCTCCCGGGATCTGGATCGAGAGGGATAACAAAGTTTTCGTTGCCGTGCCCGGCGTGCCCTTTGAGATGAAGGCAATGATGGAAAATGAGATCGCTGAAAAGCTTAAGAAAAATTCTCATTACAGACAGACACTGTACTGAAACAAAAGACCTTGCTGACTACAGGAGCGGGTGAGTCAACTTTAAACGAAATGCTCGGAGATGTAAGAGAAATCATCGGTGAAAGTAAGTTAGCTTTTCTCCCCTCACAGGTTGGCGTAAGGCTGAGAATAAATGTAGAAGGGAAGAATGAGGAAGAAGCTTCTGCTAAACTGGAGAATATTGAGAATAAGATAAGATCTAAAATTAAGGATTTTATATACGGAGTGAATGATGAAGAGCTCGAGAAAGTGATAGGAAAAATTTTAACTGACAGGAAGCAAACGCTGTCAGTTGCAGAGTCATGCACCGGTGGATTCATATCTTCGAAAATTGTCAGCGTGCCGGGAAGCTCTGGATATTACATTGGCGGAGTATGTGTCTATTCCAATATTGAAAAAATAAAGTTGCTGAATATTAAAGAAGATACACTTAAGAAACACGGAGCTGTGAGCCGTGAAACAGCTATAGAAATGGCTGAAGGTGTAAGAGAAATAATGAACACGGATTTTGCAATATCAACGACGGGCATTGCAGGTCCTACCGGAGGAACAGCCGATAAGCCCGTCGGACTGGTATGGATAGGATTTTCAGGCAGGAAAAAAAAATACGCCATGAGTTTTTTATTCGGCAGCAACCGGGAAATTAACATACAAAGGTCTTCACAAAGAGCGCTGGAGATTTTAAGAAGAGAGCTCCTGGGAATTGAGATGAAGTTTTGAAGAAACAAACGCCGGTACAAATCAGAGAAAAAACTTTCCGGGAATGACATGACTTATCATAATATTGTCCGAATTTGAAAAATATCAGCAGTATAAAAAAAAACAATGTGTTAGCTTTTTAATGTTGAAACACAATCCTCATAGTTTTATATTATCAACACAATTTTTTTTAAAAATAAATACAAACAATGAAAAACTTTTATTCTTTATTTAAAAGTGGTTTCACCGGTCTCGTCATAGTAATTGTTTTTACATTTATTGGAATGGAAGTATTTCAGGGACAAAAGACTAGTAATATTTTTAACTATGACGAAAGTGATCCATATATAGACAGACCTACGAAAGAAGCTTTAACACATGTAATAGAAAGTCCGGATGCATCGGTTCTTATTACAGATACATTAGGATTCGATAATTTTCAGATAGGAATCAGTAATGCAGAACAGATGATTGTTACCAATCCCAGAAATCCTCTTCAGATGCAGTTTGGAGTGAACGGCGGCAGCGGACAGCAGGCATTTTATACTGCTAATGGTCATGACTGGACTATGAGTAATCCTGCTTATCATTCTTCAACCTGCTGTGATCCATGGTCAGCATGGGATAGTCTGGGAGTTTTGACTTATGCATCTGGAGTAAGCGGTCAGTATGTTTACAAATCAACCAACGGCGGAGCCACTTACGGATCGGCGATACTGTCTGTGTCAGGAAATGACAGAAACACTGTTGCTGTCGATCAAACCGCCGGACCGTATTCTAATTATTTATATGCAGCAATTACTCCGGGAAATTTTTCAAGAAGTACAGATCAGGGAGCTACCTGGACTACAACTTACAGTGCTTCTAATACCATTCCCGGTGTCATGATAGCTGTCGGTCCAAACGGCAGTGTTCAGGGTGGTTGTGTTATGTATGTTACCAATACAGGATCAACAGCAAATGTGACATATACTTTTCATCGTTCTACAGACGGAGGCGTGACATTTTCGTCGATGTCATCCATTGCAGTTGCGGGTTATGTCGGTACATTAAATACAGCGGGAAGACTTGTAATAAATAACGGCAGAACACGTCCGTATCCGATGATAGCAATGGACAACAGCTATGGCCCGAAAAGAGGAAGATTATATCTGGTCTATGCTTCCAATGTACCGGCAGGAAATGCAAACAAACCGGATGTAATTTTACAATATTCAGATGATCAGGGCGCAACATGGTCAAACAGGATAACTGTGAACGATAATGCAAATCCTGAATTAAGTGACCAATGGTTCCCCGCAATATGGTGTGAAAAGGAAACGGGAAGACTTTATATCAAATGGTATGACACGCGGGAAAATCCGGCAACTTATGCTGTCAATGTTTATGCAACCTATACAGATGATGGTGGTGCGACTTTTGCTCCAAATCAGAAACTTACAACACAATCATGGATATATCCGACTCCGGCTTGTGGTCCGAATCAGAATTGTTACAGAGGGGACTATGACGGAATGACTGCTAACACAAAATCATCTTTTTCAGTATGGTACGACGGCCGTGCGGGTACATATCAAAACATAGGCGCATACTTTCCTGATTTTGCCATGAAAGTAAATCCTGCAACAGTTGGAATTAATAATGGTAATTTCACAACTTTCATGACAGTAGTTCCTGCCGTAAAGTTATTTACTGATACAGCAACTTTTTCAGCAACGATTACTCCTACTCCGGCTGCCGGAGCATTAACGGTTTCATTTCCAAACGGGAATAAGTTAACATCATATCCTGATTCAGTTTTAGTCCGCGTTAATGCGGCTCCGGGTACATCTGCCGGAACATATACAGTAACAGTGAAAGGTAACGGATCAAACGGAACACCGGTTCATATGAGAACAGTTACTCTCAATGTTGGTTTAGTCAGTGTGATTGATGAAAACGGAATTCCGGAGAATTATGAGCTATTCCAGAATTATCCGAATCCGTTCAATCCTGTTACTACTATAAATTACAGTTTGAAAAATCAAACGAACGTAAAGATCAATATTTATGATGCTTCGGGAAAATTAGTTGAATCAATGGATAAGGGAATGCAAAGACCCGGAATTCATTCTGTGAATTTCAACGGAGCTGAAATATCATCAGGCGTTTACTACTATGAATTGTTGACTGAATATTTCTCTGACACGAAGAGAATGATGCTGATCAAATAATAGCAATTAATTTTGTATTGAACATTGATCATTGAAAATTAACCATTGTAAAAAGCCGTGTGGAGAGATTCACACGGCTTTTTAATTATTGAATCTCTTTTAATGGATGATAATACACAATACACAATACACAATACTCAATACTCAATACTCAATACCTATATACTCAATACTTTCTAAAATGAAGGCGGTTTGAAAATCATATTTACTCTATTAATACTCATAGCTACGGATATTGTATTTTCTGAAAATGGAGATACAATTAATATTGTAACTCACAATAAAACGAAAGTTGTAACTGACCCCTCGAAAGGTTTTAATGCATATAAAAGCTGGAGCGTGTTTCCTTCGGAAGACATTAAATACAGAAGAGCAATTTTATATGTAACTTATCAATGTCCCGACAGTCAGAGATGCGGTGAGTGGGATTACATTGATAATATTTATTTGAGAAGAAGAGGAAGCGTGAATGATACTGCTCTTGACATCGAACTTGCGCGAATGATCTCACCATACGGCTCGCGATTTACGCCGGACTGGAAATTCACCTGGAAAGCTGACATAACTGACTTTTCATTTCTGCTTCATGACTCAGTCGAAATAGAATTTAATCACACAGGTTACGAAAGCAATACAGACAGAGGCTGGCTTGTCACTCTTGATTTCGAATTAACTGAAGGACCTCCGGTAATGGAGATTCTCGGCTTTGAAAAATTATGGACAGGAAATTTTCCATACGGCGACAGCAAAGATGATATTGAAAATTATCTGAAACCGGTTTCTTTTGAAAACAAATTAGGGGCGGACATTGTCAGACTCAGGATCTTACAAACAGGTCACGGGATGGATGACTTTGAGAACTGTGCAGAGTTTTGTAATAAATACAGGAAGATATATTTCAATAATGAGTTGATTGAGCAAAAGCAGATATGGCGCGAATGCGCTGACAATCCTTTATTTCCGCAGGCGGGAACATGGATCTTTGACAGAGCTAACTGGTGTCCGGGAGCAATGGTTATTCCTGATACATATGAATTTAAAATTACAGATAGTTCCGAAAATACAATTGACATAGATATGGAACCGTATGTAAATCCAAACAAACCGTCGGCTAATTATGTGTTCAGCTCGTATTTGTTTTATTATAAAAAACCGACAGCAGTTCATGATCTCACGATTGAAGAAATAATTTCTCCGAGCGATGAAGAGATTTATTCAAAAGATAACCCTTTGTGTATGGATGGGAAAGTGTTGATAAAAAATAATGGTTCAGAGCCTTCATTCGAACGGAAAATAATTGTGTATGGATTCGGAGAATTTCCTATGGGACTGACTTTCATTTCAGACACGATAAATCCCGGAGAATCAGTGTATAAAGTTCTTCCGAAAATGTTTACAGAGCAGCCAAAAGATGGTAAAGGAGAATTTAACATTAGAATCAAAGAACTCAACTATGAAGATGAATATCCTTTGGATAACTCAAAGACTGTGTTTGCGGAAGTTCCTCCGGTATGGGACCGCGACATTAAAATTTTATACAGGACAAACAAAAATCCTTTAGGTACAATTCTCTCGATGAAAGATAATTATAAAAATGAATACCTTGGGTGGAAGCCTGATAAGCCCGATACCTTATATGAATTCTATTTTGAAAATTTGAAACCGGGCTGTTATGAACTTACAATTAAAGATACCGCAAATGACGGACTGGACTTTTGGTTCAATCCGGAAGGAGGATACGGTTATGTGAGGGTGACAGATAAGGAAGGTAAGCTGATTAAAGCTTTTAATTCTGATTTTGGAAGTGGGATAAGACAGCAGTTTATTGTAACAGATACGCCTGCGGTAAAAGAAGACATCACACCGATTCTTAATATATTTCCGATAAGAAATCCCGGTAAATTCTTTTGCGATATTTTTTTAAATGAAAGACAGAGTGTAACTTTAGAAATCACAACTGAAGATAAAAAGAAAATTGTTTATAAAAAAAAGTTAAAGAAATTTAAAGACGGGATGGTAGATGTTGATATAAGTAAAGTTCCGGACGGATTTTATTTTGTGAATGTGGTATCGAAAGATAAAACGGTATCGAAGAAGATGAAAGTGAAAAGAGATTAGTTAAAAGTTGAAAGTTAAAAGTTGAAAGTTCCCAATTGTCTTGAGAAGAATAACTAATAAGTTTAATTTGCATGTAAATTACCGAATACTTAATACCTAATACTCAATACTCAATACCCAATACTAAAACAAAATGAGCATCATAAAAGAAATTTATGACGTTACAAAAGATCTTGCCGGCAATAAGGTAGCTTTAAATAAAATTAAACGCGCGCTATTGACTGAGGTAAAGCTCAATAACAAATTTCTCGAAGATATTTCAAATAAGGAAACCCGGCTTAGTGATGAACGGCTGATTAAAATTTTAGCTAATCTTGAGATAGTAGAGTTAAGAGCTGCAATTACCTGCGGTATTCCCTTTGAAATGATAACGCTGAAGAAAGTTACCAAAGAAATGATGGAAGGGCTGGATCCTTTACGGGCTTTGGATAATGAACTCGAGCAGATACTCGAAAAAATTTATATAAAGATTGCTTATCTGAAAAAAGATTATAATTCGGAGCATATCAATCTATACATAAGAGTCAGGAATATTTTTAATTATAATGTACTGCTGATGAGGATGCTTGTCTGAAGTGTGTGGAGTGTGTGGAGTGTGTGGAGTGTGTAGAGTGTGTGGAATGTGTGGAGTGTGTGGAGTGTGTGGAGTGTGTGGAGTGTGTGGAGTGTGTGGAGTGTGTGGAGTGTGTGGAGTGTGGGGTGTGTGAGGTGTGGAGTGTGTGGAGTGTGGAGAGTTAGATTAACTTTTTAAAATTATGCAATGAATACATACATTATTATAGGTTTAGCTGTGGGGCTTGTGTTTGTTTTGATTTTAATAAGAGTTGTTTACAGGAAAGAGAAAACTCCGGGGCAGCGGAAATTTCAGAATCCGGGTTTTGCTATTAATGATCCGGTTTTAAACAGTAAAGTAAAGGAATATTTAGCTGCTGAGAAGAAGATCGAAGCAATAAAATATCTTCGTGAAAGCACAGGCATCGGGCTGTTAGAGGCAAAGAATTTTGTTGAGAATTCTCTTCGGCCGGCAGGACTGATTATCATTACGGAGAATCACTTAACACCGGCCGGGACCTTTCTTCAAAAAAAGATTCAATGTCTGATGAGATCACTAAGCTTATAGCAGGAGGAAATAAAATTCAGGCAATAAAACTTGTTGTAGAAAATTATAATATCGGATTAAAGGAAGCAAAAGATTTTGTTGAGGCGATAGAGGAAAATCTAAAAATAAAAAAATAATATCATGGATGCAAAAAATATTTACTTTGGAAGAAGCTAAGGCTATAGGCGAAAAGCTTGGAATTACTTTTAATGATTTTAAAGCAGAGCAATTCAGGGATGGGATGAATGTTGAGCTTGAGCACGGAGCCAGGGATCCTGAAACAAACGTAACGAACAATGATCCGTTGCTTACAGGCAAGATAGCCCTTGCTCATTTGAAAGAATTCCCTGATTATTATATACGTCTGAAGAAAATGGAAACAGAAGCGGATGAAGAACGGAGTAAGAATAAATAAAATAATTCTGTACAAGCTCACAAATTAACAAAAGTTTCTTTGATTTTAAAATAGCTTTATGATAGATTAATAGTAAAAAATACTATTATGAAAAAAATAATAATCATTTCAGTTTTTATCTGTACAGCATTCTCGTACTCAGATGGTTTGTGGATGCATACCGGTCAGATGTCTTCGGGAACAAATATAGTGAGAGCTTTGACATCAAACCGGGACGGTGATGTGTTTGCATCGGTCTGGGCTGTCGGGATTTATAAAACAACAGATCAGGGCATGAACTGGATTTCATCGGGACTAGACGGAAAAAGAGTTTCATACTTAACTGTTGCACCCAACGGGGATGTTTACGGCTTATCAATGAATCAGAATTTCTCATATATACACCGTTCGACTGATAATGGAAATTCTTGGACGGATGTTTTTACCGGCTCGTTTCCTTTAAACTATGCAGGAGGAGGAGCAATGGTATTTCCTGCTGACGGTTCAATAGTGGCTGCATTTGCCGTAACTGTCGGTCCTACGATCGGAGATGTTTCTACGTTTATTTTTAAATCCACAAATGGTGGAAACAACTGGTTTCAGACACAGGTGGTCGGGGCAGGTTTTGTCGGAGGAATGGAGATCATATCTGATAACAGAATTCTTTTAGGTACTTCACTTGCCGGAGTTGTTCAGTCAACAAACAACGGAAATAGTTTTTTCAGTCTTAATACATTTCCTTCAATTTATATTGAAACGATACTGGCAGCGCCGGACAATACGTTATATGTTTCTGATGCGTACGGTCTTAACCGTTCAACTGATAACGGAGCCACTTTTACAGATATCGGTAGCCACAGTTCGGGAGTAAGTCTTGAGGCGGCAATTGTCAACACAAACGGAGATCTTTTTGTAAGCATGGGTGATAAAAAAGTTTTTTATTCGGACAACAGGGGAGATAGCTGGACTCAGATCAATGAAGGTCTTCCGGCAGATTCATACTTTAGAGTATTTAATTCGGTTAACGGAAGAATATTCGGAGGAACAGGAAACATCGGAGTTATGGTATATGATAATCCGACTTCAATTACTTCTGAAGTTGAGATAGCGGGCGGGTTTGATTTACATCAGAATTATCCGAATCCATTTAATCCTGTAACTGTAATCCGTTATTCTTTATCTGAAAATCTTTTTACGAGCCTGAAGATCTATGATATTCTTGGAAATGAAATAGTAACTTTAGTTAATGAAAAACTGAATGCAGGAAGTTATGAAACTGAATTTGATGCCGGTGATCTTACAAGCGGAATTTACTATTACAGAATTGTGAGTGGTAATTTCATTGAAACTAAGAGTATGATGCTTGTTAAGTGATAGTTGATAGTTGATAATTGATAATTGATAATTGATAATTGATAATTGATAATTGATAATTGATAATTGATAGTTAGAAGAGTAGCATTGAACATTGAACATTGAAAATTAAAAAAATATGCTGTCTGACAAACAAACAAAAGTTCTGTTTACCTGGGATGCTGATCCGGAATTAAAGAAACATTTTAAAAAAGCATTTTACAAAATTAAAAATGTTAAGATAGTCTTTCCTGAAAATGTAAAAGAAAAAAATATTTTAAAGCTAAGCAAAGATGCTGATGCTATTGTCGGATGGAGACCTTCCATTGAACTTTTAAGATCTGCCGAAAGACTTAAACTGTACATTAATCCCGGAACAGGAATCAAACATCACATTAATAATTTCAGGGAGATAAATAAGGCCAGAGAAATTACACTGGTAAACGGGCACGGTCACGCTTATGCAACTGCTCAGCATGCTGTGTCAATGCTGCTTGCTTTGATGAACAGAATCATACGGCATCACACCATGATGAGAGAAGGCGTCTGGAGAATGAGTGATGACAAGGATATTACAAGTTCTACCGTTCAATTAAGAAATAAAAAAATTGGACTGCTGGGATACGGCGCGATCAATAAATATGTTCATCAGTTTTTGTCAGGGTTTGAAAATGAGTTTCATGTCCTTAAAAGAGATTTGGGATTTGGGATTTCGGATTTGGAATTGTTTAAAAGGAAAGTCTTTCTATATTCTACAAAGGATCTGTCAAAGTTTCTGAAAGCGATTGATATATTGATAATTGCAATTCCGCATACATCGAAGACAGAGGGAATGTTAGGTAAGAGAGAGTTGAAACTTCTTGGGAAAGGTTCATTGCTTGTGAATGTTGCAAGGGGACTGATCGTAGATGAAGAAAGTTTATATGACGCATTAAAGAACAACGTAATTGGCGGAGCTGCACTGGATGTATGGTATAATTATTCACCGAAAAAAGATAAGAAAGGAAGATCATATCCGTTCAGATTCCCTTTTCATAAATTAAAAAATGTACTGATGTCGCCTCACCGGGCAGCCTCTCCGTTTGATGAATTGAGCAGATGGGATGAAGTGATTGAAAACATAAAGAGAGTATCGAATGGAAGAAAAGATTATTTGAACATTGTAGATTTGAATGAAGAATATTAATTTAGTTAAAAGTTAAAAGTTAAAAGTTAAAAGTTAAAAGTTAAAAGTTAAAAGTTAAAAGTTAAGTTTCCCCAAAATTATTCCTTAAAAATTCAGCATTAATGCTTTTGACCGAGATTATTGAAAATGTTGCAAGTTACATAAGCGCGTTGAGCTTCATTGTCATTGCTTACGGTTCACTACTTGCAATTTTAAGATTCATACAAAATGAATTAAGCAGGGTCAGAGGCAGGTTCTCATTTAAAAAATTAAATTCAATCAAGATTAATTTCAGTTACTATCTTCTTTTAGGGCTGGACTTTTTGATTGCTGCAGACGTTATCAGGACAATTGTAGAGAACACACTGCAGGACCTTGCAATATTAGGAGCAAGTGTTTTGATCAGGACAATTCTTGCGTTTTTCCTCGGAAGGGAAATGAAAGAAGATAATACTTTGAGAAAAGATTTTGAGACGGGAAGTGAACCGTGAGACGTGAGACGTCAAACGTGAAACGTCAAACGTCAAACGTCAGATGTCAAAAATGAATGCTAACTCGTTTTTTGTAATTTGTAATTTGTAATTTGTAATTCGTAATTCGTAGCTCGTAACTCGTATTTAGTAATTAATTAAGGTTCTTCTCTGTCTCCAGTAAATTCTTTTTATAATAGTATCTCTTTCACCAATCTGTTGTCTCCACATTGCATAATATAAACCTTTAAGATCAAGCAGTTCATTATGCCTGCCGGATTCAATGATCTCGCCTCTTTCGAGAACGTAAATTGTATCCGCATGCATTATTGTTGATAATCTGTGAGCGATCATCAGTGTTATATGATTTCCTTCAGATGAGATATCCCGGATCGTTTTATTAATTCCTTCTTCTGTAATTGAATCAAGAGCTGATGTAGCTTCATCAAAGATCATAAGATTCGGTTTTCTCAGCAAAGCTCTTGCAATTGAGAGACGTTGTTTTTCACCGCCTGATACTTTAACACCGCCTTCACCAATCACGGTATCGAGACCTTTATCTGCCCTTTCAAGCAGTGTCTGACAGGCAGCTTTACGAAGGACTTCATAACATTCCTCATCTGTTGCAGCCGGATTTACAAACAATAGATTTTCACGGATCGTACCCGAAAAAAGCTGAGTATCCTGTGAAACGAATCCGATCTTTTCTCTTAAAGTATCGAGATCAACTTTATCAAAAGGGAAATTATTATACAGAATGTTCCCATTCAGAGGACGGTAAAGTCCGAGCAATAATTTCACGAGTGTAGTTTTACCTGAACCCGAAGGACCGACAAATGCGATTGTATTTCCGGTACGTGTATTAAATGATATTTTGGTAAGAGCATTGGTAGAAGATGACTGATGTCTGAAAGTAACTTCATTAAATTCAAGTGTTTCAATTTTGTTGATGTTGATTGGGTCAACCGGCTTCGGATCAATGGGAATGCTCAGAATCTCCTGAAACTTCCCGAGTGATACTTCGGCTTCGCGGTATATATTAATAATGTTTCCGAGTTCCTGGAGCGGTCCGAAAATATAGAATGAATAAATAAACAGTGTGAAGAACTGACCTGTTGTTATTTGCTGAGTGAATATAAGATACATCATAAGAAGGAGAATACCGGTTCGTAGGAGATTTACAATCGTTCCCTGAATGAAGCTAAGGCTTCTGATATATTTTACCTTTTGCAATTCAAGCTTTAGTATCTTTTCAGTTGTCCCGTTCAGTCTTTCGATTTCCTGCTGAGCAAGCCCGAGACTTTTCACTAACTCTATGTTACGCAATGATTCAGTAGTAGAGCCTGCGAGCGCGGTAGTTTCAGCTACTATGGTCTTTTGAACGTTTTTTATTTTTTTTCCCATGGTGGAACTAAGCCAGCCGATGATCTGAATTGCAGCAAGATAGATCGGAGCAATGATCCAGTGAACGCTTAATGCATAAATTCCTACAAAGACTATTCCGACAATTGAAGTAAAAAGAATATTTACTCCGGCTGAGATGAGTCTTTCTGAATCAGTTCTGACTTTTTGTAATATACCGAGTGTCTGTCCGCTTCGCTGATCTTCAAAAACTGAGTAAGGAAGTTTTAAAGAATGATTGATCCCGTCCGAATAGATCTGCGCCCCGAGCCTCTGTGTAATTACATTTATGAAATAGTCCTGAAAATTTTTTGCAACACGTGAAACAAGAGCTGCCCCTACAGCAAGCATTAAAAGAAATCCGACTCCCTTAAAAAACTCGCCTGTAGTATATTCTTTAAACCTTGTGGCATAGTCATCGATGACATGTCTGAAAATAGCCGGATCGAGTAATGAGAAAACCTGATTTATTGCTGCAAGAAGTAAGGCGAGAATTACGAGATGTTTATATCTTTTTAAATAGGTTAGTAATAATTTCATGGAGCAAATTACTTCTTGAAAATATTTAATTCAATTCAATTTATGTCAATCGTCAATCGTGAATCGTTAATCGTGAGTCTTGAGTCGTGAGTTGTATTAACAGTTAAAATATTGCTAACTTCTCATTATTCATTGTTCAGTATTCAATAATTCAATATTTAATATTCATTATTCATTGTTCATTATTCATTGTTCATTGCTCATTGTTCATTGTTCATTGTTCATTGTTCATTGTTCATTGTAAAAAGCGGATTGAAATTGCCTTGCAAAATGAGTATTTTTGAAGTTATTATGTATTTTATTTAAAAAGCAGTTATGAATCGGATAGAAAAAATCAAAAATCAGTTCGGTGACCTGAAGATTGATTCATTTTTAGTAAAGAATTTGCCCGGCATCAGATACATTTCAGGATTTTCAGGAAGCGCGGCGAGCATTTTGCTTGCCAAAGACAAGAATTATTTCATTTCTGATTTCAGATACAAATCCCAGTCAGTACAGGAAGTAAATAAAGGATACGAGATTATTATTTATGTGCAAAATTCGCTTTTGTTTTTAGAGGATCTGATTGAAAAGCACAGTCTTAAAAGGATTGGTTTTGAATCAAATTTTTTAACTTACGCTGAGACAGAGAATTTAAGAAATGAATTTAAACAGGTCGAGTTTGTGCCAATAGACAGTCTGATCGAGAAGATCGTGATGATTAAAAATGAAAAGGAGATCGAAGCAACGATTAAAGCCGTTGAGATTACCGATAAAACTTTTTCAGAATTATTAAACATCATAAAGCCGGGAATGACTGAGAGGGAAGTCTCAGCTCATATTTCATATTTACAAAAAATGTTCGGGGCGGACGGAGATTCATTTGATTCGATAGTTGCATCGGGCGAAAGAAGCGCATTTCCGCATGCAAGACCGACTGACAAGAAGATTCAGAAAGGTGAACTTCTGACTTTGGATTTCGGAAGCACTGTTGACGGAATGAAATCCGACATGACAAGGACAATTGCAGTCGGAGAAATCACTGATGAATGTAAAAAGATATATAGCATAGTAAAAGAAGCTCAGCAAAGAGCTCTGGATAAAGTGAAAGCGGGAGCAAATACAAAAGTCATTGATTCTTATGCGAGAGATTATATTAAGGAACAGGGGTATGGCAATAATTTTGGTCACGGACTTGGACATGGATTGGGATATGACATACACGAAAAGCCGGCTTTGAATGAAAGGGTTGAATATATTTTAGAAGTAAATAACATTATCACGATAGAGCCCGGGATATATGTAGAAGGACTCGGCGGAGTGAGAATTGAGGATGATGTAATTGTTAAAGATAACGGATGTGAGATTTTGAATAAATCTTCGAAAGAACTGATCACTTTATGAGGATTTGGAATTTGGGATTTGGATTTGGAATTTGTGATTTTAGATCTTAGATTTTAGATTTGGTTTAGATTCGGGATTGCGTACGATTGACGATTCCTATCATTGACTATTAAAAACCAAATAACGAATTACAAATAACGAATATTTGAATAAAGTTTTAATAATATCATACTACTTTCCGCCGATGGGTATGGGCGGAGTTCAGCGGACATTAAAGTTTGCAAAGTATTTGAAAGAATTTGGCTGGGATCCGGTAGTATTGACAGACAGTCCTAAAAAGTATTATGCAGTTGATGAAAGTCTGCTTAATGAAGCGATTGAGAACGGGATCAAGATCGAGAGAACAGGTGAAGATATAACTGATGTTAGTAAAATTATCATAAAGACGCCGAATGAAAAACTAAGGAAGCTGAGAAGCAGAGCAGGTCAGTTCTTTTTTTAATACCTGACAACAAGAAATTCTGGCATAAGAAAGCTCTAAAAAAAGTCGATGGAGATCTGGAAAAAATATAACGGGTTCAATGTTATTTTCGCTACAGCGCCTCCCTACACTGACTTTCTGATCGGTCAGGATGTAAAGAAAAAATACAAAGTCCCTCTTGTGATAGATTACCGTGATGCCTGGGTTGACAGTCCTGTATTGAATTTTTATCCTACTCCGTTTCATAAGATGTCGAATATGCGTCTTGAGAAAAGCGTGTTAAAAGATGCCAATAGAATTATTACAACTAACAGGAGAGTAAAGGAATTAATAATTTCCCGCTATGGTAATATTGATTATAATGATGTGAAAATAATTCCTCACGGTTTTGATCAGGAAGATTTTGAGAAAGTTAAGGCCACAGAACTGCCGGTCACGAATAAGATGCGGATAACATATTCCGGAAGCTTCTATACAAGAAATCCTAAGTTTTACTGGGAAGCCATACATAAGTTTTTCATAAAATATCCCGAATTAAAAAATGAAGTTGAGTTTTGTTTCATCGGAATAATTTCAAAAGATAATCTTGCTCTGATCAAAAGTTACGGGATTGAAGATTCTATTAATATACTCGGTTATGTAGAACATCTTGAGTGCATAAAATTTCTCATGGCATCGGATGTTTTATTTTTCATGATAAGCCGCGGAGAGAATGATGATGCAGCAATGCCCGGGAAAGTAGGAGAATATATTGGCAGCAGAAAGAGCATAATCGCATGTATTCCGGAAGGAGTTACGAAGAAAATGCTGGAAAAATATAACGCAATAAAATTCGTAGATGAAAATCCGGAAGAGCTTATGAACACTTTTTATGATTATTACAGATTGTTTAAGAGCAATGCTTTGCCTGTTGCGAATGAAGATGTTGCCGAACAGTTCGACAGGAAGACGCTTACATATGAGCTTGCGAAGGAATTTAATTTGCTTGTAGACATAGAGTAATTGATAATTGATAATTGATAATTGATAATTGATAATTGATAGTTGATAATTGATAATTGATAATTGATAGTTGATAGTTGATAATTGATAATTGATAGTTGATAATTGATAGTTGATAATTGATAGTTGATGACAGGTGGATAACTAATAATTTGTAACTCGTAACTCGTAACTCGTAATTCGTAATTGAATAACAATTGAAAATATTATTAATCGGAAACGGTGGAAGAGAAAACGCGTTAGCATGGAAAATTTATAATTCAAAATCATTCCGTCAGTCTGAGAGTAAACTTTACTGCACTATTGGTAGTCCGGGCCTGGATGAATTTTCTGTACCGGTTGACATAAAGCCGGTTGATTTTGAAAAGCTGATTAAATTTGTAAAGGAAGAGGGGATTGATTTCACTGTCGTAGGTCCTGAAGTTCCTTTGTCACTGGGAATTGTAAATGAGTTTGAAAAGAACGGGTTAAAAATATTTGGTCCGTGTAAAGAAGCGGCTGAAATTGAATCAAGTAAAATATTTGCAAAAGATCTGATGCTGAGTCACAACGTTCCGACAGCAAATTATAAGACTTTTATAAAAAATAATTTACCTGAAGCAGGTGAGTTTCTGAATAAATGTGAATATCCTGTCGTGATAAAAGATGACGGATTAGCAGCCGGTAAGGGAGTTGTAATTGCAAATAATTTAGAAGAAGCAAATGAAGCCGTTGATGAGTTCAGAAAAAGCAACAGATCCGGTGACGCAGGTTTTAAATTCATAATTGAAGAATATCTTAAAGGTGAAGAGATATCTGTTTTTGTAATTACTGACGGAGATGATTATGTTGTTCTTCCATATTCGCAGGATCATAAGAAAATCCGGGAAGGTGAAAAAGGAAAGAATACAGGCGGAATGGGAGCAGTAGCTCCTTTGAAGAAATTCATGAATGAAGATCTGGATAACAGGATCAGGTCAGAGATCATTGAGCCGACTCTGAAAGCTTTAAGAGAAACCGGAAGAGAATTCAAAGGATGTTTGTATTGCGGGTTAATGGTCACTGACAATAAACCTTACGTGATCGAGTTTAACTGCAGGTTCGGTGACCCTGAAACACAAGCCGTGCTTCCCCTGATAGAATCTGATTTTCTTAAGTTACTTTTAGCTTCATCCGGTAAAGAGATCAAAGAATATTCATTAGTGGTAAATCAGAATTTTACATGCTGCGTAGTGATGGCTTCAAAGGGTTACCCTGATAATTTTGAAACAGAAAAAGAGATCAAAGGACTGGATGTCCCGGATGACAAGTCAATTGTATTTCAATCGGAACAAAATATTCACAAGATAACAAAGTCTTAACCAACGGAGGCAGGGTTTTGTCGGTTGTTGGGATTTCGGATAAGTCACTTGATGACGCTGTGAAGAATGCTTACGAGAGAATTTCGTCTGTAAGTTTTGAGAATCAGTATTACAGGAAAGACATTGGATATAAACAGTTAAAAGTTAAAAGTTAGTTAAAAGTTGAAAGTTGAAAGTTGAAAATTGAAAGGTTATGAGTTTTTTAAGTTTTTTAAAATAAACAAAATAAATTGAAAGTATTAGTAACAGGCGGAACGGGTTATATTGGTTCGCATACGGTAGTAGAGCTTCAGAACAACGGTTACCATCCGGTGATCATTGATAATTTATCAAACTCTAATGCAAATGTAGTTGAAAGGATAGAAAAAATATCCGGAAAGAAACCGGATTTTGAAAAAATAGATTTATGTGATTCTGAAAGTTTAAAGAAATTCTTTGATAATCAAAAAGACATTGAATCAGTAATTCATTTTGCAGCGTTCAAGGCAGTAGGCGAGTCTGTTAATGATCCTTTGAAATATTATAAGAATAATGTTGACGGAATGATTAACCTGCTTAAAGAGTTAACTGAACGTGGCATAAATAATTTTGTTTATTCGTCATCCTGTACTGTTTACGGAGAAGCAGATAAACTACCGGTTACGGAAGATTCCCCGATCAAGAAGGCAGAATCTCCTTATGGCTTTACGAAACAAATTGGTGAGCAAATACTCTTTGATCTGTCTAAAGTATCAGGATTGAATACAATAATTTTAAGATATTTCAATCCGACCGGGGCACACAATCTGGGAACGGGTAAAGGAAATTCTGTCATGGAAGTTATAAATTCTTTTGAAGAAGTATCCGGATTGAAATTAAAATTCAGAATAGGACCAAGAAGAAGCGGAGATGTAGTAAGTATTTATTCTGATACCAAAAAAGCAAATGAATTATTAAACTGGAAAGCAGAGAGAGATCTAAACAATATGATGCTTACGTCCTGGAACTGGGAAAAAACACTTTAAAATTTGGAATTTGGAATTTGGAATTTTGGATTTTGGATTTTTCGGATTTTAGATTTGACTAATGATAAAATGTCAATCTATTAACTATTGACGATTCACGATTCACGATTGACGATTCACGATTACGATTAACGATTACCGATTGACCAAAACGACACAGCCAATTCATACAAAATGAAAGTAGATAAAGATATTATTACCAAGATCATTTCATCAGACAAAAGAGCGATTGCGAAGGCACTGACATTAGTTGAGAATGATGATGAAGGCAGCGAAAAATTGTTAAAAGAGTTGTATAAGCATACGGGCAGAACATCCAAAATAGGAATTACAGGTCCTCCGGGAGCAGGTAAATCAACTTTGACAAACTGTTTAGTAAAGCTGATGAGCGATAAAGGTTATAAAATCGGCGTGATTGCAGTTGATCCGACAAGTCCGTTTACAGGCGGAGCTTTACTTGGAGACAGGATCAGAATGCAGGAAGTAGGGCTTCTGGAAAATGTATTTATCAGGTCGATGGCAACAAGGGGAAGTCTTGGAGGTTTGAGCAAAAATATTGTCGAAGCCTGTGAAGTACTGGATGCATCAGGAAAAGATTTTATCATAATAGAAACAGTGGGAGTCGGTCAATCGGAGCTGGATATTGCACAGACAACAGACACAACTATTGTTGTACTGGTTCCGGAGTCAGGTGATTCAGTACAGGCAATGAAAGCAGGATTAATGGAGATAGCAGACATATTTGTATTGAATAAATCAGACCGTCAGGGAGCTGACGGAGTGGTGTCAACGATTAAGAACATCATTCATTTAAAACCGCCGAGCAAAGACGGCTGGATAATTGATGTTTTAAAAACAGTGGGAAGTCAGAATGAAGGGATAGAAGAATTGTTTAATGAAATCATAAAGCATAAGGACCATCTTGAAAAGAGCAGTTATTTAACCATTAAAAGAAAAGAGCATTTATCTAAAAAAATAAAAGAGCTGGTTAATAATAAACTTGAAATAAATTTCTGGGATGATACAAAGATCAGAAATTTAAATGAACGGCTTGAAGATATTGCATTGAAAAATAAGGATCCTTACAGTTATGTGGAGGAGATTACTAAGTAGTTCGTATAGTTTGTATAGTCGTATAGTTGTATAGTTTGTATAGTTTGTATAGTTTGTATAGTTTTAATAAGAACCACTTTAATAAACAGAATATTGACTAAATAATGTTCAGACAACAGTGATTAGCAGTTGATTTTAATTCTAATAAATTCATTGCTTTTACTTAGCAAAAATTTTAGTTTGAAAATCCACAAATTTTCACAATGTTTGTCATTAAAATAACACACTAAATAACAATAATAATATAATTAATAAGGAGTAGTTTTAAATAAAATGGAAAATAAGAAAATACAGCACACGGGAATAATGAACAAGATGAGGGACAAGATGCCTTTGATCATTATAATTCTAATTGTCGCCTTTCTTGCAACTATAGTTTTTGAATGGGGAATGAATTATATGGGAATGGGAGGACAGAATGAAGCATTTGCGAAGATAAATTCAAAGGAAATTTCATATCAGGAATATGAAAGAATAGTTCAGCAGCAGGTTGAGCAGATGAGGCAGCAGAACGAGGGAAAGGACATTGATGAAGCAACGATGAACCAAATCAGGGACCAGGTATGGAACAGTCTTGTCAGCCAGACAATTTCACAGCAGGCAATAGAGAAGTACGGAATTAAGGTATCGGATAAAGAAATACTGGACTGGATATATAACCGTCCTGAAACTTTGCCGGAGCCGATCAAAAAGAACTTCATGGATTCAACCGGTGTATTTAATGCCGGATTTTATCAGCAGGCGCTTGGAATGAAAACTAAAGAAGCTACACAATTCTGGTCTCAGGTGGAAAATTTTTGCCGTGAGACACTTCTTTCAGAAAAGCTTCAGGCGGTATTGACTGAGGGTGCTGTAGTTTCTGAAGGTGATGTACTCGATAAATACAAGGAAGATAACATAATTGCAAATTTTAACTTTGTATTACTTGATCTTAATACGATCACCGATTCATCACAAATTGCAGTCAATGACGCTGAATTAAAAGAATATTATGAGAAGAACAAGAATGATTTTAAGCAAAACGAAAGTGTAAAACTGAAATACATTCAGCTCCTTGATCAGGCGACAGCAGAAGACTCTGCTTCTGTAAAGAGAGATATGGAATTGTTAAAAAAGGACATGCAGAAAGCAAATATTGAGGACTCTTCATTGATTAATCTGATCGCTGAGAATTCCTCAACTCCTTATAATGCGGAATTTCAAAAAACAAATGCCTTTAAACCTGAAGTCAATTCATTTTTATTTAAAGCAAAACCCGGAGATATTTCAGATGTGTTAATTACACAGGACGGGTATCAGATTGTAAAGCTTCTTGAATCAAAGGAAGGTGAAGATCTTTATGTGAATGCTACTCACGTGCTTATAAATTTCGGAACTGATACAGCAGCCGCAAAGCAAAAAGCCCAGGACATATATAACAGAGTAAAGAACGGTGAAGACATAAAAGTATTAGCTGAACAGTTATCGGATGAGCCTGCAGCTAAGCAATCCAAGGGAGATTTAGGATGGTTCACAAAAGGATCCATGGTAAAGGAATTCGAAGAAGCATCATTTAATGCAAACATCGGAGATGTAGTAGGACCTGTAAAAACTCAGTTTGGATTTCATGTCATTAAAGTTTACGGAAAAGAAAAAAAGGAATTTAAAGTTGGACTGATAAATAAGGCAGTTGTGCCAAGCAGCAGGAGTAAACAGCTTGTAAAGAAAAAAGCCGAGGATATGTATTCAGATCTCTCAAAAGGAAAGATACTGGACTCACTGGCAAATGAGAATAAACTTCAGGTACAGACTTCACCTGATATAGTAAAAGACGGTCAGGTACCTCTTGCAGGAAATAATAAAAAAATCCTTAAAACAGTTTTTGATAATAAGATCAATTTTATTACTGAGCCTGTAAAGGTTCCGGGAGGATACGCAATATATCAGGTAATAGAAAAAAAACCTGAAGGTTATCAGAACTTCGATTCAATAAAGGTAACAATGATCAAGCCAAAGGTTATTAATGAAAAGAAGTATAAGATACTTTTAGCAATGGCAAATGATCTTGAAGGGAAAATAACAAATTTTGATATAATTTCTTTAAAAGAAATTGCACCGAATTATACATATCAGACAGCAGACAGCTTTAAGGTTTCCAAACCAAATCCTGTGATAGGACAGGACTTTGCAGTTAGTTCAGCAATAATGAAATTAAAGCCCGGTGAAATTTCAAAGCCGATAAAAGGAACCAAGGGGTATTATATAATTAAAATAAATTCCATCACTGAATTTAATGAACAGGATTACATACTCAAAGCTCCTGAAATCAGAAAAAGCCTGCTGACTTCAAAGAGACAGTCCATTGTTTCCGAATGGCTGACCAAAATGCAGAATGAAGCGGAGATTGTTGACAACAGGGATAAGTATTTTTAAACAAACCGTAAAAATATTTGGTCAGGAAAATTTGAATTAAATATTAAATATAAAAGTATTAAATAGTATCCACTATATTAGAAAAAAGTATAGTGGATTTTTTATGAGAACTTTTATCATAGCTGCGGCCGCATTTAGTCTGCTGACAATTAAAATTTCCGAAGCACAGAGTATCTCAATCGGGAACGGATTCAGCATCATACCGTCAGTTAATTATGTTTCATCGGCAACGATACAGCTTGATGCTTTTAATCTGAACCAATTTGAAAGGAGCATTACCGAAGAACTGAGCGGCGGTTACGGTTACGGAATATCCATACGAAAGAAATTATTTGATGAGGATCTTTCATTTGGATTTTCAACGGAATACACAAGGATTTATGATGATGAATTAACACAGACATTTCAGGCTGACTCTTCAAGAGCAAGAGGCAGAGTCACGGAAGAGCTTTGGATCGTACCTGTTGAGTTTACCGGATATTTTAACATTCCGAACTTCACGGATGATATTGAGATATATCTGGGCGGAGGCATTGGGGTATATTTCGGAGACAGGGTAAGGACAATTCAAAACATTCAGAGTAAGACCATTTCAAGAGAATCCAGTTTTAGTTTTGTGATCCTGAGCGGGATGGAATTAATGCTTGCAGAAAATATTTCAGGAGTTTTTGAAATCAGATTCAGGCAGGGTGAATACAGCGTAAAGAGTGAATTTCCGGTGTCGAGCATATCTGTCGCCGGCATTCAATACCCGCTGGAAAAAAACTTAAATTCAAAGATCTTTGTTGACGGCTTAAAGCTAAGCTTAGGTATAGCGTATAATTTTTAAACTTATTTTTATATGAAAAATATTATTTTTGTATTAATCATTCTCTCCGTCTTAATCAGCCATCCCGGAAAAATACAAACACACAATGATAATTCTTCCTCTTTGATCTCAAAGAATAAGTTTTTTGTAAAGACTAAAGAAGAATTAAAAGTATCCGAAGCCACGGGTAAAATTTCACTTTCTACCGGTAATGTGTCGCTCGATGAGAAAATAATAAAATACAAAATCAGCGAAATAAAAAATTTATTCCGTTTAAATAACGGGAATAAGGCATTGTTTGAAAAATACGGGATGTCACGCATATATGTTTTTAACCTAGAGGATAATTCAGATACATATGTGCAGTATGCAATTGATGATTTTACAAAGGATGACCTGGTAGAGTATTCGGAAGCGAATTTTATTGGTACTTCAGCAGGAGTGAAAGAAGAAAAGCTAAAGGATTTTTTTGAAAAAGCATCTTCACAGATCAATCCAAATGATGAGATGTTTTACAGGCAATGGTATCTTCAGAATTCGGGTTCGGTGGAACCTTCTTCCAGCGGAGGCTATGCGAAAGTCGGCGCGGATATTAAAATGATAAACGGATGGGAAATTGAGGAAGGGAGTGAGGAAGTTATTGTAGCAATTCTTGATTCCGGAATTAAAGATGATCATCCGGATCTGAGAGACCGGATCTGGATTAATGAAAATGAAATTCCAAATAATGGTATAGAT
Organism: Ignavibacteria bacterium; assembly: GCA_016710985.1. Lineage (GTDB taxonomy): Bacteria > Bacteroidota > Ignavibacteria > Tepidaquicellales > Tepidaquicellaceae > JAGPCH01. The sequence goes on from JADJTX010000004.1 coordinate 230,862, forward strand.
GATGACAATAACGGGTACATAGATGACTTTAAAGGATGGGATTTCGCTTATGACGACAGAAGACCTGATGACGGATTCGGCCACGGGACGAACATTGCTACGGTGATTGGAGCGGGTATTAATAACACAATCGGGTTTGCGGGAATAGACGGGAAATGCCGGCTTATGAACTGTAAAAACCTAAATTCAGATAACAGCGGAGAATACAGCTGGTGGGCACAGTCAGTAAAGTATGCAACGGATAACGGCGCGCAGATCATAAACATGAGTGAAGGCGGAGATGATTATTCAAAAGTTTTAAAGACTGCAATAGGATATGCACAGGACAACGGGTCATTAATAATTGCAGCAATGATGAATAAGGGAGATGACAGAGATTATTATCCTGCAAGCTTTAAAGGAGTATTTGCTGTTGGTGCTACTGATACTGATGACAGGCGGTGCAGAAAATTTTCATGGGGCGGAGGAAGCTGCTGGGGAAAACATATTTCAGTAGTAGCTCCCGGAAATAAAATTTACGGACTGGATTATGAGAATGATTTAAATTACGAAGTTTACTGGAGTGGTACATCCCAGTCAACAGCAATAGTAAGCGGCATTGCATCGTTACTTCTGGCTCAGGATCTTTCAAGATCAAGTGACGACCTGAAGAGAATAATAAAAATTTCATCAAAAGATCTTGCAGGAGATCCCAGGGAAGATACACCCGGATGGGATCAGTATTATGGAAGCGGCAGAGTTGACAGCTATTCGGCTTTAAGTTATGACTATAACGAATCAAAGAAAAAAGAAACTGTAACTGAAGATACCGAACAGGAAAAAGTTTTTGATCAGGAAAAGATAATGATCAGGAAAAAGACATTGATCAGGAAAATGAATATGAAACTGATAATCAAAAAGACAAACCATCAAAAGCAAAAAAAGATAATCAGCCATCGAAGCCGGAAGACAATTAAGTTAGTAAGTTAGTAAGTTAGTAAATTAGTAAATTAGTAAATTAGAGACTTCTGAAAAACTAATTAATACAACAAGAATACCACAGAGAAACAAAGAACACAGAGTTTCACAGAGAAATCTTAAGTGAATGTATTTTTTAATTTTTTTTATAATTGAATATTTCAATGCTTAATAACCTCAGATAAAAAAAATCTCTGTGCTCTCTGTACCTCCGTTTTAAAATGGTTTATGACCACTCAGCTTTCGGGATGACCATTGTTTTTCAGAAGTTTCTAAGTTAGTAAGTTGAAATTTTAACAATGTGTTAAAGAAACATTTATAAATTCAAATTATGTCGTATTCAGCAATTTAAATTTAAAAATGAACATTGCACTGTTAAATACCGAGTTAGTAAAGGATAAGTATTTAAATGAAATAATTTATTTTGAAGAACTGGATTCTACAAACAGCTACGCAAAGAAAAATAATCTCGGCAGTGATACACTCCTTATTACATCCAACCAATTAAGAGGCACCGGGAGATTTAACCGGCAATGGAAGACAACTCCATCTAAAGACCTTACATTTTCTTTAATTAAAAATATAGATATAAGAATAGACGAAGTTCATCTTGTAAATTTTTATTCATCATACATACTTCTCATATCTTTAAAAGAATATCTGTCATCTTTTAATATACAGGACATTTCATTAAAATGGCCGAATGATATAATTTTTAACGGCAGGAAAATTGCAGGCATTTTGCTTGATGTTAAGGATCTGAAAAATGATTTGAAAAAATTTATTATTGGCATCGGACTGAACGTAAACAGCAAAGAGTTCCCGGAAGACCTTAAGCCAAAAGCAACATCAATAATCAATGAAATAAAATCTGAACTAAATATTGAAATGATCCTGATCATTTTCATAAAAAATTTTTTCGAAAAACTATATCTTATAAAAAGTAAAGATGAATTAATGAAAAACTGGCTGATGCATACTAAAATAGTAGGTAAGAAAATTAATTTCAGAAAAATTGAGGATGATAAAGAGCAGCCGGCAACAGTCATTAACATTGATCCGGACGGAGGTCTGAAAGTAAAATTTGAGGATGACAGAATAAAAAAATATTATTCGGGTGAAATAAGTCTTCTGTACAATTAAATTTTTTTTCATAATAATTTGTTAACTCTGATTTGTTAGGATTTTGTTAGGATGTAATTTATATTTGTAAAGAAATAAAAAAGGTGTATTCATATATTGCATCACAATATATTTTAACATATTTTAAACCACTCAAAAAAATTTTATCAAACATTTTAAAAGAAAGGAAGTTAGATGAAAAACTTTTTTCTATCTTTTGTATTATTGTTTCTGAGCTTTAGTCTTTCGCAGGCTCAGGTAAATACATATACATTTACGCAGACTTCGGGAGCTTATTCTGAAATCACAGGAACTCTTTTTGATTCTGCAACAAGTAATTCCGGCGCTACATCATTAGATGATGTACAATATTTGAGCCGGGCAATCGGGTTCTCATTTGTTATGAACGGTACTGCATATACAACCTACAGTATGAATACAAATGGTCAGATCACATTTGGAGCAACCGGACCTGGTACAACAAATTATACTCCGATTTCTGCCACTACAGCTTATGAGAGCTGCATAGCCGGTTTGTCAAGAGATTTACAGGGTATTTACGGATTTACTGCTACAAGAACACTTGCAAGCACTACTCTGACAGGTGTAACAAATTTTGCAGGCATAGTTGTAGGGAAAATTGTTCAAGGTACAGGAATTCCGGCCGGAACAAGAGTAACAGCAATAAATACCGGCGCAGGAACAGTTGATATTTCTTTAGCCGCAACTGCAGCAGGAACAACAACTCTGAACTGCTGCTCAGGTGAGCTAAGATCTGAAACGCAAGGATCTGCAGGCAGCCGGGTGCATATCATTCAGTGGAAGAATTTCCAAAGATTCAGTTCAGCTACTTTGACTGATAATTTTAATTTTCAGATCAGAATTTATGAAACAACTAATTTAATAGAAGTTGTATATGGTTCAGTTACAGCAAATGCAACTGCCATAGTTCCTCAGGTTGGTCTTAGAGGTTTAACAAATGCAGATTTTAATAACAGAACATCTACAACAACCTGGTCTGCTTCAACTGCAGGCGCTGTGAATACTGCTTCAATGACCTTAAGCAGTACGGTTTTTCCGGGTTCCGGTCAAATATACAGATGGGCACCTTTTGTCCCGTTAAATAATGATGTCGGAACAACAGTGATTTTAAATCCTGTTAATGGCGGAGGATCGGGAATTCAGGCTCCGGTAGCTACTATAAAAAATTTCGGTAATAACAGTCAGTCTGGCTATAATGTGACATGTACTATTTCTCCCGGAGGTTATTCAAATACACAAACAGCACCGTTACTTACTACAGGAAATACTGCAAACATTAATTTTGCAAATGTCAATTTAGCAGCGAATACTAATTATACAGTTACTGTATATACTTCATTACCAGGTGATCAGAATCTTGCAAATGACACACAAAGAGTTTCTGTATCATTGATTAATGCTAATTACGGAAATGACAGCGGATATTTTTATGCTAATAATCTAGCATTAGACCAGCCGTCTTTCCCGGTATGGTGCTGGAAAGATACTACTGGAAGTAAATCAGTCTTAGTCAATGGTGTAACTGCACCGGGAAATACATTGGTGGGATCGGTTGACGACGGGTATTACAAATTAAGCTTAAAAAATATTTTGCTTTCATTCGGGATGGATACAACTGACAAGCACCTTAAATATAACGGGGTTTGTTATGATTCAATTTTCCCGGGAACAAACGGAATTGTTGGACTTACAGAAGCCTTTGGTTCGATATCTTTAACATCTTTTAACATAGACGGTGCAAGAGTAGCGAAAAACGCACTTCTTCCAATGTGGCATGATTTTGATCTGGGAACTTTAACATTCCAGACAACTAACAGGCTAAGTTATTTAGCTCAGGGAAACCAGTTAATTATTACTTACAGTAAAGTAGCAGCATTTGCACCGGAAAATAACTGGGCTACTTTTCAAGTCGTGATAGAAATTGTTTCCGGATGTGCAGTTGCAAATTCAAATTTCAGATATACTATGGCAGATACAACGAATGGTCAGACAAGTGCAGCTTATCTTTCTGATTATCTTGCTCAGTATCCTGCAGCGACAGGAGGTATAACAACCTTTAGAAATTATGTCTCAGGGTATTCACAAAACGGAGCTCCAATTGCTTATGCAGGATATGTTTCAACAGCAAATCCGCTTCCGGCATCACCTTCAACACAATTGAATATTAAGAGACCTTTATATAACCTGACTACAGGCAGCGGACTTGCAATTGAATATGGTCCAAACAATCTCAACCTGAATGAAATCAGTTGCTCTAAGAAATCTCCTATCAGAGTATCTGTTGCATTACAGGGATTGCAAAGTAACGGAAGCCCTGTTGGATCTACACTAAGGGTCAGAGATACCGTAACAATAAATGTAAGAGAAACTTTTGTTCCGTATGCAGTATTGCAGCAATTTAAAGTTTACCTGGATTCAGCTCATAACGGCAGTTACGCTTACGGATATGCGGACCTTGATTTTGCATGGGAACAAGGTCATCCTTATTATCTGGAAGTGTCACATAGAAACTCTGTGTTTGCATGGAGTAATCCATTCTCATCAAATACAGATTCATTAAGATACAATTTTACAACAAGTATCGGACAGACATACGGTAATATCGCTGTTGTAATTAACGGTGCTGCTTCAATGTATACAGGAGATATCGCTTCACCTATAGATGCTCCGGACGGATGCGTTACGCTTGTAGACTTACTGAATATTTATAACGAAAGTCAGGCATTTGCTTCAGGTCCATATGTACTTGCGGATTTAAATTATGACGGCACAGTTGACCTTTCGGATTTAATATTAGTTTATAATAATAATGTAGCTTTCATATGCGGCGTTAAACCTCCGGGAGCACTTGATGGTTCTTATGTATCACCTGTTCTGAATTACGTACCGGACAGCAGGATTATGATTATTCCTGATCCGAATTATGTTGACAAAGAAGCATTATTATTAAATGAAGCATCAGTAAACGAAGAAAAAAAATAATATCCAAATTTTGAAGTGAAACACTTTATGTGTTTCACTTCATAAAGATAAGTTAATTTTTTGTAAAGGTATTAAAAGAGAATTGACAATTAGTATTTAAGAAACTAAATTTGTAACAAAATAAAATATAAAAAACCTTAATTAATTAACCAAAAAAAAAAAACAATGAAAAACACATTCAAACTCTTTGTAACATTGTTCTTGTTAACAGTTCTGTTATCGCAAAGTAAAGTTAACGGACAAACAATTCCTCCAAGATTTGTAATGACAGTAAAGAACATTGCAACAACAAATCCTGCTAACGTCAAGGGACAGTATATTACGATTTGAAGTATATCTTCAGCAAATCAATCAAGGCCAGCCAAATGTAATGGACTTTGAATATTGTGCAGGTCAATTTACATGGTCATATAATAAAGCTATACAAGCACCGGGTAAAGATTTATTTTTTGGTTTATTCGGAGCAGGAACTTCATTACCTCCGGCAATTCGTCCTCCTGCATTCCAGGTTGATTCAGTAAATGGTTACTTAAAGATGGCCGGTAATCTGCCACAATCTTTAGTTAACTATTTTATCTCCGGAACAGCTCCTGGAACAAGAATATTAACAGCTCAATTAAGAACTGATGGTAATGCTTTTCAACAAGTTCCATTAGATCTAAGATTCAAACTTGGTGCATCACCAAATACATTCGTTGCAGCTTTCGCTCCTTATCCTGACACAGCCGGATTTGATAGTGAAACCTTCCCGAATCAAACAGCAATTGCTTTAATGGATACAATCAATCCTCCGGGAGATCCGGTTTACACAGTTGAAAACGGTGGATTTGTTTTACCTGTTGAATTAGCAAGCTTCGCAGCTAACGTAAACAAAAACAATGTAGTATTAAACTGGACAACAACAACAGAAACCAACAACCAAGGATTTGACATTGAAAGATCACTGGTTGGTTCTAACGAATGGACAAAAGCCGGAAATGTTTCAGGTAACGGAACAACAAACGAAGCAAAGAGCTACAGTTTTGCGGAAAGATTAACAACCGGTCACTATAATTACAGATTGAAACAAATAGATTTCAACGGTGGTGTTAACTATCACAACTTAAGCAATGAAGTAGTAGTTGGTGTTCCATCAGTATACGCTTTATCACAAAACTATCCAAATCCGTTCAATCCAACAACAAAGATTGATTTTGAATTACCATACGATGGAAAAGTAAGTGTTTTATTGTATGATATTTCCGGAAGAGAAGTTGCTAAATTAGTTAATGAAGTAAAAACAGCAGGTTACTATTCAGTTCAATTCAACGGCGCTAACTTAGCCAGTGGAATGTACTTCTATAGAATTAATGCTGAAGGTAACAGCCAAAACTTTGTATCAACAAAGAAAATGGTTCTTATCAAATAAGACTTAGCTTTAAATAATATATCTATAAAAAAAGCCGGAATTTATTCCGGCTTTTTTTTTATTTTGACTCGTTCAAATTGGCAAAACTTTTATCTCAAATTGCCGGGAGTTATCCTAAACCAGTAAGAAAAAATAAAATCTGATTGTACAGTAATTTTAGCTACAAAAAAAATAAAATTGTACTACATTAGATCTGTCACAAAAATTCAGACCTGCAAAGTCCAATTAAGAATATTTATGTTATAAAACAAATAAAAATATTTCAAATGAAATCCAATGAGTCCAATGAAAACATTCCCATTCTCCTGCCTTTTGTGCAAATAAATTAAAATCTGAATACTACATTTCTTTAAATTTTAGTTTGCAAAAAACTGTTGACCTTATTATTTTAATTCCATCATAAACAATTTAAATTCTCCGAAATCCGCATTAAGAATATTTACGTTATAAACTAATAAAATATTTTTTAACCAAATAAAACAAAGGAGCTGAAATGAAAAACTTTTCTAAATTTGCTTTAATAATTTTCTTAGGTATTGCATTACTATTTGTACTTCAAAAAAATTCTTTCGCCATTATCTATTCAATTAATGCTGCAATGAGCGGAGCTCAGGAAAATCCTCCGGTTGCAGGCGGCAGCGGTACATTTACCGGGACATATAATTCGGTAACAAAAATACTAAGTTACAATATAGTATTCAGTGTCACAGGTACAATTACGGCAGGTCATTTTCACGGTCCAGCGGCTGTAGGAGTGAATGCAGGAGTACAACAAGGTTTTATCGGTTTACCTTTAGGTGTAACCAATGGTAATTTCACAAGTGCATCAACAGCTTTAACAGCTACACAGGAAACACAATTATTGAACGGATTGTGGTATACAAACCTTCATACAACTACATTTGGCGGAGGAGCAATAAGAGGTCAGCTTTTTCCTGTAGCCTTGCATACTTTAGATCTAACTTATTTAATTGAGGGATTATATAACGGTACCAGTATGGTCAGAGATACCGTAACTGTTAATTTAAGAGAAAATTTTTCACCATTTGCAATGGTGAGCAGTTCTAAAGTATTTTTAAGTACAGCCGGTACAGCTACAATCAATTTTGCAAATGCAACTAATTCCACACAATATTATATTCAGATCCTCAACAGAAACGCAATAGAAGAATATAGCGGAGAACCGTTCAGCTTTGCAGCGAATTCAGGAAGCTATGACTTCTCATCCTCTGCTTCCAGATCATTAGGGAACAACCTTATTCTTGTGGGAAGCAAATATTGCAGTTACAGCGGAGATGTCAATCAAAACGGATTCATTGACCTCTCAGATATCATTGATGTATCAAATGATGCAGATCTCTTTCTTACTGGTTATGTTGCTACAGATTTAAATGGAAACAACATTGTTAACCTTGAAGATATCTTGATTTGCTATAATAATGCTATTAAATTCATTTCAGCACAAGTACCTTCAAGCGGAAGATAAAAAATAAGTTTAAAGCCGGGAATATTATTATTCCCGGTTTGTCTTTTCTGCATTCAAACCATTACTTCCGCCAATAGCTTTATTCCGCATTAGTTGCATCCTTATTTCATTTAGGCTCTCGAAAATATCTTTAAAGATCAGCTTAAAAAATGGTGATTTTTTCTAAAAAAATTCTTTGCAAATATTGTTGGAAAATAATTATTTTTGTAAAGGATTAAATAATATTAATAAATTATCCATTAAACAAAAAGGAGAGTAAAAAAATGAATTTCTTAAAAGACAATTTTAAGATCTTTGCTTTGATTTTTATTTTAATCAACAGCAATAATTCCAATGCACAAATGTTTTGGAATCAGTCCTGCCAGTTTACGGGCGGTAATAACAGCTACATTTCAGTTACTAATTCAACCGATGTAAATCTCACCGGTGATTTTACGCTCGAGACATGGGTAAATCCAACATCTGTGACCGGAACTGAAAAGGGAATCATTTCAAAAGGTTCGACACTCGGACTGTCTTTGAGATACGCATTAAAGATAAGTACCACAGGAAGAGTAACAATTTCTACAAACGGACTTTTAATACTGACAAGCACATCAGCCTTAACAGCAAATGCATGGACTCATGTCTGCGCAACGTTTAATTCTACTACAGACAGTTTTGCAATTTACATTAACGGTGTGAAAAATATCGGAGCTGTTATCGGGTCAGCTGAGCCAAGTTCAAACACAGATTCATTGTACGTAGGTATTGCCGGTTCAGGATTAGGCTTTGCAGGACAGTTAGATGAGGTCAGATTGTGGAATAAATCTCTGACGGCTACTCAAATTTCTCAATACTTCAGAACATCTTTGGGAGCAACCGGAGGAAGGTTGTATGAAGGATTGGTATTATCTTTACCATTTCAGAGAAACAATTCAGGAGGAACTGTATTTACAACAGAGGATAACACCGGCAACGGACATCACGGAAAGGGAAGAAATGTAACGGCTGATAATCAAACCGGGACAAATTACAGGACAATCTGTGATAATGAAAGTTTAAATCTTTTTGGTACCGGAGAATATGTTGCGGGACCGAACAGTGCTTTAATAAGTCCGACATCACAAATTACACTTGAGGCATGGATATTTCCAAGAAATCTAACTTCAAGTCCGTCCATAATATCAAAAAATTCAGCGACTTCATATAATTTAGGAGTGAGTTCCACCGGGAAAGTTAATTTTATTCCCAAAGGCGGGGCACAAATATTAGAAAGTAAATCTGTAGTAATACCTGCCCGTTGGACTCATATTGCCGCAACCTACAATGGCAGTACTACATCATTATACATTAACGGTGTTTTGGATACATCAACAAATTCAATTGGAGGATCCATTGGTTCAAATACGGATTCCTTAATAATTGGCGGTGACAGAACCGGAGCACCGGTCACCAATTTTTTAACGGTTTCATTGATGAAGTAAGAATCTCAAACTATGCTAAAACAGCAGCTCAGGTTACCAGTTATCTTTTTAAATCAATTGATTCAGTAAATCAGCCTGTTGCGGCTTCTAATAATGTATGTTATAATTTAGACGGAACGCTGGCAGATAACGGAGACGGCGGTCCCAGACTTTATCTGAGAGACAGCGCTAAATTCAGCCATCCCGGCGGAGTAGCAAATATGCCTGTATCACCAATGCTCAGAGATGATGCCAAACCATTTGGTACAGGATTCACTGTTAAATATTCAGGAAAGAAAGTTCCTCTAACAGGCGGCAGTGGAACAACCTTGGATACTTTATTGATTCCATTCAACGTCAATATTAATGACATAAATATTTTTGTTGCAATAAATCATACTGACGAAACTAATTTGGATGTGAGTCTTACTGCGCCCACCGGACAAGCAGTTCAACTTTCAACCGATGGACTCACAGCAGGAGCATATGATCATCTTATTACTATATTTGATGATCAGGCAACTAACTCCGTAATTTCAACACCTTTTACTTCTTTTACTCCGTCAGTGAGATCAGATTCAAACCTGTTCAATAAATTCGGAGGAGATTACAGCCAGGGAAGGTGGGTTTTAAGCGTGACTGACGATGGAGGAACCGCTGATACCGGAAGAATTTATTCCTGGGGAATTCAGTTCAATTCTTCTCCGATATCCGGTACCATCACAACATTAAATCTAACATCGATCATTCAGGGATTCTGGGACGGCGCTACAATGGTGCAGGATACAATGAGAGTATATCTGAGAAACACTACACCGCCTTATTTGATAACTGATTCAAGTAAGGTATTCCTGAGTTCAACCGGTTTTGCAAACATTTCTTTCGCAAACACGGCAACATCTACAAAGTATATTGCATTAAAGCACAGAAATTCGATTGAAACCTGGAGCGCGACGGGGGTTAACTTCAAACAGGATTCAACAACTACTTATGATTTCACAACAGGATCAAATAAAGCATATGGGAGTAATCTTGGTTTAAAAAACGGAAAATATACTGTTTACAACGGAAACGTGAATACTGACTTTGTCATAGATCTTACGGATGTTGTGGCTGTCTATAATGCAAGTAATGTTTTCACACTGGGATATACGATTGTAGACTTAACAGGAGATAACTTTGTAACATTAGATGATGTATTACTGGCATATAATAATGCATCGAATTTTGTCGGTAAAATTACGCCTCCGTAAGTTAATTTAATATAATTCACTTTTACGAGCTGAATGAAAGTCATTTTCATTCAGCTTTTTTTTATTAGAAGTATTATTATTTGGAAATCCGGAGAAACTATCAAAGGGCATTTGCAGTTGATATTACAAACCTTTTACCATATTTTTGTATACACATAATAATTCAATCAATAAAAATGCAGGGACAGGTAAAATATTACTTAACTTGCATTTATTTTTATTTAATAAAATTTGAAAACTTCAGATTTACTTTTTAAGAAACTTACTCTATCCGTTGTCATATTATTAATATTCACTTCGAACATATTCTCACAATATTATAATGGTATTCAAACATCATCCTCCGTCTTTATTGCTGATTTGCAGAACAGGATAAGAAATCCTTATACAAGGATATCTTATGATAATTACGATGAAACAAACATTGCAAACTTTGCTTCCATAAATAATGGAAACGGAACGCGATCCGTTTTTTGCGTTTATACAGGCTTCGAATATATTTATACCGGGACTTTTAGCTGGGGATTAATGAGCCGTGAACACACTTTTGCACACAGCTGGACTCCGACATTCCCGTCTGCAAGTACAGATCAGTATTCGGATCAGCATCATTTATTTCCAACTCATCAGAATAATGCAAACGGCAGAAGAAGCAATCATCCTTTCGGCGATGTTGTAAATGTAACCTATCAGTTTTTAGAGGGAAAGCTCGGTACAAATGCGTCGGGACAGATTGTGTATGAGCCAATGGATAATCAGAAAGGAGATGTTGCAAGGGCATTGTATTATATGTGCTTAAGATATGACGGGATAGGCGGCAACTCTTGGAATTTTAACTGGCTCAATAATACTTCGCTTCCTTCATTAAGTGAAGCTCCGCAGGATACTACTGTTTTGTTGAACTGGCACAGGCAGGATCCGCCTGATAAGTGGGAAATTGACAGAAACAATTACATACAATCAATTCAGCAAAACAGAAATCCCTTTGTTGATCATCCTGAGTTCATAAATTATATTAGTTTGTATAATCTTACAAAAATGAATCCTGTATATGCAGCAGAACCGAGCAGGCATCCTACAGCTTTTACTTCATCTGCCAACGGCACAGGAATTCAGGGTAACTGGAATGATGCAACAGGAGCTCAGCTTCCATCGGGTTACCTCATCATCGCTTTCAGCAGAAATAATTATTTTCTTCCTATTGATGGTTCTGTTTATACAAATGATTCTGTTTTGTCTGATGGATATGCGGTAATGAACATTCCATATGCTGATGCTAATACATTTAATTTTAATAATCTGATACAGAATACAACTTATTATTTTACAATGTATTCTTACAACGGATCAGGAAATCAGATAAATTATAAAATTGACAGCACATTGACCCAGACCAATGCATACGTTCCATCTGTTTTAGCTGCTGAACCTTCAAATCACGTTACAAATTTTGTGACAGGAAATATTACTACAAATTCGGTACCATTGACCTGGACTGATGCAGTTGCAGGTTCTCAGGTACCTTTGGGATACCTGATCCTCGCGAATACAAACAACTCATTTTATATTCCTTCAGATGGGACACAATATATAAATGATACAAATCTTTCGGACGGAAATGCGCAGGTTAATATAAACTATGCAGCACCTGACAGCTATTCTTTCAATAGTTTGTATACTAACACGAATTATTATTTCAAAATAATTTCTTACAACGGGACAGGCTCTATGATAAATTATAAGACAGACGGGAGTATTCCGTTTGTTACAGGAGCAACCTCGGGTTCTTCTCCGGTTACCGGATCAGTTTTACTGGATAATTTTAACAGAGCAAACAATAATTTACTGGGCAATACTCTTTCACCGGATGTATTATTATGGCAGGAAGCCGAAACTTTGAACCCCTCATCAATAGCTTTAAATAATAACCGCACCAAACTAAAAAGTACTACAGCGGGACGTGAATATGCATATGTGGATATAGGAAGTATTGCCGGATATCCTGTACAATTCAACAGCGCTTCAGGACAACTTGTCTGGGCAATTAACTTCAGGCAATCACGCACTGATCCTTCAGGTTTCGATGCAAATAATTACGGAGCAGCATTCATTCTGGGTAAAACGACAACTGACATTACAACAGGTAACGGATATGCAGTAGTGATTGGAAACAGCGGATCTACGGATGCAATTCGTCTTGCAAAATTTACCGGAGGTGTAAATGCAAATTCAAAATTTACAAATGTAATTTCAGGCGGAGATTATGCAAATCAATATTTGAGTATTAAAGTTGTATATGAATCAGCCGGGAATAACTGGTCATTATATGTTGACAGCAGTTCGTCCGGTTTTCCCAGATCAGATCCCAGAGAGGCAGTAACTCAGATTGGTTTTGCATCTGATAATGCTTTTACTTCGAATGCTCTTTCAAATCTTGGAATACTCTGGAATCATGCAACGAGCGCTAATGATTCTCTGATTTACGATGATGTATATGTACCTTCATTTTTGCCGACGACTATAAACATTAAAGCAGTTTCTGAAGGATATTATAATTCTGTTTCCGGCACTCTAAATACGAAAGATACCATGACTGCATATCTCAGAAATCCTGTTTCGCCTTTTCAGAAAGTAGACTCTTCAAAAGCAGTTATTGACTCGCTGGATTTTACAGGTACATTTACTTTTGAGAATGTTCAGTCAGGAAGTTATTATATTGAGCTGAGAAGTTTGAATTCAATAGAGACCTGGAGCAAACTTCCTCTGGGAATTACAGCAGGTTCCGTGAATAATTATGATTTTACAGCTTCATTAGACAGAGCATACGGGAATAATCTGATACTTAAAGACGGTAATTATTGCATCTTCAGCGGAGATGTAAATCAGGACGGCATTGTTGACCTCACCGATCTGCTGCTGATATACAATGATGCAGTAGATTTTTCTTCAGGTTATTTCATTAGTGATATTAACGGAGACAGGATCGTGGATTTAACAGATCTGTTAATTACTTATAATAACTCAGCCGGCTTTGTTTCAAGAATAATTCCAAATTAGCATTCTAATACTGCGTCAGTTCTTTGTATAAAAGAAATTCCGAGTGTAATACCGGAGATAATCAAAAATGAAACTCACAAAATACATAGTTCTTTTTTATCTGTTAATAATCTTACCGGTTAATGCTCAGCATCAGCTGAAGATCATGACTTATAATCTTTTGAATTATTCGTCAACAGATACTGCAGTAAGGAATCCACACTTCCGGACGATCATAAACGCAGTAAATCCTGATATCTTAGTAGTTTGTGAAATTACTTCCCAAAATGCAGTCAACTCTTTTTTATCTAATGTAATGAATTCCGGTGGTGCAGTTTATAGCGCAGGTACTTTCATAAACGGGTTTGATACTGATAATGCAATATTTTATAAATCTTCGAAAATTAATTTCATCAGTAATACGCCGATATTAACTTCGGTAAGGAATATCAATGAATTTAAAGTATCAGATAAAAATTATAATGATACTTTAAGAATTTACAGTGTCCATCTGAAGGCAAACGCTTCTGATTCATCGGTGAGATCCGGTGAAGTTGACAGTTTGAGAAAGAGAACCAACATACTGCCTTCGGGTACTGATTTTATTGTATTAGGAGATTTTAACATTTATAGTTCCAATGAAACAGCTTATCAGAAATTAATTAAAGATAATGTTACTGATGACGGAAATTTTGCGGATCCTCTTAATTTAACAGGGATCTGGAACAGGTCATCGTATGCGCCATTCCATACACAATCAACAAGAACGAGGGCATTTGGTGACGGCGCTACAGGCGGGCTTGATGACAGGTTTGATATGATATTGTACTCAAAAGCAGTAAAAAATTCAGGAGGAATAAAATTCATTCCTGGTACATATACAGCATACGGAAATGACGGACTCCATTACAATGACTCCATTAATCAGATCCCGAATTCGGCTGTATCACAGACCATTGCAAATGCTCTTCACTATGCATCTGATCATTTACCTGTCTATGCAGTATTTGAATTCGGGAATGCAACTATTTTGAATGTAAAAGTTATACCGGAGGGGATGTATAATTCTTCGTTAAACAGATTATCCAGAAAAGATTCAATTACCGTTTATCTACGGAATACATTTACCCCATATTCAATAGCAGATTCTGCGAAAAGCACAATTGATTCCGTTTCATTCAATTCTGCTTCCGTTTTCAGAAAAGCATCATCGGGCAATTATTTTATTGCTATAAAAACTATTAATAGCATTGAAACATGGAGCAAGACCGGAATTCAATATACCATAGAAAATCTTTTGAATTATGACTTCACATCTGCTGATTCCTCAGCTTTCGGGAATAATCTTACATTGGAAGGAACGAAGTACTGTGTTTACAGCGGAGACGTAAACAATGACGGATTTATTGATCTTGATGATGTACTGTCGATTTTTAATGATGCAAATATATTTTCATCAGGATATACTGTTACAGATCTGAACGGATAATATCACGGATCTAAATGACGTTTTGATTGCCTACAATAATTCAATTAATTTCAGAATGAAAATTTCACCCTGAAAATTATACAATAAGTAAATCTAAATTAACATATTTTTTAACTTACCTTTAATATTAAAAATTTATTTTCAGCTTCAAAATTATTCTAGAATTTTTAAACATCAAACAGAATTAATCATCAAGAAAAACTTCTTCAAAAGCTCCTTGTAATATTATTATTACTATCCCCGGTCCTCAGTAATGCGCAATACCAGCTGCAGCCAGCCTTTCCAAATATCGGAACCTTTAATTATCCGATCGAACTAGTCAAAGCCGATGACGGGACAAACAGGTTATTTGTTGCTCAGCAGAGAGGATTAGTTTATGTTTTTAATAATTCCCCTACGGCAAATTCAAAAAAAGTATTCATAAATTTAAGCTCTAAAGTTTCACCTTCAGGAAGTGAGCTGGGCTTATTAGGACTGGCTTTTCATCCTGACCATGAGAACAACAGATACTTTTATGTGAATTTTACATTTGACAGTGCATCTAACTATTGGTCAAGAATTTCCAGATTTACAACAAGTTTTTCTAATCCTGATACAGCTTTGTTAAGCACAGAACAGATATTAATTACTCTTCAGCAGCCATATTCAAATCACAACGGAGGAAAACTTGCTTTCGGACCGGATGGTTTTTTATACATCTCATTCGGAGACGGTGGTAGCGGGGGAGACCCTTTGGGAAACGGACAGAACAGATCAACATTATTAGGAAAGATATTAAGAATAAATGTTGATTCAGCCTCCGGGGGAAGAAACTATTCAATTCCTGTATCAAATCCTTTCTTCGGCAACAGCAGCGGTTACAAGGAGGAAATATATGCTTATGGATTAAGAAATACCTGGAAGTTCAGTTTTGATCCTCCGACAAACAGACTGTGGGCAGGTGATGTAGGACAGAATGCTTATGAAGAAATTGACATAATCGAAAACGGGAGAAATTACGGATGGAACAAGATGGAAGGATTTCATTGCTATGGTACTTGTGATACTACCGGTAAAGGATTTACAAGACCTGTTTATGAATATCCGCGTTCAGCAGGAGCGTCAATTACAGGAGGCTATGTTTACAGGGGATCATTGCTGCCATCACTTTATGGAAAATACATTTATGCGGATTACAGTTTTGGAACCGTATGGGCTTTAACTTATGACGGAATTAATCCTGCTACAAATGCCCTTATACAGGATACAAATTTTGCCATTTCTACATTTGGAGTTGATCAAAACAATGAAATCTATGCCTGCAGTTATGCTGCTACAACCGGAAGAATTTATAAAATTGTCAATAAAAGTGTTTCAAATCTGGAACTGAAAATTGCAATAGAAGGTTTTTATGATTCAGTAAATGACAAACTAAATATCAGAGATACAGTAAAAGTTTTTATCAGACAGTCAAATTCCCCATACAATCTAATTGATTCAGCACAAACAACAATAGACTCAATGACCCTCAAGGGACTTTATCAGTTTAATAATGTACCAAACGGGAAATACTATCTGCAGATCAGACACAGGAACAGTCTTGAGACCTGGAGCAGGTCCGGTGGGGACAGCTTGAAAAAAGGAAATATACTTAATTACGACTTTACTTCAGCGGCTCCTCAGGCATATGGAAGTAATCAAATATTAAAGGGAACAAAATACTGCACATACAGCGGAGATGTTATTCAGGAAGGAGTCATAGAATTATCGGATTTGCTTTACGTTTATGATGATGTTACATTTTTTGAAACAGGATACATTAGATCTGACATTAACGGAGACAGTATTGCTGATCTGGATGATCTTTTAGCGGTTTATAATAATTCAGTTGGTTTTGTAGAATTGATAAGACCTTAAACTGATTATACAAAAAAAAATATGTATTAATCTTAATTTATATATCCTATATTACTTAAAATCTTAAACAAACTTTTTAATAAATCTAATCAAAAAAAAATGAATAAAATTATCAAAATTTCATTTGCAGTGGTATTGGCATTTGTTAGTTTGAATCTTGGAATCGCTCAACAGAAAGATTCCTTATATGAAATTCCTACTTACACACTTAAGGCAACGAACATTCAATTAACATCCCCAAACACATATGAGTGGGATGTTTATATATTGCATACTAATCCTACTGTAACACCTTACTTTTATGCAGCAGCGCAGTATTTTTTCCATTTTAATCCAAACATTGCAAATGGCGGTACATTAACTTATTCAAAAGTTTCCGGTCCTACAGGATCCGAATTACCTGCTACTTACCAACCGGTAAGTCCTTCCATCAGCGGTAACATACTGAGATTAGCCTCTAATTTACCGGGATCTCCTGAAGACTCAGTTCTGATCAAATCAACTGGTGTTGGGACTAAGGTTTTAAGAATGAGATTAAGAACTTCTGCAACTACAGTTTCAACCGATACTTTGAATCTGCTATGGAGAAGTGAAGTTCCTGATCCATTCACAAAAATAGCAGCATTTACAGGTGAAGACAATGGAACAATAGTTGATATTTCAACCCCTGGAACACATTCAGTAGATCCTTTTACCGGTATCGGCGGCCCGTCTTCGACGTCAAGTCTGATGCCAACAGAGTTTGCTCTTGCACAGAATTTCCCCAATCCTTTTAATCCGACTACTAAGATAGATTAGGCAATACCTGTTGACGGAAAGGTAAGTATACTAATTTATGATAGAGCGGGAAGGGAAGTGATGAACTTAGTTAACACTGTTCAGACAGCCGGATTTTATTCTGTAAATTTTAACGGTGCTAATTTAGCGAGTGGAATGTACTTTTACAGAATTGATGTTAACGGAGGCGAAGAAGCTAAAAACTACAGAGCTACGAAGAGAATGGTGCTGATCAAATAAAATTTTCATTGAAACAATTTTTATTAAGCTGCCTTAAGATTCTTTCTTGAGGCAGCTTTTTTATGGGACTAATTGTTTATTTCTAAAAGTGTTCAGAAATATTCCCGCCGAAACAGAAATGTTGAGTGATTCACAATCCGTGAATCCGCTGATTCTGATTTTCTGATAATTTTTGTTGTCCAGTATACCTCTGCTGATACCTGATGCTTCATTCCCAAAAACAAAGACATATTTTTCATATGCCTTAAATCTGAAGTCTGAAAGATTTGTATCTGAATTCAGAGCTGTAAGGATAATATTATACTTTTTCTCATACAGTTTTTTTAAATCTACTTCTAAGTCGGCTTCATCAATTATATTCAAATTAAATAAAGCTCCCTGCGAGGAACGGATCACTTTGGAATTAAACAGATCAACAGAATTTTTACTGATCAGCATTTGATCTGCTCCAAACCAGTAAGATGTTCTGATGATTGTTCCTAAGTTCCCGGGATCATTTATTGAATCCAAAGCTACTATCAGGTTTCCATCAGGAAATTCTTTTAAAAATGAATTACTGTTCTGTGCGACCACTCCTATAATTCCCTGAGAGTTAACTGTTTCAGCAAGATGGCTGAATGTTTTTTCGTTCAATAAAATAATATCAGTTTTATTTTCATTATTCCGGATTATCTTTAATAATTCTTCATTTCTGAAATCTTCCCGAATGATTACTTTTTCAAGATTTGTTCTGTAATTTTTTGATTTCAGGCATTCTTGAATAAGGTGGACTCCTTCGATCAAAAACTTTTTTTCAGAATCGCGATATTTTTTTATTTTCAGACCTGAATAATATTTAATTTCATTTTTTGTCAATTATTCTCCTCTGTATTCAACGAAATTCTTTTCAGTTTCATAAAGCTTTATTGAATAAAGTCTTACATTGTCGCGTTTTACACGGGGTTCAAGTGCTTCCCAGAATTTAACAACCATGTTCTCAGTTGTCGGAATGATCTCTTTGAACATATCAACTTCATTTAGAAACCTGTGATCAACTTTACCTAAGATCTCTTCGTGAATTAGTTCCTTTAATATTTTCAAATCCATAACATAATTGCTTTCATGGTCAGGAGTTCCTGTCAGCGTTACTTCGATGTAATAATTGTGACCGTGTAAATTATTGCACTTCCCGAAAATTTCTTCATTTTTTTCTTTGGAAAGTTTTGGATTTTCAAGTTTGTGTGATGATGAAAAGTGTTCTCTTCTGGTAATGTATAGCATCTTTTTTTATTTAGTTTTCCTCAAATTAATTCTATTTAATAATTTATGAAATGTAATTTGCCATTGTACACAAGAAAAATAGAACGAGAATAACGCGGGTTTAGCTGAAAATAACGGATTTTTATTTGTTTGTAAAAATATTCAATTTGAATCTAACTTATTATTGTAATTTTTAGATTTTGATTTTTATATTTCTCATAATTATAAGAGAATATCCACAGAATCAGTGTTATCCGTGTTCCCAAAATCATCATACAAAACTAGCTTGCTTTAACACAAGTCGTATTATACGGAGCGTGCAGTAAGTTAACAAAGAATATACAATGAAACCTTTCTATTCTAACAAGAGTCTTAACAATTAAAGAACAATTAAATAAATAGCATTTTAGTATTTTAGTTGTGATTGAAACATATTAATTTTGCATACGTTATATTTAACTAATTCTTAATAGAATTCAAACTAATTAATGAAAAAAATATTAATCCTTTCTTTTTTTATCTTCACTGTTACAACTAATATTAAAGCTCAAGAAATAATAGAATTAGACGAGGCTGTATACATTGCATTAAAGAATAACACCGGTGTATCCAATCTTGAAAAAAGTCTGGAAATACAGAAACTGAACACCGGGATTGCAAAAGGTAATCTTATTCCTACATTGGATTTAAATTTGAGATGGAGCAGAAATAATACTTTTTCTGAAGGAACTGTAACATTTCAAAATGGTATCCCAAACATTGTTCCTGCACAGGACACTTGGATAAATAATTTTAATCTTGGTTTAAGCTCTAATGTTACTTTATTCAATGGATTTTCTAATTTAAAGCAAATTGACCTGGAGGAAGAGACAGAAACTTCAGTAAATATAAATTTAGATAAGCAGAAGTATGACATAGTTTACAACATCAACAGCACATATTTTGATGTATTGAAAAAAGATAAAATTGTAATAGTTAATGATGAAAATCTGACTGATTCAAAAGCCCAGCTTGACCGTATAAAGGAGTTTATGAATGTAGGAATGAGAACAATTGCAGATGTTTACAGACAGGATGTACAGGTAGCTCAGAATGAATTATTATTAGAGAGATCAAAGAATGATTACAAGAAAAGTAAAGTTGATCTTCTGCTGGCAATGAATACTGATATGGACAAGGAATATTCCGTATCGGACAAAAATATACAGACAAATCTGTCAAATGCAGAGCTTAAAGTCATATTAGACAAAAATTCCAATACAGATGCTCTTGTGAACATAGCCTTACAGAAAAGATATGACTATAAAGTTTCACAGCAGGATATAAGGATCAGCCAGACTCAATATACAATTGACAAAAAGAATTTATATTTCCCCACATTATCCGGATTTGTAAATTACAATCTAAGTAATTCAAGAATAGAAAATGTACTCGATTTCAGGTCATTCAACTTTGGTCTTGCCATAAGCTATTCCATTTTTCAGGGATTTAAATTAGATAATAAGAGTCAGGCATCTGAGATAAGCATAAAGCAAAAGCAGGATGATATTCAGCAGCTTGAACAGCAAATCAGAAGTGAAATTAAAAAAGCATACATTGACCTTGAAACTCAGTATAAGCAATTGGAAATACTGGACCGCAATATAGTATCTGCTGAGCAGGATAAGATTTTATCTGATGAGAATTACAGGGTCGGCTTGGGAACATTGCTCGATGCACAGACAGCAGCTGTAAAGCTGAATGCTTTAAGAATTGACAGAATAAACGCTTACTATGATTTTCTGCTTGCAGAAAGAAGATTGAAGTTTTATGTCGGAGATCTGAAATAATTAAAAAAAATTTAATAATAAATTTATAAGAATATGCCGGAAACTACAACCCCTGTAATACCTCCACCAATACCAGTGAAGAAGAAAAAGAAAAAAAGCAGGAAAAAGCTTTTATGGATAATTGGACTGTTGCTTGTTGTAATTATTGTAATTGCAGTAATAATTTCAGGTGGCAAGGAAGAATTAATAACAGTCCAGACTGAAAAGATAATGAAAAGAAACATTACTCAGATAGTTACTGCTACAGGTAAAATTCAGTCATAGACAGAAGTCAATATAAGTGCAGAAGTAAGCGGTGAAATAGTATCTCTTCCTTTTAAAGAAGGTGATGATGTGAAAAAAAATGACCTTGTTGTCAAGATCAAACAGGAAGCATACACTCCTGAGATTCAGCAGCAGAATGCCGCCATTGAGGTAGCGGAAAGTAATATCGCGATAAATGAAGTTGCGCTTAAAAGGGCTCAGCAGGAATTTGACAGACTTGATCAGTTAATTAAAAAGGGACTTGCCACGCAAAGTGAGCTTGATAATGCGCAGAATAATATTGACCAGGCACTTGCAACACTGAATTCAAACAGAGCTCAGGTGAATCAACAAAAGACCGGTCTTTCACGAATCAGATATGATATTTCAAAAACTACAATTTATTCTCCAATTAACGGAACAGTTACTCAATTGAACAATGAATTAGGCGAAAAGGTATTAGGTACGATTTCAAATCAAGGCTCTAACATTATGACGATCTCAGACTTGTCAAAAATGGAATGCCAGGTTGAAGTAGGTGAAACTGATGTTACAATGGTAAACTTAGGTGATACAGCCAAAATAGAAATTGATGCATTTCCTGATAAAGTATTTACGGATATGTATATGAGATTGCAAATACTGCAACAACAACAGGTTCTAATACTCAGGATGCTGTAATTAATTTTATTGTAAAGATCAGAATTTTGAATAATGAAGTTGACCTGAGACCCGGAATGAGCTGCACAGTTGACATAGAAGTTGAAAAGAGAAATGATGTTGTTTCAGTCCCTATTCAATCTGTCACTACTAGAGAAGAAAACAGGGAAGGGGGAATTTCGAAAGAAGCCGAGAATGAGAACATGAAAAGGGAATCAGAGGAAAGACTGAACAAAAAAATAAAACCTAAAGAAGTTATTTTTGTAATTGATAACAAAGAGGCAAGAAAACATGATGTGAAAACAGGGATCAGCGATGATTCTTACATTGAAATACTTGAAGGAGCGCAGGTAGATCAGGAAGTAATAAAGGGAAGTTTTAAAGCGATAAATAAAGAGCTCGAAGACAGTTCACTTGTGAAAGTAGACAATGAAATAAAGAAAAAGAAATTCAAATCCGGCGATGATGAATAAACTGCATAAAATAATTTCTTAATGGAAAACTTATTAATTGAAATAAAAAACATCACTAAACTTTATATAATGGGTACGGAAGAACTGTATGCATTAAAAGGTGTAAATGTTAATATAAAAAAGAATGAATATGTAGCCATCATGGGACCATCCGGTTCCGGTAAATCAACTTTAATGAACATACTTGGTTGTCTGGATACGCCTTCAAGCGGTGAATATCATCTTAACGGAAAGAACGTGAGTGAAATGGATGATGATGAGCTTGCAGAGATCAGGAACAGGGAGATTGGATTTGTTTTCCAGACTTTTAATCTTCTTGCAAGAAGTGATGCATTGCATAATGTTGAGCTCCCGTTAATTTACAGAGGACTTTCCAAGGCTGACAGGATTGAAAAAGCTGAAGAAGCATTATACAATGTAGGGCTGGAAGACAGAATGAAGCATAAGCCCAATGAGCTCTCGGGAGGACAGAGACAGAGAGTGGCAATAGCAAGAGCATTGGTAAATGATCCTTCCATAATTTTAGCAGATGAACCTACAGGAAATCTTGACTCAAAGACAGGTGATGAGATCATGGCTTTACTTGAAGAGCTTAACCTAAAGGGAAATACGATCATTATTGTAACACATGAAGAAGAAGTAGCCCAGCACGCTCACAGAGTCATAAAGATCCGTGACGGTATGATTGAAAGTGATACACTCAGTAAAAAAGGATTGGAACTGTCAGAGAAGAAAGAAATCTTAATAGAAGGCTGATATGAATTTACTTGCCGAAATAAAAGAGAATATAATAATCTCCTACAAGGCTATTACCGCCAACAAACTGCGCTCTTTCCTTGCTACGCTTGGAATCGTAATAGGAATAACATCAGTAACTCTTATGCAGACTGCAATTGAAGGGATAAACCAGGCTTTTGAAAAAAGCATTTCGGCAATCCGGGGCTGATGTTTTGTTTGTACAGAAGTTTGAATGGTTTGGAAAAGAAGACTGGTCATTTTACAGGAACAGGAAAGACATCACAATGGCTCAATATGATTATCTCAACAGAAATTCTCAAACAGCTTCCATTATGTGCCCATCGGTCGGAGGAAACAGAACACTGAAGTATAGTGATCTTGTTCTTGAAAATGTTTTCATACTGGGCACGACCTATGAGTATCAGACAACTTTCGGGCTAAACATTGAAGAAGGAAGATTCTTTACACAGAGAGAATCTGATGGCGGATATCCTGTCTGTGTGATCGGGACAGAAATCAAAAATGCATTCTTTGAAAATGCTAATCCTATCGGAAAGACGATCAAAATCGGTTCGTATTCTTTCAGGATAATTGGTGTGGTCGAAAAGCAGGGGAGTCTTCTTGGTCTGTTCAGCATGGACAACCGTGTGATAATACCAATTAATAAATTTTTCGGATTGTTCGGCGGGAAAAGAGGACTCAGCATTAATGTCAAAGCCGCAGACATAAAAGAAATGGATGACGCAAAAGAAGAAATAATCTCAATCATGAGGAAAGCAAGAAAAGTACCTTATGGGGTAAGAGATGATTTCGGAGTAAATCAGCAGGAAGCATTTAAGACGACTTTTGAAAGTCTGACATCTTTAATAAAAATTATCGGAACATTAATAACTTCTTTATCACTTATAGTAGGTTCTGTAGGTATTGCAAACATAATGTTTGTATCAGTTAAAGAAAGAACCAAAGAGATAGGAATCAGAAAAGCAATTGGAGCAAAACGCAGGACAATTTTATTCCAGTTCTTAATCGAGTCCATTTCTATTTGTCTTCTCGGAGGAATCATAGGAATCCTGATTTCATTTCCTATAAGTCTGCTGATAAATGCTTTTGTCCTGCCAACGGCGATGCCGTTGTGGGTAATTTTTCTGGCGCTGTTTGTTTCAATTGTGTTCGGTGTCCTTGCAGGATTTTTCCCTGCATATAATGCAGCTAAAATGGATCCTGTAGATTCACTTAGATATGAATAAAGTATCAGGTATTGGGTATTGAGTATTCAGTATTGGGTATTGAGTATTGGGTATTAGGTTTTAGGTCATACTAGAGTTAAAATTAATTTACAGAAGATAATAATTTCTCCATAATATTCATTAACATTATAATAATCTCAATTGCCTTTATCAGAATTATTAAGAATATCGTTTAATACATTAAGAGCTAACAAGCTTAGAGCTGCGTTGACCTTATCCGGTATCATCATTGGGGTATTCTCTATCATTGCCATTATGACTCTTCTAAACGCGTTACAGGCAGGTATAGAAGGCGGCTTGAGTGAATTGGGAAGCAATACATTTCAGATTCAGAAATTTCCTGCCATTCAGGTTGGTGGTCCGGGCGGGAACAGAAAATACAGAAACAGACCGGATATTACTTACGAACAGGGGATACGCCTTATGGATAAAGCTACAATGTATAAATATATCTCGCTTGAAGATTATATATATCAGAAGACTCTCAAGACATCTAAAGAAACTACAAATCCAAATTATTATGTCGGCGGAGTATTACCTACTTACCTTGAATGTAATAACAGATCGGTTCAATACGGCAGATTTATTACAGAAGTTGATCTCATAAATAATAACAGGGTTGCTGTAATTGGTATGGATGGTGTGGATAAACTTTTTCCTAATGTAGATCCTATCGGGAAATATATAACCATAGATAACAGTGAGTTTCAGGTTATCGGTGTTTTTGAAAAAAAGGGAGAAGGCTTTGGCTCCAGTAATGACAATTTTGCACTGTTGCCTATTACAACTATACAGCAGATCTATGGTAAAAATAACAGATCAATAAACATTGCAATACAGGCACCCAGTAAGGAAACATACAATGAATGTGTTGAAAATGTAATTAGTGTAATGCGGACAATCCGGAAGGACAAACCGGGTGAACCTGACAGCTTTGAAATTTATTCAAACGAATCACTGATCAGTCAGGTCAACAGTTTTACAGTGTATTTTAAATACGGTGCAGGTTTTATTTCTTTCATTGCTATGCTTGCTGCGGGAGTCGGCATCATGAATATAATGCTTGTGTCTGTTACTGAAAGAACAAAAGAGATCGGGATCAGAAAGGCAATAGGCGCAAACAATAAAAAGTGTTCTCATGCAGTTTCTTATAGAAGCAATTATTCTATGTGAATTCGGAGGGATAATCGGAATTTTCCTTGGCGTGCTGACAGGAAACTTAGTCGGGCTGTATCTCAGCAGTCCCGTTGTAATACCGTATGACTGGGTGATCATAGGGCTTGTTGTATGTTCAGTCGTTGGAATTGTTTTCGGCGTTTACCCCGCTTACAAAGCTGCAAAGCTTAATCCTATCGATGCATTGAGATACGAGTAAACATTATCATCTCACTTCCGTCCAAAATAAAAAACCTGCCACGAATTTCACGAATGATCTCGAATTAAGAAGTATTATCACTAAATTTTTAAACAGAATTAACATAAATTTATTTTGGATAGCATAAGCATAACATTAAGATGGATTTAGAGGTTGATTTAGAAAGACTCGATACTGTTCCAAATATTTTTCAAATTTTGGACAGCGATGTAATCATCTCAATCATTATGAATTACAAACCTTTCAGGAAGTCAGCTCTGTTATAAACTTCTTTAATTTTTTATCATCAATTTTATCTTCCAGTGTTTTCATATTTGCCAGTGCTTTCGGGATTTTTTTCAGAACATTCCCGTCATTCCTTTTCACATTTAAATATGAGTAACTGCCCAGCATCTGTAACAGTCTCAGAAAAACAAAAAAATAATAGTATCTGATGAACTCCTCTTTGTCAACATTGACATAATTATTTAATTCACTCAGATAATGGGTCATCAAAATTTTTCTATCTTCTTCACTAATGTTAATGCTGCCTGAATAAAGAAAGGATGCAAGGTCATAATGTAAAGGACCCTTTCTGCCTGACTGGTAGTCAATATAATAAAGCCGGTTATCCTTTATCATAATGTTTCTGGGCTGAAAATCCCTGTATAAGAAAAAATCATTGCGTACTCTTTTTAAAATATTTTCCGAAATTTCAATTATGTATCTATAGAACTCATTGTCGAAATTCTTTTCAATAGTAGTCATGAGATAATAATCACTGAATTTTCCAAGGTCTGATTCTATTACTTCAACATTAAACTCATTTGTCTGATAGCAAAAACTATAATCTAATTTATCTTTAGCTTCTATCTGAAATTTAACAAGATCAGTTAAAGCCTGTTTATAGTAACTTAAATGCTGTGCAACGGGGGAACCTGTAATCAGGTTGAATAACGTTGTGTCCCCTAAGTCCTTTTCAAGATAAAATAAATTATCATCCGAAACTCTTACTATCTCAGGGACATTAAATCCCAGATCAATAAAGGTTTCCGTAAATTTGATGAAAGCAAGATTCTCTTTTATGTTATCATTGTAGATCCCTATCAGTGATTTACCGTCAATATTTATTCTGAATATCTTTCGTTCAGAAGCATCAGCTTTTAGATCCATTATTGTGTCCGGATTTTTCCCGAACTCCTTAAATATTAATTCCTGTAATGTGTTCAGTATTATTTCCCGTTGATAAGACATATAGATACTTTGAATAAATTATTTTGAAGACAGCAAATCAGTCAAAGCGCTTTTTAATTCAGGGAAGCCGAATTTAAATCCTGAATCCAGCGCTTTTTGAGGATATACTCTCTGGCCTGTTGTTAAATTTTTTGCAAACTCTCCGATCACAATACGCAAAATAAATTCAGGAACCGGCAGTATGATTTTAATATTTAATATTTCACCTAAAGTTTTTGTAAAATCTTTATTTGTTAAAGGAAAAGGTGAAGTCCCGTTTACGGCTCCGGACAGGTTTCTGTTCTCAATAGAATAAATGTATAACCTTACAATGTCATCAATATGTATCCATGACATCCATTGATTTCCCGAACCCTGGTAAGCACCGAATTTAAATTTAAACGGTGACAAAAATTCTTTCAGAGCTCCTCCGGTTTTGTCAAGAACAATACCGGTTCTTACGGTTACAACTCTGACATCGAACTGAGTTGCCTTATTAGCTTCATTTTCCCAATCCCGGCAGAGATTTGCAAGAAAATCATTCCCGGTATCGGATTCTTCATTAATTTTTTCATCGCCCCGGAATCCATAAATGCCAACACCGGAAGCATTTATAAGACACTCAGGTCTTTTTTTACAAACTTTAATCGTGTCAACTAATAACTTAGTTGTTTCAATTCTGCTGTTATAAATTTCTTTCTTGTATTCGTCTGACCATCTTTTACCGGCAACATTTGAACCTGCAAGATTGATTATAGTATCGGAATCCTCGACTAAATCACGTAACTTATAAGGATCATTAAAATTAGACCAGTCAAATTCCTGAACGGTATAATCCCGTTTAAAAAGTTTTTCTGCTTTACCAGGATTCCGGGAGATTATTTTAACCGAAGCTCCGGATTCACACAGCTTATTTACTATCCAAGTGCCTATTAACCCGGTAGCACCAGTAATCAAAATTGTTCTATCAATCATTGTATGTTTTGATGGATAATTTAGGTTTATATATCATTTTAAAAAATAAACTTATAATTACCTTAAAACATATTCTTATTGTATTATGTACAGGATAAATGTTTCAAATTAAAAATTAAAAAAGAAAGGAATACAACTTGAGTAAAAATCTATTTTCAAAATCAATAAGAACATTTTTTGCAGTTAGTCTTTGCATTTTTACATTATCTTTATTCTCGGGGTGCAGCGATGATGATAATCCAATTTCACCGACACTAACTTCATATCTTTCAGTTATGCATGCTTCTCCGAATGCTCCTAATGTAGATATACTATTCGGCAATACAATAATTGAATCAAACGTAGCTTATTCCGGTTTGCTTCCATACCAGAGCGTCACAGGAAATGCTGTAACAAGACTCAGAATAAACGTAACAGGAACAAGTACATCTGTCATTGATACGGCTCTTTATCTTGAGAATGGAAAAAGTTATTCAGTATTCGCTTATGATTCAGTTTCGAAAATCAAACCTCTTTTTTTAACAGATGATCTTACATCACCGGGCAGCACAAATGCAAATGCCAGGTTAATTCATTTGTCACCAAATGGACCGACGGTCGATGTAGGTGTCACAGGAAAAGCTGATTGGTTCCCATTCTATTCATTCAGTGAATACTCAAACTTCAGGCCTGTAACAAGCGGGACGTATGCAGATCTGAGTGTTTACCTGGCAGGTACATCCAATGTTATTTATGCCATGTCTGACGTTACTTTTTCAGCAGGAAAAATTTATACGATTGTTGCAGAAGGATTTGCAGGTGCTTCCGGCAGTCAGGCATTCAAACTTTTTGTTTACCCCAACAACTGATAACTGATTAAATTAAATACTAAAAGTCCGCTTAATGCGGACTTTTTAGTTTGCAGTAAAAATCTTTATAACTTATTTACACTGCAAAAATTTTTTTAGAACACGGATAACACCGATTTAACTGATTTTGCGGATAGTCTAAACAAAATTATAAGGAGCAATAAATTTTCTTTTAAATTGAAAAAATAATTTTACTTAGTTATTTAAAGTTTTAGTATTCATTTCAAAAATCCGTTATTCTTCCTTTGATCAGCACATCCGTGTTCCTTTTTCATAACTCTTCATAACGCTTCATAACTTGCTATGATTATTAATATTTTATTAAATCTAAATTATAATTATTTTTAATATCAGAAATTCAATACAGAATAAAATTAGAATTATTTTTTAACCCGCATCTTCAGGGAAACTATTTCTTTTGAGGAAATAAATTTAAATTAAATTAACTGAAAGGTACACAACTTTGAAAAAAAATCTACAATTTAAAGGTATCAGACGCTTATTGCTTCTAAGCTTTGCGATTCTGTCTTTGAGCATACTACACGGATGCAGTGAAGATGATTCAAGTCCGACCGGTCCGACAGCACAGACAGCATTTTTATCTTTTGTAAATGCATCACCTGACTCACCAAATATTGATCTTTACATTGGGAATGCGCTTGTCCAGGCTAACATCCCTTATTTGGGAAAACTTCCTTATTTAACTTTTAATGCCGGCAATAATCAGATCGTAGTAAGAATCTCAGGTACGACTGATACTTTGATCAATATAAATTCCGTTTTACAGAATTCCACTTTTTACTCACTATTTGTCATTGATTCGCTTGCAGACATTCAGCCTGTTTTATTTACTGATAATCTTACTGCTCCTGGTGTGGGTAATTGTAAAGTTAGATTTATGAATCTTTCTCCGAACTCACAAATCTTAAGTCTTCAGGCGGAAGGCACTTCGCTGCCATGGTTTCCATTCTATGAATTTCCTCCGGATCCGGCTTCCGCAGACTATAATTTTTCAGCGATCGCACCGGGATTATATAATTTAGACTTGCTGGTTGCAGGTACTTCAAATGTTCTTTACACACTGCCGAATATCGCGTTGACTCAGGGGACTATATACACAATATTTGCCAATGGATTTCAGGGGGGCTCAGGAACACAGTCGCTTGGTCTGACTATTATTGAAAATAATTAATGATTGTATAAAGTTGTCAGATCTTATTCAAACAGATCTGACAACTATTATTTATAGTAAATTTTTTCAAGGAAGAGTCCCGAAGGCGGTGCTGTAAATTTTGAGGGCTCGTTTGAATAGTTATCAAGGTAATATTTGATTTTTTCTTTGCTGATGTTGCCTCTTCCAACTTCAACTAAACTTCCTGTAATTCTTCTTACCATCTTCCATAAAAAATGTGAAGCTTTCAGCTTAATTAAAATTAGTTCATCGTCTTCGCTTACATCTATATTTTCAACCAGTACTTTAGTTGATTTGTTTTCTTCATCAGGCTCTGAAAATGAAAGGAAGTCTTTCATTCCTGACATCAGCTCAGAAGCTTTTTTCATTTCGGTTACATCAAGCTTGTCTTTTATCCACCAGACATATTTTTTTTCAAACGCAGTTCTTCTTTTTGAAATTCTGTATAAATACTGTCTTGAAACTGCGGAATGCCTTGCATGAAATTTACTGTCAGCTTTTTCAATTTTAAGTATGTTTATATCTGAAGGCAGTTCATCATTTATTTTAAAATTCAGAATGTGCGGGGCAAGCATAGTATTACATTCAATATGCGCTACCTGTTCAATGGCATGCACGCCGCTGTCAGTTCGTCCCGAACCCTGCAGATCAATGAGCTTGTTTTCACCCTTTGTCTTTTTAAATGCAGACTCAATTGATTTTATTAAAGTCCCCTGTACTGACTTTGCATTATTTTGTTTTTGCCAGCCGGAATAGTTAGTTCCGTCATATTCAATAAACAGCTTAAGTTTCATTCCTTCTTTTCCTGTACTTTAAATATTCATCCAGGCTGAATTTTCCCGGTCCAATGATAAACATAGAAATAAACAGTATTACAAGCATCATGGGATACGCTATCTTGCTCCATGGGTCAAGATTTTTCAAATGAACAGAAGTGGCAACGATCATATTAAATGCTAAAAGAAAAGTTGCGGGTCTGTAAAGAAATCCGATTATAAGAAACATAGGAACAAAGAACTCAGTAAACGCAGCTATGAATCCCCAGACTTCCGGCAGGAATGTGATACCGAAATTTGACATTGACCCGCCTAATCTTTTCCACAAATCCGGACCTGCAGTAATTTTACCCAGACCGTGAATGAAAATAAAAATCAGTCCGACACCAATACGTAATAACAGTATCCCGTAATCTGAAAATCTGCTTAGTGAATTATTCATGTTGTAAATTTAGGTTTTTATATGAATGACTGTGAGATATAATCCCGTGTGGATAGTACCTTCACCACAGAGGCACAGAGAACACAGAGATACACAGAGAAATCTTAAGTTAATTTTTTGCTTCTGTTATAATTAAACAAATGATGAATATATTTTTAACATTTATAATAAACCTGTTGAATGAGAAAATAATGTCTGTTGCCTCTGTGAGTGTCTGTCTCAACCACAGAGGCACAGAGAACACAGAGATACTCAGAGATTAATTATCATCACAATTAAAAAATTCAAAATAAGCATAATTATAAAAAGAAATTAATTTAAGATTTCTCTGTGAAACTCTGTGTTCTCTGCGCCTCTGTGGTGAAATTTAACCTGCATTTATTTTTTCTAAAAACTCTTCAATTGAATTATTAAACTCTTCCGGTTTTTCCATGTTGCTCAGATGTCCGGCATTTTCAATCACTTTAAAAGTCGAATTTACTATTCCCTCTTTCAGATAAAATGAATGTATTACCGGAGTCGGTATATCTTCTCTTCCGACAATTATAAGCGCGGGTACTTTAATTTCTTTTAGTAAATAGAGAGTATTTGTCCTTGTTGCTATTGCAATCATATTGGCGCAAAGTCCTTTTACATCCATCCAGCTCATGATCGTCCTTACAAAGTTTCTCAGTTCCTTATCCCTGTATCCTTTTTCACTCAGTAATTTTTTTAAAAAACCATCAAGGAATTCATCTTTCTTTCCTGATTTTATATTGATAATGGTTTCACACCGGGTTACTAATGCTGCATTGTCATCATCTTCGGATTTAGTATCTGCAAGTATTACTGATGAGAATCTTTGCTGATCTCTGACCAAAGCTCTGAGTAAAATATAGCCGCCCATTGACAATCCGCAGGCATTTACTTTATCCAGTTTAAAATGATCTATTATATTAAAAAAATCATTTACCAGTTCTTCCATCGTGAACTGATAGTCTTCAAGTTCATTACTGTAGCCCAGTCCGCGGATATCATAAGTAATGACTCTGTATTTATTCCTGAAATAATTCACCTGCTCATCCCACATCCTGTTGCAAAGCGGGTAAGCATGAATGAATATCAACGGCTGACCGGATCCTCCGTAATCAGTTATGTTAAGTCCGTTTAGTTTGAAATTATTCATACCGGTTAATTTAAATTATTTAGTTGCATTATGCAAAAATTTTGTGAAGTCATATGACAGCTCTATGTTGTCGGTAATTTTATCAATCAATTTATCATTTAAGACAACTTCCGCTTTATAGGTTTTGAAAACATAATACTGCTTCATCTTTAAAGCGCTGATCAGCTGAGGATCAGTTTTATCTGTAATAACATTGTCATATCCCTTCGGTAGCTTTGTCAGACTCTCACCGGCAACTGCCCCGAATGCTTTAACGAAATCTTTCTTTGCGACAATTGATCTATAACTTTTGAAATTACTGCTGATTGCAGTTCTTATCTTCTTAAGATAATCATTATCCATGCTGTACTGACCTGCTGCGAATATGAATTCATTAGGATCGAAATGAAAATAAAACTGAGGTATCTCGGCAGACTTAACCCGCCCAAAAGCAAAAGCTGCGGAATACAAATTCTTATACGGCATTTTATTTTTTGAAAATCTTACGTCTCGGTTGATCCGGAATATTGATTTATAACTGACTACAATATCAGGATCTATTTTATTTATTTCGACAGCTAAAGTATCAATTAAATCTCTCATCGGTTGCTTAAGATAGTCTTCATAGATATCTCTGTGTTTGTCAAACCAGTCTTTATTATTGTTTTTTGAATTTGAGAGATCTTTTAAAAATTTTAAAGACTCTTTTTCAAATCCTAAGAAAGGCGCTTTTGCTAATTCGTGTAACATAAAAATTATTTTTTTATATAACGGAACTTATTTTAAAATGCTGTCTATAATACCGTGAATCAGTTCTTATATACCAATCTAAGTATTAATTACAACTTTTAAAATTTAAAAAATTATTTCTAACAAATTATTTCATCATGAAAACTCAAAAATTTATTTTGATAACCATTTCCGTTTTTATGCTATTAGGATCAATTTATCCTTCAATGTCATTCAGTCAGGATAAAAGCATAAACTTCTCGATCTCAACAAATAATATTTATTTCCCGGGTGATGAGATCAATTTGAATCTTTATTCATATGATTATAACAATAAAAACAAAAATAAAAAGGTAAGTTTTGAGATTTCACTTCTTAGAATTAAGGATATTGACGCCTTTTACTCACGGCAGTCATCACGCTACGGACTTGATGTATTGAGCAAAGACAGCCTGAACCTGCTTTCCCTCACAGAAGAAGTTTACTCTTTAAAGAAATCATTCTCTCCAAAAAATGATTACGGTTACTGGAATCTGAATGAATCACTTCCGCTCAAGGTAAATTCAAAAGGCGCATATCTTGTAAAAGTTACCGCAATAAACAAAGTAGCTTACTGCGGATTTATTGTTTCAGATCTCGGCATAATTTCCAAAGCCGGAAATAATTCGATGCTTGCATTTGTAGTTGACAGAAAAACCGGTGAACCGGTTTCAAACACTGAACTGAGTTTCTTTCTCGGAACAAAGAAGATAGGCTCAGGAGTAACATCTGATGGTATATTTTATCAAAAGGTAAATGATGATGTAAAGGTAAGCAAGGATGAAGATATGTTCCCGATGATCGTTGGAATGTATGATGAAGATGTTGTTGTTTCAGATCCGTACCTGTTCTTTGGATACAGTGAGAATAAATTTTACACATACATATTTACCGAACAACCTGTTTACAGAACCAATTCGGAAGTTAATTTCAAAGGAACAATCAGAAAGAATGAATTTTCAAAACTTGAGCCTTTATCCAATAAAGAGTTAACAGTTGTGATAAAAGATTCAAAAGGTGCCGAAGTTTATAAAGAAGTTATGAGAACAAATCAGATGGGAAGCTTCAGCGGTAAGTATAAGATTGATGAAGACGGCGCATTGGGTGATTATGTTATTTATGCAAACATAGATGAAAACAATTCCTATAGTGCTAGCTTCACTGTTGAGCAATATAAGAAGCCGGAGTACAAGGTCACAGTGAAAACTGATAAATCGCAGTATTACGGAAAAGATAATATGAAGAGTTTATTTATTCGGGAACAGGTAAGCTTGACAGCGAAGGAAAGTTAAGCATAGATTATAATATCAATGAAGATTTCAAAACAGAAAATAACAATTACAGGGACTGGTACAGACCTTATTACTATGATTCTGATTTTAAATATATCGTGCAGGCAAAGGTCACTGACAAATCGCGAAGAGAGATCAGCGGCACGGGAACAGCGTTTGTAACAAGAGGAGGATTTTCATTAAGCGCTAATACGGATAAGTATGTTTATAAGCCCGGTGAAAATGTAAACATAATGGTGAATGCATCAGACTTCGCGGATAAGCCGGTGCAGACAAGCTTTGAAGCTATAATTCATAAGACTACCTGGAGCCGTGATTATTATAAAGAGAACAGAGAGTTAGTGACAACTTTACAAGGGGTTACATTAGCTGATGGTAAAGGAATTGTAACTTTCAATACCGGAGACGATGCTGAAGGCGCTTACAATGTTGAAATAAAAGCTACCGATCAAAGGGCGAATCAAATCACAACCACAGCATACTTCTATGTTTCAAAAGGCGATATGTGGTGGTATTACAATCAGGCGGGAGGTGTTCAGATCATTCCGGATAAAGACAGTTATAAGCAGGGAGAAGTTTGTCACGCTTTAATTATTACTACTAATCCGGATGCGAATGTTTTAGTCTCAACAAATACAGACGATATACTTTCTTACAAAGTGGAAAAGTTTACCGGAACATCTAAAATGGTTGACATACCTATAACAGATAAATACACTTCCGGTTTTGAAATTAATGTCAATTATGTTTACAACGGGACATTTTATAATACAGGTAAAAATGTCCTGGTGATTCCTGAAGAAAAGTTTTTGACAGTTACAATTGAGCCGTCTCAGTTAATTTACAAACCAAAGGAAACAGGGCAGCTCAAAGTAAGAGTGTTGGATAATTTCGGAAATCCTGTGAGCAATGCGGAAGTTGCTTTAGGAGTTGTTGATGAAAGCATTTATTCAATCAAAGAAGACAAGACAAAGGACATCAGAAAGTTTTTTTATGGACAAAGATCATCGGGAGTTTCAACTGCTTATAATAATAACAATAACAGTAACGGTCAGTCACGACTGATAACTATTTATGAAAAGTTTAATCTCAAATCAACGAGTGACAGGGATCTGGCAACAGTAAAGGGAAGGCTTTTGAGAAAGAATGGAAGTGCAATTCCAAATGCTTTAATAGTCATAGATGCAGATTATCAGGCAGCTATTACAGACTTTGAAGGAAATTTTGAATTTAAATTACCCCAAAGAATATTCAATTAAAGCTTTACTCAAGGAATTGCAACGAAAAGACCTTCTGATAAGAATGGAAACACCGAGATTTTTACAGGAGGGTGATGAAGTAACAATATCAACTATCGTTCATAATTATCTTGATACAGAGAAACAGACCAAAGTTAAATTCACCGGAGAGAATATACTGCTACAGGATGCAGTTAATGAGAGAACATTGAGCATTGCTCCAAACACCGATGTAAGAGTTGACTGGAAAGTGAAAGTTCTGCAGCCGCTTGGTGAAGCAAAACTATATGCAGAAGCTTTGACAAATGAAGAATCAGATGCAATGGAAGTAAAGGTTCCGCTGCAGCCAAAAGGTCTGAAGATCATTGAAAATACAATCGCTGATTTTTCAGAAGAAAATAAAACTGAAACTAAACTTGTGAATATTCCATCAGGAACGGACCTGAGAAGCACAGGAATGAAGCTGACTGTTGACCCGTCACTTGCAGCAACCATACTTTCCGCATTGGATGAACTGGTTGGTTATCCTTACGGATGTGTTGAGCAGACTATGAGCAGGTTTCTTCCGACAGTTGTAGTAGCAAATGCTTTCATAAAATTAAATGCACCGGTAAGTGAAGCTACAAAGAAGGATCTTCCTTTAATGGTGAACAAAGGTTTACAAAGACTCTACGGTTTTCAGCATTCAGACGGAGGCTGGGGATGGTGGGAGAATGATGAGTCCAATCCGTTCATGACAGCTTATGTTGTTTACGGTTTGTCACTTGCAAAACAGGCGGGCTATGATATTCAGAACGGAGTATTGAACAGGGGAGTCAGCGCAATAAAGGCTCATTTGAATAAAAAAGATCTTGATTCAACAACGCGCGCTTATATGCTGTACTCTCTGGCTATTGCTCAGGAAAAGGATCAGGAGTTTTTTAAAAAAGAGATTGATAAGATAATTTCTTCAGATATGAATGATTATGCAAGAAGTCTGATCGCGATGACATGGCAATTAATTGGGAATGAAAGCAAAGCAAAGGAAGTATTAAGCCAGCTTGAGAGAAATGTAAAGACTTCCGGTGAAGGAGCAGCTTACTGGGAAGGCAGGCAGTTTCATTACAGATGGCAGGATGATAAAGTTCAGACTACAGCAATGGCTCTGAAAGCAATCGTAAATATAAATGATAAGTCTGACTTAAAAGATAAAGTAGTAAGATGGCTGATACAGCAGCGTCAGGGAACAGCCTGGAGGAATACTCAGGAGACCGCGATGATAATTTATGCGATGGTAGATTATCTGAGTACTTCCAATGAGCTAACACCTAATTATAATGTAAAAGTATTTGTGAACGGAACGAGTGTTTTTGAAAAGCAAATGATGAAGGATGATGTATTTAAAAAAAGCGAAGTCATAAACATCAGCAATGAACTGATCAGGTCAGGAAATAACGAGATAAATTGAGAGAGGATTGGTACAGGCAAAGTGTACTTTTCATCGAACTTAAGCTACTATAATACAGGTAATTTCATTGCAGCAAATGAAGAAGGATTCAGAGTAGAGAGAGAATACTTTAAGCTGGAGAAATATGATTCGTATTCTGAAGACAAAATCACGTACAGAAAAAAATATTTTGACGGCAGTGTAAAGTCAGGAGACGAGATACTTGTTAAGCTGAAGGTACATTCAAAGAGTGATGACTACCAGTATTTCATGCTGGAAGATCCGCTTCCGTCGGGTATTGAAGTTGTAAAAGATGACTGGGCTTATACAATTGAAGATGAAAGCAATTACGGAGGCTATGATTATTATTACTGGAGATGGTGGTATGCGGATAAGGAAGTCCGTGACAACAGGGTTACATTCTTTGTGACATATCTTGGAAAAGGCGAGTATGAGTTTTCATATATAATGCGCGCGCAGATACCGGGGGATTATATTGTTAATCCTGCAAAAGGAATGCTGATGTATTATCCGGAGGTGAATGGAAATTCGGGCAGCGGCGGATTGAAGATAACGGATTAATATGTGCTATCCGTAGCACAGATTATTATTTAAAATATAAATGTTGTTTAGATCTTATCAAATAATCTGTGCTACGCTGAATACGATCCTTGAACCTTTTGAAAACATAATGGGAGGGGAAAATAAATTGACGATTGCGTCTCTGCGAGGTGTGATACAATGTAATGTGAACAACCCCACCCCCTGACCCCCTCCCCTTTGAAGAATCTGTCTCAAAACTTATTACCACAGAGACTCAGAGAGCACAGAGATACACAGAGAATATAGAATGTTTATTATTACGAATTAAAAAAAAATTGAAATTTGTTTAATTATAAAAGAAATATAAATTTATTTAACATAAGATTTCTCTGTGAAACTCTGTGTTCTCTGTGCCTCCGTGGTGAATTCTTAGTTTTGAGACAATCTCTGAAGAGAAAAAGGGGAGGGGAATAAATTTATGATGAACACAATTTAATATATAAACACAACGAAATTCTGTAGAGACGCCCAAATTGAAGCAGCATAAATCCCGGAGCGAAATCACCTTGGGCGTCTCTGCGAAATGCATGGTCACAATGCAACGTGAACAACCCCACCCCCTGACCCCCTCCCCTTTGAAGAATCTGTCTCAAAACTTATTACCACAGAGACTCAGAGAGCACAGAGATACACAGAGAATATAGAATGTTTATTATTACGAATTAAAAAAAAATTGAAATTTGTTTAATTATAAAAAATAAAAATTTATTTAACATAAGATTTCTCTGTGAAACTCTGTGTTCTCTGTGCCTCCATCAGAATTCTTAGTTTTGAGACAATCTCTGAAAAGAAAAAGGGGAGGGGGAATAAAAAATTAACGATTAACATTGAACATTGAACATTGAACATTGAACATTGAACATTGAATTGTTCTTTGTAAAAGAATATGAGATTTCATATTTTGTTTTGAAACAAAACACAAAAAAATAATTTATGCAAAACGAGGATGTTCGCTGGAAACAAAGATTTCAGAATTTTGATAATACTTTAAATCATTTGGAAAAAGGATTAGCCATAAATCACCTGATCTTATTCAGAGAGCAGGTTTGATACAATTTTTTGAAATGAGT
This sequence comes from Ignavibacteria bacterium, assembly GCA_016710985.1. Lineage (GTDB taxonomy): Bacteria > Bacteroidota > Ignavibacteria > Tepidaquicellales > Tepidaquicellaceae > JAGPCH01. The sequence goes on from JADJTX010000004.1 coordinate 269,785, forward strand.
TTTGAATTATCCTGGAATATGATGAAAGACTACCTTGAGGAACAGGGATTCACGGCTGTAAAGTCTCCGAGAGAATCGATTAAGAAAGCATTTGAAACAGGTTTAATAACTGATGGTCACGGCTGGATAAAATTAATGGAAGACAGGAATTTAACTTCGCATGCATATGATGAAGAGACTGCAAAGGAAATTGAAAAACTTATTCGAGAAGAGCACTATAAACTATTTAAAGATCTGCAAACCACTTTTAAACAAAAATTGACATGAGTGAAAATAAAGACGGAAACGGCGGATTGAGAAGGGAAGATTTAGAAAATATAATTTTCATACTTAAGAAAGAGAATGGGATCGAATCGGCTTATTTATTCGGAAGCAGGGCTAAAGGGGTTTATAAAAACGGAAGTGATGTGGACATTGCATTGAAAGGAAAACAAATCGACCATAATTTAATAAATCACATTAGTTATCTTCTCAATGAGGAAACTCCTATGCCTTACAGGTTTGATGTGATTAATTATAATAAAATTAAAAACACTGAACTCATATCTCACATAGATCGAAACGGACAGCTGATATTTACGAGAAAGTAACTTTCCGATTTGGGATTTTTCACTACAGAGAACAGATAATTATTAGACAATCCGCTTGGGCGTCTCTGCGAAATGTATGGTCACAATGCAATGTGTACAA
>JADJTX010000005.1 GCA_016710985.1 Ignavibacteria bacterium
TGTCGAATAAATTCTGAATTTCCAGATATGCAACTAAACTTGCATTCTTAAAATCAAATTTTTTATCAACTCTAAGATCAACTCTCATATAATACGGATATCTTGCACTGTTAAAATCATCGGTTGCAAAGACAGCTCTGTTAACCTGTTCAGATTCAGTAATGCTGATTGGAGTATAAGGTCTGCCTCCGCTGTACTTGAGTTTTGCCCCGAGAAGCCAGCCGTTTTTAAACTGGTATCCTGCGATCAAAGTAAACGAGTTTCCCGGATCGAAAGCACCGGGCTTTTCATTTCCGGCTAATGCGGTGAAACCGGAATTGATATACGAATAATTTATCATTCCGTACAATCCGTATTGAGATAATTTTTTCTGTATGGAAATATCTATGCCTTTTGTATAACCTTTGCCGGCGCTTGCAGCTACGCCTACTATGTTAGGTCCGAAGTCAGCTCCTCCGTCTATCAGAATATAAGTCGGCACATCTACCCAGACCGGATAGTCTTTGTAATATTTATAAAAAACTTCGACCGTTGCTTTTATGTCGCTCGCAAAAAAGTGATCTATACCTGCAATATAGTGATCGCTGCGTATGCTGTTAAGCAAAGAATTTAAAGGACTTGATGTCAGCCATACATATTCGGGCGACTGATAATAAATTCCCCACGCAAGATTAAAAGAAGTAAGAGGCGTAACATTGTAAGACAGACCGGCTCTCGGTGAAAAATAGGATTTCAGACGGATGTATTCAAAATAATCAGCTCTCACACCTGCATTTAAGATTAGTCTGTCTTCAAAAAATTTTGATGTTAGATTGGCGTGACCGAAAATTTTATAAGTATTGATATTACTGTTTGAATTTATAGTATCATAGACATAACCCGCAGGACTTGTATCGCCTTTTAAAAATAAATAGCTGTTGATAAATGCTGTCTTCTCTCCAATGCCTGTATTTAATATCAGTGACCTCGATAACTGATAATTAAAATCTGACTGAAAGATCAGTTCGTTATTGTTTGCGTTGTTTTGAAAATTTAACTTAGCTGTCTGTCCGTCTATCTGTCTTATGTTTCCGTCTGTACGTGAATATGACACAACATTCTGGAGGTAACCTTTTTTAAAAAGCTTTTTATAATTGATCCCTGTCCCGAGAGTCTTCTGATCTGAATTTGAATTACCGTACGGATTATTCTGAGCCGATTCGCCGGAAAAATCAATCTTATCCAGTCCCAGCAATCCAATTACAATCAGCTTGTCCGTTGGGCTGAGATCATATGCTACCTTAAGATTAAAATCCCAGTAGTTAGGAACGGATGTAAGTCTGATCGCATTCTGAATAAGCTCGAGATAGCTTCTTCTCACTGAAAAAAGAAACGAACCGTTATTAGTTATAGGAGCTTCAAACACTCCGCCGAATCCGGCTATCGAAAGATTAATATCTTTGTAAAAACTTTTCCTGCTTCCTTCCCTGAACTTAATGTTTACGACTCCCGAAAGCTTATCTCCATACAGCGAAGGAAAACCTCCGGTAAGCATGTCAGTTTCCCATATGAATTTAGAATTAATAAAACCTATTGCACCGCTGGACGAACCGTCGGTCCCGAAGTGATTTATGTTAGGGATCTCAATACCGTCAATTAAAATTAAATTTTCGGCAGGAGAGCCGCCGCGTATTATGATATCGTTTCTCTGGTCATTTCCCATCGCAACTCCCGGGGCTGTCTGAAGCATCCTCGAAATATCCTCAGTAGCACCAGGAGCTCTTCTGATCTCTTCGTAATCAAGATTTATGGAGCTTACATTTACATTAGAACTCTGATCAAATGAATTTGCTTCGACATCTATCTCGTCTGTTAGAATTCCTTTTGGTGTAAGCTTTATAAGAATTTCCAGAGGCTTGCTTGCGTAAATTGTTAAATCAGACTTTATGACAGACTCGTATCCTATTGAGGAAATTTTTATTTCATACGAATCGAATTTTAAATCATCAAAAATAAATTCACCTTTTATATCCGTAGCTGTTTTCAGCCCTGTATTCATCAGCTCAACGCCGGCGCTGCTTACAGGACTTTGTGTCTCCTCGTCAATCACTTTACCTTTGATTATACCTTTATCTTTGTTTTGTGAAAAAGCATGAGCGGATAAAAACAAATAAACCGAAATGAGAAGCACTAATTTATATAACATTCTTAATTAAGATCCCGTCTGAAATTGAATTTGAACAAATTATGATTATATCTTTGATAATTAAAGTAATATTAATTAACCTCTTAAGTTACACAAACACTTCGGGTCTTGGTGGTGATTGGATTCTTCACTTCACTCCTCTTCGCTCCGTTCGTTCAGAATGACAAAATGGGACAAAGTGTGTAACATCATTTATTAAAATTATTAATTATTAACTTATTAATATTAATTTATTAATTGTAATTAACCTGTAGGAAAAGCTAAGTACTCTTTTCTTAGTGTCTTTGAGTCGCAGTGGTTAAAAAATTTTCGGGAATGTGTATAACTTAATAGACGATTACAGTTACTTCGTAATTGAATATTAAGCTGCCTATTGATATGTTACGTTTAAATTTCAAATGAATAAAATAATCCGGATAATATTTTTTTGCTTATCAGTTCTCTCTTTTGTAAATGTTTATTCGCAGGAATCTCCGCCGAAAGTGCTTGTTGTGACTGCGCATCCGGATGATGACGCGGCATTTTCAGGAGCTGATTATAAGATCGTTCATGACCTCAAAGGGATCGTTGATATTGCCCTGATCACAAACGGAGAAGGCGGCTATAAGTATTCGACTCTTGCTGAAGACATTTACGGACTGGAGCTTACTGATGAAGAGACCGGCAGAAAGTATTTACCGGAGATAAGGAAAAAAGAACTGGAGGAAGGCGGGAAAATCGTCGGCATAAGAAATTATTATTACTTCAATCAAAAGGATCACAGGTATATTACATCAGCCGACATTAAGGAAATTCTTGACAGCAATATCTGGGATCTGAATTATGTCAGGAGTGAATTAAAAAATATAATTGAACGTGAAAAGTATGATTATATATTCATACTCACTCCGAGCCTGACAACCCACGCACATCACAGCTCTGTAGGCATACTTGCACTTGAGACAGTAAACTCAATTGATGCAAGTGACAGACCAATAGTTCTCGGAGGCACCATCGGAAGAAAGAGCGATACTGTTAAAACCATTTACAAAGGTTTTGAAGGATACCCGGTAACAAATGTAAGCGATACGATACCATTTGTATTTGACAGGACACAGAAATTCAGCTACAGGGATGCTCTCGATTATAAGATCATTGCAAACTGGGTAATAGCCGAACACAAATCACAGGGTACAATGCAGCTTCTGATGAATCAGGGAGATTATGAAGTGTACTGGTATTTTGACATTAATCCGGAAAGCGGTAAGGAAAAAACTAAGGAGCTTTTTGAAAAACTGAATATTAATTATTTTAAAAAGAAAGAGTATAAATAGCGCGAGACGCGAGACGTGAGACGTGAGATGCGAGACGCGAGACGTGAGATATGAGATATGAGATATGAGATAGGATGAGATGTCAGACGTTGGTGTGGACAATTTATATAAGTTTATAAATTTTAAATTTTCTAAATGAAAAAATTACTATACCTTCTTACAGTATTAATAATATTCAGCGCATGCTCATCAAATAATAAAAAGAAGCTTGTCGTTTATTCTCCCCACGGGAAAGAAATGCTGACGGAGTTTGAAAAACAATTTGAGAGCACTCATCCTGACATTGATATTCAGTGGCTTGACATGGGTTCACAGGAAGTCTTTGACAGGATACGCACTGAAAAGGAAAATCCATTGTCGGACATATGGTGGGGATCTCCATCGACAATTTTCATGCGTGCGGAGAAATTAGATCTGCTTGAAAAGTATAAACCGTCCTGGGCTGATAAAGTCGGTACTGAAAGCAAAAGCAAATCAGATAACTGGTACGGAACATTTCTTACTCCGCAGGTAATTGCATACAACGACAAAACTCTTACCAATCAGAATGCTCCCCGAGACTGGAATGATTTAATTTTGCCGGACTGGAAAAATAAGATCGTGATCAGAAATCCAATGGCTTCAGGTACTATGCGTGTGATCTTTTCAGCCATGTTATCAAACTCCATAAAGAAAACCGGAAGTGACTCAGAAGGATGGGAATGGCTGAGAAAGTTAGATGAGAATACTTCTACATACGCCGCAGACCCGACACAGATGTATATCAAACTCGCCGGTAATGAAGCAGTGACATTGTGGAACATGCCTGACATTATTTTACAGAAAACATTGTATCAGTATCCATTCGGATATAATTTCCCGTCATCAGGAACAGTAGTACTCACGGACGGCATTGCAATTGTTAAAGGCACAAAAAATCCGGAAGCAGCTAAAGAGTTTTATGAGTTTGTTACAAATGAAAAAAGTCTGATTCTTCAGGCGGAAAAATTTTACCGTATACCCGCGCGCTCGGATATTCCAAAAGATAAATTGCCTCAATGGATCGCGGATGCAAATTATACTGCTATGGATTTAAACTGGGAACTGATATCTGAAAAAGAATCCGAGTGGATGAAGAAGTGGGATAGTGAGATCAAAGGGAAATCGAAGTAGTTATTCGTTACTCGTTATTCGTTAATGGTTGAATCGTGAATCGTAAAATCACCAATCATAAATTGTAAATGTCTATACTTACTTTAAAAAACATATCAAAGTTATTCGATTCAATATCCGTTCTAGATAAAATCAGCTTCGAATTAAACAAAGGAGAATTCTTTTCAGTCGTAGGACCGAGCGGCTGCGGAAAGACAACATTGCTGCGGATCATAGCAGGGCTTGAGTTCCCTACATCCGGTGAAATTTTTATTGAAGATGTAAATGCAACTAATCTTATTCCTCAAAAGAGGAAGATCGGAATTGTGTTTCAGAATTATGCCCTCTTTCCGAATATGACTGTATTTGATAATGTCGCTTACGGGCTTGAAGTAAAAAAATTATCTAAAAGTGAAATTAAAGAAAAAGTAGGTTCGGTTCTTGAAAAAGTAAGAATGAATGACAAAGCAAATAAAAGCGTGACAACTCTGAGCGGAGGCGAACAGCAGAGAGTTTCGCTTGCGAGAGTGATTGTTACCGAGCCCGCGCTTTTGCTTTTCGATGAACCGCTTTCAAATCTTGATTATGCACTCCGTCTCGAAACACGCAATGAGATCAAACGCCTTCAAAGAGAGATCGGCATTACTTCAGTTTATGTTACTCATGATCAGTCCGAAGCGCTTGCATTGTCAGACAGGATTGCTGTTCTTAACAAAGGCGTTGTTCAGCAGTTAGGCACTCCGCACGAAGTTTATTTCAAACCGGAAAATATCTTCACCGCTGATTTTATCGGTCATTCTAATTTTTTTGATAATGATTATGCTAAGGAAATTTTTAATATTGATATAAATAAAGATGAACTGCTTTCTGTATTTCCGGAGGAAATCATTCCTGTCGAAAATACAGAGAGCAATACCTGGGCACGGAGCTTACAGATCAAGAATTACCGACACTCAGTTCACAGGATTTTCAATTGAATACTTAATTGAAGTTAAAGGAAAGATAATTAAATCACTGATCCCCTCTCATCAGGGAAGATCAGATTTAAACCGGGTGATGAAGTCAGTTTATCCTTAAATTCAAAAGATCTCCGGGTATTAAAAAAATGAATCCGAAATTAAAATTATCACCGGTCAATATTATTTTATTAATATTGATATTGTTTTTCATAACAGGTTACATTGTTTATCCGTTATTCTCACTTGTCAAAGAAAGTCTCTCCGTATTTACGCAGGGTGAAACCTTAAATTCATTTTATGACATTGTCTCGAAATCAATATTCAACTCTGTCTTACTTTCTATTATAACCGTTCTCGGAAGCTGCATAGCAGGCGTTTACTTTGCTTATAGATTCCAATACTATAATTTTCCTTTAAAGAATTTTTTCTTCACACTGCTTTTAATACCCATTGCAACTCCCCCGTTGGTTGGAGTTGTCGCTTTTTTATTTTTACTGAATGACAACGGTCTGCTGACAAAAGTCATATCGGTAATATTTAATTTACAGTCAGCGCCGTTTAAATTTGAAGGATGGACAGCAATCATAATAATTCATATTTATTCTTTCTATCCGTTCTTTTTATTATTCACATCTTCTGCTTTAAAAAAAATTGATGCAAATCTCATAGACGCATCACACACTCTCGGTGCTTCAAAATCAAGGACGTTTCTGAAGATCATTTTACCGCTGCTGATGCCTTCAATAGCGGGTGCGTCACTGATAGTATTTATGGCAAGCATGGCATCGTTCTCAGCTCCTTTTATCTTCGGAGGTTCAATAAGGTTTCTCACGACGGAAATTTATTCTGCAAAGATAAACGGTGACACCGGACTGGCATCCGTACTTTCTGTTTTGCTGACAATGATCTCACTTGGATTTTTAATTCTGCTGAGAATTTACAGGAAGAAAACAGCTTTTGAATCACGGTCAAAAGGAACGGCTAAGTCCGTTTCTTATCTGACGCAAAAAAAATCCGGAGTATCAGGTTCAATATCAATAGCTGTGTTTGCGCTGATTGTAATGCTTCCGATACTGGCTCTGCTGTTTCTTTCATTAATACCCGAAGGTTCATTAATGAGAAATTATTTTACAGAGCCGTTTACCTTTGAAAATTATTTTAAAATATTCAGTGACTCTCAGTTCTTTGAGCCATTTTCCAACAGCATACAAATGGGTCTGATAGCAGTTATCATTACAATAGTGATCGGAGTAAACGCTGCATTTTTCATTACACGAAAAAAGATCAGAGGAAGTAATATAATAGAAAGCCTGCTTTCACTTCCCTATGGCATTCCCGGGACAGTCATTGCGCTGAGCTTTATAATCAGCTTTAATACGCCAACGATATTCACTGCATTCATGACAATTGCCGGGACATTCTGGATCTTACCGCTTGCTTACTCAGTCAGAAACATTCCCGTGATCACACAGTCTTCAATTTCAGGTTTCAATGCGCTTGATCCTTCACTGGAAGAAGCTTCAGCATCTCTGGGCGCAACCGGATCAAGAACATTCAGACGAATTATCTTACCGCTTGTATCTCCATCCATATTTTCCGGAGCGTTGCTTGTGTTCATAAATTCCGTCGGTGAGTTTGTCTCAACAATTCTGCTCTACACATTTTCTACAAAAACAGTATCAGTGGAAATTTATTCACAATTGAGATTATACAATACCGGATCTGCAGCAGCATACGGAATAATACTGTTCTTACTTGTAATGTTCATCGTTTACATTTCACGGAAGACACTGGATAAGTCGGTCGGCGCAGGATAATTTTTTGCAGGCGACTCTGAGGATGATTCTGGCATTCGTTTGTCTTATGTTGAAAGATCTGCTCACTTTATCCGGATTCATTATTATTGCATACTTTACATGTTACACCAAATTAAATCTTGAAATGCATTTCTAATATAGGTAATTTACACGGGTCGAAAAATTAATGATACCTCAGGACAGAAGTCTGAATTCACAAAAAATGCAAAGTTGATAAAATTAACTAATATATAGTATTTAAAATGGCAAATATTTCCGGTATAAATGTTAGTCCCGCATCAATTGCCCGAATGGATACCGGCAAAAATTTACAGTTATTAAAAAGAATTTCCGAAAAGGACACTTCGGCATTGAGTGAATTTTACGATTTACACTCAAAGTATTTATATACGATCATTTATTTCATTCTCCGTGATGAATCAGAAGCGGAAGACCTTCTTCAGGAAGTTTTTTTACAGATATGGGAAAAGATAGATTCTTATGATGAATCCTTAGGCAATCCGCTGGCTTGGATAAGCCGTATTACACGTAATAAGTCAATTGACAGATTAAGGAGCAAAAGTTTTAAGAACCGCTCGGGTGAAACTGATATTGACAGATTTTATGACATATCGTCTGATTCCCCTTCGTCAAATCCGGAAATGAATATTTCTATGGATCAGGAACAACAGGAAGTTGCGGTCGCGCTGAGATCTCTTAATCAGAATCAGCGTGACCTGATTGAATTTGCATACTTCCGGGGATATTCCCAGTCTGAACTTGCAGAGCACTTTCAGATCCCATTGGGAACAGTCAAAACAAGAATGCGGGCTGCTATGATGCTCTTGCGTGATAAACTTAAAAATCTGGCATTATGAATAATAAAAAAAATAAAAAAGACTTTGAAGAGGAAGTAATTCTTAATTCATTAGGATTACTTGATAATAATGAAGAGGAAAATCTTTTGTTAAAAATGAATTCCCTTCCGCCGGAAGAAAAGGAGATGATCAGAGAATTTAATAATCTTACATACTTAATTACTCAGGCTTTTGTAAAAACAGACAAAGACATTGCTCCTCCGGAAACAATAAAAGATAAGCTGTTCGAAAAAATTAATTCTCTCAGTAATAAAAATAAAAGCGGGTTTGAATTTGTTTTGCAGATTCAAATGAATGGATACAGCATCCTGAAATTGAAGGGGTACAGATCAAACGGTTGTCGGTAAATACTGATAAAGGATATTTAATGATACTTTTGAAAGCTGCAGCCGGCGCTGAATACCCTGCGCATCATCATAGCGGAGCTGAAGAGTGTTATGTTTTGGAAGGAGACTTATATGTCGAAGGAAAATATCTCGGACCCGGAGATTTTCATCACGCCGAAGGTGACAGTGATCATGATCCGCTCAGGACAAAAAACGGATGCACTCTGCTGCTGGTTGTTGACCCGAAAGATTATTAATGATGATTGGTAAATTGGTCAATTAGTTAATTGGTTAATTAGTTAATTGGTGAATAGTGAATGGTGAATGGTGAAACAAACCCTCTAAAACATTAATCTTTATACAACTACTAACTACTAACTACTAACTATTAACTATCAACTATCAACTATCAACTATCAACTGTTTCTTACACTCTTCTCAGCTTTTTTCTCTGACCAAGCTCACTTTCATAAACTCTTTTGACACCGTCTCCCAAAGAATTCTCAATATCTCTTATATTTTCAACCAGTCTTTTAAAACCGCCGATTTCTACTGAAGCGGCCTGATCTGTTCCCCACATTGCGCGGTCTAAAGTTATGTGTCGTTCTACAAATGTTGCTCCGAGTGAAACAGCAGCCCATGTAGGTACAAGTCCCGTTTCATGTCCCGAATATCCGATCGGAACTTCTGGATAAATTTGCTTTAATGTTTTTATGACTCTTAAATTCAGTTCCTCAAGCTTACAGGGATATGAAGAAGTCGAATGTGCAATTAAAAGGTTCTCTGTTCCAATTAACTTTACGGAAGAATTTATTTCTTCAATTGTTGACATCCCGGTGGAAATCATTAATGGTTTTCCGGTATCACGCTTTTTTTTCAGCAAACTGTAATCAGTCAGTGATGCCGAAGCCGCTTTATACATCGGAGGATCAAACTGTTCAATAAAATCAACTGATTCCTCATCCCAGCAGGAAGCGAACCAGTCTATTTCTTTCTTTTTACAGTAATCGTTTATTTCTTCATATTCATTAAAACTAAATTCAATCTTATGCCTGTATTCAATGTATGTCATCCTTCCCCACGGAGTTTCCCGTTCCACATACCACTGCTCCTTAGGGACGCATCGCTCGGGAGTCCGCTTTTGAAACTTTACTGCATCACAACCGGCAAGCTTCGCTCCTTTTATTAATTTTTTAGCTAACTGAAGTGAGCCGTTATGATTAATTCCGATTTCAGCAATTACATAAACTCTTTCACCATCCCCAATCAACCGTTTGCCTGCTTTTATTTTTGACATAATTTTTTTTAATTAATAATTAAGAATTAATAATTAAAAATTAAGAAAATAATTAAAAACTAACTCCACTAACTCCAATACACTCCACACACTCCACACACTCCACACACTCCACACACTCTACACACTCTACACACTCTACACACCTCAATGAACTATCTTCGGCTTTACATTAAAATTGCTTGTCTTCCTGAACACCGGTTCTACCGTATCTCCTTTTAAACACGAACCGACATTTTTTTCATTAACAGCTTTTTGTAAGACCGGTAAAACATCTTCATACGCCTTAAGTGTGTATTTAATATCTTCATCTGTATGCGAGTAGCACATATTGTGAAACCCGCCCCACAGGATTCCGCGCTTTATCATCTCCTGCTGAACGAGAGACTTCATCTCCAGCGGATTTCCCGAAGCTGCATCAAAGGTAATTATGGTTCTGCAATTATAACCATTACATTTGGTAAAACCAATTCCAAGTTCAGCTGCAATTTTATTATATCCTTCTTTCAGTTTTCCGCCCTGACGTGATAAAAACTCCGGGACATTTTTAGTTTTGATCTCATCAATCGTTGCCATTGCGGCTGCCATTGATAATGCTTCACCTCCGAATGTCGTAAAGAAGAATACATCTTTATCAAAAAGTCTCATAACATCTTCTCTTCCGGTGATCACAGAGATAGGCATTCCGTTGGCAATTGCTTTCGAATAACAGGCAAGGTCCGGTGTAACTCCGAAATATTCCTGCGCGCCTCCGACTGCAATTCTGAAGCCTGTCCACATCTCATCAAATATAAGGAGAGTTCCGTTCTTTTTACATACATCCTGAACCTCTTTCAGAAAATTATTCTTCTCTTCTTCAAAAACAAACGGTTCGAGAATTACACACGCGGTATCAGAATCAATTGACTGTATAAGTGATTCAATGTCATTATAATTAAAAGTAAATGTCAGATCTTTAACACCTTCCGGAATACCGGCATTCCTGTCTGTCACGCTGATATACCAGTCATGCCATCCGTGATATCCGCAGCATAGAACTTTCTCACGTTTTGTGAAAGCCCTTGCGACACGTACAGCTGCCGTTGTGACATCACATCCTGTTTTTGAAAATCTTACTGATTCTGCATTCGGAATAACTCTCCTGATCTTTTCAGAAAGCTCAACCTCAAGAGGATGCATCAATGAAAAAGTGATCCCGTCATCAAGCTGTTTTCTTATGGCATCATCAACTTTATCATAGCAATATCCAAGCACGACAGGACCTATTCCCATATTGTAATCAATATACATATTTCCGTCCACATCCCACACGTGCGAACCTTTACCTTTCTTCAGATACTTCGGAGCAATTCCTTTGATCCATTGTGTCGGACCTTTTGCCAATGTTTGTGTATAAGCAGGTATAAGCCCTTCGCTTCTTTCGAATAGTTTATTTGATTCTGCGATATTGGGAAAGTCTTTGTTAAATTTGATTTTATTAGGCATTCATTAGTTTGTATAGTTCATAAAGTTTTTAAAGTTTTAAAGAATAAAATCATTAGTTACCAATTATTCATTATTCATTGTTCATTGTTCATTATTCATTGTTCATTGTTCATTACAATCTGTCTTATTACGTAAATTTTTTCAAGCGTGTATTTTTGGTATAAACAAAATAAACATTGCTTCTTTTTGTTATTCTGTTTATAATAATTTATTAAAACTTTTGAGTATGGTTTTATCGCAATATAATCCGGAATGGCCGAATCAATTCGTAAAAATTAAATCAATTTTATTAACCGGATTGGAAGGTACAGTATTCAGAATTGAGCATGTCGGCAGCACTTCGGTTAAAGGTTTGTCAGCAAAACCCAAAATTGACATGGATATAGTGATTCCGCAGGAAGTTCCTTTTGAAGTTATTCGGGAAAAACTTGCCGGGTTAGGATATTATCACCGTGGCGATTTGGACGTTCCGGGACGCGAAGTCTTTGACCGGGTAAACGATAAAAAATTCTATGATCCGGTTCTTGATAAAATTGTTCATAATCTTTACGCATGTTATGAAGATAATATAGAATTGGAAAGACACGTACTTTTCAGGGATTACATAAGAGGTAATCCTGAAGCCCGCATTGCCTACGAAAAATTAAAACAGGACATTGCTGAAAGATCAGGACAGGATGTTAAAAAATATGTTGTTACAAAGGAAACTGAAGCGCAAGAGTTTGTTTATTCTATTGTTGAGAAAGCAAGACTGTTAAAAAGTTCGTAAAGTTCGTAGAGTTCAAAAAGTTCTGAACTTTATAAACTTTCGAACTTTATAAACTTATTTACCCTCTCCGCTATTTTATCACCAGTAAATCCTTCATACTCAAGCACATCCTTCATCAGCGCCGGCTTGAACCATTTATCCATCAATGCAATCGGTAAAACATCACACATGATTTTATTCTTTAAAAATATCTCAGCGACAATTGAATATAGTCCGCCGGTAATAAAATGATCTTCGAGAGTAACAAGCAGCTTTGAATTTTTTGCTGCATTTAAAATTGCTTCTTCATCAATTGGTTTAAGCGTCCTTAGATTTATTAAACCAACTGATTTTCCTTTCTTCTCAAGAAATTCCTTTGCTTCAATTGCCTGCTTAAACAAAATTCCGTAAACCAAAATCGTTACATCTTTTCCTTCACTTACTATTTCAGCTTTACCGATCTCAAATTCTGACGAATGCTTATAATCGGTTTTCAAATTATTGTATCGTATATAAAACGGTTTCGGACTTTCCAGAACTTTTCTTAATCCGATCATCATATCGTCTTCATCCGCCGGACAGAAAACATTTACATTCGGAATCCCCCGCATTATGGAAACATCTTCAATTGCCTGATGTGTCGGACCATTGGCTTCGGATAAAAATCCTGAAAAACCTCCGACTAGTTTCACCGGAAGATCTGCAATCCCTACATCTGTTCTTATGAATTCAAACGCACGCATAGTCAGAAATGAAGCAAGCGCATGCGTAACAGGAATCCTCCCTCTCAATGCAAGGCCTGCTGCAACACCGATCATCGTCTGTTCCGTAATCCCTGTATCAATAAATCTGTCTCCGATCTGATTCGGTAAATTTCGTATTGCGGCACGATTCTCCGCAGTCAGAATCATGAAGCGTTCGTCTTTATCTACAAGCTCTTTTAGTAATTCTTCGTATGTCATTTAGGAATAATAAATTTTTTGGTTGCGTTAAATTCGGATACCGTAGATTGATTTTTTTGTAGGGCTTCTATTGAACAAAAATATAATCCGCCTTTTAATGCTTTAAAATTCTGATCCATCCATTTTAAAATATAGCATCCTCTTCCTGTTTTCATTTCAAACATTACAATAGACTCATTGTCATCAGCAGAAAAAATCCTTAATTTAATAACTGATGAATCAGGAACACCAAACAATATTTCAAAGTCCATGAAAGATGGAGAAAATGGATTCGGAATAACTTCGGAATATAGGTTTAAGTAAAAACCGTCCTCGCAATCTTTATCAAATATTTCTACAGTATAATTATCTCCTTGAATATTCTGAGCCAAAAAATTTTCCATAGAAACATATAAAATAAATATAAAATGTATTGCAAAAATAAATCTCATATAGATTCAATTTTTAAATTCAATATTCATAGCTATAATCATAGGTATCACTAAATCATTACAATCATAGTTCAACGAGCAACTATTGTCCCAGAAGTTAATTTGCTCTCAGCACCTCCATGCAATTCTTTCAATAGCATCTCAACTTCATCACCGGTAAAATTAACAAACCATCTGTCAGCTCTCGCTTCAATGCTCGGCAATCCCTTCCCTCTCTTTGTTTCAGCAATTACAATACTTGGCTTTCCTTCTTCAATAGGAAAATTTGAAAACGCTTTCCCCATATCTTTAAAATCGTGTCCGTCACAAGTTCTTACTTTCCATCCGAATGCTTCAAATTTATCCGCAATTGGATTCAATGGAATTAACTTTTCCGTTTCTATATTCGCCTGAAAATGATTTCTGTCAACGACTGCAATTAAATTATCGAGCTTCTTTGCACCCGCAACTAATGCAGCTTCCCAAATCGACCCTTCATCGAGTTCACCATCACCGAGTATCACAACTACTTTATTCTCCTGCTTCTTCATTTTACAATCTATTGCAACACCGATCGCAACACTCAGCGAATGTCCAAGCGAACCGGAATGAAATTCTATACCGGGTATATTCCTGTTAGGATGCCAGTAAATAAAATCATTCGTCTTCAGATGATTCTTCAATCTGTCTTTTTCAATAAATCCTATCTCGGCAAATGTCCCGTATAAAGCCGGCACATCATGACCTTTTGATAAGAATAAATAATCCCTGTTGGGATCATTCAGATTATCTTTATTCACATTCAGAAATTCTTTGTAGAGATAAACTATAAGATCAGCACATGACAAAGACGCACCGATAAAGCATCCTCCGTCACTGGACATTCGGATGATGTGCTCCCGTACTCTGAATGCAGTTTCTTTTAGCTCTGTTAATTTTTTTTTATCCATATTATTTGCAGTGAATAGTCAATAGTGAATCGCGAATCGTCAATAATTTCACGTTTCACCGACCGTTTTCAGCTCTCCCAAATGATTTCTGTACCAATTCACTCCCAAATGCATTTCATTTATTTTTTTCAATTCGGGTTTTCTGTCGAGAAGCATCATTATATCACAAAGAGTAAATATTTTATTTCCGTCATATAATTCGTCATAAACTCTTTTTATAAATTCATAGTCTTCTTTATAATCAATAGTAAATCTGTGAGTCATAGAAAAGTCCAGACCTGTTTCCCAATTTACATTTCCGATCCGAAATCTTTCCGGTCTTTCCCAAATATAAGGAGTTGTATGTTCCCTCTCATAATCTTTATCAGCTTCCTTCCATGCAGCTTCAAGAATTTTCAGCGGCATTACTTCGACATCATTGCCGTCCGGGAATGTTGCAGGATGAAGATTGCTTACAAAGTCAAACGTATCTTTATTCTCAATATAATATTTCAAAACTTCGTCAATCACGTTCGGACAGATCAGCGGACAATCCGAAGGAATTTTTACAACAACATCTGCGCCGTTCTCCAACGCTGCTTTATAATGTCTGTCCAGTAAATCAACAGGATGTCCCCGGTAATATTTAATATCATTTTTTTCACAGAGCTTAACGACTTCATCATCTTTCTCATCAGTAGTAGTTGCAATGACAATTCCTTTAGGAGTATTTGAAGCTGCTACCCGTTCAAACATT
Source organism: Ignavibacteria bacterium (assembly GCA_016710985.1). Classification (GTDB taxonomy): domain Bacteria; phylum Bacteroidota; class Ignavibacteria; order Tepidaquicellales; family Tepidaquicellaceae; genus JAGPCH01. The sequence continues at coordinate 15,177 of JADJTX010000005.1, forward strand.
CTTATAAGAAGCGGCTTGCCGGAAAGCGGAAGAAATATTTTATCCGGTAAACGTGATGAACCTCTCCTTGCCTGAATAACAATTAGAATCTTCAAATATTTTTAATTATGCAGTTTGGTAGGTTAAGTCAAATTTATCCTTGTTGTCTTTCGGGGAAATACTGTTCTTGATTGCTGATTCCCCTTCAAGCAACTTTGAACAAACATCCGCAATGTTTTTAGCGGATTCTCCTTTATTCTGAATAGGGATTAACTGCTTAAGTTCTTCAAGTTTAAATGAAGAGTATATTTTTTTTCCCAGGACCATTCCAACATAAACAACCGTCGAATAATGTGTAACCAGTATATCGCAGTTTGCTATCATTTCATTTGTATTTCCATCTGAAAAAATCATTGAGCCGGGTGCATACTTGTTAATTTCTTTTGTTGCACGCTCTACATTTTCATTCGGATGAAGCTTAAATATCATCTTCTTCCCTTCAGACAGGCTTACTGCTTTTTGTATGAACTTCTTCCTGTTCTCATATTTATATGTCTCCCTCGAATCCGAACTGCAGACAAGCGCATAGTTTTTATAAGGGAAATCATTATTTAGAAACTGAACACAATTATCAAAATTCGGAATACCTGTGATTATTATTTTCTCCTGTTTAATTCCCTTGCGAATAAACAGTTCTCTGTATCCTTCAGAAGCTACACAAAAATAAGTATAAAAATCCGATAACCCCGTTGTTGCAGTTCCTCCGAAGTATCTCGGAATCCTGAATTTTTTTACCATGTGATAAAAAATATTTTCCGGATCTGTCATGCCTTCCTGAACCATAACCATTTTTTTGTTTCTTAAATTTTTCGGCATGATAATGTCACTGCATACAACAATAAGATCATACTTATGTCCTTCACCTCTGTAATCCATTGCGAGATCATTCTTCTGCAAATATGATTCAGTCTGTGCGCGGAATTTCCCGCCTAATACGGAAAAGTCAAGAAACCCGAGTCTGGCGGCGACTCTCTCTGCACCGTCTGAATAATAAGCTGTAAAAAAATGTTCGTGTCCCGGAAGGCATTTTGATATCTGATGCAGCATTGTAGTCTGGTTCAGTGAACCGCACATGTAAAGAATTTTCTTTCCGTTCATACGTTCGCAAAATAATCAAATAAAAAAACTTAAGATATAATAAATTTAATGTTATGCGAGTGTACTCAGTACATGACAAAATTTTTAGAACACGGATAACACCGATTTAGCTGATTTTCGCGGATAGTTAAACAAAATAATAAGTCGCAATTAATTTGTTTTAAATTTAAAAAATATTTATTACTTAGTTTTTTAAGTTTTATCGTTTGTTTTAAAAAATCCGTTATTTTTCAGTTTAATCAGCGTTATCCGTGTTCCTTTTGTCGTGTACAGAGACGAGCGTAACCGTCAGACCGCTTTTGAATTGCACGAATTGTGTTTTGCTTAACGTAAAGCGGTCAGAAGGTTAAATACCACGGAGTGTAATTTTAAATTCAGTCCCGTGGAAGGGTTTGCTGTTAATTTCAACAGAAGAGTTATGCATATCAAGTATTTTCTTTACAATACTTAATCCAAGTCCGTAACCGGTGATTTTCTTGTCTCTTGATTTATCGATCCTGTAAAACGGCTCAAATATTTTTTTAATTTCTTCGCTTTCAATACCCCTGCCTTTATCTTTTATAAAAATAAAAGTTTCATCTTTATTTAACGGGTTGTCTGAAACAGTGACTTCAACTGGTTTTCCGTTTGAGTACTTGACAGCATTGTCTATAATGTTTCTGAGGACGGTTTCAATTTTTTCTTTGTCAATGTTAATGATCTTTTCAGTAAGTTCCGAATTCAGATTTATCAGAGCATTTCCGAATTTCGGAATCAGATCTTTCATCAGCAAAACAATGTCAGTATTCCGGGCATTCAATTTTCCGTTAACATTCTCTGTCCTGTAAGTTTCCAGAAGACCCGATACCATTGCTTCCATTTCATTTACATCATCACGAATTTTATTTTTAATCTTTTCATCTTCTACAAATTCATTGGCGAGCTTGATGCGTGTCAAAGGGCTTCTTAGTTCGTGTGATACATCAATCAGCAAAGACTCTTTTGATTTGATCATGTTTGATATGTTTACTTTCATCTCATTGATTGAATCAGCAAGTTTTCCAAGTTCATCATTTCTTTTTATGTCAATAGGAACATCAAAATTTCCGGCGCTGATCTGTCCGACTGCTTCGGAGAGTTTTTTTACCGGACCGAATATCCATCTCAGTGAAAAGTAAAGCAAAGCGGCAAGTACAGTGATCATTATAATAACCGGAATTATCGCTTTCTCTAAATCAATTTCGTCCCGCGGACGTGGGGGTGCAAAAATTATGTAGCCGTTGTCTGTTCTCACTACTTCATAAAACCTTGTTCTGTCTCTTATAGTGAATTTAGGTTTTTCATCATCAAATCCTCTCTCATTACGAAGTTCATTTATTGTAGGAATATCAGGACTGCTTGCCCAGTTGGAGTTTGATGTTTCAAACCGGATATTCAATCCCATATCTTTTAATATCGATCTTGCTTTTATAGTATCAGGCGGGTCACCAATATCTTTAATGAAGTAATCATTGAACCCATATGAGAGCTTATTCGGCGGACGAAACGGACCTCCTTCGAAACTCATTCTTACTATGAATCCTATCGAGAGATTGACCAGTACTGTGAAGACAATGATTAAAAGTATTAGCTTCAGAAATATCGAAAAATTAATTCTCTTATTAATTCTCTTCGGGCTCTGCATAAAATATATATCCTATTGACTGAACTGTTTTTATGAACTGAAAATTTTTCTGTCTGAGTTTGTTTCTTAATCTCGATACCATTACATCAATGCTCCTGTCATAATACTGCCAGGTCGTGCCCTTCAACTTCTGCATTACAGTATCACGTGACAAAACCTTTCCGTTATGTTTTGAAAATAACAGCAGAAGATCAAACTCCGTAGAAGTCAGTTCGATCTCTTTCTTATTAAATTTGACCGTCCGGTTAGATTCGTTTATTACAAGGTCTTTGAAATTAATTTTAGTTTCGGACGTCAACTTTCCGTCAGTTCGTCTGAATATTGATTGTATCCTCGCAACAAGCTCTCTCGGCTCAAAAGGTTTTGCAAGATAATCATCCGCACCGAGCTCCAGCCCGACTATTTTATCAGTTGTCTCCCCTCTTGCCGTCAGCATAATGACAGGCATCTGATTTGTCTTTCTGAGTTCTTTGAGAGTCTCGAATCCGTCCATTTCAGGAAGCATGAAGTCGAGGATCAAAAGATCATACAAATTGTTTTTGAGATGCTTTAATGCGTCAACCGGATTGTCGAAAGAAGTGGTTTTGTAATTATACTTTTCAAGATAATCTTTTAAGAGATCGGTGAGCTTTGTGTCGTCGTCTATTACTAAAATATTTTTTATTGACATATAATTTGATGTAAACAATTTAAGTTGCTGTTACATATATTTGAAACAAAAGACTGCCACGAATTTCACGAATTAACACAAATTAACAAATATGACTCACAAAATAATTCGAGAAAATTTGTGCTGATTCGTGGCGAAAAAATTTTTCAAAGATGAAGTACTATCAGGTTAAAAAGAACAAGGGGTCGATGCCCCTTGTTTTAATTTAATCAGAGATGATCTTATTATCTTTCCTCTCTCTTGTCTTTAGGCTTTTCCATCCTGTCGTGAAACTTTCTCTTCATCTCTTTCATTGCATCTACAGCTTTGGTTCTTTGCTCGGGTGTCAGTATAGAATGGAACTCGATTATCTTATCCATCATAAAATCCTTATTCTCCTGCATATTCTGTTCACGTTTCTGATCTAATTCCCTGAGCTTGTTTTTATCGAGATTACCTTTCCTGAATTCATTTGCAAACTCGTCCATCAGATTTTCCCTGCTGTCTTTTTTAGATTCCATTCTTTCTTTGATCTGATCCCGGATCCTTTCGACCTGAGCTTTCTGATCTGCGGTAAGGTCTAATTTCTCAACCATCATTCCCATCAGAAATCCGTGCGGACCGTCATGAAATTTTTTCTTTGCATAGACTAATCCGAATACCGAGGTCAGTATGAATGCAATTACTACAACCGGAATAATGAATTTTAATTTACGTGATCTGAAGCTTTTCTTTTGGATTGGTTAGATGGATTAGATTTGGATTCAGCAGGTTCAGTGTTTTCCTGCTGAGTGTTTCCCTGATCGTTCATTTTATTTAAATCTCCTTTGCCCGTTTAAAAGGGCTTAATGTTTTTTAATTCATACAAATATACGTGAAGTTCTTTGCGGAGATGTATTGGAATTGTAAATGTTTGTAAATAAGAGAAGTTCATTACCGCCGGCATAGACCTCACCGGTGTTAGTTTTTCACCAAAGCTATAATCATGAACCGTCCCTGCGTGAGGTCCGTTAGTATGTATCCAGTAGTCTGATTGGCTGTGTGAAAAATGAGGGCTAAAGAAAATCAGCAGTAAGATGCTTAATAAAATTCTGTTCATGATCTTAACTAAATTAACGCGGGATATTTTATTCCAATATCTATTTCAAAAAGATCACACCCATAGACAACTGGAATCCGCCGACGTTCTCGATTGTATTATACTGTAAGCTCTGTACACCGTCACCGAGAATAGGCAGATAGTAATAATTCAGGTTCACGTTCATTGAAGTGCTTTTGCTTTGTGTGAAGTTGACGCCGATGCCTGCATATCCGCCGAATGCAAATGTTGATTGAGTATAAGGAATGGCGCTGAAGTAGCTCCTGTCATAAGGATTTGTCATTACAAGTGTTGGAGCTATGCCTACATTGAGTAACGGTAAAAAGTCGCCTTCAATATCATTTTTAAATAACTCCTGTCTGAGACCAATGCTCATTGGCATCATGAAAACACGGTTTATTTTATTGAGTGTCTGTGTATTTCCGAAAACATCAACTCGTTCTATCTCCCTTTCGTCTGTGACTCCGGAAAATGAAAGACCGATCACAAGATCACTTGTCTTTCCCAAACCCACGAAAAAGCTTGTATAAGGTCCGAATCCGTTTTCTCCGTAATTCAAGCCAATGCTCCAGTTGTTTCTGTATTCTTTCTTCGGCTTTGTGTATTTGATTTTATCCTGAGCGGTTGTGAGGGTTGAAGAGCTGATCAATATCGCACATATTAGCATGGCGGAAATATTTATCTTCTTCATAATAGTTGTTATTTGTTTATTGTTTAAAGAAAGTTAATTAATTAATTTTTGATTTAAAATTCCAAACACATTTGACGGATAAAAGATTTACAAAGATCAAAGGCGTTGTTGAAAAAAGACAGAAAAATTTTACATTAGTTTTGGAGAATATTCACGACCCGCACAATGTCAGCGCCATTTTAAGAAGCGCCGATGCTGTCGGAATTGATAAGATATATTTAATTTATAATACAAATAAATTTCCCCGGATCGGGAAATACTCTTCAGGAAGCGCAAAGAAATGGATCGGACTGGAGAGGTATGATAATGCTAAAGATTGTTTTGATAAATTAAAAAAAGAAAGATTTAAAATATACTCTACCAGTTTGAGCGAACATAAGAAGAACCATTCACTGTATGATCTGGATCTTACACGAAAAGTCGCTTTGGTTTTCGGGAATGAACATACGGGAGTTTCTGAAGAAGTAAAGGAAATGAGTGACAAAAATTTTCTGATCCCGATGTACGGAATGATACAGTCGCTGAATGTATCGGTGGCTGTTGCAGTGTGTCTTTATGAGGCGCTGAGACAGCGGGAGCTGAAGGGTAAGTATGTGAAGTCAGACTATTCAAAAAAAGAATTGAATGAGAAAATTAATAATTATATAAACAGATAAAATTATGAAAAAGCTTGATGACACCAAAGAACAACACAGAGTCACAGAGACACAGAGGACTTCAAGCAAGAATTAGAATCTCTGTGTCTCTGAGTCTCTGTGTTAAAAAAATTTCAAGGTTTGAGACAGCCCATGTTCACAGCAGGAAATTATTAATCAAAAATACATTGAATGGATTCCCGACAAAAGTATGAGGTTGCCGCAAAACTAAAAAAAACTTTACCACTAAGGCACAAAGCCACCAAGAGTAATATTTTCACAACATTTTTTCTTTGTGTCTTTGTGACTTCGTGGTAAAAAGAAGTTTTGAGACTCCTTCATCCAGGGAATGACTTCAAGCAGGTTTTTAGCAAGTGATAACAAAACAAGTCTTTTGTAAAGCAATAATTAAATAAATTCTAATGCTCCCTAATTATTTATCCGAAGAAATAAAACTTGTACACCTAGAGAATTTTTTACTTATCTCAGGACCTTGTGTAGTCGAATCTAAATCAATTGTATTCAGAACCTGCGAGACTCTGAAAAAAATTACGGACAAACTGAAGATCCCTTTTATATTCAAATCATCTTATGTAAAAGCCAACAGGACTTCTTCGGATTCATTCAGAACTATCGGAGTTGATAAGGCTCTTTCGATTTTAGCTGATCTTAAAAAAGAATTTAATGTACCGGTTCTTACGGATATTCACTCGGAAATTGAAGTTGAGATCGCTGCTGAAGTCGCTGATGTTTTGCAGATACCCGCATTTCTTTGTAGGCAGACAGACTTGCTTGAAGCCGCCGGAGAGAGCGGAAAAATTGTGAACATAAAGAAAGGTCAGTTCCTTGCGCCGCAGGACATGAAGTATCAGGCAGAGAAAGTGAAAGCTACAGGTAACAATAAAATCTTTCTTACGGAACGCGGTACGACATTCGGATATAATAATTTGGTTGTTGATATGAGAGGATTGGTGATAATGAAAAAGTTTGGACATCCCGTGATATTTGATGCAACGCACTCCATTCAGATGCCATCAGCGGAGAAAGGAGTCAGCGGTGGGAATCCTGAGTTCATATTGCCTCTGGCGCGAGCTGCTGCTGCTGTGGGTGTTGACGGGTTCTTTATTGAAACGCATCCTGATCCGAAGAAAGCGCTGAGTGATGCGAGCAGTATGATGAAGCTGGATAAGATGGAGGGCTTGTTATTGCAGCTGAAAAATATTTGTTCGTTGAATTTCTGAACTTTTTACCACTAAGGCGCTAAGAACACAAAGGACACAAAGATTGATTTTTTAAATCATTTTTTCTTAGTGTTCTTAGTGGTGAAATATATTTTAAAACAGTCATCGGGAAAATCACAATTAACCTCAAAATTACAACTGCTTAGGAATTTAATTTATACTATAAATATTTAATGAATCAAAAAACTACTTCCGCTTTACGTTCCGAAAAAATAAAATCCACTTATTACATTGGAATTTTCCTGATCGCACTTTCGACACTGCTTCTTGAGTTTTCATTAACAAGAGTCCTGTCAGTTTCACTATGGTATCACTTCGCATTCATGGTGATCAGTGTTGCTTTGCTGGGCTTCGGAGTCAGCGGGGTTGTGCTTTCAATCAGTAAAAAAATAAATACATTTAATACGGATAAACTGCTGTCTGTTCTGTCGATGTGCTACGGAGCGAGTGTGATCATTTCATTTATAATGATGAATAAAATTCCGTTCGATCCTTTCAGCCTGCTTACTGATACAATACAATTTTTTTATCTGCCTCTTTATTATCTTTTAATTACCATTCCGTTTTTCTTTGCAGGATTAATAATCTCTGTTTTACTCTCGCGGTTCAAATCTGATATTTCGAAATTATATTTTTTCGATCTGATAGGCGCAGGACTGGCTTGTGTTGCTTTTGTACTGATAATGCCTTCTGTTGGCGGAAATGGAACAGTGGTATTTGTTTCGGCAATTGCCTTCCTGGCTGCAATTGTTTTTTCATTTGAGAATTTTAAAACATACTCATTGGTCTCGTTTGTCCTGCTGATCATTTCCTTTACATTCTTAATTAATCCCGATGAAAGATTTCCCATCAATGTAACGGCAAATAAAATTTACGGTAATTACATCAAGGCAAGACCTGACTTAAGAATACGGACTGACTGGAATACTTTTTCGAAAGTGGATGTAATGAAGGATGAAGACAAATCCGAAGACGGATATGATATTTACACAGCGATCATTGATGCGGGAAATGCAACGACTAACATTCCAAACGTAAAATCATTTCCTCTGCTGACAAAACCTGCGGATGCATCTAACTTAGCATTTGCACTAAAGGATTCGGCTAAAGCTTTCATTATCGGCTCAGCAGGAGGCGGTGAAATATTATCGGGACTTTATCACAATGCAAGTGATATAACAGCTGTTGAAATAAACGGGATACTTAATGATTATATAAAAAACGACTTATCATACTGGACAGGTCCGTTAGTTAAGAATAACAAAAAAGTAAAAGTGATCACTGACGATGCCCGTTCTGTTTTATCTTCTAAAAGAATTGTTTATGATGTTATAATTTCCGCTCATACTATATCAGCTTCAGCAGTTTCAAGCGGCGCGATGAGCATGGTGGAAAATTACATTCTTACTTTGGAAGCTGTTAAAGAATATCTGCATCATCTCGATAAGGACGGTGTTCTCTATATTTCACGTCCCGAGACTCAGCTCCCGAAACTGATCAATACACTTAAACAGTCCAGGCTGGAAAACAGCGGAGGACTGGAAGACAGTAAGAAAAACTTTATTATTTTCAGGAGACCTCCGAATGATTTCGAAAGTGACAAGAGCTTTCTCGCAGGTGTACTTTATAAAAAAAGCGGTTTCACAGAACTCGACATAATAAATGTGAGAAATGAAGCGAGTGATCTTAATATGGATATTCTTTACGACCCTTTGACTACGCAGGACAGCTATTACAAAAAGCTGATCGAGTCTGATAATGTGTATGATCCTGATAATAAATTTCAGCCTGCTACTGACGACAAGCCGTTCTTTGATCAGAATATAGGATTCTCGAATTTATCTATTGCCGGGATCAAAGAAACTTTCTCGCAGGATGATAAAGCCATACTGGCATTAAAGGATAAGCCCGTTGCCGAGACGACTCTCCTTGCGATTTTAATTCAGTGCATTCTCATTGCCGGTTTGTTCATATTGCTTCCGCTGAAGTTTTTTAAAAAAGAAAGCCCTGCACTGAAATCAACTTATGAGTTTTCCGCTGATAAAAAATATCTGATTTATTTTGCATGTCTGGGATTCGGATATATTGTATTACAGATCTGCATGATTCAGAAGTTTACTCTGTTTCTCGGACAGCCGGTGATCACGCTGCTGACGGTAGTTTCTACAATGCTGATCGCATCGGGATTAGGAAGTCTCGTCTCGGTAAAATTTTATAAAAACAATCTGAAAAAACTCTATATAATTTTCAGTATAATTGCGTTGCTTACCTTAGCAATTGGAATTTTAAATCCATATATTTTTAATTCACTTGTGAGATTAGAGCTACACTGGAGAATTCTTGTTTCAGCATTAATAATTTTTCCGCTGGGATTTTTTATGGGTATGCCTTTCCCAATCGGGATGTCTTTGATACTACCATCAGAAAAAAGATTCGTGGCATTTGCCTGGGGGGTGAACGGATTTTTTTCAGTGATCGGAACAGTGTCTGCCATCATTCTCGCCATGATGTTCGGGTTCCGTTTTGTATTTATACTTGGAGCTGTTATTTATATTGTTGCTATGGTATTGATAACATTAAGACATAAGAAAGTCCTGATTCAGCGGTAATTTAAAATTGTTTACTTATCATAAGTTTACCTCCTTGATCTTTGAAGTTTCTTTTAGCCACGAATTACACGAATTTACACTAATTTAGTTTATCAATTTTTTTGTCAATTCGTATAATTCGTGAATTAGTGGCATCTTTTGTTTCCAAATGAAGCGGGCAAGATAAGTAATTTAGAATTTAATATTTATAAAACCTTGTAAAATAAAAATGGATGATCATTACAGAAAAAAGACTTTAGCAATTGTAGTAGGAGGCGGACCGGCACCGGGTATTAACGGAGTAATAAGGTCTGTGACAATTGAAGCTATAAATTCCGGACTGGATGTCTTTGGGATTTATGACGGATTCGAACACCTGAGCAGAGGCGACTCAACTCATTATACAGAATTAAAAATAGAAGACGTTTCCCGGATTCATTATTCAGGGGGGAGCATTCTTCAGACATCAAGAGTTAATCCGGCTAAGAGCAAGGAAATGCTGGAAGCATCTCTGAAAGCGCTTACTCAATTATCGGTAGATTATCTGGTCACGATCGGCGGAGATGATACCGCCACAAGCGCTCACAAAATAGACCAGCTTGCAAAAGGTCAGATCCAGGTCGCACACGTTCCAAAGACAATTGACAATGATCTGCCGCTGCCGGGAAACATGCCGACCTTCGGATATCAGACTGCAAGAGATTTCGGGTTTCATATTGTTCAGTCACTCATGCTTGATGCAGCGACGACGAAGCGCTGGTATTATGTTGTTACAATGGGACGCAAAGCCGGACATCTTGCGCTTGGTATCGGAAAAGCAGCAGGAGCTACACTGACAATTATCGGTGAGGAATTCAGAAATAAGATAATCAGCTTTGAAACTATCTGTGACATACTTGAAGCGTCGATCATTAAAAGAATGGCGCTTGGAAGTCACTATGGTGTAGCAGTTCTGGCTGAAGGAATCATTACGCGCATAGATCCCGAAGAATTGAAAAACCATCCTTATGTAAATCTTGAAAAAGATCTTCACGGTAATATCAGGTTATCGGAAATCGACATCGGAAGAATAACGAAAGATGAGGTCAGAAGAAGGCTTCGCGAAAGAGGATTGAATGTAACAATCGTCAATAAAGATATAGGATATGAATTACGATGCGCTTCACCTATTCCATATGACTGTGAATATACACAGGATCTGGGATATGCCGCAGTCAGATATCTTCTCGGTGACAATTCCGGGGCAATAGTCACGGTGGATAAAGGCCAGTTAATACCGATTAAATTTGAAGATATCATTGATGAAAACGGAAGGATCGGCACACGTGAAGTAGATGTTGACTCGGACAGCTATCAGGTTGCAAGACAGTATATGATCAGACTGGAGAAAGGCGATTTTGAAGAATTAAAAAATGTAGCTCGTCTTGCGCTTATAGGTAACATGAAAACGGAGGAATTCATTAACAGATTTAAATATCTGATAAATGATCCGCCTGTGAAAGAAAAATAATTTCAGATTATTTAGCCACGAATTTGCACTGATTTTCACAAATTGTTTCAAAATTCCTTTTTGTTAATTCGAGTAAATTCGTGCATATTCGTGGCTATCTCGTGCTTTCAAAAATGAACCCGTTGACCTAAATTAAATAAAGTTTTTAAAATGAAAATCGGAGTATTAACAAGCGGCGGAGACTGTCCGGGACTGAATGCAGTTCTTCGCGGCATAGTAAGAAAATCGAATGAATATAATTATCCGATCATAGGAATTCTTAACGGATGGAAAGGAATATTCGAAGAGGATTATATGGTACTTGGTAATAAAGAAGTTTCAGGGATCTTAAACCGCGGAGGAACGATCATAGGGACATCACGATTCAGTCCGTTCGAACAAAAGGACGGTGCAAAGATTCTTATGCAAAAAATAAACAAAGCTGATTTTGACGCAGTAATTTGTATCGGCGGAGAAGGATCTATGCATGTTGCACAGTTTGCATATGAAACAGGCGTAAACTGTATCGGAATTCCCAAAACAATTGACAACGATATTTACGGAACGGATTATACATTCGGTTTTGACACTGCTGTAAATATTGCAACCGATGCCATTGACCGTCTTCATACCACAGCAGAATCTCATCACAGAGTAATGCTTCTCGAAGTGATGGGAAGAAACGCAGGATGGATTGCTGTGTATGCAGGTATAGCTGGAGGTGCAGATGTGATTATGATACCGGAAACAAATCTGAAGATCGATGAAATAGTTGATGTGATAAAAACGAGATATACACGCGGAAAATTATTTTCAATAGTTGTAGTAGCCGAAGGCGCTAAGATACATGAAGACGATTTAAAATTGATAGATCCGGAAAATAAGAGACAGGTTAAGAAAGATGATTTCGGAAGGGAGCGGCTTGGGGGAATTTGTCATTACCTTGCAGAAGAAATTGAATCACGTTCGGGATTTGATACACGGACAACTATCTTGGGTTATGTTCAGCGCGGTGGAATGCCGACTGCGTTTGACAGGATACTGGGGACACGGTTCGGGGTTTATGCAGTTGATATGGTAAAGGAAAAAAAATTCGGAAGAATGTGTGCGATAGTTTCGAATGAGATAGTGGATATTACTTTAAAGAAAGCTATAAGTAAATTAAAGGTTGTTGATCCGGAGATCTATAAAGTGGCGCAGGTATTTTTTAAATGATAAAGCCGTCAGATGTCAAAGGTCAGACGTCAGATGGTTTGAAGTCCTTGCAAGAAAAGAATTACTTTAAACAATTTTTTTTTAGTTAAACATTATTTTTAGCAAAGTTTTTCTTAGTGTCCTTAGCGCCTTAGTGGTAAATCTCTTTAACTTTTTTTGAATTTAAATCAGAATCATGTCAACCAAACACGAAGTTCACTCAAGCGGTCTGCTCACTAAGCTCGGACTTTACACCGCTGTCCTTATCGTAATAAGTTCGATGATCGGCTCGGGAATATTCAAGAAAGCCGCACCGATGTCACTGGATCTGCAGTCGGGCGGATTGATATTACTTTGCTGGGTGATTGCGGGAATTGTTACATTGATCGGCGCAGCGACAAATGCAGAGATTGCGGGGATGATCGCAGCTCCCGGCGGTCAGTATGTTTACTTTAAGGAAATGTACGGTAAAGCATTTGCTTTCATTTACGGATGGTCGTGCTTTTCCGTCATTCAGTCTGCATCAATTGCTTCAATCGCTTACGTGTTTGCTGAGTCTGTGAATGCTGTCATTCCTCTTCCGCGTCTGAGTGAATCAATGGAAGCGTATACTCTGTTGTGGATATTCAACCCTCTTGCGAGCTTCGGTGTAAAGATGCTGACCATTGCTACAATTATATTTCTTACAACCGCAAATTATCTCGGGGTAATTTTCGGCGGATTCATCAGCAATGTTTTTACTACTTTAAAAGTATTAGGTATGCTGATCATAATTTTTCTCGGATTGACATTAAGCGGCGGGTCTGTAGAAAATTTAAGTCCGTTAGGTCAAAGTCCAACTGCGGAATACGGTTCATCGCTCGGACTTTTCGGAGCTATGTTCGCTGCAATGCTCGGCGCATTCTGGGCATATGACGGATGGAATAATATCGGATATCTCGGAGGCGAAGTAAAAAATCCAAAACGAAATATTCCGCTGGCACTTTTTATAGGAGTTGGAATAGTAATGGCTGTTTACCTGCTTGTGAATTTTGTTTACCTGTATGTAATGCCCGTAAACGAAATGATGGAAATTGCAAATAAAGAAAATACGATCATAGCTGTCGAAGTGCTAAGAAAATTCCTCGGTAACGGCGGTGCATTTTTTATTTCCATATTAATAATGGTTTCAACCTTCGGAACAACCAACGGGACGATACTTGCTTCATCAAGAATTTATTTTGCCATGGCTAAGGATAAACTTTTTTTCAAATCAGCTGCTAATATTCATCCGAAATTCAAAACACCCTATACATCGCTTTTAATGCAGGGAATGTGGGCTTGCCTGCTAGTGATGTCAGGAACATTTGACCAGCTGACAGACATGCTGATATTCGCATCGTTCATTTTTTACGGAGCCGGAGCATTCGGAGTATTCGTATTAAGAAGAAAAATGAAAGACACACACAGACCATATAAGGCAATGGGATATCCGGTGATACCGTTAATATTTGTTTTATTCTGTCTTACGTTGGTAGTAGTTACAATAATTCAAAATCCGCGTGATGCCGGGATTGGATTGGCGCTTGTCCTGAGCGGGATACCGTTTTATGTGTTCTGGAACAGGAAGAAATAGTATATAGAGTGTGTAGAGTGTGTAGAGTGTTTGGAGTGTTTGTAGTGTGTATAGAAATCTTAATTATAAGAGATCAATATTTGTTTTTGAGTAAATTCGAAATTTTATGTCCTCTGCAAACTTCATTTCAGCATTAAATATTTACAATAGTGAATTCCCTTAAACAAAAACTTCTCCCTCAGCTATTCATAATTTATACAAGGTACCTTATCGGCGGGGCGTTTGTCTTTGCTGCCATTGTAAAGATCAAAGGTGAGAGATTCACTACATACGAAGGAACAGAAACTCCTCTTAATTCTCCTTTCCATTTATTTGAAACTCTGTATCAGTCAGGACTCTATTGGAAATTTCTCGGCGTTGGGCAGGTTGTTGCAGGATTCTTATTAATGACACAGCGATATGCGAAGCTCGGTGCGCTTATGTTTCTGCCGATAATCGCAAATGTATTTGTCATTACGGTTTCTTATGATTTTAAAGGAACTCCTATCATAACGGGTTTAATGTTACTTGCGAATATTTTACTTGTGCTCTGGGACTGGGATGAACTGAAAATACTTTTCAACTTAACTCCGGTAGTAGAAAACAAAAACATCTGGATGAAAGATAAAGTCTGGGAAATTACAGGACTGGTTCTTTTTGTATTCGATGCGGGTTACAGGTTCTTTGCGGTCGATTATAATATTTTTCTTTGGTTTGGGACATGTGTTTTAATTGGGCTGACAGGATTGATTATCGGACTGAGGAGAAGGAGGATTTATGCAATCGTGAATCGTGAATCGTCAATGGTGAACAGTCAATAGTTATTAGTGAATAGTCAATGCTAACCCCTAGCTTAATACTCAATACTCAATACTCAATACCCAATACCCAATACTCAATACCCGGTACTCACTTCAAAAGTGTATTTTTCAGGATTTCTTAGTAACTGAAGAATTAAGAATCGAATTTTCAATATCTGAAAGTTTATTTTTCAAAGATCTCAGCTCTGTCAGTATTTCACGTTTGTCACTTTCAATATCTTTTTCAAGCTCATCCATGAGAATTTTTCTTTCCTCTGTTTGAATCGCTTCAAGTCCGCTTACTATCACTGCAATGATCAGATTCAAAACAACTACAGATGTAATGAGAATAAAAGAAATAAAGTATATATAAGCATACGGAAACACGCTCATAACCGGTTTTGCTACTCCGTTAGCCCAGTCTTCGAGAGTCATAAGCTGGAACAGCGTGAACATTGAAGTTGGAAGTGTACCAAATAATTCCGGAAATGATTCGCCAAAAAGTTTTGTCCCCATAACGCTATACAGATAATAAAATATTAAGATTAATATGAAAATCCAAATAAGATCAGGGAGAGATTTAAATAATGAATTTACAATAAACTTTAATCTCGGCGCCATCTTGAGTAATCTTAATATTCTCAGTACTCTCAGCGCTCGTAATACTGATAGTGAGCCTGTAGAAGGAATCAACGAAATTAACACAATAGTGAAATCGAATAGATTCCAGCCACTTTTAAAAAATTTAAGCCCGTTTGCGTATAGTTTTAACGAGATCTCGGTTGCAAATACCAATATTACGAAATTGTCAAACATCTGCAGGTAAATCCCTACTGATGATCTTATACTTGCTGAAGTTTCAAGTCCGAGTGTTATGGCATTTATAAAAATAAGACCGGTAATGAAAGACTGTACTTTATTTCCATCAAGGAATTTTGCCAAATGTTTTCTATGTTCCATATCTAATTTAAACTTGTAATTCTCTTTTATTTTTTTTCAATGATGCATATACAGAAATTACTATAACTAAAGTAATGAATCCCAGAGAGATTCCGATTGGAATCTTATAAATATCTATCAGAATCATTTTTATCCCAACGAAAACCAGAATTACAGATAAGCCTGCTTTGAGATAATAAAATTTATGTATAACACCTGACAGAGCGAAATACAGTGACCGCAGCCCGAGAATTGCAAATGCATTTGAAGTAAAAACAATAAATGTGTCCTGAGTAATTGCAAAAATTGCCGGTATTGAATCAACAGCAAAAATCAGATCAGTTGTTTCAACCAATAATAAAACTATAAAAAGCGGTGTTGCAATCAGTTTCCCCTTTTCTTTTATAAAAAATTTTTCCCCGCTATATTCGGTTGATACTGTAAAAAATTTCTTAAAGAGTCTTACTAAAGGATTTTTATCCGGATGAATAGACTGCTGGTTCTGAAAATACATTTTCACTCCGGTGATAACCAGGAATGCTCCGAATATATATATTATCCATGAGAATTCTTTTATTAAAGTACTTCCTAAAGCAATCAGTATAGCTCTCATTATCAATGCTCCTATTACTCCCCAGAATAGAACTCTATGCTGATATTCTCGCGGAACGCCAAAATAAGAGAATATTAGTGCAATAATAAAAATGTTATCTATGCTTAAGGATTTTTCTATCAAGTATCCGGTAAGAAACTCCATCCCTTTAGTATATCCTGCAAAATAGAAAATGCCACCATTGAAGATTAAAGCCAACCCTATCCAGATACTACTCCAGATTATAGATTCTTTAAATTCAACTACATGGGAATGTTTATGAAAAACTCCGAGGTCTAAGGCGAGCATGATAATCAGGAAAAGTGAGAATCCTATCCAGATCCAGTAATCAAAAATCATAAATTTATTTTAGTTTATAATACTTATCTAAATATTCAAAACAGAAGTATTAGTTCCCTTAATTGTATGTAAAAATTCAGGCATTAAATTAAACAAAAATTGTTCAATAGAATTTTAAAAAGTATTTAAACGCAAAGTAGGCAAAGTACTTACGCAAAGATCGCTAAGAATTTTTTCTTACAACCTAATTTTATATACACCTTTGTGTCCTCGTGACTTTGCGCTAAAAAAATGTTTCTAATGAGCAATCCGGGATTAAACAAAAAGTCATAAGAAATGCTATTTTATTAGCAGCATCTTTTTTGTCTGTTTGGTTTTTCCCGAAAAGAGAGTGTAATAATAAATTCCCGATGAAAGTCCGTTTCCGTTAAATGTTACAGCATAACTCCCGGGAATTAATTTCTCATTTAGTAAAGTAGTGACTTCTTTACCTGACATATCATAAACTATTAACCTTGTCCAACCGGATTTATTTGTTTCAAATTTGATTTGTGTTGCCGGGTTGAAAGGATTCGGATAATTCTGATATAAATAATATTCTACAGCTTCGCTTGTATTTTCAATTCCTGTTGCCGGAATGTATTGTGTAACAGGTTCAGTAATTGTTACATGGCCGCCGGGAGGCGTATTGCCTGCAACAACTTCCCCGTAATATGTACTTCCTATTATGTAAGGAAACTCGGGATTTCCGAGAGAATCAACGGCTAAAAAGTAAGCATAGATTCCATTCGGATATTCGGGTGTTACTGAAAATCTTCCGTTATGTAAATCAAGATCAGTTCCCGAAATTGTTACTTCATAATCTTCAATGAAACAACCTAAGGGATATTGTGTACTGACGGGTGGTCCATATTGATTTGGAGGAAGGACAGTTCCGTTGGGAAGAGTCGTTCTTGTAGTAATGTTTCGTTTTACAAATCCGCTCTTCATTCTTCTTATTCCTCCGGTTCCGTTTACATTTGAATAAGCATAGGGTCCGTACAAAGGATAGCCATCAAACATATATCCGAGAATTGGTGAGTGTTCACTAGCATTGGGAGTATATAATTTTTTCATATTAATGTGATAATGATAAACACCTCCCGGAGCAGGATGACCTCCGGAAGTATCAAAGCTCACAGCTTCAAAATACTGAGCTACTCTGTGCCAGATATTCTGATTATTGTATGACATTGCATCACCTGAATTAAACAAAACTACTCCGTTTGTTAAAACCCCTATTTGTCCGTTACCCGCAGCTGCAGGTGTCGGATCAGGTACAGGAAATCTTGCGATCTTAAAAACCCAGTTTTGATTCGAAGGTGTATTCGGATTCATTGCCCATGGACCGATCGTGTAAGAAGGAATACCTGTGCATTTTACATAAGAGAAATTTGCCGAATAAAAAACCTGTTGAACATCGGCTAAAATCCCATTGTAACCTGTGACACCGGTAAGGTTTTGCTTCCAGGAATATATCTCAGGAGTTATCTGTGCAAAAGAAACTGATGCAAAAAAAAGCAAACCCGCAAAAAGAAATTTTTTCATTTTTTAATTTTATGTTTAAAATTTTTTAAATCAAGGAGCTATTATGTTTACAAAATTTATTGTGTTATTGTAAGTTAACGTCAGATCATTCAGATCAACCATTGCGTCTCCGTTAACATCAGTGTTTATGTACCCCGCTAGAAAAGATCCGGCATCATTGAATACAGACACTTCATCCGAAAGATCAACCGATCCGTCCTGATTTATGTCACCCGAATATATCCCGAATCTTAAAGGGGAATTATCGATCTGAACTGAATTTGAACCGAAGCTCTGTATTAATCCCGAAGTGAAGTCATAAGTCACCGCAACTTCAGCTTCAATTAATTCACCGCCGTTTTTACTCCAGGTTGTAATAGAATTTCTGTGTTTAACCTGTATATAATAATTACCTGATACAGTATTTGAAAATACAAAGCTTGCCGAATATGTCAGCGAATCCATTACTGCCGCTGAAGAATCTGAGACATTGTACGGCGCGAAATTTTTTCTCAGATAAACTTTAACTGTATCTTTTGCATTCATCCGGTTTGTAGCCGGATTATAAAATCCTTCGGGAATAACCTTGAGAGTTATATTTAACTTTGGATAATATTGAGTAACGGTTTCAGAAATTGTAATGTGTCCTCCGGGAGGTGTATTGCCTGCTACAACTTCACCGTAATAAGTACTTCCGATTATATAGGGATACTGCGGGTTTCCCAGTGAATCTATTGTAATGAAATACGCATACATACCGTCCGGATATTCGGGAGTTACTGAAAATCTTCCGTTATGTGAATCAAGATCAAAATTACTTACTGCAGTTTCATAATCTTCCGTGAAACATCCTAAAGGGTAAGTTGAGCTTACTGCAGGTCCCCACTGATTCGAAGGAAGAACTGTTCCGTTAGGCAGCGTAGTTCTTGTTGTAATATTTCGTTTGACAAATCCGCTTCTCATTCTTCTGATACCGCCTGTTCCGTTTGTGTTTGAATATCCGTAAGGACCATATAACGGATAACCGTCAAACATATAACCAAGTATTGGAGAATGTTGAGTAGAATCAGGCGAATATAATTTTTTCATGTTGATATGGTAATGATAAGCTCTTGACGGCGCCGGATGTCCGCCGGATGTATCAAAGCTGACTGCTTCAAAATACTGCGCAAGGCTGTGCCAGATATTCTGATTATTGTATGACATTGCATCTCCTGCATTGAAAAGTACAACACCATTTTTCAAAACTCCTATCTGTCCGTTGCCTGCTGTCGAAGGAGTCGGATCAGGTAATGGGAATCTTGCGATCTTAAAAACCCAGTTTTGATTTGACGGAGTATTTGGATTCATAGCCCAGGGACCGATTGAATAGGAAGGAATGCCCGTACATTTTACATAGACAAAGTTAGAGGAATAAAAAACCTGCTGGACATCGGCTAAGATTCCGTTATATCCGGTTGCTCCGGTTGTATTTTGTTTCCATGTATAAATTTCCGGAGTTACCTGCGCATTTACAATTGTCACAAGTAAGGCAAAGAATGCAGAGAGAGTAATTTTCAACTTTTTCTTAATTTATTTTTGAAATTAATTCTTTAAACTTTCAAGAAATCTTGCATTTTCCTCAGAAAGATTCATAGCAAGAAACTTCCCGTTATATGTAAATGCAATATGTTTTTGATCGGGGATTGTATTGAAAACCATTGTGACCAGTAATGTACTGTCTTTGTAAAAGCTCATTGAACCTGTAGAAGTACAATAGATATATGTAAACGGATCATATGTGATAATATTTTTTACCTGGCTGACATTTTTAAGATCACCGACTTCCACTGATTTAATGTTGATCTTGTTTGTCGAATCAAAATCAGTTTTGAAATCAAATTTGATCTTATTCGCTTTTGATAAGTCAGGACGGCTTTCAATTTGTTCGTTGTTATTGCCGCAGGAATAAATTACTGATAATATTAAGAAAATTAAAAATCTGAACTTCATATGTAATTTAATTTTAATGTTTTGGAGGAGGTGGACTGCCCGGTCCCATCATTCTTAAAGCTTCTTTGATCACTTCATCAAATATTTTCTTCTGATCTTCATTGCAAAGCTCTCTTACTTTTTTAAAATGTCGGTATGTTGCCATCTCAATTTCTTTCTGATCTGCTCCGATTTCCGAAGCGATTTTTTCTGCTGCTGCAGTATCATTGACTGATTCGGAAAAAATATCCCAGAACTCATCTTTTTCTTTTCTAATCTTTTCCTTCATCTTTCTTATTTCAGACCGGTGTTCTTCAACTAATTTTTCATAATCCTTTTTTTGTTCATTGTTAAGATTAAGTTCTTTGATAAGAAATTCTTTCGGACCGCGGTCAGGAGGCATTAAATCTCCGGGCTGCATATTCCCGGGAGGAGGTATTTTGTGCGGTCTTTCAAACCACAGCAAACCGAGTATTCCGAAATTTATTAATAAAAGTAATACAACTGCCCACGTCAGCAGTTTATTTTTATCAAAGTAATTCATCATTTGTCATAATTATATTCATCCGTGGCAGAAAAAAATGCTTTAGAAAATTCATTTATCCCCGTTGAAAAATTCTGTGAATCTTTAACTGAGTTGCTATCAACTTTTTTTTGAAAGTTGATAAGTGAGAAAACATTCAGAAATATAAAAACTGCAAATGCAAATACAAACTTTCCGGTATTACTATATTGCTTAATAAAATTGTTTTCAACTTGATTTATGTCATACATAATTTTCTGAAATAAAACATCATCAGGAACGGATCGTTTTATGCTGTTAACACTATTTAAAGTAGCTTCTATAATTCCGTTTGTTTCGTTCTTATTCATGTTCAGACCATTTTTTAATTCCAATTATAATTCTAATTCGTAATTCTTAATTCGTAATTCTTTAGACGCAGGAAGTTTAAAAAACCTTCGCTCAGGATCTGTAATACTTTTCAAGCCGCTTTTTCAGATTTACCTTTGCTCTTGAGATAAGCGACTCAACCGCAGAAACTGTTGTTCCCAATACTTCGCTTATTTCCGCATAGCTTAGTTGTTCAACTTTATTCAACACAAATGCTATGCGCTGATTTTCCGGAAGCTTGTCTATTTCTCTGAAAAGAATTTTTGATAACTCACGATTCTCGGCATCGACTCCGGGATGTTCATAATTTACAAAAGGTTTCATCCTTATCTTTTGCTTCTTTTTCAAATATATCCGTAATAAAAGCAAACCGCTTTTTTGCTTTCTTTTTTCTTAACAGGTCTAAACACTTTGATATTGTTATCCGGTATATCCAGGTTGACAGCTTTGAATTTTCCTTAAAGTGCCTGATCGATTTGAATACCTGTATGAAAACCTCCTGCGTAATATCTTCAGCTTCACTTTCATTAGTGAGAAATCCTGCTGCAGTATTATAGATCTTTGACTTATACAAATCAAAAAGACTTTTAAAAGCGCTTTCGTCTCCGGCTGTAAGTCTTTCTATCAGATCTGTTTCTTCAGTCTTCATGTAGATCGGAGTCAGCTTTTAAATTTTATTGTATATAAATATTGGCACTAACATAGTTACATAATATTATTAATTCAAAGTAAATTGAGGTTATCGGAGTAATGATCAATAAGAAAATCTAACATCAAAGATCTAAAATCTAAAATCGAACAAATCCCCCGCCTGCATAATTAACTGTCCGAAATTTATATATCGGGCAGGCAAATCCGAAATTCCAAATTCCAAAATCACTAATGTTTGATTGTTATTTCAGATTAATTTATTTAATTTACCTCAGAAAAATATGATAACTAATAAAGAGGAGAATATGTCATGACACGAAACGAAGCGGAAGTAATTTTGAAAGAACGATTTGGTTTAAACAGGTTTTATGATAAACAATGGGAAGCGATTGAAAGAATCCTCAAAGGCGAAAGAGTTTTACTTATCGAAAAAACAGGTTTTGGAAAATCTCTTTGCTTTCAGTTTCCCGCGACATTGTTCGAAGGAACAACGGTAATATTCTCACCCCTCATCGCTCTGATGAGAGATCAGATAAAAAAGCTGAACAGTTTAAAAATATCCGCGAAGTGTATCAACAGTGAACAAACCACTGATGTTAATTCTAAAATTATTGATGAAGCGAAATCAGGAAAGATAAAAATTTTATACATAGCACCGGAAAGACAGGAAAATGAGGAGTGGATAGAAGCCGTGAGGTATATGAATTTATCAATGGTTGTTATAGACGAAGCTCATTGTGTTTCTGTGTGGGGACATGATTTCAGACCGGCTTTCAGAAGAATTATAAATCTTGTAAGATTGCTTCCCGCCGGGCTTCCGGTTTTGGCTACTACAGCAACAGCAACTAAAAAAGTTGAAAATGATATTGAAAAGCAGATTGGAGATAATGTAACTGTAATCCGGGGAAATTTACTGAGAGAGAATTTTCAGCTTTATGCAGTTAAAGTAAATTCAGAAGATGAAAAAATGATATGGCTCGGAAAGAATATTGAGATACTTTCAGACAAATTAAACGGAACAGGAATCATTTATACAGGAACAAGAGCTGACACTGAAATTTATTCACGATGGTTTGAACATTTGAATATATCTTCTGCGCATTATAACGCAGGTTTAGACACTGAGTCAAGAATTGAAATCGAAAACGGTTTAATGAATAATAAATGGAAGTGTGTAATTTCTACAAACGCGCTCGGAATGGGAATAGACAAATCCGATATCAGATTTATCATTCACACGCAGATCCCTCAGTCACCTGTTCATTATTATCAGGAAATCGGAAGAGCGGGAAGAGATAATAAGCCAACCATTATTATTTTATTTTATAAACCGGATGACAGAAAATTACCGGAAGCATTTATAGAAGGCGGACGGCCGGCTGTTTCAAAATATCATAAATTTATTGAAGCCGTTAAAAATGAACTTCTCGGTGAAAGAGAATTAATGAAACAAGCTAATCTGAAACAAACACAGGTCAGAGTCATTAAAGCTGATCTGATGGAACAGGGCATAATCAGAGAAGTGATCATAAACGGAAGAAAGAAATTTGAATACGTAACGAATGCTCCGGCTCTGAATTCAAAATCATTTGAAGAACTCAGAGCGGTTAAAATTAATGATTTAAACAGTATGATTGAATATGTAGAAACAAACCAATCAAGAATGAAATACCTTTGTG
Organism: Ignavibacteria bacterium; assembly: GCA_016710985.1. Lineage (GTDB taxonomy): Bacteria > Bacteroidota > Ignavibacteria > Tepidaquicellales > Tepidaquicellaceae > JAGPCH01. Next base: position 38,547 of record JADJTX010000005.1, read on the forward strand.
ATTTTCTTGGTGATAAATCGGAACAGAATTATCATAACTGTGATAACACCGGATTGAAAAAGCTGAAAGTTATTGTGACGCCTGAATGGAAGCAGAAATTAAATGATTTCAGAGAAGGGTATTTTCCTGCGTTGGATGTTCAGACTAAAGGAAGTAATCTATTGAACGGAGTTGCATCATCTTTTTATGGATTTTCAAGTACGGGAGATATAATACATAAGTGTAAGTATGAAACGAAAGAGGATTTTCCGGATTTTCTTTTGAGACAAACAGTTAAAGCATTTCAAAAAGATTTAGCGGTGAGAAAATTGATATGATTGTGCATGTTCCCCCGACGGTTTCCGGAGATCTGTTAAAGAATTTTGCGGTGAAAGTTTCTAAGAGGTTAAACATAACAATTTCACACGGATTAGAAAAAAGCAGAGTCACAAAAGCGCAGAAATTATTTGAAAGCGGTTTTATGAAAAGAGAAAATGTTTCGGGAGCATTTATTTATACAAATCCGAACGAGCTAAGCGGAAAAACCATTCTGCTTATTGACGATATCTATGACAGCGGTGCAACGATAAAGGAGATTGGAAAATATCTCACAAAACGCGGAGCTGCTAAAATTATACCTTTAGTAATAGCAAAGACAATCGGAGGAGATTTAGCATGATAAAAGATGCTGCTTACTGGATTGCATTTGCTCATTTGCCGAGATGGAGATATTTGCGGTTAAATGAATTATTAAATAAAATTTATAATGAAAATAATTTATCACTTGAAGATTATTTTTCATTAACGGAAAAAGAACGGGTGAAAGAGTTTGACCTCACTGAAAAAGAAGCTGAAGATATTTTGAATGCAAAAAAGGAATTACCCAATCACGCTTTCCTCGCCGAGAATTTATCCAATCAGGGATTTGAATTAATAACTGTCTTATCATCAGATTATTCTCAAACACTAATAAAAAATTATAAAGAAGGATATTCGCCTGTTTTATTTTATATAAAAGGGAATAAGAAAATTCTTAATGAAAAATCTGTTGCAATAGTTGGTTCGAGGAATGCAAATGAAATCTCGATTAAGTTTACGGATAACATTGCAAAGAAAGCAGGTAAAGAGTTTAAGGTTGTCGTAAGCGGATTTGCAAAGGGAGTAGATAAGCAGGCGCTGGACTCTGCGATTAAATATAAAGGTCAGAGTATAATTGTTCTTCCGCAGGGAGTACTTACTTTCGGTTCGGGATATAAAGAATATTACAAGCCGATCGTTGAAGGAAATGTTTTGGTGTTAAGCGCTTATCATCCGAAGACTCCGTGGAAAGCTGAGCTTGCGATGGCGAGGAATGCTTTGATCTACGGACTTGCAGATGAAATTTATGTCGCTGAGTCGGGAGAAACAGGAGGAACTTGGTCAGGCGTAATAGACGGATTGAGAAGAGGAAGGAAAATATTTGTAAGACAGCCGGAATCAAATGAAAAAAATGCGAATAATATTTTGATACAAAAAGAGAGCGGTTGCAGTTGATATGAATGGAGATGAAATTAAACCGCTGTATGAAAAAATAAAATCAACGGAAGAGTTATCATTAATAAAAGACTCTTCATTTAATTTAGATGAAAAGATAAAATTACATTTAAACGGAAAATCACTGAGCGCGAAGGAATTAAAAGCTAAATTGAACTTAGACTGGGCGACAAATAAGTTATCAAACTATCTTAAGAAACTTTCATTTATAAAATATCATAAGGGAAAAAGATCTATCCTGTATGTTGTTGATGAACAGAGGTCAATGTTCGATGGTGAATAGTCAATAGTGAATAAATATATCCACTACATTTTAGAATCTAAAATCTAAAATCGAAGAAATTCCAAATCCGAAACCCCAAATTCCAAATTTATATGTTGCACTTTTGAGTAACCCGCATTGTTTTTATTTGCTTTAAAATCTGACACTATGCGAGAGGTTAAGTTATATAAGAATTATTTTCAGGATTTCTATGATAGACAATCTCAAAAGGTAAAAGAAAAAATAATCTGGACATTCCGTCTTTTAAAAGAATTAGTAATTATCCCTGAAACATATTTTAAACATCTGGAAGGGACAAATGGATTGTATGAAATTAGAGTTCAGTCTGGAAATAATATTTTCAGAATATTTTCTTTTTTCGACAAGAATAATGTAATTATCATAGGAAATGCATTTCAAAGGAACAAACAAAACTCCTTCAAGTAAATAGAAAAAGCACTTAAAATCAAATCAGAATATTTTAATGAAAAAGAAAAAAGATATTAAAAACCTTGAGGAATTTATAGACGAGAGCTTTGGTAAAACCGGTACTAAAAAAAGAGACAAATTTGAAAAAGGTTACACGGATTTTAAAATGGGAGTATTAATACAGGAAGCAAGACTGAAAAGAGGTTTTACACAAGAGCAAGTTGCAAAAAAAATGCGGCACAAGCAAGGGTTACATCTCTAAAATCGAAAATAATATTAAAGATGTGCGTCTTTCAACATTACAAAAAATTATTGAAACCGGATTGGAAGGAAGAATGCAGCTTTCCATTAAGCTATAATCTACGATGAGGAATGTTCAATTGAGAATCGTCACTCGCAAATAATGATAGCAAAAATCTAAAATCCAAAATCTAATATCTAAAAATCGAAATAAATCCTCGCCTGAATTTCATTATGCAAGACCATTATAACATCGGGCAGGCAAATCCGAAATTCCAACTCCCAAATTTTATTTACTTCTCTCTTTTTATAAAAATTTATTATAACTATTTTACAATAACTTAATAAACAAATATAAAGTAATTTTCTAACCATTTTAAACAATGAAAATATTTATTGATACAGCTAATCTCGATGAGATTCGTGAAGCTAATGATATGGGAATTCTTGACGGTGTTACTACAAATCCGTCTTTAGTTGCAAAGGAAGGTCATAAAGATTTCAGATCAATGCTTGAAAAGATCTGTGCTATCGTAGATGGTGACGTAAGTGCGGAAGTGGTTTCGACAAAAGCAGATGATATTTTGAAAGAAGGACGGGAGCTCGCAAAGATTCACAAGAATATAGTTGTGAAGGTTCCTCTGATAAAGGAAGGTCTTAAAGCCGTCAAAGTTTTCAGTGAAGAAGGGATCAGGACAAATGTTACCCTTTGCTTTTCCGCATCACAGGCAATACTCGCTGCTAAAGCAGGCGCATATATAATCAGTCCTTTTGTAGGAAGACTTGATGACATTTCACAAAACGGAATGGATCTTATTGCTCAGATTGTTCAGATCTACGGAAATTATAATTATCAAACACAGGTGCTCGTTGCATCGGTGAGGCATCCGCTGCATTTTGTTGACGGAGCAATGATGGGTGCTGATATAGCGACCATGCCGCTTAAAGTGATAGAGCAATTGCTGAAACATCCGTTGACTGATATAGGTCTGGATAAATTTTTGAGTGACTGGAAGAAGCTTAACAATGAGCAATGAGCAATAAACAATGAATAATAGAATACTTAATACTTACTTAATATCATACCATGAAAAAGACAGCTTTTAATAATATTCACAAATCTCTCGGTGCTAAGTTAGTTGAATTCGCCGGGTATGAGATGCCTATACAATACGAAGGTATAATAGCCGAGCATAAAGCCGTGCGTGATTCGGTTGGCGTGTTTGATGTTTCACACATGGGAGAAGTGGAAGTCAGAGGAAAGGATGCATTAGCTTTTTTACAGAAGATCACGACAAATGATGTTTCGAAATTAGAACTTGGTGATGTTCAGTATTCAGCGATGTGTTACAAAGACGGGGGAATCGTTGATGACCTGCTTGTTTACAATTGCGGTGATTATTTTATGCTCGTGATAAATGCTTCGAATATAGAAAAAGACATTAACTGGATGAAGGAAAATTTATCCGGAGATGTTACATTAAAAAACATATCAGATGAAACATCTCTGCTTGCGATTCAGGGAAAGAACTCTTTACCGGCCTTACAGAAGCTGACTGATATAGATTTATCTAAAATAGACTATTATAAATTTGCAAAAGGGAAAGTAGCCGGGCAGGATGTGATAATATCCCATACAGGCTATACCGGGGAAAAGATCTGTTTTGAAATTTACTCATCATCAGATGTAAAAAAGTCAGAGGATCTATGGAATGCCATATTTGAAGCCGGAAAGGAATTTGATATTAAGCCTGTAGGTCTCGGAGCTCGTGACACATTGCGTCTTGAATATGCATTCAGGTTATACGGCAATGATATGGATGAAAATTCAAATACCATTGAAGCGGGATTGGGCTGGATAACAAAACCGGATAAAGGTGAATTCAATGGTAAGGAAGTTATTTTAAAAGCAAAGGAAAATTCCAGACGCAAGTTAGTCGGTTTCATAATGAACGACAGAATGGTCGGAAGACACGGACAGGAAGTTTATTCCGGTGATAAGAAGATCGGAGTTGTAACAAGCGGGAGCATGTCGCCTATGTTAAATAAAAATATCGGTCTGGCTTATATTGATAACGGATTTAATAAAAACGGAACAGCGATAGAAATTTTAATAAGGGATAAAAGAGTTAAGGCGACAGTGACAAAGACGCCTTTTCTAAGTTAAAAGTTAAAAGTTAAGTAGATCGGAAAAAACAAAACATTAATAGTAAAATCTAAAAGGGAATACAGCAAAAGTTTATGAAAAGAATAGATGTATTGCTAACACAATCGTTTATACATGATGATCTTATTTTAAAAGATAAGAACGTAATTATTCTCGATGTATTAAGAGCTACAACTACCATGACGATTGCTCTGGCAAACGGTGCAAAGGAAATCATACCAACAGAGAATATTGCAACGGCAGTGCGGGTTGCAAAGGGTTCAAAAAACTCATTGCTTTGCGGTGAAAGAAACGGAAGGATTGTGGAAGGATTTAATCTTGGAAATTCGCCTTTGGAATATACATCAGAAGTCGTAAAAGATAAATCACTGATATTCAGCACAACTAACGGAACACTGGCAATCATAAAATCCAAGTTTGCAAAGATCTGTATTCTCGGCAGTTTTTTAAATATCTCAGCCGTAGTTAATTATGTTAATGCCATAGATGAAGACTTCACAATAATATGTTCCGGCAAGTTAAATGACTTTTGCCTGGAGGATGCGGTCTGCGCGGGTATGCTTATCAGTAAATTAAGCGCCGGAAGAAATCTTGAAATGAGAGATTCGGAAATTGCCGCATTAAATCTTTGTAATGATCTTGCAATGACAGTGAATGTTCCTTCACAGGATAAATTGTTAAAACTATTTCATACATCAGAACACGGAAACTATCTCACACAGATAGGATTTGAAAAAGACCTTGAGGTAAGCTCAAAGCTGGATTCTTATCCTTTCATACCGATATTCCGCAACGGTGTCATAAGATTTCAGGAACAGTTTGAAGGCGACTCTGATCAGAAATCAAAAATGAAAAGAGTAAACATCGGAATCAAAACACATCAGGATGTTAAGAAGGAAAAGCTAAGCGAAACATAATTGCTAATATAATTTTTTAAAATGAAAAAAAGCAAAGTTTCACGCTTAAACAAAACAGAATCTAAAACAAAAACCATTCCAAGAAAAAGACCTTCTACTCAGGAAGACTTCAATATTTCAACTGATCTGAAAAAACAATTACTGGGTTTTCTGATATTTGTATTCGGAATCTTACTCGGACTCGCAATAATTTCTTATACTGAAAAGGACCAGGCGACGCTGGAAAGATTAAGCATGATTGATATTTTCAGAAAAGAAGCCTACTCAGCAGTCTATGTAACTTTTAACTGGCTAGGTATAGCCGGCGCATATGTTTCAAATTTTTTCATTAATGGTTTCTTCGGATACTTCTCAATAATAATTGCAATAATATTTCTTGCTTTCGGACTTTCCCTTATCAGAAAAAAGCAATTGGGTAAAACAGTTCAGTTCAGCATCTATTCAATATTGATAATGATCTGTCTTGCATCTTCAGCCGGTTTATTAAAAATATTTTCAGGAAAAGAGAACATTTCTTCAAAGCTCAGCGGCACTACAGGTGATTTCTTTGCATCCGTATTTTATCATACACTGGGAAGCGTAGGCGCATCATTGTTTTTTGGGATTTCAGTGATCTTACTTTCAATGCTGCTGGTTGACGGAAATATAATTAAGACCATGGCTAGGTTTAAACTCTTTGCTGAAAAAGTCAAAGAAAGTTTTCATAAAGAAAAAGAGGAACTTACATCTGCAAAGGATTTAAAAGGATCAGAAAAATTACTCAGAAAGAATTCAAAACAGGATAACTTAAGCCCTGAAGATATCGAAGTCGAAGAAGCATTAAAGAAAGAGCGTGAGAGAATTTTAAAAACTAAATATTCGAAACAACAGGAAACATCCGTATTTACCGAAGAAGATTTAATTAAAGAAACAGAGATCAACAGACCTAAGCAGGATGAACCGGCAAAAATCCTCATCAAGGAAAAAAAGTTTAAGGAAATAAAGCTTGAACCGGAATTAATAAGTAATGCAATTTCAAAAACAGATGCAGATGAAATTGATATTAATCCTGAAAACTCCAATGAAGTTGATAAGCTTCAAAGCAACAGGGAAGAAGATTTTGTAGAAGAGAAACTTGAAAAATATAAGTATCCTACTGTTGATTTACTTATCGAGCCTACACAGGAGGAATTTGATGTTATTCCAAATGAAGAGCTCACCGAAAACGGAAGACTACTTCAGGCGAAGCTTCTTAAATTCGGAATTGAAGTTGAAAAGGTATTTGCAACCCCGGGACCTGTTGTAACTCTGTATGAGCTCGTTCCCGCAGCTGATGTGAAACTGTCGAAAATAGAATCATTACAGGATGACATTGCATTGGCAATGAAAGCAAAAGGCATTCGTATGATAATTCCAATACCCGGGAAAGGAACTGTAGGTGTAGAAATTCCGAATAAAAAAGCTCAGCTTGTAAGGATAAAAAGTTTATTCACATCTCAGAAATTCAATGACAGCAAGAAAAGTCTGCCTATTGCATTCGGAAAAACAATTGACGGGGAAGTTTTCATAGATGATCTTGCGAAGATGCCGCATCTGTTGATAGCAGGTGCAACCGGATCAGGCAAGAGTGTCGGCATAAATACGATCATAGGAAGTTTACTGTATAAGCTTCATCCTTCCGATCTGAAATTTGTAATGATAGATCCTAAAAAGATCGAGCTTAGCCTGTATTCAAAATTAAAAAAACACTTTCTTGCAACGTCCACAGACATCAATGAAAGCATTGTAACAAGTCCGTCGAATGCTGTTTCAGTATTAAAAAGTGTGGAGAGCGAGATGGAGACGCGATATGACAAGCTTGCAAATGCAGGTGTAAGAAATATCGAATCTTACAATATGAAATATGCCGAAGGCAAGCTAAAGGATAACGATGTCATACGCCATAAGAAAATGCCGTTCATTGTAGTGATAATTGATGAGCTTGCGGATCTTATGATCACAGCAAAGAGAGAGATCGAAGAACCTATAGCCCGTATTGCACAGATGGCGAGAGCGGTCGGAATTCATCTGATTGTTGCAACACAGCGACCTTCGGTGGATGTAATTACCGGTGTTATCAAGGCAAACTTTCCGGTGAGAATTGCTTATCAGGTCGCGTCGAAGATAGATTCGAGAACGATACTTGACATGGGCGGTGCCGATCAGCTGCTTAGCAACGGAGACATGCTTTACTTATCAGCAGCATCTTCGAAACCGATTAGAATTCAGAATGCATTAATTACAACAGAGGAATGTGAAAAAGTTGCTGAGTACATTGAAGCTCAGCAGGGATTTACAAAGCCTTATCTTTTACCATCAATAATAGAAAAAAAGAAAATGTCCGTTTACGGTGATGCAGATGACCGCGACGAATTATTTGAAGAAGCAGCAAAATTAATTTTCAAGCTGCAGCAGTGCTCTACTTCTACATTACAACGCAGATTAAAGCTTGGCTACGCAAGAGCAGCAAGGATTGTAGATCAGCTTGAAGAGGCAGGAATAGTCGGTCCGAAGAACGGCTCGAACGCGAGGGAAGTTTTAGTGATGGATGAAGAAGAGTTGATAAATATATTATAGTTTTATTTACCACTTATACACTCAGGACACTAAGAAGAAATATTTGTTTAAAAACTTAGTGATCTAAGTGTCTAAGTGGTATTTTTTTAATTTACCCATATGATATGCCACATGCTTTAATAGTAGGCGGGACGGGAATGCTGAAAGGTGTTCCGCACTATTTTACTCAGCACGGATATACAGTTTCGGTAATTGGCAGAAACCAGAATAAGTTTGAGGAATTAATTTTTTCCAAAGGCATTCACGGTTTTATAAATCCGATCAAAACTGATTACAGTGATTACGAAAAGCTTGCCAAAAAACTGCAAAATGCGATCAGTGTTTACGGTCCTGTAGAAACAGCAATAAGCTGGATTCATTCAACGGCTCCCGAAGCACCGTTTGTCATTGCAGGTATACTGAATAATCAGAATATAAAAACAAAATATTATCACATACTCGGATCAGCAGACGTTCAGCCTGACGGACAAAATAAGAAATTTGAAACGGACATTGAAGAGTATGAGAATATTATTTACAGAAAGGTAATTCTTGGATTTGTAATTGAAGATGAAACATCACGATGGCTGACAGATACTGAAATCAGTAACGGTGTAACGGATGCAGTAATTAATGAGAGAGATACATTCATAGTTGGAACCGTAGAGCCGTGGGAGAAACGACCTTAAAGAATCCTTTTAATTAAAACTGATATATCGTATTTTAAACTTGTGAAAAAAGGTAGTATAAAAAATATCATCGTAATTAGTGTATTAATAGCATTTCTCTTTTCGGGAAATTTTGATTATTCAGGTTATTGTGAATCAGAAGAGTGCTGCAAGACAGAATGCTGCGTTGAAAGATCAGGTTCAGATTATTCAGGCATGCATTTATCCGTTAACAATCCGGATTGCTGTGAATACAGTAAGGCATTTGATAATGAAGTTCATGCCGTATCATCATTAAGCTCAAATGTTAAATCAAATTTATCATCACCATCAGTTTTACAACCTCACTTTCTTTGTAAGAACAAAAGCAGCTACATAGCAAAAAAATCTTCAGCAAGAACCATACCGGAAAGTCACTCCATTTCTATTCTAAGGATTTAATCCTATCTGTTAAACACTTACTATAACAAAATTTATTCATCTTAATGATGAATCTTTCTATTTTTTTTAAAAACTAAACAATCATAATTACAACATGAAAAAAATAATTTATTTATCCATATTTATATTTGTAATAATTTCTTCATCAAACAACAACACCTTTTCAAAACTAAATTCACCTGCTTCAGATTCAGCTGAGTACTGTATTGTAAACGGAGATTTAATTGAAGGCGGGGGAGTAAAGTATAAGTATCTCAATAGTGAAGTGAAATTCTGCTGCGAAGGCTGTGAAAAATCATTTAAGAAAAACCCGGAAAAATATATAGGAGCAGCCGCATTATGGTGTCCGGTATGCGATGAAGGGGATGCTAAAAAAGAACTGTCATTCGTAAATGACGGCGTGAAATATTACTTCTGCGGGAAGGGCTGTAAAAGTAAATTCAGCAGTGATCCGGATTCGTATCTGAAAAATTATAATAAATAATTATGCCAAATTTATCCGGCAAAATATTATTCTTTATTCTCATTCTGCTTTCAAGCAGTACTTCGTTTTCTCAAAATCTGACCGGAGTAGTAAAAGGCGAAAATGAAAATAAAAAGGAGCCGCTTGAAGATGCTGTTGTGAAATGGATCAATACAGGCAAGGGAACAGCAACTGATGAGAAAGGCAAATTTGAAATATCTGCTGAAGGAATAACTGACAGGAGGATCATTGTTTCCATTACAGGATATAAAAGAGATACACTTACTGTGTCCGATATATCTTTTATTGAAATTGTTTTAATTCAGGATGCAAGCACTGAAACAATCGAAGTCGAAGATGAACAAAGCTCTACATTTATAAGCGATGATGTTGCAAAGACTGAAGTTATTACTTCACAAGAATTAGTAAAAGACGCCTGTTGTGATCTGTCCGGGTGTTTCGGTAAAAATTCTTCGGTTGAAGTTGCTGTTACCGACATTATCACTGACAGCAAGGAGCTGAAAATACTCGGACTCGAAGGTGTTTATACACAGATCCTTATTGACAACATGCCGATGATGAACGGCTTGAATGTAAAGTACGGAGTGAGCAGCATTCCCGGAACAATGATAGATCGTATTACCATTTCAAAAGGCTCTAACTCCGTGATTCAGGGTTATGAATCAATAAGCGGCATTATGAATGTTCTTTTAAAAAATTACGATAACACTGACGGTTTTCTATTTAACGGGTTTGTAAACAGCATGCTTGAAAAGCAGGTTAACATGAACATGACAAATGAACTGAACAAAAACATAAATACGATCCTTACACTGCATTCAGCACAGAAGTCTAACCGGGTTGATGAAAACAATGACGGCTTTCTCGATAATCCTCTCATAACAAGGTACACACTCTTTAACAAATGGAATTTTGTTAATGAAAAAAGCAGAAGTGAGATCAATGTAGCAGGCAGATACTGGAATGAAGAAAGGTCGGGGGGGCAGAATAGTTATGACATAAATACCGGTGAAGGAAGTAATTTAATTTACGGACAGACGGCAAAAATAAATTCTTTGGACGGTTACTTCCGTTATGCAAAAGCAATAGATGAGACACGGGGAATTAAACTGTATCTTAATGCAAATTATTATGATCAGAATTCTTTCTACGGAATAACTAAATATGATGCGGTTCAGAATAATTTTGTTGCAATGGGATTTTATGAATTCGAAGTTTTCGGTGAGTTCCTGTTAAAGACAGGACTAAGCTATAAATATTTAGATATAAATGAGAATATTTCTTATTCGGATACGACTTATAAAACTTATTCCGGAAATTATTTAAAAAAGGAATCCATTCCGGGAATCTTCGCAGAAAAATCAATCAACATCCTGGACGAAAAAGCTACGCTAATGACCGGAGTGAGGCTTGATTATCACAACGACTACGGGATGATTTTTACTCCGAGGATATTGTTAAGGTACCAGCCGGAGAACGAGATCGTTTTCAGGGTCTCTGCTGGAACAGGTTTCAGGACGGTAAATCTTTTCAGTGATAATTCTAATTTACTTGCGAGTTCAAGAAATATTATAATTGCTGAAGAGTTAAATCCCGAAAAGATATTTAATTATGGCGCGGATGTTTTGTATTATTTTGCTTTTGGGAATTTTGCAGGGAGCCTGAATCTGGATTTTTACAGGACTGAATTCAGCAATAAAATCATTCCGGATTATGATACAGATCCTTCGGAAGTAATTTTTGCAAACCTGAACGGAACGGCGTTTTCAAATGTGTTTCAGAGTGAAGCTAACATAAATTTAACCAGAGGCTTCGATGTCAAACTTGCCTATAAAATGATCGATCTTCAGTATGAGAGAGACGGAGTTTTTTATCAGCAGCCGTTCAACTCAGCTCACCGATTTTTCTCATCATTCTCTTATACAAATGAATACTGGAGTATATCTTCGGGACTTCAGTGGTTCGGTGTGCAGCAGATTCCTTCCACTGCATCAAATCCTTTTCGTTATCAAAGACCTGAACAGTCAGAATCTTACGCAATGGTGAACCTGCAGTTCAATAAATTCTTTGACTACTTTGAATTGTATGCGGGAATAGAAAACATATTAGATTTCAAACAGGACTTTCCTATAATCAGCGCAGATGATCCGTTCGGACCATACTTTGATACATCTTTTATATGGGGACCGACAAAAGGCAGAGAGTTTTATTTTGGGTTCAGGCTGAGTTTGGACTAAGTGCGGAATGAAAAATTCAAATCTTAGCAAGGACATCAGGTAATCGGACTAAAATTAATTTTGTAAATTAAAATAAAAAATCCGCTATTTTTCTTTTTGATCCGAGTTAACCGCTTTCATTTTTTGACGTGCAGAAAAGACAATCAACAATGAAATCTTGATTGAATATAAAACGGAAGTAGAATATCTTGTACGAAAATTTTGACAACAAAAATAATACAATCATCTCTTTTCAAAAAATTTCCTGAACTTGTATTTGGATTCAGCACAAAGACAGGCGGCGAATCACCTGATCCGTACGGATTAAATTTAAGTTTCACCGTCGGTGATGATCCGGAAAGTGTAAAACGTAATCGCAAAATCTTTTTTGAACAATTAGGGATAAAGGAAGATCAGGTAACTTTTCAAAAACAGATTCATTCAACAATAATAAATCATTCAAAGAACCTCAGCATTTTGACGGCTGTGATGCAATTTACACAGATAAAAAAAATAACTTTCTTGCAGTTAGTGTTGCTGACTGCATACCGGTTTTTTTATATGAACCAAAGAAAAAAATAGTTGCCGGGATCCATTCGGGCTGGAAAGGCACACACGGAAAAATACTAACTCTTACTATTGAAGAGCTTATAAGAAATTTTGATATTGATGTTTCCGGAATAACAGCTTTTATAGGACCGGGGATATCGCAGGAAAATTATGAGGTCGGCGAAGAAGTTGGAATTTTATTTAATGATGAAGTAAGGTATTTCAAAAACGGAAAGTATTATTTAGACCTGAAAAAGAAAATTATCTGCAGCTTATTTCTGCCGGAGTTAAAAAAGAAAATATTGAAGTATCCGGACTCTGTACATTTAAAGAAAAAGATTTGCTTCATTCATACAGAAGAGACAGAGACAGATCAGGAAGAATGTTCGGAGTGATCGGAATTCGTCTTTAGAGTATGGAGTGCTTGAGTGTGTGGAGTGTTTAGAGTGTGTGGAGTGTTTAGAGTGTGTGGAGTGTGTAGAGTGTGTAGAGTATGTTGTTAAGTCTGTTAATTTGTTAGGAAACAAATCTAAACTTAATGTACGAATAAGTATAACGAACTAACGAACATACCCCCCCCACCCAACACTCAACGAACTTTTCTAAGCACTTTATAACTATAGATTGTAATCAGCACCATAACTATCCCGCCTGTAATGAACGGCGATTTGTAACCAAGATACTGATAAACAAACCCTCCCCACGTCGGTCCGAGGAATCTGGCGAAGGACCCGAGAGACTGATTGATCCCGAGAATAGTTCCCTGCCGGTCGGGGCTTACATTTTGTGAGAGAAGACTTTGTGAAACAGTGTTGCCCATACCATTGCCAAGACTAAGAACAAAAAGAAATGTAAGCAGCATTACCACGGTAGTTGAATAACCAATAAAGTAAAGTCCTGCAGCAGCAATAAGGCATCCGACAATTAATATCATTTCTTCTGTAAAAAATTTCTTAAACAACTTCAGAAAAACCAGCTGAACCAGAGCACCGCAAATTCCCAGGAAGGAAAACAGGTATCCGATCTCCGCCTGATTAAGATTAAGACCATCCTTTCTTTCGGCAAAGAGCTGCATGGTTCCGAAAATATTGGAAAAAGCGAAGACGGACACGAAAAATATTATAACAAATTTACCAATAGTCTTATCTTTAATTACATCTGAAATCAATTTCAGATCCAGTACGCGTATTTTAAATTTTGTTTCACGGTTCCTGATCTGAATTTCCTTTGGCAGTGATTCCCTGAAAATAAAAATACAAAGCATTGTATCTAATAAAGACAAGCCGGCAGCAACAAAAACCGGAAAACCATAACCGAAACTTTCAGAAAGCACACCACCGATAGCCGGACCAAAAACAAATCCCAGTGAAAAAGCTACACTGATAAGTCCTATGCCTTTTGTTCTTTCCTCGGGTTTGGTTACGTCGGATATTGCAGCAAGAGCGGCGGAAATATTTGCTGCAAAGACACCTGCAAAAGCACGTGAAAGTACAAGGAGCAAAACAGATTTTATTATACCCGAAAATACAAGTGCAAGTAGGAAGAAAGATATAGCGCTTCCTGTAAGACTCATTATAAGAATAGGCTTTCGGCCGTATCTGTCAGATAGCGCTCCCCATACAGGTGAAAAAAGAAACTGCATCAGGGAAAAAACACCGACTGTAAAACCGATCATGAAATCACTCATCCCGAGTTCACTTACTGAAAATGAAGGCAGCAGCGGGATAACGATTCCGAATCCAAGCAAATCAATGAATACAGTTAGAAAAATTATTCCGAGAGCTGATCTGTTTTTCAAAATCAAATTTTTTAAGCTTCAAAAACCGGAACTGGGCAAAAGGATACGATGAAAATAAAAAAGGTGAACCAGCCAATGAGCATTCTTTTTGAATCTAAAGGCTCTTCACTTTCGTGATAAGTCGGAGGATGTTTGATCTTTATTACAAAAAAAATCAAGAGAGCCCAGATCAGCCAGTTGATGGAGCCGGAGTCATTGTTCACTCCGATCAAAGGAAGCAGACCTATTAAGCCAAAGATCAGCAGCAAAGCAAAAATAAAATAAGCTACATATTTATGCTTATCGCCGAACATAGCGTAAGAAATGTGACCGCCGTCAAGCTGACCGATCGGAAGCATGTTCAGGGATGTGATCAGAAGTCCGAACCATCCGACGCAAAGAAATGGGTAATGATAAATTTCATTCATCGGCGGCATAAAAACATCAGGAGATGATGCAAAGATCTTTTCGAAGACCATGAATACAATATTGTAACCGAAAGTAAATCCGCTTAAGGGTATACCGGATGATCTGTATTCCGGATGAATGTCATAAAGAAAATTTATTGAGGGAAGAGTAATGAAACCTATTAGTAAAATTACAATGGAAGTTATCCAGCCTGCAATAGGTCCGGCAGCTCCGATATCGAGCAGCGCCTTGCGGCTGTAATATCTCGCTTTCATCCTGATCACAGCACCCATTGTCCCGAAAGGATTCAAAAAAATAAACGGAAACGGAATATAATAAGGAAGTGTCACGGAACTTTATGAACTCTCGCGGCGAAGTAATGTCCGAACTCGTGTGTGGAAATAACAAGTAAAATTAAAACAGAATAGGTGATGCCGTAGGAAAAATTATTAAGCTGGTAAGGATCTTTATTTGCCCATGCGACACCGGCAATGGTAGTAGTGAAAAAAGTAAGGATGAAGAGAACAATGTTTATCAAGACTCCCTGTTTGCTGTCTGTATTTGGATTCTCGAACTCTGAATAATGCTCTGATTCCTGTTCACCTGATTGTGTAGATTCTAATTGACTCATTTAATCATAAAATAAATATTTTAAATGTATGATGAAATGATTGAATTTGAACTATGACTTTAATCTTTGTTCACGATGATTTTTTTTGAACACGGATGACACTGATTTTGCCGATATTCGCTGATAGTTTATGAGAAATTAAAAAATCATAATCTCAAAAATAACAATAATAAGTTAGATTCAATTGAATATTTTTAAAACAAATAAAAATCCGTTCTTTTTCAGCTCAATCCGCGTTATCCGCGTTCTATATTTCTCATGTACAAAGGACTTTAATTGACTTTAATCTTCGCACACGACAAAAACAGAACGCGAATCACAAGGATCATGCTTGATAAATAAAGATTTTATTATTTGCTAAAATGAGGTAACAATACTCATTTATATAGGCTGAGAATTCAAATTTTATCAATTAAATTTTTTAGAAAAGTCTGCGATTTCCGTTAAATCAGCGCTATCAGCGTTCTAAAAAAGTTTTTACGTGTACAGAAAATTGATAAACAGTTCAAAATAATTCATTTTCATCACAGCTAAAAAATAATGATATTGCAAAACATTCATACATAAATAAATTTTGGATAATAATAATTTCAATATTTCAGGAAGCACCGATCCGGTACATAAAAAAGGACCGCTTGCCAATACTCCACCGCTGGTTTTTATTTTTATTTCATTATCTGTTGTATTTTTTCTTTTTCAGATAGTCGGCGGCGGGATTACTTACATGGCGCTTGGCGCTGAGACGGACATCAATCCGGATAATGTAAACCTGACAAGGTTAATACTTACTTTTGCGCAGTTTATGTTCATTCTTTTTCCTTCGATAGTGCTTGTAATGCTTCAGGATAATAACATTAAGGAAACGTTCCGTTTAAAAAAACCAAAGGCTTCTGTTTTTCTTTTTGCAATCATAGGAATACTTGTCATTCAGCCCTTTCTGCAGGCATTTCTGTATTATCAGAATGAACTTATTTTTAATCTGCCATTTGGAAAAGAGGTATTGACTCAGTTGAAGGATATTTTTGATACACTTGAATCTACTACAGAAAAACTTGTAGCCGCGAATTCGTTTCCGGAATTTTTGACAATACTGATTGTGATTGCAGTTACGCCGGCTATTTGCGAGGAGTTTTTGTTCAGAGGTCTTGTATTTAAAAATTTTGAAAAGATAATCCCTGCTTCCAAATCAATTTTTTTTACAGGATTATTATTTGCATTATTTCATTTCCATCCTTTCAATCTTATTCCGCTGACAGTACTGGGAATATTTTTAACATTCATAGTGTATCACAGCGGCAGTATTTACACTGCTGTGGTATGTCATTTCATTAATAATTTCATTTCAGCACTCGCAGTATATATTTACGGCACTGATGCAGTTGGTACGGACAATATATCAATGACTCCTGAGGAGCAAATTCAGTTTGCGGTATTGGGAATTTTATCGCTTGGAATATTCATTGCGATAATTTATCTGATAAAAAATATTCTGTCATAAAGGATTCTTTTATTAATCTCTCCCGGTTGAAAATGAGTAATTTAGTAAAAAGGATTCTTGCTGGAATGATCGGAATACCATTGATACTTGCAGCATCATATTTCGGCGGAGTTTATTTCCTGATATTTTCGGTCATTGTTTCCTCGCTTGCGCTTTGGGAGTTTTGTTCGATGTTCGGAAAAAAGGATTTATCTCCTTTAAAATATTTTGGATTAATAGTTTCCGCAGCAATAATAATATTATTATACTTTGACTGGGAGTATTTAATATTGATTATTTTTATGACTACTTCAGTGATCACCGGCTTAGAAATTTTCCGTAAACAGAAAAATCCGTTAAATCCGGTGATACTTATCTTTGGAATCATATATATAACGTTTCCTTTTGTATTACTGAATGCACTTATCAAATTATCAGACTATAATATAGTCATTTACATTTTTATTCTGATCTGGACCTGTGACACTGCTGCGTACTTTGGCGGCAGGGTATTTGGAAGGCATCAGCTTTCGGTCATCAGTCCGAAGAAAACATGGGAGGGTTCTGCCGCAGGATTTATCTTTACGGTAATAATTTCTTTACTCGTGCATTTTATTTTTCCTGATAAAATAAATTTACAGGATGCGGTTGTCGCGGGATCAATTACCGGAATATTTTCACAGATCGGGGATCTGTTTGAATCACTGCTGAAGAGGTATTGTGACGTAAAGGATTCCTCTGAAATTATTCCCGGGCACGGCGGGATACTGGACAGGTTTGACAGTTTAATTTTTGTTACTCCGTTTATTTTTGTTTATTTTATGTATATTAAATGAGGTCAGCCTTACTATTGCTCT
Organism: Ignavibacteria bacterium; assembly: GCA_016710985.1. Lineage (GTDB taxonomy): Bacteria > Bacteroidota > Ignavibacteria > Tepidaquicellales > Tepidaquicellaceae > JAGPCH01. The sequence continues at coordinate 56,156 of JADJTX010000005.1, forward strand.
TGAAATTTTAAAATATTTAGAATAAAACTTTCTTTAATTTATAAAAAAAATATAATTGAATTTTTAAATTATTATTGTAATTTGTAAGAAACTAAATTAACTATTTAACGACGAAAAATTTTACGATAAGCGTATTAATTAATAAGATAAAATGATAAGCAAGAAAACCAAAATTAATTCCGAAAAGAAAGTAAAAAAGAAATCTTCTGAAGACTCAGGTGAGGAGCGAATCCCGAAAGATGAGCGCGAAATAGAGGAGATGCTTGAAGAGGAAATGCTGGGAGATCTAGATGAAGAAGATGATGAGGAATTCATCCATAACGTTGAAGAGTTCAAAAAGGGACATTTAAAAGGAAAGATGATCAGCGTTTATAAAAAAATAGGTAAGCCCAAATTTACTGAGCTGAATAAGCTGGATCCGAAAAAGTTAAAAGATGAACTGAGGAGATTAATAGTTGCGCTGGATACCTGTAATATTATTGTTCACTCTCACGGTGAATATGACGACAGGGAAAAATACAGATTCATTACCGAAGAGATATTTAAAGAATTTGTAGAAGATGATAAAAAGAAACATATCACATTTGTATATGAAGACTACCATCCTGAGATGGAAGATGATGATGAAGACGAAGAAGTACGGAATGATGATTTGATCTGAGCTACTCAGAATATCCTAACGACATAATTTATATTACATGCCCGCATTCAGCAATCCGGATAATACAGGAATTAAGATAATTGATTTTTCACTGAAAGGTATTGACGGAAAACTATACTCTCCTGCAGACTTTAAAGACAAAGACATCCTTATAATAATTTTTAAATGCAATCACTGCCCATATGTAAAAGCAGTCATGGACAGACTTGTATCGTTTCAGAAAAAATACAGAGATAAGAAAGTTCAGCTTATAGGTATCAATCCAAACGATGCTGAATCATATCCTGAAGATTCATTTGACAACATGAAACTCTTCGCCGAAAAATACAAAATGAATTTCCCCTATCTGATTGATGAAACACAGGAAGTTGCGAGAAAATATGATGCGGTATGCACGCCCGATATTTATGTTTATGACATAGAAAGAAAATTAAGATACCGCGGACGACTCGATGACAGCTGGAAAGATGAAAACAAAATCATGTCAAAGGATCTGGAACATGCAGTCGGACTTTTGCTCGAAGGTAAAGAAATTGATTTTGAGCAGATACCGTCGATGGGATGTTCGATTAAATGGAAGGTTGCCAAATCTTAGACATTTATATTTCGTTCAGGTTTTATTGAACATATCTGACGACATTAGATCACCTCTTTAAATACTTAATATTTAATTGTAAGAAAAAAAAATTTAAACTAACTTTGCAAAGTTTTTAACTTAAAAAATAAATTTTACATGCCTAAGTTAGTTATTGTCCGACACGGTCAGTCACAGTGGAATCTTGAAAACCGTTTTACAGGATGGGTGAATATAGATCTTTCACCCGCCGGAATAGCAGAAGCTGAGAAAGCCGGTGAGAAGCTGAAAGGATTCAAATTTGACAGAGCATTTACTTCAGATCTTATAAGAGCTCAGAGAACCTTAGATATAATACTGGATGAGATTGATCAAAAAGATATTCCGGTTGAGAAAGATGTTGCTTTAAATGAAAGAATGTACGGTGACCTGCAGGGTTTAAATAAAGATGAATGCAGGAAAAAGTTCGGAGATGAACAGGTAAAAATATGGCGAAGAAGCTATGATACACCTCCTCCTAACGGTGAGAGCCTTAAAGATACAGCTGACAGGGTTCTTCCTTATTATAAATCGAAAATCGAACCCGAGCTGAGAAAAGGAAAAGATGTTCTGATCTCTGCTCACGGCAACAGTCTTCGAGCATTGATTATGTATCTTGAAAAATTGACTCCGGAGCAAATACTTCAGACTGAAATTCCAACGGGGAATCCAAAAGAATATATTCTTGACGATAACTTAAACGTTCTTGAAACCAAATACCTTTAGTGCCTTCTTCCAAAATTAAAAATATCATTTTAGATTTAGGAAATACACTTGTATATTTCGACTACTGTTATTTTTATGACGGAGTTGCCAAGCTGGAAAAGAAAGTCAATGCAGGGAAGCTGAAAAAATATTTTGTGGATAATAAATTCGATATTAAGATCGGCTCCGGTAAGCTGAATATCAAGCAGGCGTTTAAGATCCTCAAGAAGAAATTTAACTTAAGAATCGGATATTCGGATTTTTATTACTTGTACTGCGACATATTTTGGAAAATACCGCAATGAAAAATTTTCTGGAAAACAAGCTGCTTGATTCTTCCTACAGACTTTATATGCTGTCCAATGTTGATTCTTCACACATTAATTTCATAAATAATAATTTTCCTTACGTCAGAAACATCAAAAAAAGGGTTCTGTCCTATAAAGCAAAAAGTGTAAAACCGGATAAAAAGATATTCAAGCATACAATAGACAAATTCAGAATCAATCCCGATGAAAGTTTATTTGTTGATGACCTGAAGAATAATATTCTTGCAGCAAAAGCACTCGGCTTTAATACAATTCATTACACATCTCATAACCGGTTCCTCAGGGAGTTTAAAAAGCTTACAAAGTAAAATTTTTACAAAAAAATTTACTGGTCTTCAATACTTTATAGTTTTAAGAAAATGAAAATACTATATTTGTCTAAATGAAAATCAGGTTTAAGAATCTTTATTGTATCAGAATTGTTGTCCCTTCAACTAATTAACGATCTTACAAAGAAGATTTAATAATTGGAGCCTCAAGCTGCAGAATCTGTTATTATAAAATAACCCCGTTTAATTTCCATTTAATCCAATAATAAAAACAAAATAATTTAAAAATTTAAATAAACTGAAATGAAAACCATTTTAAAAATTACATTTCTTGCCGTTTTGATATTTACAGTATCAGTATTTATATCAAATAATCTCGCAGGAAAATCCGGCAGTAATGTTTATGCAGATAATAATTCCGCGGTCTGGACTGATGCAGCCGAAGGCTCTTTTGTTGTTAAAGGTGAAAGAAGAATCATTCCGCAATTATACAGAACTGTTAAGGCAAACTTAACGGATCTGAAATCTTCATTATCAGCCGCACCGTTTGAATTTACGGACAGAGCGGTTAATTCTCCTTTAGTAATTGAGCTTCCGCTGCCAAACGGCGGCACAACAAGATTCAATGTAACCGAATACTCAATGATGGAACCCGGACTTTCGGCTAAATTTCCTGAGTTTAAAACCTATACCGTCAAAGGCATAGACGATCCTTATGCATTTGGAAAAATTGACATAACACTAACAGGATTTCACGCAATGGTTTTATCTCCAAACGGAAGCTATTTTATAGATCCTTACAGCAGTGAAGAAAAGGAAATTTATATTTCCTATTTCAAAAAAGACTTTGTTACCGATCAAATCCTTGAGTGCCATGTAGAAGAAAATGTTACTAATGAATCAAAAGAAAAAAATCTTATGAGAGGATTCTTCTCTTCAGGACCTCAGCTTAGGTCATACAGGCTTGCACTGGCTGCAACAGGCGAGTATACAGCTCGCTTCGGAGGAACAGTTGCAGGGGCAATGGATGCCATTGTTACATCCATGAACAGAATAAACGGTGTCTACGAACGTGAAATGTCTGTGAGAATGGTATTAATTGCAAATAATGATTTGATAGTGTATACAAACGGAGCAACCGATCCGTATTCAAATAACGATGGCTTCGCTATGCTGGGGCAAAATCAATCGAATATCGACAATGTAATAGGTGCAGCAAACTATGACATGGGACATGTGTACAGCACAGGCGGAGGCGGAGTTGCTTATCTTGGATGCATATGCCAGAATGGCGTGAAGGCAAGAGGTGTAACAGGGTTGCCAAATCCTGTCGGCGATCCCTTTTATATTGATTACGTTGCTCACGAAATGGGTCATCAGTATAGTGGAAATCATTCTTTTAACAGCGTAATGGGTGGATGCGGAGGCGGAAACAGAAATGCAGGTACTGCATGGGAGCCGGGAAGCGCAAGCACAATTATGGGATATGCAGGACTCTGCGGCAGTGATGATCTTCAAAATAACAGCGATGCATATTTTCACTCCGGTAATTTTACTGAAATGGTTATTTATACACAGATAGCTGCAGGTAACAGCTGCCCGGTAATTACAAATACGGGAAATTTGCCTCCGGTAATAACCGTACCGGTTGGCGGCTTTGCAATTCCGATAAGCACACCGTTCCAGTTGACCGGTTCAGCTACGGATGAAACTCCGAATACACTGACCTACTGCTGGGAAGAAATGGATCTGGGACCCGCCGGATCACCAAACAGTCCGTCCGGAGATGCGCCTATAATAAGATCATTAAATCCTGTGGTTACCGGTACCAGGGTAGTTCCAAGGGTCAGCAATCTTATCAACAACACTTCACTGTATGGTGAACTTTTACCGACATACTCGAGAAATCTTACCTTCAGATTAACGGTAAGAGATAACTCAGGCGGCGTAGACTACGATCAGGTTGCATTTACAGCAGATGCTTCATCAGGACCTTTCTTAGTCACTGTACCAAACACAAATGTTACATGGAATACAAACGTACCCCAGACAGTCACATGGAATGTAGCAAATACGACAGCAGCTCCGGTGAACTGCGCTAACGTAAGCATAAAACTTTCTACAGACGGAGGAAATACTTTTAACACAACACTTATTGCGAGTACTCCAAATGACGGCTCTCAGTCTGTTACTCTTCCGAGCATAAACAATTCAACTGCAAGAATAAGCGTAGAATCAGTCGGAAACATATTCTTTGATATTTCAAATGCAAACTTCACGCTGTCGAATCAAGTTGGAGTTCAGAACAACGAAACAGGAATCCCGGGTGACTATGCGCTTTCACAGAATTTTCCAAATCCGTTCAATCCTTCTACAAAAATTAATTTTGATCTCCCTTATAACAGCAATGTAACTCTGAAAATAATGGACATTTCGGGAAAAGAGATCGCTACAATTGTGAAAGGATTTTATTCAGCAGGATCATACAATGTGACTTTTTCAGCAAACGAATACGGAACCGGTCTTGCAAGCGGAATTTATTTTTATAAAGTGATCGCCGAAAGCGATAAAGGTAATTTTGTTACGACAAAGAAGATGACATTGATAAAATAGTTTCAGTGATAAAATATTATTTATAACAAAATGAAAGTATTCATTTGTATTTTTATTCTTTGTTTTGCCTTTGCAAAATCCGGTGCGCAAACAATTAATGTAACTTATAAAACAATTTCCGGCAGCAATCCGGATATGGATTACACTATCAGCGCTACATATCCGCAGGTTGATTTTGGACCGGATGCGCTGATGGGTGTCAGAGGTGTCGCATCGGATATTAATAATTCTTTAGATACAACTGTAGATGGAATAATTAAGGATTTTATTAAACAGGTTTCCGAAATGCCGAAGAAGATCGTGAATGGAATGGGGAGTAAGCTCGAAATCACAAGTAACGGTTGGGTTTCAAATGAATCATTACTGTCTGCCGAACTTAACACATTCTGCAATATTGCCGGGATGGCGCACCCGCTTACGACAGTTACAACTTTCAATTACAGCATAATCAGCACAGGGCAGTTAGAGTTATCAAATTTATTTTTAAGTAATGCAGAATATCTTAATTACATTTCGGCAGTTTGCATAAAACAGCTTACTGACAAAGCATTAAAAGAGGGCTACGGTAATATTAATGACATGATTTTGAGCGGAGCGTCAGCTGATGCAAAAAACTTCAGCGAATGGACTGTGAAAAATGACAGTCTCGATATAATATTTAATGTGTATCAGGTAATGCCTTATGTAATGGGAATTCAGACAGTTTCCATTCCGCTCAGTGACATGACAAATATGATTGATCCGAAAGGTCCGCTGTCATTTATGTACAGGTAAATATTTAGAATTTAATTATTATGAAAAATCCAAAAGACACCGGAATAATTTTTTCCTGTGTCTTTTTGTATTTATGGCAGTTATAAATTTTACTCAGTAAATGTATTTGTTAAAATGTTTTGGACGGCATTGAGCTTAAAGCCGGAAGATTCAAAATCTATCTTTCATATGTAATAAATAGTTATTATAATCACCGTTAGTTAAAGGACTTAAATTTAAAAAAATATTTTGAAAAAATTTGTTACTGCATCCGGTTTAATCTTTTTAATATTCTTGCTATCACATCTCAATGTCTTTTCACAGGTCCGTCTTGAATGGGCTGTTCCGTACAACGGGACAGCAAACATGGAAGACGAAGCCCGGGGAATAGCAATTAACAATTCCGGGTTTGTGTATGTCACCGGACAGAGTGTAAATACTCATAGTACCGGAAACAGCAGAGACGTTGCTACAGTGCAGTACAGCCCTTCCGGAGTGTATCAGCAGGTCAGAACATATAACGGAATCTATCCGAATTCCTGGGATGCGGGAAATGCGGTTGCAGTAGACAGATCAGGAAATGTTTTTGTTGCAGGGTTTACACAAAAAAGCTCAGTAGATTTTGATCTTTTAACAATTAAATATTCATCTGAAGATACAAATTCAATATGGGGTAATACCTATGACGGATACCAGCGTTATGATGAAGCAATAGATAACATAACAGATGATTCAGGCAATGTATATGTTCTTGGTAATTCACATGATGTAAGTATAGATATCAATGTATACATGATAATCCTGAAGTATAATTCGCAGGGAGTCTTGAAGTGGGTGAATAAATACAAAGGTCAGTATCAGGCTTTTGCCAAGGCAATTGCATTGGACCGTTCCGGATATGTATATGCGACTGGAATAACAAAAGATTCGGATGTTTCTGATTTTAACTATGTCACATTAAAATACAATGTAAGTTCCGGTGATTCGGCCTGGGTACAGATCTACAATCCTCATCCGCAGTCTCCGGGAAATGACATTGCCTCAGATATTGTTGCTGACAATTCAGGCAATGTTTATGTTACCGGAGCAAGTGACAGTTTGTCATCCAGTGATTTCGCTACTGTCAAATATAATTCAGCCGGCATTCAGGAATGGGTAAGAAAATATAACGGAACTGCCAATGATAATGATGTTGCAACATGCATGGTGATAAACAGTGAAGGTAATATCTGTGTTTCAGGGTACAGCAAAAATATCGGGACAGCGGATGATTTTGCAACTGTCTGTTATGATCCGTCCGGAACTGAACTATGGGTGTCAATCTATGACGGAGGTTCAAGTCCAAATAACAGAGCTTATGTTGCATTGCTTGACAGCAGTGGTGGCATATATGTTTCAGGAGTAACTGAACAGGGAAGGGTAACAGTTAGTTATACAACCATAAAGTTGTCTTCCTCGGGTAACCTTCTCTGGGAGACAAGTTATAATCTGACAGGCACTTTCATCAAAATTCCTTCGGCAACCATCGATCGAATGACAAATATTTATGTTGCCGGCTCTTCAAATAACGATTACATTACAATTAAATACAGTCAGACTCCGAATGCACCTTCAAATTTAACGCTGACTCCGTTAGGTAATGGTAAGATCCGTTTAAACTGGACGGATAATTCTCCAAATGAAACAGGTTTTAGTATACAAAGTAAAAATGACATTGACACAAACTGGATAATCAAAGGTTCAGTTGCAGCTAACATAACACAATGGCAGGATTCGGGACTTATTTCCGGGACAGCTTATTATTACAGGGTATTTGCAAAAAACGCTGCAGGGAATTCTCCTCCATCCGATACTGTAAATACTATTATTACCAATATTATAAGTAGTTCAAACATACCTGAATATTTTAAATTATATCAAAACTATCCAAATCCTTTCAATCCGGTTACTAAAATATCATTTGACATTCCTTTCAGTAATAATCCGGTAGAGACAAAATTAATTATTCATGACATTTCAGGGAGAATGATCGCAACTCTTGTGAATCAGGAAATGAGTTCAGGTTCGTATGAGACTGAATGGGATGCGGTTAATTATGCAAGCGGAATATACTATTATACAATTGAAGCAGGAAATTATAAAGAGACAAAGAAGATGTTATTGCTGAAATGATTTTTACAGATCATTTTGTTTTGCTCTCCGGATTTCCCGGATTCGCACAGATTTGATAAACTATTTTACTTAAAGAATAATCTAATTAAAGTTAATAAAAGTTCTGTTGTTTGGACCGTTAACACTGTCATAAATTAATTCTCTTAAAACTGTGACATCTGTGAGAGAATATGTTATACCGAAAAATTGTTACAAATCACTTTCTGCGTATTCAATAAATTTATTCAGATCAATTTCATTTAATTCTGACACGAGTTTATTCTGAAAATCTTCATTTAACTGTTCGAATAACTTCTCAAATCTTTTTCTCTCACAGTTGCAAACATAATAATTATATATTTTCCGCATTATTGCTGCATAGTTTATCAGTATAGAAGAGCGTTCATATTTTTTTTCGTTATAAGCCAGTAAACTCAGTGACTCCAGGCACTGTACCAGCCAGTATTTAGCCTGAGTTTTTTTTATTACCGACAAACATGTTTTAAATGTCTCTTTTGCTTTATTAAGATCTCCCCTGTGAATGAATACTTCTCCTGCATACCTCATATCCAGCACGTCTGTTGAAAGTTCATTTTTATCCAGTAAAGACAGATTGTCATTTTGAATTTTATAAGCTTCTTCATAATTTTCTTTGTCAAAGAGCAAATGACCATATAAAAAATCAATTGAAATTTCCTTTCTGTCATCACCCGAATCCCTTATCGCACTTCTTGCATTTGCCAGCATGTCTTCTGCATTTTTAATATCACCCTGTGAATGATACAAGTCGTAATACCCAAGGCAGAGATCATACATTAATTGTTTATCACCTGTCTTCTCCAGCATTGATTTTGCGGAATTTAAAAAATCGGCAGCTAATGTAAGATTACCCAGTTTTGTTTCAATTGTTGCAAGACGAATTCTTGAATAGATTAGATTCCTGTCTGCCACTAAATCTTTCCTCTGGTTCAAGGCTTCATTTAATATTTTCCCGGCTTTTAAGAAATCTCCCTTATCTATGTGAATATAACTCAGATAAATCAATGAATTAGTCTCCCCTGATTTATTTCCGGTTTTTTCATATAATGCTTTAGCTTCAATACAAAGCGCCTCTCCTTTTTGGTATTCCAGTGTATTTATCATCACCAGTCCTAACATGGATGTTACCCTTGCTAAAAAAGTATAATCATTCTGTTTTTTAAAAATTTCAAGACTTTCCGTTAAATATTTTTTAGCGTCTTCAAAATATGACATATCCTGAGCAATTACTCCGGCATCAAATAATAATTTTGCACGCAATACCGGATAATTGTTTGTTGAAACCATGTTTAATATTTTTGTTGCGTTCTTTAATCCTTCCTGTAAAAGTCCTCTTAACAGCCAGAACCTGCTGAGATAATCTGACAATTTTAAACAATATTCAATATCTTTTACAGCAATTGCCCGGTTCTGAGCTGATCTGAGATTATCCATTTCAGTTTCAACAAGGTCAAGCCAGTTATCCGAATCGGGTCCTATAAAATTTCCATATGCGTTTTCTGAAAACATCAGATAAAATTGTAAGTATCTTGATGATATCAAGTCCGCTTCCTGAGTTTTGTTTAGTTTGTCTTCTCCATATTGTTTTAGTGTTTCAAGTATTCTGTATCTGTTATTTTCTTCATCAAAGATTATTATGGACTTGTCCGCAAGCTGGCTGAGCAAATCGAGTATTTCTCCTTTTTTAAAATTATCATCAGAACAAATTTCTTCAGCTGCTTCCAGTGTCCATCCTCCCGAAAATACTGACAATCTTCTCCAAAGTACTTTTTCTTCCTCAGTAAGCAGATCATAGCTCCAGTCTATCAATGCTCTCAGAGTTTGCTGTCTCGGAAGAGCAGTCCGTTTTCCCCCGCTAAGCAAATTGAACCTGTCATCTAAGCGTTCATTAATTTTTTCTACTGACAAAACTCTTATCCTCGCCGCTGCAAGCTCAATCGCCAGCGGTATTCCGTCAAGCCGGCGGCATATCTCTGCAAGAGCAGTGGCATTCTTATTATTCACGCGAAAGTTCTGATTAACCGATAATGCTCTTTCTATGAATAACCGGACCGATTCATAGTTTGTGATCTTCTCCGCAGTGTTATTTACGGAGGCATCCGGAATGGAAAGAGAGGGGAGTATATAAGTCTGCTCTCCGACACAATTCAAAGCTTCACGGCTAGTTGCTATGATTTTCAGTGAAGGGCAGTTTCTTATCAGCTTTTCAGCTAAACCCGAGCATTCATTTATAAGATGCTCGCAGTTGTCCAGTATTATGAGTATTTCTTTATCCTTAAGATATCCCGTCAATGTTTCCTCCAGGGATTTTCCGGTTTCTTCCTTTATCCCGAGTGAACTCATTAAAGTCTGCAAAATGAATGAAGGATCAGAAACAGATGCGAGCTCGGCAATAAATACTCCGTTGGCAAAATCATCGATCACATCAGCTGCTGTCTGCATCGCAAGACGCGTCTTACCGGCTCCTCCGGCTCCAAGGATCGTTAACAAATGAGTTTGTCCGAATAATTTTTTTACCCTAAGCATTACATCGTCACGTCCGATAAAGCTTGTCAGCTGTATGGGAAGATTGTTCGGTCTTGCATCAAGTGTCTTTAAAGGAGGAAAATCTTCACGAAGACCCGGACAAAGTATCTGAAAAAGTCGTATCGGTTGAATTACATCTTTTAGCCTTCTTTCTCCGAGATCACGAAATGTAACATCTTTTTCTTTCACAGCATCAAATTTGTCCCTGACTAATTCATAAGTAGGGTTTGAGATTATTATTTGTTCACCAAAAGCTGCTGACATTACGCGTGCAGCCCGTGCAAGAGTAATATAACCCATATAATCTGTACCATTCCATTCAGCACTTCCCGAGTGAATTCCTATTCTGACTTTTATGACAGCGGCATTCCATTTTTCATTCGCAAGATCCAACTGGGCTTCAACCGCCGCATTGACTGCATCTTCGGCTTTTTCAAATGCACAGCAGAAAGCATCTCCAACTATCTCAAAAATAAAACCGTTCTTTGATTCAACAGCATTTCTTAGTACTGAATGATGCTTATCCAAAGCTGACTGAATCGTTTCAGGATAATCCTGAGAAAGCTTAGTACTGCCTTCGATGTCAGTGAAAAGAAAAGTTATGTTACCGCCCGGAATATTCATTGAATTGTGAATTACAAATTACAAATAATTAGAGACTTTTGAAAAAACAATGGTCACCCCGAAAGCTGAGTGTTCTTAAAACATTTCAACACAGACAGAGTTACACAGAGATTTTTTTTCTATCTGAGGTTATTAAGCATTTAAATATTCATCATTTTTCAATTATAAAAAAATTTAAAAATACATTCACTTAAGATTTCCCTGTGAAGCTCTGTGTTCTCTGCGTCTCTGTGGTATTCATGTTGTCAGACAGGAGCAACATACTTAATTAGTTTTTTCAGAAGTCTCTAAGTACTAATTACTAATAATAAATAATAAATTCAAATTACTAATGATTTTATTTCAGATATGTTAAGCTAACCCGCTCATAGAATTTACTCACATGATCATCATAGTTCAAAATCATTTCTGTCTCAGCCGTGTACGGAATGCTTCAGCCGTTCGTTATCCTTCTCATGTAATCTTAGTGCAAGAATTCCCCCTGCGCTGACTAAAACAATTCCTAACAATGTCAGCAATTCCGGAACGTGATTAAAAATAATCCAGTCAAAGATCCCGGTAAACACAACAATGGAATAATTTAACGGAGATAATTTTATTGCGTCAGCAAGTTTGTATGCATATTGAAGCAGCAGCAGATAACTTATAAAACAGACTCCGGTAAGAATTCCGAGGATCCAGATGTGCGCTGGAGGATTTGACCAGTTGTTAACGGCAAACGGAAGGCTTATTACAACTGAAACAAAAGAATAATAAAATATTACTGTAATGAATGACTCTGTCTTTGTAAGAATTTTCAACGCTACATAAGCTATTGCAAGAAATATCCCTGCAGCCAGTCCGTACAGATCACCTTCTTTGATAAGCTGATCAGGGCTTGGTCTTAAGATTAAAATTATGCCTATAAGACCGGTAAAGATTCCCCACCATATTTTTTTATCAATAATGCTTTTAATCCATATAAACGAAATCACAGGAATAAATAGAGGAGTTGTATTATTCAGAAGAGTAGCATTTACAAGCGGAATCTTTGATATGGCTATTACGACACAGGTGAAGGAAAGAACTCCGGTTACTCCCCTGATTAAATGAAGTCCCAACTTTTTTGTTTTTAAATCCCGGAATTTATTTTTTGAAGCGAGTAAAATTGAAATCGTAAAGCTTGTAAAGTACTGAACGAAAACCACCCATTCAACTGAGGCTCCGGAAGATTCTTCAAGCTTGATAAAAACTCCGACAAGAGAAAGGAAAAGAAAACCGAGTATGGCTGCAACTGCAGCTTTTAAGATGTTTCCTGATACAGGATTTTCTGGAGGCATAAAACTATTTTACAAATTTATACATCAGCACACTGTCAAGATATGTTCCGTCTTCAAGCTTCATGTCTTTCGGGCACCTGCCTTCTTCTTTGAAGCCCATTTTTTATAGAGATTCTTTGCTCTTTCATTATTTGAAAAAACTGCTAGAGTGATTTTTTCGATGACAGGATTTCCTTCAGCCCAGTCTGTCAAAGCCTGCAAAAGTAAATTTCCAATACCCTTCTCTCTCCATTCCATCAATATGTATAGTGAAAACGATCCCGAGTGCTGCGTCCTTTTAAAACCTCCGTTCTGAAAATCAAGGTATCCCACAACTTTCCCGTTTACTTCTGCAACTATGTAAAGCGAACCGGTACTGTTCAGATAGTCTTTAATTTTTTTGATCTCACCGTCCTTTGTATAAACGGCTTCACGGGGCTGTCTCAGCATGTATAGTTTTTCATTTACTATTTTCATGTTTATGTAAATTAAACTTTCAGCGTCAGCAGGTTCTGCAGTCCTGATTATTATAGTTTCTCCGCCTTTTGACAAAAGTTTTTTTGATTCGATTTTACCCATGTGGCTGTGTGTTAAATATAAACCTGCTTAGTTTATCTCTGCTTTCAGCATTAAAGTTTTTTATTATTAAATCAGCGGCTGATAAATTCTGCCGGTTTGTATTGTTGTTTGAAAAGCCGATTGAAACCATGCCTGCTGATATGGCGGCATTTATACCGTTCGTTGAATCTTCTATTACAAAACAATTTTCCGGCGCTGTATTTAAATTTTCGGCGGCTCTTAGAAATATATCCGGCGCGGGTTTGCCGTTACTCACTTCTTCCCCGCTTATTATGAAATCAAAATGTTGTTTCAGATTCAGCTTGTTCAGCACAAAGTTAATGTTTGCCTTAGCTGAAGAAGATGCAACACTTAACTTTATGTTATTTTCCTCTAGTGTTTTCAGCAGTTCGTAAATTCCGTCAATTGGTTTTGAAATGATATCCGAGTCTAAAATTTCATGCATCTGTTTCTTTTCCAGCTGCATGAAGTCACTCACATCATTTTGCAGATCATATTTTTCCTTCAGCATTTTCCACATTGGCAAAGACGGCAGTCCTACAAGCGCTTTATAATTTTCATCATCCATTTCAATCCCGAATTCAGTAAATAATTTCTTATTCATCTCAAGATATGCCGGCTCTGAATCTATTAAAACTCCGTCCATGTCGAATATTACTGCCTTATCCGCCATCAATCATAATCATTATTTATTATTGCAAACCTGATGTGATCTTCCCAATTATCATTTATTTTCACATACTGCTTTGAGTAACCTTCCTTAACAAAGTTTAATTTCTCTAAAACCCGGATTGATGGTGTATTGGTTGGGATTACATTTGCCTCGAGTCTGTGCAGTTTGATTTCACTGAATGAGATCTCTATTACTTTTTTAATCGCTTCGGTAGCTATTCCTTTTCCGTTTTCATTTTCATCCACACTGTACCCGAGGAACGCGCTTTGCAAAACACCTCTTATGATATTTGAAACAGCAACATTGCCTATGTTTTTTTGCGGAGAATCCTTTTTGAAAATACGGTACCTGTATTCAATTCCCGAATCACGTAATTCCTTTTCATATGCAAGTCTCCTTAACTGAAAATCAAATGTGTAAAATTCTTTTCCGCTCTTCGGAATCCAGGGTTCAAGAAAATCTTTATTTCTTTTATAATAGTCGATCAGTTCATAAATATCAGATTCGTCCAAAACCCGTAAGATCAGCCTCTCTGTTTCAAATCTTTCCACCTTTAAATAATTATAGTTTTACCTGTATTAAGACTTTTTAACTTTTAACTTTTAACTTTTAACTTTTAACTTTTCAACTTAATACTGTCTCTCATTTGCAACCTGCATCGCTATCGTCTTTCCCTTTATTGTATTCTTATCCATTATTTTCACAACCTGATCCGAAAGCTTTTTCGGGACTTCTACAAAACTGTATTTATCAAAAATTGAAATCTCACCGATAGATTTACCGGGAATTCCGGTCTCGCCTGCTATTGCGCCGACAATATCATTCGGTTTTACTCTCTGATTTTTTCCTACATTGATAAACAGTCTTACCATGTCCTCATTGCTTCCCCTGAAGCTGCCTTTCTTATCTTTACCGCCGAACCTGTCTCCTTTACTTCCTTTACTGAATTTGTCTCTTCCGCCGTATCTGTCTCCTCTGTCTCCCCTGTCAAATCTTTCTTTACCATAATTATCTTCAATTACAATTTCCTCTGCTTTTTCATTTCCGATGATCATTTTCAAAAGCCCTGCTGCAATCTCAAGTGAAGAATAATCTTCATTAACTAATCTTTCGATGATAGCCGAATATTTATTCAGATCCTTTTCATTATCTATCACCTCTTTTATTTCCGTCATTAAAGTATTGGTGCGGATTTCCTCAACATCTTTCATCGAAGGGATCTGCATGCTGACGATCTTGGTCTTTGTGTATCTTTCTATTTCTTTGATCGTTCTGAATTCTTTTCCAACTACAAATGTAAATGCCTGACCTGCTCTTCCTGCGCGCGCTGTCCTCCCAATCCTGTGAACGTAGTATTCGTCATCCTGAGGCATGTCATAATTAAACACCGCATCAATGTCATCTACATCAATTCCTCTTGCAGCTACATCCGTTGCTACCAGAACTTCCAGCTTGCCGCTTCTGAATTTTGCCATGACTCTGTCACGCATCATCTGCTTCATGTCGCCGTGAAGACCTTCGGCAGAATATCCTCTCGCCTGCAAATGTGACACAAGCTCATCAACACTCTTTTTCCTGTTTGAAAACACAAGTGACAATTTCGGATTGTGAATATCTATCAGCCTTGTGAGAGCTTCAAGTTTCATGCTTGGCTTTAGTTCAATATAGTACTGATTTACATTTGGCACAGTCATTTCTTTATGAACAACTCGGATGTGTTCCGGACTGGTAAGGTATTTTTTTGAAAGGTCGAGTATCTGTTTGGGCATTGTAGCAGAAAACATGACCGTCTGTCTTTCCCGGGGCACCTGTTTCAGAATGAGCTCAATATCATCTCTGAATCCCATGTCAAGCATTTCATCAGCTTCATCAAGCACAACCATTTTGACATCGTTAAGCTTAAGGGTTCCGCGGTTAATGTGATCTATCACTCTTCCCGGAGTTCCTATTACAATCTGCACACCGGATTGTATTGATCTAATCTGTCTGTCAATTGACTGCCCACCGTATATTGGAACGATCTTGACATTCTTTTTATATTTTAATAATTCACCGATCTCTTCCGAGACCTGGATAGCAAGCTCTCTCGTGGGACACAAAACAAGTGCCTGAACTTTTTTCAAATGCGAATCCATGGTTTCAATGATCGGTATTCCGAATGAAGCGGTTTTTCCCGTTCCCGTCTGAGCCTGACCAATGATATCCTTCCCGCTCAGTATTGCCGGGATCGCCTGTGACTGTATAGGTGTAGCTTCTTCAAATCCCATGTCTGTTATGGCACGCTCTACCTCTTTGGATAAATTTAACTCTTCGAACTTTAATGTATTCATGATAATTTTTATTGATGTTTTTAAATTAAATGGCCTTATTAAAATTGCTTCCACTCTTTGCTGTTTGCTGTCTTCTAAAGAAATTTTCTAAATATGATTTTAAAACAAGTTTGTCAATTGCACTACCAATTAATCCGAAAGGCACTCCAACCTTCCAAGGGTGCATTAATCAATGTTTCGATAATAATTTCAGTCATTTCTATTTACTAAAACAAACTATACAAACTATACAAACTAAATAAACTTAGCACACTCTACACACTCCACACCACCTTATCACACCACTTTCAGCAGATTAGCTCCGCCAGTTCCGATCTTTCACCTTTCAAAAGATTGACATGAGCATAAACTTTTTGTCCCTTGAAATGTTCGATCAGGTACGAAAGTCCGTTGGACTGTGAATCAAGATACGGATGATCTATCTGATAAATGTCCCCGGTGAAAACTATCTTCGCTCCTTCGCCCGCGCGTGTGATGATAGTCTTAATTTCATGCGGAGTCAGATTCTGAGCTTCATCTACTATGAAAAAAATTCTCTGCAGGCTTCTACCTCTGATATAGCTCAGCGGTTCGATGACAAGCTTATTTTCCTTAACCATTTGTGTGATCTGCAGATGCTGTTTATCAGTTTCGCTGTACTGATCCTGTATTACTTTAATGTTATCCCAGAGAGGATTCATGTATGGCGCAAGCTTATTCTCAATGTCGCCCGGCAGATAGCCGATGTCTTTATTACTCAGAGGCACGACAGGTCTTGCAATGTAGATCTGCCTGTAATTTTTCTTTACATGAAGCGCAGATGCAATAGCAAGCAAAGTCTTCCCTGTTCCGGCTTTTCCCGTAATGGAAACAAGCGGAATATTTACATTCGTCAGTGCATCCACTGCAAACGTTTGTTCGGCGTTGCGTGATTTGATACCGTAGATATCATTCTTATCAACCCTCCTTAAAACTTCCCGCAAAGGATCAAGATGCGCAAGTACGGAGCGGCTGTCGTTTCTTAGTATATAAAACTTATTCGAAAGAACTTCACCTTTCAATTTCTTTTTAACTTCATCGAGAGCTACTTCATACGGCGGCTGATAGAGTTTCACCAGCGTCTCATCATCAAAATCTTCGATGATCTCCTTTCCGCTGTAAAGCTCTTCTACATTGCTGATCCTGTCAGTAGTATAATCTTCGGAAGGAAGCCCCATCGCTTTGGCTTTCATCCTGAGATTTACATCTTTCGTGACAAGAATTACAGAACTTTTCTTATCCGCTTTCTGAACTTCCAGTGCAGTGCTTAAGATCCTGTGATCCGGGTTATCATCTTTGAATATCTCCCTTATCTCGTCACTAAGTCCGCGCGAAATTGCGATCTTAACTTTCCCTCTCCCTTTGCCCAGAGAAACGCCGCCATTGAACAAAGCCGAACCCGTCATTGAGTCAAGCGTCCTTGCGAACTCTCTCGCATTAAGATTTATCACCTGACTTCCGCGCTTGAAATGATCAAGTTCCTCGATCACCGTCAGCGGAATTACAATGTCATTCTCTTTAAACTGGAATATGCAGGTTGAATCGTGAAGTATAACATTTGTATCTAGTATAAAAACTTTAGAAGATTTTTTTGCCATTTAACTGATTTGGATGTGTATCAATATAAATTTTCTGAGTGTCATATGAAATGTAGGAAATAACTTCCTGCTTTGTCTTTAAATTAAAATTTTACCACAAAGACACAGAGGTCACAGAGTTTCACAGAGAAATTTTTAATTAATTTATACTTTATTTTTGCCAATTCAATCAAATTTGAATATTTTAAGATTCAATAAATCGAACTGCTTTAAATGAAATAGCATCTTGTCCAAAACATTTTATATTTGTAAATTTTTAATTATAATTTACTTTTAAATTGCATTAGGTTTTTTAAAATAAATCATTCTTTTCATCGATGAAAAGAAAGCGAATGTTATAATTTTATTTCAAGTTTAATTTAAAACGTTTTTGAGGACGTTTGTCTAAGACAGAGTTTGAGAAAATCTGTGTAATCTGTGAGAAGTGTTTTGGATGGATGTGAAAAATCATCCCGATTGAACTCATATTTGTATTGCTTTCCCTTCATTAATAGATTATTTTTGCGTTACGCATTTTTTAACCACTAAATTTTTACATGCCTGTAATAAATAAAGTCCACGCAAGGGAAATATTAGATTCAAGAGGTAATCCAACTATAGAAGTAGATGTAGTATTAGAAGACGGAACGCTTGGCAGAGCTGCTGTTCCTTCGGGTGCATCAACCGGTGAAAGAGAAGCTGTCGAACTTCGTGACGGCGATAAAAAACGCTATCTCGGCAAAGGTGTCAGCAAAGCCGTGGATAACGTCAACAGAACCATCGCAAAGAAATTAACCGGGATGGATTGCTTTGATCAGATTGCAATCGATGAAACAATCATTAAATTAGACGGCTCAAAAAACAAATCAAAGCTCGGAGCGAATGCATTGCTCGGTGTATCGCTTGCAGTCGCGCACGCTTCTGCAAATTATCTGAAACAGCCGTTATACAAATACATCGGCGGAGTAAATGCAAAGACACTGCCTGTTCCGATGATGAACATTATCAACGGCGGCAGACACGCTGACAATACTGTTGATTTTCAGGAGTTCATGATCATTCCTGCAGGAGCAAAGAGCTTCAAAGAAGCATTAAGATGCGGAGCTGAAGTTTTTCATTCCCTGAAAAATGTTTTACACAAAAAAAACTATAATACTAACGTTGGCGATGAAGGCGGATTTGCGCCGAATTTAAAATCGAACGAAGAGGCAATAGAAGTCATACTGGATGCGATAAATAACTCCGGATATAAGTCCGGCAAAGATGTTTACATCGGTCTTGATGTTGCATCTAGCGAGATGTGGAAAGACGGCAAATATGAATTTTATAAATCACACATTCCTACAAAGTCACAGGAGCAAATGGTAAAGCTGTATGAGAAGCTTGTGAAAGATTATCCTGTAATAAGCATTGAAGACGGAATGGCTGAGAATGACTGGGACGGCTGGAAGATGCTGACAGACGCTCTCGGAAATAAAATTCAGATCGTTGGTGATGATCTGTTTGTTACAAACACTGAAATATTTCAGAAGGGTATAGACAGAAAAATTGCGAATTCAATTTTAATAAAAGTAAATCAGATTGGAACGCTCACTGAAACACTCAATGCAATTGAGCTTGCAAAGACTCACAGCTATACGAATGTGATCAGCCACAGAAGCGGTGAAACGGAAGATACAACTATCTCCGACATCGCAGTTGCAACGAATGCAGGACAGATAAAAACAGGGTCACTTTCCAGGACAGACAGAGTTGCAAAATATAATCAGCTTTTAAGAATAGAAGAAGAGCTTGGTTCAGCGGCTGTGTATCCGGGAATAAAAGCATTCTACAATATTAAATCATAACGAGATTTTACATACCGGCATTTTGCTGAGAAGTAAAACATACAATATTAATAAATCTAAAAACAATAAATGAAACTCTCCCAATTTAAGTATCCTATTCCAAAAAATCTTATCGCAAAAGTTCCGAAGTCACCACGTGATTCATGTAAACTTATGGTAGTAAACCGGACAACCGGAGAATTGGAGACTAAGAAATTCAAAGACATAATAAATTATATGGATGAAGGCGATGTGCTTGTATTAAATGATTCGAAAGTATTCAACGCGAGACTTTACGGTACAAAAGAAAAAACAAAAGCAAAGATCGAGGTCTTTTTGCTGCGACAATTATCAGAAGAAGAAAACATATGGGATGTGGTCGTTGACCCGGCGAGAAAAGTACGGATCGGCAACAGAATATTTTTTACGAAAAATCTTTACTGCGAAGTAATTGACAATACTACTTCAAGAGGAAGAATAGTCCGCTTCAATTATCAGGGCGACTTTTCAAAATATATCGAAAAGCTCGGCAAGACGCCTCTTCCGCCATACATAAAGAGAGAATCCACAGAAAAGGATAAAGAAGATTATCAGACTGTATATGCAAAAGATGAACATGTAGGCTCCGTTGCAGCTCCGACTGCAGGCCTTCACATTACAAAAGAATTACTTAAGAAAGCCGAAGCCAAAGGAGTAAAGATAGCTTACATTACACTTCACATCGGACTCGGAACGTTCAGGCTTGTTGAAGTTGAGGATCTGTCAAAGCACAGAATGGATTCGGAATATTATGAGATGACCAAAGAATCAGCTGATATAATTAACTCATCCATTAATAAAAGAAAAAAAGTCATAGCTGTCGGAACATCAGTTGCGAGAGTAGTAGAAACCAATGTGATCACAACACGCCAGGTAAGATGGGGAAAAGGCTGGACGGATAAGTTCATTCATCCGCCGCAGTCATTAAGGATCGTTGATAAGCTCATAACGAATTTTCACATGCCGCAGAGTACATTGCTTATGCTCGCCTGCGCAATGGCAGAAAGGGATCTGATAATGAAAGCATATAAAAAGGCAGTCAAGGAAAAATACAGATTCTACAGTTACGGTGATGCAATGCTGATCATTTAGATTCAAGAATCAATACAAAGTATAAAGTCCAAATTAATTAGTATTAGTTTGGACTTTTTTTGTTTCCCATTCGATTTTACCACAGAGACTCAGAGGCACAGAGTTTCACAGAGAATGATTTTATAAAAAATCTCCCTTTAAAAACCTCTGTGTATCTTTGTGTCTCTGAGTCTCTGTGGTAAAAAAACTCTTCGATACAGAGTGTGTGTCAAAAGGTTTTGAGATTACACCCTTAGAACAGGAACCTACGAATTCTAATATTTTTATTTGTGTCTCACGTCCGTTATTTATAGTTTGTATTAAAAGCATTAGTTAATTTAAATTATAGCATCATGAAAAATTTAAAATACCCTTTTCTTTTAGTAGTATTCCTATTGAGTTTACCGTGTTATTTGTTTTCCCAGAATTACTGGACAAAATTAAACGGGCCGTATGGTGGCGATGCAATGAAAATTCAAAAAGGTCCGTCGGGAGATCTGTATGCGTTAAGGAATGAAGGACTTTACCTTTCTTCCGATAATGCCGAAAGCTCGAACGAGCTGCCTGAAGGAATCGTGAATTCAAATCTAAGCATGGACATAAGTCCTGCAGGAACAATCTATATAGGAAAAAGTACCGGAGGGATCTGGTGGACACAGAATAACGGACAGAGCTGGAATTTCAATCCGATCCATGTCGCACCTCACAGCGGATCCTGGGCTTCCATAATTTTAACAAAAGTAAGTCCGGTAGGACATATTTATGTTAACAGCTATGTATCATTCAACGGAGGCTCGACATTTAATCCAATACAAATCGGTAATCCCGCGAAGCTGCCCGCGGACTATGCGTTCAATTCTAATTTTGTTTATGCGGCTACAAATTCCGGAGTTTTTTATTCTGAGAATAACGGCAGTACATGGACAAACATAAGCGGAAATCCGGCTACTCTCAATGTTACGACTCTTATGTTTGACAACAATGTTTTAATTGCAGGGATAAACGGAAGCGGTGTTTATAAAACTTCAAACAATGGTTCATCCTGGGAACCGCTCAATAACGGGATCACCGATTTCAGCATTTCAAAAGTGTACAGGGACGGGCAAAATAATTATTACGCAGGAACTAATGACGGAAAGGTTTTTAAATCTGTCAACGCCGGAGCCAGCTGGACACTTATCTACAGCAGTGAAGCGGGGAATGCAATAACATCCATATCCACTGATGCAGGAATAATTTATTTGTCTACAAGAAATTACGGAGTGCTCAAATCCACTGATAACGGAATTGTGTGGAATGAAAAAAATATAAACTTACATATTCCGATCTTAAACACACTGGCTTTTTCAAATACCGGTGAGATCTATTCCGGAAGTTATCAGGGATTTAATTATTCACCGGATCTCGGGGCAAGCTGGCAAACAAGAAACAGCGGGCTTCCGTCAAGAATTATATATTCTGTTTATAAAACTTCCGGCGGTAAACTTCTGGCAGGAGTTTATAACTTAGGTTTATACAGTTCATCTGATAATGGCATGAACTGGGTTCCGGTTTCAAACGGGATTTCCTCAGGTGCTCAGATCAAATCAATAAAGTCTTCACCAAACGGATTTCTTTTTGCAGCAAACATTCCTCCGGTATTCTCAGATACGATGGAGCTTTACCGTTCATCTGATAACGGGCTTAACTGGATAAAGGTCTTTCAGCCGCAAACAACAGGAATGGATCAGTTCACAATAGATGCCGACGGAAATATATTTATTGCCGGGACAAACAGTATGTTCGAGTCATCAATTCTCGTAAGCACTGATAATGGAACTACCTGGAATGAAACTGTTCTCGAAGAATTTTTCATGTTCCAGAACTTTACATCATCCGGAAAGAATCTTTACCTGACATTTTCAAATAACATTTTCTATTCATCAGACTTTGGACTTAACTGGAATCAGATCCCGAACGGCAGCTGGACTACTTCAGGATTTTCCGAGATCAGCATAAATACCGCGGGTCATATTTTTGCATCCATAGGAAATGAAATTTACGTAACGACAGACATGGGCTCTACCTGGACATTGAGAAATTCAGGACTTGCATCAAGTGCCGTGTTAAACAAATTTTTCTTTAATGACGCGGGCTATCTTTTTGGTACAACTTATTATAACGGCGTATTCAGGAGTACAAATTCGACACTTACATCTTTAAGCAGTCAGGTAAACAGTTCGCCGGAAGGATTCAGACTTGAGCAGAACTATCCGAACCCGTTTAATCCGGGTACCGTTATTCGTTATTCAATTCCCGAAAATAGTTTTGTTACTTTGAAAATTTATGATGTGCTTGGGCATGAAGTTGCAACACTGGTTAATGAAAATCAAAACCGCGGAACTTATAACTATCAACTATCAATTGTCAATTATCAACTGTCAAGCGGGATTTATTTTTATAAACTTGAAACGGATAATTTTACGGAGACCCGAAGAATGATCCTGGTAAAATAAAGATACTCCAAAATAATATATCCAAGGAAAAGGGCTGATCAGCGATCAGCCTTTTTTATTTTGGACAGGTCAGTGTTATACAATTTTTATCGGATGAAAATGAAAATTAACTCTGCTTGTAACCCGGATACTCAACATCTGAAAACATAAGTTGAAGGACCGTGCGTTTTCAACGCCGTTGTTGGTGTTCCAAAAAGTTTGCATAATACAATTTATTAAATTTGTATCACACATTGTGCAAACTTTTTGGTCACCAACAACAAAACACTCCACCGGCGAAGCGCTCTGAGTTAATCTATCCATTCAAAACTTCCATATAGAAAATTTTTTTATCATCATTCACAAATTTATTGTTCATACGTCTCTGTCAAATTAATTTCATAAGAAGAATTTATCAATGTTAAACCAAACTACTTACTTGTCCGAAGCTTTTTGTTGTTGGTGACCAAAAAGTTTGCGTTCTCTCTGTTCTTACTCCAAACTTATTCAGGCAAACTTTTTGGAACACCAACATCTATTAACAAATAAGTCAAGAACATAATCCTCCCACAGCAAAAAATAATTATTTTTTTTTTTTTTTGCTCTGTTTTTTGCCTTATGGGGCTCACTATCAGTTTTGAAGAAAGTCTATCTCTCAATAGAATTATTAAAGCTGATCTTTTGATCTTTAAGATTGTCCTGATCTTTCTTTACTTTTTGGTTTATTTGGTTTTTTAAATTATACGTCTATATGAGCCTCGAAGGCTATTGTAAATTATAATTTTAAACCGGAAGCGGTTAACCGACGGTTGACTCTCTTAAAGGAGTATGTTGGGTGTTTGAACCTTTCTTCCGAATTATAGATCATTATTAAATTCTTAAAATAGACCGGCTTTATTTCCCGAGATCTTATTGCTTACCTTCTCTCCATTGATAGGGCCGGTAATCTGTTTTATTTTTCATTACCGCATAACTGACTTTTGCTATATATCTTGCTATCTCATTTCGTGCATCTTCATAGCTGTAATTGTTTTGTAACAAGTATTCATAGTATTCTCTGATGTCATTCTTGCCTCCGATTGCTGCATTTGCCGCTATCTTGTAACATCTCTTAAGTATCCCGCTGTGCCTGGCTTTTCTTTTGCCGTAGTCCTTTTTACCACTCTCTTTCAAATGTTTTACTAATCCGCAGTAAGCATAGTATTTGTACTTGTTCTCAAAACGCCTCGCATCAGTTACAACAGCCAATATCGCTACTGCCAGTTTTGATGCTATACCTGATATCTTAACCAGTTGCTTTATCGTCTGATTCTCTTTTTGTATTTTGCCAAACAACTGCTCGAATTCTTTTCTAATATGGGCAACATGTTCTATTGTTAAATTTTGCTTTTCAGTAATGAACTTATTAATTGCATTGCCGGAAAGTACATTCTCTTTTTTGTGATCTTTTCCTTCCGATAGAAACATCGATGACCTTTGATTCTTCATTCTTACCGATGCTGTCACGAAATCTTCATAAGCGCTGACTAATTTTCTTAGCTTATATAATTCATCTGTCGTATGATACACTTCCTTTAATGATCCGTTTCTCAATAGTGTACATAGCTTTACTGCATCGATCTTATCATTCTTCGGACCGCTTTGCAATAAGCTGTTATGAAAAGGATCGCAAATCAGAATTTTATCCACATAATCTTTCAGTTCAACATATAGCCATTGTGAAGATGTTGTTTCTTCAATTGTCAGGATCTTCTTTCCCGGAAGCTGCTTCAGACATTGTTTCAATAGCTTTAAGTCAGCCGGATGTTCTAATACTTTATACTTTGTTCCCGTATCACGGATTGAGGCTAAAGCAAAATTTACTTTTGACCAGTCTAAAGCAATGTAGTGTTTGTAAAATTCATTTTTTGTAATTTGTTGCATAAGGGTTCCTTTCAGTTAAGAAGTTCATTTTTCTACGAAGAATCGTATTACTACGAAAATAATTCGTACTAACTCAAATTGAAAGTGAGCCCTTTTGTTAATTTACCGACGGCGGTAAAATGGTACTATTGAAATAAGGACATTTGTCCTATCAAAATGTACTCATGATATAAAATCGAGTAACGTAAATACAAACTAAATCTGAGCTGTAATAAATGTAATGAAACCGCAAAGATCGCAAAGTCTTCAAGAAGACTGCAAAGTTTTAATTTTAGATAGTTTAAGGTTTTTTATTAAAATGAATCTTTGCGTTCTTTGCGTTACTGCTTCGCGCTCTTTGCGTTTAAATGTTTTGTAATTTTTGGTAACAGGCTGTCGGCCACCGTGAGTTTCAAATTATAGTAAAATATTATTACCGGACAACATCGAAGATCCTCGAAACCTGTTACAAAATTTTATAGTGTGTTTTACAGAAAAAATTTCAGCTTTTACTAATTCCTGTTCTCGACAGGAGACCACTGGGAACCATAGAGTAACCACTGAACTCCACGGGAAACCACTGAGCCTGCTCAGGATACACACTGATCTCCTCAGAAACCACTGAGTACCATAGCAGAAACCACTAAGTAACACAGAAACCACTGAGTTACTCAAGGAAAACACTTCAGACTCCTCCAGGGAACCACCGAGTGCAAAGGAAAACCACTGTACCACAGGGTAATTGCTAAGTACCTCAGCACGAAACCTCTCAGTACAACAGGGAGCCACTGAGGCCTCGGGTAAATTCACTCAATACCACCAGGAAACCACTAAGTATCACAGGGAAACTTTTATGTAACATAGATGCATATCTAAATAGCTCATATATGGTAGGATCCTCTGTTACCTACAATTGCTAAAAGTACAAGATACCTGCTACATAGTTTAAGATAGTCTGACTGCTGAAGAGAAGACTAAAACTCTTTTATTCATTGCCGTAAAATATTTCAGGAAGAAATATATCTGACAGTAATTTTTGGTATGTAATTTTTAATTCATCTGCCTTCGTTTCTTTAAAGCCTTTGTATGCACAGATCAATGATCTGAATATATTCCAGGTTTACAACTTACACATCGTACTGAAATTTCAGTGCAGGGAAGAGTAAAGAATCGGGACTTACTGTGCACTGACTAATAGTTCTTAATTTATTGCTACTATGCGTTCCCAACCGGTCAGACTGTCAGAAAACATGAAATTGCCTCAAAGTCTCGAAGACTCAAGTTAAAAAACTATCAAAACAAAATCCTTTGAGACGCTGAGTCTTTGAAGCAAACTAACTTTAGTCGTTTTCGGACAATCAGGGAAGATCGGGGACAGGAGGTTAAGCTCTCACCTCACAACTCATACCTCATATCAATCTCATATCTCAAATCTCGTATCTCATATATATGAGATTGAATTAAAAACCTATTATTCCTAACTTTAGACATAAATAAATGTGTAAGGAAACTCTGATCATTGTTTTCTTTTAATGAATTTGAGCGGCGTTTCATTTTTCACAAAATGAAAATCTCAAAGCCGAACACATATCACTTGAAAACGGTGTTGCCAATAATTTAATATTCAGCATATATCAGGACAGCAAAGGTTTTGTCTGGACAGGGACAATATTCCCGGGCTGGTAGATATGACGGCGTGAATTATAAAAAACACCGAAATGATCCGAATAGTTCCAACTCGTTATCCAATGATGACAAAATTTCGATCTGTGAAGACAAAAGCGGATACCTTTGGTTCCGGAACATATAACGGAGAAGCTTAGAATAAATATGTACGGTCAACAGGTAAGTTCACGAGATACCTGCACGATCCCAGTGATCCTAGTCTCTCAGCAATAATACCGTGTGGACAATTATACAGGACGGAAAGGCACGTGTGGTTTGGTACGCAGGGAGGAGGATTGAACAAACTCGATCCGGAAAAATACATTTACAGTTTTATAAAGAGATACAGCTAAAGCAGGAGTATTAGCGGGAATGTCATACCCAGTCTTGCTGAAGATAAAGAAGGGGTTTTATGGATCGGGACTGCCGGTGCGGGGATTGAATAAGTTCGATCCTGAAAAACGGGACATTCATTAATTACAAACATGATTCTTTAAATAATAAAAGTCGGAGCACAATGCCGTCCTTTCAAATTTTGAAGACAGTGACGGTGAATTATGGATTGGCACAGGAGGCGGCGGATTAAATAAAATGAATAAAGCGACAGGTGAATTTTAAGATATAAAAATGATTCAACCGTCAAATTCAGTCTGAGCAGTGATTTTGTCTTTTCCGTAGATGAAGACATTCCGGAGTTCTTTTAGTCAGGACACAAAACGGTCTGGACAGATTTGATAAAGTAAAAGGTGAATTTACAAAATATGATATTTATCCTGAAGACAGAAAAGAAAAGCAGTTCTTGCATTTTAAAAAGATCTATCAGGCGTGATCTGGGCAAGCTCTTATAACGACAGACTTTACAGGCTAAGCTACACAAATAATAAGTTTGAAAGTTTCTTAACAGAGAAAGATGTAACCTGCATATATGAAGACAAGTCAGGAAGATTTTGGGCTGGCACCTCGAAGAACGGATTACAAATGTCCCGGATAAGGGAGGAAAAGTTTTACTGCTTATGTAAATGAAGAGAATAATCCGAAAAGCTTAAGCAATAATCATGTGAATTCAATCGCTGAAGATTTTGAAGGTAATCTCTGGATCGGAACTGAGAACAGGTTGAATCTGCTGAAAAAAACTCAACAGAGTTTGTCAAATATCTTAATGAACCCGGAAATGAATCTTCCCTGAGCAGCAGTAATGTTCTGAAAATTCTGTTTGACAGGGAAGGCACTTTGTGGATCGGCACAGACAGGGGTTTGAATAAATTTGATAAAAACAGAAAAAGCTTTGTTCACTACATGCACTCGGCGGATGACACAAACAGCAAAGTGAAAACACTATCCTTTCAGTTTATGAAGAATATTAATAGTGAATTATGGGTTGGAACATTCTCCGGATTAAATAAGATGGACCGGAATTCCGAAAAGTTCACGCACTCAAACAGGATCGGACAATCCCAAAAGCATAAGCAACAATTATGTATTTTCTTTTTGTGAAGATTCAAATAATAATTTCTGGATCGGAACAGGCGGAGGTCTGAATATCTTTGACAGGAATTCCGGAAACATTTTTTCATTTTCACTGAAAGCGACGGTTTGCCTAACGGTGTCTTGCAGGTCTTGAATCAGGCAATGACGGACATTTGTGGATAAGCACTTTCAAGGAATTTCCAGATTTTTCAGTAAAGGATAAAATTTAAAAATTATGATTCATACGACGGTCTGGTGAGTAACATGTTCAATACCGGCTCTTATTATAAAAACAGCAAAGGAGAAATTTATTTCGGAAACATAAACGGGTTAATTATTTTAATCCTTCTGAAATGAAGGAAAGTAAATTCACTCCATCTTGATCCTTACTTCATTAGTTAAATACAATGATAACAGTAAAGGAGATCGATATATCGGCAAAGAACGAAATTGAATTAAGTTATAAGGATAACATTATTAATATCGGATATTCTTCAGCTGATTTTACAAATCCCCAGAAGAACAAATTTGCTTACAGGCTCGAAGGTTTTGATGAAGACTGGAATCACAGTGAAAATAAAAATGAAGCCATATATACTAATCTCAATCCGGGCAAATATGTTTTTAAAGTTAAAGGAACAAACTCAGACGGAGTATGGAGCAGCAAGGAAGCGTCACTGAACATAACCATCACCGCCTTTCTGGAAGACATGGTGGTTCTCGAATCTTATCTGTACTGCCGCCGGAGGGATAGTCCTGATTCAGAATTACAGGGTAAGACAGAAAGTAAAAAATCTGATAGGCTGGAAAAGATCAAGGAGAATGAAAAGAGATGATGAGAGGAACAGGCATCGAGAGACTATCACGATGAACTCGGTCATAAGCTTACACGAATTTCCTTATACAGCAGCGCATTAACAAAAAGCTCCGTCCGACTGCAAACGGATTAACGGAAGATCTCAACAGCATTGTAGAAACATCCAACAGCCTGCAGAGCGGAGCCAAGATCTGATATGGGCAATGAATCCAAAGGAAGATACATTGTATGATTTTACGGTAAGGTTAAGGGTTTCGGGAAATAGGCATTTTGAGTAGCACCGGTATTAATTTTACTTCAGACGGTATCAATGTTAAATACAAAGAAATTAACTTATCAATGAACTGTAAGCGTCATCTGATATATCCAAAGAAGGAATGAATAACATTTTGAAATATTCAAGATGTGCAAATGTCCGTCTGACATTTCAGATGTATGATGAGGATGTCGAAATAATTCTCAGTGACGACAGGAAAGGATTCGATTTAAATAATTGTCCGAAAAGGATACGGGCTGAAGAATATTTTTTTCGCGCGCAAAGCAGATCGATGTAAACGTCAACATAACATCAGAAGACAATAAAGGAACGGTCATAAAACTTAAAGCACACATTCCGGATTTGATCTCAGTGTAAATTAATTTCCACCTGGTATTTTTAGTTTACCACAGTGACGCAGAGAACACAAAGATACACAGAGATATTTTTAGAATTTTGAGTTAATTTTATTTATAGTGAAACAAATGCACAATACTCACTACACAATACTCAATACAATACTCAATACTCAATACTCAATACTCAATACTTAATACTCAATGATAACTGTCTCAATAGTCGAAGATGACAAGCTCATAAGAGAAGCGTTGAAAGACATGCTTAACGAAGCTGATGGATTTGAATGTATCGGATCTTATCCTGACTGTGAATCAGCCATTGAAGATCTGAAAAAAAAACCGTCTGTAATGCTAATGGATATTGAGCTTCCCAGGATGACCGGAATTGAAGGGTAAAGATAATTAAAGACCGTTATCCGAAAATTGATATAATAATGCTGACTGTTCACGAGATCTTTCTCTTGTATTCAAAAGCATTAAGCGCAGGCGCATCAGCGGATATCTTGATAAAGCACATCAGAAGAGAAAATTCTTGATTCCATCACGGAGATCTGCGGCGGCGGAGCCCCTATGTCTTACAAGATAGCAAAGCTTGTCGTTTCTTCTTTTCAGAAAAAATCTGATTCCGTACTGACCGACAGAGAACATGATGTATTGAACTTACTCTGTAACGGTGACTCGTATAAAGAAATCGCATACAAACTTTTCATTAGTGTAGGGACAGTCAGACATCATATAAAAAATATTTATTACAAGCTTCACGTTCATTCGAAGTCTGAAGCAGTGGCTAAAGCGTTGAAGGAGAGAATAGTTAATTAGTGTGTAGAGTGTGTTGAGTGTATGGTAGAGTGTGTTGAGTGTGCGTGTGGAGTGTGTGGAGTGTGTGGAGTGTGTGGAGTGTGTAGAGTGTGTTGAGTGTATGGAGTGTGTTGAGTGTACATACACGAACTCAACGAACTCAAATGAACTCAATGAACTCAATGAATGAACTCAATGAACTCAATGAACTCAATGAACTCAATGAACTCAATGAACTCAATGAATTCAATGAATTCAATGAACTCAATAGACTCATACACTCCATACACTTTATACACTTTATTACCGTCTCGCATCCAACGGCTCAAACTCATCCCCATTTCTCAATACCTGAATCAGCAAAGTCCTTCTGACCATTTCTGAATTATAAATCCCTTAACATCAATTTGAAACCTGTGGCTGTCAATTACACGTGAAGGAAAGATTTCCTGCTCAGATGTTCCATTTTTAATACGCTTACATTATACATTAAAGAATCATTAATATACACCCTGACAAAATCATTAGTGCTACGTGAAGGAGAAAAGTTATACCCCTTTAACTTGTATGTTTTGTTTAGGTAAACTGATAGAATATATGTACCTTCTTCATTTTCTAAGTTCGATGTAGGGTTCTTTCAGTTCCTTTACCAATAGTTGATCTGCAGTAAAGAGCTTGTATGGTTCCCGGCTTAAAATTAATTGTGCAGCTTCGTTATTTGGATTAACAATAATTCCGCGAATTTGAATAGCGTCAAACTCCGGATTCTCTCTGTCTGATGTTTCGGGGAAAGTTATATCAATGTAATCTGCATTCTTTATAAATTGCTGATTCAGATCCCACACAGTTATATTGTTTATTTTTAGTTGTTTAAATCTGTTTGACCTCAGATATTTCAAATCAATTTTAAACAGGCTGTCATTAAACATTACTATCTTTGAATCATGATTTATCTCCGAATCAGAAAAATTTGCTTCAAGCCGTTTTGCAGAATTTTTATTGAGTTCAAATATATAAGATCCTTTGAGTCTTCCAAATGGTCTTGGCGGCCTCTCTCTTTTGACAGGGGTGAATTTCCAGAGTCCTCTTCCGTAAGTAGATACCAGTAAAGAATTATCAAAATAAAAAAATATCCTGGAAGGATTTGTTATTCTCTTTGTATCATTTACGGGAAACCAGCTTTCTCCTTTATCCCAGCTCATGAACAATCCGTTCTCTCTTGTTCCGATAGCTATCTGATTCGGATCGGCGGGGTTAAAGTTGATACAGGTAACTATAATCTTCGGACAGCAATCTACAATCGCATAAAATTTATAAGTTCCGTAAGCAGTAACAAGTTCAGTGATCTCATCATCATCAAACCAGTTTTTTCCTCCATCCCATGTAACTTTAATTTTACTGTTGGCAACGTCTGCAATAATAACATGATTGGAATTATTCGGATTGACTCCCAGGACATTATACCATTTGAACATAGTGGGGAATATTCCAAGGCTTCCGAATCCATTGAGATCAGCGCGCTCAAGTAATCCGTTACCAACCTGATTTAAATTAGACATTCTTACAAGACCGATCTTTCCCCAGCCCTGAGGTGTAGTTTCGGTCAAGCTGATGGATTGATAAACCACCGGACTGCCGGAAGATGATGATACCTGGGGATTGTTTGAAGAAGCATTGAAATTCATACTTCCTTTGAACTGCCACGTTTTGCCGCCGTCATAAGTGTTATTGAAATTTGTGAGAGGATTAGTGTCGGTTGCTGCATTAGTAAGTTCAATAAATCTGTTCCTCGGTTCCGGATCTAAAATATCTCCTTCAACAATTAACATTGGATCATTTACAGGTTTAGGTGAAGGATGATTCCATTCAGCTACATTCTGAAATCCGTAATCAGATGAATAAACTTTTCCTGCGCCATTGTCAGCAAAGGTCATTAAGTTGCCCTTCTTGCCAATTGCCTGTCTTTTGGTTTCAATGCTGTGACCTTCGTTTCCCCACGCAGACCAGATTTTACCGCCGTCTCCCGACCACCAGAAATAATTATCCTGTGTCCCGAAATAAACAAGGTCTCTTTTCTCATCGTCGAAATTAGTTTGTGCAGTCACTTCATTAATCTGAAGCGCATTCAATCCGTGATTACCTCCGCCTACAAATGTAAATGTTCTGCCATCATCATTCGAATTAAAAAGTCCACCGTCGCCGGAAAGCAGCAGTGGTTTTCCGTCGTTATAAAAGATCATATCGGACGGATCCGAATGAGTTACTTCAAGCCTGTCCCATCCGTTTCCAAAAAAAATATCCGGGCGCTCGGCATCCGGCAGAATCTTTCTATACAGATCAACACCCGCTCCGTAATATAAATAAATTACGTTTACCCAGTTCCCGAAAACTAATACCGGGAAAGATGTGCATCTTATAAATGGCTCCCTGCCGCTTCCTCCCGGAGAATTTATTTCTTTCCAGTTGCTTCCGAAATCATATGAATAATAAATTTTATAATCATTCGCAGCAAGAAAAACGTTTTGCTTATTTGAAGGTGAGGGACAAAGTAACCTTGTTTGATTTAACTTTGAATTTGAAAATGTTTTTTTCCAGCTAAGACCTCCGTCAGTAGTTTTATAAACTCCGGTTTCTGTTGTCGCTAATACATAACCGCCTCCGGGTGCAAGTATTGAATATACTGTTCTTGGAAAACCAAACATACCGCCTGTAAGAGTATTAAATGTCCAGGTTATACCATTGTCATTACTCATTGCAACTCCATTTTCAGTACCCACAAAAACTTTCTGAGTCCCGGGTTCAATTGCAATTGCAAATCCGTCCGATTCCTTTTGCGCACCTATACCAGTGTACTCGGATGAAGGTGGTTTGCTCCAGGATTTTCCCGCGTCATTACTTCTCCAGATACCTCCCCCATTGGTAACTTTTAAATCTTTCATACATGTGGCAATGATAACATTAGGATCTGTCTGCGAAAATTTTGCATCAACCATTTCAAATACAGGTAAATTAAGATGTTCCCATGACTTTCCGTAAGTTCTTGAAATGAATAATCCGCCTGATTCGGAAGCTGCGAGTATGTCATTGTCTTTTGCAGGACTCTTTGAAATTGAAACAATCCTTCCTCCTTCAGAGATGTCAGGCTGATATTCATACGGATGTCTGTTGATAGCCTGATTACAGTCGCATGAGAGAAGAACGAAAGTCAGAAGCAATGGATAGAGTTTATATAAAAGTGAGGTGTTCATAATGGTGAGGGTTTATTACATAATAGAGAAGAAGGTTGCCATAAAAAATGTATAAATGAGTGTGTGTATAGAGTGTATAGAGTGTATAGAGTGTGTTTAGTGTGTTGAGTGTGTATGAAACTTTGTTTAATCCGGTCTTTATCAATGGAAGAACATTCACTAATATCAAAATCAAAATTTGTATAATTAAAGCAACGTATAACTACACTATTCACTTATGCTTAACTCAACACATTCTCAATACTGCAGACTTTACACACTCTATACCCTTTATACACTCCACACACTCTAATCACTTCGCACTACAGAAAACCATATACTTGTGGATGTCATTAGTGATATCCCTTTCGTAGTTTTTGTAACAACTAAAAACAAAGGAGAAATCATGACACTGTTAAATTCAATTTTTCAACCCTCGAAAATTATTTTACTTTCTTATTAATAATTTTATTTTCATCGGATTCATTCAGTCAGCACTTTGTAAAGATCACAGATACGGCAAATCCCATTGTCACAGATGTATTCTCAGGAAATTATTTCGGATCCAGCTGGGTGGATGTTGATAATGACGGAAAGCTCGATCTGTTTGTAAACAGGAAAGCGATTTACAAAAATCTCGGAGGCGGTAATTTTACTCAGACGGGTACAGGTCTGCAAAATCAAACAGGCAATCTCAGTAATACCTGGGCTGATTACGATAACGACGGCTTTATTGACTGCTGGGTAACATCAACCGGTGCATCAAATTCATTTTTATATAAAAACAATGGTGACGGTTCTTTTACAAAAATAACTTCCGGCGACATCGGCGATTCAGCATATAATACAGGCTGGGGATGCGCCTGGGGGGATTACGATAATGACGGATACACTGACCTTGTGATAGCCGCTGCAAATAATTTCGGAGTTGTAAATCACCCGAACAGATTATATCACAACAACGGTGACGGAAGTTTTACAAGAATCAAAATGCCGGGATTGACAGATACTTTAGCTCCGTTTACCATTCCGACCTGGAATGATTTTGATCAGGACGGAGACATGGATCTTTTCATAGGGACAGGTCCCCGGTGGAAGCACGGCTTTGGATAATCTTTATAAAAATATGCTTAAAGAAACAGGTACTGCAACACTGGTAAGGCTCGATCTTCCGCCACTATCAACTGACTTTGTTGACGGTCAGGTATGGAATGTAATTGATTATGATAATGACGGAGACCTCGATGCATTTCTCACAAATTATGCTAACAGTGTTTTCAACAATCTTTACAGAAACAATAACGGAACCTATGAAAGAATGACAGAGGCGCAGGTCGGACCGATAGTTTCCGACTTCGGCCTGTTTCTTGCTAATCTCTGGGGTGATTTTAATAATGACGGAAACATAGACTGTATCGTGACACGTCAGGGCGCTCCGGCTTTCTATTATAATAATAACGGCGACGGAACATTCACAAGACTTGATACTACTGCTGTTTCTCAAAATGCAGGAGGAAATTTCGGTGCGACTGCAGGCGACTATGATAACAACGGTACTCTGGATCTTTACATGACCGGAAGCACTGATTCAAAAGGATTATTCAGAAATGACCTGAACAATGGAAATAAGTGGGTCAAAATAAAATGTACCGGAGGAGGACCGATGACGGGTCTTTCAAATAAATCTGCAATCGGAACAAAGGTAAAAGCAAAGGCGACAATAAACGGAGTATCTGTCTGGCAGTACAGGGACGTGCTTGCACAGAATTCATTCAATTCTATGAACATGCTAAACGTTCATTTCGGTTTTGGAAATGCTTCAGTTATTGATTCACTCATTATTATATGGCCGAGAGGCTTAAGAGAAGTTTTTACAAATGTTGCACTGAATAATTCCTACAACGCAACCGAAGGTCAGGGAATTGTTTCCGGCATCTCAAACGGCTCAATCCTGAGTCCTGATGATTTTAGACTTTTTCAGAATTATCCTAATCCGTTCAATCCGGTAACTGTCATAAGCTATGAATTAGCTTTGGGAAGCTTCATTAATCTGAAAGTATTTGATTTGATAGGGAAAGAAATAGCAACATTAGTTAATCAAAAACAACCTGCAGGAAACTATAATGTAACCTTCGATGGCGGAGGGTTGTCAAGCGGAGTTTATTTTTATAAGCTTTCTGCAGGAGATTTTTCTGAGACTAAGAAAATGAGTCTCTTAAAGTAACCAATCGTCACCGCTCAGACTCTTAGTTCACTAAGGATTTTAACCAGGGAGTAAATTTACAGACATGCCTTTTGTGAACTGAGATCTTAGTTGGAAATAAAGTGATCTGAACATAATACTTTTATTAAACGTAACCCAAATAACTCAAACCCTAAGAAAACAGTTTATGAAAATCAAACTTCTATTTTTGCTAATTGCATTTAATGTTTCACAAACCTTTGCTGAATGGACTCAGCAGGTCAGCAATACAAATGAAACACTTCTCGGAGTTTCATTTACAGATCAGATGACCGGCTTCACTGTAGGTACTTCAGGAAAAATTCTTCATACTACAAATGGCGGAGGTCAGTGGACAAACCAGACAAGCGGAACATCAAGCTTTTTAAGAGACGTTTTTTTTACAGACCCGGTTACCGGAACAATAGTCGGCGAGAGCGGATTAATTAAAAGAACAACGAACGGCGGACTGAACTGGACAAATCAGATCAGTAATACTACAGAACATTTAGTTCATGTACATTTTATAAATTCGCAAACAGGAATTGCTTCCGGGCAGAATGGTGTGATCATTACAACTTCCAACGGAGGGATAAACTGGATTTTGAGAAGCAGCGGTGTAACAGTCGAGCTTGCAGGTGTAATGATGGTTGATAACTCAATCGCCTACGCAGCCGGATTTACCGGGACAATTCTTAAGACAACAAACGGAGGAATTAACTGGGCACAGCAGGTCAGCGGACTGACTTCAGAATTACGAAGCGTTTATTTTGTAAATTCAAATACAGGATACATTGCCGGATATAACGGCAGAATTCTGAAAACAACTAACGGAGGAATTAACTGGACACAACAAACTTCTACTACCGCGAACAATTTATTCAGCATATGTTTTTCAAATGCAACCACCGGCACTGCAGTCGGAACGGCAAAAATTCTGAACACAACCAACGGAGGCGACACATGGACGGCACAGGCAGTATCTTTCACAGGCGATCTGTACTGTGTTGCATTTGCAAATGTAAATACGGGATGGACAGTCGGGCAGACAGGAAGAATATATTACACGAATAACGGAGGAGTCGGGATAAATTCAATTTCAACTGAAATACCGGACTCTTATTCTTTAAGTCAGAATTATCCAAACCCATTTAATCCTGTAACGATTCTGGAATTCGGAATTACGAAACCCGGATTTGTTTCGCTGAAGATCTATGATGCACTTGGAAAAGAAGTATCAACACTGATTAATGAAAGTTTAAACCCGGGAACATACAAATATGATTTTGATGCATCAGGTCTTGTGAGCGGAATACATTTTTATACAATTAAAATTAATGAATACAGCGCAACAAAAAAAATGCTGCTAATCAAATAAAGATCATGAAAACAATGTATGTACTTTTATTTTCAGCAATATTTAACCTTACAAAAATTGCAAATTCCCAGCCGGTTTTCACACAGATAACATCACCTGGTAATCCGGCTGTTACAGATGCATTTGAAAGTACAGGTGCCTGCTGGATAGATTTTAATAATGACGGTTATCTTGATCTGTTTGTATCAAATGGTAATTTGACAAGTCAGAATAATTCTTTATACCTTAATAACAGATCCGGAGGATTTGTGAAAATAACAACAGGTCCTGTTGTGAATGACGGAGGTTCGTCAATTGGAGGTACGTGGGGAGACTATAACAACGATGGTAACCCTGATCTGTTTGTTGCAAACAGAAACAACTTTGGAAATTTTTTGTATCTCGGCTCAGGTGATACAACTTTTACAAAAATCACAACCGGAAACATAGTAACAGATATTTTTAATTCAAACAGCAGCCATTGGATCGATATAAACAAAGACGGGCTTGTCGATCTGCATGTAATAAATTTTCAGCAGAACGATATACTGTATATTAATAACGGAAATCCGGATTTTACTTTTACAAAAATAGATACTTCACAATTCCTGCTGGACGGAAGCGCATTTTCGATTGTCGGATGCTGGGGTGATGTAAATAATGACAGGCAGACAGATCTCTTCATGGGCAACGCGGGATCTCAAAACGATCTCCTATACATAAATAATGGAAACCAGACTTTTACAAAAACTACATTTAATGACGCCCGGAATACTCTCGGATGCAGCTGGGGTGATTTCGACAATGACGGAGACCTTGATCTGTTCACATCAGGTTTTTTAAATCAGAGAAGCCGGTTGTATGTAAACAGCGGTTCTCCGGATTTTTTACTCGTTCCTGTAGATACAGGAATTGTATCGAATGAGGCTTCGAACTCAGTTGGCAGCTGCTGGGGAGATTTCGATAATGACAGGGACCTTGATCTTTTTGTCGCAAATGACGGATCAAATAACTTTCTTTATCTGAATACAGGATCTCCAAATTACGGTTTTGTAAAAGTAACAAACGGAAGCATTGTCAGTGACGGCGGAAATTCATTTGGATGCGCAGCCGGTGATTATGATAATGACGGACAGCTTGATATTTATGTAGCCAACAGACTGAATCAGCAGAATTTTCTTTATCACAACAACGGCAACAGTAACAACTGGATCACAATAAAATGCAGCGGAGTGACTTCAAACAAAGCAGCAATCGGAACAAAAATAAGAGTGAAAGCCGGCGGCGTATGGCAGATGCAGGAAGTTGTTGCACAGACTGGTTACAACAGCCAGAACTTATGGCTTCATTTCGGTTTAGGAAATGCTGCAGTCATCGATTCTGTAAGAGTTGAATGGATAAACGGAATGACTCATAGCTTTGTGAATCAACCCGTAAACAGGAATGTGACAATTTCTGAATCAGGTACGATCACCGGTTTAATTTTAAACAGCATTCAAAACCCTGACAATTTAGCATTATATCAGAATTATCCGAATCCTTTTAATCCCGTTACGAAATTAGAATTTGGAGTTACGAAGCCGGGATTTGTATCATTAAAGATCTATGATGCACTTGGAAAAGAAGTATCAACACTGGTTAATGAAAGTTTAAATCCGGGAATATATAAATTTGAGTTTGATGCTTCGGGGTTAATGAGCGGGATTTATTTTTATACACTGAAAGCAGACGGGCTTAGTGAGACGAAGAAGATGATGCTCATAAAATAAGTAGCAGTTAGCAATTATCAATTTAATTAATCTTAGTTGTTCTATTATGTGCTTAAAAAATGTTACAGTCTTCCTTTTACTTTTAATAATTTTTAACGGAAATTCTGTTTGTCAGGAAAATGTAAGTAATACATTAACTGCAAAGCAATGGAGCAGTGATATTGACAGCTTTATTTCAGGGATCCCGGGGGTTCATATAAATCCGTATCATAAAACTTCAAAAGAAGAGTTTGACACATATGCTACCGGACTAAAAACAAAATTACCTTCAATGACTGACAATCAGATCCTGACGGAATTTGCAAAAATGGTTACAATGATCGGAGACGGGCATACAGTATTGAATGTTGCAGGCTTGCACAATCAAAATTCTCAGTATTCAGTTAATAATTTTCATGCATATCCCCTGGAGGCATATATTTTTAATGAAGGAGTTTTCATAATATTTACTGATGAGAAGCATAAGGAGTTAGAAGGGTTAAAGTTAGTAGAGATCAATGATATTAAAATTGAAAAAGTAATTGAAAAGATAAAGCCGCTCGTTCCCGGTGATAATGAATATAATATTAAGTTCAGTCTTCCGTTTTTCATAATGACGGCAGAGTATCTAAACGGATCGGGCTTATGTCCTGATGATCTTAAAAGTAAATTTACTTTTGAAGACGGTAAAGGGAATAAATTTACAAAAACACTGGAGCCGGTTGAGCTTAGTGAGTACTTTCAATTGCTTAACAGCAAAAAGCATCCGGAGCATGCACCGCTTTATCTGCAGAACGATGAAAAGAATTACTGGTTCAAATATCTTGAAGACAGCAAAGTACTTTATATAAATTACAAAAGAGTTCTGATCGACCCTGAGGACAGCTTAAAATATTTTTGTAAACGACTGGAGGAATTTATAAATACAAATGACATTGATAAAACAATTATTGATATACGAAACAACGGAGGCGGAAATAACGGTACATGTCAGGTATTCGTCGACCTGATCACTGACAATAAAAAAATTAATCAAAAAGGAAAACTGTTTACTGTCATCGGAAGACAGACATTCTCTGCAGCATCATATCTTACCACCAAGCTTGAGTTCAACACCAACACAATATTTGTTGGTGAACCTACCGGTGCCTCTCCGAATCATTACGGAGATAACAGACCGCTTACACTTCCCAATTCCGGACTGAATATCCGGTTATCTTCAATATACTGGCAGAACAGTTTTCCGCTTGATGACAGGCAATGGACAGAGCCGGAAATCAAAGTTGATATAACAGCGGAAGATTTCTTTTCAGGTAAAGATCCTTTAATGGATGCCATATTAAATTACAGACACCCGGAAAATATTTCCTTAGCTGTCCCTTCAGATGAGCGTCAGGCTTTGATCGGAAAATATTTATTTACGGCATTTGAATACATGGAAATCAAAGAGAATGGAGAAGATCTGATACTGGAGGTACGAAGACCTGATTTTATCGGAAGAGATGTGAGATACATATATACACCTGTTTACTACATTTCAGAAAACAATTATTCTACAGGGATCAGGGATTTCAATATTTCTCTGATCAATACGATGACGAAAGCGTCTCACAGGTATTATGAATGGTATACTCCGTTAGCAGACACCGGCTACATATTACCGGGAGATTTATTCAGGCAGGGAAAAATTTCCGATGGCGTAGTCTTATTAAAAGAATTAAAAACTAAATACCCGGGGAATCCGAATGTTTCTGAAAATGTGATCAATAATCTGGGATACAAATTTTTGAATGAAAAAAAAACGGATGCTGCAATTGAAATTTTTAAATTAAATACCGAACTTTATCCGGAAGCATTTAACACATATGACAGCCTCGGAGAAGCATACTTACTGGCCGGGAATAACACGCAGGCGGTTTTAAATTATAAAAAATCACTGGAGCTGAATTCTAATAACGATAATGCAAGAAAGGTGCTTCAGACATTAAGCGCTAAATGACCGGCTTTTTCTCAGCAAAGTGAAGCGCAAATTTGCGCATGAAGAATGTTTAATACTGGTAGTACGGAAAGCATCTGCGTTCATCCGCAAGAAAAATTTCATTTCCGGATTTATTCCTTTTCACAAAACCGGAATTTTACCATTTGACATATTTGTAAACTTCTGATAACTTAATCTCAACTTAAACCAGAGGAGATTAAAAGATGGCTACCGGAAGAATTTACTTTAAAAAAGAATACAATTTATTCTTTTATTTATTTTTACTTTTTACAGTTATATCCTTCTTCTGTTACAAAAATAACTTTTCACAAGATCCAGGAAACAGAATCATTTCAACATGGTTTTGGGCACAGCCGAAACCGACAGGTACCTTGCTATACTCAGTACACTTCATAAATCAAATGACCGGCTATGCTGCCGGTGAACTCGGAACAATAATTAAAACAACCGACGGAGGATCAAACTGGATTCAACTGACTTCAAATACATCAAATGATCTTTCAGAGATATTTTTTATAAATAATAATATTGGTTTTGCAGTGGGAAGATCCGGTATTGTAATCAGAACAAAAGACGGGGGAACCCGCTGGACACAATTTAAAACCGGCTTAAACGATTATCTGCACGATGTAACATTCATAAACAAATTTACAGGATACATTGCCGGACTGAACGGGACAATATTAAAAACCAGTAACAGCGGTGACAGCTGGAAGAAACTGAAAACTTTTTCCGGCGCTCCGTTATTTTGTTTAAGCTTTTTAAATGAAAATGAAGGTGCAGCAGGAGGATATACCACTATCCTGAAAACTTCTGACGGCGGAATGAACTGGAGGAGTCAAAACATAAATTTTAATCCTTCCTGCGCCATAGTTGGAATTTCCTGTATTGATAATAACACTATCTACGCAGCAGGCAATTCTTCTGCCGGTTCATTCTATAAGTCTGCTGATAACGGAGCAAACTGGATAAGCTCTTCTCTTAATCTGCCGTATCTGTTTGACGGAAGTGTTGACCTGCTGAGAAGCATGAGTTTTATAAATATCAATACCGGTTTTATAGTGACTGACTTTGGCACTATATTAAAAACAACAAATGCAGGCATGAGCTGGCAGAAGGATTCTTCATTCAGACCTTCTTATGAAAAGCTTTCTGTAATGTATGATATAAATTTTAGAGATCCAGGTTTTA
Organism: Ignavibacteria bacterium; assembly: GCA_016710985.1. GTDB lineage: Bacteria > Bacteroidota > Ignavibacteria > Tepidaquicellales > Tepidaquicellaceae > JAGPCH01. The sequence goes on from JADJTX010000005.1 coordinate 98,331, forward strand.
TAAATATTTCCGGGAGCGGAGGAACAATAATAAGGAGTACAAATTCAGGTCTGAACTGGACAGCCAGAACAGGAAATAAAAAGACTTTGAAAGGCAGCTGTTTCATAAATTCAAAAACAGGCTTTGCAGTTGGTGAAAAAGGTATTGTCCTGAAAACAGAAGATGAAGGAATGAACTGGCTTGAGCTAAATAGTTTTACGGATAAATTTTTAAAATCTGTTTTTTTATAAATGAAAATACTGGTTATACTGCCGGAAATTCGGGTGCGATTTTTAAAACTACTGATTGCGGAGTTAGCTGGATAAATCAAACCAACTATGCCGGCTATGATATTAACTGCATTCAATTTATCAGTGATAATGAAGGTATTGTCGCCGGAGGAAAGCCTGAAAGCGAACGGGCATTTATATACAAAACGGATGACGGCGGAGCAAGCTGGTATGAAGTTTATGATTCCTTATCACTGGGAGTTTTGAACTCCGTTGATTTTATGAATGGAGCATATGCTATTGCAACAGGAAACAACGGCAACATTCTTAAGACTTTCGACAAAGGTGAAAGCTGGAGCTCGTGGAATATATCATCAGAAAATTTATTAGCCATTGATTTTTTAAATACTCAAAACGCGCTGATCACCGGGACAAACGGACTTGTATATAAGACTACAAACTCAGGAATAAACTGGCATGTTATTATAAGCGGGTTTTATCTGAACTTATCTTCTGTGAAATATTATGAACAGAATTTTGCAGTAGCATCCGGAGATAACGGAAAATACTGACTTCTACTGACAGCGGATTTAACTGGACCGCCGAACAAAAAATTACCAACAATAATTTATACTGCGTCAGCATTCTTGATGAAAAAAAAATCTTTGCTTCCGGTGAATACGGAACAATCATATACTCAGATTTAAATAAATCTGTTTTAGCAGAAGTTGAAGGCAAAATTCAAAACAGAAAAAATTTTATGTTATCACAGAATTACCCGAATCCGTTCAATCCGGTAACACTTATAACATACAATATTCCGGCTCATTCGGACAGGTTCAGTAATGTAAAATTGATTGTGTATAATATTCAGGGCAAAGAAGCAGAAACAATAGTTGACACAGAACAGGAAGCCGGTGTGTATAAAGTGAAATTCGATGCTTCAGACATTTCAAGCGGAATATATTTTTATAGTTTATATATTAATGGAAAGATAGAGGAAACTAAAAGAATGATGGTTTTGAAATAATCTGAAATTTAAAACAGAGTTTCATCTTAACTTTTGAAAAATATTCAGAGACGCCTGAATTAAAAAAATTCAAATTCGGCGTCTCTGAATAATCAAACAATTTTAAAAATCCGAATTGTCTTTTTTAAAAATCATAATTGATACCGAACACAAAATTATTTACCTGATAATTTAATTCCTTCAGCATCTGATTCGCGGAAGAAGCATAGGTCTCATAATTTTTTTGTCTGTTTTGAAAACTATAAATAAAATTGGCTCTGAAGTTAGGCGTAATGTAATATTTCATTTCCAGTCCGAGCTTGTATTTTATTAAATCACTGCTGTTATAGACTCTGAACCCGTTATGTTCATTATAATTATTGATCTTTCCTACAGTTGCAAATATTTCATAAAAAAATTTATTTTTATATTGCCCCGTGAAGGACTGATCGACAATTATGTTTGCAATGTTGCTCTGATTCTGCAAAACAATGTTTGTGTATGAAAAAAAATTTACTTTACCGAATGGAAATACTTTAAACGAAATTCCGTATTGAGACTGATGAGTTTTATTTAAATATGAGAAACTTCCGTTTACGCCAAATTTAAAAATCGAAATGTATTTTGAAATATCGAGAGAAAGAACAAAACTGTTGTAAAGATTTTCCTGTTCGGAGATGGTGTAATAATACTTAACGGAATCCGTCTGAGAGTTTGACGAACTGTCATAATTCGCCGATACAGATTCATCTTCAGTGGAAATGTAATGCCCAGCCGGGCTTATGACTAATCCTGTAGCTGCCCTTATGTCAAAACTATTATAAAACCTGTCCTGGTATTCTGAATAACTGAAGGATAACTTTTCATTATTAAATTGTATTTGCTGTGTCTTTGGTGTTTTGAGATATGAATAAATATAATTTACATTCAGAAATCCGACGGGCAACTGACTCAGACCGGCATTAAAATAGAATTCATTCCCGTTGATTGTCTGTTCACCAAGATAATTTTCATCTCCGTCTAAATCCAAACCGCTGTTTTTATCCGGATCATTTGATATACCGGTACCGACTTCCGAATGCAAATTATCAATTAAAGAATTTTCCAGCGGCTTAATTCTTTTCCTTAAACTTTTCGGAAGGTTTGAGAATGTAAAACTCTTATCCGCTTCCCTGCCGGTATATAAATAGCAGTAATAAAGATATTCCAGAACTGTCGGATTGTCATAACCTATTTCCAGTGATTTCTCAAAATTCGGAATTGCCTCAAAATATTTTTTTGTCATATAATAAGCTATCCCGAGGCGGGCTCTTAAAAAAAAGAAATCAAACCCCTTGCGCAAAGCATTCTCTCCGTATGGTATCATCTGATCCCATTTATTCTCATTAAACATCTCTTCCATTTTCTTATTGATCGAATCCATAGTCAGCTTTTCCTGCGCAGCCGCATTAATTGATATCTGCATTAACAGTGTCAGCATTAATAAACAAATCTTACTCAAGTTATTTTTAATAAGTTATAAAGTGAGCAATGATACGTTATTTAATTTGAATTTTAAATTTAAAAATGAGATTTGGATTTGTCCGGAGTGAGTATTGTGTATTGGGAAGATACTAATTTTCAACTTTTAACTTTCAACTTTCAACTTTTAACTTTTAAGTCCTTTCTTAAAAAAGATCCTGTCAGCAAACGAGAACAGAAAAATGCAAGCCATAGCAAGCAGCAAAACAATACCCGTTTGAAAGTCGAATGCGAATCCAAGGTTTTCCGTCGTGAAAATGCTAATGGCTTCAATACTGTCAGAGAATCTGTCTATCACACCGTTAAAAAGACTGGCATCTTTACTTTCCTGATTGGCATTCAAAACAACAGCAAATAATATAACAAATACCACAAGTAAAGAAACGAATCCGCCGATAATGTATTTTGCGACTCTCGAAGTCTTTACATCTTCTTTTTCAAACTCTTTCGCCAGCTGAACTCTCTTCATCATTTCATAAGTAAAGTCCTGTGAAGTATGATCTTCCAGGGAATACTTTATCTTATTATCTAAGAATGAATCGAAGTTTCTATTTTTATTATCGTCCGGCATTTGATTAAAGATACTATAAAAATTGCTGATTTTAAAATTAAAATTTTTCATACATATTGAAGGATTTCTTCTTCGGAATATTTTTTTAATATTATTTCCCTGAGTTTTGCCTTTGCCCTGAAAATTCTGTTCTTAACTGTTCCTATGGGCAGCTTCAGTATTTCTGAGATTTCCTCATGTGACAGATCATTAATATAAAACATATTCAGAATTACGGAATATTGTTCGGGAATGGAATTGATATAATTCTGAATAATGTTTTGTATCTCATTTTCACTGAATCTTTTGTCCGTATTTATCTCGTGTCTCTCTTCATAAATATTTTTGTCAATGTCTGTTTCATAGTATTTTTTTAAAAGATCATCTCCTTCTTCGAAATTTGAATCTTCTACATCTATCGAAACAATACTGAACCTGTGTGACTTTAACTTTTTGTAATTATCAACTGCAGTATTATAAACTATGCTGTAAAAATAAGTTGAAAGCTTAGCGCGTTCTTCAAACTGATTCCCCGTTATCGCTTTGTAAAGCTTAAGGAATGCTTCCTGCAGAGTATCTTCGGCTTCTTCTTTGTTCTTTAGTATTTTCATGATCAGCGAGAATGCTTTGTCCTTCAGCTCGTCAGCAATGACTTTGAATGAAGATGTATCGCCTTTTTTTATATTCTCGATAATTTCACTGTAGGACTCGGGCATTTCAAAAATTTGGTTTATACAATTTGTTAAAAATCAATTTTAAAAGCAAATTGATTTTAGATTTCGTTCCTGCCTATAAGCTTAATTTTCCCGTTCACTGTTTCAATTTTTATGTCGACATTTGAATCACCGGTTCCGAGCTTTCCTTTTAATGATTTCTTTTCCCTGTCCTCTATTCTGAATTGCAGGTTCTCATCCGTGATCCTTCCGTTAACTGTTTCTGCCCGCAGATTTGCATTCATAAAGTTATTAAGATTAAGCGTAACGCCTCCGTTGATTGTGCTGACATCCATTCCTCTGGTCGAATCAACCTCCGCGGAAAATGATCCGTTAGTGATCTCACAGTTCAACCTTCCTGTGTAGCCGTCCAGTTCAACTTCTCCATTTACCAGGTCTATTGATATATCATTATTTAATCTGTTCGCAGTGATATCACCGTTTACATTTTCAATTTCAATTTCAAGGTTTGCAGGAATTACAATTTCATAGTCAACTTTCTGATCTCTCCCGATATTAAATTTAAAAAAACCGTCTTCCCCGCTTCTGTTAATCTCGGTACTGATCTCTATGACACTACCGTCGGAATCTATCTTTACCCCTATTTCATCAAACGGTTTATCTAAATATTTCTTTTTAACCTTTATTTGCTTTGAAGCATTTATGATCAATATTCCCGAGTCATTGCTTTGAGAGATTTTGACATTTCCTGAAACATTATCCAGCTTAATCTTGCTCTTGCCAAAAGTATTGATCTCATGCTTTTCGGAATGTGTTTTCAGATATCTCTTACCCATAAAACCACAGCCGTTCACACTTACAATTATTCCCAGACAAAGCATTAATAAAACAATTCTTGATTTCATGATATTAAAATTATTTAATTACTTAAATTTGTGCGTTGGTATTATTTTGACTTTTTATTTTAGCGCTTACAACGGCATAATAAACTAAGAATCCCAACCCTGCGCTCAGTATTATCATACCCATCATCACCCCTTCTTCAATGTCATACATATCCTCAAACAAATTCGCTAAAAATATTCCAATTCCAAGGAATGTTAATAATATTCCCCATTTCAAGGAAGAATAAGGATTTTTTGGTTTTGTATTTGAATCGGCAAAGTACGCTTTTACTTCATCCGGTGTTAAGCCCTTTTCAATCAGTCTCATACGCTCCCTGTGTTTTGTGTAAAGCCACCAGAAAAAGATGACTCCCGGTATGCCAAAGGTAAATACTATCGCTACCATTGGAATTAATGATTCTATTGCATGTTCCATTTTTACTCCTGTTTTAGATTAATTATTAATATGAATTATATTTTAGATTTTTTTATTGCTATGATGAAAACTATTATGAACGTTACTCCTATTATTAATGCTGATTCCAACATTTGCTTACATTTTTAGTTATTGGTTATGACTTAATCGGGGTCGAAAGGTTTCAATTTGGGGATTGGTTAATTGGTTGATTGGTTAATTGGTTGATTGGTTAATTGGTTAATTTGGTTCTGTCGTCCCCGACTCTGCGGGAGGAGTGATGAACTCAGCTATTGTCGTCCCCGCAGAGTCCTCCCATTGAAATTATTCATTCATGGAATGCAGACAGGGAGTGACTCTGCAGAGACGACAAATCCCCCGTCTGAGTCTCTGGCGTTCTTTCAGGACTCTGACGGAGAACGCGGGATAAGTAATTACCAATAACTTATTACGCGATAACGGCTGGAACTCTCAACTTTTAACTTTTAACTAAAATTAAAAGGGGACGCAAAAAAATCCTGCATCCCCATTTTGTTCTTCTGAAAATTTTAAGATCTATTTTAAAATCATCATCCGCTTTGTCTGTTTAAATTCTCCTGCGGTAAGTGTATAAAAATATATCCCGCTCGAAAGATTACTTCCGTCAAATGTTAAAGAGTATCTTCCGGCAGGTTTAATTTCTTTGACTAAAGTTTTTACTTCTCTGCCTGTTATATCATAAACTTTCAATGTTACAAATCCTAAATCCGGGATTCCAAATTCCAAATGCGTGACAGGATTAAATGGATTCGGATAATTCTGAGAGAGCTCATACTTTTCAGGAGTTCCGATAACAACTTCAGAATTTAAATTGTAATATTCATAATTCCCGCTGAAGTCTGTTTGTCTCAGTCTGTATTTATATTTTCCGGCAGACAATTTTCTGTCTTCAAAATTATATTCATGACTTTGATTTGTGCTGCCCTGTCCTTCAACAAAACCAATACTCTCCCAACTGTTTGACACTTCTCCGTTCACGTTTGATCGTTCCACTTCAAATCCTGAGTTATTTATCTCACCTGACGTCAGCCAGTAAAGTGTAACGTTATTAATGTTAAGAGAATAATTAAAGGAAGTTAATTCAACAGGCAGCGCTCCTCCGTCAACAGTTTTAAGTATCGTTCCTCTCGTTCCTACCACATAGCTTGTATTTTCCGTCGGTGATGAGATACTGTTAAACTTCGAATTTACTCCGCCCGATAGTTTTGTCCAGCTGTATCCATCATCTTCTGATTTTAAAATTACACCTTCTTCCCCAATTGCAATGTAAGTTAACATTATATCATATCTTGCAGACACATCATACAAATTTTTGTAGTCAGTCCGCGGGGTCCCGTTATATCCAATGTCCATGAATCTCCTGTATTAGTTGTGTATAAGACTGTTGCGCTGTCTCCTGAACAAATTCCGTAGTTGCCGTCAGCAAACGAAAGCGATCTCAAAGCACCGTTTACAACACCAGTTACAGATATTGTCCAGACCGTTCCGCCATCTGTTGTTCTTAATATTCTTCCGCTGTCACAACAGGCTATTGCTACATTCTCTGAGAACGGAACAACAGAATAAAGATTTGATGTTGTCGGTGAAAGCTGACCAGTCCATGTACCTCCGCCGTCAGTTGTTTTATAAATTGCTCCGGAATTTCCCACACACCAGCCAATCCTGTGCAAACCAAAAAATCCGGTAAGAGAAAATTTTCCTATGTTAATGTCATTTAAATTATTGGAAACCGGTAATGATTGTGATGTCCAGTTAGCTCCTCCGTTCATTGTTATTTGAATCATCCCGCTGTTTCCCGCAATCCATCCTGTATCTGTATCTAAGAAATGAACTGAGTTGATTTGATTAAAGGAAGCCGATGAAAATGAAGTCCAAGAGTCTCCGCCATTTGAAGTTTTATTTACAATTCCTAACTGTCCTGCGCTCCAACCGGTATTGGCATTTATAAAATGGACGGAAGTCAAATTATAATTCGGATGCGAAGGAAAAGAAAATGCATGCAGTCTGTTATTCCAGTTTGTACCGCTGTTTGAAGTGTGTAAAACCGTTCCTGCATCTCCGACTATTATTCCGTCTGAAGAGGTGTTTGCAGAAACTGAGCGCAGAATGTTTGCAGTGCCGCTGGATTGAGAGATCCAGTTTGTTCCTGAGTTGGTCGTTCTCCGTATTTCTGAATTCCCTCCGATGGTTCCGGGACTTCCGACGGTCCAGCCGGTTGATGCATCGGAAAAATTAATTCCATAAAGAGTACTGAATCCTCCTCCGGTAGACTGAAATGTCCAGTTCGCTCCGCCGTTTGTAGTTCTGTTAACTCCTGCGCCTGACCCCGATACCCAGCCGGTACTTGAATTTACAAACGACATTGCATAACGGCTTGAAGGATAATTTATTACATCAGAAAACCAGTATGAACCTCCGTTAGTTGTCCTTGTTAATGCACCGGAAGTACTTGTTACTATGCCGGTCAATGAAGAAGAAAAGTATATTGCACTTCCCTCAACCGGACCAGGTGAGGACCAGCTTAATCCTCCATCAGTAGATTTTCTCAGCGTTGATGATGTGTTACTAACAACAAAGCCGGTGTCAAAAGTGGGAAAATAAACCGAGGTATAGTTAACAAGTGAGCCTGAACTAAGTGCAGTCCAGTTATTTCCTCCGTCAGAAGTTTTTATTATTGTGCCGTTATTACCTGCAGCCCAGCGTGTAAGTTCATTTTTAAAAAATACACAATTCAGTTTGTTATTAGTTTTGCTGTCTAATCCTGACCAGCTCAATCCGCCGTCTTCAGAAACATAAGCCAGTCCCGAATCTCCAACCATCCATCCCTGAAAAGGATTTATAAAGAATACAGAGTTGATTCCTGATCCTGTTGCTTTTATGATCCATCCGCTCTGACTCAAGGACGTACTATACAGCATTGTAATTGAAGCAGTTATCAATAAATAAAGTTTTAAATTTTTCATTGTAATATTCTCCTTTTGTTGACTAAATATTTTGAAGGCAGCATAGCTTACAGTTGCGATCTGCATATCTAATCTTTCGGAACGGGTCCGGATCCCATATCTGAAAAACCGAGTTACGCTGCCTTTCATAATTAATTTTACTACAAAAATACAAGGAGATTTATTCTAAGGCAAAGAAAGTTATTTCAGTTTGCAAAACTCTTTATCTCAAGTCAACTGGTTTCATTGTATAAAAAATTGTAATTACTTACTAAAAAAGTTATTTTTAAACAAATAACTACTGAGTTTTGTAGAATTATTGGCTAAAGACAAATGCTGAAATCAAAGGTTATCGAAATTTTAAAGAGCTTTACCCCGGATGAAATGAAGCGGTTCGGAGAATTTCTGAACTCAAAATTCCATAACAAAAATAAAAAAGCGGCTTTACTTTTCGAATTGCTGGCAAAGCATCATCCCGTTTATGAAAACGAAAATCTGACTAAAGAAAATTTATTCAGGATAATTTTCGGGAAGGAAAAAAAAGTTTATTTAGATGCTTCGATACGAAACCTTCTCTCTGACCTTTTAATACTTGCAGAAAACTTTCTTTCACAGATTGCATTTGAAAAAGATAAATTTAATATGACTGAAAAAGCATTAAGAGAATTAAGTGAACGAAAGCTATGGGGAGTTTTTGAAAAAAAACTGAATTCAGCCGAAGAACTTTTTAAGTCGGCCGAATTCGAAGGTGAGACACTGTATTATAAAAAACACATTCTGGAAGAAATTAAATCATCGAACATACAGTTCGCCGATGATTTGAAAATGTACAAGGACGACTCCCTGATAAAATCGACAGACTATCTTGCATATTTTTTCCTGATAAAAATTTTCAAAATTATCAATTATATTTCTTTTCAGAAGCAGTATAATATTGAGTCAACTCTGAATATCGCCGGACAGATTCTTTCCGGTATTGATATGGAAAAATTTTTAGAATATGTTAAAACGGTTTCACTAAAGGATCATGACATACTTATTGTCTATTACAAAATGTATAATGCACTCGCAAACCCTTTCGACAACGAAAAATATTTTGAATTCAAGACGGCACTTTTAGATCTTGACAGTCTATTTGCTCCTCTGGAAAAATACGGACTGTATGTTTGTCTCAGTAACAGCTGTGTTCAGAAGATTGATAACGGTGATGAGAATTTTTTCAAAGAATGTTTTGAAGTCTATGAATTGATGTTTGCAAAAAAGATTTTCGATGAGCATCCCGGATACCTGCCGATGACAGCATATACAGCATTTTTGATAAGCGGGCTGGCAGCAGGAGAATTTGACAAGATTGAAAAATTTGTTCATCAATATTCCGCAAGGCTTAATCCGGATCACAAAGAAGATGCGTTAAACTATGCAAAGTCCCAGTTGTATTTTTATAAAAAGGAATACGGCAAAGCTCTGGAATGTATAAGTAAAACCGATACGGAGTTTTCAGGCTTTAAGTATCATCTGAAGGTCACATCTATTAAAATTTACTACGAAACAGGAGACTATGATTCTTTACATTATGCATCGGATTCTTTTTCTCATTTTATCAATAAAAATAAAATAGTACTTAACCTCCTTATAAAACTATTTTTCCCGGAATAATAAAAAGTCCGCAGAAATCTCATCCTGCGGACTTATATTTTAACTATTAACTATTAACTATTAACTGCTAACTGTTAACTTCTTCTTCTTCACCGCCCTTCTCCTCGGTGTCTTTCTGAAAAACATATTGGCATCTGTCGTCTGCGTCTCATCTCTTACGTCAGGATATTCATAAATATTATACTGAAAATTTCTTAATACAATTTTTTCTTCATCCTGCGATATTACATAGTTAGGAAGCATCGGAATCTTGCCGCCGCCGCCGGGTGCATCGATCACGAACTGCGGAACTGCCAGTCCGGATATATGTCCTCGAAGCTTATCCATTATTTCCATTCCGACTTTCAATGGCGTTCTGAAATGATTCGCTCCTTTTGTTAAGTCCGCCTGGTAAATATAATATGGTCTCACTCTCATAGCAAGCAATCCTTTCATTAACTCTTTCATTGTCTCTGCATTGTCATTCACACCTTTCATCAGTACACATTGATTTCCTACAGGAACTCCTGCATCTGCGAGCATTCCGCACGCCTTTTTACTTTCTTCCGTAATTTCCCAAGGATGATTAAAATGCGTGTTGCAGTATATGGGGTGATATTTTTTCAGCATCTCGCAAAGCTGAGGAGTAATTCTCTGCGGAAGTACACACGGCATCTTTGTACCGAGCCGTATGATTTGTATATGTTTAATTTGTCTTAACCTGGCAAGGATCTTCTCAAGCATTGTATCTGTCAGCATCAGAGGATCGCCTCCGGATAAAATGACATCGCTGATCTCCGTATGCTGCTCGAGATAATTAAATGCAGATTCAAAAGTCCGCATCGAAATTTTACTCTGATCTCCTACCTTTCTTTTCCTTGTACAGAACCTGCAGTATAATCCGCACTGCGAAGTCACTAGGAACAGCGCCCTGTCAGGATAGCGGTGAGTAATATTCGGAACCGGACTCATTTCCTCCTCATTAAGAGGATCATCCGGAGCATCAATATCTTCCAGCTCTATTACATCGGGTACACATTGCTGCCAGATCGGATCACCCGGATATCTTATCAATGAAAGATAATAAGGGTTTATCCGGGCTTGAAAAAATTCATCAAGCTTTGCTGCTACTTCTCTGTCAATACTGAATTTCTCTACAAGATGATCTACAGTTGTAATACTGTTTCGAATCATTTCCTGCCAGAGTTCCATTATTTCTCCTTTTTTAGTTTTTAGATGGTCCGCGGATTTAACTGACTGTTACTTTTCACCACGGACTTTTCTAATTTAAATCCTTTTATGCTTGCTCCTGATAATTCCTGGAGCTTTTCTTCAAAATTTCTGAACTCGAATTTAACCAATTAATTGAATTACACGAATTCAGGAAATTCTTTAATTCGTACAATACGGGTTCAAAATAAAAATTATAAGTACTTTCCGTATACCACCAGCGCGTCACCTACATTATAAAAATCTTTTATGTTTACCAGCTCTTTATATGAATTTTTTTCATAAAATTTTCTTTCCTTCTCGTAAGACTCTTTACCGCTTGTCTCTATTAATATCAATCTTCCGCTTTTCTCTTTAATATGTTCTTCTATATATTTTATCAGCCCGCTTCCTATACCTTTCGACTGGACATTTGGATTAACAGCAATCCAGTAAAGATCATATGTTCCCGTTGTCAATGGTCTCGGTCCGATACATACATAACCTCTGATTTTATTTTCTTCCTCATCTGTAAATATCTCATAGTCTTTCTGTTCCTTATCATTCAGATAAATATCTATCAGTTCCAATGCAATTTTAATTTCCTCTTCATTAAAATTGTTTGTATCCGTTAGTATGTTATTTATCTTTTCTCTGTCACTATAAATTAATTTCCTGATCATTCAAATTTATGAACTAAACTACAACTTTTAACTTTTAACTTTTAACCCCCATCTTTGTGAAGCAAACTTTATGATATTCTGTATAAGCTCCTCATAACTCCATCCGTATGCTTTGCCGCTTCTCGTAAATCCGGTGTCTTCATCTACATCCGATGAAATATCCGGATTGGGATTCATCTCAAGAACATATGGAACATTGTCTTTCACCCTGAAATCAACTCTCGCATAATCAGATGCGCCAATTATTTTATAAACTTTTTTCGCTGTATCACTGATCTTTTTTTCGAGTTCGGGTGAAAGATTTTTTGCAGGACAAACTGCCTTCGTTCCCGCAAACTCAACTGTCTTGTACATCCATTTACTGTTATAACTGACAATCTTCTGATAGTCATCAGGCATATCGCTGAAATCAATTTCAGAGATCGGGAACACTATAAGGTCTTTTTCGTCTTTAACTACATTTCCCACAACGCTTACATTGATCTCTCTTCCGTCTATGAACTGTTCGACTAAAGCGGGTTGTTTGAATTCATCTAAAATAAATTCAATTCTTGTTTTCAACTCCGCGTCATTATAAACAACCGATTTATTTTCAATTCCTATGCTTGCATCTTCCCGCGAAGGCTTTACTATCAATGGAAATTTATCTTTCAATTTTGAATATCCGTTGGAATTGTACTCATTTGAATTTTTACAAAGATAATGAGGTGCAGTAGGAATATCATAGTAGTTCAGGATTTCTTTCACTCTCCATTTATTTAAAGCAAGTCCAAGTGTCAGTGCGCGTGACCCTGTGTATGGAATCTTCAGCAATTCAAAAAGTGAAGCGACATTCATCTCCTGGGTTGCATCACCGTCAAATGATTCACACAAATTAAATATCATATCCGGTCTGTCATTCTTTAATTCATCAATAAGCTTGTACGGGTCAAGTGCAACAGCAACAATTTTAGTCTCATGACCTGATGGTTTCAATGCACGCTGAACGGATTTAAGTTCGTCGAGCACACCGTATTCGCTCATGTCTACAGGCTCATCTAATTTGTCAATGTCGGTTACGCCGTCATCATAGATAGGTCCCGTTGCGTATTGTGTCGGGTCGTTATATATTATGCTTATCTTCATTTTGTCATAACACTGATTAAACAGATTGAACCGATAATCACTGATTTATTTTTTAAGATTGTTAGTAAAAAACTTTCTTTTAAACTCAGGTTTCTTTCCAATATTCAAAAGTAAACCTACTTCAATGCTTGTTGCCCTTAAATAATTTATCAACTGACATTCATGCTCCTTTCTTAAAGTCTCACAAGTTTTTATTTCTACTATCACAGAATCTTCTACAGTTAAGTCTGCGGAAAAACCTCCCATCAAATTTCCTTTATAAAAAACTTTGATCTGCTTTTCCATTCAGACTTTAATCCTAAACTAATAAGTTCAAAGTGCATTAATATCAAATCCGTGACTATCCGTAAAATCCGTTAAATCCGTGTTCTGATAACAGCTTCATTCAAAACAGCATTAATCATATCCACATAGTTCAATCCGATCTCCCTCGCTGCTTTCGGATAGCAAGAATTATCAGCAGGATCCGGTAATATTCCGGGCAGAGGATTTATTTCAACTATATTCGGAATATTATTTTTATCTAAACGAACATCAATCCTAGCCCAGTCCCTTATTCTTAAAGCTTTGTAAGCATCTTTACAAACTTTTTCGATCTTTCTGTACAAGTCAGGCTCGACTTCAGCCGGGCATTTAAAAATATCAAGTTTATTTTCACGTGTATCAAAGAACCATTTCACTTCATATGAATAAATTTTATTGAACCCTTCCGGTACAGTATCAAGATTTATTTCTACTATTGGCAAAACTTTTACCTCGTCTCCGTTACCGAGCATCGCAACAGTAAATTCTTTTCCTTCCAGAAAATCCTCAACGATGGATGGTTGATTATAGCACTCTTTTATTCTTATTATCTCATTTCTCAATTCAGCGCAGTTATTAACGACACTTGAATTATAAATTCCTTTAGACGAACCTTCATGCAATGGCTTTACAAATTTAGGGAAGGTAATTTTGTCATCAACTTTATGTATCGCATCAGTAATAAAAAATTTTGAATTGGGAATATTATAGTAAGATAAAATTTCTTTGCATCTTGATTTATCGTGACAGATTCCGATTGTTATCGAATCGCTTCCGGTAAAAGGAATGTTCAGCATCTCAAGCATCGAAGGAATTTGAGATTCTCTTGATGAACCGCTGAGCCCTTCTGCAACATTAAAAACAAATTCCGGATTAATTACTTTTAATTTATCATAAGCTTCACGATCAGCCTCAATAAGCATTACGTTATGCCCGCCCGCTTCCAGTGCGGATTTGACTGCGTTGATGGTTTCTTCACTGTCCCATTCGGCAAATGTGTCGTCTAATCTGTCGGGATAATTTTGGATAAGATTTTCATTAAGATATTTTCGGTAATCTTTTTTCGGAAATGGTTCCTGAACTGCGGATAATATATTTTCGTTTTCTTTTTTTATGTTAAATGTTAATGCTACTCTCAAAATTTATTTTTAGTTCATAAAAATTTTATGCAAATATAACATTATAATTATTATTGTCAATAAGTTTTGTGATTTTAATTTTTAAAATTTTTCTAAAGAATAAAAACTTGGACCGCGAATAAACACGAATTTTCACAAATTGTATTTACACTAGTTGAAATAAAAGATCGTAATGTATTTAAACAAGGTCTCTAAGAATTAATTTTCATCATTCCCGAATTAAAAAAAATGTCATCGCACCTGGAAAAGCGGACAAAGTAAATTCGAGCAAATTAGTGGAAATTCGTGGCAGGTTTTTTCTAAAATAAAAAGTGATTTCATCTGTTATCCAAACCAGATAAAATCACTTTAAAAAAATGTTTAAAAAAATTATTAAGCTTTCTTCAGCCCCTTAACTTTGAATGATAACATGATCATTAATATACCTGAAATGATTGCAAAGAATCCGAATACCATTATCAAAGCAGATGCACCTGCGAGAATATTCGTCAGCACAAGTATTCCGAATATCAGTGTGATCACGCCGTTCAGAATTGCCAGCCATTCATTACTGATTTCCTTACGAAGCTTTATTGCATATATGATCTGCATAATACCGCCGATGATCGCCCAGAATGCAATAAAATACATTACAAAGGAGAATACGAATCCCGTAATGAAAATGAACAGCAAACCGAATAGAATAGATAATACACCTTCAAGTATCCTCATTCCGCGATCATCACTTTTAATTGCAATTCCTTCGATGACTAAAAACAACCCGCTGAATAATGCTACAAAACCGAAGTAGAATAATAGTGTAACAAGAACCATACCCGGCGAGAAGATTGCAATGAAACCGAATATTAATGCTAAGATCCCTCTTAAAAGAAGGAGCCACCATTTTTTTTGTATCCGTTCTAACATAATTTTTTGTTTAGGTTAATAATAATGTTTATTGGTTAAGGATAAAGTTTTGATGGACAATCACTTGGTATTTACAGGCTCAAATCCGGGGAATAATTTTTTTGCCTCTTCAAGATTTTCGATCGGAATGTATTCACATGCTTCTTCAAATTTTTTCCAGAGATTCAAAACAGCTTCGCTTTTATGCGCTTTATCTATTGCTTCTTCTGACTTCCATTCAAAAACTTCAATGATGCTTCCGTCTTTGGATCTCATTGCATAACCCTCTCTGTCGGTTATGAGTCCTTCTTTTCGGAGAACAGGAAGATGCTCTCTCACTGCTTCAAGAAGTAATTCATTTTTTCCTTCTTTTGGTTTGAAGCAGGCAATGACTATTATTCCCATACAATTAAGAATTAAGAATTAAGAATTTAATTTATTATGATTTTATTATGATTTATTATAACAATCTTAAAAATCATGGTCTTTATAATTCAAGAATTAAATAACAGCGATACACTTAAGCTCAATTGCAATCGGTGTCGGAAGTGAACTGATCTCTATTGTTGTTCTGCATGGCTGATTGTCCTTAAAATATTCTGCATATATTTTATTATAAGCGGCAAAGTCACTTTTCATATTGGTAAGGAAAACTGTTACGTCAATTAATTTATCCCAGCCTGAGCCGGCATCTTCAAGTATGTATTTTACATTATTAAAAACAGAATGACACTGAGTTTCAATGTCATAAGAGATGATCTTTCCGGTCTCATCAAGTTCTACACCGGGAATTTTCTTCGAGCCTCTTTCACGCGGACCGACTCCGCTTAGAAAAAGTAAATTACCAACTTTGCGTGCATGTGGATAAAGACCAACCGGTTCAGGAGCTTTTGGGGAATTAATTAATTCATTTGTGTTCATCCGGTACTATTGTTTAACAAAATTAAATTTAATGGATTGTAAATGCAAGTAGTAAGTTCATTTTAAATATTTTACAGTTAAATCACGTCCAAAACTTTTTGATCCACAAATAAAGAAAAGAACTTTTTTAAATGATTACTTTTCGACTAGGAAGTGATGCACTAAATCAAAAGATGATTGTCTTTTAATTTAGATGTATTAATTATTTTGGCAGGTTAAATAGTTTATTATAATATCTTTATATCAGGATTTAATATTTACAAAAGATTTTTTGTAACATTTCAAAGTATTATGTATCTAAAAGATAAACTAAAAAAAAATCATGAAAAAGTTTATCTTAATCATCTTTGCAATACTGGCATTTTATTTAAATGTATTCAGTGAAACAAATTATCCGTTTGAAGTAAAAATTTACGGTCAGGGAAGTCAGAACATTATTTTCATTCCGGGCTGGGGCTGTTCGGGAGATGTCTGGAATGAAACTGTTAAGCAGCTTGAAGGAAATAACAAATGTTATGTACTCACAATGAAAGGTTTTGCCGGCTTAAAGCCTGAAACATCCCCGGCTCTGATGAACTGGGTTCAATCAATTGCTGATTACATTAAGGAAAATGAAATTACCAAACCGGTTATAATCGGACATAGTATAGGCGGAGGAATGGCTATGATGCTTGCGGCAAAATATCCATCACTTATTTCAAAGATAATTGTAGTTGATGCTTTGCCCGCTCTTGGCGCATTGAATGATACAACATTTAAAGCACAGGAAAATCCTGACTGTTCGGAATATGTTAAACAATTCACATCAATGAATGACGAGCAATTTCATCTGATGCAGATAAATTCAATTCCGGGATTAATGAATGATACTGCTCACCGGGAACAAGTTGTTCAATGGACAGTTCAGTCTGACCGGAATACGCTGGCTATGATATTTTGTCAGTATCTTAATACCGATATGAGAGAAATGATATCTGAAATAACATGTCCCTCTCTTATTTTGCTTGAAGGATATTTTGTAAACATTAAACCTCTGATTTCTGAACAATATAAGAATCTTAAAACAGCAGAGCTTAAATTTGCAACAAAAGGTCTGCACTTTGTAATGTATGATGATACCCAGTGGTATCTGGATCAGATCGATAACTTCTTAAAATTTTAAAATGGTCTTTGAAGAAATATATAAAACTTACAATCAGAAGATCTTCAGGCTGTGCATGAGTTATTCCAATGACAGGGACATGGCTAAAGACCTCACACAGGAAACATTTATACAGGTATGGGTGAATCTTTCAAAATTCAGGAATGAGTCTTCGGTCGGAACATGGATATACAGAATAGCTTCAAATATATGTCTCCGGCAGATTGAAAGATCCAAAAAAATATTACCGGTGAGCTCCCGTTTCAAATCGAAGAGAAGACTGAAGAATCTGCCGATGCACAAATAGCATTCCTGTATAAGTGCATAAGTGAGCTTCCGGAGACTGACAGACTGATCATATCACTTGTGCTGGAAGAGCAGCCTCAGAAAGAGATAGCAGACATACTCGGAATTTCGGAAGGAAATGTCAGAGTAAAAATTCACCGTATCAAACAATTATTAACACAAAAGTTCAATGAAAATGAAAACCTTTGATGAAATAAAAGACCTGTGGCAAAACACAAGTCCTGAAAAAGATCTTCCGGATACTTCGGAGATAATTACAAAAATAGAATCAACCCGGAAAAAAATAATGAGAAGAAATTTATTCAGCACCATACTCCTGTGTCTTACTTTTGTTTTCATTGTCTGGATAGGATTTGAATATGACTTTGAGATGGTCACTACAAAGATAGGGCTGATGCTTGTTCTGTCTTCAATAGCTCTCGGAATATTCTGCAACATTAAACTGATCAACCGGCTTTCTGGGAAAATTGACATTACATCAGATACAAATTCATATTTACAGCAGCAGATATCTTTCCGGAATAAGCAAAGAGCTATACAGACAAAAGGACTATCGGTATATTTTATAATACTCACTGCAGGACTAACACTTTATGAAATTGAATTTGCTGTAAGAGATCTTACGTTCGGAATAATTTATTATTTATGTACACTCGGATGGATGGCTTTTGTCTGGTTCTATCTCCGAAAGAAATCAATTGCAAAGCAGGAAAAGCAGATCAATGAACAGATAACATTATTGGAAAATCTGATCAGCAAATTGCAAAGTTGAATTGATCAATTTAATTGTTTAAAACAGGATTAATTACTATGTTAGGCATTCACAATTCTTATTGTATATGAAAATTAAAAACTTATGCGTACGGCAGGCAAACGAAAATGACTGTGCTGAAATCGGCAAACTTTATTATGAGACTGTCAGAACTGTCAATGCGAAGGATTATACAGAAAAAGAAATTGAAATATGGTCTGAGTTAGGAAAGAAACCTGAAGTCTGGAAAAGGAAAATTTCCGAGCAATATTTTTTAGTTGCTGTAATTGAAGATAAGATAGTCGGGATCAGTTCAATTGAAAAGAACGGCTATCTTGATTTTATGTATGTTCATAAGGATCATCAGAGAAGCGGAATTGCAAAAAGGCTTTTAGAAGAAATTGAAAACAAAGGCATTGAACAAAACAACGAAGAGATCTGGGCTTATGTCAGCATTACAGCAAATCCTTTTTTTGAAAAACACGGATATGTGTTTGCAGGTGAAAAGATCATAACTGTTCAGGGAGTTGATTTTGTTGACAGGATAATGAAGAAGAAGCTGAACAATAAAGGAACATGAACAAATACCTGAAATTATCTTTATTAATTTTTCTGATAAATGCATCCGGATATATTTATTCACAGGATAAGAAAGCATTAATTGAAAATATCAAAGAAGAAATTGAATTGATACATTTAGACACTGCATTAAAAAGTGTAACACTTCAGAATGAAGAGTTTCTTCAGAACATGACAGACGGCGGCGGCGAGCTGACGGGATTTTACAAAGGTAAGCGCATTTACAGGATCTACAGAAGTATCGGAATATCTTACGGCGTTGGGATCAGTGAATTTTATTACAGGAAGAACAAACTTATTTTCATCAGAGAAAAATTTAACTCTTATGTCTATGACAGCATATCTCAAAGTTTCGATTATACAAAACTGAACACAACTTACTCAGGCAAATTCTATTTCAATAACGGAAATCTCATTGACAGCAAAGTGACCGGTAACAGATTCTTTTCAGATAATACCGTCGGGCTTGAAATAATTTTAACCGGAGAATCCGATGAAGTATTCAATTTGATCTACGGTAAAATTGATTAAAAATAATATGAGCATAAATTTTAAAATGAAAAAGATCTTACTGGTTTTGATTTTATTCATTCCGGGTTTCAGAATGACCGCTAATGTAGCGCAGCCGGGAATCTGGAATGCCGGAGGAATGGGAAATTTTTCATTGCTGTTTCCCGAGGATAGCCTGGCATTTAAAAAAATACAGATGGCAGATGAAAAGGTTAGCATACAGCTGTATAAAGGATATGCAGTCGTGAAAGGAATTTATAAAATGTATAACAGTACCGGTGATACTGTTAAATTGAAAACCGGTTACCCTTTAAATTCTAATTTCAGAAGTGAAACAAACAATACTCACAGAGCCGAAATAATGTTTGATTCCCTTTACGGACTTGATGTGAAGATAAACTCTGTCTCTGCAAAAATAATCTCAGAGCCATATGTTTCAGGAAAAGTAAATTCGGAAAATGAAAACTGGTATGTCTGGAACAACATATTTGCGCCGGAAGATACAACTGTCATAACTGTTTATTTTATTGTAAATACTAATAATACAATGATCCGTAAGGGATATACTAAAGACAAGTTCAACGGGTTCATGTATCTGCTGGAAACCGGTTCGACCTGGAAACAGCCAATCATTAAAGGAGAGATAAGAATAAAAACCGAAGACAACATTAGTATAGATGACATCAAAGGTTTATCACCTGATTCTATTTTCAAAACCGATGCTGACAAAAATTTACTTCAGTACAAATTCACGAATGTATCTCCGGAGAATTCCGATAACATAATTATAACTTATTCCGAGAACATTGAAGATCTTAACTTTGATAACATACTTTCGCTGAAGACTAAACTTTACAATAGCATCGATGAATTTTCCGAAATGGACATTAACCCGGAAGGTCTTAAGCATAAAAAATTTCAGAGTCCATATGAAGTCGAATCGAGTGACTGGGTTAGCATTCTGCTTGTAGTATCCGTGATTGGCATACCCGTTATTATTGTATTAGTTCTGATCACTTTATTCATATTACTATTGATCTGGATCATTAAACGAAAGAAAAAGAAGAATTTAAATTGAAATTAAAAATAGCGTTGCTGCAGATAAGTTCACACGGAAATGATCAGAAAAAGAATCTTGAGAAAGGTGAACAGTACTGCAGGCAGGCAAAAGAAGCCGGCGTTGACATAATTTTATTTCCTGAAATGTGGAACATTGGGTACGAGTACTTTGATGAAGCCGCATTCGATCAGAGTTTTGACCCGCTGAATATTTCTGATGATCTGACAGACAAAATCAAAACATGGAATACAAATGCAATAAGTATTGATTCGGATTTTGTTAATCACTTCATACAGCTTTCAGGAGAACTTGATGTTGCGATAGCTCTTACTTTTCTTCAGAAAGGAAAAGACAAACCCTTTAATTCAGTTATTCTCATTGACAAACACGGCAACATTGTTCTAAATTATTCTAAAGTACATACCTGTGATTTTTCGATGGAATATTTCTGTGAGCCGGGTGATAAATTTTTTGTTTGTGATCTTGATACAAGGAAAGGAAACATTAAAGTTGGCGCAATGATCTGTTTTGACCGTGAGTTTCCCGAAAGCGCAAGAGAGCTGATGCTTCAGGGTGCGGAAATAATATTAATTCCGAACTGTTGTGATATGGATTCACACAGAACGGCTCAACTGAAAACACGTGCATTTGAAAACATGGTTGGAGTTGCTTTGACAAATTATCCCGAGCCAAAATGTAACGGAAAGTCTCAGGCGTATTCACCGTTAGCATATAATAAGGAGGGAAAAGAGCTGAACAATTTGATCACAATGGCAGATGAAAAGGAAGGGATTTACACGGCGGAATTTGATATGGATGAGATCAGAGAATACCGCAACAGGGAAGTCTGGGGAAATGCTTACAGGAAAGTTAATGCTTACAGCTTAATTAATTCAACCGAAGTAAGAGATCCTTTTACAAGAAAAAATTCAGGAAATAAGTAAATAACTCAAGTTGACTGATTTAATCCTGGAATTTCTTTTTCGCCACGAATTACACAAATCTGCACTAATTATTTTAATAATTAATTTTTGTTAGTTCGTGCTAATTAGTGAAATTCGCGGCTATCTTTTACTTCCAATTTTAAATCAATCAACTTAAGTAAATAATAATTTTAAAATTAAAAATGACATTCAGTTTAATTAGATCGAATTTTTCAAACGGAACAATATGAGTTTACAAAAACAGATTGATAATTAAAAGAAACAGAATAGTTTATTTCAGTCTTATTATTGTAGTGATACTGTCAGGACTGGCTTCGAGGAAATTTAATTCCAACCTGCCTTCATTTATTGCTGAGTATTCAGGAGATACTTTGTGGGCTTTGATGATCTTCTTTATAACAGGATTTATATTTATAACTTACTCAACCCGACGGATAGCAGTAATTTCCTTAGCGTGTTGTTTCCTAATAGAAGTAAGCAAGCTTTATCCGGCAGAATGGATAAACAATTTAAGAAATACAAAGTTGGGAGGATTGGTACTGGGTTACGGTTTCTTGTGGAGTGATTTGATCTGCTATACTGCAGGTATAATGTTGGGAATTGTCATAGAGAAAGTATTATTGAAAAATCTGAATTCAGCCTGATTGACTAAAACTTTATCCCGAGATTAAACTGCCATAGATAATTTCTCTGATAATTGAGAAATCCGTTATTAAAACTATTAGTCAGATCAAAGTTATATCTCACTTCGGCAAGAATAGTTTGCGGGATAACATTGTCTATCTCAATACCAACTCCTCCTATAAACCCCAGTACAGGACTTTTTATCATTTGGAAAAGTAAATCAAACCCTGCATCTGAATTATTTCCTGCATAAATACTGAGTACAGGTCCAAATGAAAAATACGGACTAACTGATTTGTTTCTTAGAATGAATTGAGCAATTGCGTTTATATCTATATAGTCAATTCGATTATAGTCTGTAGTCTCATCAAAAATTTCTCCAAATTCATTGGTATAAATAACATCCAGATTAAATCCTTTCTGAGAGTAGCCGGCTTCACCTGAGATCGTTAAATTCTTAAAGTTCAGGAAATCATAAGTGAGATAAGCATTAAAACCGGTCTTATTGTCAAGTTTTATGTAAATTGAAGTATAATCAAGCTCAGCGTTAGATAAATTCAAACCTCCTTTAATACCGAAATTTTTAAGCTGCGCGGAAGACTGACAAGTCAGCAATACTGACAAAAGAAATATACCTATTGAAATTTTCATTTAATTAGTTTGATTAAAATTTTATACCGAGATTAAACTGCCAGAGATAGTTTCTCTGATAATCTAAACCTTTGTCATTATAACTATTGGTCAGATCAAAATTATATCTCACCTCTGCTAATATAGTTTGAGGAATGACTTTGTTAATTTCCATACCGGCTCCGGTAATTAACCCTATCACCGCATTTTTAAGGTGTCCCAAAGTCTGATCTTCGTAAGCAATTATCTGCGGTTCAAACTCCGTAAGAGTGGTAGTTGTTTATAACCTGTGTAGAAGCATAAAACCGGACCGAAAGAGAAATACGGACTTACGGAATTATTTCTCAGTATAAATTCTGCAATCGCGTTAACATCAATATAGTTTAAGCGGTTATAGACTGTCCAGGTGGAAATCTGATTTCCAAATTCGTCAGTCAAAGGGAAAACTTCATTAAATCCTTTTTGAGAATACCCTGCCTCAGCCGAAATAATCACATTTTTGAAATTCAGGAAATCATATGTAAGGTAAGCATTTAATCCTGTCTTAAATTCTTTTCCGTTAAATGTAGAGTAAAACTGGCTTTGAAGTTCAGCATTAGATAAATTCAATCCGCCTTTGATCCCAAAATTCTTGAGCTGGCAGTGACTATCATTTGTAAAAAATATGAATAATAAAGAAGTGATTAAGCAGACGGTCCTGAATACTGTTGTCATTTGTTCCGTAGTTTAATTAAATTACTTTTTAAAGAGTCCTGCAAACTAAAAATAATCCATACCATTAGCAAATTAAATTTTTCTAACTGAATAAAAAAAAATCCCTCGCAGATATACGCAGAAAATATCCGCAGATTTATCGCAGATTTTTCTGCGATATCTGCAACAACATCTGCGTGAAATCTGCGAGAAATATTTAATCATATTTACTGCAAACGTAAATTATGTAAAGATTATAAAAAGTTTTGTAATGAAAATAAAAAAGAATATTCATATTTTTGTAGGAACCCTGTATAGAGTTTTTGATAGTCTAATTTTAACGAATTGCTATACTTTAAGAATTGGGCAACTAAATGAATTTAATTTGGTTAACTTAAATTAAAACAAGCCTCAATAACATTATATACATCGGGTATCAACTTCAACATAACAATTTCAACTGTAATCAATAATCAAATTTTATGCTAAAATACAAAGCTGATTTAAAAACACTATTATATCTCTGCCTTACAACCGGCATGTTATTCTTTCAATGGAATTATGGCTTTCATATTGTTACATACATTATATCACTTTACCTCGGAGTTTCGATAGCGGTCATTGCACATAATCACAATCACGTCCCGATGTGGAAATCGAAGACTCTTAATGACATCACCGATTACTGGATCACTCTGTTTTACGGTTTCCCTGCGTTTGCATGGACTCCGACTCATAATAAGAATCATCACAAGTTTAACAACCGGGAAGGTGACTTCACCATTACTTACCGCGTGAGTGAAAAAAACAATATCTTCACATTACTCAGCTATCCGACAATAAGCAGTTACTTTCAGCAAAATCCGATCGTAGTTTATCTGAAATTCCTTTGGGCTAACAAACGAAAGAAATTTTTTATTTCCGTATTCCAGTATGTTGCATTAGGACTTTTCATAATAATTGCTCTACTGTTAGACTGGAAGAAAGCGATACTGTACATAATTATTCCTCAGCAGTTTGCATTGTTTTCTGTTCTGATCTTCAATTATATACAGCATGTTCATGCCGATGAAGAATCCGACTTTAATCACTCAAGAAATTTTGTAAGTCCCTTGACAAACTTTTTGTTGTTCAATAACGGCTTTCATACAATTCATCACTTCCGTGCAAGCATTCACTGGAGTGAAACTCCGGAGGAACACAAGAAAATTGATCACCTTATTGAACCGCATCTTAAGGAACGCGGATTCTGGCCTTACATCATCAAAGCTTACATAATTGCTCCATTTAATAAAACATTCAGAACCAAGTCAATGCGTCTCGAACGTATAGCTAAGCAGCAGGGTGCCGGGACATCACGGGTCTGAGGTAAGTAAATGTTATTAATATTTTAAAAGGGATTTTGAAAGTATTCAGAATCCCTTTTTTAATTGTCTGAACTCGAATTAACGAATTTACAGAATGAGTATTCTTTACCGGGTAAGTAGAATTTAAATTCGTGTAATTCTAATAATTCGGTAAATTCGAGTTTAAATTGTCTGAACTTGAATTAAACGAATTTGCAGAATTTACAAAATGAGTTGTCATTACCGGATAAGTAGAATTTAAATTCGTGTAATTCTAACAATTCGGTAAATTCGAGTTTAAATTGTCTGAACTTGAATTAAACGAATTTGCAGAATTTACAAAATGAGTTATCATTACCGGATAAGTAGAATTTAAATTCGTGTAATTCTAACAATTCGGTAAATTCGAGTTTAAATTGTCTGAACTCGAATTAAATGAATTTGCAGAATTTACAGAATGAGTTGTCATTCCCGGATAAGTAGAATTTAAATTCGTGTAATTTTAATAATTCGGTAAATTCGAGTTTAAATTGTCTGAACTTGAATAAACGAATTTGCAGAATTTACAGAATGAGTTGTCATTACCGGGTAAGTAGAATTTAAATTCGTGTAATTCTAATAATTCGGTAAATTCGAGTTTAAATTGTCTGAACTTGAATTAAACGAATTTGCAGAATTTACAAAATGAGTTGTCATTACCGGATAAGTAGAATTTAAATTCGTGTAATTCTAACAATTCGGTAAATTCGAGTTTAAATTGCAAACTTGAATAAGAGGATTGATTTTTTTAAGTTGTGAAAGTTTCAATGATCTAACAAAGAATAAATGAAAAACAAAATACAATTAAATGGAACAAATAAAAGAACTTAGACTCGCTGTACTTATAGACGCAGACAACATTCCTTACTCAAACATTAAAGGCATGATGGAAGAGATAGCAAAATACGGAACGCCTACATTCAAACGTATTTACGGTGACTGGACAAAGCCGACTCTCACCGGCTGGAAATCCGTGCTTCTGGAAAATGCTATCACACCAATTCAGCAATACAGTTATACAATCGGAAAGAATTCATCTGACTCTGCATTAATAATAGATGCAATGGATATACTTTACAGCGGAAGGGTTGACGGGTTTTGCATAGTTTCAAGTGACAGTGATTTTACGAGACTTGCTACACGCCTGCGTGAAGCGGGCATGCAGGTTTTCGGAATAGGAGAGAAAAAGACTCCGTCTCCGTTCATTGCTTCGTGTAATAAATTTATTTACATAGAAATTTTAAAGAAGAGAGAGAAACCTGTTGTAACAAATACAGCCACGAAGAAAATAGTAAGAACTCAGGTAAAGAAAATTGTACCGAACGTTCCTCCTCCTGTGTCAACAGTTGCAGCGATCGACAATGATCTGATCAAGCTAATGTCCGATAGTATAAATGACCTTGCTGAAGAAGACGGCTGGGTTTACCTTGGCGTACTTGGTAATCTGATCTTAAAAAAGAAACCTGACTTTGATCCGAGAAATTACGGATATAAGAAGCTAATTGATCTTATTAAAAAAGTAAAAGAAATTGAGATTGATGAAAGAAAATCCGGGAAAAATAACATATCACATTTTTATGTGAAGACAAAATAAGCTCTGTTCACAACAAAAAGGAACACAGATAATGCTGATCAAACGGAAGAATAACGGATTTTTTTAAACGGAATACTTAAACTTTAAACAACTAACACAAAGTGACTATTTTAATCCTGGAATTTCTTTTTCGCCACTAATTACACGAATTTGCACTAATTGTTTTAATAATTCCTATTTGTTAATTCGTGCTAATTGGTGAAATTCGTGGCTATCTTTAACTTCCAGTTTAAAAGCAAATTAATTGCGCATGTATAACTCTGAAATTAAAAATTACTGGTCGGAATATTTAGACAGCCTGCCGGAAGATGAAAGAGCTTCCAGTATAATTTTCTCAGCCGAACAGTGGGGCGACAATAACGAACTCGCTGAGGAATTAGGTGAGCTGATTGTTTCCGGTATCAAGACCGCAACGTGTTCCTCTCTCTGGGAATATGAATTTGAAGGCAGCAAAATTCCTGAAGCCGGAATTAAGACTATTGTACTTAACGGAAAGAATGAGCCTGTTTGTATAATTGAAACCATCGATGTACAGATAATTCCATATGAAAAAGTTACTGAAGAATTTGCATATCAGGAAGGTGAAGGAGACAGAACACTCGAATACTGGAGAAAAGCTCACTGGAATTTCTTTACACGTGTATTAAACAAAATAAAAAAACAGCCGGCTATGGACATGCCGCTTGTCTGCGAGAAATTTAAAGTAGTATATAAATAATACTTTCCTCGTTAATAAATAAAATCCGAAAATTTAATTAAATTATGAGTGATGAAAACAAAATCCTCATCAAAGCAACATTCAATCCTGTAATCAGATCATATATTTTTGTTTATGTCGGCTTTATTCTACTGGTGACAATCATTGGAATTCCCTTACTGATCATTTGGATGCTCGGCCTTGGGCAGTGGTACAGCAAACACTATTATGAACTTCTGGAGTGTGAATTAAGTGAGCGTTCGATAAGATTTAAAAAAGGGATATTGTTTACTAAAGAAAAAACAATTCCTCTTGAAAATATTCAGGATATGACATTCATAGAAGGACCATTGCTGAGAAAATTTAACCTGAGTATTTTTAAAGTTGAGACAGCAGGAAGAAGTGAAAGTCATAGCAGCGAGATGGAGCTTATAGGGATTGAAGATGCACATGTGTTCAGAAAAAAGGTGTTTGACCAGCGACAAGTAATAACGAACAAACGAAATGTTAAGAGCAATGAAACAGTACTTTCTGAAATTAAAGATGCATTATTAAGAATTGAACTGTTGTTACAAAAATAAATCAGTAAAAAAAGAGAAGCAGGTGTTTATTTTATACCTGCTTCTCTTAATGAAAAATATATTTTCTGCACTAAGGTTGACTGCTTAGAACTTTGAAGCTGTTTTTTACCATGAAATTCATGGCTATCTCTTACTTTTAATTTTTGAAGCTGTCAACTTGAGTACTAAAAGCCTTACTTTCTCGTAAATTTTATCTGCATGGATTTTTCTTCCTTACCTGTCTTATTATCATACATTTCCATTACATGATTATTATCATCTATAATTTTAAAAACTTCCCTTACCTGACAATCCTTACCTGTCATTGGATCGGGCATCGTTCCCGTAAATATTATTGAATTTGTAGCATTATCCCAGGTACCTGACATATTCATAATACCGGTGCCCATATTATCTATCCATGAACTGATATACTTTTTTTGTGAGTTATCATAACCTGTGATGCTGATTCCTTCAAAAGGCATTCCCATCATAGTGCCTGTGAATGTTGAATACTGATATCTTCCTCCGAGTATCATTTTATTGGACATGGTTCCGTCCATTGTCTGCGGAGGAGCTCCGGGCGCCATCCACATAGTGACAGCTCCGGTCCAATCGCCGTCTGATTTAGCGAGCATTTCGTGAGGCATTCCGGGTGTCATGTAATCTGTCCAGGCTTTCATCTCGGCTTCTGTCTGCGCTGATACTATTGTATGAAATGTAAGTAAAAGAATAATGGTAAAAATTTTACGGGTGGTTTTCATGATTTTTTCTCCTTTTTTTGAAACAAAAATAGTCAAAGCTATAAATATTTCCAATTGAATTTGGAATAAAGTATATCTGTTAATATTTATCATTTAAAAACTTTGCCACGAATTGCACGAAATTTTCACGAATTAATAAAAACTGCAATCCGGAATGTGAGCGTTGCTTTTGAAATTATAATCTCACGATTTATGAAGTTTAATTTAATGTTATAAAATTTATTTTAAAGAAAGAATTAAAGAATCTAATATTCTATATGAAATTTGATCTGAATAAATCCCTGGAAATTCTTGAAACCACTTCTTTTGTTTTGGAAAAGCAGCTTGCAGGCTTGAGCAGTGACTGGCTGATGAATAATGAAGGCGAAGGCACGTGGACACCCGCAGAGATCGTCTGTCATTTGATCCATTGTGAAGAAGAAGACTGGATTGCTCGAATGAAAATTATTTTAAGCAATTCAAAGGAACGAAAATTTGAACCGTTCAACCGCTCAAAAGGATTTGAAAAGAGTATAACGCACACTATTGCCGAACTCCTGAATGAGTTTAAGAACTTACGTGTGAATAATCTCAAGTACTTACAGTCATTAAAGCTGACGGAAGATGATTTGAATAAAACCGGGATTCATCCTGCATTTGGTGAAGTCACTTTGAAACAGTTGATATCTACATGGGTAGTGCACGATCTGAGTCACATTGCGCAGATAAACAGAGTCATGGCGAAGCAGTATTCCGGTGAAGTCGGACCATGGAGTCAGTATTTGCCGATCTTAGGAAATGCAATACCTGCTGAGAAAAAAACTGAAAGCAAAAAGTTCGACTGGAACGAGTATTACAAAAGCAAATCGAATCAAACTCCAAGAGACACTCTCTTAAAAGCGCTGGAATTATTTGATAAAGAGAAAAGGACGGGTGAACAGTTATTTGCAATTGATATCGGAAGCGGACACGGTACGGATACATTGCATTTACTGAAAAATAACTGGAGAGTACTTGCGATTGATAACGACGCTAACGGACTTCAGATACTCACAGACAGTGTTTTACCCAGCTTTAAAAGAAATGTAAGGACATTGAAACAGCCGTTTGAAGAAATGAAACTCATTAATTGTAATTTACTGAATGCAAGCTATTGCCTGCCGTTTTGTAAACCTGAT
This sequence comes from Ignavibacteria bacterium, assembly GCA_016710985.1. GTDB lineage: Bacteria > Bacteroidota > Ignavibacteria > Tepidaquicellales > Tepidaquicellaceae > JAGPCH01. The sequence goes on from JADJTX010000005.1 coordinate 127,869, forward strand.
TATTTCAAAACATTATGGAATGAGATCGAAAACTCAGTTATGAAAGACGGAAGATTCGCCGGGAATTTCTTCGGATTAAAAGACAGCTGGGCTGATAATAAGGAGATGACATTTCATACCGAAGAAGAGGTCAGGAATTTATTCCGCTACTTTCATATCGAAATTTTTGAAGAGCGCGATGAAGACGGTGTTACCTCCATCGGTGAAGCTAAACACTGGCACGTGTACTCGGTCATTGCAAAAAAGATTTAATTGGAGTGCAGATGTGCCACGAATTTTATAAAACTGCCCATTGTACACGAGAAAAAACAGAACGCGGATAACGCGGATTGAGCTGAAAAATAACGGATTTTTTATTTGATTGTAAAAATTTTCAAAATGAATTTAACTTATTAAAGTAATTTTGAAATTTTTGATTTTTTAATTCTCATAACTATCAGCGAATATCCGCAAAATAAGTTTTATCCGTGTTCCCCAAAAATCATCGTGTACAAAGAAAACTGCCGTATAGAAAATTAATATCTCTGTGTGACTCTCTGTTCTCTGTGGTAAATTGTTTTGAGACACGTTAATTACAAATTTAGTGGAATTCGTGGCAAAATAGTTTTTAATTATTGAGCAATCAACTTAACATCTCTATCTTACCTTTATAATTTTTCTATGATATAGGTCATATCCTGATAAATCCGATTTAGTTATTTTACATAAAAATAAACTTAACATAAAAACCCTATGGAAATAAATTCGAATCATTCGTGGGCTGAGCCGTTCAAGATAAAAATGGTAGAGCTGCTTAATATGACTACACCCGCTCAGAGAAAGAAAAAAATTAAGGAAGCCGGTTACAACACATTTCTTTTGAGATCAAGAGATGTATATATAGATCTTCTCACCGACAGCGGTACAAATGCAATGAGCGACAGGCAATGGGCGGGACTAATGCTTGGAGATGAAGCTTATGCCGGGAGTGAAAATTTTTATCATCTTGAATCTGCAGTAAGGGAATGTTACGGTTATAAATATGTCGTTCCTACTCATCAGGGAAGAGGCGCGGAAAATCTATTGTCAAAGATTCTGATAAAACCCGGCGATATCATTCCGGGAAATATGTATTTTACTACAACAAGACTTCATCAGGAACTCGCCGGCGGAATATTTCATGATATCATTATTGATGAAGCTCACGATTCGCAGAACCCTCACCCGTTCAAAGGGAATGTTGATCTGAATAAAGTAGAAGCTTTAATAAAAAAGTTCGGACCTGAAAAGATACCTTATCTGTGCATAGCCACAACCGTTAATATGGCAGGAGGTCAGCCGATATCTCTGAAGAATTTAAAAGACCTTCGAAAGCTGACTCAAAAGTATGGAATAAAAATAATTCTCGACATGACACGTGTTGCAGAGAATGCATGGTTCATAAAACAACGGGAACCGGGTTATAAAAATAAAAACATAGCACAGATTGTTAAAGAGATCTGCAACCTTACAGACGGAGCGACTATGAGCGCTAAGAAAGATGCTCTTGTCAATATCGGAGGTTTTCTTGCGTTAAATGATAAGAAGCTATATGAGGAATCAAGCAACCTGTGTGTTGTATATGAAGGACTTCACACATACGGAGGACTTGCCGGAAGGGACATGGAAGCGATAGCAATCGGCATTCGTGAATCATTAAGTGATGATCATATGGATGCAAGGATCGGACAGGTATTGTATCTTGGAAATAAACTTAGAAAAGCAAATGTGCCAATAGTAAGACCTGTCGGCGGACATGGTGTTTTTATTGATGCAAGAAAATTTCTTTCTCACTTAAAGCAAACTCAGTTTCCGGCTCAGACACTTGCTGCGGAGATTTATGAAGATTCAGGTGTAAGAACAATGGAGCGGGGAATTGTTTCTGCCGGAAGAGATGCAGAAACAGGAGAACACCATTATCCAAAACTTGAGCTTGTCAGAATTACAATTCCAAGAAGAGTTTATACTCAGGCGCATATGGATGTTGTAGCCGAAAGCATTGAAAATGTTTACCGCAACAGGAGGAAGTTCAAAGGTTTGAAAATGATATACGAACCAAGGTATCTCAGATTCTTTCAGGCAAGATTTAAAAAACTCTGATCCGGGAACATTCTACAGGAGAGATTTTTTAAACCGGTTATTTTTTTTACCACTAAATCACGAAGACACAAAGACTTTTTTAAATGCATTTTTTGTGTCTCGTGATTTTGAGTTTAAAAGAATGCTTGTTCGGGTAATTGAATCATTTATTTAATACTGTTATCTTTGAGAAAAATTATGGCGAACAGCATATCTTTTTCAGGTACTATCCCGGAAGTTTATGACCAATATCTTGGTCCTCTTCTTTTTGAGCCTTTTGCAAAAGATCTTACCGAAAGAATAAAGAATAGAAAGATTTCTTCAGTATTGGAGCTCGCATGTGGCACCGGAAGAGTTACAAAATATTTAAGTAAATTACTGCCTGATGCAAAAATTTATGCAACGGACATAAATCCGGACATGCTTGTAGTTGCAAAGAAGAAAGTTACTGCAGAAAATATTGAATGGAAGCAGACGGATATGCAGGAAATACCATTTGAAGATTCGAAATTTGACTTGGTTGTTTGTCAATTTGGAATAATGTTTGTGCCTGACAAGCCGAAAGCTTATAAAGAAATTTTCCGTGTTCTAAAAACAGGCGCAGTGCTTTTGTTTAATACCTGGGAAAGCCGTGATAACAATAAACTCGCATTTTGCACAAATGAAGTTGTAAATGGTTTTTTTAAAGATGATCCGATTTTATTTTATAAAATTCCCTTTTCATATTTCAAAGAAGATGAGATCAGAAAAGACATGAATGAAGCAGGCTTTAAAGATATTACATTTACATTCGTAAATAAGGAAGGCGTTAGTCAATCTGTTGCTGAAGCTACAAAAGGTTTGGTGGAAGGTAATCCTGTTTTAACAGCTATCAATGAACGGAATCCTGAATTAAAAGAAGTTATTGAAAAACAACTTTCCGAAACACTTTCGGATAGATTCGGAGATAATCCGATGAAATGTTCAATGAATGCAATTGTTGTTGAAACAGTTAAATGAATTTTTATTCACAAACTATATTAAACAAAATAAATCATGCCGCTAAATGAATCTTTAATTGCAGAGCTTCAGCAGGAAGCTGCAAGCACTAGAAAAATGCTCGAAAGAGTTCCGGAAAAATCTTTTTCCTGGAAGCCACACGAAAAGTCAATGGCACTCGGTCAGCTGAGCCATCACCTTGCGGAAATTCCGGACTGGGTTTCTGCATCTGTAGAACAGGATGAACTTGATTTCGCAACATTCAACTACGTTCCGATAGAAGAAACAACAACTGAAGCACTCGTAAAAGTATTCGATGAAAAAGTGAAGAAGGCAGTTGAGTGTTTAAAGAATGCTTCCGATGAAAAGCTTTCGGGCAACTGGACCATGCGGAACGGCGAGAAAGTATATTTTACAATGCCTAAGACTGCAGTAATCAGATATTTTGTTTTGAATCACGCTGTGCACCACCGCGGTCAGCTTTCTGTTTATATGAGAATGTTAGACGTTCCATTGCCTTCAGTTTACGGTCCGACAGCTGACGAACCTGAAATGTAAATTTTCTGCAGATGCTGTCTACAAAGTAAATTTTTTTTACCACTAAGGCACTAAGGACACAAAGAATTAATACTTTAATGTATTCATCTTAGTGTTCTTAGTGCCTTAGTGGTTAAATATACTTTTTAGATAGTCTTTACATTTTTAGATCGTAAATTTTTTTAGAATATCCTTCGCAATGTAAGAGGATAATGCGATTCCCATCCCGTTACATGACAAAGCAAATACAATTCTGTCGGATATATTTTTTATCTCCGGTTTTTTAATATCATTAAAGCCCATAATTCCGGACCAGCAGAAATCTATTTCATATTTCTGATCCGGCAGAATTACAGTATTTAATTTTTCCTTAAGGTCATTCAATATTTTTTCATTCAATTCAAACTCTGTTGTTTCTTCATTGTCAAAATCAAGATTCCTTCCGCCTCCGAAAATTATTCTGTTTTCAAAATTCCTGAAATAATAAAACCCTTCATCAAAATGAAATACACCTTTAAACTTTAAACCTTCAATTGGCTTTGTAACAAGTACTTGTCCTCTGCCGGGTTTAATTTTAATTTCAGGAAATAGTTTTTCTGTAAAAGCGTTTGTGCAGATAATTGCAGACTTAGCGTTGAAAGAAATTTTCTCTTTCCCCGAAGAATTCTTTGCAATAACTTCTACATAATTTTCCTTCTCACCTAATGTTTCAACTTCACAACCGTTAATGATCCGGATGCCAAGCGAAGCAGCATAATCCAAAAGTGCGCTCATCATCATTCCCGTATCAATTTGAGATTCAAACGAACTGTATATCATTGACTTCACAATGCTTTCATTAAAGCCAAACTCTTTTATTGTCCCGTTCATTATTTCAAACGTATCTGTTGTGAAAATGTCTTTGAGCTTACCATTTACAAAAGCAATCTTATCAACTGAAGGTAAATGTTTATCGTCTATCAGTTCATATCCTCCGTAATTTATAAATCCGATCCTATCATCACCCAGTCTTTTTCTCAGAAGATTAATACCTTCAAATCTTTTTCTCACCAGTTCGTTCATCTTCACCTATTCTCTCAAAGTCTGATAATATTTCGGTGAGACTTCCGAAGCACGCAAACCCTGCATTCTTTGTACTTGCCCCGGAAGGAAAAATTCCTTTCTCCAGCACAAGCACTCTCCGCGATGGATTGGTTTCCTTAATCTCGCAGGCAGTTGATAAGCCAAGTATGCCGCTGCCGATGATGATGAAATCATAGTTAATGAATGAATTTTTTTCCCAGATTGAAAGCAATGCTTATTTGATTTAGTTTTATGTTTTAAGAAAAGAATTTTGTTAACATTGTATTAAATTCTAAGGCATCCTTTTCCGACAAAACACCAATTTTTTTTATTTCAATTGACTTACTTATCGTTGAAAATTTCATTCTTATGATGCCGGGTTTTGGGAGTCCTGATTCATTCCAGTTGAGTATGTTGTAGTCACCGGTTCTTTTTTCTGAAGTTATATGGCTTGTAATAAAATCAATTACTAAATCGTCATTTTGATTATACTCTTCCGGGGAAATAATAAGTGAAGGTCTTCGTTTATATGCAGATAGATCTGTAAATGGAAAAGGTACTAAAATAATATCCCATTTATTATAATGAATTGTAGATTTCATCTTCTTCGTTGTCCCATTCTTTAAAAGAATCTTCTGAAAGTTTCATAATATTTTCCGTAAAGTTTTTTTCATTGTCTATCGGCAGGATTATAACATCAACTTCCTCAGACTTAAAATCATCCGGTATATCAATGATTACTTTATGATCTTTTACTCTTTGACGGGTTTTAATATAATCCATATTAATCCATATTAAAATTATTTTAATAAATATAATTATATTTTAAAATTAATGTTGAGCTAAAATCCTTCTTGACATGAACTTTATGAACTTTACGAACTATACGAACTATACGAACTATACGAACTATACAAACTCGAGTTTTCTCCCTTCTTTAGTCATCATGTAATGCCCTGTCCTTGTTCCCCCCACAAATCGTATCCACCCTTTGCTCTTGAATATCTTTAAATCCCTCATTAATGCCGGAACTGAAATGACTGTTTCATCTAAAAGATCTTTCATTGATACTTTTTCATTACACATTAAATATAAAATCAGATCTACATATCTTTCTCTGACACTTGAAATATTTTTCCCGGCAAATATCTTCTCAATATTTACTTTTATATTGTTTTTTCTGATTTCATTTGATTCATCATTCTCATTGTTTGAAGTTGCGTTCTCATAGTTTTGCTTTACGTTCTCATTGTTTAAGGTTGCGTTCTCATTGTTTCGCTTTACATTCTCATTGTTTAAGGTTACGTTCTCATTGTTTTGCTTTGCATTCTCATTGTTTAAGGTTACGTTCTCATTGTTTAAGGTTGCATTCTCATTGTTTTGCTTTACGTTCTCATTGTTTTGGTTTACGTTCTCATTGTTTTGGTGTACATTCTCATTGTTTTTGTTTACGTTCTCATTGTTTTGGTTTGCGTTCTCATTGTTTGACTGACTATCACCGTAGTTTTGGAGTGCATTCTCATTTTGACCGGTGAAAGTGTCTTTGTTTGAAATTATATTATCAATCCTTCGTTCTAGGATCTTATTTCTTGCAATTGCAAGTTCATTTTGTTTTAGCAAAATGTCATTTTCTTTCCTTAAATATATATTATCCTTTTTTAGAGAAGCAATGATTTGCTTTAATTCTTCAATATTGTTTGCTTTAATTCCGCTCATAAAATTTTTTTTTTGGATTTACATAAACTAAATAAAACTAAGTACACTATGGTCTGTTTTTGCCACGAATTTGAACTAATTTACTCAAATTATATATAATTCTTTTTGGTAATGTCGATTGAATCCGTGAAAATTCGTGGCTATCTCAGGCTTTAAGATGAAGCGGTCAGGTTGTGTAAACTAAATAAACTATATAAACTAATTAACTATCACATTTTCACACACACATTCCTCGCCTCTGTAAAAAATCTCAACGCCTCTTCCCCGCCTTCTCTGCCCACGCCTGAGTTTTTCATTCCTCCGAATGGCGTTCTTAAGTCACGGTGCATCCAGCAATTTATCCAGACAATTCCTGTTTTTATCTTCGATGAAAGCCTGTGAGCACGGGAAAGATTTTCCGTCCATATAATTGAAGCAAGCCCGTACTCGGTAGAGTTAGCCATCATCAGAACTTCCTCTTCTGTTTCAAACGGAGTGATCGTCACAACCGGTCCGAAGATCTCTTCCTGATTTGTTCTGCAGTCGAATGGCAGTCCTTCAATAACTGTAGGCTCAATAAACCATCCGTCTTTGCATCTCCCTTCGGGTTTAACCTGCTTTCCTCCGCACAAAATTTTACCGCCTTCTTTCTCCGCAAGGTCTATATAGTAAAGTATTTTTTCAAAATGCTGTTTGGAAACTATCGCACCAAGGTCAGTATCATCCTTAAGAGGGTCGCCAACTTTAAGCTTCTTTACTCGTTCAACGAAATCATTCTTAAACTTTTCGTAGATCTTCCTTTCAACAAATATTCTTGACCCGCACAAACATATCTCGCCCTGATTTCTGAATGAAGACTGGACTGTCGTCTCAAGCATTTCAGTAAAATTACAGTCTGCAAAAATAATATTTGGATTCTTTCCGCCAAGCTCGAGTGAAAGTTTTTTAAACATCGGAGCAGCTATTTTAGCAATGGTCTCCCCTGTCTTCGTTCCGCCTGTAAATGTAATCGCCTTTATTTTCGGATGTGAAACTATTGCAGACCCGGCTGTATGACCGTAGCCGTGAATTATGTTAAGTACACCGCCCGGTAAATTTGCTTCGATGCAGATTTCCGAAAGAAGAAATGCCGTGAGCGGAGTGATCTCGGACGGTTTTGCTATGACACAGTTTCCCGCTGCAAGCGCCGGCGCTATTTTCCAGGTGAATAAATATAAAGGAAGATTCCAGGGAGAGATCGCACCTATGATCCCCAGCGGTTGTCTCAATGTATAGTTCAACGCTACATTGTCTGACATATGTGACTCGCTTGAGAACTGCATTACAGCCGATGCAAAGAACTCAAAATTCTTCACGGCTCTCGGTATGTCAACACTCTTTGCCAGCCATAAAGGTTTTCCGTTATCCATACATTCAGCATGAGCAAACTTATCAAGATTTTTTTTTATCAGTTCTGCGATCTTCATTAAATATCCGGAACGTATCTCAACCGGCAATTCCGACCATTCGGGAAATACCTTTTCTGCAGATTCGACTGCAAGCTGAACATCCTCCGCATTTGAATCCGGAATCATCGTGAAGACTTCACTTGTTGACGGGTCGTGAACATTTATGTAATTGTTGGAATATGGTGTGGTAAGTATCCCGTTAATATAATTTTTTAATTTATCCATAATTTATTTAAAGAGCTTGTCACGAATTTCTCAGGGGGTTAATTATTTTAAGCCAATTGTATTTAAGATCAACAATGACGAAGAGACGAAGAATAAAGCAATAAGTTATAAGTAATAAATTCGAGAAAATTGGAGATAATTAGTGGCGAAAATTGAATCTAAGTATCAGACATCTTTCTCTTCCCAGTACATCAGCTCATTGAATTCTTTGTACTCTCTCCATTTCTCGATCTTTGAAAGTACATTCTTATACAGTGAAGCCCTGATAAAAAAATAATGTGAAAATTCTTCTTCCGCTATTTCATATCCGTCATATTCGTAATTGTTCTCACCAATAAGATCCTTTAATTCCTCCAGCAGATCAGGAAGGAATCCTTCCTTTCCCGCTTCGATGACTCTGTTTAACATATTATTATAATCTGATTTTTCGGATGGATCCATTCCGATAAATTCATTGCCGATGAATGAATGCTCCTGAATTTCCGGTTTGAATAAGAAGCAGTGATAGACAAAATTTTCCCCGTTGATTTCCTGCAAATACCACTTATTGTTTTCTGTCATAATCTTTAATTAAATTTTGTTTAAAAAAATAATTTGATTAATGAACTTTACTAATCTGCTGATTCCATTATAGTTCTGAATGCAACAAACTTATTTCTGTATTTTGCTGTATGCTCCTCCTGTAATTTTGGTGCAAAATCTTTTTGGTACCTATTGTAATCCTCCATTGAATTCAGAAAATATTGAATTGAATATGTATGACCTTCTTCCTGATCGGATATAATTTTAAATATTTTATTATCAACAAACAAGCCCGTTGCAAGCACATCCGGTATGTGAACATCTTTCATCCACTTAAGCCATTCATCATGAACGGAGCTGTCAACGTTGATTGTGACGTTGTATAATATCATCCTATATTGTTATAAAAAACTTTGCCACGAATTTCACGAATTAGCACGAATTATAATTGTCATTCCTGCGGTGCTCCTGGTAACTAAAAATTTACCACTGAGGCTCAGAGAACACAGAGATACACAGAGAAATCGTAAGTTAATTTAATTTTAATTCTTTTTAATTAAACAAATTTTGAATATTTTTATTTTAATAATAAACCTGCAATAATCTCAGAGAATACAGGGATATACAAAGACTATTTTTAAAAAAAATAAACTACAAAGTTTTAAATTCTCATTAATTGTAATAGTAAATGATACAAAAAATTTATTTATCATAATATTTTCTCTGTGAAACTCTGTGTTCTCTGTGTCTCTGTGGTAATTTTTTAGTGTTTAAGCTCTCACAAACAAAGTGTCCTGCCGCCGTCTACAGGCACATTGATACCATTTATATATCCCGCATACTCCGAAGCAAGAAACGTCACCGCATATGCAAGTTCCTCCGGCTCTGCAAATCTCATCGCAGGAATTTCCTTCAGCCATTCTTTTGAGACTTCTTCTTCACTCTTGCCGGACGATGCTGCTCTGTTTTTAAATAATGAAAATAATCTTTCGGTCTTTGTCGCTCCGGGTAAAACGTTGTTAACTGTTATTCCATATTGTGCGAGCTCGCCGGCTAAAGTCTTCGCCCAGCTTGCGACTGCACCGCGTATTGTATTTGAAACTCCCAGTCCTTTTAACGGTTGTTTTACTGAAGTTGAAATGATATTAATTATCCTACCGTATTTTTCTTTCTTCATTCCTTCAACGACGGACTGCACCAGGATCTGATTGCAGATCAGATGATTTGAAAACGCCTGTATGAATTGTGATGTATCTGCTGAAACAGCTTCGCCTGCCTGTGGTCCGCCGGTGTTATTAACAAGAATGTGAACGGGAGGGTTTTCTGAAACGTAGTTATGCAGTTTCTTCTTTAGTTCTTCAGGATCAGTAAAATCCGCAACAATGAAATTATGATTCTGTTTTTTGTTTGCCGGGAGTTCGCGCAATACTTTTCGTAGTGATTCTTCATTCCTTGCGATAAGAACAACACTTGCTCCCGAGGCAGCAAACTGAACTGCGATGGCTTTTCCTATTCCCTGTGAGCTGCCGCATACGACAGCTCTTTTATTTGTGAGATCAATGTTCATTAAATTTATAAATTTATAGTTTCATGAATATTACTCCACCGGTTTTACAATTAATTTCAAATCCTTCCTTCCTGTAATTTCCACAACCGCATCCTTCTCAATGAAATATTCAGAATCCGCTTCCCAGTTAGTCCCGTTAAATTCAATTTTACCGCTCAATGAATTCGGTTTTATTTCATTTATTACAATGGCTCTCTTTCCAATGAATTCCTCACCGAGCCCGTGTGTCCCGCTTACATTTCCTTTGAATAATTTAGTGAACATATTCCGCAAAAATATTAAGCTAAAAACAGAACTTCCGATAAAGATCACTAACTGAACAAGAATGGAATTGATATTAAAAAGATAAACCAACGATGCGGTAACCAGTCCGCCGATCCCGAAGAAAAAGATAATGAATCCCGGCATTATTATTTCCGAGAGCAAAAAAAATATGCCGATTATAAACCATATCAATGAATTGTTTTCCATAGTTTTTTATTTGCACAAGTTGACTGCTTTATCCTTGGAATCTTTTTTCGCCACGATCACATGAATTTTACACTGATTATATTTATAAATCATTTTAATTCATTTTTATTTATTCGTGTTAATTCTTGAAATTAGTGGCAATCTTTTACTCCATTATTTAAGCAGTCAACTTGATTTATTTATTTATTATTACTTCAGTTTCTTTCTTATTCATCGAGCTGAAAACCTTGCTTATGGTTGCAACCATACCCGATACATCACTCAGATTTCCCGGAATAATCATTGTATTATTCTTCTGCGCAAGCTTTCCGAATTCAAGGAGGTACTGTTCTGCGATCCTGAGATTAACGGCTTCAGATCCTCCTTTTTCATTTATAGCGCCGGCAATTTCCCGGATTCCTTTAGCTGTTGCCATGGCTACTTTTTCAATTTCCTGTGATTTCCCTTCGGCTTCATTTATACGTTTCATTTTTTCACCTTCGGATCTTTCAATTGCTTCCTGCTTCTCTCCTTCGGCACGGTTAACTCTCGCCTGTCTGTCTCCTTCAGATTCCGCGATCAAAGCCCGCTTCTCACGCTCGGCTCTCATTTGTTTTTCCATCGCATCTTTAATACTTGCAGGCGGATTAATGTTTTTTATTTCATATCTTATTACTTTCAGTCCCCATGGTTCAGATGCCTTATCAATGGCATTCACAATGGCAGCATTGATAGTTTCTCTCTCTTCAAAAGTCTTGTCCAGCTGCATCTTACCGATCTCGCTCCGCATCGTTGTCTGTGCAAGCTGTACCGATGCAAAAGAATAATCATTTACTCCGTATGAAGCTTTTATTGGATCCATTACCTGAAGGTATAAAACTCCGTCAACTTCCACGGCAATGTTGTCTTTTGTTATGCATGATTGCGGAGGAACATCCATTACTATTTCCTTCAAAGAATGTTTGTAAGCAACTCTGTCAACGAAAGGAATAAGTATATGAAATCCCGCTTCGAGTGTTTCATTATATTTCCCGAGTCTCTCGACTATGAATGCTGACTTCTGAGGAACGACTCTCGCTGTTTTTAAAAAAGTAATTACAATGAATATTACTAATATTACAATTGCACCGATTTCCATTTTATTCTCCTGTTTTTTAAATGTATAATTAAACCCTAATTTTAATTTAATCTCTTCCGGAAGCCCGGGTAATTCCGAACGCGGAATTAAATAAGTCGAAAGATCAAAAAGATCTTTAAAGACCTTATGTTTCTCTGCAGTCTGCATCAGGTAATGATGTCCTGAAGATCCGCCTGTACCGACCTTTGCGCCGATCATACGATGAACCATCAGTGCATGCTTGTATCGCCAGGTGGTAAAGAGCTCGTCTATGTCCACAAGATACGTCAGAAAACGGAACGGCAGATGAAGTATCGGCTCGTCCCTGTAAAGATTAATGAATAATGCAGCAAGCGTTGACTTGTAAGAAAGTCTCCTGTGACCCTGTTTGACTAATTCATTATGCTTGTTTTCATCAAGCAGCGCTTCAAATTTTTCTTTGGTTCCTTCAAACATTTTCAGCTGCTTTTCTCTTTTCTCTTCTGTCAGGCTCGGATTATTTAAAATTATCTGTCTCTCATTTTCTATCATTGTACCAACTGCACTTTTATAGTGAGACCAGAAATCAAAATCACCGGTTTTTAAAAACGGTATCCTTGACAGCCATTTATCAACTGCATCAAATAATGAAATGGTATTCTGCGAATCTATCAGCATCTTCTGATGCTCATCAGAGACCAGTAAATAATAATTTTTATCATCCAGCTTTACACGGCTTTCAATGTTGAGACCCATCATGTTTTCTATCAGACGGAACTGAAAACTCTGAAATCCTGATGCCGGAATCAGGAAATCCCTGAATTCAAGAAAATCAAGCGGGGTCATTGTTTCAATTACGTTGAGCTGCTCAACAAGAAGCTTCTGAATCATTGTTACTCTTCTCAAACGTGAAACTGCTATACCGATATTTTTTTCATCTACATTATCCTTCTGAAACAATTCCAACACTGAAGACAGTTCATGAATGATCTGCTTGAACCAGAGTTCATATGCCTGATGAACAATTATAAAAAGCATTTCATCGTGTGCGTGATGTTCATACTCATCACTCTTCGGTGACTGACTGGTCAAAAGTTTTTCAAGATGCAGGTAGTCGGAATAGTAAATCGGCGGAAAAGGTTTTTTCATTGTAAACGGTAGTTTTAAATTTAAAATAAAACTATTCAATGATTATTAAAAGTAAGTTTTACATAAATCTTTTAATCGCTGATTCAATGATTATATGATTTCTCTGATTTTGACAAAATAATACTGATGACTTGACAAGACACAAAATCTTTACAAACTTTACAAACTTTACAAACTTTACAAACTTTACAAACTTTACAAACCTGCTTTGAGAGCTTTTATTTCAATTAACATAGATGATTCAACCAACGAAAAAATTTCAGACATTCAAAACAAAGTGAAAGACGAGGTATCCGCTATTAGTAAAGATTTTTTAAAATCAATAAGCTGGACAGATAAGGATAAGTTTCACCTCACTTTGTTTTTTATCGGTGAGGTAATTGGTGATAAATTAAAAGAAATAGACAATTGCCTGATAAATATTGGTTCATCTCTGAATGAGATCCGGTTTGATTTCAAATGCATTAATGCATTTCCAAAACTAAAGTACCCGAGGGTTTTGATAATTGAATTATTAAACAAAGATAAAAAAGTTGCAGAGCTGTCGGAAAGAATAAATGAAGGTATGAAAAACATCGGATTTGTTAATGATAAACTGTTCCATCCCCACATTACACTTGGAAGAGTCAAAAGAGAACATAAGATAAATTTAACCGGACTGGAGAAAAATATTAAGTCGGATCTGAATTTTTCCGTGAATGGATTTTGTCTTATGGAAAGTAAGTTGAAAAGTACCGGTGCTGAGTATTCGGTAATAAAGAATTATAAAATATGAACAGGAGACCGGATGCCTCCTGTTCATATATAAATCGTTTTATTTTACAAGGATCATTCGTTTTGTCTGTGAGTATCCCTGTGTTTCAAGTCTGTAGAAATACATGCCGCTCGATAAACCGCCTGCATTGAAATCAACATTATAACTGCCCGGTGTTAAGTTTTGATTTATTAAAGTTGAAACTTCCTCACCCAGCATATTATAAATTACTATTTTCACAAATTCGCTTTTTGCCACATCAAACTTTATGACCGTTGAAGGGTTGAACGGATTCGGATAATTATTATATAAATTGAATTTCTCCGGAACCACTGAAGATATCTGAGTTATTCCAACAGGCGTTCTTCTGATGGTTACTAACAACGTTCCGGTTGACAATGTATCAAGACCATTCAATGATGAAACTCTCCATGAGCATCTCACGGAATCTCCGGTGAGTCCCAGAGAAGTAGCCAGAGTATCTAAATAGCTTCTTCTTAAGCTGATAACTGAATCTCTTCCGTTATTGTCACTTGGTAAAACAGTTTCCACGGATGTACCAAGCTTCTTTATCCTGAAAATATAACTCACAATCGGACTCGGACTGGACGATCCCCATTTAAACTGAAATATAGAAGGATCATTAGGAGCGACAAGAATTCTGGTTCCTGCCGGCGGAGACTGCAGGGCAAATGTATTTAAAGGTACACTGGCTACAGTGATATAATTTACAATCGTCTTCAAATTCGATCCGAATGAGTTTGTAGCTGTAAGTGAAACGGTATATGCGCCAGTGGCAGAATATGAAATTCCGGTTGGATTCCTGTCTGTGGAAGTTGATGGTGTTCCTCCCGGGAAGCTCCAGCTCCAGGATACGGGATCATTCGTTGAGTAATCAAGGAAGTTTACACTTCCACCGCCGATAGGCATATTCTGAACATTAGAACTGAAATTTGAAACAGGAGGTACTCCTGTAAGATCATTCATTCCGTTTAGTGTCATGACATTCGAATTATTAGGATCTAACCAGTCTTTCAACTGATTGGTAGAGGATCCTCCGTGTGCCCATGATTCAGACAATTTTCCGAAATATTTCTGAACTATCTGGGGGTTTGCACACTGAGATGTTGTACCTCCGAGATTTTGTCCGATGACTCTCTGGTTTTGATCATAAATCGGGCAGCCGGATGAACCTCCTTCGGTCATTCCTTCATCCCAGACAACCAGCCAGAATCCGTTTGGAAGACGTCCGCCAAATCCTGTTACAGATGCTGCAGGATTATTGTCAACTGATATTTTTTTTATAGCGCCGTCGGGATGATGAATTGCTGTTTCCGTCTGAGGCTGTGAACCGCTTCTGTCCCAGCCATTGAAATAGCCATTAATTGTAGATGGTACAGGATTATTAAACTGGAGCAGCGCAAAATCTGTATCAAAGTTAGATGCTTTCATTGTAGCGCCTACCATTGTTTGTGACGGACCTGAGCTTAATCCTCCGCATGTCGGGCTTTCGAAATTGAAAGTAGCGACTAATGTTGACCAGTTGTCAGATTCGCAGTGCTGAGCAGTTAAGAAATAAGGAGTTCTGTCCTGCAATGTATTATTAATTAATGAACCTGAGCAAAGGAAGCTTCCTCCCGGACCGCTGAAAACCATTCTTGCTACAGATCTTTTTTGATCTACCCATGGAGCTCCTATCGGACAAATTATATTAATATTACATGGCAGCTCGTCAACCATATTAAACCCGTTTATGTCCCTGTAAGCATGAACAACTTTCGAGATACTTATCCTTCCCATATCTTTTGAATATACCGGCTCATAATATTCAACAACCGTATAAAAGCCCGGTGTGATATCAGTTGCAAACTGTCCGTCTACAGCGTTGTTAATTTCTGTGAATGCTCCTATCACTTTGGTTTTTGCCAGATCATATACAAAAGTAAATGCTCCTTTAGGCATATAAAAATTATTGAATATTAAATTTAAAGATACCGCATCTTCGGATTTAATTCTCAATCTCCATATTCTGCTTCCGTCTGAAAGTGTTTCCCAGGTTCCGGAGTTATTTAAATTAAGATCTGTATTGATGTGTAATCCGTATCTGAATGGGATTCCGGACAGTTCTGAATTCGCTGCATCTTCCTGAATCGCTTCTTCTGTGTCTACTGAAGGGAGTATAACGGTGTTATAATCCGCATTGAGCTGAAGATAGTTGCTCATCGGCTCTCCTCCGGCATTGATCTGCGCAAATGAATTTTCAGAATAAATAAACAGAGATAATAAAACAATACTTATGATAATTGTTTTAAAAAGGTAATTACTTTTTTTCATGATTGTTAATTTTTTAATTTTTTAAAAATTCTCAGCTTAATCTTCTGACTAATTAACAAAAGAATTAATCGAGACTTCTAATAAATAATTTTACCAAATAACCGGGGAAATTTAATTGCTTTTAAAAAACAACTGAGTTTGCTTACGAATGTTCTTGTTTTTGGTTTACTTAAAATAGAATTTATTTTTATAAAAATAAATATTAATCACTTCACTTTCATATAAAACTTTTCACAATATTCTCTGACCATTCTGTTTGTACTGAAATATCCCGCAAGATTTTTTACGGATGATTTTATTTTCTTTACCCAGTTCAAAGGTATTCCTTTTTCATTTCTAAGATAATATAAAGGTATGATCTCTTTTTCCAGAGTTTCATACAGACTGTTTGCTTCAAACAGATCCCTTTGTTCAAGTGAAATATCCGCCGAAAGAAAGCTGTCAATTTTCCAGCCGTTATCCGGTGTATATCCTTCATCCCACCAGCCGTCAAGTATGCTGAAGTTGAGTCCGCCGTTTGCTACTATTTTCATGCCGCTGGTGCCTGAAGCTTCAAGAGGTCTGCGTGGATTATTCAGCCAGATGTCGCAACCCTCTACCAGATGCCTGGCAACATTTATGTCATAGTTGTCAAGAAATACTATTTTGTTTTTCAGATCAGGATCTCTTGTAAAAGAAATTATTTCTGAAATTAAATTTTTTCCGCCTTCATCTTTCGGATGTGCTTTCCCTGAGAAAACAAACTGAACAGGCATAGATGAATTTTTTACAATCCGTTTTAATCTTTCCAGATCTCTGAATATCAGGGTCCCTCTTTTATATGTCGCGAATCTTCTTGCAAATCCAATTGTCAGTGCATCAGGATTAAGAATACTTTCGGCTTCTTTTAATTTATCCTTATCGGCTCCGAGTGATATCCATTTCTCCTTTATTCTTTCCCTGCAGAAACTTATCAGCTTGTATTTATTCAAGAGCCTTAAAGCCCAGACCTCTTCATTTGTAATTTCATCAAATCTTTTCCAGATGTCTTCGTCGTAGATCCAGTTTGCCGAAAAATATTTGCACAGTAAATTGTTTGAGAAATTAGACACATAGCTCGGTGTATGAACACCGTTAGTGATATAATCAATCTGACTCCGTTTATCGGAAAGCATCCACATCTTTCTTGAAACTTCCCCGTGAAGTTTGCTGACTCCGTTTATGAAATTTGAGTTGTTGATTGCAAGGTAAGCCATGTTGAACCGGTCATTTTTCTCATCCTCTTTGATGAGATCGCCTTCAAGAAATAATTCCTCAAGACTTATACCGACTTCCTTCTCCGCATAATCCTTAAAATATTTTGAAAATAATTCCCTGGTAAAAATATCAATTCCTGCCGGGACCGGCGTATGTGTCGTGAATATGTTTGAATAAAAACATTTATCCTTTGCCTCTGAATACGATACATTATTTTTCTTCATGTAATTTTTGATTCTTTCAAAACAAAGAAACGCCGAATGTCCTTCATTAAGATGATATGCTTTAATGTTAAGTCCGAGCTTTTCAATCAAACGAGTTCCCCCGATCCCTAATACTATCTCCTGACAAATTCTCTTTTCATTATCACCTCCGTAAAGTATGTCTGTAATTCTCCTGTCTTCTACTGAATTTTCTGAAAGAGATGTATCAAGCAAATACAGTTTAACTCTTCCGACATGCGCTATCCAAACCTGTATCCAGATTGTCCTGTTTGGAAAATTCACAGAGACTCTTACCGGTATGTAATTCTCATCTCTTAACAGCTCTATGGGAAGATTCGGAAATTCATTAAGCTGATAATTTTCCGTCTGCCAGCCGTCAGGATTTATCATCTGTGTAAAGAATCCGTAGCTGTAGGCAAGCCCAATCCCAACAAGCGGAAGTCCGAGATCAGATGATGATTTCAGGTGATCGCCTGATAAAACTCCCAGACCGCCGGAATAAGTTTTTAAACATTCTGTCAGTCCGTACTCTGCCGAAAAATATGCAATGATCGGATCACCGGTCTTGAAATATTTTTCTTCAAAGAAAGTCTTTCTGTTCAGATACTCTTTCTGATCAGCATACAGCGCGAGTACCCTGCCGCCAAGATTTTTCTTCTCTATTGTAAATTCCAGATAATTTTGATTAATTTCATTTAAAAGCTTTACCGGATTGTGACCTGACCAGTTCCAGAAATCAGGATTGATCTCATTAAAAAGTTCAACAGCATCTTTATTCCATGACCAGTGCAGATTATATGCAACTTCTTTAAGCATTAATAACAAATTATTCATTCGTGATGTATGGTTTTTATTTTCAAAAATTTTACAATCGTCAATATAGAATTTGTAATTAATTTATACTATCAAGTTTTAATACTAGCGTCAGGTATGATTCCCTCGGTCGAAAATAAGTAAAAGCCTGCCACGAGTTTCACGAATGATCACGAATAAAAAATATTACCACTAATTTTTTAAACAGAATCAGTATAAAATTATTGGACAGCACAAGTGTGCTGTTAAGATGGACTTTATCAGCTCATTGTTTTACACATGTACAAGGATCAGCTCAAATGAATTTATTTATAAATTGTATTTATCTGCCATAAAAAATAAGTTTATCACTTAATAAATCCATTTGAAGAAAAAGATACTAACGCAAAAGAGTCCGCATTACATAAATAAGAAACTTCATTCAATAAAGTTTACCCCCGCATCATTAAACAATTCCGGAGTTTTTAATTCAAAGTGGATGCTGCCTATACTCTCACTGGGTTTACTCATTTTGTTTTTTACAATAAGAAAGATCGCAAATCTTGATACGGGTTTTCATCTTGCTGCAGGCAGGTGGATACTTACTAACTTTTCCGTTCCTGTTAAAGACATTTTCACCTACACCGTTTCTCAAAATGAATACATTGATATTCAATGGCTGTATCAGGTTCTGATCTACGCTTTCTATTTATTTTTTAATTACACCGGTCTTACAATTTTCAATACCTTAGTTATTGGCTGCGTTTTTTATCTGTTGTTAAAGAAAATGAATTTATACGGAGTGCCGGTTTTTTTGTCACTGATTCTTTTGTTCGTTACTGTCATTTCAATTCAGCTGAGATTCGGATACCGTCCTGAAATAGTCACCTGGCTTTTCATGCTTTGCAGTTTATTCATACTCGAAAGATATTATTACTTTGGAAAAGCTAAGCTGTATCTTCTGCCTGTGATCATGCTTCTATGGGTCAATATGCACGGGCTGTTTATTTTAGGTCTGATGATAACCGGAGTTTACCTGGTATCGATTTCCATTAATAAAAAATCCATTGATAAAAATTTATTAAAATGGTTCTTAATTTCCATAGCCTCGGTTTTCATTAATCCTTATTTCACCGAAGGAGTAATGTTCCCGTTCTATCTTTTTACACGGCTACAAAAAGGAAATATTTTTCAGCAGAATATTACTGAGCTTCAGCCGCCGTGGGGAATGGCGGGAGATGCGGGACTTGAACTATACCTGTATTATGTAATAAGCATCATTAGTTTTATTCTGTTAGTTATTACTTACCGTAAACGGGCATTACATCAGTTTGTATTGCTTGCTGCATTTTTTTACATTTCATATTCTTCATTCAGGAATATTCCGGTCTTTATTCTATACGCAGTGTACATCATTGCAATTTGTTTGAGCGATGTTTTAAATAATGAATCCGTAAAAAGAAGCATTGAAATAGTAAGCCGGTATGAGAAATATTTTAAAATTATTTTCTCAGTCACGTTATTATTAATTTGCATCAGAATATTTACAGGTGCATATTACCGGAATTACAATTCGGAGATAAAATCCGGGACCGGGGTTGATGAAACTATCCTTCCTGAACAGACTGCTGATTTCATTAATTCTAATTCACTCAGAGGAAATATTCTTAACAATCTGGAGCTTGGAGGATGGCTTGACTGGAAAACGAAACTGCCGGTCTTCATAGACGGACGGCTGGAAGTCATCAAAGAAGATTTTTATAAAGAGTATCTTACAAGCTTTACAAATAACGGTATTTCGAAGCTGTCTCAGAAGTATAATGCAGATCTGGTAATTAATGATATATCAAACTTTGACTGGACATCACAGATGAATGAAATAAAAAAAGACTGGCGCTTAATTCACTGGGATCAGACTGCATCAGTGTATGCGAAGAATGGTTCAGCGGACAAAATTATTTTGGATTCCTCCTACGCCGTAACTTCAATGAACATTGATACAAATGTATTGACCGGTTCTGTAAAGGATGAAATTATAATGAGCGGTCACATTGAAAATACTGCAGACTGGCTTTCGGGATTCTACAGCAATAAAATAAAACCGGTAGAATTTATGCGGATGGGGAATTTCGCCTTCGATGTTTCACAATACAGGCATGCAGAAATTTTTTATCTGTATTTTATAAAAAACAGTTCAGGCAGTCTGGATAAACTAAACTATGCCGATGTTTATAATAACCTCGGTTCTGTTTATTATTTATTAAATGATTATCCGAGATCGCTGAACTGCTACGAAAGGTTCTTACAGATTAAATACGATGTTCAGATAAAGAACAGAGTGAATGAACTAAAGAGAAGGCTTGGACAAAATTGAAACTTTCAGTAATAATTCCTTTCTATAACGAAGACCGGACCCTGAATACTCTCATTGAAAAAGTCATCTCAACAAATTTAGTTTATGAGATAATCTGCGTTGATGACGGCTCTACCGACCGTTCATACGAAATAATTTCGGAGTGGAAAACAAGGCATCCTGAATTATTAAAGATAATACGTCTTGAAAAGAACTACGGGAAAGGATTTGCAATAAGAATGGCTCTGGAGAAAGTTACAGGTGACATAGTTCTGATTCAGGATGCTGATCTGGAATATGATCCGTCACAGTATTCAAAACTCATTGCTCCTTTTGAAAATGAAAATGTCAATGTAGTTTACGGATCACGAAATCTTTTAAAGAATCCCAGATCGGCAAATTCATTTTACTGGGGAGGCGTTTTTTTAAGTAAGATTACTAATTTACTTTACGGCAGCTCTATCTCCGATGAATCAACGGGGTTCAAACTGTTCAGGAGTGAGCTCATCAGGGAACTGGACCTTGAATGCGTCAGGTTTGAATTTTGTCCGGAGGTCACAGCAAAAATCCTGAATAGAAAAATTAAAATATATGAAACTCCCATAACCTATACACCACGCTCCATTTCTGAAGGGAAAAAGATCAACTGGCGGGACGGAGTCACTGCAATATGGACTTTGGTAAAATATAAGTTTAAAGATTAATGTTAATATTTAAAAATTTGTCCGTTTAAACATCCTTAATGAAACTGCTAAAGGCAGAAAGATCCATAAAAGCATAAACACAGCCGATATCGCCATTCCTATAAAGCTCCCGAAAAATTTCTGAAATGTTGCTCCGGTAAATCCCATCAACGCTGAAATATCAACCTGCAGAAGCATAAGAATCCTGCCGAGATCAATTGGATTTAAAGAGGTGAGTATTATGATGAACTTATCAATAGGATAATCATTAAAAAAATAAATAATTAAAAAGACAAGACCATCGAATATGATAGTAAGGTAAAGCCAGATTATGATTGATAATCCAATGCCTTTGACTTTATCCTTATTAATTACTGAAGATAAAAATGCTATCGCCGTAAAAATGAACGTCAGAATTATTCCTGTTAGTACTAAATACATTCCGGACAAAAGGAATCCGTAAAACATAACAGGTATTCCAACTCCGATCAGAAAACCTAAAGACAGTGAGATTGACAATCCCAGATACTCCGCCCGGAAAATACTCTTCCGGTTAACCGGCTGTGTCAGCAGAAACTGTATGAACTCTTTTGAGTTGTAAAAATGAATTGTTCCGAATATCAGACATATTAAAGGTACAATGAACAGTATCAGATTCAGAATTGTAATAACAGCTTTAGAAGAATCCTGTCCGATATAAATTATCGAAAAACTCATTACCATCAGGATCAGACTGTAGAGAATAATGAACTTATTTCTCAGCAGTTCAAATAATATGTATTTTAGAATTTTAGTATTCATTGTTTTTATTTATTTTTGTAATTATAACTTCAATTATCAATTATCAATTGCTCTGAAGTACTCTCGCAATCGCTTTCCCGAGCCTTTCACCCGAACCGTTTTTTATATCTTTAATATTCATGTTTAATCTGATGCTGCCTTCAAGTAGGTACACGATTCTGTCAGCTAACTCTTCCATTTCCGAAATTATGTGTGAAGATATTATTATAAGCTTATTCTCATTTTTCGAATCAATGATTTTTGATTTCATGATCTCAGTTGACAGAGGATCAAGACTTGCCGTCGGCTCATCGAGTATCAGAATGTCCGGATCAAACAGAAACGCGATCGAAGCTGTAACTCTTTGTTTATATCCCCCCGAGAGCTGTCCGAAATATTTATCATATATTTCAAAGATCCTGAATTTCTCCAACAGCTCTTCATCCTTTTCTTTAGAACCATTTCTGATGTCCCGGATGATGTTGAATAGCTCTTTCACTTTGAGATTCTCGGGATAATTTGCTATCTGAGGCATGTATCCTATGTTTGTTCTGTACAGATAATTATTTGCTATGTCAGTCTCATTTACAAATATTTTACCTTTCTGAGGAATAACCAGTCCGAGAATTGACTTAAGTAAAGTTGATTTTCCCGAACCATTCGGTCCCATCAACGCTACGACCTGACCTTTTTCTAAACTTAAATTTATTCCATTCAGGGCTCTGGATTTTCCGTAGCTCATTTTAAGTTCTTTTATCTCAATCATATTCTATCATTTTCATTTTTGGATTATCATCAATGAGCGTTTCGGGGATCAGCACAGGCATTGCCTTTTCGGTCGCGTCTATTAGCTCGACGATAAAGCTCCTCAGCAAAATTATACTCTCCGGTACTTTATCAACTATCATTGAATATAAACTCACAGGTCTGTAAGAAACATCTCCTGTACCGTTCCTGTCAAGATCATATCCGTCATATTTATCCCAGTAATTTCCTGAATATATGTTTTCGCTTCTTGAACTGTTTGATGAAACGTCAAATGTATTACTCACAAAATTATTTCCTGTAAACTTATTATTCATGCAGTTACCTAATATCCTTGTTGCCCAGCCGTTGCTTTTGAATTCATTCTCCTCTACCTGAATCTGTTCACATCCCTCCATATATATTCCCGTTGTATTCTTATAAAATAAATTTCTTTTTATAAGACTTCGTGAAATGTCTTTCAGCAGAAGTCCGTAAGAAGCCGGTCCCCAGTTGTCTTCAAATTTATTGTCAGTCATCTCAATATTTCTTGTGTACATAACTGCTACTCCTGCGCCGTTTTCCCTGAAAGTATTTTCCCTGTAGACATTGCTGTCGGAGAACATAAAATGCAGACCGTATCTGAGATTATTGTGGCTGTAATTTGCTGTTATCGTTGTCTTCTTTACAAACTCAAAATATATGCCGTCCCTGTGACCGGTTGTTTCATTATACTCTATTGTAATGTTATTACATTTCCATAAATGTATCCCGTTACCTGATGAGGATTCTGACATAGCCCTACAGGATATTTTATTATTTTTAATAAGGCAGCCGTCGGAGTTAGCAAGATATAGAGCAAAGAAAGTATCTGTGATGACGTTGTTTTCAATTACACAGTTCTCTGAATTTTCAACTTTTATTGCTGAAAGATCAGTCATATAATTGACACTGATGTTTCTGATCTCCAAACCGGATATTTTCACATTATTACTCTTTATGATAAATCCCTGATATTTAAACTCCAGATCTATCACCGGAAAGTCTTCTCCGGTAATTTCAATTTCTTTATCAATTGAGAGATTGTTTTCAGTATAAATTCCTTTCTTAATAATGATCCTGTCGCCGTTTGCGCTTTGTGATATAGCTTCTTTTACTGAACGAATTTCACAGTCAGGACAGACAATAATGTCTTTGCATAATACAGGTCCGGGAATTATGAATATTATAAAAGTAAAAACAATATAATGAAGTTTGAAGATCATGGTTCTATTTAAATTTGTTTTTTAACTCATCCCAGCTGAAAATAACTCCTCCGTGATCATTTAAATATTTTTCCGCTGTATTCTTATCTGCAAAAGAAGAAATATTTTCACCCATCGGACTTCTTAATTCCGGACTTATCAGATACGCTGCATTCATTGCATCAATTAGTACCCCGGGCTCTGTCAGGTTTATCACGTAATATTTATCAACATCATTCTCTTCTATCTTTTTTTCCTTAATGTAATTAAGCATGCATTCTGCTGCATCAAACTTAATGGCTTTATCTTTCTTTGTAATTATTTCCGCTCCGTACTTTTTATCTGTCAAAGTCATCCTGCAATGTTCACATTGATCTTTGCCGTATTCAATCGGCGTTATTTCCTTACTGCATGCAAGTAAAACGATCAGAGATAATATAATTATATTCATATTAAATTTTAACATTTTGAGTCTTATTAAATTTGTATTCATATATCAAAACTAATATTGCTATCACTCCAACTGTAAAAATGATATACCCGCCTGCATCCGGCATTGACTGAGCGTTGAAATTGAGCAATTGTTTTGAGCCGATAAGCGGCGGCTGGTAATTCATTCCCGGAACCTTGATAGCTGCGGTCGGATCAAGATTATGTCCGTAGTCATACTCCCATGTCCAGAAATCATACATGCCAACTGTTCCAAGAATTATTATAAAAAGTATCCATGTAAGCAGTAATGATTTTTTGTTGAAGATAAAAACTATTATTCCGAACAATATAATAAACCCGATAATGTATGGCATCAGTTTTAATTCCTCTATAGAATCCGGTTCAATGGTTTTCATTCCTATATAATGATTCAATCCGTTGATCGTGTTGAGATCGCCGGTGATCTTGCTCAGCCAGATCTGCATCCCTAATCCTTCAGGATATTGCGGTGCATCAAGTGCAATATTCCAAAGCGGCATAAAGTAAAGTACAATCAAGCTTAAAGCTAAAATCAGTATTGTTATTCTTGAAGATTTTTTCATTGTGACTTAATTAAATGAACATTAAAAAACTTACCTCAAAGTCTCTAAGACTCAAAGAAAACAAATTTAAAAACTTTGACCTATGAGTCTTTGAGGTAAATGAATCATAATATCAGATAGTATTATTTTTTATCATTTCCCAGACTGAACGCAATCGGAACATTTGAATCTTTTGAAGAAACTCTCACATATCCCTGCATTTCCTGATGAAGAGCCGAACAGAAATCAGTACAATAGATCGGATAAATTCCAACTCTCTCCGGATACCATTTAAGTGTACATGTCTCACCGGGCATTACGAGCATTTCTGAATTCTGATTTCCCATTACGGCAAATCCGTGAGGTATGTCCCAGTCCTGTTCAAGATTTGTCATATGAAAATACACAGTGTCTCCGAGTTTTACACCTTCTATGTTATCCGGCGTAAAATGTGATCTCGTAGCTGCAAGATATACATGTACAACATTTCCTTCCCTTACAGCTCTTGCATCATTTATACTCTTTACTGCGTGAGGGATTTTTATTGTCTTCTATTTTATAGATCTTTATCTGATTTTTTGTAACAAGATCAGCCGGAATACCCTGTGCATAATGCGGTTCTCCGATTGTAGGGAAATCCAAAAGAAGTTTCATCTTATCACCCGATATATCTATCAGCTGAGCTGACTGTGTAAGCTCAGGTCCTGTAGGCAGGTATCTGTCCTTTGTCATCTTGTTCATTGATAATAAATATTTTCCCCATGGCTTTCTGCTGTCGCCGCCCGGAATGGTCAGATGTCCTACGGAATAATAAACCGGCATCCTGTCAACTACTTCTCTAGTTTCGACATTCCATTTTACTATTTCAGATGATATAAATGCAGATGTATAGGCGAATCCTTTGTCATCAAACTCTGTGTGCAATGGTCCTAAACCCGGATTCTTGACTTCGCCTGCAAGACATGCATCGTATTTCAGAACGGGAATTCCTTCTATCTCCCCGTCAAACTGATTTGATTCAATTGCAGATTTTACTTTAGCAAATGCAAATACAGGAATAACTGTAGCTAATTTTCCGCCTCCGACAATATATTGTCCGGTCGGATCTACATCCGCGCCGTGCGGCGACTTTGGACATGGTATGTAATAAATTGCTCCCGGTATGTCCTCCGGCTTAAATGTTCTGGTTGAGGTAAGTATCTCCGATGTTGCCATCTGTGTGGATTCATTAAAAACATTATGCGCATATTTTGAAGGCATCATCGTTCCTTTATTCTGTGCTACATACTCTTCGATCTTCTTCCAGTTAATTGCCATTATAAAGTCTTTATCTTTCTGTGATGCATTCACTTCAAGCAGGGTGTTCGCCTGTTCAGAATTGTAACAGGATATAAAAAACCATCCGTAAGAAGGACCTTTACCGGCATGGCTGAGATCGTAATCATAAGGAGGAGTGATAAGCTGAAATGCTATGCTCATGTCTCCTTTGTCCTTGTCAACTTTGATGAATGAAATAGTTCCTCTGAAATTTTCTTTATAAGAAGATATGGGAACATCCCTGTTTTCTACAGGCACGCTGAATCTTGTTCCCGCTAAAATGTATTCTGTACCGGAGTAATAAAAGGCGACGAGTGATTCCCGGCGCTGTTTGGAATTTCAATGATCTCAACTGTTCTGAATGTTTTGAGATCAATTCTTGCAACACGCGGAGTATTATTTCCATTGATGAAAGCCCATCTCCCGTCGGGTATGCCGTCGGTCTGCGATAGTTCCGTATGATGCGAGTCATCCCATGGAATGAATCCGTATGAAGTATTCAGCATTGGCTTTGTTTCTTCGGTAAAGCCGTATCCGTTTTCAGGATTAACTGAATAAACAGGAATTACCCTGAGCAGTCTTCCTGAAGGAATGCCGTAAGCAGCAAGCTGTCCGCTGAATCCACCCGAAATAAAGTAATAAAACTCATCCCATTTGCCGGGAGCTACATATACTTTTTCGGCTTCATCTCCGCTTAATGTCGGACCGGATTTTTCTTTTGTCGAGCAGGAATTGAAATTAACTATTATAACAAATGCACATATCATTAAAAACATTCCTGCAATTTTTTTAGTTAAGTTTTTCATTTTTTTATTCTTTAATTAATTTTAAGAATGTTTGTTAATACTATTTGTCATTGTTCCTGAAATATTCGAGTATGGCTCTTGCATCATCTATTGTTACATTCTGAAAAGTCATTGGTGTAGGATATTGCCCGGACATTGCCATTGTTTTTGCTATCATATTTTCCTTTATCATTTGTTCCGGATTCAGGATCTGATTCATTATCCATTCGGGCTTTCTTCTTTTTGTTACGTCTTTAAGCGGAGGTCCTACAAGTTTCTCGTCAAACTTATGACATGTCGCACATTTAACATCGAAGATCCCCTTCCCTTTAGTTACCAGCTCCTGATTTATTTGTGGCTCCAGTTTTACTTCTTTCACAGGTCCTATACCTAATTCAGGATCCTCTCCTCCGCATCCGTTAATGATGATAAATGAAGTAATCAGCACTGCGAAAATCAGAATTACATGTTTTGTTTTATTCTTTTTCATTTCTGACATTATTTAGTTTTTAAAAATATTTTTCTTAATTTTTTCTCCAATGAAATTGATTTTGGAAAGAGTATGTCATTTTCTAAATGTACATGCATCTGAAAATCTGAGTAAAACTCATTCATTAGTTCATAAAACACTTTTTTGTCCGGTTCATCTGTTAATTTAATCTTAAAGTTACCGTATGCATTTTTTACTTTTAGCAAAATTCCGCTCACATTTTTATGCTCCTTCTCAATTACCTTTATCAGATTAGCAATCGAACCAAAAGGCGGAACTTCGTATTCATCTTTATTATCATAAGTCGTATTCATCTTTTTTATATAAGGGAATAACAATCTCTCTTCTTTCTGAATGTGAATTTCCAGTTCAATACTGAATTGGAGCAAATCCTTGTAATCATCAATTCCAATTATATTTTTTCTGCTGAGTGCTTTACTGACTGAGAGAATTTTCGGCATAATTTTTCTTATATATTCGTGATGATTGGTTTCAATGTAATCACATAAAAAATTCAATCTCCAGTCATTGACCTTGAGATGATCATTGTTATTATTGATCTGATAATTTAAAGTATGGCTTGCTGTATGATTCATTTTGTAATGTGTTAATCACTATTACAAAAATACTTAGAATGGTTTTGAGGTGGTTTGACTTAGGTCAAATAAGTGAAATAAATTCCGGAGCTGTTATACCATTAAGGTACAACAAGCGTATCGAAAAACCCGTCAGGTATTTTTCTAATAAAATTAGAAAACCTGACTTGTTTATTATGAATGACTCGTAATACAGAGAGTTTGAAAAAAAAATTAAAGCCTCTGTGTCCTCTGTGCTATCAGAGTCTCTGTGGTAAAATTCAAAAGGTTACAATTTAGCCGGCAGCAATTTTTACCAAAGCCTGCTTATCTTTGACTTTGATGTTTTTACCATCAACTTCAATCACATTATCATCCTGAAATTTTTTCAGAGCTCTCGATAATGTTTCATCAATTGTGCCGAGATATGCTGCGAGATCGTGTTTGCTGATTGGTAACTCAATCTGATCTTTGTTTTCTGATATGATTTTTATTTGTTCGGTGAGAATGTATCTGGCGATTCGTTTTGGAACGTCCTGAGTTATGTTTTCTATATATACGTTAAGATGCCTTAATCTTTTTGCCAGGGTTGATATCATCTTCAGGCACATAGTTTTGTTCTTTTCAACTATGTCATAAAATACGCCTGCACGGATCAAAATTAATTTTGTATCTTTTTCCAGTGACATAGCATTTGCCGGATAGGTAAATTCATCATTCCTGATTTTTTCATACTGTTCAAGAAGCGGAACCTCCGCAAACGTATTGAACGGATGAATGAAATGGACAATATGCTCGCGTCCGTCTTTTGATATTTTAAAGATCTTCACACTTCCTTCTATTACAATATAAAATCCCTGGTATGGCTCGGTATCAAAAAAAATCATCTCGCCTTTTCCGAATGTTTTCAGATCACATCTTGAATAGATTTTTTCGAGTTCACTTTCGCTTAGTTCGGAAAAAAGATGAACATTTTTTAATATATCTCTATCCATACTTCAGCTTTAGCACAAGCGTTATTGTTACAAAAATAAATGAAATGGAGTTCGCTGCTAATAAAGGAATATCAGAAATCAATGAACCGTAAACGATCCAGACCACTACTCCGATTTCTATCATTATTAACATCGGCAATGAAATGTCTTTTGTATGCTTCGTTTTTATGGCTCGTATTGACTGCGGTAGAAATGCGAAAGTGGTAAGTGATGCTGCTACTAAACCGATTATTAAAGTTGTGTTCAAGTTTGATCAGATGATGTTTAATTGAATGAACAAAATTTTTTTCTCTGTGTCTCTGCGCCTCTGTGTTTTTCTTTTGCTCTTATCGGATTTAAATCATCTTTCCATTTACATACTCAACGATCTTATCCTTACTGATTCTTTCCTGAACCATTGTATCCCTGTCTCTTACAGTTACTGTGTTATCAGTGAGAGTATCCGAATCAACCGTTATACAAAACGGTGTTCCGCACTCATCCTGTCTCCTGTATCTTCTTCCGACTGCTCCCGAGTCATCATAAAACACTTTGAAATGTTTTCTCAGATCATCCGTAATATTATATGCAATATCCTGCATCCCGTCACGATTGACTAGAGGAAATACCGCTGCCTTGATCGGCGCAAGAGCCGGATGTAAATGTAAGACGGTTCGGGTTTCAGAAGAACTCGTTCCGTCAGAGTTTTCTTTTACAACTTCCTCTTCATCATATGCATTACAAAGGAAAGCAAAAAAACTTCTCGAAGCTCCGATTGCAGTTTCTATGACGTACGGAATAAATCTTTCTTTAGTCTGCTCATCAAAGTATTCAAGCTTCTTTCCGGAATATTCTGTGTGACGTTTCAAATCAAAATCAGTCCGGTTATGAATGCCTTCGATCTCACCCCATCCAAACGGAAATTCAAATTCAACATCTACAGCAGCTTTCGCATAATGAGCAAGCTTCTCGTGATCATGCATCTTCAGTTTCTCCGGCTTCATCCCGTAGCGGACGAACCAGTTCATTCTCTGCTCTTTCCAGTAATCATACCATTGAATGTCATCTTTTGGATTCACAAAGAACTGCATTTCCATCTGCTCAAACTCACGTGTCCTGAATAAAAAATTCTTGGTATTAATTTCATTCCGGAATGCTTTACCGATCTGTGCAATGCCGAAAGGAAGCTTATGTCTCGATGACTCTTTTATGTTATTGAAATTAACATAGCTTCCTTGCGCCGTCTCCGGTCTGAGATAAACTATGTTAGATGATTCTTCAAGCGGACCGATGTATGTTTTGAAAAGTAAGTTAAAACTTCTCGCTTCGGTGAATGTATTTTTGTTCCCGCAGTTAGGGCAGACGATCAGGCTCAAATACGGATTAGGATTTCCTGCAAAATATTCTTTAATGCTTTCTTCCGAATCGGTAACCGAATTATCACTCTTCACTATCTCTTCGGAAATCGCTTTCTTATTTTTTACAGACAACATTTCAAAAAGAACATCAACCCTGTAACGTGACTTACAGCTTTTACAGTCAACCATAGGATCGGAAAAATGCTCAACGTGTCCTGATGCTTCCCACACTCTCGGATGCATAAGTATAGAAGCATCTAATCCTTCGATATTCTCGCGGTAGGTCATCTCTTTCCACCACGCTTCTTTATGTTTCTTAGCAGTTCGACTCCGAGCGGACCGTAATCGTAGCAGCCGTTGAGTCCTCCGTAAATTTCCGAAGACTGAAATACGAAACCTCTTCGCTTTGAAAGAGAAACGATTTTTTCTGTTGTGTCTGATTTTTGTTTTGTATTTTTTTCTGACAATTAGATTGAATTTAATTAATATAATTTTGACTATTTTAGGGGAAGTATTTGTAGATTTCCTTTCTATGTAGTACCCGATCTAAGTAAATAACATTGTTCTCAAATCTAAATCCGATTCTCCGCTTTCTGAAGTAATAAATTTCTTTTCTGTGAGCTTTTTTAATTTTGTATTCATATTTTTAAGAAAATAATTGTCTTTTCTAATGTTGACAAATTACAAAATTTAGAACCTACATTAAATTGATTTATTATATTAAAATGTTCGGGTAAGTTCGGATTTAAGAATATTGAATTTAATTTTTTGATTTTAAGAAAAAAATAAATCAGTAATACCTGCTTCTTAAACCTTCTGTCTTAATTGATGCTTTTGTCAGGGATAGGGTTACTATGATTTTGAAGAATATTACTGTTTACTGTATTCCCGCCGGAAGCACGAGTATTGACAAAGCTGTAGTTATTCAAATGTATCGAAGCAGTTAATAATTTTAAATCCGGATTTTCTGTAGATCTTTCTTCAGCGAAAAATTCATATTTTATCTGACTCAAACTCATCCACTTTTTCCGTCGAACTCATCAATTTCCTTCAATGAAAAAGTTTTCAGTATTTTTGTAATTGTAAAACCGGAAATGCCCTTCAGGTCAAGTGGTTTTTCAAGGTCATAATTTTTTAAAAATATATCCAATTTATTTTAATTAAATAAGTAAAATAAACAATAATCCACGTCCCCTATAAATCTTAAGTTCACAAAGTTGAAATATTTTCCACAAAAAATCAAAGTAAAGAATTAATTGATATTGACTTTAATAATCATTGTGCGTAATTTAAAACGTTCAAAACGGGTATAACATTCATAACGTTCATAACTGTACCTTCAAAGAAAGCGGCTGCTCTTACATTAATTCTATTATCCCCAAAAAGCAGCAAAGTCCGGCATGACAAATCAGATTTCAAAATATCTGGGAATAACTAATTCTCAGACACAAGGAATATTGGCGCAATAATGATGCTTTTAAAAGAAAAACTATCCCCAAGTGATTATTCAAAACAATTCAAAACTAAGTAAAGGTATTCTTTCGGACTTTTACTGGAAGTATTTTTAAATTACAAAATCAATTGCCAAGGATTACCTGTTGTTGGTGACCAAAAAGTTTGAATTAGATTGATATTATTTTGAATAGTAAAAAGTCCAAAACTTATTGGAAAAATTAACTGCGGCAGGAAAGACTGGAAGTAAAATAAAAAATATTATATCAATAATTTAACTGAGACTTCCTGAAAAACCAACTAAGCCATGTCATTTCCGCGGAGGGGATGACAGTATGGTTTTTCAGAAGTTTCTAAACTAAAAAACTAAAAAGGAGGCTAAAAATGAAAAAGTACTTAATTTTATTAGTTACTACTTTTGCTTTCATTTCAATGAATGCAAATGCACAGTTCAAAAACTACGGAGTTAAAGGCGGGGTTCAGTTCCAACCATTAATTCCATTTTCCGAATTTGACGCCAGATTTTCATGGCTTGGAAGAGGGTTTGTAAATTTTGAATTATCAAACAGTTTATCACTTGATCTTGGTGCAGGATATGGTCAGTATAAAACAGATGATCATTTCAATACATATCCTTCGACTTCCCCCGGGGATCATGATGTTACAACCGATATAATTCCGATTGATCTGAGATTAAGAATTTCACCATGGGCAAAGACTGCAAAAAACTGGAATCCTTATTTCTATATCGGAGGAGGAGTAATGAACTATAATGTAAAGAACGTGCCGGCAGATTCTTTAATTCCTCAATACGATGTAAAGGAAAGTGGCTGGGCAGGAATTATTCCTGTCGGTATCGGAACTGAAGTTAAATTATCGGATAATGTTCTTCTTGATATAAGCGGCGGCGCTACTTATACAACAACTGATCTGTTAAATAATTTTGTAATTACAGATTTCAATGATGCTTATGCTCAGCTTGGAATCGGTTTAACTTTTGCAAGCAGCGACAAGTGTAATACTGATGAAGATAAGGATGGCTTAACTTATTGCAGGGAAGAGCAGATTGGAACAAACCCTGTGATTGCAGATACTGACGGAGACGGATGCCTTGACGGAGCAGAAGTTAACCAGTACAAAACCAACCCTTTGAATAAAGATACAGACGGTGATACCTTACTTGATTGCGATGAAATAATGAAGTACTCAACGGATCCCTTGAAAAAAGATACAGATGCCGACGGATTGATGGATAATGAAGAAATAAATAAGTATTCAACATTACCAACAAATCCAGATACTGACGGTGACGGATTGAAAGACGGAGCGGAGGTATTGACTCATAAGACCAATCCGAAAGTGGTTGATACGGATCTTGGTTCAATCGGAGACGGCGTTGAAGTCGGAAGAGGAACAAATCCTTTGAATCCGGATGATGATCTCCCGAAAGTAGTGGAAGAGAAAGTTAAAGTCGGCGATGTAATTACACTTGAAGGCATAAATTTCGCAACAAATAAGTGGGAGATAACTTCTCTAGCTGAAGAGAAATTAGACGTGGCATTGAATTCCATGAAAAACAATCCGAATGTCGAAGTTGAAATTATCGGACATACTGATAATACCGGAGGTAGAAGCTGGAATATGGAATTATCTCAAAGAAGAGCGGAATCAGTAAAGGAATGGTTTGTAGGGAAAGGCATTTCAGGATCCAGAATCACAACCATAGGCATGGGACCTGATGATCCGGTTGCTCCGAATGATACTGAAGAAGGCAGATATCAAAACAGAAGAATAGATTTCAAGAGAACCAAATGAACGAATGAGCGGATATAGAAGCCGGTCCGACTCTGATAAGAGAAATTAGGAAATTAATTAAATGTAGCACTTCTGGCAGCGGTAACAAACAAGCTTAATGCTGTAGTGCTTGTCCCTTAGCGAACCTGTGGTTACCCCTTCGGGTTCGCTTACAGGACAGTAATCTAATCAATTAAATTTTTTTATAAATATTTAAATAAATAATATCATGGCAATTAATATTTTAGAAATTACGAAAGGTGCTGTAACACCTGCTATTATCTCAAAGCTGTCGGGAATATTAGGTGAGGAATCTTCCAAAACACAATCTGCTGTAAAATTTACATTGCCTGCAATAATAGGCAGTTTAATAAATAAGACGTCTACTGATGAAGGAGCAGCTGATGTAATTAAGCAGATCAAAGACGGAGGATATGACGGGAGCATGTTAAATAATCTTGACACATCATTACTCGATGACAATAAATTTTATGGAATAATCAATGGTGCAACAAACACGCTCAGTTCATTATTCGGAAATAAATTAAAAGATGTAACAAATTTAATTTCCAAAGAAAGTAGTGTCAGCTCGAACTCAGCTTCATCTCTGTTAGGTTTTCTTTCGGCTATAGTAATGAGCCTGATAGGTAAACAGGTAATGGGAAATGGTCTGAATGCTAACGGACTTTCCGGGCTGCTATCAGGTCAGAAAAGTTTTCTTGCGGGATTAATTCCATCCGGGATTGCAGGTCTTCTCGGATTAGCAGGCTTAAATAAAATCACAACGAATGTAAAGGAATACAAAGAGAAAGAGGAAGAAAAAGGAGGATTCAAAAAATTTCTCCCATGGATTTTATTAGGATTGGGAGCTTTGCTATTATTCTTTCTCTGGAGAAGCTGCGGAAAAGATACACCACCGGTTACTAAAAAAGTTGACAGTGTAAAAACTGATGTAACGAAAAAAGTTGAACAGGCATATGTTACAGCTCCAAAAACCGGTGATGTCCAAATGGATTCTCTTTATGCTTCTCTGGGAAAATTTATGACAAAGAGGCTGGCAGACGGAACAGAGATTATCATTGCAGAAAAAGGTGTTGAATTCAATCTGATCGCTTTTATTGAAGACAAAACAAAAGCAGCCGACAAAGAAACATGGTTCTCTTTTGACAGGATCCTTTTTGAAACTAATAAAGCTTCTCTCAGACCTTCATCAGGTTTCCAGCTGGTTAACATAGCAGCAATTATGAAAGCTTATCCGAATGTAGATATTAAGATCGGTGGATACACTGATAATACCGGAAATCCAAAAGCCAATATGAAGCTTTCTCAGGAAAGAGCAAACTCCGTAATGGCAGAACTGGTAAAGCTCGGAGTGCCTGAAGCAAGAATGAAAGCAGAAGGATACGGAGACCAGTTCCCTGTAGCTTCAAACGATACACCGGAAGGAAGAGCAAAAAACAGGAGAACAGATATCAGAGTTACAAAAAAATGATGACGGAGATTTGACGACAAATCCGCAGAGTCTTCCACCAAAACGAATGGTCTATTTAAAAAAATTCTATGGCAGAATAACTCTGCGGTGACGATTATAGTACCGTTGTTGGCAACCAAAAAGTTTGCATGAAATGTTAAGTTAATTTTTATTTTAAGAATGCAAACTTCTTGGAACACCGACAACGGCTTTAAAATTATCAATGCTATTTAAAAATTATGAATCTAAAATATTTATTACTATTAAGTCTGTTTGTTTTTACTGGCTGTAATAAAGCAACACAGAAAACGGAAACTTCCGAAGTAAAAACTCAAGTCAAAGAATCTCAAAAAAAAGTTGATTCTATAAAGTCCCGGAATGTATTGCTTATCAGTAATGTACAGATCTTCAACGGTAAAGATGAAAAAACTTCAGCGGGAAATGTTCTTATAATTGATAATATTATCAGCAAGGTTTCCAGTGAACCTATTTCAACAGTTGAATATCCAACTACAAAGACGATTGACGGCAAAGGAAAATTTCTGATGCCCGGACTCATTGATAATCACATGCACCTGATAATGTGTTCCAATACAAAACAGGAACTAATGGCACCGGATGCGAGCATAGATACAATTGAAAGAAAAGCGAAAACAGAGGCACAGCAAATTTTACTAAGGGGTTTTACTTCAATCAGAGACGTAGGCGGTCCGGTTTTTAACATAAAGAAAGCAATTGATAAAGGTGAAACAGAAGGGCCAAGAATTTATCCCAGCGGAGGAATGATCTCACAGACTTCCGGTCATGGTGATTTCAGAACCCCTGAAGAGAAGTCACGTCGATTTGGCGGAAAAATTTCTGCCGGTGAATTACTTGGTTTTGGGTTTATTGCCGACGGTAGGGATGAGGTGTTAACCGCTACAAGGGAAAATCTCAGAGCCGGAGCGACACAGATAAAATTGATGGCAGGTGGCGGAGCTGCTTCAGATTACGATCCATTGGATGTAGCACAATATACTCTCGATGAAATAAAAGCTGCAGTTGAAGCAGCGGATGACTGGGGCACTTATGTAACCGTTCATGCTTATACTCCCAAAGCCGTAAGAAGAGCGATAGAAGCCGGAGTAAAATGTATAGAGCATGGGCAACTATTAGACGAAGCAAGTATGAAATTACTTGCAGATAAAGATATCTGGTTAAGTTTACAGGCGTTAGACGAAGCACCTCAAACAGCGTCACCGCTTATCAGAGAGAAAAAACATACAGTAGTAGAAGGTACTGCAAATGCATTTAAGTGGGCAAAAAAATACAAAATAAAATTAGCTTTTGGAACAGATTATATGTTTAATCCGGCAGGAAATAAAAATCAAAACATGGATTACTTAAAATTAAAAGAATGGCTTACTCCATTTGAAATTTTAAAAATGGCAACTTATGATAATGCTCAGCTCCTGTCTTTATGCGGTCTGAGAAATCCATATCCGTCCGGTAAGCTGGGAATATTAGAAGAAGGCGCTTATGCTGATATGATATTGGTTGATGGCAATCCGCTTGAAGACATTGATGTGATAGGTGATCCGGGAAAGAATTTTTTAATGATAATGAAAGATGGAATTATTTTTAAGAATACAGTTAATTAAACTCAGCCTGAGTAAATCTGCTGTTTTTGAGTGGGATTCATTTGTTATACTCAAAGAGATCACAGTGATCTCTCTGGGAAATGACCTTTTCAATATGCTATGGTCAATAGTCAATGTATAGTGTATAATTTTAATGTTATATACAGAATTTGATTTAACAGAATTTACGGATAAAATATATTTTTAATCATACATTCTTCGATTTCAGGAAGCAAGTTCTTCAATCTTATTTATCAGCCAGTCTTTATCTCTGACGTGAGCAGTATTCTGTATTTCATCCTGAAGTTTATTTGCTTTTATTTTTGAAGTATCTTTTCGAAGCTTTGAAACAGACCTGAAGAAATTAAGGAAGATATTATGATGGGAAGCAAGATAATCCGAGATCAGGTTGTTGCCTTTGAGGAAATGCCTGAAACTGTCAGCAACAGACAATGCAGAATCAAAAAATCCAAGTTCATAGAATAATTTTATTTTCAGAACATAAATATCTACTGTAACCGGTAAAGATTCATTTTTGATCATTGAAATGTGATCAAGCGCACCGGAGTAGTTTTTCTTATTAAAGAGCAGCACTGAATAGCCAAAGTTGAAAAAATTATCTCTGGAATCCACCATGATCTGATCTCTGCTTTCATCTATAAATTTCTCAGCCCATTCAATTTCATTAATTTTAAGGGCATTAAAAAGTATGGCTCTGTAATCCAGGATTCCCAGATCAGGAGTATCTTCAAGGCAGAACAGCTTATTCTCAAACAGGAATTTATAATTTTCAAAGAGATCTCTCCTCATATCCAGAACACCTGTTGTGTTTTCTAATATACAGAATACGTTGAGTCTTTTAATATAATACAATAGCAAATCTCTGTTAAGTAAATCTGAATTTTTAAAGATAAGATCTTTAATTTTCTTATATGCATTTAATCCATTTTTAGCGGAATTCATTTTCATATCATTTGAAATCAATTCTAGGTAAAGCGATCCTTTTTATTTGAAGAAGGAGTGCTGCTGATCATAATAGCAAGATTCTTCAGCATTTCGTGCTTGTTGTAAAATATTATCCTGATATTAATATCTTCCGGAATATTGTATGAATATCTGTCAGATGATAACTGATTTAAATAATGAGCGGCATTCAGAACAAAATAATTGATAAGATTATCATAAGAATCCAGTAATTTTTTTATGCACGTATAAGTAACTACCGCTGGAGTAGTGATTATATTTTACTTTTGCCAATTTATGCTTTATGTAATAAAACTCATCACTCAGTTTAGTGTCATGTTCAAGCGTCATTTCGAATTCTTTAAGTCTCCTGGAGTAAACCTCATTCAGTTTTCTTTTGGAAAGCTGGTATAGGACATTGATTTCCTTGTTACTGCTTTCATTCCGCATTTCTGATAAGTTAAGGAATTCTTCCGCGAGCTTGTTCATACGTGAAAGATATTTCTGAAAAAGCTTGTCATCGTATTTCTTTCCATTATTAACCGCATCAAATAAATTCTCCTTGGAAAGCCCTTCCCCTTCAAAGTCCGGATAATACTTTTTCATTTCTTCAAACAGTTTTATGACAGTTGAGTGGTTGTTAAAGAAAGGAGAACACAGAAGTTTTTCGAACTCAGCTAATTCCTTAGGAGAAAACGTTTTCAGTATTTTGACTATAGTAAAGCTGGAAATACTTTTATGATGAGTGGTTCTTTTCAAGGTCATAAATTTGAGAAAATATATCCAATTTTATTTGAAATATTAAGACATTTCAATCTAAAATTCTTCCGGCTCAATATCTGAAGTTCATAAAGTCAGTTTATTTTCCACGAGAAATGAAAGTAAAGAATTGTTAGTAAAAAAAAATTATATGATTTTTGTTTCAAGAGAAAAAAAGAATGTTCACTTAATAAATATCATAAACTCATTCGACATTCTCCCCAAATAATTTCTCCCAAAAAATTCAAAAATATTAATAAATAAAAATCAAAAAAAATCATGAAAATGACAAAAGTATTTTCTGCTGTTTCGGTAATTGCTCTTGTGTTAATTTTATTATCAGGATGTTCCGGAAGTGATTCCACAAGCAAGAAAGTGTCTCAATCCGGAATGACAAATCAGATATCAAAAGATCTGGGAATAACTAATTCTCAGACAGAGGCTGGTATTGGAGCAATGATGATGCTGTCAAAAGAAAAACTATCTCCTTCTGATTATTCAAAACTAAGTAAAGGTATTCCCGGAGGCGGAGACAGTTACATTAATAAAGCTACAAGCCTTGGAGTATTGCCCGGTTCGGTCGGAACTTCAGCTGATATTATAAAAGTACTTGGATTAGTAGGAGTAGGTCCTATTCAGGCGGCAAAATTCACCGGTGAAGTAATGAAATTCACAGGCAGTCTGGGCGGAAGTACTTTCGGACTTTTATCGAAAGTATTTTAAACATCAGTTGAGCTATTCAGGTTATTTTTGAAATCAACTCTTTATTATAATCGTCATCAGAATTATAATGGTCATCAGATAAACAAGTAGTCATCCAAGAATTTTAAAAATATTAACTAAATAAAAAAGAAGGAAAACTAAAATTGAAAAAGTTATTACTTTTGTTAGTGTTACTCTCAGCATGTTTTTCGATCAAAGTAAATGCACAGTTCAAAAACTATGGCATAAAAGGCGGAATTCAATATCAGCAGCTTTTGCCATTTTCCGAATTTGACGCAAGATACTCTTTTATTGCAAGAGGTTTTGTGAATTTTGAATTATCAAATAGTTTATCTCTTGACCTAGGTGCAGGCTATGGTCAGTATAAAACAGACGATCATTGGAATACATACCCTGCAAATTCACCCGGAGATCATGACGTTTCAACGGATATTATACCTATTGACGTAAGATTAAGAATTTCACCTTGGGCAAAGACAGCAAAAAACTGGAATCCATATTTCTACATCGGAGGCGGTGTCATGAGTTATAATGTAAAAAATGTTCCTGCTGATACTTCCATTTCGGCATTTGATGTTAAGGAAAGTGGCTGGGCCGGAATACTTCCATTAGGGATAGGGACTGAAGTAAAACTATCTGATAATGTGCTGCTTGATATTAACGGAGGAGTCACTTACACAACTACCGATCTATTGAATAATTTTGTCATTACGGATTTTAATGATGCGAGTGCAAATCTCGGAATTGGTATTACTTTTGCAAGCAGCGATAAGTGTAATACTGATGAAGATAAGGATGGCTTAACTTATTGCAGGGAAGAGCAGATTGGAACAAACCCTGTGATTGCAGATACTGACGGAGACGGATGCCTTGACGGAGCAGAAGTTGACCAGTACAAAACCAATCCTTTGAATAAAGATACCGATGGTGATACTTTACTTGACTGCGATGAAATAATGAAGTACTCAACAGATCCTTTGAAAAAAGATACAGATGCCGATGGACTAATGGATAATGAAGAAATTCAAAAATACACAACATTGCCGACAAATCCTGATACTGACGGTGACGGATTAAAAGACGGCGCGGAAGTATTAACTCATAAGACCAATCCGAAAGTTGTTGATACCGATCTTGGTTCAATCGGAGACGGTGTGGAAGTCGGAAGAGGAACAAACCCACTGAATCCGGATGACGATTTACCAAAAGCACCTGAAGAAAAAGTTAAAGTCGGTGATGTCATAACACTTGAAGGGATAAATTTCGCGACAAATAAATGGGAGATAACTTCTCTTGCTGAAGAGAAATTAGATGTAGCCCTGAATGCAATGAAAAACAATCCGAATGTAGAAGTTGAAATAATCGGACATACCGACAATACCGGAGGCAGAAACTGGAATATGGAATTGTCACAAAAGAGAGCTGAATCTGTGAAGGACTGGTTTATAAGCAAGGGCATTTCAGGATCAAGAATCACAACCATAGGTATGGGACCTGATGATCCGATTGCTCCAAATGATACTGAAGAAGGCAGATATCAAAACAGAAGAATAGATTTCAAAAGAACCAAATAAACGATTGAGCGGGATACAAGACAGTCTGACTTAGAGTAAGAGAAATTATGAATTCTGAGAAAAATTATATCCGGCACTTCTGGCAGCAGTAATAAATAAGCTTAATGCTGCAGTGTTTGTCCCTTTAGCGAACCTGTTGTTACCCCTTCGGGTTCGCTTTACAGGACAGTAGATAATCAATTAAGTATTTTTATAAATATTAAATAAATAATATCATGGCAATAAATCTTTTAGAAATTTCGAAAAATGCAGTAACACCCGCTATTATCTCAAAGCTGTCGGGAATATTAGGTGAGGAAACTTTCAAAACACAATCAGCTGTAAAATTTACCTTACCGGCAATAATAGGCAGTTTAATAAATAAGACTTCTACAAATGACGGTGCTGCTGATGTAGTCAAGCTGATAAAAGACGGCGGATACGATGGGAGCATGTTAAGTAACCTGGATACGTCATTGTTTGATAATAATAAATTCTATGGCATCATCAACAGTGCAACAGGTATTCTAAGCTCTTTATTTGGAAATAAATTAAAAGATGTAACAAATTTAATTTCCAAAGAAAGCGGCGTCAGTTCGAACTCCGCTTCATCATTGTTGGGTTTTCTTTCTGCTATAGTAATGAGCTTAATTGGTAAACAGGTAAATGGAAATGGCCTGAATGCTAACGGATTGTCAGGACTGATGTCAGGTCAGAAAAGTTTTTTGTCAGGATTGATTCCGGCGGGCATAGCCGGACTTCTCGGACTGGCGGGTTTGAATAAAATTACAACAAATGTAAAAGAGTATCAGTCAAAACTGAAGAAAACGCTTCAGGATTCAAAAATTATTGCCATGGCTTTTAATTGCTCTTGGAGCACTCCTGTTATTTTTCCTCTGGAAAAGCTGCAATAAAGAAACAGTGCCCGTAAAACCAAAAGTGGATTCTGTAAAAACAGAAGTTAAAAAGAGAATTGAACAGACTTATATTCCGGCTCCGAAAACGGGTGACGCGCTGATGGATTCACTACATGGAACAAAAAAATTTATTGCAAAGACTTTACCCGACGGTACCGAAATTATTATTGCAGAAAACGGAGCCGAAGCGCAGCTTCTTAAATTTATAGAAGATAAAAACATATCAGCGGAAGAATCATGGATCTCTTTTGACCGGATTTTATTTGAGACAGACAAGGCAACATTAAGACCTTCATCAGAATATCAGGGAAAAAATGTCGTAGCAATTTTAAAAGCATATCCGGATGTACATCTCAAGATCGGAGGATATACTGATAATACAGGAAACCCTCAGGCAAATCTGAAATTGTCACAGGCAAGAGCTGATGCAGTAATGAATGCTCTTATTAATAAAGGAATAGCTCCGGAAAGATTAAAAGCGGAAGGTTATGGTGAGCAATATCCGGTTGCAACTAATGATACACCTGAAGGAAGAGAAAGAAACAGAAGAGTGGATGTAAGAATATCAAAGAAATAAATTTTAAACACCCCTTTGCTTCCTGCCATTATTAAAAGGGCAGGGAGGAAGGAGTTGGTTCTATATCGTCACTTTGTTTTTTTTATAGTTCGCTTAATATTATATTTTATAATTTAAATCAAATAAATTTTTTAGGAGGATAATCTAAAATGGCACTTACAGAATACAAAACCGGTAAAACTTTTCCCGGAGTAATAGGCAGGACTTATGATCAGTCAAAGCCAGCTTGGCCTGAACCAATCAGAGCCAAAGAAGGAGCACCGAATGTGCTTTTTATAATTCTTGATGATACAGGATTCGGACATCTCGGATGTTACGGAAGTCCGATAGCAACTCCGAACATTGATAAACTTGCTGCCGAAGGTTTAAGATATAACAACATGCATACGACAGCACTTTGTTCACCGACAAGGTCATGCATATTGACAGGAAGAAATCATCATTCAAATCATGTCGGATGTCTGACTAACGGTTCGACCGGCTATCCCGGAACTGACGGATACATGCCGTTTGAGAACGGAGCAATATCAGAGATACTTCTTAAAAACGGATACAACACATATTGTGTAGGCAAATGGCATCTTGCTCCGGAAGAAACGCTTTCCGCCGCAGGTCCATATAACAGATGGCCGATTGGAAGAGGCTTCGAAAGATTTTACGGATTCCTCGGAGGAGACACATCACAATATTATCCTGAACTTACACGTGACAATACACAGACAGAACCTGAGAAAACACCTGAAGAAGGTTACCATCTTACACCTGATCTGGTAGAACAGGCAAAGGCAATGATAGCAGATTCGAAACAGGTTGCTCCGACAAAACCATTTTATTTATACTTTGCAACAGGAGCAATGCATTCTCCACATCATGTACCAAAAGAATGGGCTGATAAATACAAAGGAAAATTTGATAAAGGGTGGGATACATACAGAAAAGAAACATTTGAAAATCAAAAGAAGCTCGGAATAATTCCTAAGAATGCAACACTATCAAGACACGATCCGGATGTTCAGGACTGGGAAAAACTTTCTGCTGATGAAAAGAAAGTTTATGCAAGAATGATGGAAGTATTTGCAGGATTTCTCGAACATACTGATCACTACATTGGCGAGCTTATGGATTTTCTGAAAGAGATTGGTGAATATGACAATACGCTTATTATGTTAATTTCAGATAACGGATCAAGCGCAGAAGGCGGACCTACAGGTTCAGTGAATGAATGCAGATTCTTTAACAACATTGACAGTACGGTTGAAGAAAATCTTGCAGCATTAGATGACATAGGCGGACCAAAATATTTCAATCACTTTCCGTGGGGCTGGACATACGC
Organism: Ignavibacteria bacterium; assembly: GCA_016710985.1. GTDB lineage: Bacteria > Bacteroidota > Ignavibacteria > Tepidaquicellales > Tepidaquicellaceae > JAGPCH01. The sequence goes on from JADJTX010000005.1 coordinate 171,512, forward strand.
AGGAAATACACCTTTCAAGAGATGGAAACGTGAAACATACCGCGGCGGAATAAGTGATCCTTTTATCGTTCACTGGCCGAAAGGAATTAAATCAAAAGGCGAGATAAGGGAACAGTACACGCATGCAATAGACATGGTACCAACTGTGCTTGATGCGCTCGGAATAGATCCGCCGGAATCAATCAACGGAGTTACACAAGCGCCTATTGAAGGAGTAAGTTTAGTAAGTACGTTTGACAATGCAAAAGATCCCGGGAAACATGTCACGCAGTATTTTGAAATGATGGGACACCGTTCATTGTATCACGATGGCTGGAGAGCCGTATGTCCGTGGCCCGGAACTTCTTTTACAGAGTCAGGAAGAAAATTCGGAGATCCGATAGACGATGCAATGCTGACAACGCTGGATGCAAAAGGCTGGGAATTATATAATTTAAAAGAAGACTTTGCAGAAACGAATAATCTTGCAGAAAAAGAAAAAGACAGATTAATTGCAATGATAGGTATGTGGTATAATGAAGCAGGTAAATATAATGTATTCCCGATAGACAGCCGCGGAACTCAGAGAGGATTTGAAGAAAGACCTCAGATCTCCGGAGAAAGAAGCCGTTATATTCTATATTCAGGAACACAATCAATTCCTGCAATTGCAGCGCCGAGAATACTGAACAGACATTATTCTTTCACAGCAGAAGTTGAAATACCAAAAAACGGAGCTGAAGGTGTTCTGTTAAGTATGGGCGGAAATGACGGTGGAATAAGTTTTTATGTACAGGAAAATAAACTGTGTTTTGTTTTTAACTATTGTGTCGTTGATTATTATTATGTCAAATCAAAAACAAATGTACCAGAAGGCAAGCACTTCCTCAGCATGGAATTCACACCCACAGGAGAACCAGATGTTAAAAAAAGGGAAAGGTGCACCCGGTACTGTAACATTAATGCTTGACGGAAAAGAGATCGGCAAAGGAGATATACCTGTTACAAGTCCGATAAGATTAGGACAGGGTGCACAGATGCTGGTAGGAGCCGATAATGGTTCTGCCGTGACACCTGAGTATAAAGCGCCATTTAAATTTACAGGAAAATTAAACAAAGTAATTGTAGATGTAAGCGGTGAACAGGTCAGAGATCATGAATCTGAGATGAAGATATTCCTGGCAAAACAGTAAACTTGATTTGGAAATTGGGATTTCGGATTTGGAATTTTTGATAATTGGTTAGATAAGTTGTTGGTGACCAAAAAGTATGCATAAAGATTTAATATTATTTGAGATTTAGTGTGCAAACTTTTTGGAACACCAACAACGGCGGGAATAAATGTCTGTCTGCATTTGGCAGGTTTCATGATTCCTTCCGGTTGATGAGAAATATACATTTGCAGGCAGACGATTTTTAATGAGTAATGATTAATAAGTAATTACAATGCCGCCCGGGCCGGCGGAAAGAGAAGTCAGACTTATGTTCTTTCAGCATTAATCTTGGAAGGTTCCCAGTTCTCCCCGATAATGAAGTTCGACTGGAAAAAGTGAATACCCACCTGTATCACCTGCTTTCGGTAGAGCTTTTGCTAAAAATTTATCCAGAGTATCGCACCGGAATATGTAATAGGGCCGAGGGAGATTTTGCGATAAAATTAAATATTAATGTAATGTTTGTACCTTTATAACTTTTATAACTTTTAAAAAAATAATGAATCATAAAAATTTTTTACTTCTTATCCTTTGTATTATTTCCATAAACTTTTCTATAAAAAATGTATTTGCTCAGGGTGACGGACCGAGAGCATGGATGCTGGGTCCGGTGAACTTATTCGGAATTGACGCGAAATGGATCAATCTGGATCAGAACATTGTGCCGTCCGGAAGTATATTCATACCCGAAGCTGATCTTACAGTAAATGTATTTCCTGTAACGTTTCTCTACACTTTCAGCTTAGGCGGAAGATATGCAATGTTACAGGCAAATATTGCACCCGGCAATTTTACCGGAACCGCTGATCTGTCCAAATACGGACTCTCAGCAAATCAGTCACTCAGCAATTCGGGACTTGCAGACGGATTTTTCTCATTCAGGATAGGACTAATCGGAGCGCCGGGATTGAAGATAGGAAAATTTATGCAGAAGAAACCCGGATTCTCAATGATGGGAATGTTCAGAACCTGGTATTCCGGAACTTACGAATCAACAGTTAGTGTCAGCGATCCATCGAATCTTGTAAACATGGGCACAAACCGCTGGACATTTGAAATTGGTCTGCCAATGGTAGTTCCATTCGGAGGAAATACAAAAATGCCTTTCTGGTGGGAAACTGTTCCGTCTGTAGAATTCTATACAACAAACACTGATCCATCTATCACTTCATTTGGCGCAAAGGAAACTTCACAGCAGCCTTTGTTAAACTGGGAGAATCACATTACAAAAAACTTAACTCCTAAATTCTGGGCAGGAATAGATTTCCGGTTACAATTAGGAGGAGCAAACATAGTGGATGACAGCGTTAAATCAGATACAAAACTAAATATCTTCGGAGGAGGAGTTTCAATTGGTTATCAGGTCCTTCCTTTCCTGAGCCTGAAAGGATCTTACGATGAAATTATCTGGGGATACAACGGAGCGGATTCACGGATGTTCAGACTGGGAGCAACATTTACATATGTGAATATATCAAGTTTGAAGAAATAAGAAAAATTTAGATCTTAACATGGGCACTTAGTACACTAAGTTCACTAAGAATAATTTAAATTTTTAATCAGTTTGAATATATAATAAATAAAGAATATATCATCTAAGTGAATCTAAGTGTACTAAGTGCCTAAGTGGTTATTAATTTTTTTCAAGCAGTCTGCATAGATTGAGAAAGAGAAGAAAAATAGTTTGAAATAAGTAATATAAAGACAATGAAAGAAACATTTAAAAAAATAAAGAGCACAATTATTTCCGGAGTTATATTATTTCTTCCGGTCTTTATACTAGTATCGCTCTTTCAAAAGATTTATGGCTTTGTATATGGATTAGGTCATAAGCTGACAGAACTTCTCGGACTTGATAATGCAAGTATCTGGGTAACAGTATTAACAGCCGTGTTACTTTTCATAATTATTTATGTGTTTGGATTGATTGCGAGGCTGACATCCGTAACGAGAGGCAAGGAATGGTTTGAAAATAATGTTCTGAACTATGTTCCTAATTATTCAAAATACAATGCAAAGATGACGACAAAGCTTCAGCCGGGTGAGGATCTAAGACAGCCTGCATTAGTTGGAATAAATGATCTATGGAAGCCGGGTTTCCTTATCAGTTCAGAGAATGGAAAATCAACTGTATTTATGCCGTCTACTCCGGATACTGATTACGGAGAAGTATGGGTAGTAGAAACCAGCCGCGTTAAAGAAATAAATATGTCGGCAAAGGAATTTAAGAAATCTCTTCATCTGTCGGGTAAAGGATTAAAAACAAATTAAGTTTTAACTTAATATTAAAATGTCAATTCAGTGAAATTAAAATATTTAATCAAAAATATTTAAAGTAAAAAAAACCTAAACCATGAAAATCAAAAAAGCAAAAAAAGATAACGGAAAAGTTCTTCCTTTCCCGCCGATACCGACGGCAAGCATTGCAGGACCAACACTGGCAAAGAGTACACACAAAAGAAGACCTCAGCCTGACTATCTTCCCAAAGATGTCCCAAATGTTCTGATAATTTTAATGGATGATGTAGGATTCGGACAGACTGAAACTTTCGGAGGTGAAGTTCATACTCCGACACTGACGAAACTAAGGAATGAAGGCATTGCATATAATACATTTCATACAACAGCAATCTGCTCACCGACAAGAGCATCAATATTAACAGGAAGAAATCATCAGCGTGTACATTCCGGAACGATTGCCGAGCGAGCTGTTGACTGGGACGGATATACCGGAGTTATACCTAAAACATCCGCAACAATAGCAGAAGTTCTTACTGAATACGGATATAAGACTGCAGCATTCGGAAAATGGCATAACACACCTGCCGATCAGACCACTGCAATGGGACCATTTGACAGATGGCCGACAGGACACGGTTTTGAACATTTCTACGGATTTCTTGCGGGAGAGACTTCGCAGTATGAACCAAGATTAGTTGAAAATTTAAATAACATAGAGCCGCCCCGCGATGAGAATTATCATTTGAGCGAAGACATTGCTGAAAAAGCAATCGAATGGTTAAGAAGACACAGAGCATTTACACCTGACAAACCTTTCTTTATGTACTGGGCTCCCGGCGCTGCACACGGACCGCATCATGTTCCGAGAGAATGGGCTGATAAATACAAAGGAAAATTCGATGAAGGCTGGGATGTTTACAGGGAAAGAGTATTCGACAGACAAAAGAAACTCGGATGGATCCCGAAAGATACGCAGCTTACGGAAAGACATAAGACAATGGCAGCATGGGACAGCATCCCGGAATCCGAAAGAGCATTTCAGAGAAGGCTAATGGAAGTGTTTGCAGGATTTGCCGAACATGCGGATGTACAGGCAGGCAAACTTGTTGACAGTCTTGAAGAACTTGGTTTAAAAGAAAATACAATTGTAATTTATATCTGGGGAGATAACGGTTCGAGCGCTGAAGGACAGAACGGCAGCATCTCCGAACTGCTTGCGCAAAATATGATCCCGAATACAATTAAACAGCAGATGGATACACTGGAAACACTTGGAGGACTGGATGCATTAGGGTCTTCGAAGACAGATAATATGTATCATTCAGGCTGGGCTTGGGCAGGTACCACACCTTTTAAGCATACTAAACTTATCGCATCACATTTCGGCGGAACAAGAAATCCAATGGTAATCTCGTGGCCTAAGAGTATAAAACATGATGATATTCCTCGTCAGCAGTTCCATCATGTGAATGATATTGTCCCGACGCTTTATGACTTAATAGGTATCGAGCATCCGAAATCAGTGAACGGATTCAAACAGGATCCTATAGACGGAGTAAGCATGAAATACACTTTTGACAAACCTAAAGCACAGGGAAAGAAGAAGACACAATACTTTGATAATAACGGCAGCAGAGGAATTTATCATGACGGCTGGTTTGCATGCGCATTCGGACCATTATATCCGTGGCTTACGGTTAGTCCGGGACTTATGGAATGGGATCCTGACAATGATGTATGGGAATTATATGACCTTCGAAAAGATTTTTCACAGTACAATGATCTTGCGGAGAAATATCCCGGAAACTCTCTGAGTTAAAAAATTATTCCTTGAAGAAGCTAAAAAGAACAGCGCCTTCCCTATCGGAGCAGGAATCTGGCTCAGACTTCATCCTGAAGATAGAATTGCAAGTCCTTATACAAGCTGGACATTTGATGAAACAACTGTAAGGATGCCCGAATTTACAGCTCCCGGTATCGGTAGACAAAGCAGTAAGGTAGTTATTGATATGGAGACTGGTGAAAATTCAAACGGTGTATTGTATTCTCTCGGAGGATTTTCAGGCGGAATAAGTTTATTTATGGAAAACGGAAAAATTGTTTATGAATATAATATGATGTTGATAGAAAGATATACCGGAGAAACAAAAGAAGCACTTTCAGCAGGAAGACATAAAGTAGAGGTTATTACAAAAATTCTTACTCCAAAACCTTTATCCGCTGCGACAGTTACGATAACGGTTGACGGAAAAGAACAGGCAGTTATTAATGTCGGCAGAACAGTCCCCGCAGCTTTTACAGCAAGCGAATCTTTTAATGTTGGTATAGATCTGGGTTCGCCTGTTTCGAGAAGATATTTTGACAAAGCTCCGTTTAAGTTTGAAGGTAAAATTCATACTGTGAAAGTTGATCTTATATAAATTAAAATTATTTAGATTTTGTTGTTACAACTACCTTCAACAAGATGCTAAATGCATGGAATATAACTGTATAAAATGATTCAATTAAATTAAATAAACAACAAATGGCAGAATTAATTTTAACTGTATTAAAGTACAGTGTTATTATAGCTATACCTTCGTCAATGTTGGTGTTAACGTATGGAAGCTGACAAACCTTATCTAAAGGTCCTCTTTGCCAATCCGAAAATGGTGTTAAGATATTTTTTAGTAATGTTCATCTTAGTGCCGGCACTTGCGCTGGCACTTTATCTTTTTGATATTGATAATCGCCATACCTGGATGGCTGTACTTGTAATATCCTTGTCTCCGGCATCACCGGGTATGTTGAAAAGCCTGAATAAGATCAACGGGGAAACGAATATCAGCATAGCATGGATGATAACTGCGATACTAATTTCTGTTATTATGCTTCCTGTAAATCTTCTGATAATAAGTAAGATACTTAATGTTAATATTGATCTTGGTGTAGATGACGTTGTGATGAAACTATTCATAATGTTTTTAATTCCAATGATTGCAGGATTTCTGATAAGCAAATTTATCCCCGGGGTCGTTCCAAAACTTATGAAAATATTCGGATCTATTTCCAAAGTTGCCTCAATCATTGTGATTATTTGTGTCCTTATAATTGCGGTTCCTGTATTAATGAATAAAAGTCTTATCAGCATGGGATTGATCTTAGCATTCCTGATGATCACTCTTGGTTTATCTTTGTTATTTGAGTTACCCGGAGAGAAATACGGACCGATACTTGCCTATTCCGTTATACTGAGATTACCGGCGCCAGCGCTTGTTCTTGCATCGCTCAATGGTATGACAAGAGTCTTTGCTCCTGATATTATTGCATTCTTATTAATAGGAATTATTTTGATGATGATCTACAGTAAACTGATTTACAAAAAGTGAAAAAACGGGTTAAATCATTTTTTAATTCGCTCATACAGCACAGACCTCAGCTTCTGCTTTAATATTATTAACAGCTGCCTCGAAAGGCAGCCCATTGACTTACCATCCGGTTTCCGGAAAATCAACATCATTGAACTTTTCTCAAGAATTGATTTTTATTAAATTTAAACGCGTTTGTAACATTACCTTATTACAAATCGTCTTTAATATTCACTACTTACAAAAAATGAAATTATCAATAACCAATTTAACAAAAACCTACATCAACGGCGTTAAGGCTCTCGACAATGTAAATCTTGAGATCGGTCCGGGAATGTTTGGCTTGCTGGGACCAAACGGCGCCGGTAAGTCAACTCTGATGAGAACCATAGCGACTTTGCAAAGTCCGGATTCCGGATATATTTTTTTTAATGACATTAATGTTTTAAAGGATCCGATTAGACTTCGTAAAACACTGGGCTACCTTCCGCAGGAATTCGGTGTTTATCAGAAAATGTCTGCCGAAGATCTGCTTGATTACTTCGCATCATTAAAAGGAGTTTCTTCAAAACCGGACCGTAAAAAATTAGTGAATGAGGTTTTGGAAATTACTAATCTGTCCGGTGTAAGAAATAAGAACGTTGACGGATTTTCGGGAGGGATGAAACAAAGGTTTGGAATTGCACAGCTGCTTTTGAATGATCCGAAACTTATAATCGTTGACGAACCTACCGCAGGTCTCGATCCGGCTGAACGCAACCGCTTCCTGAACGTCCTGCGCGAGATCGGTACTGCAAATACGATTATTTTTTCAACCCATATTGTGGACGATGTCAAAGATCTGTGCTCTGAACTTGCAATCATGAACGGCGGGAAAATTCTCAGACAATCTGCACCATCCCTTTTATCAGAAGAAATAAAAAATAAAATATGGACAAAAAATATTTCCCGTGAAATGCTTGAAGAGTGTGAAGTAAAATATAATGTGCTGTCTTCAAAATACAATTCAGACAATTCAATTTCCATCCGTGTTTACTCAGACACTAAACCAGCTGAAGACTTTTCAGCAGCAGCGCCTCAGCTTGAAGATGTTTATTTCATCGCATTAAAAAATGACACACTGACTGCAATTAATCTATAATGCGAATGTTTAAAACTATCTTCTCATATGAAATAAAATACTGGTTAAAGAATCCTTCATTATACCTTTATGTCGCGTCAGTACTTTTTTTATCAACAGGTATGATGGCGGGTATCTCCGGTGCATTCGATGAAGAAACAATTTCTTCCGGGAGATTTTCAAATTCACCCATGAGCCTGTTCTCACTCTTTAGTACTTTTAGTAAACTTCTTCTTTTCCTGTTACCGGCTGTTGTCGGACACTCAGTTTACAGGGACTTCAGAAGTAAAGCTCACAGTCTGTTATACAGTTATCCGTTTACAAAGAGTGAATACTTAGCCGGAAAGTTTCTTAGTTCATTCTTTATTGTATGTTTGATTGCTTTAATGATCGCATTCGGTTTTATTATTGGTACACAATTACCGGGAGTAAATAATTCTCTGATTGTTCCTTTCGATGCTCTCGTCTATCTGCAGATATATTTCATCTATCTGATTCCGGACCTTCTTTTATGCGGAGCTGTGGTTTTTGCAGTTGTAGTTTTTTCAAGGAATATCTATGCAGGATTTATTTCAGTAATAATTCTTTTGATCTTAAGAGAAGCAGCTCTGAAACTTACAGGAGGCGCTGACAGCGGGATCGCTTTTCTTTTGATGGATCCTTTCTGCGAAACAGCAACTTATTTTTATACAAAAAATATCACGGCAGCTGAAACGAATCTTATGAACATTCCTTTCGGAGCTTTGATTATTTTTAACAGACTTTTATGGCTTACTGTATCATTGGTTATCCTGTTCATTGTTAATAAAAAATTCTCATTCAGTCAGAGTCCGGTTTCCTTTAAGCTCAGAAATTTAAGCCCGGAGCGGATCACTAAAAATAATTTCGGAAGTATAATCAAAATATTAATACCCAAAGTAAACTACCGTTTCGATTTTATCGAGCAGCTTAGTGTTGTCTGGAAACTTTCATCAGTAAATTTCAAATACATCATTTCAAGCGGCTCATTTGTCAGCATATTGATAGCAGGTTCATTGTTTGTATTTATAATCTTACTTCAAATGAATCCCCAGTATGAAACACGTATTCTCCCTGTCACATGGGTAATGCTGGCATTCCCGGTTTTCTTTTTTTCAATGCTCATTAATCTGATGACTTTTCTTTATGCGGGAGTTTTGATTCACAGGGATAAAACTTCACGGATGAATGAACTCGTTGATATGACTCCGGTTCCAAACTGGGTGCTTTTACTTTCTAAGTTTCTTGCTTTGTTTAAAATGCAGGCGCTTATGCTGACAATAATTTTAATAGCCGGAATCTCGGTTCAGATCTACAGCGGTTATTATAATTTTGAGATCAGTCATTACCTGTTTGATCTGTTTGTAATTCATCTCTCAGGATTTGTAATATGGACAGTTGCTGCATTATTCATTCAGACATTAATACCGAATCAGTATTTAAGTCTGATCATTCTTACGGCAGCATACTTTCTTATTCCGCAGCTTCCTCAGCTCGGTATTGAAAAACTTATATTCAGATTCAATCAGAATCCCGAGCCGGATTTTTATCTTAAGTATTCCGATCTGAGCGGTCACGGTCATTCGCTGATCCCTTATTTTACATATAAAGTTTACTGGATATTATCCGGACTGTGTTTATTCTTCGCAACGCTTTTGGCATGGCAGCGCGGTTTAAGTAATTCCATTAAAGACAGAATTGTAATTGCATTATCCCGATTAAAAGGAATTACAGGTATTGGTTTATTGGGAAGTTTGATTTTATTTTTATCAGCCGGCTTTTGGATCAATGGAATGGATAGCGCTGATGAAAGAATATTTAGTGATATGGAATTGGAAAAAATTATTTCTGAATCAGATGAGAAGTATAGTAAATACAGAAGAACTGTTCAGCCGCGAATTACTTCGGTCAATGTTAATATGAATATCTTTCCCGGATCGCTGAGCTTTACTTCAAACGGAGTTTCTTCAATTGTAAATAAATCAAATCAAGAAATAGATACACTGCTCGTCAATTATGGATTCAATGTAATTACTAAATACAGATTAAATAAAGATTACAAAGTAATCAAACGTGATACCATTTCACATTTTGACATTCTTCTTTTAAATGAAGCTCTGAATCCGGGTGACAGCATGAAACTGTTTTTTGAAGTTGAAAACATACCCAACACTTTATTACATAAAAATTCACCTGTAGAAAAAAACGGGACTTTCATTACATCTGAAATTTTTCCGGGACTGGGATATTATTCACCTGATTCTTATTCTGACGTAACTGACAGTTCAGTTTTGAATAATCACTATCGCTCAATAGATTCAGACTTCATAGATTTTGAAGCAACTGTAAGCACGGCTGCTGACCAAATTGCCATTGCTCCGGGATATCCTGAGAAAGATTGGATAGAAAACGGCAGGATATATTTTAAATATAATTCAGACGGAAAAGTTACGAATGACTATGTATTTATTTCCGGTGAGTATGAAATAAAAAAAGATAACCGGAATAATATCGAATTGGAAATTTATTATCACAAAGGACACGAATACAATCTCGAACATCTGATGAAGGGTTTGAAAGCCGGGTTAGAGTATAATGAAAATAATTTCAGTTCGTATCAGCACAGGCAGGCGCGGATCATTGAGTATTCGAGAACGCAGGGAAATTTCGCAATGTCTTTTGCAAATACAATTCCCTGTTCGGAATCAAATTTCATTATGGATATAGATGATACTGAAGACGGCGGATTAAACCTTCCTTTTCTCGGAGCTTCACACGAACTCGCGCATCAGTGGTGGGGAAATCAGGTGATACCGGCGAATGTTAATGGTGTAAGAATGATAACGGAAAGCATGGCTGAGTATGTTTCATTGAAAACTCTTGAACATAAATACGGCAAAGCAAAAGTGAATAAGTTCTTGAAAAAGGCTCGTGATATATATCTCAGCAAACGCGCTTTGGATACGGACCTTGAAAAGCCGTTGATGTATAATGAAGGTTTGAGCAAAAGCTATATCCCATATCAGAAAGGTTCGATTGTTCTTTATGCAATGAGTGAATACATAGGTGAAGAGAATTTAAACAAAGCATTAAAGAAATATTTTGAGAAAGTAAAATTTCAGGAAGCGCCTTATACTACTTCCGCGGAGATGGTTGACTTTATAAGAGAAGCAACTCCTGATTCACTAAAGTATCTGATCAAAGACACACAAAAGAAAATGAAGCGCCGGTTTACAGAGAGAAGCATAAGACAGAACAGATACATAATGTTGTTTCAGTTATTACTGACAAAAAACCGTCGTCAGCAGTCCTTGATCCTTTTATAACATTGATTGATATGAATATAGAAGATAATTCAATACGTATTTTGGAGTGATTATTTTGTACTCATTATCTGATGTTACGAAAATATTTTTTTGTCATTCTGAGCAAAGTGAAGAATCCAGAGGAGTTTCAGATCTTACTGGTAATTGAATTCTTCATTTCACTTCACTCGCTTCCTACCCGGATTGTAAGTATAAATCAACTGTTTATCAAACACTTGCGTCCGTTCGTTCAGAATGACAAAACGTCGAACTTTAGTAATAACTGATTGCTCATTGTTCATTGTTCATTACATAATATGAGTTGAGTTTTAAACTTAGTATATGACACAAATCATAACCTTTACTGATTTATATCATATTATTTCTTTCGACAATTAACTAAGTTAACGAAACAAAAGAAGGGAGAAGTCAATTCTCCTATTACAACTAACTAAACGAAAGGATAAAAGAATGGCAAAAGCAGTTAAGAAAGCAGCGGTAAAGAAAGCTGTAAAGAAAAAAGCTGTAAAAAAAGCAGCTGTTAAGAAAGCAGTTAAGAAAGCAGTAGTAAAGAAAGCAGTAAAAAAAGCAGTAGCAAAGAAGGCAGTAAAGAAGGCTATTTTAAAAAAGGGAATAAAGAAAGCAGCAGTTAAAAAAGCTATCTTGAAAAGCCTGTAATTCTTTAAATTAATTTGATTGACTGCCGACATTTCCCCGCCGGCAGTTCATTTATTAAAATAATGAGACTGCTTGAAAATTTAAGTTAGTTAAGTTGACCGTTTCGAATAAACCTGTCAGGTTTTTGAAGAGTTTTCAATAAACATGAAACCTGACAGGTTTTATGATGCGGTCAACGTAAGTAGTTAGAAACTTCTGAAAAACAATGGTCATCCCGAAAGCTGAGTGTTCTTAAAACATATCAACACAGAGGTACAGAGAGCACAGAGTTACAAAGAGATTTTTTTTCTGTCAGAGGTTATTCAGCACTGAAATATTCATCATTTTTCAATTACAAAAAAATTAAAAAATACATTCACTTAAGATTTCTCTGTGAAACTAAATAAAATAATGTTGTTTTTTTTACAAACTTTTAAACCATATTTTTTTAACACGGAGGCTCAGAGCCACAACAGGGAATCGAATTATTTTCTTATATTTTTTCTCTGTGTCTCTGTGACTCTGTGTTTAGGAAAATATTAAATTTTGTTTGTAGCTGAGGGCTACGATGTGAAACTCTGTGTTCTCTGCGTCTCTGTGGTATTCTTGTTGTATTAATTAGTTTTTCAGAAGTCTATATTTAGTTAATATTACAAAGACGTTTGCTGAAAATTACATTTTAACTATTTTAACATCTCATTACTCTGTTCGATTTAATGAATTTTACATTCAGATGAAAAATAAATTATCGGAAAAGATATCCATTGACCTTATCATGAACAGCATGCCCGGCTTAGTCTATATTTTGATAAAGACGGGTGCCTGATTGCATGGAATAATCGAGTAGAGGAAGTTTATGAATATTTATCTGATGAACTATACGGTAAACATATACTCGATTTTATAGACTCAAGTGACCATGAAAGAGTCAGTCAAACCATTAAAAATGTTTTCGATGAAGGGTATGATCAGGTTGAAAACCTGGCTATGACAAAGTCAGGGAAAAAAATACCTTATCTGGGATCGGGTAAAATGATTTCTATCGACGGGGAAAAATATCTGATCGGTTTAGGAGTCAATATCAGCGAGCTTGATTCAGCGCGTAAAAAAATTATTGAGCAGCTGGAAGAAATAGACAGACTGAATGAGCTTTTGCAAGCTGAAAATTTATATTTAAAAGATCAGCTCAAGCTGAGTGGTTTAAAGTATGATATTGTCGGAGAAAGTGAAGCAATAAAATATGCACTGTTCAGGGTTGAGCAGGTTGCGCCTACCGATGCTTCAGTTCTGATTCTGGGAGAAACCGGTACAGGGAAAGAGCTGATTGCCAGAGCAATCCATAAAGAGAGTAAAAGAAGGGATAAGCCGTTTGTAAAAGTAAATTGCGCATCAATTCCCGGAAACCTGATTGAAAGTGAATTGTTCGGGCATGAAAAAGGCGCTTTTACAAGTGCAGTTGAAAAAAGGATCGGCAGGTTTGAACTGGCTAACAGCGGAACTATATTTTTAGATGAGATAGGTGAATTGCCGATTGCTCTTCAGCCGAAACTTCTTAACATTTTACAGGAAGGTGAATTTGAAAGGATCGGAAGCTCGAAGACAATCAAAACAGATGTCAGAATTATATCAGCAACAAATAAGGTACTGCAGGATGAAATTAATAAAGGGCAGTTTCGTAACGATCTGTTTTACAGATTAAATGTTTATCCGATCACACTCGCTCCTTTGAGAGAAAGGAAGCAGGATATAATTCCGCTGGCAGAATATTATACAAAATTCTATTCTGAGAAATTTAACAAACCCATAAAAGCAATTTCTAAAAAATCTATCGAACAAATGATGAACTATTCCTGGCCCGGGAATATACGCGAACTTGAAAATGTAATTGAAAGGACAATAATCACATCGAGAAATCATATTCTGAATGTTGAGGATCTGACCAAAAGCACTGCAGTACAGAATGAAGATATAGCGCTTGAAGAGTTTGAAAAAAGACACATAGAAAGTGTACTGGAAAAAACTAACTGGAAAGTCTTCGGTAATAACGGCGCTGCATCTTATCTTAAAATCAATCCTGAAACACTCCGATCGAAAATGCGAAAACTTGGAATAAAACGATACATACCCGATCATCTTTAGTTTTATTTAACTATCATAGTTGAATTTAACTATACATACAACTTCACCTCTTCATAATCTTAACAAAACCGGCAATAATCCAACAATTAACATCTGGCATACTTACTGTTTATGAAATGGTAGCTTAATTAAAGTTTAATTACTCATAATTTTCAAAAATTTTATAAGCTTATGGAAACAGTTATAATAAGTGCCGCCATTGATTACAATAAAAGATCAGAATTATTTCAGGTAATGGAACCTTTGAAATCCTTAGTCAAAAATTACTGTAAAGAGTTTGAGATAAAAGTATCTGAGGATAACAGTTTACTCATGAGGATCACTTTCGATAAAAAGAAAGATCTGGAAGAAAATTTTAACAATAAAGAGTTTAATATATTAAGGGGCTCAGTTAAAAGTCTTTGTAATAATGTGAACATTAAAATCAATGGCGTTAAAGTTATTTAATTCTCTAACCTCATAATTAACTGTGGAATAAATAACACATCAAATGTTGGAGTTCTAAGATAACTATATAGTTTCTAATGGCATATAGATTTCAAAGTTATAAACAATTAACATTTAAATCAAAAAACACAACAAATTAAAATAACCAAACCAAACAAAAATCATGAAAACAAAAACATTACTAGTTGCTTTGTTATGCGTGTTCTATGTTTTATCAATAAATCTATCAGCTCAGGCACAGAACGAAAACACTTTTGAAGTTTACGGCTTCGCAATGGCAGAAGCTGGTTATAATTTTAAAACAATCAATCCTGCATGGTATGATGCACTAAGAGTAACAAAACTTCCTGCGGCTAAAAATGAATTCAAACCTGACGGCAAGGTATTTTACAGCGTCAGACAATCACGTCTTGGTGTAAAAAGCACTACTCCTACAACAATCGGTACAATAAAGACTCAATTCGAATTTGATATGTTCGGTGTCGGAGCAGATGAGGGTCAGACCACTATCCGTTTGCGCCAGGCATGGGGCTCAATAGGAAAGTTCTTAGCAGGACAAACAAACAGTACCTTCATGGACGGAGATGTATTTCCGAATTCTCTTGAATACTGGGGACCAACGGGAATGGTTTTCTTCAGGAATATTCAGATCCGCTACACTCCAATAATGGACAAGCAAAATACACTTGCGATGGCGCTTGAAAATCCGGGAGCCAGCGGAGACGGCGGAGTTGTAAATGAATTCACAACAGTTCTCTCGACGGTCAAACCTTTATTTAATGTGCCGGATTTTACAGCACATTACAGATATACAGGAAACTGGGGATATGTGCAGGTCGGAGGTATTATCGGCAGCATTAAATGGAGAAATACTTCAGACTCATCTTATGTTCCTACGGATGGTTACGGTGATCCTGTTTACCTTCAGCTGAATGGAAGCGCTGTAAGATGGGGAGGAACCATAAGTACTAACATTAATCTCGGTAAGAAAGCAATTTTCAGAGGGCAGTATGTATATGGAGAAGGAATGGAAAATTATATGAACGATGCTCCTGTGGATGTTGCAGTTACAAGAAATTATGAAGGGAATACTATTGAACAGCCAATCAGAGGTAAAGCGCTTCCTGTCTGGGGAGCAACTGCCTTTGTGGATGTAAACTGGAGCAACCTGTTCTCAAGCTCCTTTGGTTATTCGGTAACAACAATAAAAAATACTAATCTTCAGACTCAGGATGCATACAAGCAGGGACAATACGGTCTTGTAAATCTTCTGTACTATCCGATGAACAATGTAATGGCAGGAGTTGAATACAATTTCGGCAGAAGGGATAATTACGGCGGCAGTTTTCATTCAACAACATCAGAAGTAAGATTCGGATTTAAATATAATTTTTCAAAAATATTTACCTTTTAAAGTGAAGAAAACTAATTTATAAAATTAATTATAACTTAATATGAAAAAACTGATTTTTGAAAGAGGAATGAGATTGATTTTATCTATCCTGCTGTGTGTAATTTTTATTTCAGGAAATTTATCTGCTCAGAATTCTCAGCTTACAAAAGAGAATATAGAAGCAGCAGTCAATGAAGCATACAACAAATACAAGGATGTCAAAGAAGGCGCAAATGCAGATTACATTAAAGAGCTTGCAAATGTTGATCCAAACATCTTCGGTATTGCACTTGTTACCACAGATGGCCAGGTTTATACGATGGGTGATATTGAATCTATGGTTTCAATTCAAAGCGTTTCCAAAGTATTTACTATGGCTAAGGTAATTGAAGAACTGGGATACGAGGCTGTTGAGGATAAAATTGGTGTTGATGCAACAGGGGAGGTTTTTAATTCGATCACAGCAGTAGAAAGAATGAGGGGGAAAGAAATTAATCCTCTTGTGAATCCCGGTGCTATTGCTTCAACAAGCCTTATAAATGGTTCTGATTCTGCTGCCAAATGGGCAAGCATACTGCAGGTTCACAGTGACTTTGCAGGCCGTAATTTAAGTCTTAACATGCCGGTTTATATTAGTGAAGCAGGGGATAATTTACGCAACCAGGCAATTGCTCATCTTCTTTTAGCTTACGGCAGAATGTACTTTGATCCTGTACAAGCGACAGATATTTACACAAAGCAATGCGCTATTAATGTAAATGCCAAAGATGCCGGAATTATGGCAGCCACTCTGGCAAATGGCGGTGTAAATCCTATAACAAATAAGGTGGTGGTGTCTCCCGAAACAGTTATGTACACTCTTCCGGTTATGTCAACCGCCGGACTTTATGACGATTCAGGAATCTGGTTATATCATACAGGGGTTCCTGCAAAGAGCGGTGTTGGAGGCTGCTTAATTGCTGTTGTTCCCGGAAAATTTGGAATAGCTGTAATTTCTCCTCCGCTGGATAAAGCCGGTAACAGTGTTAAAGGACAGCTGGCTATTGAATATATAATCGACCAGTTAAATGTTGATCCGTATCTGATTCAGCCGAGCAAGTAAATTCAGGTTATGTCTATCGTCTGGTGAACCAAAGAAGCAAAGCAAACTTTGAAACATTTACAACGGTAGTAGCTTTTACCACAGAGGCACAGAGAACACAAAGATACACAGAGAATCACTATCAACAGATTTTATTAATATCAAAATTTAATTATCCAATATTTAAATTAGATTTCTCTGTGAAACTCCGTGTCCTCAGTGCCTCTGTGGTAAATATTAAAATTTTGAGAAAGCTCGTGTCAAGATTTCTAAGCACAAAATTGAGTGGAAATTTTATCTTAACCAATTTGAAGATTCACATTCTTTTCATATTTCTCTTTTCAGTTGAGCTGATTTTTTCTAATTCAAGTTACGGACAAACCAAAAACACATTAAATGACTCGCTGAAAAGTAAGACCAAAAAGACTATGGATACTCTCAGCTCAAAAGACGTTCACCCGCAGGACTCTCCCGAAAGCAGCGGACTCATAATCGAATCAAAAGATAGTAAACTCTGGATGCGGTTTTATGGTTCGGCAAGAGTTTATGGTTCTTATGATTTTAACGGACTGCAGGGTGGAACTGGTTTTAACATTAGTGAAATTCCTGTTGATGAAGAAGTAAACGATGAACAGACATTTTATATGACTGCAAACATTTCGCGATTAGGGCTGGAAGTTAAGCGTAAAACTATTGTAGGAAATACTCTTATAAAAATTGAAACAGATTTTAACGGAACAGATAATAAATTCAGAATCCGTCATGCTTACGGTCAGACAAGTCATTTCATTATCGGGCAGACATGGACAAATTTCAGTGACATTGAAACTCTGCCATTGACAGTTGACGTCGATGGACCGCCGACAGCTGTTACAGTAAGAAATGTTCTTATAAAATATTATCTTGATTTTAAAACCGGATGGAGATTCAGAGCAAGTATTGAATCACCCAGTGTTTTAATCTTTGTTCCGGACACATTGTCCATAGAAGAAGTTACTCAGAATTATCCAGCAGTGCATCCAATATCAAGAAAGACTGGAAATCTTTGCAGATAAAAGCAGCGGCAATTTTAAATCCGATTTCGGTAAGAAATATTTCCGGAGACAGAGGATCATTATTTGGAGGAGGAGCTTTGCTAAGCATGAATGCAAATATTTCTGTAGGCTCATCGCTTAAATTTCAGGGACTTCTGGGAAAGGGCATTGCATCATTCCTGAATCTGGCTGAAAATTCTGCATTTGATGTTATATTTAATCCTATAGACGGGGAATACCAGCTTACAGCGTGTTACGGAGGTTATTTAGCATACAATCTGAATATAATCGATAAATATCTTGATATGGATATAGTTTACGGTCTTGTAAATATCAAAATGGAAGATTACTTCCCTGACGATTCGTTTAAATCAGGTCAGAACATAACAGTGAATGGATTTTTTCAATACCCGGAGCAATTCAGACTGGGAGTCGAATATAGTTATGGTTATAAGAAGACCAAAAGTGGATATAACGGTAATGCTAACCGGTTTGCATTTACTTTTTATTATGATTTTTAAATTGAAGCGGGGCGGGTGGGTAGGGATGTGGTTAAGACTCAGGCAAACAGCAACAGTAATGTTGAATCCGATTCAGCATGTTGAATGCAATTATATCAAAGCTGACTATGAAAGATATTAGTAATATTCAATCCTTAATTTTGTATATGTTAATTTCAAAATATCTAAAATCTAAAATACCATATAACTTAAATCAAAAAAATTTATGAAATCTGTTAACTATTTTGCTATTGTCTTAACAACAATTTTATTTTTGATCAATTCTGTTTCATATTCGCAGCTTGCTGACAACAATATTAAATTGAGATTTAATCAAAATTTAAAATCAAATATTTTAAAAACCGGTAAACCTTCATCTGACACAGCAAAACCCGAAACCAAATATATTCCCGGTGCAGGATTAAAGCTAGTGGATACAGATGCGGGTAGTGCCAGTCTGGGTGTATTTTCATATGTTCGTTATTTAAATCAGCGGGGTCTTGATTCGAATTACACCGATGCATTCGGCAATACAAGGACCATACAAAGACGTCAGGATATGCAGTTGAACAAAGTTAACATTAAATTTTTCGGATGGCTTATGGATCCGGATTTTCGTTATCTGTTTTATGTTTGGACCAGCAACACATCTCTCGGCCAGGTTTCGCAGGTTGTCGTTGCAGGGAATCTTCAATACAAAATTAACAAAAATTTTAATTTTGGTGCAGGCATTAACGGACTTCCCGGAGTGGCGAGCACAAGTGGTAATTTCCCTTACTGGTTTCCGGTGGACAACAGACTTATCGCCGATGAATTTTTCCGTCCTTCATATACTACCGGTGTATGGGCTTCCGGAAATATTACTGATAAGTCAAAATACATGATAATGGCCGGAAACAACCTTAGCCAGTTTGGTGTAAATGCCGCCCGGCTTGACGGCGGATTAAGAACATTTTCGGGAGTAATAAACTGGTATCCTACTACAGGTGAGTACGGGCAGAATTCAGGTTTTGGTGATTTTGAAGGACATAAGAAAGCAGCAACGCTTCTTGCAGGACATTTTACTTATAGTGAGGAGAATAAAGAAAGCCAGCCGAACTCGGATCAGTTTGAGAATGTACAGCTCCGGCTTTCCGACGGAACAGTTATTTTTACGCCGGGTCTGTTCGGTACAGGGATCACTATAAACGACGTGGTTTACAAAATGGCCAGCGCTGATATAGGAATAAAGTACAAAGGATTTTCTTTTGACGGAGAATATTACTGGAGATGGTTAAGTAATTTTACCGGAGACAGCGCGCAATATCTCGGTTTTAGAGTGCTCACTGATAACGGTTTTCAGGCTATGATGTCATATATGATCATTCCGCAAAGACTTCAGGCGTTTACTACATTTTCTCAGGTGTTCGGAGACTACGGTAATCCGTGGGATGCGAGGGTCGGGTTTAATTTTTTCCCGTGGAAGAATCAGGCGTTCAGATGGAATGTTGAATACATTCAAATCTATAGAAGTCCTGTCGGTGCATTATCACTTCCTTATCCTGTTGGAGGAACCGGTGGAATATTCAATATGGATTTTATGGTGAATTTTTAATTACACATACAAAATTGAACAAGTAACATTAAAATAAATTAAAATGAAAAAAATAATTTCAGATAGTTTCCTGCTTTACTTAGTTGTTGCTATTATTACACTTTCATTATTCAATGAGAATGCAAAGGCACAGGATGTTCCGCCTTTAGATGATTCCATTCATACAAGCGTAATAGAAGGGAAAGACAGTATTTATACTCCCGGGAATGGATTTGATATTGTAATAGGCAAAAAAGGATCCTTAAATTTCGGAGCGTATGGACTATTCAGATATATTAATCAGCTGCCTCCCGGACAGTCATATGTTGATCATCTGGGAAATTCTCGTAACATTGATGCACGGAATGACTTCCAGCTGCAAAGAGTCATGTTATTTTTTCGCGGATTTTTCCTTGATCCTAAGTTAAACTATAATTTAACTTTATGGACGGTTAATGCTACAAATCAGGTTGCTGTAATCGGAGGAATTACATACAAATTCGCCAAGCAGTTTAATCTTAGCGTAGGATGGGGAGCATTACCGGGAACAAGGTCAAATCACTACTCTCACCCGTTCTGGCTGGCTCCTGACAGAATAATGGCTGACGAATATTTCAGACCATATTTCACGCAGGGAATGTGGGCAGACGGAGAAATATTACCCGGGTTGATTTATACGGCAATGATCGGTAATAACTCGAGCAATCTCGGTGTATCCGCGGTGAATCTGTCGCGCAGTCTTGCATCAAGCGCCAGCATTGACTGGAGACCGACTACAGGAGAATTCGGGAAGTATAGTTCATTTTCGGATTATGATGAGCATAAAAACTTGCTACTACAATAGGAACGGCATTTACACATTCACGTGAAAACCGTTTTACTCAAAACATAGAAGACTCTCCTGTAAATACAGGAATACGTCTTTCTGATGCACTGAATTTGTTTCAAATCGGAGCGCTTGCAAAAGATGTTACTGTTTTGGAATCTGATTACAATATGGTATCTGCAAATATGGGATTTAAATACAAAGGTTTTTTTCTTCAGACTGAATGGTATTCACGAACCCTGAATAAATTTACTGCTACAGGACCTGTTCCTATAACTTCTACGCTGGATCAGGGATTTTATGTAGCGGCTTCATACATGGCAATACCCAAATGGATGGAATTATATTGCTACGGATCACAGGTCTGGGGACAGTTTAATAATTCAAATGAAATTACAAGCGGAGTTAATGTATTCCCTTACGGCAAATGGTATATGAAGCTTAATGCGCAGGTAATAGTTGTTAACCGTTCGAATGTCAGCAGTACGTTCGGATATTATGTCGGAGGATTAAAAGGAACAGTATTATCACTGGCTGCTTCGTTTTTTCTCTAGAGTTGAAAGAAAGTTGAAAGTTAAAAGTTGAAATTAAAAGTTGAAAGTTGATGACAGAATTGTAT
Source organism: Ignavibacteria bacterium (assembly GCA_016710985.1). Classification (GTDB taxonomy): domain Bacteria; phylum Bacteroidota; class Ignavibacteria; order Tepidaquicellales; family Tepidaquicellaceae; genus JAGPCH01. The sequence continues at coordinate 193,005 of JADJTX010000005.1, forward strand.
TCTGAAATGCAAAAGTTATAAGAGATAAAAATTTTTTAATCAAAGATATAATGAATGATCAAACTTCAAATAATTCAGTTTACGATACAACTATAAGGTTATTAATTCTATTAGGGATCATTGCCTGGTGCTTATTTATAATATTTCCCTTTATCCACATTTTATTGTGGAGTCTAATACTTGCAATTGCATTTAATCCTCTTCACAGCAGTCTGAATAAAAAATTTGGCGGAAAACCTAAGCTGGTATCATTTATTATAATATTTTCTGTAATGGTTATAATCATTCTTCCCGCCGGTTTATTAATTGGCTCTCTTGTGGAAGAAGTTAAAGTACTAAAGGTAAGTTATGATAACGGTTCTCTGACTATCCCGCCGCCTTCAGAAAGCGTAAAAGGATGGCCTGTCATCGGAGAAAAGCTGTATGAATTCTGGCTCCATGCGACAGATAACATCAAGGAATTGGTTTTAAAGTACAAAGATCAGCTTATTGATTTTGGGAGCAGTGCAGCAAAGGGAATATTAAGTGCAACAGGAGGTCTGATTCAGATTATTTTATCACTTTTCATTGCCGGAGTACTTTTGGCTACAGAAGGAGTTGGCGAAGCTGTTCGTAAATTTTTCAGGAAGGCAGGAGATAAAAGAGGAGATGAATTTGCTGATCTTGCTATTAAAACTATTGGCAGTGTTGTAAAAGGTGTAATAGGAGAATCCTTTGTTTTGGCTTTGCTGTTTGGAACTGTGTTCTTTCTTGCCGGTATTCCCTACGCCGGAATATGGACATTAATGGTGTTTGTATTATCCGTACTTCAGATGCCGCTTATTATTGTATGGATTCCTGTAGCAGTTTATATTTTTGCAGTCAGAGAAATAACACCGGCAATACTCTGGACCATAGCTCTTTTTTTGGTTGGCTTTTCTAATAACTTTCTCACTCCTCTGATGCTTGGCAAGGGCGCTCCTGTACCAATGCCCGTGATATTCATAGGTGTAATCGGAGGGTTTATGTTATCCGGATTTATCGGGTTGTTTACCGGAGCAATATTGATGTCTATAGGTTATACTTTATTTGTTGGATGGATTAACCCGGATAAAGTTGAAAGTTAAAAGTTAAAAGTTACGAATTACAAGTTATAAGTTAATGTTACAAGTAGATAATTATAAAAAGAAATTTATTAATATCTAAAATTAAAATACATATGTTAAATTTAATTTCATTTATCAGGTTCAGAAATAATTTTGTCATTACTATAATTTTACTTTTAATATCAAATTTTTGTTATTCACAGAAGGATGAAATTTACGATAATTATGAAGTGTTCGACGGGCATTACCATCTTACCAATTACATTCAGGAAGGGGTAACTATTCAGCAGCAGCTGGATAACATGGGTGACGTCGTCGGAAGATGTGTATTGTTCGGAATTCCGCTTCAGCAGATGTGGTCTTATGGAAACTCCGGGAGTGAAGCTCCGAAATATTATCTCGACACGGATGCACCTTTATATTATTATTCTTTTTCAGACGCTTTTATTGCAATGCAGTATCTTTCACTTAAAGATGAACAGAAGAAGCGGTTTGATCCTATGATCACTGCATTCAATCCTGCCGACATGTATGCAGCGGCTCATATTAAAAGAGTGCTTCAGACATTTCCGGGAGTGTTCACCGGTATCGGTGAATTTTCTATTCATAAAGAATTTGTTTCTTCCAAAGTTGCGGGTGAAGTTGCAAGTCTTTTAAATCCTGCGCTTGACAGTATTTTCAGCCTTTGCGCTGAAACAGGTCTGCTGGCTATTTTACATAATGATATCGACAAGCCGTTTCCGAAAGCTTACACACAAAGTTATGTTTCCGATATGGTTGATGTTGTCAAAAGACATCCGGGTGCAACTATCATATGGGCTCACGTAGGTCTTGGAAGGATTGTTCGCCCTGTAAAAGATCAGATCTCAATAATAAGAGAAATGTGTGAAGACCCTTCTCTCAGTAATCTTTATTTTGATATCTCGTGGGATGAAGTTGCAAAGTACATTATCAGAAATGATTCAACTGTGCAGGGAGTTGCAGATTTGTTAAATACATACCCGGACAAATTTCTTTTCGGAAGTGATAATGTAGCATCGCCTGATCAGAAAACTTATCTGGGCGTTTATTACATGTATCAGCCGTTGTGGGATAAGCTTATTCCTGAGACAAGAGAGAAAGTCAAGAAAGGGAATTACAAAAGATTGTTTGATGAAGCAGCTGCTAAGGTAAGAGCGTGGGAAAAAGATAATATTAAATGATGTGATACAATCGCCGCCCTTGTTGGTGTTCCTGAGCAAATCGAAGGTCACCAACGGCGGCGGGAATAAATCTAAAATTAATCCAGTCCGGATCATACCTGTCTTTTTTTAATAGTAGGTGATGATGCTGTGGAAAATTTTCAAATTTAAACAAGAAGCATTTTTAAATTAATGGCAACAGAAAATTATAATGACAGAAGAACCAAAAAATAAAGAAGCATTGCTGAATGCGTTTGAGGAAAAGTTAGATAAAATCCTTGCCAAAGTAGAAGAACAAAAACCACACAGCTTGTGGACATATTAACTGCGATTCTGCTTTCATTAGCAACCATTGGATCCGCCTGGTGTGCATATCAGTCAACTTTATGGGGGGGAGTTCAGACTTTTGAATTAGTTGATGTAAATAAAGCAGGACGGTTGTCTTCGGAAAATTTTATTCGAGGGAATCAGAAAAGAACTGCAGACGCTATCATTTTGATGAAATATATTGATGCAAGTGAAGAAGGAAATATTAAAATGAGAGACTTCTATTTCAGCAGATTCGATTCGACGTTGAAAAATTCAACTTCAGAATGGCTTAAGCTTGATCCATTTAATAATCCTGGCGCTCCAAACTCACCTATGAGAATGAAATCCTATGTACTTAAGGAAGAGACGGAAGCTGATAATCAATTAAATCGGAGTGGGGAAAAACTGGCTTCTGCAAATGAAGCAAACAGGATTTCCGACACATATATTCTGTTGACTGTTCTTTTTGCTGCAGTACTGTTCTTTGGAGGTGTTGCCGGTACTTTGCAGTCTGATCTGGTTCGGAATATATGCCTGATACTGTCAGCAATAATATTCTGTGTAACTCTGTTTGTTTTGATCAGTATGCCGGTAACAACAATATAAAATTTGGGATTTGGAATTTCGGATTTGGGATTGATTGGATTTAACTGATTTGAATTGACCATTGATTATTGACCATGAGCAAAGAATTAATTTAATAAGATTAATTAAGTAACCTTTTCTCAAAAAATTGTATTTGTTAAAGAATAATCTTATGAAATATTTTATAGTTTTATTATTAGTGATATTTACCGGTAAATCATACGCACAATATGATTCAATCGCTGTAGCGATCCTTGACAGTATGAGCAATGAAATAAGTGAGCTTGAGACCTGCAGTTTCAGGTATACTTCGGAATATGACATTCCAAATGACGAATTTGGTCTGATAACTCATTCGGAATCCGGAATTGTTTATATGAAAGGACCGGATAAAATATTTGTAGAAAAGAAAGGTGATAAAGGTCACAAGAGTTTTTTTTATAACGGGAAAACTATGTTGTTGTACTCATTTGATAAAAATCAATATGCATCTGCTCCGGCTACAATGAGCCTAATAGAATTGATTGATTCAATCAGCAGTTATTATGGAGTTGAATTCCCCGGAGTTGATGTGTTTTATCCGGATTTTGTTGATAACCTCCTTGAGACTTCGAATAATCTTATTTATCTCGGTTTAGCTATGGTCGGAAATACAGAATGTTACCATATTGCCGGCGCAAGGGATGATATGACATTTCAATTCTGGATTTCTCCGGATAAGTATTCGCTTCTTGTTAAGATGTCGATAGTTTATTTAACCAAACCTGAAGATCCGAGATATTCTATAGTTTTCAGTGATTGGAAATTGGATGAAAACATAGATGATTCAAAGTTCGAATTTTCCCTGCCTGAAGGTGCACTTCTAGTAAAGCTAATCAAATAAAAAATTAAATTTAAAAATCATGTCAACAAAAATAATTTTAGCTGCATTTATCATTTCAATATTTGTAATGGCAATGCCGGATGACAGCAGCGCTCAAAGAATGAGGGGAGGAAACAGAGGTAGTATAAACAGATCCGGAAACACCGGAAGGAATTACAGCGGCAACAAAAAATTAACGGTGGAAATATTAACAAATCTAATTCTAACAGAACCTATAAGAATAAGAGTAATTCAAACATAAATAAAAATAAAGTTAACAGGGACAACATCAAAGGAGATAATACAGGCAGAGATAAAATGAGCAAAGACAAAATCGGAACAGACAAAGGCAGAACTGATAAAATGGGTAACAAAGATAAGAGGGGAGACAAAGATAATAAAAGAGATGGTATAAGGGACGATGACCGCGATGGAATCAATAATGGTGACAGAAACGGAATAAGGGGAGATGGTGACAGAAACAATTATTTCGACAATGACATAAACATATACCATGGGTATAATTACAGCGGATACCGTCCTTATTACTATCATCCTTATTCTCCATACGGCTGGGGAGCGTACTGGTATCCGGTTGGTATATTTATGACAACACTTACGGCTTCAGCTATTTTATTGTCGGATGATGATGGAGATGAATACAATTACTACTATGATCAGGGTGTTTATTATCAGGAGTCTGAAGGCAAGGATGGCTATACTGTAGTCCAGGCACCGGAAGGAAAAGAAATTACCACTCTTCCCGCGGGATACACTGAAACGGTAGCCGGGAACATGAGATATTATTATTACGGCGGTGTTTTTTATGTTCAGTCAGATAAGGGATATAGAGTAACGTCCGCACCTCTCGGAGCCATAGTTTATAAACTGCCTGAAGGCGGAGAGGAATTGGATTTTCAGGGGAATAAACTGATTAAATATAACGGAGCTTATTATCAGCCGATTATAGTTGACGGACAGGATGCATATGAAGTAGTGAAGTACAAAGGGTAGGGATAGGTATTTGAGTATTGAGTATTGAGATTGAAGCGTCCGAAAAGTATCGGATTCCTTTCCTAATTTTTAATACCTAAATTCTTAATCCTAATTGATTCAAACCTCAACTCCGAAATCAATCTTTAACACTTCTTTAAGTCCTTCTTCAAAAGTTCTCGGATTATAATCGGGCATAAGAGTTTTTAAGTAAGCTATGTCTGTCCTTTTTTCAAAAGTACCGTCCGGTTTGGAAGTATCCCATTTTATTGGTTTGTCGAATTCAAAAACTTTCTGTGCAATCTCAATATATTCCTTAATGGAGTGATCGAATCCCGTCCCTATGTTCACTATCTCCGGCTTGTCATAATTTTCCATAAGATAAATACATACATCTGCACAGTCATCTACATATAGCGCTTCACGTCTCGGTTTACCGCTTCCCCAGAACATAAGCTCAGTCCCTTCACGCTGAGCATTCACGAATTTCTGAATCATCGCCGCTATGAAGTGGCTGTTGTTAAGATCGTAATTATCATTAGGACCATATAGATTTGTAGGCATTGCAGCTATTGCATTTATTCCGTATTGCTGCCTGTAAAGCTGACATGCAATAATTCCCATACCTTTTGCTACTGCATAACCTTTGTTTGTTTCTTCAAGAGGACCATGCATAAAACGTTTCTCATTTATCGGCTGAGGATTATCCTTTGGGATAGATACAGGTTGAACCGGTGTATAAAAGTTTTGTCTTCGGCGAAAAATTTTTCAACGCTTCGAGTACATTTAAGATCATCAGTGCATTCTGATAGAGAAAATCCGCCTGCCGTGTATTATTGGCGAGTATTCCTCCGACAAGCCCCGCAACCATATAAACATTATCCGGCATTTCCTCTTTGAAGAATTTTTCCAAATCTTCTTTTTTCAAAAGATCAAAACCATCCTTTCGTGACGGCGTTAATATGTTTTCATAACCTTTCTTCTTAAGCTGCCTTACTATGGAGCTTCCGAGCATTCCGGTATTGCCGAAGACGGCGGATTTGTTGTGTGAGTACATTGGTTTTTTATAATAAGTCAGACGTCAAGCGTTAGACGCTAGAGCGAAGACGTTAGACATTTAGTTAATTAATTTTAAAAATTAAATTTGATAATTTAGCAAAGAGTATATTTATCAATTCATTGAAATTTAAATCATTTTCACTTAAATAGTGAAGTTCTTTTCCAATTATTAATTGAGTATCAATTTCTACTAAAGACGATCTTGAAATTTCAAGAAATCTTTTCTTTTCCATGGATGATTTTCTTGCACATCCTTCAGCTAAATTTGAAGCTATGGAAACTGAAGCTCTTCTTAATTGATTGGTTATTCCAAATAGTTCTGCCTTCGGAAAATTATCAGTAAGTTTATAAATAATTTTGTTAATTCAATACTAAGTTTCCATACATCCAACTTTTTATGACTTAAATTCAACATATAATCCTCCTTTGTTTTAATAAATTCAAAAACTACTTTACAATATAATTTAAATAATTTCTAATTCAAATCTCTGACGTTTACATTTGACATCTCGTTTACGTCTCACGTCTCACGTCTCTTTGACGTCTCACGTCTCACGTAACAACCATCACCTTTCTCTCCGTCATCTCCTCGATCGCATACTTTACACCTTCTCTCGAGTTTCCCGAATCTTTCAATCCTCCATAGGGCATTGAATCCATTCTGTAAGTAGAAACATTGTTTATTATCACTCCGCCTGTTTCAATGTTATTGAAAGCATAAAATGCATTATGTATGTTCTCCGTGAAAACTCCCGCCTGCAATCCGAAAATTGAGTCATTCACTTCTTCAACTGCTTTTTTGAATTCGCTAAATTTTGTTAATGTGATCACAGGTGCAAAAACTTCTTTTGAATTAACATCCATCTCTTTGGTTGTATTTACAAGAATGGCCGGCTCAAGCACCGCATTCACTCTCTTCCCGCCTGCTATTAATTCAGCTCCCGATCCGACAGCATCTTTTATCCATGTTTCAATTTTCTTCGCATCGTTTTCTGTTATCATTGAGGCTACATCTGTATCATCTTTATAAGGGTTTCCGACTTTTACCTTCTTAGTTTCTTCAATGAGTATTTTTTCAAATTCATCATAAATTTTTTCATGCACAAATACCCTCTGAACAGAAATACAGCTTTGACCGGCCTGTCCAAATCCGCCGAGGATTATTTTTGCAACTGCGCCTTTTATATCAGCACTCTGATCCACTATCACGCCTGCATTTCCTCCAAGCTCCAGGGATATTTTTTGTCTGTTGATCTTCTTCTTTAATTTCCAGCCGACTTCTGAACTGCCTGTAAAGCTTATCATTTTTATTCTGTCATCTGAAATAAATTTCTCAATCTCACTTCCTGAAGAAGTAACAACATTCACCGGACAATAGTCAAGCTCAAGTTCATCACAGCTTTCCTTAATAATTTTCACAATTTCAATTCCGCATGTCAGTGAAGCCGATGCAGGTTTCAGCAATACTACATTGCCGGAAGCCAATGCCGGCGCGAGTTTGTGAGCGACTAGATTTACAGGAAAGTTCCAGGGTGTAATTGCTAAAATTAATCCTATTGGAAATCTTTTTATAATCCCTGTAACATTCTCAGAACCTTTAAGAAGATCAAGATCAATGACTTCCCCTTCAATTCTTTTTGATTCTTCACTTCCAAGCTTAAATGTAAGTGCAGCCCTGTCAATTTCAATTCTTGAGAACTTAACCGGCTTGCCGGTTTCAGAAGTGATCAACTTTGCAAGTTCTTCTTTTCTTTCAGAAATTTTCAATGAAATTTTTTCAAGAAGCTCTGCTTTTAAATATACCGGTGAATTTTTGTATTTCGAAAAGACCTCTGTTAAATAATCCAATGAAGAGTTTATGTGATCTGTCCCGGATTTGTATGCCTTTGAGACAACTTCATTAGTGTAAGGATTTTTAATTTCGGCAACAGCATCCGAAGAAATGAAATCATTTCCAATTAAGAATTTTTCTATCTGCATTTAATTTAAAATAATCAATTCAATGTTCATATAATATTTAAATGATGATGAAATTTACAGTTAACTTATTGAAAATGGCTGTCAGTCTTTCTTAAGTGCGTTTATTATCAAAACTATCCAGCCTGTCAGCAGAAAAATTCCCCCGACAGGCGTTATCATTGCAAAAAATTTTATTGAAGTTACGGAATAAATGTACAATGAGAAGGAAAATAAAATTACCCCCGTTAAAAAAAATGTTTCTGCCTTAAGATATTTTATAATTCCGGACAAAGCAACTGATAGCATTACAACAGAATGTATCAGATGATACTGAATTCCGGTTTTAAAAATTTCCATCATTTCTGGACTCAATTCAGATTTCAAAATATGAGCTCCGAATGCGCCGAGAGCTACTCCGAGAAAGCCCATTATACCAGCGGTGATCATCCATTTTCTCTGTATGTCCATTAAGTATTATATTTATTTGATCACTTCAAGCATTGCTTTCTGAACAATGACGTTATTTACAGCCAGAATTTCTTTTCCGTAGATCGAATATTTACCACCCGATAGATCCGTTACGAGCCCGCCTGCTTCTTTCACTATTAAATATCCCGCCGCCACATCCCATGCATTTAAATTATATTCCCAGAATCCTTCAAATCTTCCGCAAGCAGTCCAGCAAAGATCAAGCGCGGCTGATCCTAATCTCCTTATCGGTATGTCCTTCAGAATGAATTTTTTAAAAATTGAAACCGGATCAGGCGTATAACTGCTGGAGTTGTACGGGAAACCGGTTACGAGCAATGACCTTTCAAAATCTTCACAAACAGAAACAGAAATTTTTTCATCATTAAGGAAAGCTCCTTTGCCTTTCTCAGAAAAGAAAAACTCCCCTGACATAGGATTGTAAACCGCACCCATTATTACTTCGCCGCTTTTTTCTACTGCAATCGAAACACAGGAAAGAGGTATCGAATGCGCATAATTTACTGTCCCGTCTATCGGATCAATTATCCATTTGTACTCAGAATCCTGAATCAAAGCGCCTGCTTCTTCAGATAAAATATAATGTCCCGGGAAATCCTGCTTTATGATTTCAAAGATCTTCATCTCGGATCTTTTATCGATCTCAGTTACAAGATTTGAAACAATTTCCTTGCTGGATATTTTATATGTTCCTCCGAAATTCTCTTTTAAAATTTTCCCGGATTCAAGAGCTGCTTTCATTAATGTATTCTTCATCTTAAAATATATTATAAATTAAATTCTATCCCGTCATAACCAAGCTCGATCCCTTTTGGCAGAGTCGAATTTATTTTATCATGAAGAATATCGTGTGTGAGATGAGTTAAGTAAGTTCTCTTTGGCTTTACTTTGAGCGCAACTTCGATTGCCTGCTGTAAATTGAAATGAGTCGGATGAGGGCGTATACGTAAAGCGTTAATCACAAGGACTTTAAGACCCTGCAGCTTTTGAATTTCTTCATCAGTAATTTTACTGCAGTCAGTAATGTAAGCAAAATTTTCGATCCTGTATCCGAATATTTTTAAATTTCCATGAAGACATTCTACAGGAATGACCTTAACGTCTCCAAGGTAGAATTCTTTATTCTCAATATAATTAAAATGAACCAGCGGAACTGCGTGATGCCTTATCAGTTCTGCATCAAAAACATATCTGAATGTTACCTTCAGTTCATCCATCGTTGTCTTGTTTCCATACAGTTCTATGACTTTGTTATGCTTCTGTGTTATCTGTCTCAGATCATCCATCCCGTTAATGTGATCAACATGATGATGAGTATAAAGCACGGCATCAATATCATCAATTTTATTCTTAAGCATCTGCTGCCTGAAATCAATTGAAGTGTCAATCAGTATTTTCATACCGTTTACATTTACAAATGCAGACGTTCGTAATCTTTTATCTTTTGAATTTGAAGAAAGACAGGTTTCACATTTACAGCCTATCACCGGTACGCCCTGAGATGTGCCCGTTCCAAGTATTGTTACTTTCATTGATCTTAAATGTATTATTTATTCAATCAATTTATCCGCACCGCTTTCCTTTTCGACCAGGTCACGGATCATTGGCTTTAAGAAAATGCCTTCAACTCCTATCCTTGAAATATTCTTTACCAGTATGTTTATTTTTTTATCCTGCTCTAAGTTTTTATTGAGCAGAAACAATTTCTGATCTCTTAAAAGACAAAATCCTCCTTTAAAAACTCCTTTTTCAATCCGCACTGAAAATCCGAGTTTTTCAAGAACCTCTATAAGCTCATCAATCAATGCATCTTTCTGTTCGTTGAATACAGTATTAACGGTTTTCTTTATTATCTTAGACAACAGAGTCTGAAGTTAAAAGTTAAAGGTTGAAAGTGTTAAAAGCTGAATGTTGAATCGTATCATTTGATCTCTTCTGTCATCAGATCATCTTCCTCATGAAAAATATACTTGTAACCGTGAGTATCTTCGAGTAATTTTTCTTCTTCTTCTATCTGTGCCATGCTCTTTTTCATCGGCTTAAATACAGACAGCCAGATAATGGTGTAATAGCTCATCACGGCGATCCACGGAACTCCTCTCAGAAATCCTATACGTTCCCCGAACAATTCAAGCAGCCTGTCATGATTTGCGGGACGCTTGTCAAAAAGAATCATAAATTTCAGGTCAATGTAAGCGGTATATATTTCAACAGGTACAAATACGAAAAATAAAATCGCACTCATCAGCAGCCAAGGGTTTTCTCTCAGATTTATTTTACAGGATCTTAAAAAAATGATCGCGCAGATCAGAACTACCGGATATGAGATCATTATCAGCAGAGATGAATCGGAAACCATTTTAAATATCTGATTTTCTTCATCCGGAGGAATGCTTGTTCTGAAATTGAACTCATCGTAATTAAGCAGCTGATTTCCTATAAAGAATCTTACATTGATTGCTCCAAGCCAGAAAATCGCTGCAACAATAAGTAAAAAAAGGGAGACTTTTGCTTTTTTGTTTAAATTCAAAATTTAAGAATATTGATTGCAGACAATTTAGTCAAATTAAATTTTGTTGTTAATGATAAAATGGTTGATTGGTTAATCAAGTTATTTAAACGGATTAACTAATTAACCGATCAACCGATCAACCAATTTCAATTAAAAATTTAATTTTAATATCATTTCACGAAACTATTATATTTCGTAATTTATTATCCTAAAAATTATATGACTGAGAAAAAAATTAAAGAGGTTCTTTCCAATATAAAGGAACCTGTTCTGAATATCGATTTCGTAAAACTTGATTTTGTAAAAGGCATTTCTCTCAATGGGAAGAATCTTCTGCTTAAGCTCGGGATCTCGGATACGAATGAAGTTGTTCTGGACGATGCGAGAAAGAAAATAACAGAAGAGTTAAAAAGATCTATTCCCGAAATCAATAATATTGAAGTTAACTTTATAACGGGTGTCACAGAACATAAGAATGAAAAAAAAGTCAGAAGTATTACCGGGAATAAAAAACACTATTGCAGTCGCTTCGGGTAAAGGCGGAGTAGGAAAATCAACTGTCGCAGTAAATCTCGCCGTTGCACTTGCAAAGGAAGGTGCTAACGTCGGATTGATCGATGCTGACATTTACGGACCTTCAATACCTCTGATGTTCGGATTAAAAGGTAAGCCAGGAGTAACAATGGCCGGTGAAAAGAATAAACTTGTACCGATGGAAAAATATGGTGTCAAAGTCATGTCAATCGGATTTTTAATGGAAGAGGGAACAGCGGTCGTCTGGCGCGGACCAATGGCTTCAAGCGCATTGAAGCAATTCATGTCAGATGTTGTCTGGGGTAAACTTGATTATTTGCTTTTCGATATGCCTCCGGGTACAGGTGACATACAACTGACATTGAGCCAGACTATCCCGCTTACCGGAGCGATCATAGTAACAACTCCGCAGGAAATTTCACTCACTGACGCAAGAAAAGGATATGTAATGTTTCAAAAAGTGAACGTACCGACAATCGGCATAATCGAGAACATGAGCTATTATCAGACTCCTGAAGGAAGCAGGGAATATATTTTCGGCAAAGGAGGCGGCAGAAAGATGAGTGAGGAATTTAAGGTGAAACTACTGGGAGAGATTCCCATAAATACTAATATCAGAATCGGAGGTGATGAAGGAATACCTTTAGTCATCGGAAAACCGGATTCTGATGAAGCTGTTATTTTTACAAAGATCTCAAAAGACCTGATCAAAGAAATTAATCTTATGAATACGAATACATCAAATGTAAGTGATGTTGTGATAGAGATCTAAAGAATTAAAAAATCTGAAACCTAATACCTGTATGAAAATATATTTCAGCACAATAATTTTACTTTTTTTTGTATTTAACGGATGTGGTCCTACCGGAGGCTCTGATTCACCGGCTAATTCTTTAAAAGATTTTGTTGCTGCTTTAAAGGAACAGAATCCCGGGAAAGCATGGAATTATTTATCCGCTAACTCTCAGAAAATGTATAATGACATTGCTAAAAACAGAAATCAAAGCGGTAAGGAATATTTTGAGAAAAGTGTATCGAATGCCGGTTCTCTCGGTATGATGGGAATGGATTTTGAAGTAGTGGATGAAAAAAAAGATGGTGATAACGCCACGATCATAATTAAGACAAAAGATAATAATACTTCAGAACTGTATTCCATAAAAGAAGACGGAGTCTGGAAACTTGATTATGCCAGAACAATTGAAGAAAGCATGAAGAAAGTTGAATGATCTATTTAAGGAAAATAATTCGATATAATTTGACATAATGGAGCTTACATTAAATAATGTTGAAGAAGTACTGAACAAAGTCAGGCCATTTCTAATGATTGACGGAGGTGATGTTGAAGTCACAGGAATAAAAGAAAACGGAATTGTAGAAGTACGGTTATTGGGATCCTGTAAAGATTGCCCTTTGAGAATGATGACACTGCGGGCGGGAATTGAAAGAGCTTTGATGACGGAAATTCCTGCAGTAAAACGAATAGAATCTGTTTTATAATTTATGTAAGTAAATTTTCAACCTTTCCGAGATCTTTAAAAGTGCTTTCTCCCGCATCGTAACCCAAAACAATTTCAGTCTTATCTTTAATCACTTCAAAATAAATCTCAAGTATGTCTTCAAATTTGACTTCAAATCCTTTTTCAAAAATTCTTCCTGAAATTATGTGTATTCCGTTAAAAGCATATTCATTCTCCGCTTCAGTGTTTTCCTGCGCTCTTCTTACTAATCTCATATCACTGTCAAATTCGAGGTATCTTCTTGTAATTCTCTTTTGAACAGCGAGCGTTGCAAAGGGATCATTGTGTTTATGATATTTAAGCATTTCTTTAAAATCCATATCCGTTTCTATGTCTACATTTACGACTAAGAAAAAATCCTCATCTTTTAAAAATTCTTCTGCGTTAAGAATTCCGCCGCCTGTACCAAGTATATCTTCCTCGGGAATTATAGTTACATTCAGTCCGAATTTATTTTCACTAAAGTAATCAATAATTTTACCGGAATGGTGATGAGCATTTACAATGACTTCATCAACTCCCAGTTTTTTCAAAATACCCAATTGATAATTTATCATGGGGATATTTCTGTATGGAACGAGTGCTTTCGGAAGTTCGTCTGTATAATGTTTTAGTCTTGTACCAAAACCTGCGGAAAGAATCATTGCTTTCATGATTCATAATATTAAAAATATACTTTAATTTAAATTCTTTATATTTGCAATTAGATATATATTTAAAGTTATTATAAATATTATTACAGCTAAAATTTTAAAACCCTGTTGAAATTAATAAACCGTATTAAAAACTACATTGATCACAGAAAAACTTTAAAGTATAAGCTTTCTGAATTTATGAAGAAGCATTCAGCGGTAAAGACTGATTCACCTTATATCATAGTGTGGGAGCTTGGAGGATTCGGAGATCTGTTAAAAAAGAATGCAATCATTTCAAAAGCTCTGAATATAAGAGGATACAAAACTCATTTTATTATATGTGACGGGACGCCATTAGCCTGCATTCAGAGAGGACTTGAAAAAATGAGCCTGTAGAAGACTGGGGATTGAAATGCCCGAATTGCCAGCGCTGGATGAAGTATGCTGCAGATCAGTACAGCGTGGAATATTCTTTAGCCGGGGAATACATAGATGAACAGAAGAAGGAAGAGCTGAAGATTCTTTCAGAATCTGTACCGTTGCAGGAGATTTTTCATTACAAATATCAGGGAGTGGATGTAGGAATGCTCGCATGGAGCTCTGTAGTAAGATACATGAAAGGATTTTTAATTGAAAAAAAAGATCTGAAAACGAAAGATGAAATACTGCTGAGAAAATATTTTTATGCAGGTCTTATAAATACATTCATAGCTGATGAAGTCATAAAAAAATTCAAGCCTGTCAGCATATACGGGTCGCACGGTGTTTATGTTGATTACGCACCTCCGATTCTTCTGGCTTTTCTCAAAGGAATTAGCGCGATCATATGGTCCAGCGGGTTCAAGGATTTTTTCCATTATTTCACTGTACCGAAGAAACCGAATAAAATGGAGTTCCGGGGTATTACTGATTCAGAATGGAAAAAAAGGAAGGAAACTCCCTTAAGCTATGAAGAAAACAAAACATTAGATGCATACATTCATAACAGATTCAACAAAGGAAATAAAAGAGATTTTCTTAATATAACTCTGCCGGAAAGTACCGAGGATCTTAGAAAGAAGTTAGGATTTGGTAATGATAAAAAGATCGTGTGTTTATTTTTGCATGTAAGCTGGGACCTTTCATTTGACCTTTCAAAAATGATCTTTAATAATGCTAATGAATGGCTTTACGAAACGTTAAAAGTCATATTCGAAACAAAAGATGTCAACTGGATCATTAGGGTTCATCCCGGAGAAAAAGTTTCAGGGAGCCTTTATACAAACGATGATTTTATAAAAGAAAATTTTAAAACTATTCCCGATCACGTAAGAATTCTCTGGTCAGATTCCGAAATAAATTCTTTAGGATTGTATAAACTCATTGATGCAGGAATTACATTGTTCGGAACTATGGGGGCTGAGCTTCCTATTCTCGGCAAACCGATAATTTCGGGTGGTGAAGCTCATTTCTCCGACAAAGGATTTACCATTGATGCAAAATCAAAGGAAGAATATTTTGAGCTTTTAAAAAATATCTCCAGTTTAAATTCTTTAAGCACCGAACAGATTGACCTTGCAAGAAAATATGCTTTCTCATATTTTGTGCAACGTCAAATTCCAATAAACATAATTGAAAAATCGGAAGGACATTTCGGCAACATAGATCTGAGAAAATTACACCATCTTCTTCCCGGAAATGATCTTATAATGGATGCTATTTGTGACAGCATCATACTGGGAAAAGACGTTATACTTGATAAGAGTATGATAGAAGAGATTAAAATAGATCTTTAAACAAAAATTCCCCATACAAAACACCTATTTTTTTGCCGACTACAATAATAAAGATGTAATACTCTAATTATGGAAAACAAGCTCAGATCTGTTTCAATAATCATCCCCACCTATAACAGGGCAAAACTAATAGGCATTACATTAGAGAGCTGCATAAACCAATCTTACCCGAAAAATTTATATGAAATCATCGTTGCTGATAATAATTCGACTGATAATACCAGACAAATAGTTGAAGAATGGAAAGAAAAATCTTCGGTTAAAATAAGATATTTATTTGAACCGAGGCAGGGTGCTCATATAGCAAGGAATGAAGCAGCTAAAATTTCCGAAAGCGAAATTCTGTATTTTACGGATGATGATATGATTCCTGATCAGGATGCTTTGAAGAATATTGTAACGGTGTTTGACATGAATTATAATGTTGCTGTTGCAGGCGGAAAAGTTCTGCCCAAATGGGAATTCGACCCTCCTGACTGGCTCTTAAAGTATTTTAACAATGGTTCATTAAGTCTTATAGATAAGTCCGAGAAACTGATTATTGCGTCTTATGACATAGGGATTTACAGCTGTCATCAGGCAATACTGAAAAATATTCTTTTTAAGTGCGGAGGCTTTAATCCGGACATAGTGAAAGAAGAATTAATAGGTGACGGAGAAACAGGATTGAACATGAAAATTTTCAAAGCCGGATATGATTTTGCATATGTTGGCGATTCTGTCTCTTATCATATGATACCCGGCGCAAGGATGACTCAAAAGTATTTTAATAAAAGATTTGGAAATCAGGGAAACTCGGATAGCTTTACAATGTTCACTAAAAAAGGGAAGTCAAAAAAACATTACGTGAAATTAATTTTGTTTTCACACATTCCTTCAATGTTCAGTAATTATTTTAATTCTGTTCTTAAAAGACTTTCAGGAAAGGATTTATGGAGAATCAGGAGAGCAAATTTTCATTATTACATCCACAGAATAAAATCAGATCTCAAGCTAGCGACAAATAACAAATGGCGGGCGTATGTATCAAAATACAATTATATGAATGATTGAATTATTTCTACTCAAGGTATAATTCAAGACTTCCTGACTATTAAAGACCGGCAATAGCGGCTCCGCTTTTTTAAGAGACATTACAATTCCTCTCAAATTTTTCCTGTGTATTTTCTCGCGATTTATTTCTATTTTCAGATTATAAAAGCAATTATCCTCATATTTTAATCATGAACACTTCAAACATAATTGACATACAGGATTTAAATCCTGATACAGCCGGGATCAGGAAAATTGATCTGTCTTTGGATCTTGAATTGGAGATCAGAAAGCTTAAGAAAGAAATGAATGCAGTCATTCTTCCACAATATTATCAGGAATCCGAGATACAGGACCTTGCAGATTTTATAGGGGATAGTCTGCAGTTGGCGCAGCAGGCGGCAAAAACAAATGCAGACATTATTGTTTTTGCCGGTGTTCATTTCATGGCAGAAACAGCAAAAATCCTGAATCCTGATAAGAAGGTATTACTTCCCGATCTGAATGCCGGCTGTTCACTTGCTGAAGGCTGTCCGGCTCCGCTTCTTCAAAAATTCAAACAGCAGCATCCAGGACATATTCTTATAAGTTATATAAATTGCTCGGCTGATGTAAAAGCAATGTCAGATATCATATGCACTTCTTCCAATGCGGTGAAGATAGTCAGTCAGATCCCCGCTGAACAAAAAATAATTTTTGCCCCCGACAGGAATCTAGGGAGATATGTAATAAAAAAATCAGGACGTGACATGGTTCTGTGGCAAGGTGCCTGCATAGTTCACGAAACTTTCAGCGACAAAAAAATCATGAGACTGAAATTTGAAAATCCGGATGCACTTTTAATTGCACATCCTGAGTGCGAGGAATCAGTTTTAAGTAATGCGGATTTTATTGGTTCGACCAGCGGACTTCTGAAGTTTGTCACAGAATCTCCAGTAAATGAATTCATCGTCGCAACTGAGCCTGGGATCATTCATCAGATGCTTTTAAAAAATCCTCATAAGAATTTCATACCCGCTCCTCCGGAAGCAAACTGTAACTGTAATGAATGTCCGTACATGAAATTGAATACTCTTGAAAAGCTTTATCTCTGCATGAGAGACAGGAAACCGGAAATTATTCTCAATGAAGAAATTATGAGAAAAGCACTGAGACCTTTAGAAAGAATGCTTGAGATGAGTTAGCAGTTAACAGTTAATAGTGGAATTTTTCAACTTTTAATTTTTAACTTTTTTATAAATCCTGTCCAGCTACATAAGCCGGATTCTGTTTCCGCCGAAGCGGACGACAATCATTTATCTTATCTTAACATCACTGTTAAGATTCTTGCAACCTACCCCGGGAATATTGAAGTGAGCAGTTCTTCATTCCCTGTATATGGTCTTGCTCCGGATGAGGTTTGTCAATCCCGGAAATTACTTCCCGGATGGTAGGCTCTTACCCTGCCTTTTCACCCTTACTCCGGCTGCCCGGAGCGGTATATTTTCTGTGACACTTTCTGTTTGAAGAATTTACATTCATAAAACCCGGGAATTTCTCCCGGCATCCCTGCTCATACGGAGTCCGGACTTTCCTCACATCCCGGCAAGCCGGGAAAGCGCGATTGTCTGTAACTGAACAGAGTATATATTAAAGAACAAAGGTGAATAGTCAATAGTGAAACGTGAAACGTCAACAATACTCAATACTCAATACTCAATTACTCATTACCTAATACCGTTTCATCCAGTGCTTCATTCGCCAGTCTGTCAGCGGTCTTATTCTCTTCACGCGGAATATGCGTTATAGAAAATTTTTTGTTCATTGATTTTATTTCATTCCAGAAATCCAGAGATAATTTTATCATGTCCTTATGCTTTATCTTATAGACACCTTTGATCTGTTTTACTACAAGCTCACTGTCACAGAAGAAATCTATTTCATCAAAAGTTTCTGCCAGCTCTTTTATCAGCTTTGCCCCTTGTATGAGCGCGGAGTATTCTGCAACATTGTTAGTGGATTTCCCAATAAACTTTTTATAAGTCTGAATTTCTTTCCCTGATTCATCCTTAATTACAATTCCTATGGCAGCTGATCCGGGATTACCCCTTGAAGCTCCGTCAGTATATACTATAATTTTTTTGCCAATTCATTTATTAGATAATGAAATTAGTTCTTCGGCAATCAAAATTCTCCCGCAGGACTGGCAGGTAAATATCCTTTCTGCGGATTTTATTTCAATTACTCTTTGAGGCGGAATGGAATTATAGCAGCCTGAACAGTTTCCTTTCCTCACGATCGCCGTTGCTTCACCTTTATGCGATTTATTAATTCTTTCATACAAGGTTCTGCTTGCAGCATCTATTTTGTCAAGAAGAATATTCCTCTTTTCTTTCAGGCCGGATTCGTCTGTTTTATACTGTTCATCAAGTTCATCTAAAAGAGCCTGGTTCTCTGATAATTCTGAAGAAAGTTCATTCAGTTTATTTTCCATTGATTCCGTTTCTGCAACAAGTGAAGTTTGAATGTCATCTATTTCCTTCAGTCTTACTTCGCTTTTCTTCACCTCTTCAAACATGCCTTCAATCGTCTTTACTATTTCATCATACTCCTTATTTGAACGGACATCATACTTCTGCTCATCATACTTGTTTATCCTTTCCTCAAATGAATTTATATCTTCGGTTAATTTTAATTTTTCAGCTTCAATATTCTTCAGTGATTGCTTTTTTCCGCTGAGATCCGTTTCTATTGATCCGATATTTGATTTAATTGATGATATTTTATCCGGCAGATCTCCTTTTTCATCTTCTATGTCTGTTAGCTCTTCATCTATACTTCTTAATTCATAAAAAGTAAGAAGAGTGTCTGTCATTTTCGGATTATGATTCTCCACAGCTTCATTGAAATATTCCTGAAATCTCGTTCCGGAATCTTCTTCTGACTCAGCAGGGTTGGATTCAGTATTATCACTGTCACTTTCAGAATTTCCTGTATCAACCTTAGGTTCAGAATTCTCCTCAGGACCGGCATGATCGTTCTCTGTCACAGGCTTATCAGCATCAGGAAGCCCGTTTTCGCTTAGCTTTTCTTCGGCAGAGTTTCCGTTTATATTATTTTCGCTCATTTATAATTAATGTAATTTAATAAGTTTATAGTTTTTATTTGATATTGAAATCAGATATTCACAGTTTAAGAATTTCGCAGATCTGATTTTAGTTTCATTAATCTCAGAATCAGTAAACGCAATTTTTTTAAATTCATTTTTTAAATCATCTTTATCATTTGAAATATTTTTATTCATCCTTTTAAATAATTCCATAAGCTTCATCTTTGATTTCAGATTAACAATGACACCAAACTCTTCTTTTCCTCTCTTCTTAAATTCATAAACTTCATAAGCAGTCTCTTCATAAGGATGATTTTTAAGCATTGCATCCAAAACCTGATCCAGATTTCCGGGAGTGCACTCAATTTCAAGTTTTATTTCTTCGACTCTGGAAAGAAAATTCTTTTTTCCCAGTAATGGCTTTGCTTTTTCATTGGGTTTATATGTTCCGGTACCTTCTGTTCTGAATGAACACATGTCATAATTGGCGATTCTCCCGGCGCCTGCTCCGAACATTCCATCAGCTACAATATCGACAAACTTATGCGGAACAAAGACAATGATTTTAAGTTTGTCAATGAATTCATAAAATTTCCCCGATGACAGTATTTCTTTTTCCTTAAATAACTTTGATACAATTTTATTCTGCATATAAATAAAAAAAGTGTATCTTGATTTAGATACACTTTTGTTTTCTTACTCTTTCGTTTGTATTTACAAAAGGCTTTTTTAATCTTAAAAAAATTTCCTTTTGATATAAATTATAATAATAGATTAAATAACTTCTGAAATTCATTTAACTGAAAATATGAACGATGGTTTACAAAAACAAGATACTTACAACCGAAAATTGTTTTTAGACACTTCCGGGAAACAAACGAGGTTTTTTTATTTTCCAACTTGCTTAGACTTTCAAAACTAATAAAAAATACAAATCTGGAATATTTCAATACTTAATAAAACTTAGGGCAGAAAAATAATCTTTGTGTAAATCTGTCCTCTCTGTATATTTGTGATAAAATGTTTTGAGACACACCCGGCATTACGGAAAAACTGCACACGGAGATTAGCAGTTTATTTTTGTACGCTGGGATGAAGATTAAAACCGCCGCTGGCAATAATGTCATTTTCTCCGGTATCTGTATTGACTACGCCTATGCTTGTGCTTGATTCCGATCCGGCGTCATATACTATCCTGTCATTATCCATCCATTGAAATGTTCCGACGTTTCCGCCTTTCACATTCAGATTATTCTTCCCGCTTCCGTCAGAATTCATTACATACAAAGAGACATCAGCATCGTTTATCACAACAAAGGCAATTTTCTGCCCGTCGGGAGAAAATCTGGGAACATTTGAGCTTGGGAGACCTTTGCTTAAAGCAGTCTCGGAACCGTTTTGAAGAATTCTTATCGTCCCCTGTAAATTATCGTTAAAGCTTGCATAAACTACTTTACTTCCGTCAGCTGATACATCCGGCTCCAGATTTGCTTCGCTGTTCTTACTTACCTTCGTTATATAATTATCCGTTGTGTCATTCAGGTCTGCTACCATTATACATTTGTATCCGTTAAGAAAGCCCGAGTAATAGACTTTATTCCCATCGCTTGTAACAGTCTGCATGTTTGAATATCTGCCGTCCGATAATAGCTGTGCTTCTGATCCGTAAGAAGCTGTATCAATCACCATTATTGAAAGAACGTCGTCAACTTCGTTATTGAACATGATCTGACCTCCCTCAAGGAATGAAGGATTATATCCGCTCCAAGCAAAGAATGGCTGAGCAGATTTCAGAGATTCTGCATCTCTTATGAGATAAATATAACCTCTGTCTGAATAAAATACTATCTGCTTTCCGTCAGGAGACCATTGAGGCTTCATACAGTTTTCCGCTATATCTGTAATTTGTTTCTTATCGGAACCGTCTTCGTTCATTGTAAAAATCTGTATGTATTCCGAAGGGGTATCATTAGAGCAAAATGCAATCTTTTTTTCTGTGCAAAACTGATACTTGTAAATATGAAAATACTAAATATTAATATTTTAACTCTCAGCATGTTTTTCGTATGTTATTTTAATAATTTATGAAAATACTCAACTTAAATTTTTTATTAAAGACCTTTATTTTATAATTTGGGATTAATGATTAATGATTAATGATTAATGATTAATGATTAATGATTAACATTTCACCATTCATTATTCATTATTCATTATTCATTAATCATTATTCATTATTACTGAATCCTTATACTGCAGCTGATAAAGTTTAAAATACAATCCCCCTTTCTCAAGCAGCTCCTGATGTGGTCCCATCTCCTTGATCTCTCCTTTATGCATCACAATGATCTTGTCGCATGTCTGAATTGTTGAAAGGCGGTGCGCAATGATAATTGATGTTCTGCCTTCAATCAGTCGTTGAATTGCATTCTGAATTAACATTTCTGTGTTAGTGTCAACACTTGAAGTCGCTTCATCAAGTATTAGGATCTTTGGATCATATGCAAGAGCTCTTGCAAATGAAATCAGTTGCTTCTGTCCGACTGACAAAGTGGAGCCTCTTTCATTTACGGTATGATGAAGTTTATCCGGAAGTGTTTCAATGAAACCTCTCAGCCCTACATTATCAACCGCGTTTTCAATTGCTTTATTATTTATTTCACTGTTGTTTAATGTAATGTTGGATCTGATATCACCGGAGAACAGAAACACATCCTGTAACACAATACCGATGTTACTTCTGAGTTCACTTTGCTTAATATTTTTTATGTCAATTCCGTCAATTGTGATCTGACCTCTGTTTACTTCATAAAATCTCGAAAGAAGATTTATGATCGTAGTTTTACCCGCACCTGTTGCTCCTACAAATGCTACTTTCTCACCGGCTTCAATTACAAAAGAGACATCTTTCAAAACATAATCTTCATCATTGTAAGCAAACCATACATTTCTGAATTCGATCCTTCCCTTGATTTCTCCGGGCTGTACCGGGTCTGCAGAATCTGTAATAGCAGGTTTCTCATCAAGCAAAGCAAAAATTCTCTCACTCGATGCCATAGCGGTCTGCAGTATGTTATATTTTTCCGATAAATCTCTTATCTGACTGAAAAACATTTCCGTAAATAGTATAAAAGAAATAATGACTCCGACAGATACTGCATTCTGTACAACCTGACCGCCTCCGTACCAGATTATCAATCCAACCGAAACTGCGCCTATCAACTCCACCACAGGAAAGAATACCGCATAATAAAAAACACTCTTCTTATTCTGATCAGTGTGCTCTCTGTTTATCTTTTCAAATTCATCGGTGGTCCTTTTTTCTTTTGAAAAATACTGAACGATTGTAATTCCGCTTATGTGTTCCTGTATGAAAGAATTAAGTTTTGCTATGAGAATCCTGATTCTTCTGTATGACTCTCTTACCTTCTTTCTGAAAATTGAAGTGGCAATTATTAGAACCGGAAGTACCGATAAAGTAACTAAAGCCAGCTTTGGATCAAGATCAAACATAAAATACAGGATCCAGATGATAAGGAAGATATCGCCAAATGCCGTAACAAGTCCTGATGAAAATACTTCAAACAAAACTTCAACGTCACCTGTAACCCTTGTTACAATTCTGCCAATCGGATTTTTGTCAAAGAATTTCAGATCCAGTGTCATTATGTGTTCAAAAATCTTTTTCCTCAGATCATAAATTATCTTCTGTCCGATCCAGCTTGTGAGATAGGTCATTACGTACTGAATCAACCCCTGAACAACGAGTGTACCAAGCATAATAAGAATAATGTACTGCAGACCGGGAAAATCCTTATTCATTATCTTGTCATCAATCGCAATTGGAGTAAGACGCGGACGCAGCGCTGCAAGCGCTGATATAGTAATAGTCAGAACGGTAGCGATTACAATATACTTTGTATACGGTTTGAAGAAAGAAAGCAACCGCCTCATTATCTTCGGATCAACTTTCCTCGTTAATACGTCATCTTCGGACTTATTTATTATTTGATCTGACAAGTGTTAAGTGAAATTATTTAAATTTGAAATGTGCATTGTTCATTCAGACTTAAGTGTGGCACATTTCAGAATTAAGGTTATGACAATCTTCGGTATAAATGTACCATACTTTTTTAAACTAAATCTAAAATCGAAGATCTATAATCAAAAATCCTTTATCTCTTCCTCAAGCAACTGCTTCGTGTATATGTCATTATATATTCCACCCAATGAGATAAGCTCATTGTGTGTACCTTCTTCTCTTATTTCACCTTTGTCCATGACGATGATATTGTTTGCATTCTTTATTGATGAAATCCTATGCGAGATTATTATACTCGTCCTTTTATTCATGATCTTCTTCAGCTCCTGTAAAATTTCTTCTTCTGTCTTTGTATCTACTGCTGACAAAGAGTCATCAAGTATTAGTATTTTTGGTTTTTTATAAATTGCTCTTGCAATGGAAGTTCTCTGCTTCTGACCGCCGGATAAAGTAATTCCCCTTTCCCCGAGCATGGTTTTAAACTCATTCGGAAATCCTTTCACGTCTTTATAAAGACCCGCTATTCTGGAATATTCATTAACTTCACTTTCATTAACAGTGTCACGGGAATATGCAATATTTCTCTCTATCGTATCCGAAAATAAAAATGATTCCTGCGGAACGATCCCGATCGATTCCCTTAAAACTTTCAACGGTATGTTTTTTATTTCATATCCGTCAATGAAAATATTTCCTTCAGTCACGTCCCATATTCTCGGGATAAGGTTTATCAAAGTACTTTTACCTGACCCGGTATGCCCTATAATGCCGAGAGTAGAACCTTTTCTTATTCTTAAATTGATATGCTTTAAAGTAAAGCTCCCCGCCAGAGGATATTTAAATGAAACGTTTTTAAATTCGATCTCACCTTCAATATTTTTTTCAGTGATGCTGCTGTCAGTGTTTTCACCATCGGCAATATCAGGGTTTGTATTTATTATGTTCATCAGCCTCTGCATTGACGGTGCCGCTCTCTGAACAAGATTTATTATCCATCCGAATGCAATCATCGGCCATGTAAGCTGCCCGAGGTAAATTAGAAATGAGGAGATGTTCCCTAATGTCATTTTACCCTCCATTACCTGTATGCCTCCGAAATAAATTACAATGATCACTGAAAGGCTTGTAAGCAAAAACATCATCGGAAATGAGAACGACTGAACTTTAGCCAACATTAAATTTTTCTTCTGATAGTCAAAGGAAATTTTATCGAATTCAGATGATTCGTTCTTTTCGCGGACATATGATTTGACTACTCTGATTCCGGATAATACTTCCTGCGCTTTTGTAGTCAGGTCCGAAAAAATTTCATATACGCGCAGTGAGCGGCTGAACGTAAGTTTGCCGACTTTGTAAACAATGTATGTAATCAACGGCAGCGGAGCCAGTGCAAGCAGGGTCACTGTAGGATTAATGGAAAATAAAACGAACAGCGTTATTACTATCCTTGTGAATGTCTGTATCGAATACATTATCCCGGGACCGACAAAGTTTCTGACATTGCTGATATCATTTGTCGCGTGCGCCATGATGTCTCCGGTCGAACGGGTATTATAAAACCCTTTTGACAATTTTTGCAGATGGGCAAAGAAATCAAAGCGCAGATCATTTTCAATTTCGCGTGAAGTGATTATCACTGACTGCCTTGTCATGAAAAGAAATATTCCTCTGATTATTACAACACCAACTCCAACTAAAGCATAAGTCATCAAATTATGCGTGAGAGTCCCCTTTGTCAGATCATCAATTGCTGCGCCTATGACAAGCGGATATAAGGCATCACTTGAATTTGATAAAATGATAAATATAAAACCCGTAAATAATTTTTTCTTATACTTTCTTAGGTAAGGGATTAATGCTTTGAGAGAATTCATTTTGGTTTAATGAACAAATATAACTCTTTAAAATTCTAAATTTGAGGCGGAACAGACAGACTTGTTAAAGACTCTTTGAGAGCTCGCAGGTGAGAGTGTCATTCTTATGTATCTTAAACCCGAGGGATTCATACAGCTTCATTGCCTCAGAATTATCCGGAGTTACGTGAAGCTGTATTGTAGAGATTTATTAAAATAGAATAGCCCGCAATGTCATTGTCAGTTTCAATTACAAGTATAGCACCTAAGTCGGGATGCAATCTCAGAATATCGGATGTGTTACGGATCTTTGCCATCGTCATTGGTTTGATTCCCGGATGCTCTTTGTAGAGATTTTGAATTAACTGTGAACCGATCTCTTCATCAGAATCTCTGATCGGTCTGTAATTAATTTTCATAAATACTTTTTATGGATCATAGCTTCCGACAACTTTTAACTTTTAACTTTTAACTTCTCGCTTTCAAGTCTTAGCTCCAGCAACCTTAATGTCAGAGGATGCAAGCTGCTTTTCTCTATTAATCTTAATCTCCTCTTACCGAGTCTTTTATCCAATACCGCAAAAGATTTTATTATCGGGTTATCACTTTTAATTGCATCATCGATACTCAGATTAATATACTCCCAGCAGGCGTTCATAAAATCCCATCTGGAAAATTCTCCTTTCTCCACAGCAAGTCCTTCCTTTCTGTCTTCAGCAGGAATTCTTTCATCTATGTCCGGAGTGTTCCAGCCGAATTTATTATTATTATCCGGTGTGGAAAAATTTGCGATCTCTTCACCGTCTATTGTAATCCAGCCTCTGACCATATAATAACTTCCGGTAGTATATCTGGTTGCAAAAAGGTACACTCTCCCTTTTATGCTGCCAGAAAATTTATCTTCGATCGTTTTCTTTAGTTTACTCCATTTCATTTGGAATTTAAATTCTTGTTTTGAAGAAAAAATTTAGCCACGAATTACACGAATTTACACGAATAAAATTTGACAGATCTGATTAAGGATAAAAGCATTTTTTGAATACATAAGTAAAAGAATTTAAAAAAGCTAATAATTATTGATTGACTCAATTATCCATTCGAGCTAATTTGTGAAATTCGTGGTGCAAAGTTTTATGATTTCTTAGAATACTTTTCATAAAATTTTATCCAGTCTTTCACGGACATTTTACTTATCAGCTCACCGATCAGCTCATACGGAATCTGATCTAACTTCTTAAAACGAATGCAGCTCTTTCCCATATCGAGCTTCTGTTTGCTGTGTTTCGGATATTCATTAGTAAACCATTTAAGTAATACCGGATCCGCTGATACTCCCATGTGATAGAACGCAATAAAGTTTTTTTGTGAAGCTATGCCTGCAAAAGGTAACGGCAGCTTTGGATCGCAGTGATAACCGTCCGGATAAACGCTGTGAGGCACTACATATCCGATCATTCCGTAATTCATCTCTTCTTTAAATCCCTTAGGTAAATTTTTACGAACCGCAGCTCTGAGTTTTTTAATTGCTTCAACTCTGTCGGCAGGCAATTCTGCAATGTAATCTTTTACAGTTTTGGCTTTTGATTGCATAGTGTGTTAAAGTTTAGATCAGTTATTCAAGTTGACCGCTTAGATAAACCAGATAACTTGAGTCAGTTAAAATAATTTTTTAAAATAAATTTAAGCTAAATTAAAAGTCTCAATATTCATGTTGTAACCTTCAGCAAACATCCTTTCCATTTTTGCTGTATCGAAATCCAGTCCGGGACCAAGGTCTATTGCAGGTCTGATAATTTTCAAATTAAGAAGTCTCTTATTGTAGAAAGGATCTTTTGCAGAGGTAAATAAATTATCAATCTCCTCCCGTGTCAATCCCGATGAGCGCTGTATTCTATCCTTACACTCCTGAATGTAATTTATACCGTCATTATAAATTTTGGCTGAACGAAGATCATTTTCACTAACGTCATTTGAAAAAATTTCAATTGTCTTAAGAAGAATATCCGCTGCACTTCTGAAATTGTTAGGATCGTAATATCTGTTACCCATTGTTGTAACAATGCACGT
Source organism: Ignavibacteria bacterium (assembly GCA_016710985.1). Lineage (GTDB taxonomy): Bacteria > Bacteroidota > Ignavibacteria > Tepidaquicellales > Tepidaquicellaceae > JAGPCH01. Next base: position 220,585 of record JADJTX010000005.1, read on the forward strand.
AATATCCGAAGCTCCGGCATCTATTATCGCATCGGCGGGAACATATTCTTTCAGACCTCCGTCGACAAAATAATTTCCGCTGATATTTTCCGGCTGCATAAGCACAGGCTGCAACGACGAAGCCATTACACATTCTATCAGTTCAGCTCTGTTCTTCCATTTGATCACATCATATTTTGAGTTTCCCTTAATCAAATCTGAATTTGTAAAGTATGTCAAACGGCTGTTATTGAGACAGACAGTTGAAATAAAAACTGTTTTACCGGAGGTCATGATCTTATGATAAATTTCATCAGTAAGATTTTTTCTTACAAGTTCCCTCAACGGACTGATGTCATAAAGACTGTTACCGGTGACAATTCTTACCAATGGATCATTGGTTTTTATCACGTCAGATTTTTTTACACTTGTATAAATATGCTGAAGCCTGTGGACCTCTCCGGCTGCAAGTAAAGGAGCGATCAGAGCGCCTGTAGAAGTTCCGCCGATCATATCATAACTGTTTCCCTGCTCGGTCAGCCTCTTAATTACGCCGACTGTAAAAGCGCCTTTGTCCCCGCCTCCGGAAAGAACTATTGATTTGTTTTCAGATTTGTTCGTCACTTAACTGGTGAGTAATAGATTAATAAATATTTGATTAATTAGATTTATGTGCAATATAAGAAGTTAAAATTATAAATAAAATATTTATTTCAAATTCATTTGAGAATCAAAACAAAACAGATTAAGCACATTTATAAACGTAACCACCGGTAAGATCTTTATCATCATTCAATCCACTAATCAATGTTCATAATTTTATTAAAATCCTCTTCATTCAGATTTATCAAACCAACCTTCGGCAGTCTTGAAAAAAGTGTCCTCCAGTTTTCATCTTTTGAAAAAACATCCTTAAACATCGGCAACGCTTCGTCAAGCCCGTTATTGTTTACGAGAGTCACCGCATGCCAGAATTTCATTTCGAGATTATCCGGAAACATTTCTTCAGCTGCGGAATATTCTTTCATTGCAAGCTGCATATCTTTTTTTTCAACTGCAATATCTCCGTTATTCATATGTTCATAGGCTCTGTAAACTTTCAGCAGCCGCTTCAGCTCAGCTATAGGTTCTGGATTATCATCTACTCGAAGATCAAACATTTTATCTTCCCATGGTTTATCCGAGATCTCACCTTTGACAATTAACAGCGACGCAGATTGCTTACCGCGTATATCTCCGCCGGAAGATTGACCGGCTTCGAGAGCGGTAATCATTCTTTCTGCAAGCGGACCCGATGATTCTTCAAATGCTTTAGACATTGCAGACCAGACTTTATCGGTTAGCATCATGTTCGCCTGGACAGAATAATTCTCTTTTGCAATATTTCCTGCGTCCGGAATACAGTTCTTCCCGGTATAAGACGCACTCCTTCCTTTTGAATCAAGTATTGCCAGCTGCCTGACATCTCTTCCTTCATCCGAAGCTATTAGCTCATCAACAGCTTCCTGCGGGGATTTACCGGACTTAAGCAGCCTGAGACCGAGAATTCCGAATGAAGGATTTACAAATGACTGAGTTGCGACAACTCCCACACCCGCCTCTCCCCAGCTTACGATTGATCCGACGGAAAACCAGTGTGACTGAACGGCTACCCCATTTCTCCCGTAACAGGATCTCTCGCTACAATAGAAAATGTATGGGCAAACGGTTCGGAGTAAAACGTCTGGGATTTAAGATTCATAACGCAAGTCAGGATTAAAATTAAAGTGATAAATTGTTTTTTCATAATTGTATTGATAAAAATTTTATATCAAACTTACTTATTATGAATGAATAAAACAACCGGCGGATTTAAATTCATAAACAGACAAGTGACCGCCATGATGCGGAATCCTACGGATCTCTAAAAAATGTTTTGTTTTAAAAATTGACATGATTTATTTTTGAATAGTGAAACATATGATTCGGAAATATTTATTGACAAATAAATTAACTTTAAATTACTATATTGCGTTATCCAAAATTACATTAATCAAAAATTTCTCTTCCTTTTACTTTGAAGGCAATAAAAAAAATACTATGCCTGGGATTAATTCTGATGTTATTCCTTCATACAAATTATCTCGCAGTATATTATTCATTATATGAAATGAATACCGAAGAGCTGACAGCCAGCTGCTGTGAAAAGATTGTCGTTAACTGCAATGCACACTGCTACCTTGATAAAAAAATGAACGATCAGGAAGACAGAAATACAAAAGGTACTTCGTCCGATATCAAATTAAAGATCACCGAATACATAGTCGCTGATTATATACCTGATCTGTACCCGAATGACCTGAAAATCTTATACACAGCATATTCTTTCTCACAAACAAAAGACCATTGTTCTGAAATAGATCATCCTCCTCAGCTATAACTCTTCAAATACATAATTTCATTTTAAATTTTCTGTTCAGCAGCAATGCATACTGAACTCCTAATATTATTCCAAAATTAAAATTTTAAAAATATGAATCTCAGAAGAGTTATCTATTCAATATTATTATTACTTACACTAAGTTCCGCCATTGTTTTTAATTCATGCAGTGATGATTCTGTAACAGGTCCTATTGTAACTCCTGCTATTCCGGAACCTGATATGACAACTTATTTTAAGGTTGATTCGGGTTATGTCACAGGAGCAAATTGTTTTTTGCAGCTCTATGCAGATGATTCACTGCGTACCGGATACAATCCTTTTTATTTTGTTCTTCATGATTCAATCACCGGAGAGCTTATAACAGATGCTCATATTACTATATTACCGATAAATCACGGACACGCTGCTCCGGCCGAAAATCCAGATGAAGATGCGCCGGACGGTATATTCAAAGGGGCAATGGTTTTTACGCAGTCATTTACAGATAATCCAATGCATTGGCATATAACATTTTTGATTCATAATCATCAGTCACCGGGCGAACCCGAGGGTGAGGTTGAGTTTTCACCACCGGTCATTCTGGACAATTCAAATTTTTTTAAATCGATTGTCATGCCTGACAGCACTGCTTTGTATCTGTCAAATATTACACCCAATACGCCGGTTGCAGGCATGAATGATTTCGAATTCCTTATAAACAAAAATGAACCGGAGCTCTATCCTCCGGACGGCACATATACAATTCAAATGAATCCGGTATTTCTGTCTGACGGACATACGACCACCGGAAATGTTGCGCCGGTCGGAAGTTCAAATGGTCATTATTCGGGGAAGATAAATTTTGATCAAAGCGGAAACTGGAGAGTCAATCTGATCATTTCCAAAAATGGACATTCTTACAACACTTATTTTGATATGAGTTACTAAAGAAAATAATTTATTCAATATGAAAAAGTACATCTTAATATTGTCAATAATATTCTTGACAGTATCCCCAAAAGCTGAAAGCAGTCCGAAACACAATCACTTCAAGAAACCGCTGAAGCTATCCGACATTCAGGATTTATCGGATACACAATGCGACCTTTGCGGATGCTATATGGGACTTGAACCGAACTTTGATAAAAATCAAATCGGCTTACGATACTATACCTTCAAATTTTTTAATGAAGCTGCACCGGCTGATAATAATCCGTTGCTGGATCATGACCCGCAGCAGGGAGAATCTTCAGATGAGTATTATAATAATGTAGAACTGTATGGACGAATTTATCTTAGCCTGAAGACAAGGCTTATTTTCGGTATTCCTTTTTCATTTAATGAGATTGACAATAAAGCTCTGAACGGAGTCGGAGACCTTAGAGTACTGGCTCAGTATAATGTTTACAATACAAGCATGACCGGAATGACAAATTTCTGGCAGAGGATATTTCTCGGGGGCGGTATGAAATTTCCTACCGGTGTGTATAATAAACAGCTGACATTCGGAATTACCGAGCCTCATTTTCAGCCGGGTACGGGGAGCCTTGATTTCTTATTTACCGGACTTTACATTGCAAAGCTTGAGAAGGTCGGACTTGGATGGAGAAATGATGTTGTATATACATTAAATACTACAAACAAGAATGACTATAAATTTGCCAACAGATTCAACTGGGCTTCGACTTTTTCTTATGATATTATTACCAGTTCGGTGAACATTCTTCCGAAAGCAGGAATATATCTCGAAACAGCAAGTCCTGATCAATTGAACGGTGCAGATGCCGAAGGCTCGGGGGGAACGGTCTGGATGGGGACAATGGGAATTGACCTTACTTATAAAATGCTTTCACTGGATTTTGATTATCAGCTTCCCATTAGTCAGAATTTTATTGGAGTTCAGCCGCAGAATGATTACAGATTTTTTGTAGGTATGGGATATTCGTTTTGAATTCGTAAAGTTCGTAAAGTTTGTAAAATTAATACAATGGTTAAGTTTAATGAGCCGTAAGGTATATCTTCTTGCGGCTCTTAATTAATACTTAATACCCAATACTCAATACCCGCTTAAGCAAGTTAATTTCATTGCTAATCACGCTCATTATTTTTATTTTTGCATAAAACAATTCGTTAATGGCAAAAGGTTTTAACGTTCTATTCGTAACCAGTGAAGTTTTTCCTTACTCTAAAACCGGCGGCTTAGCAGATATTTCAAATTCTCTCCCTCAAGCATTAAATTCCTTAGGTAATGATGTAAGAATTATCAGCCCGAAATACGGACAGCTTGATGAAAGACGTTTACAGATACACGAAATAAAACGTCTTAAGGAGCTTAAAATAAAGGTTAACGGGAAAGATACTAAGTTCAGTATCAAGTCATCTTTCATCCACGGCAGAAATACCAAGGCGCAGATGTATTTGATGGAGAGTCAGGATTATTTTAAGAATAAAGGGATCTATCAGAATTCAATTACAAAAAAAGATTTTCCTAACAATGACGAGAGATATTTATTTTTCTGTCAGGCTGTCATAGAAATTCTCGAAATACTTCAGTGGAAGCCCGATGTAATTCACTGTAATGACTGGCAGACTGGTCTCATTCCTGCTTTCATTAAGACATTTCATAAGGATAATCCATATCTTAATGACATTAAGACAGTATTTACTATTCATAATCTCGCATATCAGGGAAATTTCCCTAAATCTTCATTTGCAAAGACCGGGTTACCGGATTCAGTATTAACCGAAAAAGGCGGACTGCATTATGGCCAGTGCAGTTATCTGAAAACAGGACTTAACTACGCTGACAAGATTTCAACTGTAAGTCAAAAGTATGCAGAAGAAATCAGAACCGACAAGGAGTACGGATGCGGTCTTGAAAACGTACTCAACGCAAGAAAGAAAGACATGGTGGGAATATTAAACGGCATTGATTATTCAATATGGAATCCTGTTGTAGATAAACTTATACCGTACCGGTACACACATCAGGAAATCCCTCTTAAGTATGAAAACAAAAGAGAGCTTCTTGAGAAATATAAAGTAGAGTTTAATGAAGAAACTCCTTTGATCGGAGTCATAGGAAGACTTGTAGATCAGAAAGGATTTGATCTCATAGAAAAGATAATGCCCGAGCTAATGAAGCTTGACGTGCAGATGATAATACTGGGAACCGGTGAAGAGAAATATCAGAAGTTTTTAAAGAAAGCTGAAAAAAAATACAAGGACAAGCTAGCAGTTCATATTGGGTTTGATGAAACTCTTGCTCATCAGATCGAGGCAGCCGCTGATATGTATCTTATGCCTTCGAAGTATGAACCCTGCGGACTGAACCAGATGTACAGTTTAAAATACGGTACAGTGCCGATTGTAAGAAACACCGGAGGTCTTGCAGATACCATCATAGATTATAAGAAGCCGCACGGTAACGGATTTTTATTCAATAATTATGACGCTAAGGAATTAATGAAGGTTATCGAAACTGCGCTTGAATTATATAAAGATAAGAGTAAGTGGAACAAAATTGCCCGTCAGGGAATGTCGCTTGATTTTTCCTGGAAAGTATCTGCACAAAAATACATGAAGCTCTATAAAGACGTAGCCTCTTCCTGATTTTAATTTTAAATTTATAATTGAGTAAGGCGATTTTTTTAGACCGTGACGGTACTATCATAGAAGAAGTAAATTATTTGAAAAGAGCCGGAGACCTTAATGTCATTCCAGGCGCTTTACAGGCGCTCCGGGACTTTAGAAATTCAGGATTCCTGAACATAATAATTACAAATCAGTCAGGGATTGCACGGGGTTATTTTACAGAGGAAGATCTGAATATAATTCATTCTGAATTAAAGAAGCTTCTTACCGATGAAAAGGGAGAATTAATTGATGATCTGTATTACTCACCGTTTCATAAAGATGCTGCAGTTGAAAGATATAAAAAGGACAGTGATGACCGGAAACCAAAAACCGGAATGATCCGTAAAGCCGTAGCAAAACATAACATTGATCTTAAGGAATCATATTTTATAGGTGATAGTTTTACGGATATGCTTTGCGCCGGAAATGCAGGGCTGAAGAAGATACTTGTTGAAACAGGCTATGGTAAAAGTGATATTGAAAAATGTAAAATTGCAAACATAGAAATAGATTACATGGCAAAGGATATTAAAGACGCTTCACAATTTATTTTAGATTCAAAAGATTCAAAAGATTCAAAAGATTCAAAAGATTCAAAAGATTCAAAAGATTAAAAAGATTCATAAGATTAATTATCAAAAGACAAAAAGATCAAACATGATTTACAAAGCGTTATCATTAATAAAAGTTTATTCTCTTAAAATATTTCTTTTAGTATTTACAGCTTCAGTAATTATGAGTTGTGAAAACAATCCGAATGAAGTCGGGATCACTTTCATATCATCCGACGACACCTTATCAACAAGAATACTCGACTCACAATTAGATTCGATGGCTATTACAAACAATAATTATAAAAAATATATAAATACTTCAAACTCCCCTAGTATTTTAGTCGGAAATTATCAGAGCTATACTTCCAAGTCCTTGCTGAAGTTCAGCAGCATTGATCCGGATTTTGACAGCGCAGTGATCGTAAATGCAAAGCTGACATTAAGATATAATGATTATTTTTTTTCAGAATGAAACAGGTCTGACCTCATTTAACATTTATCAGATGAATACAAATCTGAATTACTCAACCATTACTTTTGATTCTGTCAGCTCAGCGAATTACGGAAATATCTCACAGGGTAATTACAGCGGTACTCCTGCTGATACACAACAGATAAATATTACACTGAATAATCAGCTGGCAAAGGACTGGCTTGAATACGCTGCAGATACGGGTTATTCCGTGAAGAATTACGGGATCATACTTTTACCAAACGCAGGCTCAAATACAATAAAAGGTTTTTATTCATTTAATAACCCAACTGATCTGATACCGTTTGTTACAATAATTTTTACAAAGAACGGAACACTCGATACTGCTGTGCTTAATATTTCTGAATATGCAACTTTATCGGATGCACCGCCGACAATTATTCCTGCAGACCGGTTTGTTTTACAAAGTGGAGTCGCTTACAGAAATGTACTGAATTTTGATCTTGCAAAGCTTCCGCCTAATGTGATCATAAATAATGTGACTCTGACGTTTACTCTGGATAACAGCAGTTCATTCATTTCACCGACAACAGACAAGAGAGTTGTAATCGGCGCAGTCGTCGACAGTACCACTAAAGATGACAGCCTTTTTGTTGATGCATTTCAGACTGATTCAATGACCTATACTTTAAGTTCAACCAGCCTGAATGCAATTTTCCAGAGATGGAATTCAGGCGTATTGACGAATTACGGATTGAGTATGAAAAATTATTATGAAACTCAGAACCTTGATTACTTTGTCTTTTATTCCCCTTCCGCAACTGAGATTTCATACCGTCCGAGAATTAAAATAACTTATACAACAAGAGATTAATGAGCAGAATAAAATTTATAATAATATTTTTAGCATTTATTCTTACGGGTCAGAAAATACATTCACAGGAGCTTCAGACCAACGGCTCGACCTACTCAATTTTCGGAATAGGCGATCTGAATTACTATACAAGTACCAGAACTTATTCACTTGGGATACAAGGTGTCTCATTGTTCGGGAATTACGTGAACAATCTGAACCCTGCGACTTTAACAAAGTTGAATTCCACTTTGATCTCTATCAACGCTAATTACGGATTTCTTAAATCTTCAAATGTCAATTCGCAGAATGAAGTATCAAACGGAAACGTCCTGGGAATTAATATCGGAATTCCTTTTGATCAGGTAAGAGGATGGGTAATGTCATTAGGCTTTAATCCAATGAGTCTGACAAATTACAAAGTCAGAGTACTTGGAAGCACGGGGTTACAAAATTACACACAGACCTATTCGGGGAAAGGAAGTCTTTCGCGCATCAATGCAGGCATGAGCTATAACCTTTTCCGTAAGATCAGCATAGGGCTTGAATACAATTTTTCATTCGGTGAAATAAATGAACAAAACTTTATTAACTTTAATAACTCCGGTTATACCAATACTAACATACAGAATCAGTTTGATTTCCGCCGTTCGTTTATCAAAGGAGGCGCAATATTTGAAATGGGAAAATTATTAAAAAACCCTTCTTTAAGTAATCTTTCAATCGGATTTGTATATCAGTCAGGATTTAACATGAATGCCACACAGGATGGAATATTCAATTCATCAATTGGATCGGATACTGTTACCGTAAACTCCGGTTCGATAGATATTCCCGATGCTTACGGATTTGGCATAACAAATATTTTTAATAATAAATATCTCGTCAGCGGAGATGTGCTGTTGCAGGACTGGAGTAAATTCAGCGAATTCGGCAAAGTCAATCCCGCTTTCCAGCAGTCCATTAGAGCAGGTCTCGGTCTGGAAATAATACCCAAACCTGAAAGTTTCGGCTTCTGGCAAATATTAACATACCGGATTGGAGGATTTTATGAGGTCGGGAATTTTAAAATTGACGGGCAAAGTATAAACTCATACGGAATAAGAGCCGGGATAAATATACCAATCAGTAACTTTAACTCGATAGATTTTGGAATCAACTATTCTGTCAGAGGGAAGAAAGATAATCAGCTTATCAAGGAAGAATTTCTTAATCTGACTGCCGGGATCAATTTTGGCGAATTATGGTTCTTAAGACCCCGTGAGGAAGACCAGTAAAAATAATTGGGATTTTGGAATTTCTGATTTGGGATTTATTTGATTTTAGATTTTTTACAAAGCATAATAATTTTAATGAATACAATTAAACACAATTTAAAAGAGTACGACCCGGAAATTTTTAAAGCTGTGGAAAATGAGACTCACAGACAGGCGGAAAAGCTTGAGCTCATAGCTTCTGAAAATTTTGTGTCATATGCCGTCATACAGGCGCTTGGTACAACACTCACAAACAAATATGCCGAGGGCTATCCGGGGAAAAGATATTACGGCGGATGTGAATATGTCGATGTCGCTGAAGATCTCGCCAGAGACAGGGCAAAAAAATTATTCGGCGCAGAATATGTGAACGTCCAGCCGCATTCAGGCAGCCAGGCTAATATGGCGATTTATTTTACTTTGGTAAAACCGGGTGATAAAGTAATGGGAATGGACCTATCACACGGGGGACACCTGACACACGGCTCACCGGTAAACTTCTCAGGTCAGCTTTATAACTTTACTCAGTACGGTATAAATCCTGAAACTGAACTGCTTGATTATGATCTGATAGAACAGGTGGCAATTAAAGAAAAGCCTAAGATGATCACGGTAGGAGCGAGTGCTTATTCAAGAAATATTGATTATAAAAAGTTCAGAGAAATAGCTGATAAGATCGGCGCATTTTTATTTGCTGATATTGCTCATCCCGCCGGACTCATAGCAAAAAAACTTTTGAACGATCCTGTACCGTATTGCCATGTTGTCGCGACCACTACTCATAAAACTCTGAGAGGACCCCGGGGAGGCATGATACTTATCGGGAAGGATTTTGAAAATCCTTTCGGAAAGAAAGCACCTAAGTCAGGCAGAATAAAGATGATGAGTGAATTGATTGATTCAATGGTTATGCCCGGAATACAAGGCGGTCCGCTGATGCATGTGATTGCAGCCAAGGCAGTTGCTTTTAAAGAAGCGCTTGATGACAGTTTTCTTGATTATGCAAAACAGGTTATAAAGAATGCTCAGGCTCTCGCAAATAAATTAATTTCCTTTGACTACAAAGTAATTTCCGGCGGCACAGACAATCATCTGATGCTTGTAGACCTGAGAAATAAAAATATCTCAGGAAAAGCCGCACAGGAAACTTTAGATGAAGTCGGAATTACGTGCAATAAAAATTCAGTTCCGTTTGATGATAAAAGTGCTTTAGTTACCAGCGGTATCCGTATCGGAACACCCGCACTCACTACACGCGGCATGAAGGAAGCAGAAATGGAAACGATCGCAGACATGATCAATAAAGTAATAACAAATCCTAAAGATGACAGTAAGAAGAATGAAGTAACCGAGGAAATTAAAGATCTTACTTCGAAATTCAGGCTTTACGATGATTTAAAAATAGGATAAAATAAATTCGGTTTCAGGAATTATGATCACAGATACTGAAGATAATAAAGAGGAGAGCAGTGAAACGGGAGAGATGAGCTTTCTTGAACATCTCGAAGAATTCAGGTGGAGAATAATTAAGTCTGCAATCGGTGTTATTCTCGGTGCAATAGTTGCAGGTATTTTTATAAACTGGATCATGGATAATCTCCTTCTCCTTCCCGCAACAAAAACAACTCCCCCTTTAAAGCTTCAAAATATAAAACCCTTCGGACAGTTTACTTTGTACATGGAAGTTATTATCGTCGGAGGAATCATACTCAGCATTCCTAATATTATTTATCAGTTCTGGAAATTTATAGAGCCGGCATTAAAACCGGGTGAAAGCAGATATATAAAAAGCATAGTTGTCTTTTCCAGTTTCTGTTTCCTTGCAGGAATAACTTTTGCATACTTTGTATTATTACCAACAGCTCTTGAATTTTTTGCAAATTTCGGATCAACGGTAATCAGTAATAACATAGCCATTGATGAGTATTTCAGTTTTATAATATCAACAATGCTTGCTGCCGGTGTTGTGTTTGAGCTGCCGATGGTTTCATTTTTCCTCTCAAAGGTTGGAATTCTTAAACCGCAGTTTATGAGAAAATACAGAAAGCATGCTTTAATAATTATTTTACTACTTGCCGGGATCCTTACTCCAAGTCCTGATATTACGAGTCAGCTGCTGCTTGCTGTGCCTTTGTTTATTTTATATGAGATCAGTATAATCATTTGTAAATTATCTCAAAAGAAGATCACTGATTAAATTGATTCCGTTGATTACACTGAAGAGCATAACTTTCTTTATTTATCATAGAATGAAAAAAATTATAACTTTGTTAAATAAGAATTAATTGATACTAAATCAGCATAATCAGGAAGCATGTTTTCATTATTATTTTACTGATGGCAAGTTAAAACAGTATAAATCAAAAAATCAAACCCTTATTCTTCAACGTAATCAGGAAATCAGTATAATCAGAGATATATGAATTTAAAAAAAATATCAGAACCAATTTCATCAGAACTCGAAACATTTGAGAAGCAGTTTTCAAACGTTTTAAAATCTAAAGTGGCTTTGATTGATATCATCACCAAGTATATTCTTAAGCAAAAGGGGAAAAAAATAAGACCGATACTTGTGCTTCTTTCTGCAAAACTTTGCGGGGAGATTAATGACAGGACTTATATTGCAGCCAACTTAGTCGAGCTTCTGCATACAGCAACATTGATTCACGATGATGTAGTCGATGATGCAAAGACACGAAGGGGGATCGCTTCAATAAATGCAGTCTGGAAAAATAAGGCTTCCGTTCTGATCGGCGATTATCTGCTCTCAAAGGGTTTACTGATATCACTGGAGAATAATGAATACGGTTTTTTGCAGCTGACATCGGAAGCAGTAAGAAGAATGAGCGAAGGTGAGTTGCTTCAGATCCAGAAAGCCAGAAACTTTGATGCAACTGAAGAAACATATTTTAAAGTGATCTCGGACAAGACCGCTTCACTGATCAAGACCTGCTGCAAGCTTGGTGCGCTTAGTACAGCAATAGATAAAACCGATGTGGAAAAGCTCGGGGTTTTTGGAGAAAATCTCGGCATCTCCTTCCAACTACGTGATGACATTCTCGATTACACCGGAAGGAAAAAACTTCTCGGTAAATCCACCGGTAATGATCTTAAGGAAAAAAAGTTTACTCTTCCCCTCATAGTCTCACTTAGAAATGCACCTAAGAAAAGATCCAATGAGATAATGAAGCTCATTAAAAGTGACCGCACAAAAAAGTTTGATGAAGTATTTGATTTCGTAATGCAATACGGTGGTGTCGAATATTCAATTCAAAAAGTAAATGATTATTCTGTCATAGCAAAAAATTCCCTGAAAGATTTTAAAGACCGCAGTGTGAAAGATTCAATGATGGAGTTTGTTGATTTTGTAAGCGGAAGGGAATACTGAACTTAATTAATTCACCGGTATGGATCATAGTCATCAACAGTCTGGAAAAAAGGTAAGTGAATTCATACTGGCAGTCTCTGCAACTTTTCATTGCTTAATAGGATGCGGAATAGGAGAAGTTGTTGGAATGATCATCTCTTCTATTCTTTTATTTGATAATCTTACTTCAATAGCCGTATCTGTACTCCTGGGATTTATAGCGGGACTTGCGTTGGGGATATTGCCATTGAGACGAAGTGGTTTCACAACTAAACAGGCTTTAAATACAGTTATAGTCGGAGAAGGGATCAGCATCGCAGTAATGGAAGCATTTGAAGTCCTGACTCAGGTCATGACTCCCGGTGTAATGGAATCCCATCTAACGGATTCATTATTCTGGACCGGAATGTTCATTTCGCTTATCGTCGGATTTATCGCAGCATTACCTATAAATTATATAATGATCAAAAGAGGTGTCAGGCACATTCATTAAAAATAAATTTATATGACAACAAAAGAATTATTTTTAGATCAGTTCAATGCGTGCTATGATGAGGAAAACTGGTTTGTTCCTCTGATAAGAGCAATTGAAGGATTGACTATGGAGCAGGCGAAATGGAATGACGGAAGCACAAATCATTCCATCCTTCAGTTAGTCCATCATCTTATCTTCTGGAATGGAAGATATTTGTTACGCTTCAAAGAATTTCCTTTGCCCGAACTGGAAAAAAGTACAGAAGATCTTACTTTTGAAATTGATATAGCAAACTGGGACTCGACTTTACGAAAACTGAATGAAGTATTCACTGATCTTCGCGATGCTTTCCAAAATGCTTCAGAAGAAAAGCTTCAGAGTTCTCCTTTTAAAGATTCAGCTGATCCGTGGTATTCACTCATTGCGAATATAAATATTCATAACGCATATCATATCGGTCAGATAGTTTATATAAGAAAGCTACAGGGATCTTGGGAAAAAGGATAAGCCGAAGTAAATGAGTTGTAATTAAGATTTAGTGAATAATTACAAGAATGGTAATAAACCATTTTAACTAACCCCTCAGCTCTTTCCTTCTCTTTAATATCGAAAGAAAGAATCCAAGCACAAGCACACCAGTACCTGTCCAGAGAATGTTTATGAATGGTTTGATCGATGCCGTGAGAACGAGAGTCTCATCAGCTTTAGGAGTTTGTGATTGATTTAAATTATTGACGACTGCGATAGTAGCTGTTGCGCCGCCCTGATCTTCGCCTTTAATGCTCATCTTTACAAAATAGAAACTATACTTATCGTTGCCTGTTATACGCGCCGTCATATATTCGGGATTACCTTCAGTGTATTTTATTTTCGGTTCAAGATTTTCAGTGTATTTACTGTCCTTTACTTTCAGTAAAGCGCCGATTGTATAATTACCGGATTTAATTTCCTCTCCGCCCATTTCGATATTTCCAAAATCAAAATCATTGAACTGAACAGTTAGATCGCCGATCTTTTTCTCTTCACCTTTTTTTAATTCGTGAAGTTCATCTTCAGCAAAAACTTCCGGTTCGACAAGTCCCATCGGTGAAAGATAAAAATCTTTAGTAGCAAAATTTGCTATGTCAGGATTTTTCATCAGACCTTTTGAATATTCACTATAGTACATCACCGGCCGGAGAAGCATTTCTTTATTATCCTTTTCTATGCGGACATTAAAATGATATTTTGTATCAATCTTGTTATTCGGATCTTCAAATGGTGTTGCTCCGATATAGGTAAGTGTATATCCGAAAGCATTTACAGGCTTGTTCAATTCGAGCGAAAGATTTTCTTCTTTACTGTATTTAGATGATGCTATAATACCGAGAAATATCAAAGCTATTCCAATATGGGCAATATAAGCGCCAATGCTTGATTTATTTTTTTTGAAAGCATTTACGGCAAGTTCTGCATTAACAAAAAAAGTAAACAGCGACGCAAGTGCAAACAGTGCGATCAAAAAATCCTGCACGCCGACTATTACCAGACCTATTGTCACAACGAATGCGAGCGTAAGAGGAAACATCAGGCTAACAAAAAACTTTTTCTCGTCATTCTGCTTCCACTTCAGCAGCAGACTTATTCCGTTTATTAAAGCAATAAGAATTGCTATCGGAAGATTCATCTTATTGTAGAAAGCAGCATCAATACTTCCCTTGGCAAATATAGGCCAACTTGTGCCGGCAAGAATTACAAGAGCTGCTGCGCATAAAGTTATGGAGTCGATAAAAAGAGTTGACTCACGTGACAGCATTTTATTCGTTTCCGCATTCAGCGATTTTAGTTCTTTATATCTGTATAAAATTGCTGCAATAGAAATTAGAGTGAACAATGATATGAAAACTATTAATGCAACATATACTTCAAAACCCGGATCGACAAATGAGTGAACGGATGAATCACCAAGTATTCCGCTTCGTGTTAAAAAAGTCGAATATAAAACCAATAAGTATGCGATTATGCACAGCATCAGATTTGTTTTCTTATAGCCGCGCTTCTTTTCTGTGCGATCATTGTATGTATCGCAGCAACTATCACAAGCCACGGAATAAATGAAGAATTTTCAACCGGATCCCACGCCCAGTATCCGCCCCAGCCGAGAACACCGTAAGCCCAGTATCCGCCCATCATTATACCGAGTCCTAATATCATTCCGGAAAATAACAGCCATGGCATGGAAAATTTTATCCAGTCATTGTATCTGTTTTTCATTAATGTTCCTATTGCAAAACAGAACGGCGCAGCAAGAGAGGAGAATCCGAGAAATAAAGTAGGCGGATGAATAACTATCCAGTAATTCTGTAACAACGGATTCAGGCCTCTTCCTTCTGCAGGAACAAATCCAACCTCTACATCACCGGCGAACTTTTCCCATACATAAAGAAACGGTGATTTTAAAATTAGGATGAATGAAAGGAATGCAAGAATAAGTGTAAAGACAGACATGACCTGCGGTTCGAGACGGTCACCTTTTGAAACATAGTTCAGTAAAAATATTCCGATGATAGCCGTCATAGTAAGCCAAAGCATAAAACTTCCTTCCTGTCCGGAATAAAAAAGTTGACATTAACAGAGGCAGCTGAAGGTCTGTACTGCTTTGTTCCCATATGTAAGCAAACTGAAACTGGTGAGTAAGAATCAAATACATTAAGTAAGCTGAGGTAGAGAGAATTCCGATTACAGTGATATGAAAAAACAGCCTGCCGAATTTCAGGAATTTTTCTTTTCCCAAATGCACCAAATAAAAACTCACACATGAGATTAATGCAGTTACAAAAAATATATTTATTAAAATTTTACCTGTCATTAATTTGAATTTCAGCTTCCTGTTTTCTTTACATCTTTGCCGTCAGCTTCATACTTGGAAGGACATTTTGTAAGGACATCTTTAGCATGAAAGTATCCGTCTTTCATTTTGCCTTTTGCAACCACTGCTTCGGCAACGTCAAAATTATTTGGCTTAGCACCGTCAAGAACTACTTTCATCTCATTATTAAAATCATCAACCATATAAAATGAAAATGTATTTGTAGCTCCGTCAAACTTTGATTCCTTACCTTTCACCCATTGGCCTTTTACTTCAACCGTTCTCATCCTGTCCTTTGCTTCGGCAAAATTTACATACTCGATCTTACTGTCCATAAAAGACACGAAGCCAATCGCGAGAAAAACGACGATTATAATTATTCCGGTAATTGTTTTTGATTTTTTTGACATTTCATATTTTATTTTACCACTAAGGCACGAAGAGCACTAAGTCTATATAAGTTTACAATGCTTTCAGTTATGACATCAAACACTAATCTATGCGTTAGTACTGTTAGATTCATTAAGTTTATCTATTAAGAATGAGACATTAAATCTCTTTCTGTAAATTCTGCCAATCTTAAGTATGACAACACAACGTGACATATATCTTTTATGTATTAAACTCAAGATTAAATCATTACATGGTTCAAATATAATGAAATCGTAACCGTGTGAAACTAAATACAAAGGTCTATCAATAATAACATTATTAAAATACATTTGTTGCGAGTATCGTGCATTAATAAAATCTTTGTTCCCATTTATTAAGCTCCGTCATTTATCATTCTCTTAATTTTTTTTTTATCACCTTCATTAGGATCGTCATTAATAAGCCATAATGCTAATTTCATATTAAAATATTTATCTTTAGAAATTCTTTTCTTAGTGTCCTTCGTGCCTTAGTGGTGAAACTCATTTTTCCTGTTCAAGTTTTTTTACTTTATTATCAAGTCTCCACATGTATCCGAATATCCCGATCCATATTATTAATACAATCAGCATTACAACATACATAGAGTTTGTTTCAAGGAAGTCATATAATGAACTCATTTATCCGGCGATGCTCCTTTCATGTTTTTGGTTAAGTCTTTCAATTCTGATTTTTAAATTAAGGCACCACAAAAATAAAAAAGTAAATCCAAGCAGGGAAGTCAAAAAGATAATTAACATGGTAGTATCCATGTTTATTTTTCCCTGTGAATTTATTATTGGATCCGGGTGTAAACTTTCGACTATTCTCGGCATTATAAATACAAAAAAAGGAACTGTCACTGCAGCAAGAATTGAATAAACAGAAGACAGCTTTGCTCTTTGCTCGTCAGAATCTATTGCTGTTCTTAAAGCGAAATAAGCACCATA